>NZ_JBIVQP010000003.1:0-1514520 GCF_044755245.1 Streptomyces sp. NPDC092369
CCCTCCCCCCCGCCGCGGGGCCCGCCCCCTCACCAGGGGCGGGCGGGGGCCCGCGCCCCGCCCCGACCCCCACCGGGGGGGGGGGGGGGCCCGCCCCCCCCCCCCCCCCCCCCCGCTCCAAGGTCACGCGTACGAGGGGTCGTACGCGATCAGACCTCCACCACCACCGGGAGGATCATCGGCCTGCGCCGATAGGTGTCGGAGACCCACTTGCCGAGCGTGCGGCGGATGAGCTGCTGCATCTGGTGCGGCTCCACCACGCCGTCCTGGGCCGACCGCTCCAGCACCTCCGAGATCCTCGGAGTCACCTCGCCGAAGACGGAGTCGTCGATGCCCGAACCGCGGGCCTGGATGTGCGGGCCCGCCGTGATCTTGCCGGTCGAGGAGTCGATGACCACGAAGACCGAGATGATGCCCTCGTCGCCGAGGATCTTGCGGTCCTTCAGGGCCGGCTCGCCGACATCGCCGACGGAGAGGCCGTCGACGTAGACGTATCCCGCCTGGACCTTGCCGGAGATCTTCGCCTTGCCCTCGATGAGGTCGACGACCACGCCGTCCTCGGCGATGACGATCCGGTCGTGCGGGACGCCGGTGAGGGCGCCCAGTTCGGCGTTGGCCCGTAGGTGGCGCCATTCGCCGTGGACCGGCATCAGGTTCTTCGGCCGGCAGATGTTGTAGAAGTACAGGAGCTCGCCGGCGGACGCGTGGCCCGAGACGTGCACCTTGGCGTTGCCCTTGTGGATGACGTTCGCGCCCCAGCGGGTGAGGCCGTTGATCACGCGGTAGACCGCGTTCTCGTTGCCGGGGATCAGGGAGGACGCCAGGATCACGGTGTCGCCGTCGACGATCCGGATCTGGTGGTCCCGGTTGGCCATGCGAGACAGGGCCGCCATCGGTTCGCCCTGGGAGCCCGTGCAGACCAGGACCACCTCGCTGTCCGGGAGGTCGTCGAGTGTCTTGACGTCGACGACCAGGCCCGGTGGGACCTTGAGATAGCCGAGGTCACGGGCGATGCCCATGTTGCGGACCATCGAGCGGCCGACGAAGGCGACCCGGCGGCCGTACTCGTGGGCCGCGTCCAGGATCTGCTGGATGCGGTGGACGTGGCTGGCGAAGCTGGCCACGATGATCCGCTTGCGGGCGCTGCCGAAGACCTGGCGCAGCACGTTCGAGATCTCGCGCTCGGGCGGGACGAAGCCGGGGACCTCGGCGTTCGTGGAGTCGGCGAGGAGCAGGTCGATGCCCTCCTCGCTGAGCCGGGCGAACGCGTGCAGGTCCGTGAGGCGGTTGTCCAGCGGGAGCTGGTCCATCTTGAAGTCGCCCGTGTGGACGACCATGCCGGCCGGCGTGCGGATGGCGACCGCCAGCGCGTCCGGGATGGAGTGGTTGACCGCGACGAACTCGCAGTCGAAGGGGCCCACGCGCTCGCGGTTCCCCTCCGACACCTCAAGGGTGTAGGGGCGGATGCGGTGCTCCTGGAGCTTGGCCTCGATGAGGGCGAGGGTCAGCTTGGAGCCGATCAGCGGGATGTCCGGCTTCTCCCGCAGGAGGAAGGGGACACCGCCGATGTGGTCCTCGTGTCCATGGGTCAGGACGATGCCCTCGATGTCGTCGAGGCGGTCCCGGATGGACGTGAAGTCCGGCAGGATCAGGTCGATTCCGGGCTGCTCCTCCTCGGGGAAGAGCACTCCGCAGTCGACGATCAGTAGGCGGCCTCCGTACTCGAAGACCGTCATGTTTCGGCCGATCTCGCCGAGGCCGCCGAGTGGGGTGACCCGTAGGCCACCTTCGGGGAGCTGCGGGGGCGGGCCGAGTTCAGGATGCGGATGACTCAAAAGACTCTCCTCACCACACGCGCCACGTACCGATGGGCACGTGGCGCGCGTGACGTTCGTGCGTGTAGCAGTTGTCATTGTGGATTGCAGGCATCGGTGGCCCGCTTATTCAGTTGTGAAGTCTGGTGTCAGAGCTGTACCCCGCCGGCGGCAAGATCGATCTTGAGCTGCTCGATCTCTTCCGAAGTGCACTCGACCATCGGTGCGCGCAGGGGTCCGGCGGGCAGTCCCTGGAGGGTGAGCGCGGCCTTCGTGGTCATGACGCCCTGGGTGCGGAACATGCCCGTGTAGACCGGGAGCAGCTTCTGGTGGATCTCCGTGGCCTTCTGTACGTCGCCCGAGACGAAGGCGTCGACGAGGGCGCGCAGGTCGGGTGTGACCACGTGGCCGACGACCGAGACGAAGCCGACCGCGCCCACGGAGAGCAGCGGCAGGTTCAGCATGTCGTCGCCTGAGTACCAGGCGAGGTCCGCGCGGGAGATGGCCCAGCTCGCGCGGCCGAGGTCGCCCTTGGCGTCCTTGTTGGCGACGATCCTCGGGTGTTCGGCCAACCGGACCAGGGTCTCCGTGGTGATGGGGACACCGCTTCGGCCGGGGATGTCGTAGAGCATGACCGGCAGCTCGGTGGCGTCGGCGACGGCGGTGAAGTGCCGGTACAGGCCCTCCTGCGGGGGCTTGTTGTAGTACGGGGTGACGACGAGGAGGCCGTGTGCGCCGGTCTTCTCGGCGGTGCGGGCCAGCTCGATGCTGTGGTGGGTGTTGTTGGTGCCGACGCCGGCCACCACGTGGGCGCGGTCGCCGACCGCCTCCAGTACCGCTCGTACGAGGTCCGTTTTCTCCGCGTCGCTGGTGGTCGGGGACTCACCGGTGGTGCCGTTGATGATCAGGCCGTCGTTGCCTGCGTCCACCAGGTGGGTGGCGAGCCGCTGTGCGCCGTCGAGGTCGAGCGCGCCGTCCGCCGTGAAGGGCGTGACCATGGCGGTGAGGACCCTCCCGAAGGGGGTCTGCGGAGTGGAGGTCGGAGCCATGGGTAACACGCTACTCGCTGCTCAATGCGGGGTCTGCCCTTGGGGTGCGGGATAAGTCCGGACAAAGGAGGAGCCCGGTACTGCCTGCTCGGGGGTTCAAGCAGTACCGGGTCCGTTTGATCAGGCTAGATGAACTTCTCCAAATGCCGCAATACGGACACTTCGCACGGCTGATCCGTACATGTGTGCCGGGTTACGGGGCGACACGGCCGTTGGTGTTGAAGGCGGCGTGGGTGAGCGGCATGAGCCTGGCCCACTCCTGCTCCATCTTCTCGCCGACCATCTCGATCTCCCGCTGCGGGAAGGACGGCACCTTGGCCAGCTCGTGCTGGGTGCGCAGGCCGAGGAAGTGCATCAGCGAGCGGGCGTTGCAGGTGGCGTACATCGAGGAGAAGAGGCCTACGGGGAGGACGGCCCGGGCGACCTCGCGGGCGACTCCGGCGGCGAGCATCTCCTGGTAGCGCTCGTACGCCTGGATGTATGACTCCTGCATCGAGCGCTCCACGATCTCCTGCTGCGCCTCGGTGCCCGCCACGAACTCGTACTTGCCCGGTCGTCCCTGCTGAACGAGCTTGCGGTCCTCTCCGGGGACGTAGAAGACCGGCTGGAGCTCCCTGTAGCGGCCGGACTCCTCGTTGTACGAGTTGTGGACGACGATGCCGTTCGCAAGGAAGTTGTGCCAAGGGCCTTCCACGGTCAGGTCGTACGTCATCTCCTCGCCGTCGTCCTCGATCGAGACGACCGGGTCCGGCACGGCCACGGCGATCTTTCCTCCGCGGCGCGCGAGCTTCTGTTCAGACGCGCTCTTGGCCGCATGGCAGGGCTCACAGGCGGGCGCCAGATTCCGCTCGTCGAGCGCTCGGGTCAGGTCCTCGGCGACGGGAACGACATGATCGAGCGCGAGCTGCTCGCGGGGAAAGGACTCTCCGCAGAGATGGCAGCTGTCGGTCTCGCCGATCAGTCGGTCGCGTTGCATCGAGGTCCAGACCCCCACACCACGGCGGAGGCTCGGCGGGACGGGCCTTTCCGAAGGCCCAGGCGCCGTGCCGGCGGTCATCACCGCGTCGCCGACCGTGAGTTCACCGGCCTTCCGCCATCCGTCCGGGGTGAGGACCGCATGATCGACCGTGGAACGCAGGACCTTGCCGCCTGAGGTGGTGATCTTGATCAGTGGCTTGATGCCCGACTGGATGACGTCGAGGATGGGAGCACGCTGCGCGGTCAGTGACTCCTCGTCGTAACAGCGGACGTGGTTCCGCCGCACGGATTCAAGCTTGCGCAGGCGGGTGGACGGGTTCTGCTCCCGGAATTCCGCGACGGCGGAGTCCGCCGCCTCACGGTTGTCGTACAGCCCGAGATAGTGGTTGGTCTCGCCTCGGCGGACCTGTGCCAGCCACTTCTGCGCGGGGGCGTGCCAGGTGACGCCCCCCGCCGAATGCGGCAGCCGGTCCTCCACTCCGAGATGCCACAGCTTGTAGAGATCCTCGATCGAGCGGCGGCGCAGATTCCCCGCCTCGCTCACGAGGGTGATCTCCGTGTCACCGGCGACGCACCAGCCCACCCGGTGTCGCATGAACTCGCGGAAGACGAAGATCGGGGCGCTGATGAAGAAGGTCATCGAGTTGTGCTCGAAGGGGCTGCCGTGCCGGTCCCGCATCAGGTAGTTGATCAGGCCCTTGGAGCGCTCCGGGTCCTTGCCCATCTCGTCCAGCGACTGCTCGCCGATGGTCGAGACACGGGCGGCGAACAGCACGTCCGCGTCGGACGCGGTGTGCTTGACCAACTCGACGGTGACGTCGCTGCGGAAGCTGGGCTTGTGGTCGTCGGTGGGGGTGTCGGTCACGGCTCGCGGGGTCCTTCCGTCTCTGCTCTCGGGCGGCGCCCACTCTACGGCCCGGGACTGACAACGGGCGTTCGGTGGCGGGTCGCGACATACGGCGGCGAAATTCTGTGAATTCGGTGAAACCGGGCACCTCTTGAGGCATTCGCTCGTCTGACCTGATGACAGTGATTCGTTCGACCCCGAAGGGAGAAGTACCTCTGATGTTCAGTCGGCGCGAACCCGTCCCGTTCGCCTTCCTCGCCGAAGCCGACAGTTTCCGCAGCAACGTCGCCCCGCCGCCCCGGGAGAAGGCGTCTCTCGGCCAGAGGGCCGGGCGCTGGCTGCTGGGGCTCACGATCGTCGCCGGGATAGCGGGTTCGCTGATCCTCGGCATGCCGGCGCTGTCCACCCCCACCTCCACGCCGGCCCAGCAGTCTCAGGCCTCCCAGGGGCGCTGACTCCATCCGGACCCCACAGGTGGTGAGCGCGGACACAGCCGGATAACCTCACCGGGCACAGCCCATGCATGGATTGAGTGAGGACCAGCCGTGCCCCTGCCCTTCCTGACGGCCGACCGAACCTTCGAGACGGCGGACGACATCGCGCTGCCGTTCGACGACCGCGACCGCTGGCGGCGGCCCTACCGTCCCGGACCCTGGCGCGTCGGCATGGCGGCCCTCTGGCTGCTGCTCGCCTCGTTCGTGCTGTTCTCCGCGGTCATCCTGGCGCTCACCACGTCGCCGTCCGACGCCGGCGTGATCCTCGCGATCGCGCTCGCCGTCATCCTCTGTTCGCTGCGGCTGCTGCGCGTGGGCGTGTGGGTCAGCGCGCACGGGGTGCGCCGGGTGGGCTTCTTCGGCACGCGGACCACGCCCTGGGACCGGGTCGTCGCCGTGCGGACGGTCCAACAGCCGGTGCGCTGGCTCGGGTTGCCCCGGACCGTGCAGGGGCAGGCACTGGTCCTCGTACGCAAGGACCGCGGCCCGGAGGACGCGCCGGTGCTGTTGACGACGCACAACGCCGACTTCCTCGCGCGCACGGGGTCGTTCGACCGTGCGGCGGACACCATCGAGGCCTGGGCCGCGGAGAACCGGCGGAGCTGACACCCACGCCTGTACGCAAGTCGAAGGGGCTGGCCCGCAGTTGGTGCGGGGCGGCCCCTTCGGCGTACCGGAGCGCGGGCGTCTGCCGAATGCGCGGTCAGGCCTCGATGGTCCTGCCGTCGTGGAGGGCGATCGCGCGCTGCATCGCCTTGCGGGCGCGCGGGGTGTCGCGGGCGTCGTGGTAGGCGACGGCCAGCCGGAACCAGCTGCGCCAGTCGTCTGGGGCGGCCTCCGTCTCGGCCCTGCGCTTGGCGAAGACCTCGTCGGCCGAGTCGCGGTCGATGCGGCCGCCGGGCGTGCGCACCAGTTCGTCGACGGGCAGGCCGCCCTCGGCGTCGAGTTCGGCGGCCAGCGCGTTGGCCCTGCGGACGAACTGGGTGTTCTTCCACAGGAACCACAGGCCGATCACCGGAAGGATCAGCACCGCCACGCCGAAGGTGACGGTGAGGAGTGTGCCGGACTGGATCAGCATGACGCCGCGGCTGCCGACCAGGACGAAGTAGAAGACCAGGACGGCGGCCGTGACGGCGTAGGTGAGCTTGGCTCGCATGGCGGTGGTCAGCCCAGGTCCAGGAAGTGTTCCAGGCCGAAGGTGAGGCCCGGCGTGGTCACCACGCGGCGTGCGCCGAGCAGGATGCCCGGCATGAAGCTGCTGTGGTGAAGGGAGTCGTGGCGGATCGTCAGCGTCTCGCCCTCACCGCCGAGCAGGACCTCCTGGTGGGCGAGGAGGCCCCGAAGGCGGATCGAGTGCACCGGGACGCCGTCCACACTGGCGCCGCGCGCGCCGTCCAGGGCGGTCACCGTGGCGTCCGGCGCGGGCGCGGAGCCGGCCTTGGCGCGGGCCTCGGCGATGAGCTGGGCGGTGCGGGCAGCGGTGCCGCTGGGGGCGTCGACCTTGTTCGGGTGGTGCAGTTCGATGACCTCGACCGACTCGAAGTACGGCGCGGCGATCTGCGCGAACTTCATGGTGAGGACGGCGCCGATGGAGAAGTTCGGCGCGATCAGCACGCCGGTCTCCGGGGACTGGGCGAGCAGGTCCCTGAGGTGCGCGAGGCGGTCGTCGGTCCAGCCGGTGGTGCCGACGACCGCGTGGATGCCGTGCCGTACGCAGAAGTCGAGGTTGCCCATCACCGAAGCGGGGGTGGTCAGTTCGACCGCTACCTGGGCGCCGGTGTCCGCCAGCGTCTCCAGCTTGTCGCCGCGGCCGAGGGCGGCGACCAGCTCCATGTCCTCGGCCGCCTCGACGGCCCGTACCGCCTCCGCACCGATCCGGCCCTTGGCACCGAGGACGGCCACGCGCAGCTTGCTCATGTTCTTGCTTCCTAACCGGAGGGGTGTCAGGCGACAGCTTCCTGCAGACGGGACGCCTGTTTGTCCTTCAGCGGCCCGATGACCGACAGCGAGGGCCGCTGTCCCAGGATGTCGCGGGCGACCGCGCGGACGTCGTCCGGGGTGACCGAAGCGATCCGGGCCAGCATGTCGTCGACGGACATCTGGTCGCCCCAGCACAGCTCGCTCTTGCCGATACGGTTCATGAGCGCGCCCGTGTCCTCCAGACCCAGGACCGTGGAGCCCCGGAGCTGGCCGATGGCGCGGTCGATCTCGTCGTCGGACAGACCGTGCTCGGCGACCTGGTCGAGCTCGTCACGGCAGATCTTCAGTACGTCATGGACCTGCGAGGGCCGACAGCCGGCGTAGACGCCGAAGAGTCCGCAGTCGGCGAAGCCGGACGTGTACGAGTACACGCTGTACGCCAGGCCGCGCTTCTCCCGGACCTCCTGGAACAGGCGGGAGGACATGCCGCCGCCCAGGGCCGTGTTGAGGACCCCGAGCGCCCAGCGGCGGTCGTCCGTGCGGGCCAGTCCGGGCATGCCGAGGACGACGTGCGCCTGTTCGGTCTTGCGGCCGATCAGCTCGACGCGGCCCGCGGTGCGCAGGGTGCGTCGGCCGTCGCGCGGGGCGATGGGCGCGGCGTCGGCGTTCTTGAAGGCGCCCGACTTCTCGAAGGCGGCGCGGACCTGGCGTACGACCTTGTTGTGGTCGATGTTGCCCGCGGCCGCCACCACCAGGTGGGTCGGGTCGTAGTGCTTCTTGTAGAAGCGGCGGATGCGGTCGGCGGTGAGAGCGTTGACCGTGTCGACCGTGCCGAGGACCGGGCGGCCGAGGGGGTTGTCGCCGAACATCGTGTGTGCGAACAGGTCGTGCACACAGTCGCCCGGGTCGTCCTCGGTCATGGCGATCTCTTCGAGGATCGCGCCCCGCTCGACGTTCACGTCGTCCTCGCGGATCAGCGAGCCCGTGAGCATGTCGCAGACCACGTCGATGGCGAGGGGGAGGTCGGTGTCGAGCACGCGCGCGTAGTAGCACGTGTACTCCTTGGCGGTGAACGCGTTCATCTCGCCGCCGACGGCGTCGATGGCGGAGGAGATGTCCAGCGCACTGCGCTTGGAGGTGCCCTTGAAGAGCAGGTGCTCCAGGTAGTGCGTGGCGCCGTTCAGCGACGGCGTCTCGTCACGGGAGCCGACGTGCGCCCAGATGCCGAAGGTGGCGGAGCGCACCGAGGGCAGCGTCTCGGTGACGATGCGCAGGCCGCCCGGGAGGGTGGTCTTGCGGACCGTGCCGATGCCGTTGGTGCCCTCGATGACGGTTTGGGTACGGGCGACGGCCCGCGCCTCCGAGGAGGTGCGGGCCGTCGCCGTGGAGCTGCTCGACGTCACTGGTCGGTGTCGTCCTTCTTGTCGTCGTCCGCTTCGCCCTCGATCACGGGGATCAGGGAGAGCTTGCCGCGGGAGTCGATCTCGGCGATCTCGACCTGGACCTTGGCGCCCACACCGAGCACGTCCTCGACGTTCTCCACGCGCTTGCCGCCGGCGAGCTTGCGGATCTGCGAGATGTGCAGCAGACCGTCCTTGCCCGGCAGCAGCGACACGAACGCACCGAAGGTGGTGGTCTTGACGACCGTACCCAGGTAGCGCTCGCCGACCTCCGGCATGGTCGGGTTGGCGATGCCGTTGATCGTGGCGCGGGCGGCCTCGGCCTGCGAGCCGACCTGGGCACCGATGTAGATGGTGCCGTCGTCCTCGATCGTGATCTCGGCGCCGGTGTCCTCCTGGATCTGGTTGATCATCTTGCCCTTCGGGCCGATGACCTCGCCGATCTTGTCCACGGGGATCTTGACGGTGATGATCCGCGGGGCGTTGGGGGACATCTCGTCCGGCGTGTCGATCGCTTCCATCATCACGTCGAGGATGTGGAGGCGGGCGTCACGGGCCTGCTTGAGGGCCGCGGCCAGGACGGAGGCCGGGATGCCGTCCAGCTTGGTGTCGAGCTGGAGGGCGGTCACGAACTCCTTGGTGCCGGCGACCTTGAAGTCCATGTCACCGAAGGCGTCCTCCGCACCGAGGATGTCGGTGAGGGCGACGTAGTGCGTCTCGCCGTTGATCTCCTGGGAGATCAGGCCCATGGCGATACCGGCGACGGGGGCCTTGAGGGGCACACCGGCGTTCAGCAGCGACATGGTGGAGGCGCAGACCGAGCCCATGGACGTCGAACCGTTGGAGCCGAGGGCCTCGGACACCTGACGGATCGCGTAGGGGAACTCCTCGCGCGTCGGCAGGACCGGGACCAGGGCACGCTCGGCGAGCGCTCCGTGGCCGATCTCGCGCCGCTTGGGGGAGCCGACGCGGCCGGTCTCACCGACGGAGTACGGCGGGAAGTTGTAGTTGTGCATGTAGCGCTTGCGGGTCACCGGGGAGAGGGTGTCCAGCTGCTGCTCCATCCGGAGCATGTTCAGGGTGGTGACGCCCAGGATCTGGGTCTCGCCACGCTCGAACAGCGCGGAACCGTGCACGCGCGGGATGGCCTCGACCTCGGCGGCGAGCGTACGGATGTCCGTGACGCCGCGGCCGTCGATGCGGACCTTGTCCTTGATGACGCGCTCACGGACCAGGGACTTGGTCAGCGAGCGGTACGCGGCGGAGATCTCCTTCTCGCGGCCTTCGAACTGCGGGAGCAGCTTCTCGGCGGCGAGACCCTTGACGCGGTCCAGCTCGGCCTCGCGGTCCTGCTTGCCCGCGATGGTGAGCGCCTGGGAGAGCTCGTCCTTGACGGCGGCGGTGAGCGCCTCCAGGACGTCGTCCTGGTAGTCGAGGAACACCGGGAACTCGCCGGTGGGCTTGGCGGCCTTGGCGGCGAGGTCGGCCTGGGCCTTGCAGAGCACCTTGATGAAGGGCTTCGCGGCGTCCAGACCGGAGGCGACGACCTCCTCGGTGGGCGCCTCGGCGCCACCGGCGACCAGCTGGATGGTCTTCTCGGTGGCCTCGGCCTCGACCATCATGATGGCGACGTCGCCGTCCTCCAGGACGCGACCGGCGACGACCATGTCGAAGACGGCGTCCTCGAGCTCGGTGTGCGTCGGGAAGGCGACCCACTGGCCGTTGATCAGCGCGACGCGGACGCCGCCGATCGGGCCGGAGAAGGGCAGACCGGCCAGCTGCGTGGACGCGGAGGCCGCGTTGATCGCGACGACGTCGTACAGGTGGTCGGGGTTGAGCGCCATGATCGTGGCGACGACCTGGATCTCGTTGCGAAGGCCCTTCTTGAAGGACGGGCGCAGCGGGCGGTCGATCAGGCGACAGGTGAGGATGGCGTCCTCGGAGGGACGGCCCTCGCGGCGGAAGAAGCTGCCGGGGATCTTGCCGGCGGCGTACATCCGCTCCTCGACGTCCACCGTGAGGGGGAAGAAGTCGAGCTGGTCCTTGGGGTTCTTGGAGGCGGTGGTGGCCGACAGCACCATGGTGTCGTCGTCCAGGTACGCCACGGCGGAGCCGGCGGCCTGCTTGGCCAGGCGCCCCGTCTCGAAGCGGATGGTGCGGGTGCCGAAGGAACCGTTGTCAATGACGGCCTCGGCGTAGTGGGTCTCGTTCTCCACTAGCGTTTTCTCCGTTACTTTTCGTCTGCTTTTCGTCTTTTGTCCCTACCCGCCCGTATGGCGGGGGGACATGAGCGGAGAAGCGCTCCGTCTGGTGCGGGCCGGTCTTCGATCGAAGCACCCGGGTTCGCATTGCCCGGGAGCCACTACCGAGGACCGGCGGCGGCGAGGTGCACTTCTCCTCGTGCTGTTGCGTTGTGCTACCACACTACAAAGCGGGTGTGACACTCCGCACGTTTCCGCACGTACGGCGGCACAAACGGCGAAGGGAGCGGTCCCCGATCGCTTCGGGAACCGCCCCCTTCACGGCGTACTACTTGGCGCCCGCCGCACCGCGACGGATGCCCAGGCGGTCGACCAGCGCACGGAAGCGCTGGATGTCCTTCTTGGCCAGGTACTGCAGCAGCCGGCGGCGCTGACCGACCAGGATCAGCAGACCACGACGGGAGTGGTGGTCGTGCTTGTGGGTCTTGAGGTGCTCGGTCAGGTCCGAGATGCGGCGCGAGAGCATGGCGACCTGGACCTCGGGGGAGCCGGTGTCGCCCTCCTTCTGGCCGAACTCACCGATGATCTGCTTCTTCGTGGCGGCGTCGAGCGACACGCGTACTCCTCATGGTCTGTGTGCCTTCGAGTGCCCCCGGTCTAAGTCTCGGGGGAGCTTCGGTGACTCGTCAGGCGGAAGGCCGTGACACAAACGGCCGTCACTCAGGGTACCAGGAGCCGGTGGGCGCCCTTACCAGCTCCGCGAACCCCGGAAGGCGGGCGTACCAGGTCACTAAGGTTGGCACACGGATCACGTCGGGAAGGGGTCGCTGCGGCATGGCGGAGACGGAAGAGCAGATCAAGGCGCGCAAGGAGCGGGAGCGGGACGAGTTGTACGCGCTCGACATCTCCGGCGTCGAGTGGCGCAGTGCGCCCGGTACCGAGGAGCACGAGGAGCGGGTCGAGATCGCCGACCTTCCCGACGGGGCGGTCGCCATGCGGTCCTCGCTCGACCCGGACACCGTGCTGCGGTACACGGAGGCGGAGTGGCGGGCCTTCGTGCTCGGCGCGCGGGACGGCGAGTTCGACCTGGAGCCGACGACGCGCAACGGGGGCCTGCCCGCGGAGTGAACCACGCGCGCGTAGGCGATCGCGAGAAGGAGGGGGGCGGCACGCACGCGTGCCGCCCCCCCTTTTTTTCGGTCAGATTCCGTCGGGGGCTGGTCGGAGTGGCCCCCACTGTGCCCGCCGCCTGGTGGAGCGCTCGGCCCTGGGGTGGACGGCGTTTCCTCAACACCCTTGCAGGGAACGCCTCTTCGGGTGTAAGCGCAGGCACCGCGGTGTCGATTCCTGTCCGGCACGTTTGCGGATCGTGCCCGGTTTGTTCACCAATACGGCGGCTCGGTACGGCACTTCTGGGCTGGTTGTGACGCACCGGGAAGGCGCTCAGGGGTGGACGGGCCTGCCGAGGTGGGGCCCCTGGTGATTAGGCTGGGAGAGGGCGCGTCACCGGAACCCGTGGACCGGGCGGTGGTGTCCCAGGGGGAGAGCCGGTGGATCGGACTACCTCGGACAACGTAAGGACGACACGAAATGGTCGCCCCCGCACGGCATGAGGGTGCTCGACCACACCAGGAGGAATTGTGAGCAGCGATCGGGACGGGAACCGCGGGGGCTGGGCCACACCCGGCGATGACCAGCCCGACGCGGAGTCCTCTGTCGAGACGACAGGCGAGTTCACCATCGATTACGCGCCGCCCGCCTGGTACACGCAGAACGCGTCCGGGGGGTCCGGATCGGGCTCAGGGTCCGGATCGAGCTCAGGGGCGGGATCGAGTTCAGGGGCCGGATCGGGTTCGGGGTCGCAGGAGGCGCAGGGAGCTGCGCAGGGGCAGGGTCCCGGTCATGGGCCGGGGCAGGTTCCTGGTCAGGGGTCCGGGCAGGTGCCTGGGCAAGTACCCGGGCAAGTACCTGGACGGGGGGCGGACTCCGGTGCGCCGGCCGTTGGACTCTCTCCTGCGGACTTCTCCGCGCTGCCAGGGCTGACTCCGCCTGCTCATTCGCTGCCGCAGCCGCCCAAGCCGGGTGCCTCCGGCGGTCCGACCTCCATTCCTGCGCCCTCTCCGGCTCCGGCTCCAGGGGCTCCGTTCACGCCGCCCGCGCCGCCTGTGCCTGCGCCCGGGGCCCCCTTCACGCCGCCGGCGCCTCCCGCGCCCGCGCCCGGGGGTGCCTTCACTCCCCCCGCGCCGCCCGCACCTGTGCCGGGGGCTCCGTTCGCGCCGCCCGTCACTCCGGCCTCGCCGGTGGTCGGCGGGCCGGGGTCGGTGCCCAGGCTTCCGGCGGGGAGCGGGTTCGAGCCGCAGGGGTCGCAGCAAGGGTTGCAGCAGGCGCCGGGGCCGGCTTCCGCGGCAACTCCGGTTCCGGTCGCGGACGTCTCTTCTCCGACGGCCGTGCCGAACGTTCCCGTCATCGGGGTCCAGCCGCTCGTGGGTCCTTCGGACGTGGCCTCGGATTCCGGGGACGAGCCCGGGAACGGCGATCTGGAGAGCGGCGCGACCATGCGCATCTCGCCTGTCGCCCTGAAGCGGGACTTCGAGGAGCGCGCCGCTGCCGCCGCCACCGCCGAGGAGGCGGAGGGTGCCGGTGAGGTCGTTGCGAGCGACGGACAGGACGAGCCCGAGGTCGCGGAGCCTTCGGCGGTTGAGCCGGAGGGAGCGGAGGCGGCTGACGCCGGGGCGGAGACCGAGGCGGAGGCCGCAGCCGAGCCCGAAGTGGACGCGGAGGTCGCTCCGGACGCGAAGGGCGAGGTCGAGACCGAGGTCGCTCCGGAGACCGAGCCCGAGGCTGCCACGGAGACCGAGGTCGAGCCGGAGGAGGTCGAACCTCAGGACACCGCGCCTGCCGACGCCGAGCCGTCGGGCTCAGTGACTGGCGATGCGGAGACCGAGGACGCGGTGGCCGCAGACTCGGTGACCGAGGACGTCGTAGGCGAAGACCTCGTTGACGAGAGCGTTGCAGACGAAGAAGAAGCCGCACGCGCAGACGCCACCCCCCAGAACAACGAGCCGCAGGACCACGCCCGGGACGAGGAGCCGCAGGCCGACGCTCCCCAGGCAGAGCCAGCGGAGCCAGAGCCGCAGGACGCTCCGCCCACCGGGCCGCCCGTCTGGACTCCCCCGCCGGCGCCGCAGAGCGGGTTGCCGCCATTGCCGCCGTCGTACCAACTGGCCGCGCCCGCACCGGCGGCCCATTGGCCCGCGCAGCCCCAGGGCCGGCCGCAGCAGCCGGAGCAGGTCGCGCCCGTGCAGCCGGAGCCGGCCGCCGCGCAGGCCCAGCCGCCCGTGCCGCCGTTCCAGCCGCAGGCCCCGCAGCCCGCCCCGGCGGCCTGGAACCAGCCTCCGCAGCAGCCCCCGGCCCAACAGCCGACCCCGCCCAACACCCCTGGCGGCTACGGCTTCCCGAACCCCGGCGCCCCCGCGGCACCGCAGACCCCGGCCGACGTACCTCCGCCGAACGGCTACGGCTTCCCGCAACCGCCGGCCGGCCCCAACACGCCACCCGCACCGGCCGCCACCGCACCGCAGGCCCCCGCGGACGCGCCCCCCGCCGGCTACGGATTCCCCCAGCCGCCGGCTCCCAACACAGCAGCCGCCCCGCCCGCGCCTGCCCCCACCGCACCGCAGGCCTCGGCCGACGCACCCCCGAACGGTTACGGCTTCCCGCACCCCGGAGCGCCCGCGCAGGCGCCCGCAGCACCGCAGCCCCCTACCGACGCGCCCCCCGCCGGCTACGGATTCCCGCAACCGCCGGCTCCCAACACAGCGGCCGCCCCGCCCGCGCCTGCGCCCACCGCACCGCAGGCCTCGGCCGACGCACCCCCGAACGGTTACGGCTTCCCGCACCCCGGAGCGCCCGCGCAGACGCCCGCAGCACCGCAGCCCCCTGCGGACGCGCCCCCCGCCGGCTACGGATTCCCGCAGCCGCCGGCTCCCAACACAGCGGCCGCCCCGCCCGCGCCTGCGCCCACTGCGCCCCAGGCCCCCTCAGCACCGCAGGCCCCGGCCGCCGACGCACCTCCGCCGAACGGTTACGGCTTCCCCCAGCCCCCGGTGCCCAACACTCCCAACACCCCACACCCTCCTGGCGGTTACGGCTTCCCGCAGCAGCCCGCCGCCCAGGGCCAGCCCCACCTGGGCGTCCCGCCGCAGGCCCAGCCGCAGCCCAACCCCCAGGCCCCGCACGCCCCTCAGCCCCCGCAAGCCGCCCAGCCCGCTCCCCAGGACCCGCACGCGCCGCAGCCTCCGCAGGCCCACGCGCCGCAACCCCAGCAACCGCCCGTCGACCCCCGCACCGGCACGTCCTGGCCGCAACCGATCCAGCACGATCAGCGGCAGATGACCAACCCCGGGGCCGCGCCGCTGGGTTACACCGCCGCCGTGGAGCTGTCGTCCGATCGGCTGCTCAACAACAAGAAGCAGAAGGCGAAGAGCGGTCGGCCCGGAGCCGCGCCGTCGCGGTTCAAGATCGGCGGGAAGAAGGAAGAGGCCGAACGGCAGCGGAAGTTGGAGCTGATCCGGACGCCCGTGCTGTCCTGCTACCGGATCGCCGTCATCAGCCTCAAGGGCGGGGTCGGCAAGACCACGACCACCACCGCGCTCGGTTCGACGCTCGCCACCGAGCGGCAGGACAAGATCCTCGCGATCGATGCCAACCCGGACGCCGGCACGCTCGGCCGCCGTGTGCGCCGGGAGACCGGGGCCACCATCCGTGACCTCGTCCAGGCGATCCCGTACCTCAACTCCTATATGGACATCAGGCGGTTCACGTCCCAGGCCTCGTCCGGTCTGGAGATCATCGCCAACGACGTCGACCCGGCCGTGTCGACCACGTTCAACGACGAGGACTACCGGCGCGCGATCGACGTGCTGGGCAGGCAGTACCCGGTCATCCTCACCGACTCGGGCACGGGTCTGCTCTACAGCGCCATGCGCGGTGTGCTCGACCTCGCCGACCAGCTCATCATCATCTCGACGCCGTCGGTGGACGGGGCGAGCAGCGCCAGTACGACGCTGGACTGGCTGTCCGCGCACGGGTACGCGGACCTTGTCTCGCGCTCCCTCACCGTCATCTCCGGTGTGCGCGAGACCGGCAAGATGATCAACGTCGACGACATCGTCAGGCACTTCGAGACGCGCTGCCGCGGTGTCGTGGTCGTGCCCTTCGACGAGCATCTCGCCGCCGGTGCCGAGGTCGACCTCGACATGATGCGGCCCAAGGTGCGCGAGTCGTACTTCAACCTCGCGGCGATGGTCGCCGAGGACTTCGTACGCCACCAGCAGGCGCACGGCCTTTGGACGAGCGACGGGAACCCGCCGCCGGTCGCGGCCCCGCCGATGCCGGGACAGCAGTACCAGCAGGTTCCGGGGCAGCAGCCGTATCCGCAGCAGGGCCAGCCGCCCCACCCCGGGCAGCAGCAGCCTCCCGTCCACCCCGGCCGGCCGCAGGCTCCCGCCCAGCCGGGCCCGTACCCGCCGCAACAGCAGCAGCCCCAGCCGCCGCAGCCCGGTCAGCCGTACGCCCAGCCGGGGCAGCCCTACCCGCCCCAGCCCGGACAGCCGTATCCGCAGGCCGGTTACGGCTACCCGCAGCAGCCGGACGGGCAGGTTCCGCCCCCGCCGCAGCAGTAGGCGAGCGCGAACGGCCGAAGGGCGGCCGGTGTCTCTATGACACCGGCCGCCCTTCGGCGTTCGTTCAGTCCAGTTCCGTTCCGCTCAAGGGACGGCTACTCCGCCGCCGAGATCAGCTCCCGGCACCGCTTCACGTCCTCCGCCATCTGCACGAGCAGCGCGTCCAGGGACGCGAACTTCGCCTGGCCGCGGACGAAGGCGAGGAAGTCGACGGCGACGTGCAGGCCGTACAGGTCGAGGCCGACACGGTCGATGGCGTACGCCTCGACCGTGCGCTCGGTGCCGTCGAACTGCGGGTTCGTGCCGACGGAGATCGCGGCCGGCATCGCCTCGCCCTCGACGTGCAGCCAGCCGGCGTAGACGCCGTCGGCGGGGATGGCGGTGTGCGGCAGCGTCTCGACGTTGGCCGTCGGGAAGCCCAGCTCGCGGCCGCGCTGGGCGCCGCGTACGACGACGCCCTCCACGCGGTGCGGGCGGCCCAGGATCTCGGCGGCGCCCTCGACGTCGCCCTCGGCCACCAGGCGCCGGGTCAGGGTGGAGGAGAAGGGTTCGCCGCCGCCCGCCTCGCCGGTCACGAACAGGTCGACGACCTCGACCTCGAAGTCGTAGACCTTGCCCTGCTCGATCAGGAACTCGACGTTTCCGGCGGCCTTGTGGCCGAAGCGGAAGTTCGGTCCCTCGACGACTGCCTTGGCGTGGAGCTTGTCGACCAGGACCTTGACGACGAAATCGGCGGGCGTGAGCTTCGAGAACTCGGTGGTGAAGGGGAGGATCAGCAGCTCGTCCACGCCCAGCTCGGCCATGAGTTCGGCGCGGCGGTGGTGCGGGGCGAGCAGCGGGGGGTGGCTGCCGGGGCGGACGACCTCGCTGGGGTGCGGGTCGAAGGTGACGACGACGGAGGGAACGCCCAGCTCACGGGCGCGTTCCACGGCATGCCGGATGATCAGCTGGTGTCCGCGGTGGACTCCGTCGTAGGAACCGATGGTGACGACGCTGCGCCCCCAGTCCTCGGGGATGTCCTCCAAGCCACGCCAGCGCTGCACTGTGACCGCTCTCCTCGAACCCGTGTCCGTATCTACCGACCTGTTACGCAGGTCTAAGGGTGCCATGCCAGGCGCCGCCCGCCCGCATCGGCATCAGGGCTGTGACCCGATGCACGTGACGATGTGCGCGGGGGCGAGCTCAGGCGGGCACGCGGACGCCGGACAGGTTCTCGATCATGCGGCGGGTGCTCGGGCCCACCACAGCGGCCCAGGCCTGCGGGGTGTCGGTCATCCAGCCCGCCATCCGGGCCGCGAAGCCGGGCACGTGCCGGCCCAGGTCGACGAGGCCGCGGTCGAAACGGGCCGCGCCGTCGGGGGTGCGGACCAGGAGGAGGCCGGTGCGGTGGACGAGGTCGCGCACGTCGTCACCGTCCTGCACGGCGGTGGCGTGCAGCAGGGCGTCCAGGACGGCCGGTGCGTGTTCGTGCGCCAGGAGGAATTCGAGGAGTTCGTGGCGCAGGGGGCGGGAGACCGGGGTGCCCGGGGCGGCGAGTACGGCCGCCAGCGCGGCCCGCACGCCTTCCTGACCGCCGTCCAGCAGGCCGGTGACCAGCGGCTGCAGCACGGCGCGGGCCGCCGGGCCCTGGTCCAGACAGCGGTCTACGTACGCGGCCACGTCGGCGGCCGTCTCCGGGCGCTGCTCGACGGCCTCGCGGACGAGGTCGGCGACCCGGCGCGCCAGCGGGGGCGTGGTGACGTCGGCGAGGGTGCGCAGCGCGTGTCCGGCGTCCGCGCGGCGCAGCCGTTCCCGGAAGGCGTCCAGGACCGGCTCGGGGTGGGTGGTGAGGGCGGCGATCAGCGCGCTCGGCGGGAAGTGCGGGTCGCCGGCCGCGAAGTGCCGCAGCGCCTGCGGGAGATGACGGGCACGCGTGCGTGGATCGCGGACCAGGAGGGCGAGGGCGCCGCCGTGCAGGGTGCAGTCGGCGGGGCGGGCGAGGAGGAACTGGGCTGCGTAGCGCAGGAGTTCACGGTCGGCCTCGGTCCGTACGTGCGGGGCGGCGCGCAGCCCGTAGGCGATCGCCGCGACCCGCCGGGAGGGCCGCTCGTCGTGCGCCCACCGGTCCACGGCCCGGCACACCGCCGACGGTTCGTCCTCCGCCAGCACGGCCAGCAACTCGTCCGCCCGCCGATGCGCACTCTCGACGAGCACCTCGGTCAGGTCGTCGAGGGCGAGATGCCGGTGCGTGTGCAACAACGCCTGCGCCGCCTTGGCCACGCTCGCGTGCGGGGTCGCGGGCAACGGCCGGTCGTCGTCGAACCAGCGGGTGAGCAGCGGTTGTACGGCGGTGGGGTCGGCGGCGAGCAGCCGGGAGGTCTCGTCGAGGAAGCGTGGCGCGGTGCCCGGGCCGTTGCCCGAACTGCCTTCCTTCGGTGGTCCGTCGGCGAGCACGAGCCGTCGGAGCAGGTCGAAGCGGTCGTCGTCCGGGAGGCGCAGGCCGGTCCAGAAAGCGGGCGTCAGGGCCCGGCTGCCGTGCTTCCTCCGCATCCTCACCACCAGCTCCGCCAGCGACCGCAACGGCTCCAGATACGGCGTCGCGTCCGGAACCCGCGTCAGGGTCTCCGTGAGGAGCGCGGCGGCCCACCACGAGTCCGGGTCGGCCTCCAGGGCGTGGGTCAATTCATCGAGGCGTAGGGCGAGTTGGGACACTCCTTGCTGCCGGGCCAGAAGGAGGAGTGCCTCGACGACCGGGCCGATGCGGTGGTGCGGCACGGGCAGGGGGCGGTCGCTCCGCGGAGTACGGCGGCGGTGGACCAGGGCGCGCAGGGCTTCGTCGAGGTCGAGGTGGACGCCCTGGATCCAGTCGGCGAGCTCCTCGTGGGCGAACCGGTAGCCGCCGCCGGCCGGCACGAGGAGGCCTTCGGTGAGGACGGCGGACGCCCAGCCGCTACCGCCGCCGAGCCGTGCGGGGGCCTGACCCCAAGGAAACACCGCCTCGAACGACTGTCGGTCCAACTCCCCCTGCCCCGGCCCGAGACTGCGCCGCGCCGCCTCGTGCACCTGCCCGGAGACCCTGGCGGCGAGCCGGCGTACGGCGGTCCCGCGCAGGCCGTTCTCGGCGGCCAGCCGGACGGCGATGCGCAGGCACATCAGGTCCAGGTAGGCCGAGAAGACCTCGTCGCGGTCCACGCGTGCGTGCGGGGCGTCGGGGAGAGCGGCGCGAACCTCGGAGAGCAAGCGGAGGGTGAGGGGGTGCCGGGCGTCGGGCTCGTCCAGGACACCTTCCGGGATGCCGTGATGGGCGCGAGCGCGCTCGGCTTCGTCGGGGGTGAGGTCGTCGAGGCGGACGCAGGGCGGGAGGCGCCGTGGGCTGTCGTCGGCGAGAAGATCGTCAGGGCGTGCGCCCGCCGACGGCTGTCGCGATGCGTGGTTCCCGCCTCCCTCATCGCCCCCGCCACTCGCCTCGGGCAACGCCACCCGGTGCAGCACCTCCCCCGGAAACTCCGCCCCCGCCCCCTCCCAGTACTCCGCCCGGCACGCCACCACCAGCCGCGCTCCGGTCTCCCCCAGCCACTCCGCCGTCCCACTTGTCCACTCCCGCAGCCGATGCGCCAGGACCGACGGCATCTCTTCGGGGCCGTCGAGGAGGAGCAGCAGGGGGCGGCCCGCCGCACGGGCGACCTGGGCCAGGCGGTGGGGCGTGATGTCGCCGAGGTCACCGGCCGGAGCCGACTCGGAAGCACGGCCGTCCCGGTCGCTCCGGGAACACCCAGCGGCCGATCCCGCTCCCACGAGACCCCCGAAGGGCCCCTTCCCCGCAGCCGATCCCGCCCCCACCACACCCCCGAAAGGCCCCTCCCCCGCCGCCGCCACAATCCGCCCCGCCCGAGCCAGCGCCCGCGCCACCGCGTCCGCGAGCGACCTGTCCTCGTCGTGCAGATCCGCCCCGCGCAGCCACAGCGTGGGAGCCGGTTCGGGAGCGCGGTGGCGGCGGCCGGCGAGGGTCGCGAGTGCTGTCGTACGGCCGCTGCCGGGGGCACCGACGAGAGCGAGGACGGCGGCCGGGCCCTGTTCGAAGGCGGCGAACTCCCGTGCCGTGGCGGCCCGTTCGACCGGTTCCACCGAGCCGAGGGCGTCGGCGTCCGCGCGGCCGACGTATCCGGCGAGGGTGCCCGGCGGGCCGTCCTGGCCGACCGAGGTGGCCGTCAGTTCGAGGACACCGGCGAGGTTGAGGTCGGCGCCGTAGGCGGGCACGGTGGCCGCGTTCTCCGTGAGCAGGTCGGCGAGCGGGCCGGCGTCGGGGCGCAGGGGCACGGCGAAGCCGGCGTCCCGGTGGCCGTTGTGCAGGGCGGTGCCGAGGACGCCGATCACGGCGCCGGTCGCGGGGTCGAGGACCGGTCCCCCGGCCGCCCCGCCGCCCAGCCGCAGGGCGTCCCGGCCCGCGGTGCCGATGGCCAACTCCAGGGCGTCGTCGAGGAGATGGAAGCGGTCGGTCGCGGTGTACGTCACGGACGTCGTGCCCAGCACCCGCGCCTCGCGCCAGCAGCCGGCGGCGATCCGTACGTACGCGCCGGTCCCGATGCCGTCCCGCGTGCTGACCGGCAGCGGGTCCGCGCCGAGGCCCTCGGTGCGGACCAGGGCCAGGTTCAGGTCGGGCAGCGCGGTTACCGCGTCCGCGGTCACCAGGCAGCTGCGGTCGCCGGCGGCGTACAGGATCAGCCGGGACAGGCCGTCGACCGCTTCGTGACTGGTGATCACCGTGCCGTGGTGGTCGGCCAGGAAGCCGGTGCCGCGGGGGCGTCCGGCGAGATCGCGGACGCGGATCAGGGAGTCGTCGCCGCCCGGCGCCGACTCCTCGACGTGGGCCCTGTCGCGTGCCGTCTCGTGGGCCCTGTCGCGTGCCGTCTCGTGGGCCTTGTCGCGTGCTGCCGGCCGCGGGCCCCGTCCCGCCATGATCGACCTCCCCGCCGTACACCTGTGCCCTGTATTCGACGGTAGGCGCGGGGTGATCGGCGGGACAGATCGCGTGTCGAAAGCGCCCCCTTCCGCTCCCTCGGTTCACTCCGAGCGCCTGCCCGGACGGGTGAATAGGAAGGGGCCGATGGATACACCCTAGGGGTGGGGGAACCGAGGGGGACCGTGGAGCGGCGGCACATTTCGACCCCGTGATCGCCGCTCCACGGGCGGGCCGGGCGGGCCGGCCCGGCCGTGCCTCAGCCGAAGACGGCCAGGCTCTTCGCCTTGCCCTTGTGGTCCTCCACCAGCGCGAGGAAGGTGCCCGCGGGGTCGAAGACGGCGACGGCGCCCCGCCCGGCGTACTCCTCGGGCAGGTCCAGCCGTACGCCGTTGGTGAGCAGCCGGGCCCTCCTCGCGTCCACGTCCCAGCGCGGGAACGCGGCCGCGGCCGCCTCGGCGAGCGGCAGCACGGTCAGCTCCTGCTGGAGCTGGTCCAGCGTCCTCGCGGTGTCCAGCTTGTAGGGGCCGACGCGGGTGCGGCGCAGGGCGGTCAGATGGCCGCCGACGCCGAGCCCTGCGCCCAGGTCGCGGGCGAGGGCGCGGATGTAGGTGCCGGAGGAGCAGACGACGGAGACGATCAGGTCGAGGACGGGGGTGCCGTCCTCGGCGACGGCCTCCCGGACGTCGTACACCTCGAAGGACGAGATGGTGACCGGGCGGGCCGGGATCTCGAAGTCCTCGCCGTCACGGGCCCGCTTGTAGGAGCGCACGCCGTCGATCTTGATGGCGCTGACCTTGGACGGCACCTGCATGATCTCGCCGCTCAGCTCGGCGATCCCGGCGTCGACGGCCTCGCGGGTGACCTTCGAGGCGTCGACCGACCCCGTGATCTCGCCCTCGGCGTCGTCCGTGACCGTCGTCTGCCCGAGCCGGATCGTGCCCAGGTACTCCTTCTCCGTCAGCGCGAGATGGCCGAGGAGCTTTGTCGCCTTCTCGACTCCGAGGACGAGCACGCCCGTCGCCATGGGGTCGAGCGTTCCCGCGTGCCCGACGCGGCGGGTGCGGGCGATGCCCCGCATCTTGGCGACCACGTCGTGCGAGGTGAAGCCCGACGGCTTGTCCACGATGACAAGGCCGTCGGGCGTCCGGATCTTCTCGGTCATTCGGCGGCGTCGTCCTCGTCGTCCTCGCCCGGCTTCTTGTACGGGTCGGCGTCACCGGCGTACGCGGCGCCCGCCGAGACCTCGCGGACCTTCTCGTCGGACTGCCGGGCCCGGTCGAGGAGGTCCTCGATGGTCTTGGCGTTGTCCGGCAGGGCGTCCGCGACGAAGGCGAGCGTCGGCGTGAACTTCACGCCGGCCGCGGCACCCACCGCGGAGCGCAGGATGCCCTTGGCGCTCTCCAGACCGGCTGCCGCCTCGGCCCGCTGCTCGTCGTCCCCGTACACGGTGTAGAAGACGGTCGCCTCCCTCAGGTCCCCGGTGACCCGGGTGTCCGTGATGGTGACGTGCGAGCCGAGCCGCGGGTCCTTGATCCCGCGCTGCAGCTTCTGGGCCACCACCTCTCGGATGAGGTCCGCCAGCCTCTTGGCACGCGCGTTGTCGGCCACTGGTCCGTCTCCTTAGTAACTACGTCGTGCTGCTTGCTTCAGTCTTCGTCGCTGTGGAGCCTGCGTCGAACCGAGAGCAGTTCCACCTCGGGCCGCCCGGCGACCAGCCGTTCACAGCGGTCCAGTACGTCGGTGAGGTGTCCCGTGTCCCCGGAGACCACCGCGAGCCCGATCTCGGCCCTGCGGTGGAGGTCCTGGCTGCCCGTCTCCGCCGCGCTCACCGCGTACTTGCGCTGGAGCTCGGCCACGATCGGACGGACGAGAGAGCGTTTCTCCTTCAGCGAGTGGACGTCGCCGAGGAGCAGATCGAAGGACAGAGTCCCCACATACATGTGTGCCCGGATGTCCCGCCGGTTCGGGGTATGGGCGCCTTCCTGGGCGCCGATACCGGAACCGTACACGCAACGGCCGGGGCCGATCGACGGAAATATTCTCTCCGCCGACCGGCCCCGATCGCGTGCTGTGCCGATCAGACGCGCGGCTTCTCGCGCATCTCGTACGTCGCGATGACGTCGTCGACCTTGATGTCGTTGAAGTTGCCGAGGTTGATACCGCCCTCGAACCCTTCGCGGATCTCGGTGACGTCGTCCTTGAAGCGACGCAGCCCGGAGATGTTGAGGCTCTCCGCGATGACCTTGCCGTCGCGGACGAGGCGCGCCTTGGTGTTGCGCTTGACCTCTCCGGACCGGACCAGGACACCGGCGATGTTGCCCAGCTTGGACGACTTGAAGACCTCGCGGATCTCCGCCGTGCCGAGCTCGACCTCCTCGTACTCCGGCTTGAGCATGCCCTTCAGGGCCGCCTCGATCTCCTCGATGGCCTGGTAGATCACCGAGTAGTACCGGACGTCGACGCCCTCGCGCTCCGCCATCTGCGCCGCTCGGCCCGCGGCGCGGACGTTGAAGCCGATGACGATCGCGTCGGAGCCGGTCGCCAGGTCGATGTCCGACTCGGTGACCGCACCCACGCCGCGGTGCAGGACGCGGATGTCGACCTCTTCGCCGACGTCGAGCTGGAGCAGCGAGGACTCGAGAGCCTCCACCGAACCGGACGCGTCGCCCTTGATGATGAGGTTGAGTTCCTGCACCAGACCGGCCTTGAGGGCCTCGTCCAGGTTCTCCAGGGAGAACCGGACTCCGCGCCGGGCGAAGTTGGCGTTGCGCTCGCGCGCCGCGCGCTTCTCGGCGATCTGACGTGCCGTGCGGTCCTCGTCGACGACGAGGAAGTTGTCGCCGGCGCCCGGGACGTTGGTGAGACCCAGGACCAGGACGGGGGTCGACGGAGTCGCTTCCTCGACGTTGTTGCCGTTGTCGTCGAGCATCGCCCGGACACGGCCGTACGCGTCGCCGACCACCATCGTGTCGCCGATGCGCAGCGTGCCGCGCTGGACCAGGACCGTCGAGACGGCGCCGCGGCCCTTGTCGAGGTGGGACTCGATCGCGATGCCCTGCGCGTCCTGCTCCGGGTTGGCCCGCAGGTCGAGCGAGGCGTCCGCGGTCAGGATCACGGCCTCCAGCAGGCTCTCGATGTTGAGGCCCTGCTTGGCGGAGATGTCGACGAACATCGTGTCGCCGCCGTACTCCTCGGCCACCAGACCGAACTCGGTGAGCTGACCGCGCACCTTGGTCGGGTCGGCACCTTCGACGTCGATCTTGTTGACCGCGACCACGATCGGCACGTCGGCCGCCTTGGCGTGGTTCAACGCCTCGATCGTCTGGGGCATCACACCGTCGTTGGCCGCCACCACGAGGATCGCGATGTCGGTCGACTTGGCACCACGGGCACGCATGGCGGTGAACGCCTCGTGACCCGGGGTGTCGATGAAGGTGATGCGACGCTCTTCGCCGTTGACCTCGGTCGCGACCTGGTACGCACCGATGTGCTGCGTGATACCGCCGGCCTCGCCCGCGACGACGTTCGTCTTGCGGATGGTGTCCAGCAGTCGGGTCTTACCGTGGTCGACGTGACCCATGACGGTCACGACCGGCGGACGGACCACGAGGTCGTCCTCGTCGCCCTCGTCCTCGCCGAACTCGATGTCGAAGGACTCGAGCAGCTCGCGGTCCTCCTCCTCGGGGCTGACGATCTCGAGGACGAAGTTCATCTCGTCCGCGAGGAGCTTCAGCGTCTCGTCGGAGACGGACTGCGTGGCAGTGACCATCTCGCCGAGGTTCATCATCACGCCGACCAGCGACGCCGGGTTGGCGTTGATCTTCTCGGCGAAGTCGGTGAGGGACGCACCGCGCGACAGACGGACGGACTGTCCGTTGCCACGAGGCAGCATCACACCGCCGACCGACGGGGCCTGCATGGCCTCGTACTCCTGGCGCCTCTGCCGCTTCGACTTGCGACCGCGACGCGCGGGACCACCGGGACGACCGAAGGCGCCCTGTGTGCCACCACGGCCACCCGGACCACCGGGACGACCACCGAAGCCGGGACGGCCACCGCCGCCACCGGCGGGAGCACCCGGACGGCCGGCGAAACCGCCGCCACCGCCACCGGGACCCGCGGGACGACCGGCGAAACCGCCGCCGCCACCACCGGGACGACCGGCGAAACCGCCGCCACCGGGACGACCGCCGCCGCCACCGGGACCGCCGGGACGACCGCCGCCACCGCCGGGACCACGGCCACCGGGGCCGCCACCGGGACGCGGGTTACCCGCAGCGGGACGCTGCGGCATCATGCCCGGGTTCGGACGGTTGCCACCGGGGCCACCGCCCGGACGCGGAGCGCCGCCCTGCGGACGGGGCATGCCGCCCGGGGTCGGACGCGCGCCACCCGGAGCGCCGGGACGGGGACCGCCCGAAGCACCCTGGGGACGGGGACCGCCCTGACCGGCACCCTGCGGACGCGGAGCGCCGCCGGGAGCACCACCCGGGCGGTCCTGGCCGCCGGGACGCGGGGCGCCACCGGGACGCGGCGCACCGGGGCGCGCCATGCCGGTGGAGCCACCGGAGGTGAAGGGGTTGTTGCCCGGACGGGGACCGGCCGGACGAGCACCGGGACGTGCGCCCTGGCCACCCGGACGCGGAGCGCCGGGACGGGCGCCCTGGCCGCGGTCGCCACCGCGCTCACCACGGTCCTGGCCGGGACCGCTCGGGCGGGAACCCGGACGCGGAGCCTGGCCGGCCGGACGCGGAGCGCCCGGACGGGGACCGGCGGCGGGTGCGGGGGCCGACGAAGCGGCGGGCGCGGCCGGGGCCGCGGGAGCCGCCGGAGGCGCGGTGAACTCGGGCGCCGTGGGCGCCGGAGAGGCCGGAGCCGGTCGCGGCGCGGGCCGCGGGCCCGGAGTGGGACGAGTGCCGGAGGAAGCCGGCGCGGCGGGAGCCGCGGGCTGCTCGGCGACGGCCGGCTTCGGGGCCGGCGGGCGCGGGGCGGCCGGACGGGCAGCCTGCGCCGGAGAGGGGGCGCCCGGCTTCGCCGGGGCAGCCTTACGCGCGGAAGCGGGCTTGCCGCCTCCGTTGCCCTGATTGAGGGCGTCCGTCAACTTACGGACGACGGGCGCTTCGATGGTCGAAGACGCCGAACGGACGAATTCACCGAGTTCCTGGAGCTTGGCCATGACGACCTTGCTCTCGACCCCGAACTCCTTGGCGAGTTCGTATACCCGGACCTTAGCCACTTCGCTCCTTTTAGGTCCGGGTGCGTCCGGACCGTCGCTACTTCATGGGCGTACTCATCGCGTGCTCATCGAGTGCTCATCGCAATCTCGACCTACTTCCAACTCGCGGAATACCGGGCCGCACGGAGGTTCCGTACGACTCGCTCTTACGGTGTTGCCTGCTCGACGTAGAGGCGCAACGCCTTTGTGTCGAGCGCTCCCGGGGCGCGCAGCGCCCTCGTGAACGCCCGGCGGCGTACCGCCAGGTCGAGACAGACCAGGGCGGGATGCACATAGGCACCCCGGCCGGGCAGCGTACCGCGATGATCGGGGACGCACTCGCCCTCGACCGCCACGATGCGCAGCAAGTCCTTCTTGGCCGCTCGCTCCCGGCACCCCACACAGGTGCGCTCAGGGCATGCGCGGGCTCGCGTCCGGCCAGACACTCTTAAGTCTACCTCCCCGCACCGACCTCACCCCTTGGGGGCAAGAATCGAACGGTTGTTGTCGTGATCTCAGCCAGCGACGGCTCAGATCTATTCCTCGGGCTGCTCCGTGTCGGGCCGGATGTCGATCCGCCAGCCGGTCAGCCGGGCCGCGAGGCGGGCGTTCTGGCCCTCCTTGCCGATGGCCAGCGACAACTGGTAGTCCGGCACCGTCACGCGCGCGGAGCGGGCCGCGAGGTCCACCACCTCGACCTTGGAGACCCGGGCCGGGGAGAGCGCGTTGGCGACCATCTCGGCCGGGTCGTCCGACCAGTCGACGATGTCGATCTTCTCGCCGTTCAGTTCGCCCATGACATTGCGGACCCGGCCGCCCATGGGGCCAATGCACGCGCCCTTGGCATTGAGCCCGGAGCGGGTGGAGCGGACGGCGATCTTGGTGCGGTGGCCGGCCTCGCGGGCGATCGCGGAGATCTCGACGGACCCGTCGGCGATCTCCGGCACCTCCAGCGCGAAGAGCTTCTTCACGAGGTTGGGGTGGGTACGGGAGAGCGTCACGGACGGGCCGCGGACACCCTTCGCCACCCGCACCACGTACGACCGCAGCCGCATGCCGTGCTGGTACGTCTCGCCGGGCACCTGCTCCTGCACCGGCAGGATGGCCTCCAGCTTGCCGATGTCGACGAGCACGTTCTTCGGGTCGCGGCCCTGCTGGACCACGCCCGTGACGATGTCGCCCTCACGGCCCGCGTACTCGCCGAGCGTCGCGTCGTCCTCGGCGTCGCGCAGCCGCTGCAGGATGACCTGCTTGGCGGTGGTGGCGGCGATACGGCCGAAGTCGGACGGGGTGTCGTCGAACTCGCGCGCCTCCTGCCCCTCCTCCAGGTCCTCGGGGTCCTCCTTCGCCCACACCGTGACGTGACCGGTCTCGCGGTCGAGCTCCACGCGCGCGTGGCGGCGGCTTCCCTCGGTTCGGTGGTAGGCGATGAGGAGGGCCGACTCGATCGCCTCGACCAGCAGGGGGAAGGAGATCTCCTTCTCCCGTACCAAGCCCCGCAGGGCACTCATGTCGATGTCCATGGCTACGCCTCCTCTTCCTTCTCGTCGGACTTCGCGTCGGACTGCTCGTCGGACTTGTCGTTGTCCTTGCGGTTGAACTCGACCTGCACGCGCGCCTTGTCGATGTCGGAGAAGGCGAGTCTGCGGCTGGTGGGCTTGCGGCCCTTCACGCCGGGCACTTCGAGGTCGAGGCCCTCGTCGTCGACCGCCAGGATCCTGGCGACCAGCTCGTCACCCTCGACCGGCTGGAACTTCACCAACCGCCCCACGGCACGCACGTAGTGGCGGTGTTCCTTCAGGAGGCGCTCGGCGCCCGGGGTGCCGACCTCGAGCGTGTACTCGCCCGCGCCCATCGCGTCGGTCTCGTCGAGCTTCGCCGAGAGCGCGCGGCTCACATCGGCGATCTGGTCCAGGTCCGCCCCGGTGTCGGAGTCGACGACGACACTCAGCACACGCTTGCGTCCGACGGAGTCCACCGCGATCTCTTCGAGATCCAGTCCCTGGGAGTTGACGAGCGGCTCCAGGAGCTCTCGCAGCCTCTCGCTCTGGGTGGTGCTCATCCGGGTGACTCCTCGGCCGCGTGTGCTGTTGTGGGAAGGTCGCGTGTCTGGTCAAAGGGTATCCGGTCGCGGGGTGTGTTGCCGTCCACGTACGGACCGTCGACGGCCCTCGCACACACGGGCGGTGCCGGTGAGGGGTGCCGGGCGGGGGCGCGGGTACGGTGATCACCTGCGGGCCGCCCTTCCCGCCCGCGGATTCGTACGAGCCTTCGAGGACGACTGCCGTGCCGTACCCCCCGCCACCGCGCACCCCCTCGGGTCCGCGCAGAAGAACCCTCCTCGCCTCGGCCGCCGGCGCCGCCCTGCTGACGGGCTGCTCCGCCGGGTCCGGCGAGGACGAGGAGAACACCAGCGGCAGCATGTCCGCGACCGCGCGGGTACGCGCGCGTGCGGCCCGGGACAGCTCCGGCCTGGCGGAACGCTACGACGCCGTGATCGCCGCGTACCCGGCCCTCGCGGAGCGCCTGGCACCGCTGCGGGCCGAGGTCGTACGGCACGCGGTGGCCTTCGGAGGTTCGGGGGCGCAGCCGAGCACGGGGAACGCCGGAAGCGAGGAGAGCGCGGGTACGGGGACGAGTACGACGTCCCCCGCGGCCTCGCCGTCCGGCACCGCCGTCCCCGCGACCGAACAGGACGCCCTCGTCGAGCTGGCCGCCGCCGAGCGCGCGCTCGCCGACCGGCGCACCGCGGCACTCCTCGATGTACCGGGAGAACCCGCCCGGCTGCTGGCCTCGGTGGCGGCGGCCGGGGCGGCCCACGCGTATCTGCTGACGGAGGGTGCCCGGTGAGCGATGACGGGAAGAAGGCGGTCAAGGCGCAGCTCGCGGCCTTCCAGGCGGCACTGGCGGCGGAGCACGCGGCCGTCTACGGGTACGGGGTCGTCGGCGGCCGGATCCGCGAGGGGCGTCGGACGGAGGCCCGGTCGGCGTACGACGCCCATCGGGCCCGGCGCGACGCGCTGGCGCGGGAGGTGCGGGACCTGGGCGGTACGCCGGTCGCGGCCTCGGCGGCGTACGCGCTGCCCTTCGCGGTGACGGACTCGCCCTCCGCCGTGCGGCTCGCCGCGGAGCTGGAGGACCGGGTGGCCGGGGTGTACTCCGACCTGGTGCGGGCAACCGACGGCGAGCGGCGGCGGACGGCCGCCGGGGCGGTGCGGGAGGCGGCGGTGCGGGCGGTGCGCTGGCGCGGCGAGAGCGTAGCCTTCCCAGGGCTCGCCGAACGGGCTTCCGACGCCTCGGCGACGCCGACGCCCACGGTGACGCCTGCTGGGTGACGCGTAGGGGAAAGGAACTGCTCGCGTATGGCTTTCGAACCGCCGCAGCGTCTGGTGCGGGCGCTCGGTGAGACGGCACCGGACGGTGACGGCTGGTTGGAGAAGCTGCCCGCGGCGGCGCAACAGGCCGTCGCTCTACGCGAGTTGACCGTGGAGCGGGTGCAGGTGCCCGGTGGGCGCAGCAGCCTGGTGGTGCTGGTGCGGCGGGCCGACGGGACGCCGGCCGTGCTGAAGCTGGCGCCGCCTCGGGCCCGGCCGGAGAGCGAGCGGGTCGCGCTGGCGCACTGGGGTGGGCGGGGTGCGGTGCAGCTGCTCGACGGGGTCGAGGGCGAGGGGGTGCTGCTGCTGGAGCGGTTGCATCCCGATGTCTCGGTGCGGTCGTTGCCGGAGGCGAAGGCGTTGCTTGAGGCGGCGGGGGCGTTGCGGCGGCTCTGGGTCGAGCCGCCGGGTGGGCATGTGTTCGAGACGGTGGCCGAGCGGACCGGGCGACAGGCCGGGGCGATGAGGGCGGGGGCCCGCGGAGAGGTTGTGGCGCTGGTCGATGCGGCGCTGGCGGCTCGGGAGGAGTTGTTGGCTGCGCCGCCGGAGGTTCGGTTGCTGCACGGCACGTTTCGGCAGAGCAAGGTGTTGGCGGGTGAGCGGTCTCCTTGGTTGGCGGTGGGGCCGGATCCGGTGGTGGGTGAGTGTGCGTTCGATCTTGCGCGGTTGGTTCGGGATCGGGTGGAGGATCTGATCGCTTCGCCTTCGGGGGCGGGGACGACTCGGCGGCGGGTCAAGCGGCTTGCCGAGTCGTTGGAAGTGGATCAGGAGCGGTTGCGGGGGTGGACGTTGTTTCGGGCGGTGGAGTCGGGGGTTCGAGCGCTTCGGGTGGGGCGGTTGAGGGATGCCGAATTGTTGCTGGAGTTTGCCGGGTGGCTCTAGGGGTTGCGTGTTGTCTGCGGGTGCGTGGGGGCTGGTCGCGCCCACGCGGCGGAGCCGCAAATCGATACAGCCCCGCGCCCCCGAGGTCCGTCACCTGAGCGCCAGCTTCAAAGCTAGGACTGGACAGTCTTCCGCTGCTCTGCGAGCCCGCCTTGCTGTGCGGGGCGGGACCGGAGCCCCGTCCACCAGGGGGTAGCCCCATTCGTCGAGAGTGATGTGGTCGGGTAGGAGCTCGGCGCACAGGCCGTGGCCCCGGCAGGACGTCCAGTCGATGTCGATGTGCTGGTCCATGTCAGCTCTCCTGAGGGACTGGCAGCAAGGGTGTGTGGTCGGTCGCCGTGCACAAACCCCTTGCGTGGGCGTCCAGTTCGGCCGCGAAAGTAGTGAGTGCGCTGCGGACCAGGCGGGCCGTGCCGTCGGGGTGGTGGCAGGCGCCTCGGCCTTCCACCAGGCCGGACCAGCGGGTCAGGGCGGTACGGGCGGTTCCTTGGGGACCTGGTGTCGCCAGGGACTGGAACGCGGCGGCCATGCGGGGCAGGCCGTTGAGGCAGGGGCCGCATTGGCCTGCCGACTGGAGGGCCAAGTAGCGCAGGACCCGGGCGGTTTCGATGAGGCCGCAGTGGGTGATGGGGAGGGTGGCCAGGACGCCGGCGCCCATCGTGGTTGCGTCCAGGGGGAGTTGGGCGGCTTCGGGGGCCGGGATCCAGGTGCCGTGGTAGCCGCCGAGGAGGACTGCCGACGTGGTGGCGTCCAGGGGGATGATTCGGCTCAGCGGCATTCCGAACGGAGCTTCCACGACCCGGACTTGACGGCCGGGGACGTGAACCGTGCACAGGGCGCTGCCGGGTTGGGTCGGGGTGCCCGCGGTGCGGAACCAGTCGGCGCCGTAGCGGGCGACCAGGGCGAGGTGGGCCAGGGTCTCGACGTTCTGGACGAGGGTGGGTGCCCGGCGCACTCCGCGTTCGCGCACGGGCGGGTCCTGGTGGACCGGCAGGGCGGCGGTGCCGGAGAGGTACTGGGCCAGCGCCGAGGACTGCCCGGACAGGAACCTCTTCGGCACTCGTACGACGGTGACGCGGAGCGGGTCGGTGCGCCGGGCCAGTACGGCTTCCAGGTAGGAGGCGCCGTCCTCGACCGCGAGGTGGGCCTCGTCCGCGCCGACCGCCTGTGCCGCGACCTGCAGTCCGTCCAGGACCAGGTGCGGGGAGAGGCGCAGCAGCGTCTTGTCCTTGTGGCTGGCGGGCTCGCCCTCGGCGCCGTTGGCGACGACCACCGGGGTGCGGCCGGTGCGGCGGCCCGCGTCGGCGACCGCGACCAGCTTGCGGTACACCGCGAACGCCGCTCCCCCGCGCCCGGTGAGCCCGGACTCCGAGACCGCGCGCAGGACGCCGTCCGGATCGCCGTACGCCAGGGGCCCGTACCGCTGTTGGTGCGTGGCGAGGTCGGCCGGGGTGCCGCCGGGGGCGAGCAGGCGCGGGGACATGTACAGGTCGGGGAAGGTCGCGGTCATGAGCGGGCTCCTTCGGCGGTGCGCAGCAGGGCGGCGGGGGTGCGGCGGGCCGCGCGGGCGGAGTGCGCCAGGCGGATGCCGACGGCGGCGACGACCGCGGCCACGCATGAGACGGTCAGCCAGGTCATCCAGTCGGCGCCGGTGTCCGTGCCGATGCCGATGCCGTGAACCAGGGCGACGGGCCAGGAGGCGTACGCGAGCCAGTGCACGGCGCGCCAGGCGCGGTGCCCCATCCGGGCGCGGAGCAGGCTGGTGACCACGACCGCGAGCATCAGGTCGAGGGCGACGGTGCCGAGGCCCAGCCACAGCGGCTGGTAGTTCGAGGCGAACGGGACGACGACGTCCACGACCGTGATGTCGACGTAGCTGTCGATCACCGCGAACGCGATGTGCAGGGTCAGGAAGGCCATCGCGGAGAGGGAGAGGCCGCCGCTGTGCAGGCCGACCGTGGCGTACGGCCCTTGCGCGGGCGTCTCGTCGACCGCTCCGGTCACGTCCTGGACGCGGATCTGCCAGCCGCCCGCCGGGGACTCGCCCGCGACGGCCGTGTCGCCGCCGAGGCTCACCAGCACTCCGCAGCCGGCCGCCTCCGCGAGCATCGTGGCGGCCCGGTCGGCGGCCCAGGCCTTGGCGGTCGCGCCCAGATCGAGCCGGACGCCCGCAGGGACGGTGACCGTGTCCGTCGTACGGTCCAGGCGGACCGTACGCCAGCCAGGGGCCCGCTTCACGGTGAGCCGGACCGGCCGGTCGTCCTCCTGAACGAGGGTGAAGTCACGGTCGTAGCCGATCGCGTCCATCGCCGAGCCGACCGTGGGATCGACGGTTCCGTCGGTCATCTCGGCGGCGCGCAGGGCGACTTCGAGGGCCTGGGCGAGCAGTGGACTGACCCGGACCGGGCGGCCGTCGGTGGTGTCGAGGGCGGCGAGTTCGGAGTCGGCGCGGAAGCGGCTGCAGGCCGCGTCCACCTCGGCGAGGAGCCGGGCGAGCAGCAGGTTGCAGGAGTCGAGCAGGGCCGGCGCGGTGACGACCAGACGGACGCCGGTGCCGAGGGCACGCCATTCGGCGGCGGCCGTGGTGCGCGGGGCGGTGTGCGGAGTGGCGTGCGGGGCGGCGGTCATCACGACGCCCCCGAAGTGGAGTCGGTGGAGCCGCCGTTGGAGGAGGTGAGACCACCGCTGGAGGACGAGCCGCTCGACGAGGAGCTGTCGGTCGAGGATGAACCACTGCTCGACGAACTGTCCGTCGACGAACTGTCCGTCGAGGAACCGCCGTTGGACGAGCCGCTCGACGTCGACGAGTCCGTCGTACCGCTACCGCTGTCACTGCTCGTGGTCGTGTTCGTCGAGGACGCGCTCGTGTCCGTGTCCATCGTGCCGATGAGCGCGAACATCCCGGCGGCGGCCGCCAGAGTGACCGCCGCCGCTGTCGCCGCCGTGCGCCGGGCCCCTCTGCGGACCGCGGCCGCGGCACCTCGTTCCCTGCTGTTCATGGCCGTTCCCCTCCCTGGTGACTCTGTGTCACTCACCACGGTCGGGGAACGGCCTGAGAGAAGTCTGTGAGGCGCCCATACGCCCCGGCAGAACTCCCTGAGAGGTGCCTTAAATCAGGGCGTCAGGCGGTGAGACGGGCGATCGCCTCGTCCACCGTCAGCTCCTCGCGCTCACCGGACTTGCGGTCCTTGAGCTCCAGGACGCCCTCGGCGGACCGGCGGCCCGCCACCAGGATCTGCGGTACGCCGATGAGTTCGGCGTCCGTGAACTTCACACCCGGGGAGACGCCGGCCCGGTCGTCGACCAGGACGCGCAGGCCGGCCGCGCGCAGCTTCTCGGAGACGTCGAGGGCGAGTTCGATCTGGAGGGCCTTGCCGGCAGCGACGACGTGCACGTCGGCCGGGGCGACCTCGCGGGGCCAGACCAGGCCGTGCTCGTCGGCGGTCTGCTCGGCGAGGGCCGCGACCGCGCGGGAGACGCCGATGCCGTAGGAGCCCATGGTGACGCGGACCGGCTTGCCCTGCCGGCCCAGGACGTCGAGCTTGAGGGCGTCGGCGTACTTGCGGCCCAGCTGGAAGATGTGGCCGATCTCGATGGCGCGGTCGAGCTTGAGGCCGGTGCCGCACTTCGGGCAGGGGTCGCCCTCCCGCACGACCACGACGTCGACGTAGGTGTCGACCTCGAAGTCCCGCCCGGCGACGACGTTCTTCGCGTGCGTGTGCTCCTTGTTGGCGCCCGTGATCCAGGACGTGCCGGGGGCCACGCGCGGGTCGGCGATGTACGTGACCTTCTCGCCGCGACCCTGCGGACCGACGTAGCCGCGGACCAGGTCGGGACGGCCGGTGAAGTCCTCCGCCGTCACCAACTCGACGGTGGCGGGGGCGAAGTGGGCCTCGACCTTGCCCAGGTCGACCTCGCGGTCACCGGGCACACCGACCGCGACGATGTCGCCGTCGACCTTCACCAGGAGGTTCTTCAGGGTGGCGGAGGCCGGGACGCCGAGGGAGGCGGCGAGGGTCTCGATGGTGGGGGTGTCGGGGGTCGGGATCTCTTCGAGCGCGGGCACGCCGGTGGCGTCCGCCGGCTTCAACTCGTAGGAGATCGCTTCGGTGTTGGCCGCGAAGTCGCAGTTGGGGCAGTCCGCGAAGGTGTCCTCGCCGGCCTCGGCGGGGGCCAGGAACTCCTCCGACTTGGAGCCGCCCATCGCGCCCGCGGTGGCGGCGCAGATGCGGTAGTCGAGGCCCAGGCGCTCGAAGACGCGCTGGTAGGCCTCGCGGTGCAGGGCGTAGGACTTGGCGAGGCCCTCGTCCTCCGTGTCGAAGGAGTAGGAGTCCTTCATCAGGAACTCGCGGCCGCGCAGGATGCCGGCGCGGGGGCGGGCCTCGTCGCGGTACTTGTTCTGGATCTGGTAGAGGATGACCGGCAGGTCCTTGTAGGAGGACGCCTGGTCCTTCACCAGCAGGGTGAAGATCTCCTCGTGGGTCGGGCCGAGCAGGTAGTCGCCGCCCTTGCGGTCCTGGAGGCGGAACAGCTCGGGGCCGTACTCGTCCCAGCGGCCGGTCGCCTCGTACGGCTCGCGGGGCAGGATCGCGGGGAGCAGCACCTCCTGGGCGCCGATCGCGTCCATCTCCTCACGCACGATCCGCTCGACGTTGGAGAGGACCTTCTTGCCCAGCGGCAGCCAGGACCAGATGCCGGCGGCGGTGCGGCGGACGTAGCCGGCCCGGACGAGGAGCTTGTGACTGAGGACCTCGGCGTCCGCCGGGTCGTCGCGCAGCGTCTTCGCCATCAACTGGGACATGCGCTGGACCGGTGCGTTCGCCATGGTTCTCGTACTCCTGCCGGAAAAGGGTGATGGCTAGGAGGTTAGCCGGGCGCGCTGTGGGGGTGGAAATCGGTTATCTGCGGCGGAGTGGGAGGGGGGCTCCCATGACCGCGTACGGCTTCGGGGCGCTCGGGAAGAGGACGCGGCGGGCCAGGTCCTGGTAGCCGAGGGAGTGGTAGAGGCCGCGGGCCGGGCTGTCGGTGTCGATCGCGGAGAGGATCGAACGGGGCTCGGCGGCACCGTCCGTGATCGTCGTGATCAGGGAACGGCCGATACCGCGATTCTGGTGGCCCGGGTGGACGTGCAGCTCGGTGATCACGAAGGAGTCGTCGAGCCAGTTGTCGTGACCTTGTTCGTGGAGGTAGGGCTCGACGACGGTGGACCACCAGTGGCCGCGGTTGTTGGGCATTCCGTACACGAACCCGACGAGGTGTCGTCCGACGGTCGCACCGAGGGCCCGCGCGCCGGGGTGGGTCATGTGGCGGAGGACGATCTGGCGGCGTACGGCGACTTCGTCCGCGCCGAGTCCGAAGGCGACGGCCTGGACGGCCAGGGCCTCGTCGACGTGGGTGGAGAGGTCGAGGGGGCCGATGACGAGGTCCATGCGGGGAGGGTACAGGGGGGCGTCGGTCATCTGCCTGGTGCGGGTTGCAAGTGGCTGACGGTGACTAGAACAGGACGCTCATGAACGCGCCGATCTCCTGGAAGCCCACGCGGTGGTACGTCCGCCTCGCCGGGGTGTTGAAGTCGTTCACGTAGAGACTCACCAAGGGAGCCACGTCGGCCAGGGCGTAGCGCAGGACCGCTGCCATGCCCGGGGCCGCCACGCCTCTCCCCCGGTACTCCGGGGCCACCCATACGCCCTGGATCTGGCAGGCCTGCGAGGTCGCCGCGCCGATCTCGGCCTTGAAGACGACCTTGCCGTGTTCGTCGACGCGGGCGAACGAGCGGCCCGCGCCCACGAGTTCGGCGACCCGGGCCTGGTAGAGGAGGCCGCCGTCGCCGGCCAGCGGGGAGACGCCGACCTCCTCGGTGAACATCGCCACGCAGGCCGGCATGATCGTGTCCATCTCGTCCTTGCGGATGCGGCGGACGTAGGGATCGGGGGCGATGTCGGTGGGCATGCGGTCGGCGACCATGAGGGGCTGGCGGGAGCGGACCTCGCGGGCCGGGCCCCAGCTCGGTTCGAGGAGCCGCCACAGCTGGGAGACGGCTTCTGCGGGGCCGACGATCGAGGAGCAGCGGCGGCCGGCCCGGCGCGCGCGGTCCGCGAAGGACCGGACGGCCTTGGGGGTGGCGCAGATGGGGACCAGGTTGGCGCCCGCGTAACAGAGGGACGTCAGCATGCCGTCCTCGTAGAAACCCCACATCTCGCCGCCGAGTCGCCAGGGGTCGAGGCCGGCGATCTGGACGCGTGATGTAACGAAGGCGTTCGCGACGGGCTCGCGGTCCAGAACTGCGAGCGCCGCTTCCAGGTCACTCGGTTCGAGCACTCGGGAGGTGGTCTGGGTCAACACGTGCGGGGCCTCACCCTGAGGGTTCTGCTGATCTGCGCACTGTACCTGCGGAAGCTGAGCGGTGCTGCCCCTGTTTTTGTGCGGGTGCGTTCTGCGGCTTGCGTGGGTGTCCGGACCGTCGTCTGGGGGCTGCCGCCCCCAGGCCCCCGCTTTCGGCCTGAACGGCCTCGTCCTCAAACGCCGGACGGGCTGGAATTACGAACCGGCGTCGAGCAGTTGGCGTGAATGGCAGCCCCCCGCCACGGAAAGCCGCTCGGGCCGCTGCCGACACCGACCCTCGGGTCACCGTCGGCAACGACCTCCAGGTCACTCCCAGCGGCAGCCTTCCGGCCCCCGCCCCCGAAAACCCTCAGCCCGCCACCGAAACCGACGGCTCGCCCGAGGTGATGCCGTCCGCCTCCATCTGTTCGGCCAGCTTCATGGCCTCTTCGATGAGGGTCTCGACGATCTTGGACTCGGGGACGGTCTTGATGACCTCGCCCTTGACGAAAATCTGGCCCTTGCCGTTGCCGGAGGCGACGCCGAGGTCGGCCTCTCGGGCCTCGCCGGGGCCGTTGACGACGCAGCCCATGACGGCCACCCGCAGCGGGACCTCCATGCCGGTCAGGCCTGCCGTGACTTCCTCGGCGAGCTTGTAGACGTCGACCTGGGCGCGGCCGCAGGACGGGCAGGAGACGATCTCCAGGCCGCGCTGCTTGAGGTTGAGGGACTCCAGGATCTGGTTGCCGACCTTCACTTCTTCGACCGGCGGTGCCGAGAGGGAGACTCGGATCGTGTCGCCGATGCCCTGGCTGAGCAGGGCGCCGAAGGCGACGGCCGACTTGATCGTGCCCTGGAACGCCGGGCCCGCCTCCGTCACGCCGAGGTGCAGCGGGTAGTCGCACTGGGCGGCGAGCTGGCGGTAGGCCTCGACCATGACGACCGGGTCGTTGTGCTTGACCGAGATCTTGATGTCCCGGAAGTCGTGCTCCTCGAAGAGGGACGCCTCCCAGAGGGCGGACTCGGCGAGCGCCTCGGGGGTGGCCTTGCCGTACTTCTGGAGGAGGCGGCGGTCCAGCGAGCCCGCGTTGACGCCGATGCGGATCGGGGTGCCGTGGTCCTTGGCGGCCCGCGCGATCTCCTTGACCTTGTCGTCGAACTGCTTGATGTTGCCCGGGTTCACGCGGACCGCGGCGCAACCCGCCTCGATCGCCGCGAACACGTACTTCGGCTGGAAGTGGATGTCCGCGATCACCGGGATCTGCGACTTGCGGGCGATCGTCGCGAGGGCGTCGGCGTCGTCCTGCGTGGGGCAGGCCACGCGGACGATCTGGCAGCCGGACGCGGTCAGCTCGGCGATCTGCTGGAGGGTCGCGCCGATGTCGGACGTACGCGTGGTCGTCATCGACTGCACCGACACGGGGGCGTCGCCGCCGACCGCCACGGTACCGACCTGGATCTGCCGGCTCTTGCGGCGCTCGGCGAGCCTGGTCGGAACGGACGGCATGCCGAGAGAAATCGCAGTCATCTGCTGTGCAACCCCAAGTCGTGGATCAAGGCCCCGGTCCCGGAACAACGGGCTCCAGGCTTCGAGATTACGTCACCGGCACGGGCCCGAGCACATCCCAGCGGTAAACCCACTCAATGGAGAACGGCCCGGCACAAAGGATGCCGGGCCGTCACAAACCAGGAATGGCTACGAGATTTTCACCGGGTTAACGACGTCCGCCACCAGGACCAGCAGCGTGAAGCAGACGAAGATGCCCGCCACCACGTACGCCACCGGCATCAGCTTCGCCACGTCGAACGGACCGGGGTCCGGGCGGCGCAGGAGCTTGGCCGTGTGGCGGCGCAGCGACTCCCACAGGGCACCCGCGACATGGCCGCCGTCCAGGGGCAGCAGCGGGAGCATGTTGAAGAGGAACAGGGAGAGGTTGAAGCCGGCCACCAGCATGACGAACATCGCCAGCTGCTGGCTGGCCGGGATGTCCAGGGTGAAGATCTCGCCGCCCACCCGGGCCGCGCCGACCACGCCCATCGGGGAGTCGTCGGCGCGCTCGCCTCCGCCGAAGGCCGCGTCCCACAGGGCGGGGATCTTGCCGGGCAGCGCCACGATGGAGTCGACGGCGTCACCGACCCGGTCGCCCATCCAGGTCACCGACTCGCCGAAGTCCTGCTTGACGACGCCCGTGGCCGCGCTGAAGCCGAGGAAGCCGGCGTTGACGTACTTGCCCTGGACGATCTGGCCGCTGGAGTCCTTCTTGGCGACCTGGTTGGTGGCGATCGTCGCGTGGAGGTCGATCTCCTTGCCGTCGCGCGAGACGACGATCGGGACGTCCTTGCCGGGGTTGGCGCGGATGAGGTCGGAGAGCTTGTTCCAGTCGTCGGTGCGCACGCCGGCGAAGGAGACGATCTTGTCGCCGGGCTTGAGGCCCGCCGCCGCGGCCGGGGAGGGCTCGTCGCCCTTGGTGCAGTTGTCGCGGTTCTCACTCTGTGCGATCACGCACTGGGAGACCGAGCTGACCGTGGTGGTCTGCTGGGCGATGCCGAAGCCCATCAGGACGGTGAGGAAGAGCGCCACCGCCAGGATCAGGTTCATGAACGGGCCCGCGAACATCACGATGACCCGCTTCCACGGGGCGCGTGTGTAGAAGAGGCGACTCTCGTCCCCGGGGCGCAGTTCCTCGAAGGCCGCCGAGCGGGCGTCCTCGATCATGCCGCGCCAGGGCGAGGTGGAGCGGGCCTCCAGGCGGCCGTCGGGTCCGGGCGGGAACATGCCGATCATGCGGATGTAGCCGCCGAACGGGATGGCCTTGAACCCGTACTCGGTGTCGCCCTTCTTGCGTGACCACAGGGTCGGTCCGAAGCCGACCATGTACTGCGGCACCCTGATGCCGAAGAGCTTGGCCGTGGACAGGTGGCCCAGTTCGTGCCACGCGATCGAGACCAACAGGCCGAACGCGAAGACGACTATGCCGAGGATCATCATCAAGCTCGTCATGCACGCGCCTCCGCGGTCGCCGTCTGCGCTGTCAGTTCCCGGGCCCGGGCCCGTGCCCAGGTCTCCGCTTCGAGGACGTCCGACACGGTGAGTGAAGTTCCCGCGCCGGGCGTGCCGTGCTCCTCGACCACTCTTGTCACGGTCTCCATGATTGCGTTGAACGGCAGTGCGCCGCCGCGGAACGCCTCCACGCACTCCTCGTTGGCCGCATTGAACACCGCCGGGGCGGTGCCCGCGAGCTCACCCACGTGCCGGGCGAGGTTCACCGAGGGGAACGCCTCATTGTCCAGGGGGAAGAACTCCCACGTCGAGGCCTTGCTCCAGTCGAAGGCGGGCGCCGCGTCCGGAACCCGCTCCGGCCAGCCGAGCCCGATGGCGATCGGCCCGCGCATGTCGGGGGGTGTCGCCTGGGCGATCGTCGATCCGTCCGTGAACTCAATCATCGAGTGGACATACGACTGGGGGTGCACGACGACCTCAATGCGGTCGAAGGGAATGTCGTAGAGAAGGTGCGCCTCGATGACCTCAAGGCCCTTGTTGACCAGGGTCGCCGAGTTGATCGTGATCACCGGGCCCATCGCCCAGGTGGGGTGGGCGAGGGCGTCCTCGACGGTGACGTCCGCCAGTTGTGACTTCGTACGGCCGCGGAAGGGGCCGCCGGACGCGGTGACGACGAGCTTGCGCACGTCGGAGCGGGTGCCGGCCGCCAGTGCCTGGAACAGGGCCGCGTGCTCGGAGTCGACCGGAATGATCTGTCCTGGCTTGGCCAGCGCCTTGACCAGCGGGCCGCCGACGATGAGCGACTCCTTGTTGGCGAGCGCGAGGGTGCGGCCCGCCTCCAGGGCGGCGAGGGTGGGGGCGAGGCCGATGGAGCCCGTGATGCCGTTGAGGACCGTGTGGCAGTGAGAGGCGGCGAGGTGCGTGGCCGCCTCAGGTCCCGCGAGGATCTCGGGAAGCGGCTCGCCGGGACCGTACAGACTGGTCAGCGCCTCGCGCAGGGACGGTACGACGTCCTCGCGGGCCACCGCGACGGTCCGTACCCGCAGCCGGTGCGCCTGCTCGGCGAGGAGGGCGACCCGGCCGCCGTTGGCGGAGAGGCCGGTGACCCGGAAGCGGTCGGGGTTGCGCAGTACCAGGTCGATGGCCTGGGTGCCGATCGATCCGGTGGATCCGAGGATCACCACGTCCTTCGGTCCGCCGCCCGCGACCGGGTCGTAGACGAGGTGCGGGTCGGCGAGGGGGGCTGGACTGTCGCTCATCCCTCCATTGTGGCCGCATCGGACCGCGAGGAGGACAGCGCGTCCCTCGCGCGGGTGGCTTGTCGCTTCCTGGGCCGAATGAAGCAGAAACCCCCTTTGTGAAGTCCGAGTGAAGATCGTGTGATAACACTTCTCTACCGACCGGGGGAGACATCGGTCGGGGGGACGAATTTCTTGGGATTCTTGGGGGATTTCCATGCGGATACGCACCGCTCTGCCCGCGCTCGCGGGCGCCGCCGTACTCACCGGCACCCTGCTCAGCACACCCGCCGAGGCCGCCGGCGGAGTCATCGTCTACCACGTCTGGTTCGACAGCCCGGGCTCGGACAACCGCTCGAACGCGAGCCTGAACGCCGAGTGGGTGCAGATCAAGAACACCAGCCGCTCGGCGATCTCGCTCAAGGGCTGGATCCTGAAGGACACCTCGAACCACAAGTACGTGTTCAAGAACATCAAGATCGGCGCCGGCAAGTACATGAAGGTGCACACCGGCAAGGGCTCGGACACCGCGTCGAACAAGTACCAGGGCCGCGGCGCGTACGTCTGGAACAACACCAGCGACACCGCCACGCTCACGAAGTCGACCGGCTCGAAGGTCGACTCCTGCTCCTGGACGACGCGGGATCCGAGCGACAAGTACTGCTAGTCGGACTACGTCACCGGCCGGTGCACGTTGTCGGTCTTCGAGGGCCCGGGGGTCGCGTCCGCGATCCACGGCCCCTCGCCCGACGGGTCGACGATGCCCTGCTCCAGCCACTGGTACGTGCCCGCCATGACGCCCTTGACCACCTTGCGGTCGACGGTGTCGGTGTTGCTCCACAGCCGGCCGAAGAGTTCCTCGACGCGCAGCCGGGACTGGCGGCAGAAGGCGTCGGCGAGTTGGTAGGCCTCGCGGCCGTTCTCGCCCTGGGAGCGCAGGAGTTCGGCGCGTACGCAGGCCGCGCTCATCGCGAACAGTTCCGCGCCGATGTCGACGATCCGGCCCAGGAAGCTCTGCTTGGTCTCCATCCGGCCCTGCCAGCGGGACATGGCGTAGAAGGTGGAGCGGGCGAGCTTGCGGGCGGTGCGCTCGACGTAGCGCAGGTGCGGGGAGAGGTCCACCTCGCGCTTGAACTCACCGTAGGAATTGGGGAGTTGACCCGGGCCCGCGACCAGCTTCGGCAGCCACTTGGCGTAGAAGACACCCGCGTTGGCGCCCGCCTTCGCCTTGTCCGTGAGGGACTTGTCGGGGTCGATGAGGTCGCCGGCCACGGAGAGGTGGGCGTCGACCGCCTCGCGCGCGATCAGCAGATGCATGATCTCGGTCGAGCCCTCGAAGATGCGGTTGATACGAAGGTCGCGCAGCACCTGTTCGGCCGGCACCGCGCGCTCGCCGCGGGCCGCCAGGGACGCGGCCGTCTCGAAGCCGCGGCCGCCGCGGATCTGGACGAGTTCGTCGGCGATGAGCCAGCCCATCTCGGAGGCGTAGAGCTTGGCGAGCGCGCCCTCGATGCGGATGTCGTTGCGGTCCTCGTCGGCCATCTGCGAGGACAGGTCCAGGACCGCCTCAAGGGCGAAGGTGGTCGCCGCGATGAAGGAGATCTTCGCGCCGACGGCCTCGTGGTCGGCGATCGGCTTGCCCCACTGCTCGCGGGCCGCGGACCACTCGCGGGCGATCTTCAGGCACCATTTGCCGGCCGCCACGCAGGACGCGGGCAGCGAGAGGCGGCCGGTGTTGAGAGTGGTGAGGGCGATCTTGAGGCCGGCGCCCTCCGGGCCGATGCGGTTGGCGGCCGGCACCCGGACCTGGTGGAAGCGGGTGACGCCGTTCTCGATGCCGCGCAGGCCCATGAAGGCGTTGCGGTTCTCGACGGTGATGCCGGGCGAGTTGGTCTCCACGACGAAGGCGGTGATGCCGCCCTTGCCGCCCTCGGTCTTCGGCACCCGGGCCATCACCACCAGCAGGTCGGCGACGACGCCGTTGGTGGTCCACAGCTTCACACCGTCGAGGATGTAGTCGTCGCCGTCGCGCACCGCGCTGGTGGCGAGGCGCGCCGGGTCGGAGCCGACGTCGGGCTCGGTGAGCAGGAAGGCGCTGATGTCGGTGCGCGCGCAGCGCGGGAGGAAGGCCTCCTTCTGCTCGGCCGTGCCGAACATCTTCAGCGGCTGCGGTACGCCGATCGACTGATGCGCCGACAGCAGCACACCGATCGCCGGGCACGCGGAGCCGGCCAGCGCGAGCGCCTTGTTGTAGTACACCTGGGTGAGGCCGAGCCCGCCGTACTTGGTGTCGATCTTCATCCCGAGGGCGCCGAGCTCCTTGAGCCCGTTGATGATCTCGTCGGGGATTCTGGCCTCGCGCTCGATGAGCGCCGCGTCCACCTTCGTCTCGCAGAAGTCGCGGAGCTTGGCGAGGAACTCCTCGCCGCGCTGGACGTCCTCGGCGGCGGGTGTGGGGTGCGGGTGGACGAGGTCCAGCCGGAAGCGGCCGAGGAAGAGTTCCTTGGCGAAGCTGGGCTTGCGCCACTCCTGCTCCCGGGCGGCCTCCGCCACCTGGCGGGCCTCGCGTTCGGAGACTGTGGCCTTGACGGGGGGATCGCTGGATGGTGCGGACATGAGGGTCACCTCGCCGCGAATCGGGTTCTCGGACCAGTTGGTTACCGACGGGTGCTACCCGATCGTTAGTACCCGATCCCGGGCGACCCCACCACCCTTCGCGCAGCCGTCCGACGGATTGAGGTGTTGCGCCGGGGGTCCGTCCGGGGGACGGTTCGGGTGCGGGTCGAGGCACGGTTGGGGTCCGGGTCGGGGCACGGCTCCCGAGTCGCGGGGCACCGGTTCGAGAAAAGCTGTCGAAGCGCTTCGACAACCTATGGACACCCACCCGCGCCGAAGCTAATGTCGAACCATCCTCACCCGTCCCTGTTCGTAATGCGCACTGTCGAAGCGCTTCACACCGCTTGGAGAGCTGGATGGTCACCCTCGCCGAGGTCGCCCAGCACGCCGGAGTCTCGGCGAGCACGGTGAGCTATGTCCTCAGCGGGAAGCGGTCCATCTCCGTGACCACCCGGCTGCGGGTCGAGCAGAGCATCCGCGAGCTCGGGTACCACCCGAACGCGGGCGCGCGCGCCCTGGCCAGCAGCAAGTCGAACATCATCGCGCTGATGATCCCGCTGCGCACCGACATGTACGTGCCGGTGATGATGGAGATCGCCATCGCGGTCGCCACCACGGCCCGGACCCACGGTTACGACGTCCTGCTACTGACCGGCGAGGAGGGCCCGGACGCGGTGCGCCGGGTCACCGGCAGCGGGCTCGCCGACGGAATGATCCTGATGGACGTCGAACTCGACGACGAGCGGCTGCCGTTGCTGCGCGGCACCGACCAGCCGGCCGTGCTGATCGGGCTGCCCGCCGACACCACCGAACTGACCTGCGTGGACCTCGACTTCAGGGCGACGGGCGCGCTGTGCGTCGAGCACCTGGCGACGCTCGGCCACCGCGACATCGCTGTCATCGGCGAGGCCCCCGCGGTCTACGAGCGGCACACCGGTTTCGCCGAGCGCACACTCGACGGACTGCGGTCGCGGGCCAACGAGTTGGGCCTACGACTGCTGCACCGGCCGTGCGACGGCGGGTACGACGCGATGGCGCTCACGCTCGCCCGCATCCTGGACGAGCGCCCGGGCACCACGGGCTTCGTCGTGCAGAACGAGTCGGCGGTGGAGCCGCTGCTCGCCCTGCTGCGCGGACAGGGCCGGGCCGTGCCGGAGGACGTGTCGGTGGTGGCGATCTGCCCGGAACAGGTCGCCGTGCAGGCCTCGGTGCGCCTGTCGTCGGTCGCCATCCCCGCGCAGGAGATGGGCCGGCACGCGGTGGAGCACCTGGTCGCCAAGCTGGACGGCCGCGGCAAGGACGAAGTCGTGCTGATCACACCGGAGTTGACGGTGCGGTCCAGTACGGGTCCGGCGCCCTCGACGTCCTGACCCTCCGCGTTTCAGGTTCCACGTTCCACGTGCCGGTGCGGGTCAGTCACCCCTGTCCGCTTTCCTCCAGGAGCACTCCTCGTGAATCAGCCTGCCGAAAACCAGTCCCCGACCGGCGCGGTGAGCCTCGCGCAGTCGTCCCCCACCGTCGGCACCTTCCGTGAGCGGGACGGCGCGCTGGAGTGGAGCGGCCGTCAGGAGACGCTGCGCGTCGAGCCGTGGGGTCCGGACGCCGTCCGGGTCCGGGCCCGGCTCGGCGGTCCCGTCCTCGACGGACTGCCGGGCGCGCTGCTCGCGGACGCGCCGCCGACGTCGTACACCGTCAAAATCGAGGGCGGAAAGGGGCAGTTGACCGTCGGGGCGCTCACCGTGGAGGTGGACGCCGAAGGGCTGATCCGGTTCCTGCGCACGGACGACCGCGTGGAGATCCTCGCCGAGGAGCGAGCGCACTTCTGGTGGCCGGGCTCACGCCTGTACACGGCCGTCGGCAACGGCCACCACCGCCTGGAGCAGCGGTTCTCGGCCTACGACGACGAGAAGCTGTTCGGCCTCGGGCAGCACCAGCACGGGCAGTTGGACCAGAAGGGCCTGGTGCTCGACCTGGTGCAGCGCAACGCCGAGGTCTCCATACCGGTGCTCTGCTCCAGCCGCGGCTACACCCTGCTGTGGAACAACCCGGCGATCGGCCGCGTGGAACTGGCCCGCAACGGCACGCGCTGGGTCGCCGATTCGGCCCGGCAGATCGACTACTGGATCACCGCGGGCGCCCCGGCGGACGGCCAGCGCCGCTACAGCGCGGTGACGGGCCGTACGCCGATGCTGCCGCAGTGGGCGGCCGGTTTCTGGCAGTGCAAGCTGCGCTACCGGACGCAGGACGAACTCCTCGCCGTGGCACGGGAGTACAAGCGGCGCGGGCTGCCGATCTCGGCGATCGTCTGCGACTTCTTCCACTGGACGCACCTGGGCGACTGGAAGTTCGACCTGGCGGAGTGGCCCGACCCGGGGGCGATGGTCCGTGAACTGGCGGACCTGGGCATCAAGTTGGTGGTCAGCGTCTGGCCGTCGGTGTCGCCGCTGTCGGAGAACCACCCGTTGCTGGAGCAGCGCGGCTACCTCATCGGCACGCAGTACGGCCCGATGGCGCACGCGGACTGGCCCGACAAGGGGGTCGCGTCCACCGTCCAAGTCGCCTTCTACGACGCCACGAACCCGGAGGCCAGGGAGTTCGTGTGGTCGAAGGTGAAGGAGAACTACCTCGACCCGTACGGCATCACGGCCTTCTGGCTGGACGCCTGCGAGCCGGAGCTGAAGCCCGGGTTCCAGGAGAACCTGCGGTACTGGACGGGCCCGGGCCTGGAGGTCGGCAACAGCTACCCCGCCGAGAACTCCCGGACGTTCTACGACGGGTTGCTCGCCTCGGGCGCCGGGGACGACGAGATCATCACCCTCAACCGCTCGGCCTGGGCGGGCAGTCAGCGCTACGGCGCCGCCCTGTGGTCCGGCGACATCGGCACCGACTTCCCGACCCTGCGCCGCCAGATCGCGGCCGGCCTCAACACCGCCCTTTCCGGCATCCCTTGGTGGAACACGGACATCGGCGGCTTCCACGGCGGCGATCCGGACGATCCCGCGTACCGCGAAGTGATGGTCCGCTGGTTCCAGTTCGGCGCCCTGTCCCCGCTGATGCGGCTGCACGGCTTCCGTGACCCCGGCATGGCGCTGGGCCCCGACATGACCGGCGGCCCCAACGAGGTCTGGTCCTACGGCGAGGAGACCACTCCGATCCTGGCGAAGTACCTGCGCCTGCGCGAGCGCCTGAAGCCGTACGTCCTGGACATGATGCGGGAGGCCCACGAGGAGGGGCTGCCGCCGATGCGTCCGCTGTTCCTGGAGTTCCCGGACGACCGCGCGACCTGGACGGTGGACGACGCCTATCTCTTCGGCCGGGATCTGCTGGTCGCCCCGGTGCTGACCGCGGGCGCCACGGCCCGCACGACGTACCTCCCGGCTGGCGCGACCTGGACGGACGCGTGGACCGGTGAGACGTACCAGGGCGGTGCGGCCGTGACGGTCGAGGCCCCGCTCGACCGCATCCCGCTGTTTTTGCGGGACGGGGCGCGGCTGCCGGTGGCGGAGTAGACGCGGGGGTGGCCGGTCCCGTGGGGAAGGGACCGGCCACCCGGCGATCAACAACTGCGGATCAACTACTGGTGACACTCTCGCTGTTGACGGTGAAGTTCAGGCCGCCGGAGGAGGACGTGATCTCGAAGCCGAACTGCACGTCTCCGATGGTCACGTTGCCGAACCAGCCCTTGGTGTCCTTGATCCACTTCAGGATCGGCAGGACGTTGACCGTGCCGGAGCTGGAGTTGGAGGTGCGGATGAAGGAGAACACGTCGTTGGCGCCGTTGTTGCCCTTGTAGACGGTCCAGGTGTGGCCGCCGAGGGTGAGGTTGCCCTGCGAGGTGCCGAGCGGGCCGACGGCTCCGGTCTTGTTCATCCAGAGCATGATCTCGTAGTCGTAGTTGGTGTCCCAGATGTCGTACGACGTGTTGTACGCGCCGGACGACGGGACGGAGACGTTGTAGCTGCTGGAGAGCGAACCGAGCGAGGTGATCGACTTGTTGATGACCTTCTTGGCGTTGGGGTAGGACTTGATGCCGCCCGTGTTGGGGTGGTTGGCGTTGACGCCCCAGTTGGTACCGGAGTTGGCCCAGATGCACTGGCTGCCGGCGCCGGAGCCCCAGATGTTGTTGTAGAGCGTGTAACCGTTCAGCGAGGTGTTGCCCCACTGGTCGCAGGAGCTCCAGACGGCGGCCGAGGCGGGGGCGGAGGCCAGTGCGACGGTGGCGCCGAGCGCGAGGGCCGGGGCCAGCAGCGCCATGGTGACCCTGCTCAGGGTGCGTGTTGCCATGGTGTCCCTTCCATGGGTGGGGGGAGTTGCGGGATCACCACGCCCTCAGGGTGAGGACGCGGTCTTCGCCGGCGACGAGATCGAGCGGCTCCGCGCCGGCGGAAGTCCGGAGTTCGACGCGGCGGCTGCGGGTGGGGCGCAGCCGCACGGTCGCTTCGTGCGGGCTCCAGGTCAGATCGAGCACGGCCCCGAACCGGGTACGGATGCCCTGGAGTTCACCGTGCGGGTACGCAGCCGGGAGCGCCGGCAGCAGGACCAGCCGGTCCGGCGTCGACTGCACGAGCGTCTCGACGAGGACCGCGGGGAGGGTGTGCGCCGCGTCCGCGTTGTAGACGTCCCGGTTCGGGTAGTGCGCGCTCATCAGGGAGTTGTGGAAGAAGTCGCCCTTGAGGACCTGCCCGAGCGCGTGCGCGACCCGGTCGCCGTCGCGCAGCCGGGCGGCGATCAGGGCGTGATGCAGATGCCCGTGCGCGGAGTCGTTCTCGGCGCCCCGCAGTTCGAGGGCGCGATGGGCGGCGGCCGCGAGGTCGGGGGTGTCGTACGGGGTGATCTCGTCGAGCGGCCAGACACCGTAGAGGTGGCTGAGGTGCCGGTGGTCGTAGCTGTCGTCGAGGCCGGGGTGAGCCCATTCGGCGAGCGCGCCGTCGGAGTTGACGCGGTGCGGTGGGAGACGGTCGGCGAGCGCCCGCCAGCGGTCGGCGTCGGGTCCCGGGTGGTAGTCGGCCGCGGTCAGCAGGGCGTGCCGGGCGGCCGACAGATCCATCGCCGCGTTGATGGCGCCCCAACTCCCGTTCGCGGGCCGGTTCTCGGGCGAGTAGGAGGGGACGACGACCAACCGCCCCTCGTCGTCGGTCCGGTTGAGGAAGTCCTCGTAGAACCTGGCGACCTCGGCGAGCGCGGCGGCGGTGCGCGGGTCGCGGGACCCGCGGGTCTCGTCGTGGTCGACGAGCGGCTTGAGCAGCCAGTCGGCGCCGGCGGTCCACAGATGGAGGGGGTATTCGCGGCTGAAGTGGTACGACAGCCCCGACTCGCCGTCGGTGTGGGCGGGGGCGACGACACCTCGGGCGCCGAAGACAGTGCGGGCGTTCTCGGCCCAGTCGTCGAGCTGACCGTGGATCAGAGAGGCGAGGGCCTTGCTTGCTTCCGGCAGAGCCGCGGTCGCCGCGGAGGCGGTCTGGAGGTTGAGGTTGGCGTCGTTGGTGAAGGCGCCGGACCATGCGGTGTCCCAGTCGCCGGTCCACAGGCCGGTCAGCCGGGGCGGGAGGAGGCCGCTCGCGGAGAGCAGGTGGTAGCGGCCGGCGGCGAAGAGGCGCTCCAGGAGGGCGGGGCTGTCGGGGTGGGTGAGCAACTCGGAGCCGGGGAGGGAGCGTTCGGCCGGGTCGGCGTGGAGGTCGAGGGTGACGCGGGTGTAGGCGGTGCGGTGCGGGATGGTGTGGCGGTCGAGGAGGTGGGTGCAGGGGTCGTCGGCGTTCGGGTCGTCGGCGTTCGGGACCAGCTCGCGCAGGGCGTGGACGAGGGGCTCGGTGTCCGGCTCGCCGGTGTGCCGTCGCACGCGGGTCAGCAGCAGCACCGAGTCCGCGCCGGTGACGCGGACTCCGGGCGGGGTGAGCTCGGTCCGGCCGCCCGTGACCACGACCAGGGTCACTCCGGTGTACGCCGTCTCGCTGCCTGGGTAGCGGACGCGCAGGGTGAGCAGGGCGCCCTCGGGGGTGAGGACCGCGCCGTTCCCGACGGCGAGTCCGGCGGGTGCGCCCGGGAGGCGGTGGTCGAGGGTGATGTCCAGGTCGGGCGCGATGACGTGCTGGACGATCACGTCGTCCGCACGGGACACGAAGACACGACTGCGGTGGCCCTCGTACTCGGTCTGCGTGACGCCGGTGGTGAAGTCGACGGAGCGGCGGTAGGGGGGTGCCCCTGTGCTTGGCTCGGCGGGCGCGCCGGCCTTGGTGAGCGCATCGGGCGTGCCGCGCAGCCGTACCTGGAAGGCCGGATGGAAAGGCTGCACCCACTGCAACTCGCGCCCGTCGGTGAAGGACTCGGCGGCGTCCAGGTCGCCCGCGAGCAACCTGTCCTGGAGGGCCGGGAGTCGGTCGGCGAGGTGGGGCGGGTGGGCGTGCTCGGCGCCGTTGGGGCGGACCAGGGTGTGGTGGGTGACGACGACCCGCTCGTCGTTCGGCTCACCGAACACAAGGGCGCCGTGATGGCCGTTGCCGCTCAGGAAGCCGTCCTCCCAGCGGACGGCGGGCCGGGGCTCCCAGGTTCCGTGCATAAGGTTCATGAGCGCAACACCATCACGCCGTAGCGGCCGAGGGTGAACTCGTCGGTGAGGGTCGCGCCCGTGAGCAGGTCGTGATGGGCGCCCGGGAGCCGGACGGTCACGGAGTCGCGGCCGTGGTGGAGCAGGAAGAGCAGCTCGCCGCGGCGCACGGCCTCGACCCGGTCGGGCAGCCCGTCGAGGACGGGGCGGGCGCCCGCGTCGGCCGCGATCCGGGCGAGGAGTGCGCGCAGCGCGTCGGGTTCGGGGAGCGTGGAGACGTACCAGGCACGGCCGTTGCGCAGCACGGCGGGAAGGCCGTCGAGCTCGCCTCCCTTGTACGCGGCCTCGGCCTCGGCGTTCCCGTCCGCCTCGATCTCCTCCGACCACAGGGCCCCGCGGAAGCGGTCGGTCTCGGCGACCTCCCCTTCGTCCAGGGGCCACCACTCGTGCAGGGTGCGGATGCCGAGGAGTTCGCGCAGCCGGGGGTCCATGCCGCCGGGGCGCACGCGGTCGTCCTGGTCGGCGACACCGGTGAGGAATCCGCAGACGAGGGTGCCGCCGTCGCGGACGTAGGCGAGGAGGTTGTCGATCGCCGGGTCCGTGAGGGCGTAGAGCTGGGGGACGACGACCAGCCTGTACGGGCTCAGGTCGTGCTCGGGGTGGGCGAAGTCGGTGGTGAGGTGGGACTGCCAGAGGGCGCGGTGCCAGGAGGTGAGGACGTCGGTGTAGTCGACGTGGGTGGAGAGGCGGCCTTCGTGGGCGCCGGCCCACCAGGAGTGCCAGTCGTGCAGAACGGCGATGTCGGCGGTGAGGTGACTGCCCGTCACCTCGGTCCCTATCGCGGCGAGTTCGGCGCCGAGCCGCTTGACCTCCTGGAAGGTACGGCCCTCCTCCCCCGCGTGGCTGACCATCCCGGAGTGGAACTTCTCCGCGCCCTGCCGGGACTGGCGCCACTGGAAGTAGCAGACGGCGTCGGCGCCGCGGGCGACGGCCTGGAGGGACCAGAGGCGGTTGAGGCCGGGCGGCTTGGGATGGTTGACACCCCGCCAGTTGACCGGACCGGCCGCCTGCTCCATCAGCATCCAGGGGCCACGCGCCTGCGAGCGGGTCAAGTCCTGTACGAGCGCCGCGTGTTGGGCGCCGAACGGATCACGCGGGTCGGGATAGAGGTCGACGGAGACGACGTCCTCCTCCTCCGCCCACCGCCACGCGTCCTGCCCGGCCCACAGCGGCATGAAGTTGGTGGTGACGGGGAGGTGCGGGGTGTGCCGGCGGACGATGTCGCGCTCGGCGGTGTAGCACTCCAGGAGCATGTCGGAGGTGAACCGCTTGAAGTCCAGCACCTGGGTGGGGTTCTTGAGGTAGTGCGCGTGCCGGGGCGGCAGAACCTCCGCCCAGTCACCGTAGCCCTGGCTCCAGAAGGCCGTTCCCCAGGCGGAGTTGAGGGCGTCGAGGCTGCCGTACCTCTCTCCCAGCCAGCCACGGAAACGGGCGGCGGCCTCGTCGCCCCAGTCGTAGGTGCAGTACTCGTTGTTGATGTGCCACATCGTGAGGGCTGGGTGGCCTGCGTAACGGGCGGCCAGGGCCTCGGTGATGGCGGCGGCGTGGTGCCGGTAGACGGCGCTGGAGTGCGAGAAGTGCTGGCGTCCGCCCCACCATTCGGTCCGGCCGTCCTCGTCGCGGGGCAGGGTCTCGGGGTGGAGGCGGCCGAGCCAGGGCGGAGGCGAGGAGGTGGGAGTGGCGAGGACCACGCCGATGCCGTGCTCGTGCAACAGATCCATCAGCCGGTCCAGCCAGCCGAAGTCCCGCTCCCCCGGCCGGGGTTCGAGCTTCGCCCACGAAAAGACACCGAGCGTCACGGAGTTGACGCCGGCCTCCTTCATCAGCCGGACGTCCTCGTGCCAGGTCTCCTCGGGCCACTGCTCGGGGTTGTAGTCCCCGCCGAAGAGGATGCGCCCACGGGTCGTGTCGCCGAGCCGGGGCATCAGATCCGCTCCCCGTACTGGATGCCGCGCCCGTTGGTGGCGAGGTAGACACGGCCGTACACGCGCGGGTCACCGGTGATGGCCTGCCCGGTCCAGCCCCACTGGTGCCGGTCGTCGTTGATCCGCACCCAGGTCTTCGCCTCGTCGTCGGAGCGATAGACGGCGGTGATGGTCTCGGTGGACCCGACCTGATAGATCGCCGGGTAGTCGGATCCGTCGGCGGCCTTCCCGAAGCCGAGGGTGTACGAGGCCCGGCAGCTGGCGACCTTGGTGAAGCTCGCACCTTCGTCGACGGACCGGTACAGCCCGTTCCACTTGACGCTCAGCCACAGGTCGCCGGACCGTCCCGGCGCCGCGACCAGCTGGAACTGGCTGTCCCCGGCGGGCAGCCCACTCGCACGCTCGGTGAAGGTGAGGCCACTGTCAGTGCTGGCAAGTAGCGTTCCCGTATCGGTGTCGTACGCGTAGAAGAGCGTCGGGTCGGCCGGGTCGGCGACCGGCGTGGCGCCCTTCGGGAAGGAGGAGATCTCGGTCCAGGTCGTGCCGTTGTCCGCCGAGCGGTGCGCTGCGTACTTCGTGCCGTCCCAGTGCACGAAGGACCACAGCAGCACGCTGCCGTCGGCGTTGGTGGCGATCGGCCCCGGTGCGTCATGGGCGAGGGAGGGCTGGGCAGCGAAGGGCGCCCAGGTCCGGCCGCCGTCGCCCGAGTGGGCACCGTTGCCGTTGTCGCCCCAGCCGGTGCGCACCACGTACGCCGGCCTGCCCGCGGCCTGCGCGAGTCCCGTCGCCGACCCGAACACGGGGTTCGTCGCCATGCCGCGGGAGGGCGAGGCCGTGAGCCGCTCGTGGTACAGCACGCCGATGTCCCCCGAGCCGCTCAGCAGGTGCGCCTCCCCGACCGGGGGCGACACGAGCTTGATCACGGACGTCTCCTCCAGGCCACGGATCTGCGGCGCCCAGTGCTTCAGGTCCCGCGTGCCGTAGAGCGTGGCACCGGTGCCGTACACCACGTGCCGGGAGTCGTACGGGTCGACGGCGACGGCCTGGATCCACCAGCCGAACTTGGGCTGCTCGGCACCCCACTTGAGGAAAGGAGTCTCGGACACGTCGAAGACGGCGACGTCCTTGAGGGACGTCCAGGTGCGACCGCCGTCGGTCGTGCGGTACAGGGTGTCGACGGCCGCCCAGCGGTTGTTGGTGGAGACGACGACGGCGCCGGGGCGACGGGCGTCCACGGCGACCCCGCCGTAGCCGAAGCTGTCGCTGCCGCCGGGCCGGACGGGGGTGACGTCCGTCCATCGGCCGGTGGCGGGGGCGAACTTGTGCACACTGCCGTCGGCCTGCCCGTTGGGCCCGGGCGCGTCGGCGTACGACACGTACAGCTCGCGGGTGTGCGCGTCGTACGCGGCCCGGATCGGCACCTTGGCGGAGGTGCCGGCGGGCTGCCCGGGGACGGCCTGCCAGGTGGTGCCGTCGGCGGTGCGGTACAGGTTGCTCGTGGCGGCGGTGCCGTCGCCGTCACCCCAGCCGGCGTAGACGACGCGGCCGACGGCGACGAGGAAGGTGACGCCCTGGCCGGAGGCGCTCGCGGTCGCCGGGAAGGCGGTCTCGGCTGCCCAAGTGGCCCCTCGGTCGGTCGACTTGAGCAGTCCGTCGTGTCTGGTCCCCAGCCACAGGGTGTCACTGTCACGCGGGTCGACGAGCAGTCGCTCGCCCGCCCCTCGTCCGTCCTCGTTGGCGCCGAGCTTCACGGTGAGGTCGGTACGGGTCCAGGTGGTGCCGCGGTCGTCGGAGCGCAGGACGGCTCCGTTGCCGGCCCAGGACTGGGCGTAGGTGCCGACGGCGAGGTAGAGCCGGTTCGGGTGGACGGGGTCGACGGCGAGCGCCTCCACGCCGAGGAGGTTCCAGTCGTCCCAACCGAGGTGGTCGGTCAACGGCGTCCAGCGGGCGGCCCGTTCGTCCCAGCGGTAGGCCCCGCCGATGTCGGTACGGGCGTAGGCGAGGCCGCGGACGGAGGGGTGGAAGAGGACACCGGTGACGAATCCGGTACCGCCAATCACTGCGTTGCGCCAGCGGTAGGAGGGGGCGACGGCGGCGTCGGCGCGACCTTGCAGGGTCGGGAGCGTGGTGAGCGCGGTAGCGGCAACGGTCCCGGCGAGCACGGTCCGACGACTCAGGCGCGGCGTGAGCATGACATACCTCGTCTAATGAAAGAGGGGACGTGGGCGCCCCTTCAGGGGCGCGGGGCTGTATCGATATGCGGCTCCGCCGCGTGGGCGCGAGCAGCCACAACGCAGCCGCAGACAAATGACCAGGTCAGCCCTTCACGGCACCGGTCAACATGCCCTTCTTGAAGTGCTTCTGGACGAACGGCGACAACACAGCCACCGGCAGCAGAGCCATCACCATCACCGCCATCTGAACAGCGAGCCCGGACAGTTCGCCGGTCTTGATCGCCTGCCCCAACCCCACCGGCGCCTCCTGCTTCTGCACCAACTGGATCATGACGTTCTGCAGCGGCATCATGTTCTGGTCGTTGAGATACAGGGACGCGTTGAACCAGGCACTCCAGTACCCGACGGCGTAGAAGAGCGTGATGACCGCCAGCACCGCACGGGACAGCGGCATCACGATCTGCCACAGGATCCGGAAGTCCCCGGCCCCGTCGATCCGCGCGCTGTCGGTGAGTTCCTGCGAGATCCCCATGAAGAACCCGCGCAGCACAAGGATGTTGAACACACTGAGCGCACTCGGCAGGATCAGCGCGAGATAGCTGTCGGTGAGGCCGAGCGACTGCACCAGCAGGTACGTGGGAATCAGACCCGCACTGAAGAACATCGTGGCGAGCAGGATCATCAGCAGCCACCGGTGCCCGAGCGACCCGATCCGCGACAGCCCGTACGCGCACAGCACCGAAACCGTCATCGAGAACACCGTGCCGACGAGCGTGACGAGGATGCTGATGATCGCCGCGCGGGTGACCTGACCGCCGCTGAGGAGTTCCTTGTACGCGACGAACGTGATGCCCCTGGGCACCATGACCAGGCCGCCGGCCTCGTCGATGGTCCTGCGTGAGGAGAGGCTGGTGACGAGGACGATCCAGAGCGGGAAGAGGATGCCGAGGCAGGCGAGGGTGAGGACCAGGCCCTTGCCCGCGAGGCCGGCCCGGCTGGGCTCCTCCTCCCAGGTGGGCCTGGGCGGCGCGGCCCAACGACCCGGCCGGCGTGCGGACTTGCCCGGGCTCACGGCCTTGTCGATGACGGCGGTCACTTCTTGTACACCCCCTGCTCGCCCATCAGGTGGGCCACTTTGTTCGCGGCGAGGACCAGGCCGAGGCTGATCACGCCCTTGACGAGTCCGGCGGCGGCCGCGTAGCCGAAGTCCTGGTTGCGGACGCCGTTCCACCAGACGAAGGTGTCGAGGACCTCCGCCGCTCCTGGGCCCACGGCATCGCGTTGGAGCAGGATCTGTTCGAAGCCGACCGTCAGCGCGTCGCCCACCCGCAGCACCAGCAGCAGCGCGATCACCGGCCGCAGCGCGGGCAGCGTGACGTGCCACATGCGGCGCCAGCGTCCGGCGCCGTCCATCGCGGCGGCCTCGTAGAGGTCGGGGCTGACGGAGGACAGGGCGGCGAGGAAGACGATGATCCCCCAGCCCGCGTCCTTCCACACGCTCTGCGCGGTGATCAGGAACTTGAACGTGGTGGGGTCGGTCATGATGTCGAGGCCGTCGTAGCCGTGTTGGCGCAGGAGTTGCGAGAACAGTCCTGCCCCGCCGAGCAGTTGCTGGAAGACGGCGATGACCAGCACCCAGGAGAAGAAGTGCGGCAGGTAGAGGATCGCTTGTGAGAGCGCCCGGACCCGGGGCCTGACCACGCTGTTGATGAGCAGCGCGAGCAGGATCGGGATGGGGAAGAAGAGGATCAGCTGGAGGAAGAAGAGGACCAGTGTGTTCCGTACGGCGCTCCAGAAGGCCGAGTCCTGGAAGATCAGCTGGAAGTTCTGGAAGCCGACCCAGGGGCTGTGCAGCATCGAGACGATGCCGTTGTCGCTGACGTAGGGGTCGTAGTCCTGGAAGGCGACGATGTTGCCGAGGATCGGCAGGTAGTTGAAGACCAGGATCAGCAGGAGCGCCGGCAGTGTCATCAGGAGCAGGACGCGGTCGCGCCGGAACCTGAGCCGCAGGCTCAGCTTCCTACGGGGTCGTTTCTGCCGGGTGCCGGTGGCGCCGCCGGACGCCACCGGGGTCCTCTCCGTCGTGTCGGCCTCGGTCCTGCTCCGAGGCACCGTGCTGTGGGACACGGCCGTTCTCCTCGCCTCGGTGCCGGTCAGCTCGTCGCGGTGCCGTTGTCGTCGAGCAACTTCTGGTACCAGTCGCGGAGTCTGTCGCCGCCCTTGCTCTTCCAGTCGGAGACGGCCTGCTGCATGTCGCTGATCTTCTTGCGGCCGCGGGTGATGTCGTCCTCCAACTGCTCGAAGTCGTTGGAGAGGTTGGTGTACCGGCTGGGCTCGGTGATCTGCTGGCCGTAGAAGGTGGACTTCTTGGTGAAGGCGCCCATCCGCTGCTGCCACTCGACCTGCGCCTTGGCGACGTCGGGGAAGTCGGGGTGGGCGATCGTGGCGGCAGGGCTCGCGACCATGACGTAGGCGTTCAGGACCTCGTTGTTGCCCTGTTCGGTCTTGGTGGGCACACCGTCCTTGACGGTGTAATGGGTGCCCTCCACCCCGTAGTTGGTGAGCATGTACTCCTTGGTGCCGTACGGCGCGGCGGTGACGTTGGCGACGGCCAGCACGTCACGGATCACGGACTCGGAGGCCTTCTTGCTGACGAAGGCGAAGATGCCGGCGGGCTGTTCGGCCCAGAGCGTCGGGTCGCCGCCGTCGTGGCCGAAGATGTCCATGCCCCAGATCTTGTACTCGGGGTTCTGGGTGGCCTGTTCGGCGGTGCGGCTCCACCACTGGACGATGTTGTTGGCGTAGATCAGGAACTCGCCGGCCGCGAACTTGGGGCCCGGGTCGGTGGCCGCGCTCTTGCCCAGCCTGGCGTCCGGGTGGACGTATCCGGCGGCGAAGAGCTTGCGGGTCCACTCCAGCGCTTCGAGGTACTCCTCGGTCTCGACGCGGTTGACCAGCTTGCCGTCGACGAGGTTCCAGCCGAGCGGCTTCTCGCTGCCGGAGAGAACACCGAAGGCCTGGAAGGCGGTCCACTTCATGTCCAGGCAGGCCCAGCGCTTGGCCTTGGGGTTGGTGATCTCCTTGGCCAGGGCCATGAACTCGTCGGCGGAGGTGGGGACTTGGTACCCCTCCTTGTCGAAGATGTCCTTGCGGTACAGGGGCACGATGCCGGTGACGTACGGGGACGGCTGCGGCAGGCCGCGGAGTTTGCCGCCGAAGATCGAGCGCTGCCAGGCGTCCGTCGGGATCGCCGCGAGGTTCGGGTACTCCTTGATCTTGTCCCCGGAGAGATAGGGGCCCAGATCGGCGAACTTGCCGACGATCGCGCTGGGTATCTTGCCGCCCATGTTCCAGCCGGGGATGACCACGACGTCGGGGATGTCGCTGGAGGCGAGCACCGCGCCGAGCTTCTGGTCGTAGGTGTTGCCGTCCTGGTTCTGCCACTCGACGTCGACGCCGATCAGCGCGTTCATCGCCTTGTAGTAGGCGTTGTCCGACTTCGGCGGGGAGCCCCAGAACGGCGACATGATGGAGACCTTGCCGCCCTTGCCGAGCTTCTTGGGCACCGAGGTCTTCAGTCCTGCGAGGTCCAGCTTGGCGGTGAAGCCGAGCGCGGAGCCGTTCTTCGCCGGGATGTCGGGGGTCACCACATTGCCGGCCACGTACGCCGGGAGCAGCTTCTTGACGCCCTTGCCCGACGACGAACCCCCGTTCGACCCGCTGTCCGAACCACCGCACGCGGCGAGCAGCGGCATTCCTCCCGCCACCGCTGCGGCGGCGACCGCCGTGGAGGCGAGGAAACTTCTCCGGCTGGGGGCGGAGGCGGCGGAGGCGTTCGGCGTCATTGCGTCAACCCTTCATGGCGCACCAGGACACCCGGCGGTGGGCCGTCGGCTGCGGTGTCTTGAGTGGAACAGAGCACTTGGCGAACTTGTCGAAGCGCTTCGATGTTGCTGCGAGGTTAAGTGAACACCCTGGGGTGCACAAGGGTCGCCTCCAAGATTCCTCCGAGGCGTCGGGGGCGAGCTCTTGGTATGTGCTGCTTGAAATAGCGGTGAGCATCCCTTGACACCCACCGGTCCGTCGAATGAGCATCGAAGCGCTTCGAAAGCGTTCCGCCGCTCCATCGCAAGGGGAACCCCACGTGACCGAACAGACGCCGTCCACGCCGCCGTTCCGCGATCCGCGGCTGCCGTTCGCGAAGCGCATCGACGACCTGTTGGAGCGGTTGACGCTCGATGAGCGGATCTCCTTCCTGCACCAGTTCGCGCCCGCCGTCGAGCGCCTGGGCATCGCCGCGTTCCGCACCGGCCAGGAGGCCCTGCACGGGGTCGCGTGGATGGGACCGGCGACTGTCTTCCCGCAGGCCGTGGGCCTCGGCGCGACCTGGAACCCGGAACTGGTACGCCGCGTGGGCGAGGCCGTCGCCAAGGAGGCGCGGGCCATGCGCGCCCGCGACGGCCGCGTCGGCCTGAACGTCTGGGCGCCGACGGTGAACCTGCTGCGCCACCCGCTGTGGGGCCGTAACGAGGAGGGCTACTCGGAGGACCCGAAACTCACCTCGGCGATCGCCACCGCGTACACCCGCGGCCTGCGCGGCGATCACCCCACCTACTGGCGCACGGCACCGGTCCTCAAGCACTGGCTCGCGCACAACAACGAGACCGGCCGCGATGTCACGTCCTCCTCGGTCCGCCCGCGTGTCCTGCACGAGTACGACCTGCGGGCCTTCCGCGAGACGGTCGAGGCGGGCGCGGTCGCCGGGGTGATGCCGGCGTACAACCTGGTCAACGGCCGCCCCAACCACGTCTCCCCGTACCTGCGCGAGCACCTGCGCGCCTGGACCGACGAGGAGCTGCTGGTCTGCTCGGACGCGGGGGCGCCCTCCAACCTGGTCGATTCCGAGCACTACTTCGACACCCATGAGGAGGCGACGGCCGCCGCGCTGAGCGCCGGCGTCGACAGCTTCACCGACCACGGCACGGACGCCTCGCGGATCACCGGGCGGATCAAGAGGGCTTACGAGCAGGGGCTGTTGACCGACGCGGACATCGACACGGCCGTCCGCCGCCAGCTCTCCGTACGCTTCCGGCTCGGCGAGTTCGACCCGCGCTACGACCCGTACGCCGGGACCGCCGACTTCGACACCCCCGCGCACCGCGCCCTGGCCCAGGAGGCCGCCGAGCAGGCGGTCGTGCTGCTCAGGAACGACGGTCTGCTGCCGCTCGCCCCCGACACCCGGATCGCGGTCGTCGGCCTGCTCGCCGACGAGTGCAAGCTCGACTGGTACAGCGGCACCCTCATCCACCGTTCCACTCCGCTGGAGGGGCTGTACGAGCAGTTCGGCGCCGAGCGCGTGGAGTTCGCGGAGGGCGTGGACCGGGTGCGGCTGAGGACTTCCCAAGGGGACTTCCTGCACGTGCCGGAGGTGGAGGTGGGTGACGAAGTACGGGGCGCGGAAGGCGCGTTGGACCCGGCCCTGCTGGCCGGCCGCACCGACCTGCCCCCGCTCACCACCGACCCCGCCGGCACCGAACTCGCGCTCGTCGACTGGGGCGAGGGCGTCCTCACGCTCCGCGCCCCCGACGGCCGCTACCTCTCGGTGGCCGAGGACGGCTACGTCCGCGCCTCCACCGACCAGCCCGGCGGCTGGGTCGTCCAGGAGACGTTCCGCCTTGTACCCCACGAGAACGGTCACCTCCTGCTGCATATCGGTACCGGTCGCCACGTCTGTGTCGCCGCCGACGGTGTGAAGGTTGCCGAGGCGGGCGCGGAGGTGTTCCAGCCGGTCTTCGTCGAGCGCGGCGAGGAGGCGGTGCGGCGTGTCGCCGCGCAGGCCGACGTCGTCGTGGTCGTCGCGGGCAACGACCCGCACATCAACGGCCGCGAGACCGAGGACCGTACGACCCTGCGCCTCCCCGACCAGCAGGAACGCCTGCTGCGCGCGGCCCGTGCCACCAACCCGCGCACGGCGCTGGCGCTGGTCTCCGCGTACCCGTACGCCGTCGAGACCGCGGCCCTGCCGGCCGTGCTGTGGACGGCCCACGGCGGCCAGGCGGCCGGCACCGCGGTGGCCCGCGTCCTGTCCGGCCAGGTCTCCCCCGCCGGGCGCCTCCCGCAGACCTGGTACGCGAGCGACGGTGACCTGCCGGACCTGCTCGACTACGACGTGATCGGCGGCCGGCAGACCTACCTGTACTTCGAGGGGACACCTCTGTTCCCCTTCGGCCACGGCCTGTCGTACGCCTCCTTCTCGTACGCGGACCTCGCCGTGCGGGTCGAGGACGGTTCGGCGCACGTCTCCTTCACGGTCACCAACACCGGTGACGTCACCGCCGACGAGGTCGCCCAGCTGTACACGCGGGCCGTGGAACCGTCGGTGCCGCGCCCGCGCCGCGAGCTGCTCGCGCACCGCCGGGTCACGCTGGCGCCGGGCGCACGGGCGGACCTGACCTTCGAAGTCCCGCTCTCCGCCTTCGAGTTCTGGGACGTGAAGGGCAGCGGGTGGCGCCTGGAGCCGGGTCCGTACGAGGTGTTGGCCGGCGCCTCCAGCGAGGACGTCCGCCTCCGTACGACGGTTCAGCTGGACGGCGATCCCGGTGGTCCGCGCCGCGTGCTCCAACGGGGGCTCTCCGCCGCCGACTTCGACGAGCAGATCGGGGTCGCGATCGTGGACCGTACGAAGGTGTCGGGGGACGCGGTGACGCCGGCGGGCGGTGAGGCCGGTGAACTGGTCTATCGGGACTGCGACTTCGGGGGCGGCATCACAGGGGTGACCGTGCGGGTGGCGGGCGAGGGAGCGGTCGAGGTGTCCCTCGACGGTAGTCCGGCGCTCGCCGAACTCGTCCTGCCCGCGCCGGCGTCGGGGCCGTACGACTACACCGTCCTCGGCACCGGGATCGTCGCCGAGGGCGTGCACGACGTGCACCTCAGGCTGCGCGGGCCGGTGCGGCTCGCGCATGTCGGCTTCTCCGGTTGAGGGTCCGGGGCGGGCCGACGCGGAGAAGGGGCCCGGCACCGGAAGGCATCGGTGCCGGACCCCTTCAGGGACAGCGACTCGCGTCGTCAGCGAGTGTATATGAAAATGGTTCCCATTAGCTAGGGGTGAGCTACAGCGCGAGGCCCGTCAGGACCAGTACGCGCTCGTACGTGTAGTCGTCCATCGCAAACTTCACGCCCTCGCGGCCGACGCCCGACTGCTTCGCGCCGCCGTACGGCATCTGGTCGGCGCGGTAGGACGGGACGTCGCCGATGACCACGCCGCCCACCTCCAGCGCGCGGTGGGCGCGGAAGGCGACCTGGAGGTCATGGGTGAACACCCCTGCCTGGAGGCCGTACTTGGAGTCGTTGGCGGCGGCGAAGGCGGCCGCCTCGCCGTCCACCTTCGTCACGGTCAGCACCGGCCCGAAGACCTCCTCGCAGGAGATCGTGGTGTCGGCCGGTACGTCGGTCAGGACCGTCGGCGCGTAGGAGGCGCCGTCGCGCTTGCCGCCGGCGAGCAGGGTGGCGCCGGCCGCGACGGCCTCGTCGACCCACGACTCGACCCGCTTCGCCGCGTCCTCGCTGACCAGCGGGCCGACGTCGGTCTTGTCGTCGGCGGGGTCGCCGGTGACCTGGGCCTCGACGGCGGCGACGATGCGCGGCAGCAGCCGGTCGTAGACGGAGGCGTCCGCGATGACCCGCTGCACCGAGATGCAGGACTGGCCGCCCTGGTAGTTGGAGAAGGTCGCGATGCGGGTCGCGGCCCAGTCGAGGTCGGCGTCGCTCGCGTAGTCGGCGAGGACGACGGCCGCGCCGTTGCCGCCCAGCTCCAGGGTGCAGTGCTTGCGCGGCACCGAGTCCATGATCGCGTAGCCGACCTTCTCGGAACCGGTGAACGAGATGACCGGCAGGCGCTCGTCCTGCACCAGCGCGGGCATCTTGTCGTTGGCCACCGGGAGGATCGACCAGGAGCCGGCGGGCAGGTCGGTCTCGGCGAGCAGGTCGCCGATGATCAGGCCCGAGAGCGGGGTGGCCGGGGCCGGCTTGAGGATGATCGGCACGCCGGCCGCGATCGCCGGGGCGATCTTGTGGGCGCAGAGGTTCAGAGGGAAGTTGAAGGGGGCGATGCCGAGGACGACGCCCTTGGGGAAGCGGCGGGTGAGGGCGAGACGGCCCTGGCCACCGAGGTCGGTGTCGAGGCGCTGGGCCTCGCCGCCGTTGAAGCGGCGGGCCTCTTCGGCGGCGAAACGGAAGACGGAGACCGCGCGGCCCACCTCGCCTCGGGCCCACTTGATGGGCTTGCCGTTCTCGGCGGAGATCAACTGGGCGATCTCCTCCGTGCGTTCTGCCAGGCGGCGGCTCACGTGGTCCAGGGCGGCGGCCCGGACGTGGGCCGGGGTCGCGGCGAAGTCCTCGCGGATCGTGTGGGCGGCGGAGACGGCCTCTTCCACCTGGGCGTCCGTCGGGACGGCGACCTTTGCCACCAGGCGGCCGTCCCAGGGGGAGGTCACGTCGAAGGTGTCATCGCCGGTGACCTGGCGGCCGGCGAGCCAGAAGGCGGTGGGGGAAGTCATTGCGGGGTCCGGCCCTTCCGTCGGGGGTGCGTGAGGTTTTCGCGCTGTTCGGGTCCACCGTAGGGCGGTGGGGGTGGAGCGGTGTTTGTCCGGGGTGTAGGGGTGGGGGCGGTGGGTTCGCCGCATTGGCCTAGTGGGAGGGGGGAGGTTTTTTCGCCCCCGCCGCCCCTACCCGTCCCATCCTTCTGGGGCTCCGCCCCAGACCCCGCTCCTCAAACGCCGGAGGGGCTGGATTTGGCGGACGTCAGTCCGAAGGCATCGTCTTCAGTGCCAGCCACAGCTCCATCCGTACGTCCGGGTCGTCCAGCGAACGGCCCAGGATTTCCTCCACCCTCCGCATGCGATAGCGCAGCGTATGGCGGTGGACGCCCAGGTCGGCCGCTGCCGCGTCCCATTGGCCGTGGCGGGAGAGCCAGGCCCGTAGGGAGGCGACCAGGTCGCCGCGGCCGGTCGCGTCGTGTTCCTGGAGGGGGCGGAGGAGGCCGTCGGCGAAGGCCTTCACCGCGTCGTCCGCCAGGAGGGGGAGGACGGAACCGGACGCCAGTTGTTCGTGTTCCACCGAGATCCGGCCCCGGCGTCTCGCCACCGAGAGCGCCTGTTCGGCCTGTTTGTACGCCGCTGCCGCCGCGATCGGACCCACCGGGGCCGACACACCCACGACGGGTTCGGTCTCGTCGCCGACGGGCTGGTCGCCCACCGAGCCCGTCCGTGCCGCCTCCAGCGCCGACGTGTACTCCCTGCACGCGGTGACCGCGGCGCCCTCGTCCGCGGCCAGGACGACCAGGCGCCCGCCCTCGGGCACCACCAGCACCGACTCCCCCGCGCGGGCGGCGGCGGACTCGACGGCCTCGGCGAGGGCGGCCGACGCCGAGGGGGATTCGGCCAGCACGATGCGGAAGGGAGCGTCGAGGAGGGTGCCGTAGAGGTCTCCGGCGACCGTGCGGGCGTGGTCCGGTTCGCCGGCCAGGAGCAGACGCAGGACCGCCGCGTCGATGCGCTGTTCGGCGTCCTGGAGGGAGCGGGAGCGTTCCGTGGTGAGGGTGAGGAGGGCGATGGCCGAGTGGACCGCGTAGCGTTCCGCCGTGCCCAGGGCGGCCGCCGTGCCGACGGCGAGGGCCGCTCGTGGTCTGCGGCCCGTGCCCAGTGAGTGGAGCTCCACGCGGTCCTCGTTCTCCGGGCCGCCGACCACCGAGGACGCGGGGGCCGGTCGTTCCCGCAGTCGCTCCACGTCGGGCGTGAGGCGCGCGGCCCGGCGACCCGCCCACTCCGGTGCCGCGGCGACCACGGCGCCCGAGGCGTCGTAGAGCGCCGCCCAGCCGTCCACCTGAGTGGCGAGCGCGGCGAGGAGTCCCTCGGGGCCGTTGGTCAGGGTCTGTCTGGTCAGTTCGCGCTGGGCGGCGAAGCCGGCCGTCACCGCGCGGTACTGGTCGGCCGCGATGGCCGCGGAGACCGCCTTGCTGATCGCGAGGAAGGGGGTGCGGCGCGGGACTTCGAGGAGGGGCAGGCCCTCCTTCTCCGCCGCGTCGACCAAGGCCTCGGGGATGTCCTCGTAGTTGACCCCGACGGCGAAGCCGAGTCCGACCACACCTGCCTCCGCCAGCCGCTTCACGTACCGGCGCATCGCCTCCGGGTCCTCCGCGTCCAGTTTCAGCGCGGTGATCAGGAGGAGTTCGCCGCCCTCCATGTAGGGCACGGGGTCGGCCAGCTCACTGGCGTGCACCCAGCGGACGGGCACGTCCAGGCGGTCCTCGCCCGCGCGCACGGTCAGCTTGAGCGCGGAGTGGTGGACGAGCGAGGCGAGGGTGGGGCGCATGGGGCCTTCAGGTCTGCGGCGGGAGCGAGGTGAGGTGAATCGACGGGAGAGGTCGGATGACCGGGCTGATCATTTGGCCGCTTCGTATGAACGACCTCTACCGATTCTGCCTCACCGTACGGTCCCGCCGCGTGCCTCAGTCCCGGAGGTCCACCAGGAGCGGGGGTGCGTGTTCGCCCTTGACGTTGGTCAGGGACAGGACCGCGTGGCCCGCCGGCACCCCGTGGGCCAGTTCGGACGCCGACCAGCGTTCCCGTTCGACCTGGCGGACGGTCACCGCTCGCTGGGTGGGGGCCTTGCCGGTGATCACGCGGCGGACCATGTGCAGGGCCTTGCCCGCGGGGGTCTCGGCGATGATCTGGCGGTCGGTGACGTCACGGGCCTCGGTCCACTCCTTGCCCCAGACCTCGGCGAAGTCCTGCCCGTCCCACGGGGTGAGCCCGGAGAGCGCCATCCGGCAGCCTGCCGCGCCGAGCAGGGGGGTGCGCAGGGGCCTGGGTACGTCGTCCAGGGTCCGCAGGGTGAGGACGACTCCGGCGTTCGCCGACCGCAGCCGCTGGATGCCGCGGATGGCCTCCGGGGTCACCACGCCGGACGCGTCGTCCAGCACCAGACAGGCGAACAGCGACCGGTCCTCCCGCGCCGACACACTCGCCGTGAACTGCGCCAGCACCAGGCGGGCCAGCATCCGCGAGGCGTCCGCGTGGCCGCGCTCGGGCAGGTCGATGCGGACCCGCACGGGATGGTCCAGCGCCTTGAGCGAGAACGGCCGTGTCTGCCCGGACGTGTCGAAGAACCCGGCGAACGCGGGCCGGTCCAGCAGCGCCACCCGGTCCGCGAGCACCGGCGCCACATCGCCCGGATGCGCCAACTGCCGCTCCCGCGCGTCCAGTTCGCGGATCAGCGACTCCTGCCCCGAGCCCTGCAGCGCCTCGCGCAGGGTGTCCAGCGGGCCGGGCGCGCCGTCCAGCAGCTGCCGCAGCTCCGGCACGGAAGGGAAGCGGCCGTGCACGGCCCGGAAGGGGCCGAGGAGCTGGGCCAGGACGGTCGTGGAGCGCCGGCTGTCGTTGCCCGGGTGCGGATCGGCGAGGTCCCCGACCAGCGCCTCGGCGAGCACGGCCGCGGCCTCGTCCGGGTCGGATGTGCCGCCGTACAGGTCCAGGTCGTAGACGGATTCCGGATTCCCGATCCGTACGACGACGTCGTACGCGTCGACCGGTCCGAGCCCCGCGCCCGCCGCGCCGACCACGACCACCGCCGCGCGGCCGGCCAGCGCGTGCAGGCACAGCGACTCGGCGAGCGGGCGGACCAGGGTGCCTGTCTTGCCGGAGCCGGCCGGTCCGACGGCGAGCAGCGAGGTGCCGAGCAGATCGGGGTCGAGGCCGAGGCCGGCACCGCGGTAGGCGTAGGGGTTGCGGGGGTCGTCGGCGGTGGTGCCGAGCCGTACCTGACCGGTCAGCAGGTCGTGGCGGGCCAGCCGGGCCGGCAGGTCACGCTCGCCGGAGGGGTGCAGACAGGCGGCGGAGCCGTCCTTCAGTACGGCTCCGGTGAAGGCGGCGAGACTGTGCCGGCCGCTGCGCACGCCCTGCCAGGCCCGGGTGATCCGGGCGTGGTCGACGTCCCGCATCAGCCCCGCCCGTGCCTCGGTCGTCAGCCGCTCGGCGGCGTCCGCGGCCCCGGCGGCCCGCAGCTGGGGCCATTCGGCGGGGTCCTGCTCGGGGGCCGGGGGGCGTTCGGTGCGGGGGGTCGCGGAGCGGTTCCAGGCGGGCGGGCCGTAGCGGCGCCAGATCTCGGCCCAGCGGCCGAGCCGGCCCACGCCGATCATGATGATCAGGGCGATCAGCACGTAGTAGGCGTAGACGACCACGACGGAGGCGAAGCTGTGGGGCGAGGCCCAGGAGTCGGGGATCATCGCGTAGAGCGGGAGCAGCCACCAGCCGCCGACGTAGCCGTTCCACAGCAGCGACCAGATCAGCCAGCCGACCAGGAAGGCGATCAGCGCGCCGCTGATCAGCTGGCGGCCCGGGATCCGCTCGGGCTCCTCCTCGGGCCGCGGCCGGTGTCCGAACCGCCACACGCCGGGCGGCGCCTCGGGGCGGGCCGTGCGCAGCCAGGTCAGGAAGGCCGAGCCGTCCGGGCGTGGTGGCGTGCCGGGGGCGTCGGCGGGCCGCGGCGGGATCCGGGGCGGCCCCGCCGGGCGCGGCACGGGATTCGCCTGCGTACCCCGCGTGTCCTGCGTCCCGTCGCTGTCCATCGCTCTCGCTTCCTGACCAGCCGTTCCGTCCACCTTCAGCGGTCAATCTAACGCGCCCGCAAGGGGAGTTCACCGATTGCGCGGCCGGGCGGCCCCGACGCTCCCGGAGTGGGCCATGTCCACGGTGGACAACCGGCGGCGCCGAAAACGCCCACATGGAGCATGCCCACCCCCCGTGCCCCGCCCTAGCCTGCGAGAAAAGGGAAAGACCGAAGCCGAAGCCAACAGTCCGTATGGCCGTAATACCCCCAGGAGCCCCTCATGACCGCACTTCCGCAGGAGCGCCGCGTACTCACCGCCATCCCCGGCCCGAAGTCGCAGGAACTGCAGGCCCGCCGCACCGCCGCGGTCGCGCAGGGCGTGGGCTCGGTACTGCCCGTCTTCACCGTGCGGGCCGGCGGCGGGATCATCGAGGACGTCGACGGGAACCGGCTGATCGACTTCGGTTCCGGCATCGCGGTGACGTCCGTCGGCGCCTCCGCCGAGGCCGTCGTGCGGCGGGCGAGCGCGCAGCTGGCCGACTTCACCCACACCTGTTTCATGGTCACGCCCTACGAGGGGTACGTGGAGGTCGCGGAGGCGCTGGCCGAGCTGACCCCGGGCGACCACGCCAAGAAGTCGGCGCTGTTCAACTCGGGCGCCGAGGCCGTCGAGAACGCCGTCAAGATCGCGCGGGCGTACACCAAGCGGCAGGCCGTGGTCGTGTTCGACCACGGGTACCACGGCCGTACGAACCTGACGATGGCCCTGACCTCGAAGAACATGCCGTACAAGAACGGCTTCGGACCGTTCGCGCCCGAGGTCTACCGGGTGCCGGTGGCGTACGGCTACCGCTGGCCGACCGGCGCGGAGAATGCCGGTGCCGAGGCCGCCGCGCAGGCCATCGACCAGATCAGCAAGCAGGTCGGCGCGGACAACGTGGCCGCGATCATCATCGAGCCGGTGCTCGGCGAGGGCGGCTTCATCGAACCGGCCAAGGGCTTCCTGCCGGCGCTCAGCACGTTCGCCGCCGACAACGGCATCGTCTTCGTGGCCGACGAGATCCAGTCCGGCTTCTGCCGTACCGGCCAGTGGTTCGCCTGCGAGGACGAGGGCATCGTGCCCGACCTGATCACCACGGCGAAGGGCATCGCGGGCGGGCTCCCGCTGGCCGCCGTGACCGGGCGCGCCGAGATCATGGACGCCGCGCACGCCGGGGGCCTCGGCGGCACCTACGGCGGCAACCCGGTGGCCTGCGCCGGTGCGCTCGGTGCCATCGAGACGATGAAGGAGCTGGACCTCAACGCGCGGGCCAAGCACATCGAGGCGGTCATGAAGCCCCGCCTGGCCGCGATGGCGGAGAAGTTCGACATCATCGGCGACGTGCGCGGGCGCGGCGCGATGATCGCCGTCGAACTCGTCAAGGACCGGACGACGAAGGAGCCGAACCCCGAGGCGACCGCCGCCCTGGCCAAGGCCTGCCACCAGGAGGGTCTGGTGGTCCTGACCTGTGGCACCTACGGCAACGTCCTCCGTTTCCTGCCCCCGCTGGTCATCGGCGAGGACCTCCTGAACGAGGGCCTCGACATCATCGAGCAGGCCTTCACCCGCATCTAGGGATGCCTTGGAGATGCCACCGGCAGAGCGTGTGAAGAAGGTGTGCGAGGTGCATGGCGGGACTCGATTCCGTCTGTCTTCGCCCACTCCACTGCCGTAGGTTCTTCCCAGATGAGAGATACACCCCGCCCACAGGGGACTGTGGGCGATTTCAGGCCGGGGCCTCCCCAGCTTCGACCTGGTCGTGCCCTCGCGCACACACCCGGGGCCTCCGGCTCCGGATCTCCTCACCGATCGGACAGTCGCCCGCCCCAAACCCCCCGGGGTGGGCGTCGATCCGATCCGGACGGCCACCCCGGAACCACCCCCCCTGTTCCGGGGTGGCCGACCTCCTCCCTCTCCTTCGTACTTCTCCTCGGGCTTCCCGCCCTCCTCTTCGCGCTGATCACCTGGCAGGTCGTGGCCGACGGCCCCCTGCTGCGCGCGGACGAACGGATCAGCCGGGCCCTCGTCCATCCGGACCGCGTCTCCGAACTGCTCGCCGACCTCGGCAACTTCCAGATCGCGGTCCCCGTGCTCGCCGTCGCCCTGTTCTACGTCGCTCTGCGGGGCCGTGCCATGGGCGTGGACCGCTGGTGGCTGCCGCCGCTCGCCGGAGCCGTCCTGATGGTGCTGGTCCCGGTGCTGGTCGTGCCCCTCAAAGAGCTGATCGACCGCCCCGGGACCCCGGTCGTGCCGCCCGCCACCGGCTACTACCCCTCCGGGCACACCGCGACGGCGATGGTCGCCTACGGCACCGCGGCCCTGCTCCTCCTCCCCTGGCTCCGCTCGGCGAACGCCCGCCGGGCAGTGGTCGTCGCGGCCGCCGTCCTCAACCTCGCCGTCGCCTTCGGCCTGGTGCGGCGGGGCTACCACTGGCCACTGGATGTGGTGGCCAGTTGGTGCCTCGGCCTGATTCTGCTGACCGCGCTGACCCTGGTGCTCGGCCCGCTCGGTCCGCTCAGGGGAAGTACGCGTCGAAGTTCCTCTGGAACTCCCAGTTCGAGAAGCGGTCCCAGTTGACCGACCAGGTCATCAGGCCGCGCAGGGCGGGCCAGGTGCCGTGGGTGGTGTACGAGCCGCAGTTGGTCTTCTTGGTCAGGCAGTCCAGGGACTTGGTGACCTCGGACGGGGAGACGTAGCCGTTGCCCGCGTTCGTCGACGCCGGCATGCCGATGGCTATCTGGTCGGGGCGCAGGGCCGGGAAGACGTTGTTCGCGTCGCCCGCCACCGGGAAGCCCGTGAGCAGCATGTCGGTCATGGCGATGTGGAAGTCGGCGCCGCCCATCGAGTGGTACTGGTTGTCCAGACCCATGATGGGGCCCGAGTTGTAGTCCTGGACGTGGAGCAGGGTGAGGTCGTCGCGCAGGGCGTAGATGACCGGGAGGTACGCGCCGCAGCGCGGGTCCTGTCCGCCCCACTTGCCGGTGCCGTAGAACTGGTAGCCCATCTGCACGAAGAATGTCTCCGGGGCCATGCTCAGCACGAACTTGGCACCGTACTTGGCCTTCAGGGTCTTCAGGGCCGAGATCAGGTTGACGATCACGGGAGTCGTCGGGTTCTTGAAGTCCGTGTCGCTCGCGTTCAGGGAGAGCGAGTGGCCCTCGAAGTCGATGTCCAGGCCGTCCAGACCGTAGGTGTCGATGATGTTCGAGACCGAGGAGACGAAGGTGTCTCTGGCCGCCGTCGTGGTGAGCTGGACCTGGCCGTTGGCGCCACCGATCGAGATCAGCACCTTCTTGCCCGCCGCCTGCTTGGCCTTGATCGCCGCCTTGAAGTCGGCGTCTGACTCGACGTTCGCGCACTCCGTCACCGGGCAGCGGTTGAAGCGGATGTCGCCCGAGGTGGTGGAGGTCGGTTCGCCGAAGGCCAGGTCGATGACGTCCCAGCTGTCGGGCACGTCGGCCAGGCGCGTGTAGCCGGCGCCGTTGGCGAAGCTCGCGTGGAGATAGCCGACCAGGGCATGAGTGGGCAGGTCGCCCGAGCCACCGCCTGAGCCCGCGGTGGTCGTGGCGGTCACCGCCGCCGACTTCGCCGATTCGCCGGCGTCGTTGCTCGCGGTGACCTGGAAGCTGTACGCCGTGGACGCGGTCAGGCCGGTCACGGTGGCCGAAGTGCCGGTCGCCGTCTGGACCTTGGTGCCGCCCCGATAGATCGCGTAGCTGGTGGCGCCGGTGGCGGCCGTCCAGGACAGGGCGACGGAGGACGAGGTGATCGTGCCGGTCCTCAGGCCGGTCGGGGCGGCGGGCGGCTGGCCGGTGCTGCCGCCGGGGCCGATGAGGGAGATGTCGTCGGCGTAGTAGGCGCCGGTGCCGTACCAACCGTGGGTGTAGAGAGTGACCTTGGTGGTGGCGGCGCCGGTGGTGAAGGTGGTGGTGAGCTTCTGCCAGTCGGGGGCGGACTGGGTCCAGGTGGAGACGTCGGTGGTGCCGGTGCCGTTCGCGCCGAGGTAGACGTAGGAGCCGCGGACGTAACCGCTCAGCGTGTACTGGGAGTTCGGCTGGACGGTCACCGTCTGCGCACACTGGGCGTAGTCGCTGCCGGCCGGGGTTGCCTGCAGCGCGGAACTCCCGCTGTGCACGGGCGAGTTCACCGTCGTGGCGGCCGAACAGGTCCAGCTGTCCAGGCCGGACTCGAAGCCCCCGTTCTTCGCCAGGTCCGCGTCGGCCGCACGGGCGGCCGACGAGAGCGCGGTGATTCCGGGCACGGCCAGCAGGGTGGCCGTGAGCAGGGCGAGGACGGGTCTGAAGCGGTCCACAAGTGCCTCCGGGCATGGGGGAATTGGAGGGGTGGAGCGCGCTCAATTTGGTCCAGACCAATCCTGTTGTCAAGACCTTCTGCCGCTACCCGCCTTCATCGCCCCCTGCCATCCCCGTCCTCACAGGCTGCCGTCATCGGTCGCCAGGCCGGCCGCCGCCTCGTGCATGGCGAGTTCGAGCAGCGCCGGATCGGTGAGCGTGCCGGAGCCGTCCGGTGGGACCAGCCAGCGGACCCCGCCGGTGGAGCGGCCCGGGTACGGCACGACGATCCAGGTGCCGGCGCCCGCCGTGCGGATGCCGGTGCCGAGCCAGCGCGCGGCCGTCCCCGGCGGCACGAAGAAGCCCATCCGGTTGTCGCCGAAGTCGACGAGCACGGGCCCGGGTTGGTCCAGCACCCGGGTGAGCACGTCGAGCGTGGGATAGCCGAGTTCACCCGGCAGGATCAGCACGTCCCACGCCTTGCCCGCGGGCAGCAGGGCCACCCCCAGCGGATTGCGTTCCCACTCCCAGCGGCATGCCTCGGGGTCGGGTGCCACCGATGCCAGCCACTCGACCGCCGTCTTCGCCCCAGTCATGAGACGACCTCCCTCTGTGTCGTGGACGCTGGTCGCGTCACGAGAGAGAGGGAGGTCTCGCGGGGAGCATTACGCGGGTTCCGGCACCCCGTTGGAGTGAACCGGATCACACCTCGCGAAAGCGGCGTTCAGCTGTCGAAGCCCAGGCCGAAGCGGTCCATCGTCCGCAGCCACAGGTTGCGCCGGCCGCCGTGCGAATCGGCTCGGGCCAGCGACCACTTGGTGAGGGCGATGCCCGTCCAGGCGAACGGCTCGGGCGGAAACGGCAGCGGCTTGGTGCGGACCATCTCCAGTCGGGTCCGCTCGGTGTCCTCGCCGTCCAGCAGGTCGAGCATCACGTCGGCCCCGAAGCGGGTCGCGCCGACGCCGAGGCCCGTGTACCCGGCCGCGTACGCCACGTTCCCGCGGTGCGCGGTGCCGAAGAACGCCGAGAAGCGCGAGCAGGTGTCGATCGCGCCGCCCCACGCGTGCGAGAAGCGGACGCCCTCCAACTGCGGGAAGCAGGTGAAGAAATGCCCCGCGAGCTTCGCGTACGTCTCCGGCCGGTCGTCGTACTCCCGGCGCACCCGGCCGCCGTACGAGTAGATCGCGTCGTAACCGCCCCACAGGATCCGGTTGTCGGCCGACAGCCGGAAGTAGTGGAACTGGTTCGCCGAATCCCCGAGTCCCTGGCGGTTCTTCCAGCCGATCGAGGCCAACTGCTCGTCGCTGAGCGGTTCGGTCATCAGCGCGTAGTCGTAGACCGGCACGGTGTACGCCCGTACGCGCTTGACCAGGTTGGGGAAGATGTTGGTGCCGAGCGCGACCTTGCGGGCGCGGACCGAGCCGTAGGGCGTGCGTACGGCCATGCCCGCGCCGTACGGCTTCAGGGCGAGGGCGGGGGTGTGCTCGTGGACGCGGACGCCGAGGCGGACGCAGGCCTGCTTCAACCCCCAGGCGAGCTTGGCGGGGTGGAGCATCGCCACTCCCCCGCGGTCCCACAGGCCGGCCTGGAAGGTCGGTGAGTCGACTTGTTGCCGTACCGCTTCGGCGTCCAGGAACTCGACGCCCTCGGCGAGGCCTGCGCGCTCCATCTCCTCGTACCAGTCGCGCAGTTCGGCCGCCTGGTAGGGCTCGGTCGCCACGTCGATCTCGCCGGTGCGCTCGAAGTCGCAGTCGATGCCGTGCCGGGCGACCGCGCTCTCGATCTCGTCGAGGTTGCGGGCGCCCAGCTCCTCCAGCTTGTGGATCTCCTCGGGCCAGCGGGCCAGGCCGTTGGGCAGGCCGTGGGTGAGGGAGGCGGCGCAGAAGCCGCCGTTGCGGCCCGAGGCGGCCCAGCCCACCTCGCGGCCTTCCAGCAGGACGACATCCCGTCGCGGGTCGCGCTCCTTGGCGATGAGCGCGGTCCACAGTCCGCTGTACCCGCCGCCGACGACCAGCAGGTCGCAGGTCTCGGCGCCGGTGAGGGCGGGCTCGGGGTGGGGCTTGCCGGGATCTTCGAGCCAGTACGGGACCGGCTGTGCGTCGGAGAGCGACTTCGTCCAACGATTCATGGCGACTGGGGCCATGATTTCAACTCCCTACAAGGGCTGTGCGTTTACGCCTTCTGCCTGTTGCGGCGATTTCCGAGAACCATGGAGAACAGCACCAACAGTACGGCGACCAGGAACATGGCCGTGCCGATGACATTGATCTGTACGGGTGTTCCGCGCTGTGCCGAACCCCAGACGAACATGGGGAACGTGACGGTCGAGCCCGCGTTGAAATTGGTGATGATGAAATCGTCGAAGGAGAGCGCGAAGGAAAGCAGCGCGCCCGCGGCGATTCCGGGGGCCGCGATGGGCAGGGTGACGCGCAGGAAGGTCTGCGCCGGGCCGGCGTAGAGGTCCTGGGCGGCCTGTTCCAGGCGCGGGTCCATCGACATCACACGTGCCTTGACGGCGACGACGACGAAGCTGAGGCAGAACATGATGTGCGCGATCAGGATCGTCCAGAACCCGAGCGGCGCACCGAGGTTGAGGAACAGGGTGAGCAGCGAGGCGGCCATGACGACCTCGGGCATCGCCATCGGCAGGAAGATCAGCGAGTTCACGGAGCCGCGCGCGCGGAAGCGGTAGCGGACCAGCGCGAAGGCGATCATCGTGCCCAGCGCGGTCGCGCCGACGGTCGCCCAGAAGGCGATCTGGAGGCTCAGCGAGAGCGAGCCGCACATGTCGGCGACCCCGCACGGGTCTTTCCACGCGTCGAAGGAGAACTGCTGCCATTCGTAATTGAAGCGCCCCTTCGGTTTGTTGAAGGAGAACACCGTGACGACGACGTTCGGCAGCAGCAGATAACCGAGGGTCAGAAGTCCCGCGATGACGACGAGATGGCGCTTGAGCCAGGTGATGACGGGCATTTAGACCAGATCCTCCGTCCCGGACCTGCGGATGTAGAGGGTGACCATGAGGAGAATCGCCGCCATGAGGATGAAGGACAGGGCCGCGGCCGTCGGATAGTCCAGGATCCGCAGGAACTGCGTCTGGATGACGTTTCCGATCATGCGGGTGTCGGTGGAGCCGAGGAGTTCGGCGTTCACGTAGTCGCCGGCCGCCGGGATGAACGTCAGCAGCGTCCCGGAGACCACACCCGGCATCGACAGCGGGAAGGTCACCTTGCGGAAGGTCGTGAAGGGTTTCGCGTACAGATCGCCGGCGGCCTCGTGCAGCCGCCCGTCGATGCGTTCCAGCGAGGTGTAGAGCGGCAGCACCATGAACGGCAGGAAGTTGTACGTCAGTCCGCAGACCACGGCGAGTGGTGTGGCCAGCACGCGGTCGCCGGAGGTCCAGCCGAGCCAGCTGGTGACGTCCAGGACGTGCAGGGTGTTGAGGGCGCCGACGACCGGTCCGCTGTCCGCGAGGATCGTCTTCCAGGCGAGGGTGCGGATCAGGAAGCTGGTGAAGAAGGGCGCGATCACCAGGATCATGATCAGGTTCCGCCAGCGGCCCGCGCGGAAGGCGATGAGATACGCCAGCGGGTAGCCAAGGAGCAGGCACAGCACGGTCGCGGCGGCGGCGTAGAGGACCGAGCGCAGGAACTGCGGCCAGTACTCGCTCAGCGCGTCCCAGTAGGTCGCGAAGTGCCAGGTGACCTTGTAGCCGTCCTCCAGGGAGCCCGTCTGCACGGAGGTGGAGGCCTGGTAGATCATCGGCAGCGCGAAGAAGACCACCAGCCAGAGCAGACCGGGCAGCAGGAGCCAGTACGGCGTCCAGCGGCCCCGCTTGCGCGGCGGCTTCTTCTCGGGGGCCGGCGCCAGAGGTGGCGCCTCGGTGGCTGCGGCCATCAGGCGGCCTCCTCCTCGATGTCGACGCCGGCGTCGATGTCCTGGGCCGCGTCGAGGCCGAAGGTGTGGGCCGGGTTCCAGTGCAGGACGACGTCGGCGCCTGGCACGAGGCGGGCATCGCGGTCGATGTTCTGGGCGTAGACCTCGAATTCGGGGCAGACCGGGCAGTCGATGACGTACTGCGTGGAGACGCCGATGAAGCTGGAGTCGGCGATCTTGCCGGTGATGCGGTTGCGGCCCTCGGGGATCTCGCCCGCGTCGTCCGCGTGCGTGAGGGAGATCTTCTCGGGGCGTACGCCGACCAGCACCTTGCCGCCGGTGGTGGTCGGCGCCGAACAGCGCGCCTCGGGCAGCACCAGCTTGCCGCCGCCCGCCCTGAGGACGATGTCGTCGCCGCTCTTGGTGTCGACCTCGGCCTCGATCAGGTTTGAGGTGCCGAGGAAGTTGGCGACGAACGTGGTGTGGGGGTTCTCGTACAGGTCGGTGGGCGAGCCGAGTTGCTCGACGCGGCCCGCGTTCATCACGGCGACCGTGTCGGCCATGGTCATGGCCTCCTCCTGGTCGTGCGTGACGTGCACGAAGGTGATGCCGACCTCGGTCTGGATGCGCTTGAGCTCCAACTGCATCTGGCGGCGCAGCTTGAGGTCGAGGGCGCCGAGGGGCTCGTCGAGCAGGAGCACCTTCGGGGTGTTGATCAGCGCGCGGGCCACGGCGACGCGCTGCTGCTGGCCGCCGGAGAGCTGGTGCGGCTTCTTGCGTGCCTGCTCGCCCAGTTGGACCAGGTCGAGCATGTCCTCGACCTGCTTCTTCACCGACTTGATGCCGCGCCGGCGCAGGCCGAAGGCGACGTTCTCGAAGATGTCGAGGTGCGGGAAGAGCGCGTAGGACTGGAAGACGGTGTTCACCGGCCGCTTGTAGGGCGGCAGATGGGTCACCTCCTGGTCGCCCAGGAACACGGTCCCGCCGCTCGGCTCCTCCAGACCCGCGATCATGCGCAGGGTGGTGGTCTTGCCGCAGCCGGAGGCGCCGAGCAGCGCGAAGAAGGAACCCTGCGGCACGGTCAGGTCCAACGGGTGCACGGCGGTGAAGGCGCCGTAGGTCTTGCTGATTCCGGAGAGGCGGACGTCGCCGCTGTTGTCCGTGGTGTTCATGGTCGTCACGCCCCTGTGAGCTTCGCGAACTTCTCTTCGTAGGCCGTCTCTTCCTTCGCGCTCAGGGAGCGGAAGGCATGGGACTTGGCGGCCATGGCCTGGTCGGGAATGATCAGCGGGTTCTCGGCCGCCGACTTGTCGATCTTCGCCAGATAGGGCTTCACGCCGTCGACGGGCGTCACGTAGTTGATGTACGCGGCGAGATCGGCGGCCTGCTGGGGCTCGTAGTAGAAGTCCATGAGCCGCTCGGCGTTCGTCTTGTGGCGCGCCTTGTTGGGGATCAGCATGTTGTCGGTCGACGTCATGTAGCCGCTGTCGGGGATGACGAAGTCGACGTCCGGGCTGTCCGCCTTGAGCTGGACCACGTCACCGGCCCAGGCGATACAGGCCGCGAAGTCGCCCTTGGTGAGGTCGGACGTGTAGTCGTTGCCCGTGAAGCGGCGGATCTGGCCCTTGTCGACGGCCTTCTGGATGCGGGCCACCACCGCGTCGAAGTCGTCGTCGGTGAACTTCGCCGGGTCCTTGCCCATGTCGAGCAGCGTCATGCCGATGCTGTCGCGCATCTCCGACAGGAAGCCGACCCGGCCCTTGAGCTTGGGGTTGTCGAGCAGATCGGAGACCGACTTCACCTCGACGCCGTCGAGCGCCTTCTTGTTGTAGGCGATGACGGTCGAGATGCCCTGCCATACGTAGGAGTAGGCGCGTCCTGGATCCCAGTCCGGGTTGCGGAACTGGGCCGAGAGGTTGGCGTAGGCGTGCGGGAGATGGGACGGGTCCAGTTTCTGGACCCACCCCAGGCGGATCAGACGGGCGGCCAGCCAGTCGGTGAGGACGATGATGTCGCGGCCGGTGTCCTGGCCCGCGGCGAGCTGCGGCTTGATCTTGCCGAAGAACTCGTTGTTGTCGTTGATGTCCTCGGTGTACTTGACCGTGATGCCGGTCCGCTCGCGGAACGCGTCCAGCGTCGGGTGGTGCTTGCCGCTGTCGTCCACGTCGATGTACTCGGTCCAGTTGGAGAAGTTGACGGTCTTCTCCGTGGCCGAGTGGTCGTCGGCGGACACGCCGCCCTGGGACTTGCCCGCCGCGGGGATCCCGCAGGCGCTCAGTGCCCCGACGCCGCCGAGCGCGAGCGCGCCGCCCGCGGAGGCGCGCAGCAGCGAACGGCGGGTGAGGGCGGCCCTCCCGTTGCGGAAGCTGCGCCGCATGGCGGCCACCTGGGCCGGGGAGAGGCGTTCGGGCTCGTACTGCTCCATGCGCTTGCTGCCCTTTCAGGAGGGACGAGGTTGAGGCCGTGGTCGGCGGCCGGTCTTCCCGCCCGGCGGTAGCCGGAGATGAACTACAGCCGGTCCCCGAAGATGGTGCGGTGCCAGTCCTTCCTGGCCACCGCGGTGTTGTCGAACATCACGTGCTTGATCTGTGTGTACTCCTCGAACGAGTACGCCGACATGTCCTTGCCGAAGCCGGATGCCTTGTATCCGCCGTGCGGCATCTCGCTGATGATCGGGATGTGATCGTTGATCCACACGCAGCCCGCCTTGATGTCGCGGGTGGCGCGGTTCGCCCGGTAGACGTCGCGGCTCCAGGCGGAGGCGGCGAGTCCGTACGGGGTGTCGTTGGCGAGGGCGATGCCCTCGTCGTCGCTGTCGAAGGGCAGGACCACCAGGACCGGGCCGAAGATCTCGGACTGGACGACCTCGCTGTCCTGCGCCGCGTCGGCGATCAGGGTGGGCCGGTAGTAGGCGCCCTTCTCCAGGTCTCCCCCGGGTGCCTCGCCGCCGGTCACCACGCGCGCGTAGGCACGCGCCCGGTCGACGAAACCGGCGACGCGGTCGCGCTGGACGTGCGAGATCAGGGGGCCGAGGTCGGTGCCTCCGGCGAAAGGGTCGCCGAGCCGGACGGTCTCCATCAGGGCGGCCGTCCGCTCGACGAACGCCTCGTAGAGCGGGCGCTGCACGTACGCGCGCGTGGCGGCGGTGCAGTCCTGGCCGGTGTTGATGAGCGCGCCCGCGACCGCGCCGTTGGCGGCGGCCTCCAGGTCGGCGTCGTCGAACACGACGAAGGGCGCCTTGCCGCCGAGCTCCAGGTGGAGGCGCTTGACGGTGGCCGTCGCGATCTCGGCGACGCGCTTGCCGACGGCGGTGGAGCCCGTGAAGGACGTCATCACCACGTCGGGGTGGCCGACCAGGTGCTCGCCGGCCTCCCTGCCCGTGCCGGTGACGATGTTGACGACGCCGTCCGGGATGCCGGCGTCGGTGACGGCCTGGGCGAACAGCAGTGAGGTGAGCGGGGTCAGCTCGGCCGGCTTGAGGACGATCGTGTTGCCGGCGGCGATCGCCGGGAGGATCTTCCAGGCGGCCATCTGGAGCGGGTAGTTCCAGGGCGCGATGGAACCGACGACACCGATGGGCTCACGGCGCACGTAGGAGGTGTGGTCGCCGGAGTACTCGCCGGCGGACTGCCCCTGCAGATGCCGGGCGGCGCCCGCGAAGAAGGCGGTGTTGTCGATCGTGCCCGGCACGTCGAACTCGCGGGTCAGCTTCAGCGGCTTGCCGCACTGCAGGGACTCGGCGCGGGCGAAGTCCTCGGCGCGGTCGGCGAGGACGGCGGCGAGCCGGTGCAGCGCGTCGGAGCGGTCGCCGGGGGTGGCGGCGGACCAGGCGGGAAACGCCTCGCGGGCGGCGGCGACGGCCGCGTCCACGTCCTCGGGGCCGGCCAGCTCGTAGGTGAGGACCTCCTCGCCGGTCGACGGGTCGACGACCGTGTGCGCACGGCCGGAGGTGCCCTTGGTCAGGCGGCCGGCGATGTACTGGGCGCCGTCCGCGAAGCGGTCCTGCGCCGGGAATCGGTCCGGGGTGGCAGTGCCCGGCTTGTGCATGTCGCTCTCCTCCGCCGGAGCCCCTCGGTCGCGGGGGCGGGTGGCGTAGCTCCAGCTCGATTTGAGTGCCGATCCTGACAGAGCAAAGGGCGTCCAACAAGTGATTCCGTTGTTGCCTTTTGGTTACGCGACGGAATCTGTCGACCAGGTGTCGAGTGACCACGGGAAAGGACGGACGGAATGTCAGTGGTGGCTGCCAGACTCGCGTGCATGGGACGGATCACGGGGACGATCGATTCACAGGAGACGCTGGTCAAGGCGGTCCGTGCGGGGGCGCAGATCAAGTACCTGCACTTCTGGGGGCACCGGGCGCGGGCGGACGGGCAGGTCGGGTCGAGCTGTCTGAGCCAGTGGTGGCCGGCGCCGTTCACGGTGGACGGGGTGGAGTACGGCACCGCCGAGCACTGGATGATGGCGCGGAAAGCGCGGCTGTTCGGGGACGCGGAGGCGGAGCGGCGCGTCCTGGACGCGGGGCATCCCTCGCTCGCCAAGAAGGCGGGACGGCTGGTGCGCGGCTTCGACGAGGCGACCTGGCAGCGGGAACGCTTCGCGATCGTGGTCGAGGGCAGCGTCCACAAGTTCACGGCGCACGCGGATCTGCGGGAGTACCTGCTGACCACGGGCGAGCGCGTCCTCGTCGAGGCGAGCCCCGTGGACCGGGTGTGGGGCATCGGCCTGCCGGCGGACGACCCGGTGGCGCAGGATCCGGAGCGGTGGCGGGGGCCGAATCTGCTGGGGTTCGCGCTGATGGAGGCGCGGGCGCGGCTTCGGGGTGAGGGGGACGGGACGGGTGGGGCTCAGGCCTGAGCCGGCGGCGGGGCGGGTGCGGGTCAGCCCCTGAGCTGGCGGCGGGGCGGGGCGGCTCGGCCCCCGGGCCGTTAGTGGACGCTGTTGGTCCGTTAGCGGGGCGGGGTCCGGCGGCGGGGCGGCTCAGCCCTCGGGCCGGTAGCGGGGCGGGGCGGCTGGGCTCCCGGGCTGGTCGCGGGGCGGGGCGGCTCGGCCCCCGGGCTGGTCGCGGGGCGGGGCGGCTCGGCCCCCGGGCTGGTCGCGGGGCGGGGCGGCTCGGCCCCCGGGCTGGTCGCGGGGCGAGTGCGGCTCGGCCCCGGGCCGGTAGCGCGGCCGAGATGCCCGGGGACGGATCGTAGGCCGGGAGATCGGCCGGCGGTGGCGCAGGGCGGGACCTGCCGGGTCAGCGCGGACGGAGGCGGCGCGGGGACGCCCTCGTCGTGTGGGTAAAGGGGCGGCTGGTCGGGGTCGCTCAGCCCCGAGCCGGCAGGGGAGCCGAGATGGCAGGGGCCGAGTTGTAGTACGAGCCGTCGTCCGTGCCGCTGTTGTCGTCGTCGTTCACCGCGATCGCGATGCCGACGATCAGCAGGGCGATCGTGGCGAGGCCCAGGACGATTCCGATGATGCCCGTGATGAGGCCGGACTGGGCCTGGCCGCGGTTGGTGGCCTCGCCGCGTTCGGCTCGTCGCTTGCCCTTGATGGCGAAGACCACGGCGAGGACGCCGAGGATGACGGAGAGGATGCCGTACACGCAGAACAGGCAGCAGGACAGGATGCCCAGCACCATGGCGGCGGTGCCCATGCCGTTCTGCGGGGGCGGCTGCATACCGGGCCAGCCGTAGCCCTGCGGGTAGGCGGGGTAGCCGTAGCCGCCGGGGCCCTGCGGGGCGGGGCCGGTCGGGGCGAACGGCGGGGGCGGCACGGCGGAGTCGGACCAGCCGGGCGGGGGCGTGCCGGGAGCGCCGTAGGTGGGGGCGCCGAAGCCGGGTGCTCCCTGACCGGGGGCGCCGGTGCCCTGGCCGGGCGGGGCGAAGCCGTCGGACGGCATGGCCGCCATCGTGGGCTGGTCGTGCACGGACGGCGGCTGCGGGTACGCCGGGGGCGGCGGATACGCGGACGGCGGGGCCGACTGGGGCTGCTGGGTGGGCCCGGGGCGGGCGCCCTTGTCCAGCGACGTCTTCTCCTCGGGCGGCGGTGCCCACGGGTCGCGTTCCGCGCCCGCTCCCCCGCCCGGTTGTGTCCCGTCCACCACGTTCCCGTCCCCCTCGATCGATCGCCTCGCCATGGTAAAGCCTGCCGCTGAACAGCTCACCGGCCGGTACACCGGCCAGGGCATCGCCCGGGCGTCACCCCCGCCCACCCCCCGCTCCCACCCTCCCGCCCCGGCCTACGATGATCCCTGAGTCATCGATCAGCCGATCACCCGCGTCCCGTGCGGCCGAGCCGTCCAGGGGCGCCGTTCCGGGGAGGAACCCCTTGTCCGACCACCTCGACGCTTCCGTCGCCCCGCGTGAGCTGCACGCCTTCATCGCCGGGCTGCCCAAGGCCGAACTGCACGTGCATCACGTCGGCTCCGCCTCCCCGCGCATCGTCTCCGAACTGGCCGCACGCCACCCCGACTCCCGGGTTCCCACCGACGCCGAGGCGCTCGTCGACTACTTCACGTTCACCGACTTCGCGCACTTCATCGACGTGTATCTGTCCGTCGTGGATCTCATCCGGACCCCGGAGGACGTGCGGCTGCTGACCTATGAGGTGGCGCGGGAGCTGGCCCGGCAGCAGGTGCGGTACGCCGAGCTGACCATCACGCCGTACTCCTCGACCCGCCGCGGGATCGACGAGCGCGCCTTCATGGACGCGATCGAGGACGCGCGCAAGGCGGCCGAGGCCGAGTTCGGGACCGTGCTGCGGTGGTGCTTCGACATTCCCGGCGAGGCGGGACTCGATGCCGCGGAGGAGACCGTGCGGCTGGCCACCGACGACCGGCTGCGCCCGGAGGGCCTGGTGTCGTTCGGGCTCGGCGGGCCCGAGATCGGCGTACCCCGGCCGCAGTTCAAGCCCTACTTCGACCGGGCGATCGCCGCCGGACTGCGGTCGGTGCCGCACGCCGGCGAGACCACCGGCCCCGAGACGGTCTGGGACGCCCTGACCTATCTGCGCGCGGAGCGCATCGGGCACGGGACCAGTTCGGCCCAGGATCCCAAGCTGCTCGCGCATCTGGCCCAGGAGCGCATCGCGTTGGAGGTGTGCCCGACCTCCAACATCGCCACGCGCGCGGTCCGCACCCTCGACGAGCACCCGATCAAGGAGTTCGTACGGGCCGGAGTCGTCGTCACGATCAACTCCGACGACCCGCCGATGTTCGGCACGGACCTCAACAACGAGTACGCGGTCGCCGCCCGGCTGCTCGACCTCGACGAACGGGGTCTCGCGGAGCTGGCGAAGAACGCGGTCGACGTCTCCTTCCTGGACCCGGCCGGCAAGGCCCGGATCCGCGAGGAGATCGACACCTTCACCACGGCGTGGCTCGCCCCCTGAGCCACCGGGTCACCACAATGGGGTCCATGCAGAAGGTGACCGCAGTCGCCCATCGCGGCGACCCCTACCGTGCCCGTGAGAACACCCTCGACTCACTGCGTTCCGCGTTCCGAACGGGCGCGGACGCGGTCGAGTTCGACGTCCGGCTGACCAGGGACGACGTCCCCGTGCTGCTGCACGACAGCACGCTGAAGCGGCTGTGGGAGCACGACCGGCCGCTCGGGTCGCTGTCGGCCGACGAGGTGCGCGGGCTCACGGACGGCGGGGTGCCGACGCTCGCGGAGGCGCTGGCCGCGACCGAGGGCCGCCGGGTCATGGTCGACCTGCCCGGCGATCCGGGGCTGCCCGCCGTGCGGCGGATCATGGAGGTTGTGCGCGAGAGCGGCGCGGCGGACCGGGCGTACTACACCGCGGACGCCCCCGCGATGCTCGCCGTCCGGGCCGCCGATCCGGCCGCCGAGATCGCGCTGACCTGGAAGACGCTGGCGCCCCCGCGGCCCGCGCTGCTGCACGCGGTGCGCCCGCGCTGGCTCAACTACCGCTTCGCGCTGGTCGACCGGGACCTCGCGACCTACGTCCACCGCTCCGGCTACCTGCTCTCCGTCTGGACCCCCGACACCCGCCGCTCCATGCGCCGCCTGCTCGACCTCGGCGTCGACTCCATCACCACCAACCGCGTCGACGTCCTGCACGCCCTGCGTGACGGCGACGGCGACTGAGCCGACGGCACCCCGGCGCCCCGTCTCCTACACGCGCGAACGCTGCGCCACCGTCGCCGGGTCCGCCGGGGTCGCGCGGGTGGCGTACTGCGGTACGGGGGTGTCGTCCCCGCCGGTGTCGCGGACCAGGCCGTAGCGGATCGCGCCCTGGGCGGGGCCGGTGGTGACGTCCTTCTCGACCGCGCGGTTGCGGGAGTCCCGGTACGGGTACAGCGCGGTGATCGGCGCGACCCGTGACCTCTGCCGGACCCTCGTCCACTCGGTGGGCGCGACGGACGCGAAGGGCGAGGAGATGATTCCCCCGGCGCAGCGGATCGCTTGGGCCGCGCTCAAGTAGCGAGTACCGGGGCGTGGTTCGGGGTGAGGGCCTCAAGTCGCTTGATCTTCCGGCGTACGACGTACAACGGGACGATCCCGATGACGCCGAAGGACATGTCGATCACCGTCCACCAGAAGGGGATGCCCCGGATCGGCCCGCAGATCAGGGCCAGCGGGACGATTCCGGCGCAGGCGATCATCCCGAACTCGACGACCCAGATGTTGCGGACCGGGTCGCGGTAGGGGCCGTAGAAGGCGACCGCGATGACGAGATGGGCGAAGGCCAGCCAGTCCGTGCCGTAGAGGACGAAGGGGTACTCGGCGTCGGCGGTGTCGAGGCCGCGGCGGACGTGCTCGATCCACTCCATGAGCGCGGGGAGGTGCTGCGGCACGGACAGGGACCGCAGGACGTCCTCGGTCCACCGCAGCTCGTGGACCAGCGGGAAGGCCGTGGCGCCGCTGAGCACCAGGCAGACGACGAAGAGGACCAACCAGGCGCGGATGCCCTTGAGCAGGGCGGCTCTGTCGCTCATGACGGCAGCGTACGCCCGTAGTTGAACATGTTCAAAACTCTTCGCGAGTGGTGTCAGCCACGTGGTTCGGCGGCGGTGCGGGCCGACGACGGCGCCACGGAACTCGTGTCCCGTGCGTCCGTCGGTGCCGTCGACGGTGCCTTGCTGGAGGACACCGTGGAGCGCTGGCCGGGCGGGACGCTGGACGGCACGCTGGACGGGATGCGGCGGCTGGGGACGGGGGTCACGGGGTTGGGGGCCGTCGGGGTGGGGGCCTCCGTCCGGTCATGGCCGGTGGAGGGACCGGTCGACGGACTGCTCGCCGGGGGCGGGGCCTGCGGGAGCGTCGGGACGGACGGGGAGTCCGTGGCGGTCAGCCGCAGGGGCAGGACGACGAGGGCGGCGACCCCGCAGGTCAGGGCGGCGCCGACGGCGGCCTTGGCCAGCTTGCGGCGGGCCGCGCCGCGGCGGATCGCCTCGTAGCGGCCGGTGGGTGGGCCGAGGTATTCGGTGGACGGGCGCAGCAGGACGGTGAGTTCGTCCTCGGGGTCGAAGTCCGGGCCGTCGTCAGAGTGTGTGATCAAGGCTTCTCCTCAGATGGGCGCGGAGCAGTTCGCGGGCCGCGTGGAGGTCGGCCTTGACGGTTCCTTCCTTGCGTCCGGTCAACGCGGACACCTCCCGGATCGGCATGTCAGCGTAGTAGTGCAGCAGGATCGGCACGCGCAGCCGTTCGGGCAGGGACTGGACCAGGAGCCGTACCGAGGGGTCGTCCTGTTCCGGCTGCGGGCGCACGGCCGCCTCGTCGGTGGCGCGGCGCACGGCCCGGCGCTCGCGCTCCAGTTTGCGCCAGTGGTCCCGGACCAGGTTGGCGGCGGTGACGTAGAGGAATCCGCGCGGCTCCGACACGGTCGTCCAGCGCGCCCACAGCCGGGTGAACGCCTCCGAGGCGATCTCGTGGGCCGTCTCGTCGTCGTCGACGAGCCGGCGGCACCAGCCGGCGAGGCGCGGGTAGAGGGCGGCGAACAGCTCGGACGCGGCCTTCTCGCTGGACCGTTTCAATGTTCTCTGTGGTCTCCATGTGGGGGGTGGTGGCGCTCGCATGCGTAGAGGAAGAGCCCGGACCGTCGGCTCGGGTTCCGACGGTCCGGGATCCGGGGCGCCGTGGTGCTCGTGGCGGCCGGCTACCCGGTCAGCGTCGCGAAGACGATGACGTTGTCCTGGTAGCCGTCACCGGTACGCGGTCCGCCACAGGTGATGAGCCGCAGCTCGGGGCGGTCCACGTCGCCGTACACCTCGTCCGTCGGGAAGTCCGCCTTGGCGACCGTGCGCACGGCCGTGACGGCGAACACCGCGGACCTGCCGTTCTCCAGGCGCGCCTCGACCTTGTCCCCCCGGTTCAGCTCCCCCAGGTGACGGAAGACCCCGTCCCCGTAGGAGCCGACCGTGACATGGCCGAGGATCACCGAGGGTCCGGTCTGGCCCGGTGTCGGTGAGTGCCGGTACCAGCCCGCCCGGTCGTGCGCGGTGATCGGCGGCACCTGGACGGTGCCGTCGGCCGCCAGCCCCAGCTGCATGACCGACGTGTCGACCCCGATGGCCGGGATCCTCAGGCCGACCGGGACCGAACGCCCCAGTGCCGACGCCGACTTGGCGGGCGGCGGGACGGAGGTCTCGGACGACACCGACGACGGCGGCGGACTCGCAGAGCCACCGGAGCTTCCGGTCGTGGTGCCCGGGCCACCGCAGGCGACGAGCAGCGAGGCCAGCGCCGCCCCGGCGAAGGCGCGCCTGGAGAGGGGGCTCATACCCCGTTCGCCCGGCGGCGGCGCACGAGGAGGACCCCGCCGCCGAGGGCGATCGCCGCGGCGGCGCCCCCGCCGATGAGGCCGCCCGTGGCGGAGCCGGAGGACGGGGTGACCTCGCCGGTGTTCGGCGCGCCGCTGGGCCGGACGGAGACCTGGGCGTCGGACGGTGCCCTGGTCGGCTCGGCACTGGTGGCGGGACGCGGGGCGTCGGACGGCGCCTTGGTCGGCGCGGCGGACTGGCTGGGGACGGGCGTCGGGGTCCCGTCGGCGAACGCGGGCACCGCACCCGCCAGCACGGCGGCGCAGGCGAGTGCCATGGCACTGAGGCCGGTTCGACGCATGAATCGCTCTCTTTCATCGAGGGGCTGTCGGTCGGCCGTCGGTCGAGGATCGGCCGACGGTCGGTTGACGGATCGAGCGGAGAGACGAGGCAGCCGGCGGACGGGTTGTAAAGGGCCGGCAAAGTCGTAGATGGCCTTGCGGTGTACGGGAGTTGGCAGGCCGGTTGAGCGGGAACGGCGAATGGGCGGGAAGTGGGCGCAGCGATCTCCGGCCGCCACGACGCTGGTTACGTTGAGGCCGTGCGGACACCTCAGCAGTCAGGGAACGGCAAGGCGGGCGACTCCCGGCAGGCGCCCCCGCCGATCCGAACCGCCCGGCCGACCGCGTCCGCCGCGCACCCCCTGCTCGGCGTCCAGAACTCCGCGGGGAACAGGGCCACCGCCCGGGCCCTACGGCACCACCGCGCCGGAGCCCCCCGGCCCGCGCTGCCGGGCGTGGGCGAGCGCCCGGAGACCGGCCTCGAACTGCCCTCCTACCTACTGCACTTGCAGGCGGCGGGACTCTCCACGGCCTACGGCCTGACAGGCCACGAGTTCGTGCGGCACGCAGTGGCCGCGGTTGTCGGACACGGTGACGGAGCCGTCGGTGACCTCGCGGCCGAACTGGCCGGGCGGCCGGAGAGCTTCTACGGGCAGGGCCGCGCCTTCGCCGTCCCGGGCCGCACCGGCAAGGAGTGGTACGACGTGACGGTCGCCGTCCGCCGCGCCCCCGACGACCGGCCGCCCGCCTTCCAGTCCCCGGAGCGCCTGGCCGACACGCCACTGGGGACCGACGAGGCGGAGCTGGAGGACGCCGAGGGCAAGGACACCAAGATCGACGTCCAGCACAACAGCGGTGCCACGGTGAGCAGTACGGCCGGGAGTTCGTCGAGCAAGGGCGCCGGCGGCATGGGCTTCGGGCTCGCGCCGGTCGCGCCGGGGCTCTTCCTCGGCGGCGCCGCCACCGGCAACGTGCAGCCCTGGCAGTCCTCCCGGGAGTCCCGCCGGCAGAAGAACGTGGCCGAGCCCCGCGTCCTGCGCAGCGACAAGGGTTCGGTCGAGGTGACGCGCAAGGTCGTCCACGACGTACGGGTGCGGCGGCACGGCAGCGCGGACGCGCAGTCCTTCCAGGGCGCCGGCACGCTCACCCAGCGGGTGCCGACCGAGCATCTGGTGCCGGTCGGCACCAGCGCTCCCGCCGCGCCCCGGCCGCTGCACGCGGACCCCGTGCGGGCCGCCGCGCTCGCCGCCTCGGTCTCCAAGGCCGACTCTCTGGCGCCCGTCGCCGTCGTCGAGACGGGTGCCCCGCACCGCGGCGGGGGCGGTCTGTTCGACGCGGTCGCCTCCGTGCTGCACCCCTCGATCACCGCGTCCGGCGCGCCGGGCCGGGCCCGGCTGCAGGAGGCGACCGCCACGGCGACCGTCCTGGAGGACCTGCCCCGGCTGCTGCGGGACGGGGTGGTCGGCGAGGACCTGCGGTCCAAGGACGGCAAGACGGCGGGCAGTTACCACCTGCGTGCCGTGCTCAGCGGCCTCTCCCCCGCCTGGGGCACCGGCAGGACCCAGCTGCGCACCCACCAGCAGGGCCAGGACACGGTCGCGGAGAGCGCGGGCAAGGGGCGCGCGGTCTCGGGCGGCGCGGGTCCGGCGATCGGTGTCGGCCTGTCCGGCAGCGCGGCCGTCGTGCGGGCCACGGCCATGCCGGTCGCGGGTGCCCGCAAGGCGCGCTTCACGGCGACCGAACAGACCGTCTCCAGCCGGCAGGGCGCGGAGGTCCGGGGCGAGAAGGCGCTCTACTCCGGGACGGTGACCATCAGCGCGGAGGGTACGGGTCCGCGGTCGGCGGAGATGATCCTGCACCCCGAACGCCGGACCGCCACGCACTCGATGAGGGTGTGGATGAGTCTGCGGGCCGACGAGGCGCAGGCGCTCGGCCTGCCGCTGCCGCCGGGGATGACTGCTGGGAAGTTCGTCGAGAAGCCGAGGCGGACCGACGAGAACGGCGCCGAGGTGGACGTCGAGCGCCATCTCCCTTACGGCGGCAAGGGATCCAACGTCGCGCTCAGTCAGATCGACACCGGGCCGATGGTGCGGGCCGTGCGCGAGATGTTCGCCACCGATCCCCGACTGGCGGGCTATCTCCCCGCGTTCGGCACCAACCCGCCCGGCACGCACACCAGCAACGAGGAGGCGGAGGTCCAGCGGCGCAACTACCGCGAGCTGATGACCGCCCTCTCGGAGACCAACCTCCGTGTCAACAAAGACCAGTTGCTGTCCACCGGTCTCACGGTCCGGCTGCGCCGCAAGACGACCATGCACGCCCACGACGTGCACCTGCGGGTCAAGGGCGACCTGGGCGACACCACCTATCAGGGCGACATCAAGGACTGGCTGGTGCGCGCCCACTCCGGGGTCACCAGCAACGCGCAGAGCGGGCGCAGCAGTTCACGCTCCATCGGCGGTCTGGTGCTCGGCCAGGCCCGGTTGATACCGGGCGTGCTGACCGGCGCGGCCCGCTACGAGCGGCAGAGCACCGGCAACCGGCGCAACCAGGCCGGCCCCACCGGCCGCTCCGACATCGTGGCCAACGGCTCCGAGTCGGCGAGCGCCTTCGCGGCTCCCCTGCGCCTGGACGTGGACGTCACCATGACGTCCCAGCCGCGCAAGCTGGCCCGTACGGTCACTCCCGGCTCTCCGGGCCAGGACGCACCGGCGTCCAGGCCGCTGGGCGGGCTGCACCTGCCGGAACAGGACGTACGGCTGCTGACGCCGACGGAGTTCACGCTGGACCAGGAGGGCAAGGAGCGGCTCGACGCCGTGGTCGAGGCCCGCAAGGCCCAGCCGTCCAGGCCCGATCACGACTTCGCCGCCGAGGGCATCGGCGACCTGGCCGCGGTGACCCCGAGGCCGTCGGCCGGACGGGTGCTGCGGGACTGGCAGTTGGTGGAGACCCTCGACGGGGAGCCCGTGCGGGCCCTGGCCTACGAGCTGCTCGCCCGGGCCGCCGCCCGCGACAAGGGCCTGCGCGGGGACACCGCGCTGGAGGCGGAGGGGCTCGCGCCCCGGCAGGCGCTGGAGGAGCGGTTCGGTGAGCGGTCGATCCAGGGGGCGCTGCGCCAGGCCGCGTCCTCGGGCTGGGTGGTGAAGAACCTCCGCTACCCGCGCCGGCTCGCGGCCCTCAACGGCTCGGTCGGCACCCGGATCGCCCTCGCCAACCCGAAGTATCTGCACACGGGTTCGGGGCCGGGCACGGAGACCTTCGTGCTGGGCGGGCACCAGTCGGCCGGGCAGGTCGGCCAGAGCACCACCAGCACGGTGCAGATCGGCGCGACCGTCACCGAGAACGCCCCCGAGTGGCGCACCGGCCAGGGCCTGTCGTCGTTCCGCACCTCGGGCGAGGGCGACACCCGGGCCGCCGCCGTGTCCGGCACGGTCGAGCGCAACACCCACACGCCGAGGAAGGCGCCGCTGTACCTGGTCCAGTGCGATGTGCTGGTGAACATGGTCGCGGAGGTCAAGGTGACCGGCGGCGGCCCGTACGTGACCAAGGGCGCGCGGACGCTGCCGGGCGCGGCGGGGGTGTGGCTGACGGAGGCGCAGCTGCCGCCGCGGATACGGCGGCAGTTGGGGCTGGACACGGAGGTGCCGGCGACCAAGGCCACCACGGCGTCGTCGCGGGTGCAGGGCGAGAGTCAGGCGGAGAGCTCGCGGACGGCGCAGGAGCGGGCGGACCGTAAGCAGGGGTCCGAGGAACAGCGGGCCGTTCGGGAGCAGGGGTCCGAGGAACAGCGGGCCGGGGAGCCCGCGGCCAAGGACTTGGCCGGCTCGTCCGGGGTCTTCGGGTCGGCGGCGGGGCCCGCCACCGGTCCGGCCCTCCGCGCCGACGCGGCGCTCGGCTTCGGCGCGATCGAGGATCTGCCGGACTTCGTACCGCTGTTGACGCGGCTGCGCGCGAACCTCGCGGCGTCCGGCCAACAGGCCGTTGCCGACGCCGTGTTGCCCCGGCAGCAGACCAAGGACCGCAACGACAACGTGCAGCGGCTGCTGCGCGTGCTGGACCGGGACGGTTCGGCCGGGCTGCTGTCGAGCGCCATGGACGGCGGGGTCACCGTCGAGCTGCTGGACGGCCGCAACACGCCGTACTGGGCGGTGTTCAAGGTCTCCCGCACCGGACCCGGCACGTACGAGGGTGACGTGGACGACGGCCGGGACATGGAGTACATCACCGCGGCCGTCTCCCAGAACGCCACTTCCCACGACGAGGGCGCGATGACCGGCGTCGAGGGCATCGTCGCCGGGTCGGGCAAACCGGAGGGCGGGGCCGGTCAGTTGAAGAGCACGGGTGGCTCGCTGGGCCTCGGCTACGCGTCCGGCGACTCGCGCCGCACCGGCGGCGCGGCCCGGGGTCAGCTCGGCATGAAGACGGTCGCGGAGGCGAGCGCCGCGCCGTCGGCGAAGATACGGGTGCCGATCCGGGCGAGCCTCGAACTGTACAAGCGGGACCTGCGGGTGGGGCTCGCGCAGCTCGGCGACAAGAACATGGCGCTGACCCACCGCGTCCTCAAGAGCGACCTGGCGGCGCTGAATCGGGTGGTCGCCCCCGCGGCAGAGCGGCGGCCGACTGCCGGAGCGACCGCCGGTCCGGCCGCCGGGCGGCCCCCGACCGGGCTCGGCGCCTGGCGTGCGGGCGGGGTGCGGCTGCCGATGGAGGCGCAGGTCAACGGGTTCCAAGGGGTCACGCAAATACGGCAGTTGCTGGACTCGGCGGTCCGGCAGGCGGGCGGTGGCGGCCGGTTCCGGGACAAGGGGCAGGCCGCCGCGTACGCGCTGAACGAGGCGGTCTCCACCGAGTGGATGATCGCCGCGCTGCCGCTGCTCACCTCAGCGGGGGCCGAGTTGCCGCCGGTGCACGCCTCGGGTGCGGAGGGGCAGGACCTTCGGGCCTCGCTGCACGCGCGGCTGCGGCAGGGGCGGGTGCTGGGCGTCGGCGACAGGATGACGTTCGAGACGGTGGGCCAGAGCCACCTGGACGCGCCGCGCCCGACCCAGACGGACGGGCAGAGCTCCACCGACCGGAGCCGGGCGGCCCGGCCGATGGGGGGTGCGGGACTGCTCAACGCGGACGAGTTCCGGCTCAACCAGCTGATGGGCAACACCGGCGGCTCCGGCGGCGCGGCGGACGCCACGGCGAACCAGGCGGGCTCGATGCCGCTCCACAAACCGAAGATGAAGTCGGTCCTGGTCCAGTTCACCCTGGACGTCAAGGTGGTGGCCCGGCTGACCAACCGCGTCCGCACCGGCCGCACGGAGACGGTGGAACGCGAGACGACCCTCGCCCGCCCGGTGGTGATCCGCATGCCCGAGCCGATGGTCCGCCGGATGCTGCAGGCGGAGGGTGCCAAACTCCAGGACCCGGACGACCACCTGGGGCTCAGGGCGACGGTGGCCCCACCGCCTCCGCCGTCCGGCAGCTAGGGCTCCGAGCACCGTACGCAAGCTCTAGTCAGCCCCCAACGCCTGCGGCAGCTCTCCCCGTCTCCGTATCCCCAACTTCTTGTACGTGCTGGTGAGATGGGTCTCCACGGTGCGGCGAGCCAGGTGGAGGAGGTCGGCTATCTCCGTGTTCGTGCGGCCCTGGGCGGCGAGTTGGGCGATGCGGCGTTCGCTGCCGGTGAGGGAGCGGGAGCCGGTGCGGACCAGGGCGGGGCGGCGGGCGCCGCCTTCGCGCAGGGCCTCCTCCGCGAGGGTCCTCAGGCGCAACGCGCCCAGGCGTTCGGCGCGTTCGGCCGCCTCGCGCAGGCATTCCCGTGCGCGGGCGCCCTCGGCGGCGGTCAGTTGGCGGCCCTGGGCGAGGAGGGCCGCCACCAGCTCCGGCTCGGCCGTGGCCGGCGCCGCGCGCAGCAACCGTACGGACTCCTCGGCCAGTTCGAGGCCGCGGCGGCCGCCGGTGACCGTGCCGAGGGTGCGCAGGGCGCGGCCCACCGTGCGGGGCGTGCCCCACTCGCGGGCCAGCCGCAGCTCCTCCTCGGCCAGCGCCAGCGCCTCGCGCGGGTCGCCCAGCGCGAGCCGGCACTCGGCGGCGGCCGAGCGCCACGGCGTGACGACCGGGCTGACCACGTCGCGTGCCGTCTGGCGGCGTCCGCACTCCAGGAAGTCGTGCAGCGCCGCCGCCGGATCGCCCGCGGCGGCCCGCTGGAGTCCGCGCGCGTAGAGGAACCGGTTCAACTCCCAGGAGTCCGGCGCCTCCCGCAGGTCGAAGCCGTCCGCGAGCCGGCGTGCCTCGACCGTGCGGCCGGTCTCCACCAGCGCGATCAGGGTGTGCGCGTGCACGTTGGAGGGACCGTCGTGCAGCCTCACCGGCGGCTCCACCGGGAGGTCCGCCCACTCGCCGCGCACCGCCGCGATGTCGGCGCGGGTGTTGAGCAGCGCCTGGTGCATGGGGTGCAGCATCCCGGGCCGCTGACCGGCCAGGCCGCGCTCGACGAGCCGTTCCGCCTCGTCGAGTTCGTCGGCCCACTGGGCGACGGCGGCGGCGGTGCCCAGCAGGAAGGGCTCGGTCAGCGGGTCGGCCGGTTCGGCGAACAGGTCCCGCACCTGGCGCATGGCGTCGGCGGCGGAGGTCAGTCCGGCGGTCGCCGCGTACCGGACGAGCAGGGCGCGGGTGGCCGGGCCGACCAACTCCGGTGCGTGCTGGGCGCGTTCGCACAGTCTCCGGTACACCTCGCGGCGGACGGTCTGGTCCTGTTCGGAGAGGAGGGCGGAGGCGCTCTGCAGGATGCCGGCCAGGTCGGGGCGGCCGACCAGCTGCTCGTCCAATCCGTGCAGCACCTCCACCGCGGCCCGGGCCCGGCCGCGCCCGGCGAGCGCGGTGCCCAGGGCCATGGCGGCGCGCACCCGGTCGTGCGGCTGTGCGGGCAGCCCGAGGGCCTCGGTGAGCCGGGGTATGCCGGCCGAGGAGCCGCGGCCCGCGCACTCCAGGGAGCCCAGCTCGGTCAGCAGCCGCTGCCGGCGGTCGTCGGGCAGCGTCTCGTCCAGGGCCCGGCGCAGATACTCCACGGCGTCCTCGGGGCGGCCGTCGCGCACGGCGAGCGTGCCGGCCTCCTGGAGCACGCCCGGCGCCCAGGAGGTGCCCACCCGGTCGGAGACCAGGAGTTGGCGGGCGACCGCCTCGGTGGGGGCGCCCCGGTGCAGCATCGCCTCGGCGGCGGCCCGGTGCGCGGCGCGCCGCCGGGTCATGGGCACGCCGGTGAGCACCGCGTCCCGCAGCAGCGGATGGGCGTAGCGGGGCCGGCCGTCGGCGTCAGGGCGCAGCAGGCCCAGGCCGGTCATCGCGGTCAGCCAGCCCGCCACCCGTGCGGGGTCGGCGCCCGCCAACTCCGCCAGCAGCCCGCCGAGTTGACCGGCCGGCTCGACGTCCTCGGCGCCGGCCGGCGCGTGGTCCCAGCCCTCGTCGAGGGCGGCGAGGGCCCGCGCCACCTCCGCGGTGCCGGGTCCGGCGCTGTCCAGCCACCACGACACGGCCGCCGAGTACTCGCCGGGGTAGAGGGCGGCGGTCGTCTCGGGCACGGTCGCGGGGCCGCCGGGCGCGCCGAGGTCCTCCAACAGGGCACGCAGGAGCAGCGGGCTGCCCGCACCGGCCCGCACGCAGTCGGCCACCCAGGAGGGGCGGGCCGCGGGGAACTCCGCGCGCACCACGAAGGCCGCCCGGTCGGAGGTGAGCGGGGCAAGGGTGTGGGTGTGCACGAGGGCGGGCGAGAGGGTGTGGGTCAGGCCCGGGGTCGGCACGTCGATGTCGTACTGGCTGCGTTCGGTGACGGCCAGCAGGACGGGCTGCCTTAATCGGCCCACGTGCCGGGCGACCTCCACGAGCCAGCGGTGGGAGGGGGCGTCGGCGAGGTGGATGTCGTCGACCGCGAGCAGCAGGGGGGACTCGTCGGCGTAGGAGCGCAGGACGCGGCGCAGCAGGGCGGCCCGGTCGCGTTCGCTCGCCGCGGGGCCGCCGTCGTCGAATTCGGGTACCGGGCCGAGGAGTTGGAGCACCGTGGCGAAGGGCGCCGTGGTGTCGCCCGGGGAGCAGCGGGCACGCAGCACGCGCATGCCGTGGGCGGCGGCGTCCGCCGCGGCGGCCTCCAGGACGGTGGTCCGGCCGGTGCCGGTGGCGCCGCGCAGCAGCACCAGGCTCCCGGTGCCCGCCCGGGCACGGGCCGCCGCGTCCGCCAACAGCGCGGCGGCTTCCCGATGTTCGCGCGGTCGGTCATGGTGCGCCTGTGACATCCCTGCCTCCTTGCTCGGACGTGCCGTGTTCCGCTGTCGAGGACGACCGCGGGAGCGGGTAGGTGACGTGACAAGTCCCACGGTGGCCGGAACCCGTCTTCGGGGAACCGGGCGCCCCGCCTCGGTCGTGGTATCCGTACCGCCGATCTCGTGGTGCTGCTCGTGGTGCTCCACGATTGCGCCCGCCCCACCCGTCACACGAGTGTGAGGAACACACGCCTGCCACCGCCCGCACAGAGATGACAGGCACGTGGACATGGGGGAAACGCTTGCTCAGCTCATCGCGGACCACACGCTCCGGTACGGCGGACGTGCCCGAGCGGATACCCGTGGCGGTGCACGCACCCGACCCGATCCTGCGCGAAGGGGCGACCGGGCAGCTGCGCCGGTACCCGGAGATCGAACTGCGCGAGGAGTCCGGCCCCGGCACGGTGGCCCTGCTCGTGGGCGACGTGCTGGACGAGGCCACGCTGACCCGATTGCGCCGGCTGGTGCGCAGCGAGGGGGCGCGGGCGGTGCTCGTGGTGAGCTCGCTGCGGGAGACCGAACTGCTCGACGTGATCGAGTGCGGGGTCGGCGCCATCGTGTGGCGGCACGAGGCCACGGCGACCCGTCTGGTGCAGGCCGTGATCGCCGCAGCGCGCGGCGACGGGGACCTGCCGGCCGATCTGCTGGGCCGGCTCATCAACCAGGTCGGGACGCTGCACCGCAGCGCGGCAGGCCGGACCGGCGCACCCTCCTCGGGGCTGACGCCGCGCGAGGTGGATGTGCTGCGGTTGGTCGCCGAGGGACTGGACACCGGAGAGATCGCCGCCAAGCTGTCCTACTCCGAACGCACCGTCAAGAATGTCATGCACGGGTTGACGACCCGACTGCATCTGCGCAATCGGGCGCACGCCGTGGCCCATGCCCTTCGGGAAGGTTACATCTGACCGGAAGGGCAGCCGGGGCCGCCCCCTCGGACAGGACGTTGTGCCCCGCCGCCGTCCCCTGCGTGCCTGCGGGGGCGGGGCCGGCCGGGGGCAGGATCAAAGAGCGGCAGGTCAGGCACGCGATCGGGCACGGCAGGGCGGGAGCACGACGGTGATCCACGAAGTGGACGAGGTCCTCAAGGAGTTGCTCGGCGGCGGCGCGCTGGCGGGTTCGGGGATCGACGTCGCCCTCGACGCGCCGACCCGCGACTGGGCCGCCCGCCGCAACGCGCCCACGATCAACGCCTACTTGTACGACATCCGTGAGGACGTCAACCGGCGTCAGCGCGGGCATGTACCGGTGCGCGACGACCGGGACGTGATCGTGAAGCGGCGTCAGCCGCCGCGCTGGTTCCGGCTGTCGTATCTGGTGACGGCGTGGACGAAGCAGCCGCAGGACGAACACCGGCTGCTGTCCGCCGTGTTGGCCACGCTGATCCCGCGCGAGCTGATCGCCCCCGAGGAACTCCCGGGCTCGCTCGGCGCGTTGGGCCTCACGGTCGGACTCTCGGTGGCCGGCATCCAGACGGAGGCGCGCTCCTTGGCCGAGATCTGGTCCGCGCTGGGCGGTGAACTCAAGCCGTCCCTCGACCTGGTGGTCACCGCCCCCTTCCCGGCCTACCCCGAGTACGACGCGGGCCCGCCCGTCACCGAGGGCGCCGCGGTCCGTGTCCGCACCATGGACGAGGAGCAGCCGGTCACCGAGGAACGCGCCCACCGCCCGGTCCAGGTGGCCGCCGCCCGCGACGCCCGCACGACGGCACGGCTCGGCGAGGGCACGGGGACGGGGACGGGCAGGGACCGGACGTGACGACACAGACCCCGCGCAGTGCGCCGCCCGACCCGGAGACGTACACGGAAGGACCGTCGGACCCGAAGACGTACGCGGAAGGGCCGTCGGACACGGAGACGTACGCGGAAGAATCGTCCGGCACCGAGCCGTACGCGGAGGTGCCGCGCCAACAGGCGGCGGACTCCGTCTCCGGCAGCGCCGCCGCGCTCGTCGCCCGGCTGGACGTCCTGCGCGAGCGCGTGGCCGCACTGGTCGAGATCCGCTCCGCCAACGACCCCACGGCCGGCGACCCGCTGCGCGGCCTGTACCTGTCGGACGAGGCGATACGGCATCTGCTGCAGCCGGTGGACCCGGTGCGGGAGGCCATCGCCGACGCCCGCCTTCTCGCCGGGTCCGGCGTCCCGCAGGACCGTCTCGTCGCCCTCGCCGCGCGTCTGGGGCTCGCCGAGTTCGACGCGGTGCTGCTGCTCATCGCCCTCGCGCCCGATCTCGACCGCACCTTCGAGCCGCTGTACGGGTATCTGAACGACGACGTCAGCCGGCGTCGGGCCACGGTCGCGCTGGCGCTGGACCTGCTCGGTGCGCCCGTGCACTCGGCGGGCGCCCGGGCGCGGTTGCATGCCTCGGCCCCCTTGTCGACGCTCGGGTTGCTCACCGTGGAGGAGCCCGAGCGTCCTTTCCTCAGCCGGTCGTTGCGGGTGCCCGACCGGCTCGTGGCCCATCTGCTCGGCGACGACACCCCGGACGCGGCACTCGCCGGGCATCTGCACCGGCTGCCGTCACCGCCCCCGTCGTACGACCCGCAAGAGCCGTTCCAGGACGGCGAGTTCGCGCCCTTCGTGCACCGGCTGGCCGCCGCTGTCTCCGCCGGGCCGCTCGCCGTCTACCTCCGTGAGCGGCGTGAGGGCGAGGGGCTCGCCTGTGTCGCAGCCGCCCTGCACACCGCGGGCGTGCCGGCGCTGCGCTTCTCGGGTCCCGAGGACCGCGTGCCCGACCTGCTGCGGGAGGCCCGGCTCAGCGGCCGGGCGATCGTCGTCTCCGGACTGCCGGACCAACCGGCCGGGCTGATGCGGGAGTTGATGAGCGCAGCCGACGTGCCCGTGCTGGTCACCGGGCCGCGCCCCTACGACCCCCTGTGGTGCGAGCACGACCCGCTCGTGCTGGACGTGCCCGCGCAGCAGGCGGAGGCGGTACACACCTGGTCGGCCGCCCTGGGCGAGGAGACCGGGTTCGATCTGGCCGCCGTCGTCGCCCCCTACCACCTCTCCGGCGACCGCATCGCGCGGGCCGCGCAGGCCGCAACTCAGCTCGCCCGCTTCGACGGCACCCCGCTCTCCCCCGCCCATCTGCGGCTGGGCGCCCGGCAGCAGTCCGCGTCGGGGCTCGAACAGCACGCCCGCCGGATCCACCCCGCCGTCGACTGGCAGGACCTCGTCCTGCCCGACCGGCCGCTCACTCAGCTGCGCGAACTCGCCCTGCGCGCAAGGCATCGCGACCGGGTGCTCGGCGACTGGCGGCTCAGCGCGGGCGGTGGCCGGGGCCGGGGTGTGCTCGGGCTGTTCGCGGGCGAGTCCGGCACCGGCAAGACGCTGTCGGCGGAGGTGGTCGCCGCCGAACTGGGCCTCGACCTCTATGTCGTCCAGCTCTCGTCCGTGGTCGACAAATACGTCGGCGAGACCGAGAAGAACCTGGAGCGCATCTTCTCCGAGGCCGACCGCACCGACGCCGTGCTCCTCTTCGACGAGGCCGACGCCGTGTTCGGCAAGCGCTCCGAGGTGAAGGACTCGCACGACCGGTACGCCAACATGGAGAGCGCCTATCTGCTCCAGCGCCTGGAGTCCTTCCACGGCATCGCGCTGCTCACCACCAACCTGCGGGCCAACATCGACGAGGCGTTCACCCGGCGCCTGGACCTGGTGGTCGACTTCCCGTTCCCGGACCGCCACCAGCGGCTCGCCCTGTGGCGGCAGAGCCTGTCCCACGTGCCGTGTGCCGGGGAGCTCGAACTCGGGCCCGTGGCCGCCGACTTCGAGCTGGCCGGCGGCTCCATCCGCAGCGCCGTGGTGACCGCCGCGTATCTCGCCGCGGCCCGCGACGACCTCGTCACCGGGACCGACCTCCTGGAGGGCGCCCGCCGCGAGTACCGCAAGGCGGGCCGGCTGGTGCCGGGTGAAGGGTCCTGGTAGTCGCGGCCTCCGGTGGCGGCGGCCGGGCTCCCGCTCGGCCGCCACCGATTCCGGTCAGTCCTGCACGCGCCACTTCTGGTTGGGCGTGCCGGAGCAGGTCCACAGCTGGAGCTTGGTGCCCTTCGCGGTGCCGTTGTCCTTGGCGTCCACACACTTGTCGGCCTGCGGGTTCACCAGGTCACCGGCCTGGCTCAGCACGAACTGCTGCGCCGGGTTGCCGCTGCACCGGGCCAACTGGATGTGCGCCCCGTCATCCTTCGAGCCCCACGCCACGTCCATGCACATGCCGAGCGAGCGCACGGTGCCGTCGCCGCGGAAGTCCCACTTCTGGTTGGCGCTCCCCGCGCAGTCCCAGATCTGGAGCTGGGTGCCGTCCTTGCCCTTGCCGTTCTGGGCGTCGGTGACATCGATACAGCGGTCCGAGCCCTGCCCGATGATGAGCTGCCCCACCACCTTGGCGGTCTTCTTCGGCGTGGGCTCGGCCTCGCTCCCCTGCTTCTTGCCGCCGCCCGTCGAGCCCGTGGACCCCGAGGAACCGGACGCGTCGGTGTCCCCCGAGCCGCCGGATCCCTTGTCCGACTCCTCCTCGGTAGCCAACGGGACGGACGGCTCCGGAGCCGCCTGGGCGAGGTCGGGACTGGCCTGCGACGAAGGGGCGAGAGGGTTGCCCGCCACGACGGGCTTGGGCCTGGCACCCGTACCGACCTGGGGCTTGTACGCGATCCAGAACATGGTGAAGGCGAGAGCCAGGGCGACGAAGACGCCGAAGAAGGTCGCCAGCCAGCGGGGCAGGAATCCGCCCTGGAGATAAGTCCCCTCCACCGGAAGGGGGTTGGCGCCCGACCGCAGCACCGACAGCGTGTACGGGCGCTGCTCCTTGGACCCGAACCAGATCATCCGGCGCGGCTTCAGCGTCGTCCTCACGAACGCCGCCCGGCCCGGCTCGATCTGCACGCTGCTGGGATGGATGTCGTAGGCGAGGTGATCGCCGTGGTCGCTGCCGCTGATCGACGCCGTCAGCGCGGTGTTGCCCAGGTTGTCCACGGCGAGCCGCGGACGCCCCCGGAACCGCCCCTTCACCGTCGGCGGCACCAACTCCGCCCGCACTTCCGTGAACGGAGTGATCGTCAGATTCCCCTCCGGGACGGTCGTCGCCTCCGGGTGTTCCGTGGGTGTGATCCGAACGGCGTACGGGTTCGGGCCCGCCGTCGCGTCGGGTGTGCGCGGCGGCTCGAACGTCAGGTCCACCGACCCCGTGGTCCCGGGGTACAGCCGGAGCGTCGGCGGCTCCACGACGGTCCAGGGCGCGATCGGCCCCACCGCCTCGAAGCGGTACTCGTCCACCACGTCACCGGTATTGCGCAACCGAAGCCGCACCCGCGTACTGCCGCCCGGATCAACCGTCGCGGAAGCGGGTTCCAGAGAAGTCCACAGAGTGGTCACGTCAGCCCTCCGTAGGGTGGACGATCCGCCACTCCTGGTCGTCGGTGGTGGAGCAGTCGAAGAGTGTGAGGTTGCGGTCATTGGCGGTGGAGCTGTAACCGTCCACGTCCAGGCACTTGTTGTTGCTGGCGAAGTTGCGGATCCAGTAGTCGCCGCTCTCCTGCTTGTCGATCCACCACAGTTGGTTGTCGGCGGTCGTGCCGTCGCAGGTGAACTCGGTGATCTTCGTGCGGATCGGCTGCGCCCCGTAGTACGGCAGATCCATGCAGAGCCGGTCCTCCACGTTGCGGATCTGGAAGAGCGGACGGCTGCCCGGGCCGCCCTTCGGGTACCGCACCTCAAGGTTCCAGAGCTGGTTGTCGTTGCTGGTGCCGTCGCAGATGTACTGGCGCACCGGCCCGTTGATCGTGCCCTTGTCGAAGTACGGGATGTCCGCGCACTTGTTGGTCGTGGCGTTGCGCAGCAGCACGTTCGTCGCCGGCACCACGGGCTTCGGCGCCTTCTTCCTGGGCGGGGCCTGCGAACTGCCGCCTCCGCCACCGCCACCGGCCTGCTGGGTCTGCCCGCCGCCGGTCTGCGCCGCCGGGGCGGACGGCTGCGGAGGGGGAGGCGTGAGGGCCGGGCTGGGGGTCGGCGTGGGCGTGAGGGCGTTGCCGGCCTCGACGGGCTTGGGCCTGGCGCCCGTACCGACCTGGGGCTTGTACGCGATCCACAACATGGCGAAGGTGATCGCGAGGGCGAAGAAGATCCCGAAGAACGTGGCCAGCCAGCGAGGGAGGAACCCGCGTTGGAGGTAAGTCCCCTCCACGGACACGGGGTTGGCCCCCGAGCGCAGTACCGAGAGTTCGTACGGCCGCTGTTCCTTCGGTCCGAACCAGATGATCCGGCGCGGCTTGAGCGTGGTCCTCACGAACGCCGCCCGGCCCGGCTCGATCTGCACGCTGCCCGGATGGATGTCATAGGCCAGGTGATCGCCGTGGTCGCTGCCGCTGATCGACGCCGTCAGCTTCGTATTGCCGATGTTGTCGATCGCCAGCTTGGGTCGGCCCCGGAACCTGCCCTTCACGGTCGGCGGCACCAACTCCGCCCGCACTTCCGTGAACGGAGTGATCGTCAGATTCCCCTCCGGGACGGTCGTCGCCTCCGGGTGTTCCGTGGGTGTGATCCGAACGGCGTACGGGTTCGGGCCCGCCGTCGCGTCGGGTGTGCGCGGCGGGGAGAACGTCAGATCCACCGACCCCGTGGTCCCGGGGTACAGCCGGAGCGTCGGCGGCTCCACGACGGTCCAGGGCGCGATCGGCCCCACCGCCTCGAAGCGGTACTCGTCCACCACGTCCCCGGTGTTGCGCAACCGAAGCCGCACCCGCGTACTGCCGCCCGGATCGACCGTCGCGGAGGCGGGTTCGAGTGAGGTCCACAGAGTCATGGGGTCACACCGTCAGCTTGATGGCTTCGATCCAGTGGGTGTTGCTGAAATTGCCGGCGGTGTTGAGGCCGGGGCGGGCGTCGTTGCAGACCTGTCCGCTCCAGTCCTGCTCAACCTGCTTGACGGTGTTGCAGAGTTGGCCGGCACCGACGTTCCAGACGAAGGTCACCATGTACGGGGCGTCCTTCGCCGTGCTGCCGACGTAGTTGTCCTTGCCGTCCTCGACGATGGCCGTCCACTTGGGCAGCCAACTGCCCTGGCCGTTCGTCGAACCGGGGTTGTGCACCATGGCCGTGCCGGCGGAACCGTCCACGCCGTACACCGCGATGTTGAGCGCCGTGACCTGCCTGCCCTGTCCGACCGTGCCGCCGAGGGTGCCGTCGCAGACCGGCTTCTGCCAGCCCACGCCGAAGACGAACGCGCGGTAGCAGACGTGCCGTCCACCGGGGTCGCTCTTGGCCAGCCGCTTCACGGCGGTCGCCGCCGTGTCCGCCTTGGGCTTGGCGGTCACCGTGGCCTTGGCCCCGCCGCCTCCGCCGCCGGACCCGCCTCCCCCGGCCGCCGCGCCGGAGTCGGCGGCCGGCGGCGCGCTGGTCGTCGCGGGGGCCGCCGGGATCACCGGAGCGGCGCTCGCCGAGGGAGTGGGCGTCAGGGCGTTGCCGGCCTCGACGGGCTTGGGCCTGGCGCCCGTACCGACCTGGGGCTTGTACGCGATCCACAACATGGCGAAGGTGATCGCGAGGGCGAAGAAGATCCCGAAGAACGTGGCCAGCCAGCGGGGCAGGAACCCCCGCTGGAGGTAAGTCCCCTCCACCGGATGCGGGTTGGTGCCCGAGCGCAGCACCGACAGCGTGTACGGGCGCTGTTCCTTCGGTCCGAACCAGATGATCCGGCGCGGCTTGAGCGTGGTCTTCACGAACGCCGCCCGGCCCGGCTCGATCTGCACGTTGCCCGGATGGATGTCATAGGCCAGATGGTCGCCGTGGTCGCTGCCGCTGATCGAGGCCGTCAGCTTCGTATTGCCGATGTTGTCGATCGCCAGCTTGGGCCGACCCCGGAACCGCCCCTTCACGGTCGGCGGCACCAACTCCGCCCGCACTTCCGTGAACGGAGTGATCGTCAGATTCCCCTCGGGGACGGTCGTCGCCTCCGGGTGCTCGGTCGGCGTGATCCGCACCGCGTACGGGTTCGGGCCCGCCGTCGCGTCCGGTGTGCGCGGCGGCTCGAACGTCAGGTCCACCGTGCCGGTCGTCCCCGGGTACAGACGGAGCGTCTGCGGCTCCACCCGCGTCCACGGGGCCACCGGCCCCACCGCCTCGAAGCGGTACTCGTCCACCACGTCACCGGTGTTGCGCAACCGAAGCCGCACGCGCGTGCTGCCGCCCGGATCAACCGTCGCGGAAGGGGGTTCCAGAGAAGTCCACAGGCTCACGCAGTCACGCTAGGGGTGGTCCGCGCCGCCGGTCAGGAGGCTTTGGGGCACATCGGGTGACCGGCGGGGCAGAGTGGTGGCGGTCAGTCCTTCATCTCGTCGAGTCCCGGCTTCGCGCGGGGTCCTGTCGAGTAGGGCCGCATGGTCATGTGCTGCTGGCTGTTGCCGGCCATGAGCTGGAACTGGGAGAGGCTCACCTTGAGTTCGATGTCCCCGTAGTTGGGGTCCTTGTAGGTGACGACGCGGCTCGACTTGTCGTAGGAGTCGATGAGGACGGCGTGCACCGTGCTCTCCATCTTGCTCGCCGACCGCTGCGTCAGGTCGACCACCGGACCCTCGTCGCCCCTTCCCAGCTTGAACCGCCGCCTGATACCGGCGTAGCTGGGCAGGCTCTGGTTCTCCAGGGTGAGGCGCACGTCGTCGAGGTTCTGGCTCGCGTCGATCTGCACGGGCGCGGTGTCGAGGAGTTTGCTCACCTCGTCGCCCGCGCTGCCGACCTTCTGCACCAGCAGCTTCGCGCGGTCGTACGCCTTGGTGTAGACCTCGTGGATCGAGTCGAACTGCGCCTTGCCGTCCTGGAACTCCAGTTTGTCGAGGGAGGTGTCCGCCCCCATGGCCCGGCGGGCGAAGGCTCCGACCTCTTCACGGGTGATGTCCGTTTCGGTCTGGTGGTGGGAGCGCCAGGTGCCCAGGACGCGCACCATGGCTGCCAGGGACTCGGCCGTCATCATGACCGCGAGCTCACGGCCGTTGACCTTGTTCCCCTTCTTCTTCTCCTCCTTCAGACGCTCGTCGCGGTTCTCCGTGGACGGATACGCCCGCATCGCGACGGACAGCGCCTGGATGGGCAGCCCGTGGTGCTCGGCGATGGCCTCCAGCACGTAGAGCCAGCAGGACGGCCCCTGTTGCACGGCCAGCTTGGTGACCCGCTGCACCGCACCGGTGGCCGCGGGCGCGGCGGAGGCCTGCGCCGTCGCCGGCATGCGCTGCACCCGCGGCACCGAACCGCTCATCACCTTGCGGGCGTTGTCCACCGCACGGCGTTCGCCCGAGTCGTTGACGTCGGAGACCCGCACCCCGCTCCCGTTGTCCGTCCCGGGGACCGGGCCGGCCATCTGGTCCTGGTAGTGGGTCAGTTCGTGGGCCCAGTCCTCCTTGGTCATGGTGTCGCCGACGACCACGTTCGGACCGGAGGTGTAGGCCTTGGCCTGGAGCTGTACGGCCGAGGCGCGGGCCGTGGAGCCGGTGTGCACGCGTACGCCGCTGAAGTCGGCCCCGCCGAACCGGGCTTCCATCTCGCCGCGCAGGACCGGGTCCATGGACTGGCCCGGGGAGCGCACCACGTCGTGCACGAGGGCCCGGCGCTGCACGGACGGTGTGTGCCCGCACCCCGCGTCGTGCTCGTGGCGCTCCGCCGCGATCGCCTGGGTCACGGCCGCGTTGCCCGCCAGGCGTTGCAGATCCAGCGCGCGCCGCGCGGGCGGGCCCGGTACCGGGGCGGGCCGTGCCCCCTGCTGGTCGCTGTCCTTGCGGACCGGTGTCCCCTGTGCGCGCACGGCACTCCCTCGAAGCTGGACGTCGACTCCCCAGCGTTACCGGGCTGTTGGGGGACGGGGAAGGACCGAAAGGGCAGCGCCGAGGGCACAAGGACCGGGCATCGCCGACCGGACTGCCCTTCCGGGCAATCACGTTGCCCCCGATCAGGCACTGGGGGCCGTTTCGCGGAGAGTTGCGCGCGCGTGAGGGTGGGAGGCGTTCCTGTCTCGTACCCCGAGGAGAGCAGAGCATGCCGTCCTACCTGTCGCCCGGCGTCTACGTCGAGGAGGTGGCCAGCGGCTCGCGCCCCATCGAGGGAGTGGGCACATCGGTCGCCGCCTTCGTGGGCCTGGCCCCGAGCGGCCCGCTGAACGAGCCGACCCTCGTGACCAACTGGACCCAGTACGTGGCGGCCTTCGGTGAGTTCACCGACGGGTACTACCTCGCGCACTCCGTCTACGGCTTCTTCCAGAACGGCGGCAGCGCCGCGTACGTCGTGCGGGTGGGCGGTGCTCCCGGCGCGTCCGCCACGAACGGCGCCGGACCCGCGGCGGTCACCGGTTCCGCCGCCCCGGCCGCTCTCCCCGCGGGCGAGCCCCGCCAGTTGGGCACCTTCTCCGTGACGGCGCTCGCCGCCGGCAGCGGCGGCCCGCTGAGCGTCGAGGTCGCGGACGCGGAGGGCGAGGGCCCGGCCGAGCGGTTCAAGCTGATCGTCAAGGACGGCGACAAGGCCGTCGAGAACTTCGACGTGACCGCCAAGAAGGGCGGCCGCAACTACGTGGTCACGCAGGTGAAGGAGCGCTCCAAGCTCATCACCGTGACCGAGGCCGCGCCCGCGGCCCAGCTGGCCCGTCCGGACAACCAGACGCTGGCCCTGGTCTCCCCGGCCGCCGCGCCCGCCGGCTCAGGCGGCACCGACGGCGCCGGCGAGACCTCGCACCCCGGCCCGGCCACCTACCTCGGCGACTCCGCCGACCGCACCGGTTTCGGCGGCCTGGAGGCCGTGGACGAGATCTCCATGGTCGCGGTGCCCGACCTGATGGCCGCCTATCAGCGCGGTGCGATCGACCTGGAAGCCGTCAAGGCCGTCCAGTTGGGCCTGATCGCGCACTGCGAGCTGATGGGCGACCGGGTCGCGATCATCGACCCGCCGCCGAGCCTGAACGCCCGTCAGATCCGGGTGTGGCGGCAGGAGACGGCCGGCTACGACTCCAAGTACGCGGCCCTGTACTACCCGTGGATCAAGACCTTCGACCCCTCCAGCGGCCAGTCCCGGCTGATCCCGCCGAGCGGTCACGTGGCCGGCATCTGGGCACGCAACGACTCCGAGCGCGGTGTGCACAAGGCGCCCGCCAACGAGGTCGTACGCGGTGCGGTGGACCTGGAGATGCAGATCACCCGCGGCGAGCAGGACCTGCTCAACCCGATCGGCGTCAACTGCATCCGGGCCTTCCCGGGCCGCGGCATCCGCGTCTGGGGCGCCCGCACCCTCTCCTCCGACCCGGCCTGGCGCTACCTGAACATCCGCCGGTACTTCAACTACCTGGAGGAGTCGATCCTGATCGGCACCCAGTGGGTGGTGTTCGAGCCGAACGACCACGCGCTGTGGGCCCGGATCCGGCGCAACATCTCGGCGTTCATGGTCAACGAGTGGCGCAGCGGCGCCCTGTTCGGGCAGCGGCCCGAGGAGGCGTACTACGTCAAGTGCGACGAGGAGACCAACCCGCCGGAGTCGGTCGACGTCGGCCGGGTCGTCTGCGAGATCGGCATCGCGCCGGTCAAGCCCGCCGAGTTCGTGATCTTCCGGCTGGCCCAGTTCTCCAGCGGCAACGGGGAGTTGGAGGAGTAGGCGGGTCCCGCTTCTCCAGGTCGTCCTCACCACCCTCAGCGCTTAGAAGGACAGCGATTTCATGAGTCTCCAGCCGGGTGACGCCCTCACCTCACACAATTTCGGCCTGCAGATCGACGGGGTGATGGTCGAGTACCTCGCCGAGGTCAGCGGCCTGAGCATCGAGCAGGACGTCATCACGTACCAGCAGAACACCCCCAACGGCCAGAACGTGGTCAAGAACCTGCCGGGTGTGAAGAAGAACGGCACCTGCACGGTGATCCGCGGTATGACCCAGTCGGCCTCGTTCACCCAGTGGATCAACGAGTCCATCTCCGGTCAGATGACGACGGCCCGCAAGAACGCGTCGATCATCATGATGGACTTCCAGAACAACCCGGTGAAGCGCTACCACCTGCGCAACGCCTGGTGCAACAAGATCGACGCGAGCACGGTCAAGGCCGGCGAGGCCGCCGCGCTCACCGAGACCGTGACCATCGCGTTCGAAGAACTGGTCATCGAGTAATGCGTCGTTCGGCTGCCAGGGCCGGCGGCGCCGTCTCGTACTCCGGCGCGGACGCGGCGGCGTCCGCGCCGGAGACGGACGGGGAGTTGACGGGTACTCAGGTGGCACCGGTCCCGGCGCCGCCCGCCCCCGTGCAGCAACCCGAGCCGCTGCGCACCGAGTTCGCCTTCCAGCTGCCGCGCGGATACGTCGACGAGGCGGGCACCGTCCACCGGGACGGCGTGATGCGCCTGTCGACGGCACGGGACGAACTGGTCCCGCTGCGGGACGTGCGGGTGCAGGAGAACCCGGCGTTCCTGTCGGTGGTGCTGCTGGGCCGGGTCATCACCCGACTCGGCACGCTGCCGATCGTCCACGACGGCATCGTGGAGAACATGTTCGCCTCCGACCTGGCGTTCCTGCAGGACTTCTACCGCCAGATCAACGCGGAGGGCCACACCCGCGCCGCCGTGCAGTGCCCGCACTGCTCGGAGCCGTTCGAGGTGGAACTCGGCGGGAGCCGCCTGGGGGAATCGTGACGTACGCGACCGACCGGCTGCACGAGGAGATCGCGTACGTCGCCTACCACTTCCACTGGAGCATGGACGAGATCCTCGACCTGGAGCACGCCGACCGCCGCCGCTTCACCGACGAGATCGCGTCCCTGGTGACACGGGCCGGGGCGGAGGGCTGAGCGGTGGGTTTTCTGGACCGGTTGCGGCGTGACTCCGTCGGTGGGCGGGGCGACAGTGGCGCAGGCGTCGACGTGGGCGCGAACAAGGGTGACGGCGAGGCGGCCGTCGCCCCCGCATCCGTGCCCTCGGGCGGTACGGCTCCGGTGCTCGCCTCCTGGCCGGGCCTGCCGCCGATCCAGCGGACCCTGACGCCGGGGCGTGCGGGGGTCGCCGACGCGGCCTTCGGTGGCCGCCTGCCGACCTGGCAGAACCCGTCGTTCATGGCCACGGCGTCGCACGCCGTCCTGGACGGCAGCTCCAGCGCCCTCCTCGGCCAGGCGGCTCGGGTCGCGGCCCGTCCGGTGTCAGGTCTCGAACGGCCCGCGGGCACCTTGCCGTTGGCCGGTCCCGAACCGACGGCGACACCGGTACGGCGTGCACCGGCGGTGCCTCTGCGGGTGCTCCCGCCGTCGATGCCGGGTGCGGGCGGCCGTCCGGCCGCGACCGGCGGCCCTGCGGCCGGGGCGCGAACACCCGTGGTCGGGCAGGTCGTTCAGCGGGTTGCCCGGGCCGGTGCGGCGGGTCCGACCGGCGCAACGCGCCCGGACGGCAGTCCCGTTGGGGGCGGAGGGGCATCGGGGTCGGTTCCCTCCAGGGGCACGCCGGCGCCGGCTCCTTCCGGCGGTTCATCGCCGTCGGGTCATTCGGAAGGTGCGTCGGCAGCGGCTCCTTCCGGCGGTGCCGCGGGTGCCGCTCGTACGAGTAGTGCGCCCTCCGTCGCCGCGAGCAGTACCGGCGGAGACAGGACCCCGGTTCAGCGGGTCGCCGCGGCGGGCCCCTCGGCTGTCGCCGCACCGACACGCGCTGTTCCCGCCGGACCGAGCGCCGCCCCCGTGGTGTCGCCGCCGGCATCCGGTCTCCGGGTGCGGAACGTCCCGGCCGCATCGCCGTCCCGGCCGCCGCAGTCCCTCACCAGGGCTCGGACCGGTGCTACGGCGGTACAGCGCCGGACACTGCCGGTGGCGGCCCGCACCTCGGCCGGGCCCATGGCCTCCGGCGCGAAGGCGGCGGGCGGTACGGCCGACACGGGCGGATCGGCGGCACCCTCCGCCGAGAGCGACCGAGCGGTTCGCTCCACGGATCCGGCGCCGACCGCCCCTCCCGTCGGCCCGGTCGCCGACGCCGTCGTGCAGCGGGCTCCGGGCGACAGCGGCACCACGCCGGTCGGCGCCCCTCGCGTCGAGGCCGCGCCGCCGGCTGTGCCCTCGCTCCCTGACTCGACGGACACGCTCCCGGTCGTCCAGCGGCGCGCGGCCACCGGCTCGGACTCGCCGACCGACGTCAGCCGTACGGCGACTCCGGGCCCTTCGCCGACCACGCCCCCGGTCTCGGCCTCGCGCATCGCGGACACCAACTCGCCGGTCCCGCCCAGCACTTCACCGCCAGCTGTGCAGCGGTCGGCCTCTCCTGGGCCTGCGCCCACCGCCGACGGTTCCGGGACACCCGTACGGCAGAATCCGGCGGCTCCCGGCTCCACCCCACCTCCCGTGCAGGGCACCGCAGAAGCTCCCGGCACCACCTCACCTCCCGTGCAGCGCACCACAAAGGCTCCCGGCGGCGGTCCGACGTCCGTACAGCGCACTGCAAAAACTCCCGGCGCCACCCCAACTCCCTCGCAGCGCACTGCAAAGGCTCCCGGCGGCGCTCCGACGTCCGTGCAGCGCACCACAAAAGCTCCCGGCGGCGCTCCGACGTCCGTACAGCACTCGCCGGCAGGGCCCGCCGGCGCCTCCGCTCCGGCCTCGCCGCCCCCACCCGGTGTCACACCCGCCGCCTCCTCACCCGCGCCTCCCCCGGGCCTCCCGATCCAGCGCATCGCCAAGCCCGCTCCCGAGTCGCCCGGGTCGCCCGCGTCCCCCTCGCCTGCCGCGTCCGCCTCGTCTCAACCGGACCCCACCGGCCCGACCACCCCGTCGAGCCCTCAGCCGGTCACCACCGCACCGGCCACCCCACCGACCCCCGCCCCGCCGACCCCCGCCCCGCCGGCCCCTGCTCCGCCCGGCCCCAAGTCGGCCACCGCACCGACCTCGCCGGCCGCCCCCCTCCCGTCGGTCCAGCGGAGCACCGCGCGCACCACGCCTCGCCCGCGCCCCGGCCTCGGCGCCCCACTGTCCGCACAGCCCCTCTCGTCCACGGCTCCGCAGTCGCCCCCGGCCGTGCCGAACCCGGCGTCTCCACGGACCAGTTCGGCCGCCCCCGCTGCGCCGGCGCCCAGCACCTCGGTGCCCGCCACGCGGCCGACTCCCACGACCATCGCCACGCCGGTCGCCTCCCCCACCCCGGCTGCCTCCACGGTACGTACCGGCACCACCGCCCCCACGGGCCCCGCCACCTCCACATCCCCGGTCGCCCCCGCGCGCCCCACCCCCGCCGGCTCCGCCACACCCCCCATCCAGCGCACCCCGGCCACCTCCCCCACACCCACCCCCCGTCGCTCCCCGCTGGGCGCCCCTCTAACCACCCTGCCGGCCGACGCCACGCCCCTCCTCGGTGCGCCCGTCCAGGCGCCCCCGGCCGTCCCCGCAGCGCGCTCCACCGCCGTACCGGACCAGCCGTTCGTGCAACGGATCGCCGGCGCTCCCGCAGCGCCGACGACGACCCCGCCCGGTTTTCCGACGGCACCTCCGGTGAGCACGCCACCCGGCAACTCCCCCTCGGCCACGGCCCCGGCGACCACCTTCGCCCCGCCCGGCTTCCCCCCGGCACCCGTCACGGGCACCCCCCTCAGCCTCCCTGCGGCGCCCCTCGCCATCTCGCACCAGCCGCCGACGCATTTCCCCACCACGGCCGACCCGTTGGGCCCCGGCCCGACGCCATCGCCATCAACTGCCCACTCGATGCCGCAGGTTCAGCGCAAGGCGATACCCGTCAAAGCCACCCCACTGCGCCGCCCGGCGCCACCCGGCACCGGCGGCGCTCCGCTCCCCGTGGCCGCGCTCACTCCGCCTCCGTCGCCTCCTTCTTCGGGCGTCCAAGGCTCGGCTCCCGCCGCAACCGGCAGCCAACAGAGCGCCGCCGCTTCCCCGTTGGCCGTCCAGCGCGCCCCGTGGAGCAGGTCCAAGTCGTCCTCACCGGCCAAGCACCAGACCAGGCACAGTGCCACGGGTGCCCTCGCGGCAGCCGCCGCGGCGACCGTCGCGAGCGCCGTCGGGCGCCACACGCCCGCCGCCCCGCCGGCCACCGCTCGTCGGAGCGAACCGCCACCGCCGTACAGCTCCCATACCGCGGGCCCGCCGCCGAACCCTCCGCCGCCCTACTCCGTGTCCGCGTCGGCCGCCGCGCCGCCGCCCGAGTACACGGCCGTGCCGGCAGGGGGGTTCGACCCGCGGGAACTCACCGACTTCCAGCTCGACGAACTCGTGCACCGGATCATCGGCCGCATCACGCGGCTGATCCGCACCGAACTCCGTATGGACCGCGAGCGGATCGGCAAGCTCCGCGACCCTCGCCACTGACAAGCGCCCGACCGACCAGCGTCCAACCGCCACTGAACGACAGAAAGGCCCCGTGATGTCCCGCCAGGACCCGGGCTCCACCATCTGGTTCACCCTCAGCATCGACGGGGAGAGCCTCGGCTACTTCAACGGATGCGAGGGCCTGTCGTCCCAGGTGGAGGTCGAGCACCGTCAGGAGGGCGGGAACAACGGCTTCGTCTGGCAGTTGCCGACGCGGGTCACGTTCTCCACGATCCGGCTGACGCGGCCGCTCACCCCGGACACCACGAAGGTCGCCAAGTGGATCTCGTCGGTGCAGACGGGCATCAAGCGGCCCACCGCGCAGATCGCGGCGCTGCGCGCGGACGGTTCGGAGGTGGCGCGCTGGGGTCTTATCGACGTGCTGCCGGTGAGCTGGACCGGGCCCACCCTCGACCCGGCGAGCCCGTCCGTGGCCACCGAGGTCCTGGAGATCGCCCACCACGGGTTCACGGACTAGCGGGGAGCGGGAGACATGGCGAAGGGCAGCAAGGGCGCGGGCAAGAGCCTCGTACACGCCACGCTCGCGATCCACGAACCGCCGAAGGGCAAGAGCAGGGCGCCCGGCGGGATCATCAAGACGTTCGGCTTCGACTTCAACCCGGCGCAGCTGTCGCTGACCCGCCGCGCCCAGTGGAAGGTCACCCCCGCGCAGATCGAACGGGACGGCCCGCTACCGGAGTTCATGGGTTCGGAGCCGCGCGAGATGAGCGTCGAGATCTTCCTCGACTCCTCCGACGAGCCGACCAGCAACACCGTCATGAAGAAGGTCGAGTCGCTGTTGTCGTGCTGCGAGGTGACGACCAAGTCCATCGCCGCCAAGCAGCCTTCGCCGCCGTGGGTCGTCTTCCAGTGGGGGTCGTTCGCGACGGCCCGGTTCACGGCGTACGTCAGCTCGGCGGAGGCCAACTACACGCTGTTCTCGACGACGGGCGTGCCCATTCGCGCGACCTGCCGGCTCCAACTGCACGAGATCCCCAGCAAGACGAAGGGGCAGAACCCGACGTCGGGCGCGCTGACGGCCCAGCGCGTGCACCGGGTTGTCGCGGGTGACTCCCTTCAGTCGCTGGCCTGGAGGGAGTACGGGAACGCGGGCGCGTGGCGGTCCATCGCCGAGATCAACGGCATCGACGACCCTCGCCACCTGCCCACCGGCATCGAACTCGTGCTGCCGGCCGCCGAGGAGGTGCGTAGCTGATGGTGCAGTCCGCGTACTCCAACGTCGTCGACGTGAAGATCGGCGGCGCCAAGCTGCCCCCCGAGTTCGCCCCCGACCTGGTGGAGAGTTACGTCGATCAGGGCGTCGGCGTCCCGGCCGCGTTCCGGCTCACCTTCCGCGACCCCTACCGGCTGCTGCTGGGCAAGCTGAACATCACCTTCGGCACCAAGGTGGTGTTCGCGCCGGTGGCCGACGGCGAGGGGGCCGGCGATCCGCTGCTGACCGGTGAGGTCACGGGACTTGAGGCCGACTACGACGGCACCGGCAGCTACACCGTCGTGCGCGGCTACGACCTCGGGCACCGCATGCTGCGCCAGCGCCGGGTGGCCGCGTACCGCAATCAGAGCGCCTCCGACATCGCCCGCAAGCTGGCGGGCCAGGACGGCGTGCCGATCGGGAAGATCGAGTCGACGAAGACGGTCTACGAGTTCATCAGCCAGTCCAACGTCACCGACTGGGACTTCCTCTCGCGCCTCGCCGACGAGAACGAGATGGTCATGTCCGTCGACGCGGACGGCAAGTTCCAGTTCGTGAAGCCCAAGTCGGCCTCGGGCGCGCCCTCGCCGAACACCGACGGCGACAAGAGCCCGTTCGTGCTGCAGGCCGGGCACGACATCCTGCGGCTGCGGGCCGCCGCCACCGCCGCCGACCAGGTCGGCAAGGTCGAGGCGCGCGGCTGGGACGTGACGACGAAGAAGAAGCTCACCGCCACCTCGCCCGCGACCTCCAACCCGGGCATCACCATCGGCACCACTCCGGGCGCGGCGGCCGGGAAGTTCAAGACGGCCAAGCTGGTCGAGACGGGCACGCCCTACGACAAGCAGAACGAGGTGAAGTTCGCGGCCGACGCCCTCGCCGACGACGTCACCGGGTCCTTCGCCGAGCTGGAGGTCGTCGCGCGCGGAAATCCCAAGCTGCGCCCGGGAGTTCCGGTCGCGCTCGCCGACGTCGGCGTGCCTTTCGAGGGCAAGTACACGGTCACGTCCGTGCGGCACGTGTTCGGCGACGGCAAGCACTACGAGGCGTGGGTGACGGTCAGCGGCCGGCAGTGGCGTTCGCTGTACGGCCTTGCCTCGGGCGGCGCGGACACCTCGCCGCGGCTGCCGAGTGTGGCCAACGCGCTGGTGACCGACGTCAACGACCCGCTCAAGCAGGGCCGGGTGCGGCTGCAGTTCCCGTGGCTGGACGACACCTACGTCAGCGACTGGACGCGGACCGTGCAGATGGGCGGCCTGGGCGGGGGTGGCATCTTCCCGTTGGACGTCAACGACGAGGTGCTGGTCGCCTTCGACCGGGGGGCACTCGACCATCCGTTCGTGATCGGCGGGCTCTACAACGGGCGGGACAAGCCGACCGTCGTGAGCGATGTGCCGCTGCACGACACCGTGCGCAAGAAGGCGAGCCGGCACACCGTCTCCGACCGGGACGGCAACCGGCTCGACCTGCTCAGCCAGAAGACCGGCATGCGCAAGCAGGGCGTGCGGCTGATCTCCGGCGACAAGATGCTGACCGTCTTCCTGGACCGGACGAAGACCGAGATCACCGTGGACAGCAAGGGCTCGGTCACCATCAAGGGCAGCCGGTCGGTGTCGGTGGAGGCAGGCACCGACCTCACGTTGAGCGCGCGGCGGGCGCTGACCATCAAGAGCGGCGGGCCGCTCAACATCCAGGGCGGCGGTGTGGTCAACATGCGGTCCGCGGGTGTGATCGGCCTGAACGCGGCGGGCGCCCTGAACCTCAACGCGCTGGGTGCCGCGAGCCTCACCGGCGTGGGCACCGTGCAGGTCACCTCGGCCGTCAACACGACGATCAAGGCGCCGACCACGATGGTCATGTCCCCGGTGTTCGGGGTCACCACCATCCCCGTGCCGATGGTTCCGTGAGCCGTTTCCCTGGAAGGCAGGTGCGTTGTTGATGGCGGAGCAGTTCGTCGGGTCCGGTTGGTCGTTCCCGCTGCGGATCGGGCCGACCGGCGGGATCGCGCTGGTCAGCGGCGAGCGGGAGGTCGAGGAGGCGATCCGCCTGGTCCTGTCGACCGCGCCGGGTGAGCGGCCGATGCGGCCCGACTTCGGCTGCGCGATCCACGACCTGGTGTTCGCGCCGGTCAACGAGCAGACCGCGGGCCGCATCCAGCACGAGGTGCACATCAGCCTGGACCGCTGGGAGCCGCGGATCGAGGTCGAGGACGTCGAGGTCACGGCCGGCGGCGACCAGAGCGTGCTCTACATCGACGTCCGGTACTCGATCCGCGGCACCAACAACCCGCGCAGCCTGGTCTTCCCGTTCTACGTCATTCCGTCCCACGAGGAGCCCGACGCCGGCCCCGGCGCGGGCACCTCCCTTGAAAGCGACCTCTGATGGCCCTGCCCTCACCCAACCTCGACGACCGCCGCTTCCAGCAGTTCGTCGACGACGCCAAGCGCTACATCCAGCAGCGCGCCCCGGAGTGGACCGACCACAACGTCTCCGACCCGGGCGTCACCCTCGTCGAGACGGTCGCCCACATGGCCGACCAGATCGTCTACCGGCTCAACCGGGTGCCGGAGAAGAACCATCTGGCGTTCCTGGACCTGGTGGGGATCACGCTGTTCCCGCCGTCGGCCGCGCGCACGGACGTGACGTTCTGGCTGTCGGCGCCGCAGGAGGAGGCGATCCCGGTGCCGGTGGGCACCGAGGTGGCGACCATGCGCACCGAGAGCGAGGAGGCGGTCGTCTTCGCCACCGAGCGCCAACTGACGGTCGTGCCGTGCGAGTTGAGCCACTTGCTGGTGCAGCACCGCGGCGAGCCGGCGGTGGACCGGACACCCGACCTGGCCGTCGAGGACCGGGACCTGCTGTGCTTCTCCGAGTCCCCGGACCCAGGTGACTGCATGCTGCTCGGCCTGACCAACGCGGTGCCGCACTGCGCGGTCGCGCTGGACCTGGACAGCCGGGTGGACGGCGTCGGCGTGGACCCGCGGCAGCCGCCGCTGGTGTGGGAGGCGTGGACCGCGGACGGCTGGCAGCTGTGCGAGGTCGACCGGGACGGCACGGGTGGTCTCAACCGGCCGGGGGAAGTGGTGCTGCACATCCCCAGTGGGCACGTCCTGTCCCGCAACGCCGGCCAGGAGGCCGGCTGGCTGCGCTGCCGGGTCACCGAACCCGGCCCCGGCCAGCCCTTCTACACCACCTCCCCCACCATCCGCGCCGCCGAGGCCTTCACCATCGGTGGCACCACCGCGGCCGTACACGCCGAAGCGGTGTACGACGAGGCGCTCGGCGAGTCCACCGGGCTGCCGGGGCAGCGGCTGCGGCTGGCGCACGCGCCCGTGGTCGGCGACGATCCGCCGGTGCTGCTGCAGACCGCCGAGCACGACGGCTGGACGGACTGGCGGGTCGTACCGCACTTCGCGGACTCCGGTCCTGACGACCGGCACATCGTCGTCGACGCGACGAGCGGCGAGATCGCGTTCGGTCCCGCCGTGCGCGAACCCGACGGTTCCCTGCGGCAGTACGGCACGGTCGCCCCCAAGGGCTCGCCGATCCGGGCCCGCCGCTACCGCACCGGCGGCGGTCGTTCGGGCAACGTGGCGCGGGGTGCCGTACAGATCCTGCGCACCTCCATCCCGTACGTCTCCGAGGTCGTCAACCGCGAGGCCGCGCGCGGCGGGGTGGACGGCGAGACGGTCCAGGAGGCCAAGGTCCGGGCGCCGATCACGCTGCGCGCGCAGGAACGGGCGGTGACGCTCAGGGACTACGAGGAGCTGGCGCGCCGCGCTGCTCCCGAGACCGCGCGCATCACCTGCCTGGAGGGCGCGGAGGGCGAGCACGGGGCGTACGCGGTACGGGTGTTGGTGGTGCCGCAGGCGGTGGCGGACCCCGGCGGCCGACTGCGCTTCGAGCAACTGGTGCCCGGTGACGCCCTGTTGGACCGCATCACCCGGCACCTCGACGAACGGCGCCTGATCGGGACGAGGTTGGCGGTCGGGCCGCCGTACTACCAGGGCGTGACCGTGGTCGCCACCGTGCACGCCTTCCGGGGCGTCGACACCGACAAGGTGCGGCGCGAGGCCCACGACGCGCTGTACCGGCACCTCGACCCGCTCACCGGTGGGGCGAACGGCACCGGTTGGCCGTTCGGGCGGCCCGTGCAGTCCGGCGAGGTGTTCGCGGTGCTGCAGCGCGTACCCGGGGTGGAACTGGTCGACGAGGTGACCCTGCACCCGGCCGACCCGCTGACGGGCAAGCGCGGCGAGGCGACGGACCGGATCGATCTGTCGGCGCCCTCGCTGGTGTTCTCGTTCGACCATCGCGTCCGGGTGATCGGGGACGGCAACTGATGAGAGGTTCCATCGACGGCCTGGAGTCGTCCGCGCCGATCGGCATGATGCTGCCGGCCGTGTTCGCCGACGACGACCTCGCGCAGCGCTTCGTCGGCGGCCTGGACGAGGTGGTGGCCCCGATCCACAACACGCTGGACTGCCTCGACACGTACTTCCGCCCGTCCCTCGCACCGCTCGACTTCACCCAGTGGCTGGGGAGTTGGGTGGGCGCCGAGACCGACGGCACCGAACCGGAGGCCCTGCTGCGCACGGCCGTCGCCGCCGCCGCGTACCTGCACCGGGTACGCGGCACCGTGCGCGGTCTCACCGAAGCGGTACGTCTGGCGTTCGGCGTCGCGCCGGAGATCACGGAGAGCGGCGCGGCGGCCTGGAGCGCACGCCCCCTCGGCCCGGTCCCCGGCGAGGCACGCCCCCGCCTCCACGTCCACCTCCGCCTGCCCTCCCCGACTTCGGCGGACCACCACCGCCTGGACGCCCTCGTGGCGGCCGCTCGCCCCGCTCACATGCCGTACACGGTCCAAGTGACCGCAGGCGACCCCGCCGAAAGGACTCAGCAGAGATGACGACCACCCAGAACTGCGCCGAATGCGGCACCCGCGCGGAACCGGGCCAGTCGTTCTGCGACGCCTGCGGGGCGGTGCTGAGCTGGACGGATCGCGGGAGTGCCTCCGGCGGGAGTGCGGGAGCCTCCGGCGAGAGTGCGCGTGCCTCCGGGCGGAACGCCGGCGCCTCCGGCGGGGGCACGGACGACTCCGGTCGTGACGGGGAGGCAGTCGACAGGAACACCGGTGCCTCCGCCGGCAGTTCGGGAACGACCGGCCGGAACGGGAACGGCTCCGTTCAGGGCGGGGACGCCTCGGGCCGCGGGTCGGACGAGGCCGCCTTCGCCGCGTCCTCCACCGGGGCCGCGTCCTCTGCCGGGGCGGGCGGTTCCTCGTCCGGTGGGCCCGGTGGATCGGGCGGGCCCGGAGGGTCCGGTGACCCCGGGTGGGACGCCTTCGCTCGGTCGGACGGGAGTGCCGGGCTGGTCCGCAGCGCCCGGGAGGAGCTGTTGGCCTCCGGTACGCCGGCCGCCGCGGCCGATGCCGATGGCGCGCCGGTGGCCGCGAACGCCTCCGCGGGCCCGTCCCCCTCGGCCGCGCACCCCGCCAGCCCGTCCCCTTCCCCCTCGCACCCCGCCACTCCGTCACCCACCCCCTCTCACGCCGCCCCCCAGTCCCCCTCCGACCCGTACCCCAATGTCCCGCCCACGGATGACGACACCCTCCCCAACGAACCGGTGTCCGCCGCGGCGGGGACGGTTCCGACTCCGACTGTCTTTCCGGCGGCCCCGCCCCCCGAGGACCCCGCGTACCACGACGACATGGCCCACCGCGCCCGGCAGTTGCTCGTGCCGGTCAACGACCCGCAGCCCCGCCCCGCGGCCGAGCCCGCCGTCGCGCCGGTGCTGCCCGGACGGCCCGCGCCGCAGCGGCCGCAGACCGTGCGGGCGCCCGGTGAGGAGCTCGGGGCGCACGGGGGGACGCCGTGTCCCTGGTGTGCCACGCGCAACCGGCCCGAGCGACACTACTGCGCCCGGTGCGCGATGCCGATGGCCGGCGAGGGGCCGCTGCCGGGTCGACTGCCCTGGTGGCGGCGGCTGTTGGGCTTCCGGAACCGCCAGACCCCGTGGGCCGGCGACCGGCCGAGACTGCGCCGCGCCTTCGACCGCGTGCTGACCTGGCTCACGGCCGCGGTCGTGCTGGCGCTGCTGATCTGGCTGGCGTTCAGCATTCCCAAGGGCATCCAGGCCACCCGCGACCACTTCGCCAAGCGCGCGCAGGTGGCCCCCGACAGCGTCAGCGCCTCCCGGTCCTACCCGGGCCACAAGCCGGCGCTGGCCTTCGACAAGCTCAACGACACCTGGTGGGGACCGGGGGTGTCGGCGTCGGGCCGAGGCGAGTGGATCGAGGCGAAGTTCGAGGAACCGACCCGGCTGCTCGACCTGCTCATCACGCCCGGCGTCTCCGCCCGCGCCGACCAGCTCTCCCAGTCGGCCCTGCCGCACCGCATCGAGGCCACCATCACGCTGGCCAACGGCAGGACGACCAAGCGTGAACTCACCCTCGACCAGGGCGCGGGCGCCCAGCGCCGGGCCTTCCGGGTCGGCGAGGTCACCAAGGTCCGCTTCACCATCGAGTCGGCGTACCTGATCTCCTCGACCAAGCAGGTGGCCATCGCCGAAATCGAGTTCTTCGGCCCGTCGAACGCGAACTCCGGCTGATACCGGCGATCGGCACAAGTAGCCGGACTACGAGGGAGATTCGTGGCGGTGGCGTGTGGATAGGTTCATACGCCACCGCGGGGCCCGTGGAACCCTTGCGGCGATCACTGCCGTGACGTAACAAGTTGGATCATGAACCTGTTCAACCGTGCTGCGTCCCTGCGCCGCCCGGCACCCCCCACGGACCTCCAACCCCCCACCGAACCCCCTGCCTTCGCCCCCGCCGCCCGCTTGGACCCCGGTCTGGCCGGCCTGACCGGCGACTGGCTGATCGACCCCGCGCACAGCCGTATCGGCTTCTCCGTGCGCCACGCCCTGGTGACGACCGTGCGCGGAGCCTTCACCGAGTACGACAGCCGGCTCCACTTCGACGGTCGCGACCCCTCCCGCTCACGCGCCGAGATCGTCCTGTCCACCGCGTCCGTCGACACCGGCGTCGAACAGCGCGACGCCCATCTCGTCGGCCGTGACTTCCTGGACGCCAGGAACTATCCGCGCATGCGCTTCGTCAGTACGGCCGTTCGGCTCGCGGGTGACGACGTCTACCGCATGACCGGCGACCTCACCATCAAGAACCGCACCCGTCCCGTGGACCTGGAACTCACCTACATAGGACACGTCACCGACCCTTTCGGATACGACCGGGTGGGATTCGACGGCACGACCACCATCAACCGCTCCGAATGGGGGCTCGCCTACAACGCCCGGCTCGCGGAGGGCGGCGCGATGGTGAGCGAGAAGGTCCGGCTCCAGTTCGACATCGCCGCCATCCGGACCGTACCCAACGACTGAACCGCTCGACTCCGGGGCGTCGACTCCTGGGCGCCACCCCCTGGGCGTCAACTCTTGGGCGCGGTCAGGTCGTAGACGACCGTCGAGCCCACTGTCCGCGCGGTGAAGGACGCCGTCACCCAGGCCGAGATCTGCGCACCGGTGCTGTCCTCGCCGTCGCGGGCGAAGCCGCCCTCCTCGCCGCCCTGGGCCACGAAGTAGTGGATCTTCCCGTCGGCGACGTACTGCTGGAACCGGGCGAGCGTCGGTGCCGGGTCCCCGCCGCTGAAGCCGCCGATGGGCATGACCGGTCGTCCGGTGGCGAGTTGGAGCCAGGTCTGGTTGTCCGAGGCGACGGTCGCGGCGACCCAGGTGTAGTCCTGGGCGTTCTCGACCAGCGTGGCGCGCAGTTGAGGCGTGACGGCGTCGATGCCGCCCAGCCGGCCGGCACCGCCCTTTCCCGTGCCGCCCGCGCGTCCCGTGCCTCCCCCGGTGGGGCCGCCGTGGCCCTGCGCGTCGGCGGCCGAGGCGGGGCCCGCGAGCGGGGTCTGCCCGGTATGGGCCGTGGTGACCGTGGCCCAGGTGTAGGACGCGGGTCCGGCGAGTACGGCGGCCAGTGCGAGACCGGTCGCCCCGAGGGCCAGGCGGCGCGGGAGGAGCCGCACGAGCGCCAACCCGACCGCGGCCAGGAGCCCAACCACGAGGACCGGCCAGCGCAGTTGGGCGGTCCAGCCGTCCACGCGGCCGAGCAGCACGAACGCCCACACCGCCGTCACCGCGACCGTCACCGCCAGGACCACCGCCGCGACGGCGCGGCCCCGCAGCCGCCACAGCAGGACCGTACCCATGGCGACCAGCGCGGCGACGTACGGCGCGAGCGCGACGGTGTAGTACTCGTGGAAGATCCCGGACATGAAGCTGAAGGTCACCGCGGTGCACAGCAGCGCTCCGCCCCAGGCCAGAAATCCCGCGCGGTGCGGGTCGGTTCGGGCGGCGCGGCGGGTGACCACCAGCGCGGCGACCAGAAGGATCAGCGCGGCGGGCAGCAGCCAGGAGATCTGACCGCCGAGCGCACTGTCGAACATGCGCGTGATGCCGCCCTCGCCGCCACGACCGCCGGCACCGCCTCCGCCGCCCGGCACACTGCCCCCTCCAAGCGCGCCGCTCGACACCGAACCGCCCCCGCCCGCGCCCCCCTTGGCCTCGTCTCCGGTGATGCGCCCGAGCCCGTTGTAGCCGAGGGTCAGGTCCAGGAAGCTGTTGTTCGTGGAACCGCCCACGTACGGGCGGGAGTCGGCCGGCCAGAGCTCGACCAGGGCCACCCACCAGCCGGCGCTGACCACGATCGCGGCCCCTGCCAGCAGGACATGACCGATCCGCCTGGTGACGGGCTGTGCCGCGCACACCAGGTAGACCGCCGTCAGCGCCGGCAGGATCAGCCACGCCTGGAGCGTCTTGACCAGGAAGGCGAGACCGAAGCAGACCCCGGTCAGCACCATCCAGCGGGCCACCCGGTGTCCTTCCAGGGCGCGTTGGAAGCAGTACAGCGCGCACACCATGAGCAGGGCCAGCAGCGCGTCGGGGTTGTTGAAGCGGAACATCAGCGCCGCGACGGGCGTCAGCGCGAGCAGTGCGCCGGCCAGCAGCCCGGCTGCCGGTCCGTACAGTCGCCGTACCGCCGCGTACAGCACACCGACCGTGGCGACGCCCGTGAGCGCCTCGGGGGCGAGGATCTGCCAGGACCCGACTCCGAAGAGCCGTACGGAGAGGTCCATCGGCCACAACGCGACCGGCGGCTTGTCGACGGTGATCGAGTTCCCGGCGTCCGACGCCCCGAAGAACGCGGCCTTCCAGCTCTCGCCACCCGCCTGCACGGCCGCCGAGTAGAACTCGTTGCCGTAGCCGGACGCGCCCAGGTCCCAGAGAAAGGCGATCGCCGCGACGACCAACAGGGCCCAGAACGCGGGCCGTTCCCATGGCGGACTCGCGGTGCGGTCGGTGGCGGTGGCGGCTCGGGGTGGCAAGGGGCCCTCAAGGACTGAGGGGTTGAGCGTGGTCATGTCTCTCCTCGTGGGGGCCGGGTGAGGCACTGTGGGGGCCGTCGGGACGTCGAAGTCCGTCCTCGGTGCGGCCGTCACCCTGCACGGCCGACTTCTCAGCCCGCTCTCAGCGCCGGGCCGAGGCGAGGTGCGCGAGCGGGTCTCCCGGAGGCCGCGCGCTGCCGCTGACCAGTAAGGACAGCGGGCCCCCGCGGGGTCGGCGGCCCGGCGCGCCGCTCCCCACCCGCACTCCGGGCCCGTACATCTCAGGCGAATCTCAGATTCGGGCGGTGTGATGTCACGGTGACTTCACGCCCTACGGACCCCGCCGCCCCGGCGCATCCCCTGGTCCGCCCCGACGGCTCGCGTGTCCGGGTGCTCGTGGTCGACGACGAGCCGGATCTCACCGAGGTGCTGTGCGGCGCGCTGGCCTACGAGGGCTACCACGCGCGCCCCGCCGCGGATCGGGCGTCGGCGGTGCGGGCCACGGCCGAGTTCCGGCCGGACGCGGTGATCCTCGACGTGATGCTGCCCGACGCCGACGGGCTCACCGTGCTGCGCGAGATCCGCGCCGAACTCCCCACCGTGTGCGTGCTGTTCCTCACCGCGCGGGACGCCGTCGAGGACCGGGTCGCCGGGATCCGGGCGGGCGGCGACGACTACGTCACCAAGCCGTTCAGCCTGGACGAGGTCACCGCCCGGCTGCACGGCCTGCTGCGCCGGGCGGGCATGACCCGCAGGAGCGCGGGCGAGACCGCGCTGACCGTCGGCGACCTGGTCCTCGACGAGGACGCCCACGAGGTCACCCGGGCCGGCGAGGTCATCGCCCTGTCCCCCACCGAGTACGCGCTGCTCAGACTACTGATGAACCACCCGCGCCAGGTGCTCAGCAAAACGCTGATCCTGGAGCGGATCTGGTCCTACGACTACGGCCACCACGCGCACGTGGTCGAGCTGTACATCTCGTATCTGCGCAAGAAGGTGGACGCCGGCCGACCGCCCATGATCCACACCGTGCGCGGTGTCGGCTACGTCCTCAAGCCCCCCACCTCATGACCGGCCCCCGCCTCATCACTGCGGCTGCCTCATGAACGCGGCGCCGCGTGCCCGGCTGGACCGGCTGCGCCCCCGCACCCTGCGCGCGAAGCTCACCTGGGGTCTCGTCGTCCTGCTCGCACTGAGCTGCGCGACCGTCGGGGTGGCGAGCGTCGTCGCCCTGCGCAGCTACCTCACCGACCAACTCGATCACCAACTGGCCGACTCCGGCTGCCTGTTCCCCTCCTCGCTGCGGCAGTCCGCGGACACCCAGCAACAGAGGGGCGGGGACATCGACTACGGCGACCTCGCGGCCCGTTGGCGTGCCGACACCCGGGGGCAGAGCATCGGTACCTTCGGGGCGCGTCTCGACGACGGACAGGTCACCGATGCCGCCGTGGTCCGGGCCAACCGGGGCACCGCCGTGACCCTCGACGCGGCCGACGCGGCGACGCTCAACGCCATCCCCACCGACGGAAAGGCCCACAGCGTCGCGTTCTCGTCCCTGGGCGCCTACCGCGTGTACGCCTGCACGGGAAAGGACGACGACGTCCTGGTCAGCGGCCTGCCCTTGGCGCCGCTCCAGGAGACGGTCCGGCGCCTCGCACTGGTCTGTTCCCTGGTCTTCGGCGGGGCACTGGTGATCACCGGGGTCGCCGGTGCCCTGTGGGTACGCCACTCGCTGCACCCGCTGCGGCGGGTGACGGACACCGCGGCGGCCGTCGCCGCGCTGAAGCTGGACAGCGGCGAGGTGACCCTGCCGGGCCCGACTGCGGCGGGCGATCCGCGCAGCGAGGCCGGTCAGGTGGCCGCCGCGCTCGACCGCATGCTCGGCCACGTCCAGGAGGCGCTGGCCAAACGCCACACCAGCGAGGAGCGGCTACGGAGCTTCGCCGCCGACGCCAGCCATGAACTGCGTACCCCTGTCGCCTCGATCCGTGGCCACGCCGAACTCGCCCTGCGCCACCCCGGACCGGTCCCGGCCAAGGTCGAGCGGGCCCTGGACCGGGTGGCCGCCGAGGCGGCCCGGATGAGTGCCATGGTCGACGACCTGCTGCTGCTCGCCCGCCTCGACGCGGGCCGGCCCCTGCAGCGCGACCGGGTCGACGTGACCCGCCTGGTCATCGACTGCGCGGACGACGCCCGAGCGGCGAGCCCCGACCACGACTGGGTGCTCGATCTGCCCGAGACGCCCGTCACCGTCACCGGCGACGCCCACCGCCTTGCGCAGGTGCTGACCAACCTCCTGGCCAACGCCCGGCTGCACACCCCGGCGGGCACGCTGGTGACCGTGCGGGTGGCGCGGAGCGGGCCGGAGCGGAGGGGGCCGGGGCCGAGCGAGCCGGGGTCGAGGGCGCCAGGGCCGAGCGGGCCGGGGTGGTGTCGGGTGTCCGTCGCGGACGACGGCCCCGGGATTCCGTCCGAGCTCCGGCCGACGCTCTTCGAACGCTTCACCCGGGCCGACCGCCGGCATCCCGGCACGGGGACGCGCGGGGCGGGTGCCGGGCTCGGTCTGTCCATCGCGGCGGCCGTCGTGGTGGCCCACGGAGGCACGCTGACCTTCGAGAGCGTCCCGGGTTCGACGGTGTTCACGGTGCTGCTGCCTGAGATTCCTCTTTAAAAGAGGCCGCGGGGCCCGTATCCGGCCTGGTCTGAGAGGGAACTGAGAGGTCCGCTGAGGAAGGTGAGGGCAGCCCACCGCTTCCGCGTCCGAGGAGCCTCATGAGCAGCGTTCACAGCAGTGCAGTGAGCGGCGTCGAAGGCCATGCCGTCTTTGCGACCGATCTGCCTGCTCGGTACGTCCACGTCGAGCACGTCATGGGCACCGCGGTCTCCCTCGACCTGCGCGACTGCGACCCGAAGGAGGCCGCCGCGGGCGCCGCCAGTGCGGTGCGCTGGCTGCACGAGGTCGACGCCCTCTTCAGCACGTACAAGCCGGACAGTGCCGTCTGCCGCATCGACCGCGGGGAGTTGCCGCCGGAGAACGCGGGCGCCGAGGTGACGTGGGTGCTCGACAGGTGCGCGGAACTCCGCCGTGCCACGGACGGGTACTTCGACGCCTGGGCCACGGGCGTCCTGGACCCGTCCGCCCTGGTGAAGGGCTGGTCGGTGCAGCGGGCGGCGGAGGCGTTGACGGCCAGGGGCCTGACCGACTTCTGTCTGACGGCCGGCGGCGATGTCGTGAGCCGGGGATGTCGGGGAGTCCGCGGAGTCCGGGGCGGCCGGGGCGGCGAGGGCGACCAGGAATTCCGCCAGGACGGTCTGCCCTGGCGGATCGGCGTCCAACACCCCAAGGACCGCGGCGCGTTGGCCGCGGTGGTGCAGGCAGGCGACCTCGCGGTGGCGACCTCGGGAACGTACGAGCGCGGCGCGCACATCATCGACCCCCACACGGGCTCCGCCCCGACCGGGCTGCTGTCGGTCACGGTCTGCGGTCCCGACCTGGGCACCGCGGACGCGTACGCGACGGCGGCCTTCGCCATGGGCCGCCGGGCCGCCGACTGGACGCTGACCCTCGACGGCTACGAGGCGATGACGATCACGGACGACGAACGCGTCCATCTCACCCCGGGCTTCCCCCTGGCCGATCCCGTGGAGGAGTCACGATGACCGCGCCCCACCTCTCCCAGCAGCCCCCGCCGAAGCCGCCCGTGCGGCCGCGCAACTGGCCCCCGCCGTCCGTCCCGCCGTCGGCACGGCGTGTCGTACGGGCGCCCCGGAGGTTCCCCGCCCGGCGCTGCCCGTTCGTCGTCGACGCCCTGGCCGCCGCCGCGGGTCTCGGCCTGGGCATCTCCCTTGCCCTGGGCATCAGTTCGCAGACCGCCAGCGCGTTGCAGGCCCCGGGTGGCATCGCCACCGCGCTCGGCCGTGTCACGGGGATGCTCAGCGGCTACGCCATGGTCGTCGTCGTCCTGCTCTCGGCCCGCATCCCGCCCCTCGAACGCGCCCTGGGCCAGGACCGGTTGATCCTCTGGCACCGCCGACTCGCCCCCTGGGGCCTGCACTTGCTCCTGGCCCACGCGGTCCTGATCACCGTCGGCTACGCACGCGCCGCGAAGACGGGCCTCCTCGCGGAGATCGGCCAACTCCTGTGGAGCTACGCCGGAATCCTGTCGGCCACCGTCGGCAGCGCCCTGTTGCTGGCCGCCGGGGTCACCTCCTACCGACGGGCGCGACACCGGATGAGGTACGAGACCTGGTGGGCCGTCCACCTCTACACCTACCTGGGTCTGGGTCTCTCCTTCACCCACCAGATCGACACGGGCGCCCCGTTCGTGGGGCACCCCCTGGCCACGGCATGGTGGACCTCGCTGTGGGTGAGCGCCCTGATCGTCGTACTCCTCTTCCGGGTCGGTCTCCCGCTGTACCGGTCCGTCCGCCACGACCTGCGCGTGGCCCAGATCGCGCCGGTGGGCCCCCGCACCTGGTCGATCGTCCTCAGCGGACGGCGTCTGGAGAAACTGCCCACGGCCGGCGGCCAGTTCATGATGTGGCGGTTCCTGCGCCGGGAGTTGTGGTGGCAGGCCCACCCCTACTCCCTCTCGGCCACGCCCCAGGCGGGTCATCTCCGCATCACGGTCAAGGAGTTGGGCGACCACAGCACTGCCCTGTCCTGCCTGACCCCAGGCACCAGGGTGGCGTTCGAGGGCCCGTACGGCGTCTTCACCGCCGACGCGCGGCGGTCCCGTAACGTCCTGCTCGTCGGCGCCGGCGTGGGCACGACCCCGATCCGCGCCCTCCTCGACGATCTGCCCCGGGACACCCACGTGGTCGTCCTGCTGCGCGGCAGGCGCTCCGAGGACATCGCCCACCTCGACGAGTTCGAGCGCCTTCTCGCCAAACGCCGGGGTCTGCTCCACACCCTCACCGGCCCACGAGACACGCTCCGCCTGGACGCGCCGTCCCTGCACACCCTGGTCCCCGACATCGCCGGCCGGGACGTCTTCGTCTGCGGCCCCGACGAGTTCACGCGGCGGATCGTCACCGCCGCGCGGGACGCCGGGGTGCCGGCCGCCCACATCCACCACGAGGACTTCGCGTTCTGAAACCCTTGGAGAATCCCATGCGACGTGCCCCGATCGTCCTGGTCACGACCGTCATCGGCACCACCGGGGTGCTGATGTTCAAGCCCCACGAGATCACCCCGACCATCGCGTCGTCCTCCTCCTCGTCCTCGTCTTCGTCTTCGTCGTCGTCGAGCCAGGACGCGACGGTCTCCAAGAGCGGCTCCACCACGACCGCGACCGGCGCCGCGATCAGCACCCAGTTCGGCAATACCCAGGTCCAGGTGACCATCAAGGCGGGCAGGATCACCGACGTGAAGACGCTCCAACTCCCCGCCAACGAACCGCAGTCCGTGCAGATCAGCAACGGAGCCGCACCGGCCCTGCGGGAGAGCGCGCTGGCCAAGCAGAGCGCCGCGATCGACACGGTCAGCGGCGCGACCTACACCAGCCAGAGCTACGCCGCGTCCCTCCAGTCGGCCCTGGACAAGGCGGGCTTCAAGGCGGCGGACGGCTCGACGGCCCCGACCACGGCACCGACGGAATCGGAGGAACGCGGACACGGGGGCGGCTTCGGGGATCACGGGGCTTTCGGCTAGGCCCCCAAGAATCGGCAAAGGATGCCTGGCCCATGCCAGAAGCACTTCCCTTTTGATCTTTCTTGGCGCTGTTTGCCACCTTTAAGCGTCAAGTAACTTCACAAGGCCATCACAGATGTGACGCCTCGTCACAGAACGCAACGGGGGAAGTGCATTGCTTCGTAAGCCTGTGCTCCGAAAGTCCTTGGGCCGAAGACGCTTGACAGCCGGCACCGTCTCGCTGGCCCTGGCCCTCGCGATGCTCGACGGCACGTACGCCGCCGCGGCACCCGCACCGGCAGGCGCCGGGACCGCCAAGGCCCCGCAGAAGGCGGCGGCCACGCAGGCCGCGGACATCCCGTCCGCACGCGTGGCGGCACGTCTGTCCGGCAAGCGGGTGGAGGCCCTGTCCGAGCGCACGGAGACCTCCACGACCTGGGTGAACAAGGACGGTTCGCTCACCACCGAACTCACCGCGGGACCCGTCCGGTTCAAGGACGACACCACCGGAAAGTGGCGCACCGTCGACCTGGACCTGGCGCGGGCCGCCGACGGGACGGTCGAGCCCAAGGCGCATCCGGACGGGCTCCGGCTGGCGAGCGGCACCGGAACCCCGGCCACCTCGTGGCAGGCGGCCCGCAAGGCCAAGGCCACGAACCTGGTGACGCTGGGCGGCGGCGACCGGCGGATCACCCTCCAGTGGAAGGGCGGCCTGCCGAAGCCGAAGCTGAAGGGGACGCGCGCGGAGTACGTCGACGCCGTTCCCGGCGCGGACGTGGTCGTGGAGGCCACACGGACGGGCTTCGAGCAGTTCGTCCGGGTCAACGAGCGCCCCGACACCGGGGGTTACTCCTACACCCTCCCGTTGCGGGCCAAGGGCCTCAAGGCGAGGCAACTGCCCAACGGCAGCGTCCTGTTCACGGACGGCAGCAACAGAAAACGGGCTGTCATGCCCGCGCCAACGATGTGGGACGCCTCCGTCGACAGTCGGTCCGGAGAGCACACCCACCGGGCGAAGGTCGGCCTGAAGGTCGTGCAGAAGGGTTCCTCCGTCGACCTGGTCGTCACCCCTGACGCGAAGTTCCTCGCCGACCCGCACACCACCTACCCGGTCACCGTCGACCCGTCCACGTCCGCGTTGTCCAACGTCTTCGACACCTACGTCCAGCAGGGCGAGACCGTCGACTGGTCGACCGACACCGAGCTCGACCTGGGCAACCCGGGCACCACGAACTCCAACGGCACCCCGCGCCTCGCGCGCTCCTTCATCTCCTGGAACACCACCCCGATCCAGGACGCCCTGGTCGCCGACGCCAAGCTGAGCCTGTGGAACTTCCACTCGGGCAACACCGACTGCAAGGCCTACCCGTGGGAGGTCGGGTCGGCCGGCGCGGCCTCCACCTCCTCCCGCTGGACCGCGCAGCCCTCGTGGATCGCGACGAAGGCCACCTCGACCGAGACCACCGGCAGCCCCGAGTGCGCCGCCCAGCCGGACGGCTGGATCAACGCGGACGTGACCACGCTGGTGCAGGAGTGGGCCTCGGCCAAGAACACCAGCAGCCACATGGGCCTGCGTGCCGCTGACGAGTCGGTGCTCGCCCAGTGGAAGCGGGTCAACTCCGCGAACGCCGCCACCAATCCGCCCAAGCTGACCGTCACCTACAACTACCGCCCCAAGACCGGCACCGACCGGCAGGCGGGGCCGCCCTTCTTCAAGGGCACCGACGGCGCCTGGTACGTCGGCACCACCACGCCGACGCTGCGTGACACCTTCGTCGACGTCAACAACGACACCGTCGACGGCACCTTCGAGATCGACGACGCGGCCACCGGCGCGCAGGTCGGCTCCTACCTCGTGTCGCCGTACGTGCCCAGCGGGCAGCCCGCGTCGGTGACCGTGCCGGCCGGGGTGCTGCAGAACGGCAAGACGTACAAGTTCCGCACCAACCCCTACGACGGCACGCACTACAACAACGCGTGGTCGGCGTACGAGACCTTCACGGTCGACACCTCCGCCCCCTCGGCGCCGGCCTCGGTGACCTCCACCGACTACCCGTCCGCCCAGTGGGTCAAGGGCGTGGGCCAGCCAGGCGTGTTCACCGTCACTCCGCCCTCCGGCGACCAGAACGGCATCGAGTGGTCGCTCGACGGCGTCAGCTGGACCACCGTGCCCACCGGCGGCACCACGACCCCGGTGAAGCTCACCCTCACGCCCGACACCGCGGGGACCAACATCCTCTCGGTGCGCACCACCGACAAGGCGGAGAACAAGTCCGACCCGGTCGTGTACACCTTCCACGTCGGTCCGGGCGGAGTCACCAGCCCGCGCAGCGGAACCCGTACCGCGGCCCGGGTGCCGCTGACCGCCGAGGCGGACAGTGGCAAGTACTCCGGCGTCTCCTTCGACTGGCGGCGCGGCGACGCCGACGCGTGGACCCCGGTGCCCGCCGCGGACGTGACCGTGGGCGGTCAGCCCCTGTCCTCCTGGCCGGCCCCGCTCACCTCGGGCAAGAGCGCCCAGCTCACCTGGAACGCGACCTCGACGGTCAATCCCGACGGGGACGTCCAGTTGCGGGCCGACTTCACCGGCTCCGGGGCCGCGGCCTCGTCCGACCCGATCAGTGTCGTGGTGGACCGTGCCGCGGACGGCGCCGCCACCTCGGACGTGGGACCCGGCAAGCTCAACCTGCTCACCGGTGACTACGGCCTGTCGGCCACCGACGCCTCCTTCTTCGGCCTGACGGTGGACCGCGCGGCCTCCTCCCGGTCGCCCCAGGCGGGCGCCGACGACGGCCAGGCGCCCATCTTCGGCAAGGAGTGGGTGTACGGCGCGGCCTCCGACCAGGTGGACACACCGTTCTCGTACCTGAGCAAGACCTCGGCCACCTCGCTGAGCGCGGTCACGGCCGGCGACGGCTCCGAGATCCGCTTCACGGCGACCGCGGACGGCACGGGCTGGACGCCCGAGCCCGGCTCGGAGGACTACACGCTCACCGGTGCCTTCTCCGGCGGGTTCACCATCGAGAGCAGCGACGGCCAGGCCACCACCTTCGTGCGTACGACGTCGACCAGCACCACCTGGCAGGCGAGCACCTCGTACACCGACGGTGTCGCGGACTCGACCACCACGACCGTTTCCGAGCCGGTCACCGTCGGCGGGACGCAGACCGCCCGGCCCAAGTACCTGATCGCGAACACCTCCGCCGTCCCGGCCGCGACCTGCCGGACCACCCCGTCGACCAAGGGCTGCCGCGTCCTGGAGTTCGTCTACGCGACGGCCACCACCGCGACGTCCTCGGCGGCCGGTGACGTGAAGGACCAGGTCTCGGGCATCCGGCTGTGGGCCACCGCGCCCGGGGCCACGGCCGCGACCGCCACCAACGTGTCGGCCTTCCGCTACGACGGCTCCGGACGCCTCGTCGAGGCCTGGGACCCGCGGATCTCGCCGGCGCTCAAGACCACGTACGGCTACGACTCCGCGGGACGGGTCACCACCCAGACGCCCCCCGGGCAGTTGCCGTGGAGCTTCTCCTACGGTCAGGCGGGCTCCAACGCCTCGGCGGGACCGGGCATGCTGCTGAAGGTGTCCCGGCCCACGCTCACCCCGGGCAGCGCCACCCAGACCAACGGCACCGGCGAGACGAACATCGTCTACGGCGTCCCGCTCAGCGGCGGCTCCGCGCCGGAGAACCTCGGCGCGACCGCCACCGCGTCCTGGGGGCAGAGCGACCTGCCCACGGACGGCACCGCCGTCTTCCCGGCCGACCAGGTGCCCTCGGGCCACGAGGGACCCGCCCTCGCCTCGACCGGCTACCAGCGGGCGACCATCCACTACCTGGACGCGTCCGGCCGCGAGGTCGACCTGGCCGTGCCCGGTCACCGCATCTCGGTCACCGAGTACGACGGGTTCGGGAACACGGTCCGCTCGCTGACGGCGGCCGACCGTGAACTGGCGCTCGGCGGCACCGCCGCACAGCGCGCCCAGCTCACCGGGCTGGGCATCAACGCCCTGGCCTCGGCGGAACGCGCCCAACTGCTGTCCACCGTCTCGGTCTACAGCGCCGACGGCGTCCGCGAGACCGACACCTACGGCCCGCTCCACCAGATCACGCTGGCCGCGAAGCTGGTCAACGGCACCACCACGCTCGCCGTCGCGGGAAGCGCCCTCGCGGCGCGGACGCACACCGTCCAGGAGTACGACACAGGCCGTCCCACCGACGGGACGGCGACCGTCGAGGACCAGGTCACCAAGGTCACCGAGGGCGCGCAGCCACGGTCCTGGCCGACCCTGCTGGCCGATCCCCGGGTCACCACCAACACCATCGACTGGACCAAGGGCCAGCCCACCGGCACCACTCAGGACCCGGGCGGTCTGGGCCTCGCCGCCACGACCTCGTACGACACCCAGAGCCGCGTCTCGGCCACGGCCCTGCCCGCATCGAGCGGGAGTGACGCCGGCACCACCAGGACCACCTACTACACCGGTGATGGCACCGGCACGTGCGGGAACCGGCCCGAATGGGCCGACCTCGTCTGCCAGACCGCACCCGCGGCCGCGATCAGCGGCGGTGGGAGCAACCCGACCGGCCGTGCCACCAAGACCTTCGAGTACGGCCTCTACGGCCAGGCCACGAAGGTGACCGAGACGGCCAACGGCGTCACCCGCACCACCACGTCCGGTTTCGACGCCGCGGGCCGGTCGACCACGCTCACCACCACCGGCGGACTGGGCGCCGCGGTACCGGCGGGCACCACGACGTACGACTCCGCCACCGGCCTTCCGCTGAAGGACACGTCGACGGACGGCGGCACCATCGCCAAGACGTACGACGCGCTCGGCCGGGACATCACCTACGCGGACGCCGACGGCGCCACCACCACGACGTCGTACGACGCCCTGGACCGGCCGCTCACGGTGACCGACAGCGTCCCGTCCACGACCAGCTACACCTACGACACGACGATCGACCCGCGGGGCCTGGTCACCTCCGTCACCGACTCCGTGGCCGGGACGTTCGCGGCGCGCTACGACGCCGACGGCGCCGTCACCAGCCAGACGCTGCCCGGCGGTTACACCATGACCCAGACCGCCGACCCGACGGGAACGATGACCAGCCGGGTCTACACCCGCACGTCGGACGGCACCGTCCTGGTCTCCGACAGCATCACCCTGACCGTGCACGGCCAGCGGGCCACACACACCGGCACGCCCGGCGTCACCGCGTCCCAGGCCTACGCCTACGACGCGGCGGGCCGCCTCACCCAGGTCCAGGACACCAGCACCGACGCCTACTGCACCACCCGCACCTACACCTACGACAAGAACAGCAACCGCAAGTCCCTGGCGACCGCCACCGGGACGGTCGGCAACGACTGCACCACGTCCGGCGCCACCACGACGAACTACACCTACGACACCGCCGACCGGCTGGTGAACTCCGGCTACGTCTACGACGCCTTCGGCCGCACCACCGCCCGGCCCGGCACCACGCTGGCCTACTTCGCCAACGACATGGTCCAGCAGCAGACCGCCGGCACTCGCCGGCAGACCTGGACGCTGGACTCCACCCTGCGCCTGCGGGCCTGGACCACCGAGAGCAACGCCTCGGGCACCTGGACCCAGACCGGGTCCAAGGTCAACCACTACGGCTCGGACGAGGACAGTCCCCGGTGGATCACCGAGGACACGGCCGGCACCGTCACCCGCACCATCGACGGCGCCGACGGCAACCTCGCCGCCACCACCACCAAGACCGGCGGAGTGGTCCTGCAACTGGCCAACCTGCACGGGGACATCACCCTGCGGCTGCCCGCCGACGCCTCGGTCGCGCCGACCGTCCTGGACGCCGACGAGTACGGCAACCCCAGGGCGGGCCAACCGTCCGCACGCTACGCGTGGCTGGGCGGCAAACAGCGCTCCGACGAGACCGTCACCGGTCTCACCCTCATGGGAGCGCGGCTCTACGACCCCACCACCGGCCGCTTCCTGTCCACCGACCCGGTCCACGGCGGCAGCGCCAACGCCTACGAGTACGGCAACGGCGACCCCGTCAACAACTACGACCTCGACGGACGGTGCGGCAAGGAGTGTCACGAGGCCAAGGCCTGCTGGAGCCTGGGCTACTCGAACTGCATCTTCGTGATGTACCTGTCCGGCATCCTGTCCTGGAACATCAAGGGCAACCACGGCCGGCGCAACGCCATCCGGCACTTCATCTGGCAGGCCAGCCTGACGTACTTCTTCGGCTGGAACGCCGCCGAGCGGATCGGCAACGCCCACGAGTGGGGGGAGAGGTGCCCCCGGCGCGGACGCTGCGACACCAAGGTGGACCAGCACAACAACCGCGTGGCCCGGATCTTCGAGAGCAGCAGCTGGAACCGCAGAACGACCCGGTACTGGCTGAACCGAGGACTGCTGTTCCAGTATCTCTACCAGGTGGGCAGCTACCTGTTCCGGTACGGCTACCTCTGGGGCTAGCCGCAGGCACCACGCAGTGATCTGAACGATCGACGAAGCCGGGCGCGGTCATCCCCTACGGGACCGCGCCCGGCCCTCAGTTGCCGCACTTCTAGGAGCACCGTCTTGTCCCCCACCTCATCGTCGACCGCCCGCGTCGGGCTGGCGGCCGCCCTCCTTCTGCCGGCCGCCTTCCTCGGCGGGTGTTCCGCCCTCGGTGGCGACGACGGCTGCCACGGCACGGCCGCCGAACTCAAGCGGCTGGCCGCTCAGCCGCTGCTCGGCGCGGCGCCCACGGGCGCCGCGGCGCCCGCCAACTACCGCGGTGTGGGCGTGACCACCGGATGCGACGACGACAGCGGCGGAAAGCCCTGGCTGCACGCGGACCGTGTCTACGCCTTCCCGGGCAGCCCCGACGACGTCCTCGCCCACTACACGAAGACCGCCGCCGCCGAAGGCTGGCATCCCGAGGCGGACCCGGACCCCGCGGCCCCGCCCGCCACGGTGGAGGGCAGCTGCTGGACCAAGACCGAGAAGAGCCGACACCTGCTGCTCAGCGTCGACTTCCGCACCGAAGGCTTCTCCCCGACCCCCAAGGTCGGCACGGGCCTGGCCTACGCGATAACGGTCGGCACCGAGGGCGACGGCGGCACCCCCACCTGCTGGCACTAGAACTGATCGCGGGTCCGGTCCAACGCCTCGCCCCGGAACCGGCCCGTTACTTCCTGGACCGCGCCTTCGACATCGTTGTCGAAAGCGCGGCCTGTCCGTGGCGCGAACCTACGGGATGCAGCGAACCCCGAGAGGGCGCCGGACGCCGAGGAGCATGGTCGGCCTACGGCGTGTAGCGGGCGTCACTGCCGTACAACTCCCTTGTGAACGCGGAGACATCGGCGCTGCGATTGGCGCCGTCGAGGTTGTAGGTCAGATAGACGCCGTACCCCTCGCTGACCGTGCGTCGGGCGAGGCTGGCGGCCGTGCTCTGCGAGGTGCCGCCGATCTGGACGGCCGCCGGCGACAGCTTCGACTTGGGCAGTGCGATGCCGGGGACCTGCCAGGTGCCGTAGTACGGGTTCCAGGCGTAGTCGAACTTGGACGTGATGTCGACGCCGCCGTAGGACAGGCGCGACGCGGACGGTCCGATGTTGTAGAGGCTGATGATCTTGCCCGGCATGTTGGCGCGCAGTGCCGACACCAGGTACACGAACGAGCTCGCGTTGGGCTGGCCGGTGCCGTTGTTGCCGTACTCGGCGTACTCGTCGTCGAAGTCGATGCCGTCGAGGCCGTACTTGGCCACGGTGTCCGACAGCTGCTTGGCGAACGTCGAAGCCGTCTGCTGGGACGGGAAGTTGGCGAAGCCCGAGCCCTGGTGGTTGCCGAGCACCGAGAGGACGACCTTGATGCCCTTCTGCTGCAACGGCCGTATCTGCGTGGCGGCGTTGTCGAGGACGCGCTGCACGTTCGGGTTGAAGTACAGGGTCCCCGCCTTCGTGCCCGCGTCGTAGTTGATGTTCGCCGCGAAGATCACGGCGACGTCGAAGACGTTGGCGCCGCCGTTGGAGAGGGCGTACTTGCCGACGTTCAGCATGCTGTTGTTGTTCACCTCGACGTACGCCACCGAGGTCGGTCCTTGTTTGGCGAGAGCGGCAGCGGGTGCCGCTGCCGCGCCGGTCGTGGCGGTCGCGCCGAAGGCGAGGGCCATGACGGCCGAGAGCGCGAGCGCGGCGGTCCGTACTCTGCTCCGCACCGGAGTGAACATCGTTGATCGGTCTCCCATCGCATGGAGCGGCGCCCGACCTGTCCACGGGCGCCGAGAAAGCTCCCCGAAACTTTCAGTGCCCATGACAGAATCGCCAGAACCCTGCGGGTGTGACCAGGAGCGGTAGTTGGCACTAGGCCAAGTTCGCGACCTGCACTGATGCCAAGTAGCTTCAGTAGCTGGAGGCACGGAATCAGAGAGACAGTTGGCACCTTGGTACACCGCAGGTCACGAGGCGTGTCACCGCGGCTGGACATCGAAGACCTGACAGTCCCAGCCACGATGGTCCCGACCTGCGAGCATGCCATCCGGTCGATTGCGGCCTTGCCAGTGCCCGTTTCCGGATTGGTGCGCTGAGGCGGAGGTCTGCCAGTGCAGTTGCGGTTCGGCTGTCGGCCGTGTTGTAGAGGTGTGCGACACACATTGCCTGGTCCTCGGCCTGCACGTGGTCGGGGCGTGCAAGCGCCTAAGACAGCAGCGCAGCCTCAAGGTCGGCAGCGACCTCGGTGACCTCAGCCAGGGATCTCCCTCTCTTCGAGCGAGGTGCAGTGATCGTCCGTGGGCGAAGCTCACCGGGAGGAGACGACGTCGGCCACGAGCGAGTTGAACGCGGGGAAGAGAGCAACTGGCCCAACTCGCGCTGCTGTCCGTGACCTGAAGGAAGGACCCCGCACCCACCACCCCGAACTGGTGCTGTTCGCTTCCTGGGACGACCCGCAGGACTGCATCACATTTCTGCTCGGCACTATAGGGAGTTCCTTGGGACTTTGGCGAGGAGGCTCGCAGCGTAGTCGGCGAGGACTGCCTGCGTGGCTCGGCTGTTCGGTGAGTTGTTCCGCAGCTTGGCCAGCAGGGTCTTCATCTGGAGATAGCGCTTCCGGCGCGTTCCGTCAGCGTTCCGTGGCAGGGGATCGGCGTCAGGAGCTAATCGCCACTCGCTGCCGGTGAGATGCGTCCAGATGATTGCGGAGCAGGCCCGCCGGCTTTTTTCCGACCACGTTGTTGGCCGACCGGGCAGTTCTTGGGCAAGGGTTTCCCAGGTTTCTTGGGACATGCGCCAGGAGAGGAATCGTCGACGCCGCTCTCGGTAGTCGATGCGATCTTCCGCCCCGCCGATGTGTGCGATGACGGCTTCGAAGGCGTCGGTGACGTTGAAATCCTTGCTGAGAACGTGCGCAGTTAGGGGCGCGACTTGGGGCCGGTGACCCGTGAACCATGTTTCGGGGATCTGCAGGAAGGTGGCGGCATCTGCCATCGGTGTGCCGGTCGCAATCTGGACCAATTGGACGGCTGCCGCCCGTCGGAAGCTGAGGCTTCGTGGGAGTGGGTTCTCGATGGATGCTTCGACGAGAACGGTGAACCAGTCTTCGGGCAAGTGCTGCGGGATGTGCTCTGGCTGGTAGTTGGACCGGCGAGGAAGAACGGGGCGGGCTCCACGAATGCCGGCTCGCCGATCGCGTTCACTCAGAGCAGCCAGAGCGGGTTCCACAGGCGAGGGTTCCGGGGACGGTTGAGTGAACGCGTATTTGAATTCGGCTCGGAGGACCGGTGAAAAGGATCCGAACTGGAGGTTCCAGGTGCTGCCCCAAGCCGGCTCTAGAGTGGATGGGGCATGTTCGGCGAGGGCCTGGAGTTCCATCCGCAGCTCCGCTACGGGCAGTTTCAGCAGATGTAAGGCGATTCTGAGCACTGCGGCAGTTGCAGGACCGGGCGCTGGAACAGTGTCCCAGCGGCATAACCGGTCGCCGGCTTCGAATGTTGTCTGGGGCGGGCGTTGGACCGCCTCGCTGAGCGCGTCGGTCAACGGCGTCGGAAGGCCACTGCCTCTCAGGCTGTGAGGCCATGCCGCGCAGACGATCGCTGCCATCACCCGCAGATGCGCCAGGGAACGCAGGCTTGGATCCGATCCCGTTCTACCGTCCAGCAGCCCCAGCAACTCCTGTTGGAGCTTTTCCAGAGCGGGCGTGAGTGCGAGGTCTGGCGGGCGTAACGAGTCGAGCCGATGTCCGCAGAGGGGGCTACGCGGATCTTTGCTGATTTTGTTGCGGCATTGAGCGGGGTGGAGTCCGGCGACCGTGGGACTGGTGATGAATGCCGAATCGAGGCGAACCGGGCTGACATCGGGTCGCTCGCAGCCTGGGCAGTAGTGCTGGAGGAAGACCTGGTGGTCCAGGCACGCAAACACGATGGGCAGATGCCACTGGAGCTTCCATGGGCCACCGTGCCTGCGCTGGACCTCCGAGCCGTCTCCGGCCAGGCAGAGTGGGCAGTACCGAGAACGGGAGACCAACAGCCAACTCGACAGCCTCCCTCGCCCGAGCAACTGAGCGGGATTGACCAGGTCATCGGTCACGGACGCGGAAGCAGTGAAGCAGGAATGCAAGGTGAGCCTGTCGACTGTCTCAATGCCGAGGCGGGTCGCGGCGGCGAATCTGCACTGTTGGTCGGGTTCAAGTGCAAACAGAAGTCGCTTCCGCGCGCGAGAGGACTGCAATCGACCCTTCAGCCCGAGACCAGTGCGCCAGAGGATGCGGCCAGGGGACTGGCCTAGGCGATGAGACAGACGCAGAACGTAGCCGTCGATGCCCTCTTGGGGGAGCGCGATGAGGCTGCGGGCAAGGGGCCGGGCAGAATCCACCGGTCAGCCCACCGCGACGGCGATCCGCGGACCGTGATCCTCAAAGGAGATGTTGCAGGCTCGTGACCTGCCGAACGGCGACTTCAGGGCAGCGGGTTGATCTTGGGCCAAATGTGGCGCTCTATGTTCCTCGCCGCCGAAACCCTGGAGCGCAATACAGAATCGGAAATCGTACGTGGCAAAGCCCATGTCTGAGCATTGAAACAACCACCTCAAGTCCTCGGGGCCCTCGCGCCCACGCATTCACCCATACGGGTGACTGTGGCAAGGCTGGTCGGCGGCGGGTGTGCTGCGCACGTACCCTCATCGCGTTCTTGTAAACGAATCGCGAGGCACAGGCAGTCACGGGAGTCAGCGATGAACTCGACTGGTTGCGGCTTAAGTTGGCGCTCCAGGACTCTTGCCACCTCCGAGGCCGCATGGTCTGATGCCTGCCAGCTCGAAGACCTTGCCGTGCTGTATACCGACTTCACGGACTACGCTCAAGCCTTGGACCTCGACGAGAAGTGGCCCGTGCGCTGGACCGCGTCGTGGAAGTTGGGCCGGAATCCTGTGATCGGCCCGGTGCGCGACCTGGACAAGGTAGACATCGGGCGGAGCGTTCCTACGCGCCGCTTCACGTGGCGCACGGACCAGTTCCACCGGCCGGGGCTCGAGTACCTGATGGCGACGGACCGGCACCACGGTTTCGAGAGCCACGAAGAGGAACGGCTTCTGCTGATCGCGGACTTCGCCGCAGGCCTGGTCGAGGCACTGTGCCAGCCGTTCCGGCTGCAGTTCCACTCCGGCGGCAAGGCGATCCGGCACACCCCGGACTTCCTGCTGGTGACGGAGTCCGGGCTCTTCCTGATCGACGTACGGCCAGCCGACCGGATCAAGCCGGAGGACGCTCTGAAGTTCGCCGCCACGGCGGAGGTCGCTCTGTCGGTGGGCTGGCAATACGGCGTCGTGGCGGGGTGGCGTCAACACGTATGGACGAACGTGGATGCCCTCTCCGCGGAGCGGCGCCCGCTGCCGGATGTGCTGGCGACTCAGGGACAGTTACGGGAGGTGGCGGCACAAGGCCCTTTGCCGTTCGGTGAGTTGGCTGCACGCTGCCGAATCCCGGCGATCGCCCGGGCCCATGCGATTCACCTACTGTGGCATCGCCACCTCGGCGTGGATCTCTCCGGGCCGTTGGGGGATGCGAGCCTGGTTCGGCTCGCTCCCCAGCAGCATCACCGGGAGCTGTCACAGTGAGCACTGCACTCGATCCCATGTGGAACCTGGCGCCAGGCTCCGAATTGATCATCAGCGGCGGCGCGTGGCGCATCGAGTCCTGCTTGCCCCATCTCGGCCAGGTCACGCTCGCCGACGAGGACGGCGAGATGTGGAAGACCTCCCTGAGCGAGTTGATGCATCGCACGGACTGCCGCCCCTCCACGCGGACCCGCACTGACCTGCCTGCCGCGGACCGGGGCCGGCAGCCCAAGGCAATGGACGACCTGGAGGAACATCAACGCGAGATCATCATGCTGCGCATGGAACACCTGCGGGAGGCCGAGACTGGGTATCGGAGCGGCGATCCGCTCGACGCACTCCCGCATGAACCGCGTCCGCAGTACAACCCTGAAACCACGACGCTGACCCAGCGCCGCCATGCGAAAGCGAGGGAGCTGCGGAAAGCTGAAGCCGAAGCCCCCGCACAGGCCAAGGCGAACGGGCTGCACCGGGCGAGTGTGCGCACACTAATCCGCTGGGACACGGCACGAGCGAAGTACGGTCCGATCGGCGTCGCGGACGACCGGTGGCTACGCGAAGCGACCGGGCACGTGATCTCCCCCGAGCTGCGCGAGGCACTGTTCGCGGTGTACGCCGAGGCAACTGATCGCCGCTCGAAGCTGACCATGCGGGACAAAGAACGACTCATCCACCAGTACGTCAGCGAGGTATTCGGCTCCGCTGACGCCGAACCCACCGACGGTGAAGCCACCGCCGCTGAACCCGCTGATACAGCAAGCGTGAAGATCCCCAACTACGACACCCTGCGGGCCATCTGGAAGGAGTGGTTCGGCTCCAACGGGGCGCGGCAGCGCTACGCCCGCTCGGCGGCGAAGGCTAAGCAGTATGCGACCGGCCGGCACATCGTGGTGCACCGGCCCGGCCAAGTAGTGGCCCTGGACAGCACAGTGTTGCCGGTGAAGGTGCTGGACAACGTGTTCGGCGATCCGGTGTCCGTGTATCTGACGCTAGCCGTGGACGTCTATACCCGCTCCATCGTGGCATTCCGGCTCAGCCTTGTCTCCGACAAGTCGATCGACGTGGCGATGGTGCTGCGGGACATGATGATGCCCCTGCCGATGCGCCCGGACTGGGGCCAGTCCGTGGAGTGGGCCTACCCCGGCGTCCCCAACACCGTGGTCGCGGAGTTCGCCGGGTACGAGGTCGCCGGCCTGCCGTTCTTCCCGCCTGAGACCGTCACCACCGACCATGGCTCCGTCTACCGCAACCACCACCTGGTCGAGGTGCAGCGGGTCATCAAGGCGAACATCAAACCCAGCCGCGTCCTGCGACCTACCGACAAGCACACCGTGGAGCGAACGTTCGGTGCCATCAGGTCACTGCTATTCGCCCTCCTGCTCGGATACCAGGGCACGGACGTCGCCGACCGAGGCGTGGACCCAGAGGCCGACGCCTGCCTGACCGTGACCGAGATGGAACACACCATCGCCACCTGGGTCGTCAAGACCTGGCAGAACCGTCGCTTCGGCTCGTACGCCCCCAGCTGGGACCCCCGCGGCGACCACAGCCCCAACAGCCTGTTCGCGGCCGCGATGTCCCAGGGCGGCTTTGCGCTGCGGATTCCGCCCGCCGAGCTGTACTACGAGCTCTTGCCGCGGCACAAAGTCGCGATCCACGGCAGGCGCGGCATGAAGATCAAAAACCTCTGGTACGACGGCGACGCCTTGGACCCGTACCGCGGGGAGCTCTCCCACCGCGGAGGCCGGCACAAGAACAAGTACGTCATCCACCGTGATCCACGCGATCCGTGCTTCGTGTTCTTCCAGGACCCGCGCACACACGAGTGGCACACACTTCGCTGGACGGGACTGCCCGAGGGAGGCGAAGTACCGGCCTTCAGCGACGCCCGCGTCCGTGAGGCCATGCGGGAACTGCGTAGGAGGGGCCTTGCCCCGAAGGCTGACACCGAACTCCTGCCCGTACTACTTGAGTTGATCGGCGGCAGCATCCCGGTCGAGCAGTGGCCGACCCAGCTCTCCAAGAGACAGCGCACCGAGCACTCACGCGCAGTTGCCCAGGCGGCCGCAGCAGCAGCCGACCGACCCGCAGGCGTGCTCAAGAAGGAGTCGCCGTCACGTCCCGCCACCACTAGCGCAGCCCGAGCAGGTTCACACGACGACAAGGTCGTGCCCTTTCGTCCGAAGGAGCGTGCTGAGCAGGTTCACGACGCGGTGAACAGCGAACGTCGGCGTCGCCGCGAAGCCTCCGTGCCCGACCGGCGGTCTCCACCGCCCGACCTGTCCGAACGGCTGCGCGCCAACAGTCTGTCGGCCCTGCTGGACGACTCCGACGATGACGACACGATCAACACGGCCGGTGAGGCCGAGGAAGAGGCCCGCCAGTGACCTCTCGGCAGAACCCGTTGTCGTTCCTTCCCGGTCCGGCGGTGGACCGTACCACCTTCGAGGGCTTCAACCGGTGGTGCCAAACCCGCAAAGCCTTCGTCCCCGCCCCCATCCTCACGGCGCAGGAGTACGACCGCCTGACGAAGCGCCAGCAGCGCATCCACGATCTGCACCGCCTCGCGACGCACAGTTCCCTGCCCATTCAGGCCACGCCGATGAGTGAGAACGTCGCCAACGCGGTGCTGGCCCGCATCGACGACGGCGCCTACAGCCACAAGGCCGGAACCCGCGGCGGCATCATGGTCAACGGCGACGGCGCCCAAGGCAAGACCGAGACTGTGTGCGAGGCCCTGGCCTGCTTCCAGGAGGAGTGGCTAGCCCTCAACAACTACGCCAACCCCGACGCCATGCCTGGCACCCGCGACCTGGTCGCTCCCGTCGCCTACGTACGCTGCCCGGTCAAGGCCACCCCCATCTCCACCTGCCAGCGGATCCTCGACTTCTACGGCGAGGACTACAAAGGCATGCGCCTGGAAGACCTCGTGCGCACAGTGAAGTCCGCGATCGTCGAGCACGCCACCAAAGCACTCGTGATCGACGACATCACCCGCCTCAAGCTCCACCGGGAAGCCGACCAGGACGTCCTCGACTTGATCCGCGAGATGATGAGCATGCCGGTCACGCTCATCCTCGTCGGCGTCGGCATCCCCACCTCGGGCCTGCTGCGCGAAGGCCGCCGCGACCCCAAAACCCAGGAGTGGATCTACGCGCCGGTCAAGGACCGCGGCCGCAGTCCTAACGACCACGCCGCCAGCCAGCACGAACGCCGCTTCCAGGTCGTCGATCTCGACCCGTTCAGATACACCACACCTGCGGAAATGGTGGCCTGGATGGATCATCTCAAGCGGCTGGAAGGCGAGTTGCGGCTGCTGATCAGCACGGCTGGCATGCTCACAGAGGGTGACATGCCGGAATACCTGTTCAGCCGTACCAAGGGCGTGGTCGGCATTCTGGAGAAGCTCATCCAGCACGGCTGCCGCCGCGCCATCAGCGACGGGAGCGAACGTCTGACCAAGGAGCTGCTCAACCAGTTCACCGTCACCCCCGACGACATGCCCGACCTAGACGCCGAATCCGGTGAGCAGCCCCACATCCCGCCCCATGACCCCACGCCGAAGAAGAAGCAGAAGGGCCACAACTCCGTGTTCGACGACGACGGCCCAGCAGCGGCCGGCTCAGCGAGCTGAGCCCGTGCAGCGCCGTGTACTAGCCAGGAGCCTGGAGCCACTGCCTGATGAGTCCCTGCCCGGCTTTCTGCTTCGACTGGCCTATCGATTGCACCGTTCCCCAGCCCGTGTAGCGCAGCTCTGTGGGATCGAGACCAACGGCCAACGGCGTCTGGCGGCTGACTACTTACTCGAACTGCCGCCGGACAGGGCAGTCGAGTTCGCGCGAGTGACCGGTCTGTCCCTGCCCGAGGTGCAGGGACTCGGTTTACGTCGATACACGGAAACGTTCCCCCTGTTGCTGACGATGCGGGGCAGCACATCTCGTCAGTCCGCAAGTCGGCAGGGGATGTTCGGCAGCGCCAGCCAGTTCTACGAGTCCAACTGGGCAGTCAATCTCTCAAGCCGTTTCTGCTCGCAGTGCCTCGCTGGTGACGGCAGTGCCTCGCAGGAAGCTTACGGTGGCCCCTGGGTTCTGCGCTGGCATCTCCCCGTTGTCTTCGCCTGCACGGTCCACCAGCAGCTCCTGCACAGCCGGTGCGCAAGCTGCCGGTCAGGTCTGGCCCACTCCTACCAGGGCCGCGCCACGCTGATCACGCAACCCGGTAGCACGCACATCCTGCATCCGCTGCAATGCCGCAACCTCGTCGCCGAACAAGACGCTGGAAATACCAGACCCCGCCCCTGTAGCGCGCGGCTGGACAGGGCTGAGGCGCGCAACCCAGCCACGCTGACCGCGGACGACCACGAACGTCTCATGGAACTGCAGCGGCGCCTGGACGCAAGGCTGTCTTTTTGTCCCGCCAAGATCGAGGAAAAGCAGTCGTCGCGTGACCCGTCGTTCCAAAAGCTCGTGCACATCGCCCAACTGATCAAACTTAGCTGGCCTGCCGGCGGCAGTCTGGTGCCCTCGGATTCCCTTGCCTCTCTTATCGACAACCATGCCGGTTCTCTGCACGCGGAACTGCGCAAGCCTCACGCCAGGTCCTCCTCCCGATTCTCCCTACTGTGGGCCGCGCCAGACGATAGCGGCCAGTGCGGCGCGCTGCTGTTGACCGCCGAGGCGGCGCTCAGTGCAGCGGACAGTCCAGCGCAACTGCGCGCGCTCATCCGTCCCATGGCGCGATTCGCATTGGAGCACGCCCCGGCGAGCGCCTGCCGATCCTTCTTCAGCCGCCCGGGCTTTTCACCAGCGCTGGCACGGGCCATGGTGCGCCGGTCGCACGGTTTCTACGCCGCTGGTCCGTGGGAGTATGCCAACCTGCGCGTCGCCTCCCGGGACTGTCACTTCACTGCCGAGGAAGTTCCATCCCACCTGCCGCAGAGCTGGTACGACGCATACTTCACGGACTTTGCTGACCACGTGCCGGGAGTAAACCTCTACACCGTCCGTCATCTGCGCCGTGCCGCGTCACTCAAACTCGTCGAAATGGCCAGAGGAGGCTCTTGGGTCGAGTGCGCTCAGGCCTTGGACATTCCACAAAGTCGAGCCCGCAGTGCGCTCAGCAAGCTCCGCCAGCAGTTCGGCGAAAGCGACCTGTGGACACGCTTCCAGGAATGCACCGAACAACTAGCCCGCCATCTGGATGGCTCGCCCCGGCGGATCAACTACGCTAGCCGCCGCCGCACTTTGGCCGACTGGCAGATGCCGCGTTCCGACTGGTCAGCCCTCATCGAGGGCCTGCCACAAGCCAGACGGCTCACCGCACGGTATGGAACGACGCTCGGAACCGTGCTCGCCTGGACCGATGCCACTCAGTCCGACTACCTCCTCTGCCCGCTTCTGCAAAACCTGCGCTCAGCCGGAGCCGACCCCTCGTATCTGATCGACGAACTCTCACTGTCATTCACGTCCGTCAACCAGAGAGGTTCACGCCTGGAGTTGCTGCGACGCATCAGGGACTACGCGACTTCTATTGGTACAGGTTGCCCAGAGGCGCCGGAACGCTCTTCGATATCGAATACCTGCGCGGCAGAAAATATGCGGGCCCCACACACGCACACCAACACTTGATAAAGTGTCAGCGCCAGTGGGACGCGCAGGCCACCACGCCATCAGCTGCCTAAGGCTTGTCCCGCAACTGATCTTGAGGGCGCTGTGCGCGGTCAGCGGCGATGAGCTCCGCCGCCGATTCGAGGCGCCTTGATGGTCCCAAATCGCGTCGCCCTGGCCACCGTGGTGCGAGTCAAGCGTCATGAGGCTTTCGCAGGCCACCGCAGTAAGCCGAGATCGCTGAACGCGGCAGGTGAAGTGCGTGGCGCCGAGCGGGTGGAAGTGATCTCTCCTACAGTGCGCTCGTGAACCGTAGTTCGTCCGATCCGGACGCGCCCGAGCCGTCCTCCGAGAGCGTCAGCAGTACATCCCGTCGTCGCCGACTTCTCGCGGCCGTCGGCGGAGTGGTCGCCGTCGTGGTCGAACTGACGACAGGGGTCGCGCAGAACGGCGTCAGCAAGATCTGGGACCACTTCTTCCCGCCTCCCTCTGGTCTCGCTGTGATCGAAGGTCGGGGATCCCGCCGATGACGATTCCGGCGGAGGAGGGTACATCTTTCGCCGACCGCTTTCAGAACTCGGAGACTTCATCGGCAAGGCAACCACCGAGCAAACAGGTCGCGCCCGACGACTATCGGTCAGCAAGCCTCCGGCGAGGCTCATGGGCGAGAACGTCCATGGTTCAACGACTGGATCTGAGGGCGCCCGTAGGACTCTTCGCCGTCGGGGTCACGCGGCCGGCGGTGCTGTGACCGTTTCCGTAGCCATGTGTTGGCGTGCAGTTCCGGGGCGGCGGTGATGATCAGCCGGTATGCCTCCGGCTTCGCCCGGTCGGTGACCTGCTGCAGCTCGTCCCAGGTCAGCTCGGACACGCCCGGCGCGTAGTTCGTCGTGAGGGTGAGGGTCTCCGGTCCCCGACTGAGCGCAAACTTGTGATCGGTCACGGTCTGATCCGCCCTCAGGCGGAGGGCCCTTGCCGAGGACGGCTGTGACGTGGTGTCCACCACCCCCGAGGGGATCGCGGCGGACAAGGAGCGAGACATGTTCTCGGAGCCGACTCTGGCGAACTGGGAGTGCGCGCGGTGGTCACTCAGGTGGTGGGTGAGGGATTGAGCCTGACCAACGCGGCCGAGGAGTTCGCCAGCGCCGTGTGGGAGCGTTGCTGCCCGGACGAGCTCTTCGCGTGAACCTCCCCTGTTCGATGAGCCGCACACCATATGCTGCTTGTGATGCGTCGGTGCTTGTCCGGGTTCGGGAGGCGGGCGCCATTGGGGAGGGGCGTTGGAACTGTGGGGGCCGCTGGTGCCGGCGGTGGCTGGTGTCTGGGAGCAGGCCGAAGGACAGCTCGACGAAGCGGTGCTGAGGGGTCTGGAAGAGGAGTTGGTCGCCGGGCTGCGTGCCTACGACGGGGCGTGCGCGGCGGCCGCCAGCGAAGCGCCCGCCATGACTCCGCAGACCTTCGACGCCGTCGACAGCGCGGCTCGCGCGGTGGAGGCCTCGCTGCGGGCTCGACCACCCTTGGGTACCTGGTTCAACCGGGAGTTCGACCGGCTCGTCGAAGGGCGAGAGCGCTTTGGTCCGGCCGCGGCACCGACCTACTGGACCTCCTATCTGCGCTCGCTCCTTGTTCCCGTCATGTATGCCAGCGACCGCGCATCCGAGGTTTCCGGCGCGGGTGCGGTGACGTACGGGTCCAGTCGGGGTGAACTCTCCTACGGCCGGGCCACGGTGAGTGTGCCGGACGAGCGTCCGGCGGGTACCGCGGGGAAACCCCGTTGGTGGCGGTTGCAGTTCCGTCCGGACCCGGGACGGGACGTGCTGCTCGGGGCGATCGAGGCGTTAGGCCACGATGTCTTCGCGGAACAGGTGCGCGCGCAGCTCGACGATGGTGCTGACCGTGAAGCTCTGGTGTTCGTGCACGGATTCAACGTGGCCTTCGTCGACGCTGCGCGACAGGCCGCGCAGATCGCCTACGATCTCAACTTCACCGGGGTGGTCCTTCTCTACAGCTGGGCGTCCAAGGGGCGCCTGCTGGACTACCCCGCCGACGGGGACGCCGTGCGCCGGGCCGTCCCGTACTTCCAGGACTTCCTGCGGACCTTGCTGACCCGGACGGGTGTGCGTGAAGTCCACATCATGGCCCACAGTATGGGAAACCGGCTGCTCACAGACGGGCTGGCAAGTCTGGACACCGAGGCGCTTCCGGAGGGATCCGGACGGCTGGGGCACGTCGTGTTCGCCGCGCCGGACGTCGACCGTGACGTCTTCGAGCACCTGCTGCCCAGCGTGCTCCGCCAGGCCCGCACCTGCACGCTCTATGTCTCAGACCGTGATCGGGCTCTGTCTGCGGCCCGGAAACTGTCGGACTTCCCGCGTGCGGGCCAGCGCGGCACCTCGGTGATCGTAGCCGCGGGACTGGACACCATCGATGTGACCGCGCTGGGCGCCGACTTACTGGGTCACTCGTACGTGGGCAACCACACGTCCGTGCTTGGTGATCTGTACGGCCTGTTCCGGCACGGCCACGCCCCGGCCGAACGTTACGGGCTGGCCCGCACATCGCATCCGGACGGCGACTACTGGTCGTTCGCACCCCAGAAATGACACCGCGCCACAAGCCGCGCACGACGACCGAGAACCGAGCGACAGACGATGACACACTTCGTGGACCGAGTTCCCTTCCGGTGGGATGCACCCGGCGCCCTGGAACTGCGGGATCTGCTGGCCGGGGCGTACACCCGTCCCACCCCAGCCGAGCAACTGGCGAAGCGGGCCGGTGTGGCGACGGGATACGTCAACTGGGAACAGCCCATGATGACGGTCTGGTTCGAACTCATGGAGAAGGCGGCCAACCAAAAGTGTCTCCGCCCCCTTTTGGAGGCAGTCACCGAGGGGCCCGACCAGGCTGTCGCCGACCGGGTGCGTGAACTGCTCGCCGCGCAGCCTGTCCTGGAGGCACCGGACAGGCCTCTAGGGCCGGGAGATTTCGCGGAGTTCGACGATCCCGACCAGCTGGAGCGGCAGATTTTCCGCTCGCACACGCTCCAGGACGTGTCCTTCCTCCGCCGGGGGACCGAACTGGCCACTTCAGTATGCCGGTTGCGCGTCACAGCAGCCGACGGCACGCTCTACCACGGCACGGCCTTCCGTATCACGGATGATCTCCTGCTCACCAATCACCATGTGCTGTTCGACGGCGACGCAAGCGCACCGCGCGCGGTCGAGGCGTGGTTCGGTTACGAGGCCGAGCTAAACGGGAGGACTCGCGAGCATCAAGTGGTGCCCTGCGACGTAGAGTCGGCTGTGGGAGAGCCTGAGCTGGACTGGGCGGTCGTCCGAAGCGCCAAGCCGCTGCCCGGCGACGCCCCGTGTGTCGCGTTCCCCAGCGCTGTCCAAGTGTCCCTGAACGACAGGGTGTACATCATCCAGCACCCGCACGGCGGGGTGAAGAAGCTCGCCGCGCACCACAATGTCGTACGTCATGTTGATGACACCGTGGTGCAGTACTGGACTGACACGGAACAGGGATCGTCCGGGTCGCCCGTCTTCGACGAGCGGTGGAACCTTGTCGCCCTGCACCGCCGTTGGCTCAGGGTCGGCGCCGACGACAAGCCCGCCGAGTTCCGCAACGAAGGTGTGAGGATCGGGCAGGTTCGGGACGGACTCGCACGGAAGCGACTGGTGTGAGCCCATGCCCGCGTTGATCGACGAGCGCTCCTTCAACCTCGATGACGAACGAGCCAGGAACCTCATCAGGGCCCTGGTCACCGTCTACAGCACCCAACCCGCCGCGCGGCAGGTCATTGTCGGCGCCGGACTCTGCGAGGGCGATATCAACTGGGGTCAGAGCATGGCCGACGTCTGGCCGGAGGCTCTTGAACTCGCGGCCCCAGCCGGTCGCCTGCGGGCCCTCGTTCAGTTGGCCGCGAAAGACCCCAACACGCAGGCATATCCGGTTATTCACTACCTTCTGACGGAGGAGGCGTCCGCCGCCGAAGCCGACCCGTGCACCACGTATCTCGTGGCCAACCGCCAAAGGGCGTTCTTCAACCGCCTGCAATTCCGCACCATTCTGCGCCAAATGGTGGAAGGGGCCGGCGGACGTGTCCTCGCCGTGGAGGGAGAGCGTCAGACCGGCAGGACACACAGCTGGTATCTCATCGCCCATGTACTGGAGAGTCATCGCGTCAACAATCGACGCATCAGCATGGACGACTTCTACTCCCCGGTGACGGTCGCCGACATAGGCGACACCCTCAGGGAACTCTTCGGGTGGGACATCACGCTCGATCTCAACACCTCGGAGGACAGCCAGTCCCGCAGTCTCGTCAACCAGATCAAGCACCTGCTGAACGACGAACACCGGACGGGGCAGGTGATGGCCGGACACTGGCTCGTCATCGACGACTCGCAGAGCGTGCGCTTCACCGAGCCTGCCCTGAGAGCGTTGATCCGACTGGTGACCGCCGTGATTGAGGAGGAGATGGCAGACCGACTCCGCATCGTCCTGCTCGCCTACGACGGCTGGCTCCCCTCCCACCTGGCGCCCTACGTCGCCCACCAGCAGTTCGCCCCGCTCACCGGCAAGGACCTGCATGACTACGTCCAGGCCGTCACCAAGGAAGCAGGCAGTCCCGTCGACTCCGAACAGGCCGACCAGCTCGTCAACGAACTGAGCAGCCAGGCCGGCTGCGGCCCCGTCACCGCCGACGCTCTACTGCCAATGTCCGACAGCCTGCAACTCGTCGCCGCATCCTGGGGCCGTGACCAGCTACGACAGGGGAGGTGCCCGTTGTGACCAACACTCCGAACGGTGACACCGAGCAGGCTTCCGCCTGCGAACGCGACGCCTTCCGGGAACGCACGGTGCTCCTGGGATCTTTCGCAGCCCTGGACCTTGAGCCGGACGGTGACCACGAGACAACTGGGCCCAGCGCCGCTCTCCAGGACTTTCTGTTGGACGAGTGCACCCGCGTCAGTACGCCCCTGGGCCGCCGGTGGCGCATGGCAGAAGGCTCCCGGACGCTGACCCTGGAGCGACTGCGCACCCGGAAGAGGCTGCTGGCCGCCGCACAGAACGCGCCCCGCGGTGAGGACCCGGCCCACGCCTGGGCTGAACGTCTCCTGCGAGGCGGGAATCCGCCGCTGGAGGAGCAAAGCTTCGACGAGCTGTACACCGCGCTCACCGTCGTGGGCTGGTTCCGTGACGCCCCGCTGTCCAAGAAGGCGCTGGTACACGACGGAGTAGAGCTTCCGGACCTCGACGACCTGGAGAGCGCGGTCAAGAGGGCACGCCTCTTCCAGCCGTTGCACGCTCTCGCCGACGCCAGGTTCGCCGGCCGCACTACCGAACTCGCGACGCTCGACGCGATCTTTGACGGTGCCTCAGACACGTCGAACTCGGCCCCGGTCCCTGCCTCAACGCTGTTCGTCGGCAGCCAGGAACTCAGCACCTGGGCTTTCATCCACGGACCCGGCGGCGTCGGCAAGTCCACGCTCCTCGCCCGGTTCGTGCTGGACCGCCTCGACGGACGGCCCTCCACGCCTGTGGATAACCAGGCTTCATCACAAGACCGGGAGCGATCTGAGGCGTCACCCTGCTTCTACCTCACTTTCGACCGGCACGACCTGGTTGCCGAGCGACCGTTGACTCTGGTTGCCGAATGCGTACGGCAACTGGGTCTGCTCCGTCCGGATCTGGCCGGACGGACAGCGGAGCTGGAGCGGGAACTGGAGATGACGCTCTCCGCCGACCGGTACACCCGATCCGAGGACAGTCACCACGGTCCCCGGGCCTCCCACCAGCGCGACGAACTGACCTTGATCGACGCGTTCGCCGCGCTGGTCGCCTCGATCACCGGCGGGGCCGGTGTCTCCCAGCCGTGGCTGTTGGCACTGGACGCGTTCGAACAGGTGCAGCGCGGCGGACCGGTCGCCCTGCGCCGTCTGTTGGACTTCCTCGACGGATTGCGCCGGGCGCACCCAGGGCTGCGGGTCATCGCGGCCGGCCGTGCTCCTGTCGCCGAACCCGCCTTCAGGCTCCTGCGGCTGGAAGGGTTCGACGCTGTCACCGCGCGGGCGTTCCTCCGCCGCGAACTCGTTGACGCTCCGTCGGTCCCACCTGCACATGACCAGGACACAGCGAGTGACCGGGACATCGAGGAGATCATCGGCATCGTCGGTACCAGTCCGCTCAACCTGAAGCTCGCAGCTGTCCTCGTCCATCGGAACGGGGCACACTTCCTCGGCGAGGGGGACCTGCCAGCCGAACTCCGGCTGAAACTCAGTGCGGAGACGGTGCAAGGTGTGCTCTACCGGCGTCTGCTGGATCATCTCCATGACGAGAACCTACGAAGGATCGCGAGCCCCGGTCTCGTGGTGCGCGTCCTCACCCCGGACGTCATCCGGGAGGTGCTGGCCGGTCCATGCGGTCTGGGTCGTCTGGGCAAGGACCGGGCCCGGCGGATGTACTACGCCTTCCGGGCCGAGGCCACGTTGGTGGAGGACGTACCGGGCCAGGAGGCTGTCGTGCATCGCGGCGATGTCCGCCGCGCCATGCTCCCGCTGCTCCGTCGTGACAAGCGAACCGTCGTGGAGAGGATCCACCGCAGGGCGGTGCGCTACTACGAACAGGGGCACGCGCACACTGACCCCGTGGCGAGCCGTGTCGAGGAGCTATACCACCGACTCGCTCTGGGGCAATCCGCCCGTACTCTGGACAGACGCTGGATCGAGGACGCGGGTCCGTTGTTGGAGCCGGCCATCGGGGAACTGCCCTCATCCGCCCAGGTTTATCTGATCGATAAGCTTGGCGGCTCTGCCCCGGACGACCTCCGTGTGGCGGGGGACGACGAGGTCTGGGAACGCCAGGCCCTGCGGACCGGCAAGGCTCTTCTGGCCGCGGACGATCCCGCCGGTGTCACCAATCTGCTGGACGAACGCCCTCACCGCGTCTCGGACAATCTCGACCTCACCGCGCTGACCATGCGGGCTGCGCTCGCCCTGCGGCGTCCCGTAGACGCCTACGAACGGGTCGGCAGGGCCATGGACCTGGCGGCTGACACAGCCGATCCGGAGGTGTTCGTCGAGCTGGCCTTGCTGGGCGCCCGCAGCTGTGAGGACCTCGGCCGCTTCGAAGAGGCTTTGAACCTCCTGGATCGGGCACGCCGGATCGCCGACGAGTCGGGCATGGAGATCCGTCTGCTGTCCGTGGCCGCGGCGCAGCTCAGAATCCACCGACGGTCCGGGGCCGCCGCGACTGCAGAGGCCACTGCCCTGCGTGCCGACACCGTGAGGAGAGTCAAAGCCCTCTCCTCAAAGGCGTTTCGAAGCCATCCCCAGCTGATCCGGGAACTGGCCGCCGAGATCGGCGACGAGCTGCCGCATCTGGTCTCCTACACGGCGAGGTCGCTGGGCGTCGGCGGCACCGAGGGGGCCGACGACGCCCTACTGGGTTCGTTGACCGGCGAGGTCGGCGTGATGCCGCAGGTGCCAGCCAGCACGGCGGACACGATCAGTGTCACCAGTGTGAGCCGGGGAAACGCCGTTGGCGAATACCTGGACACGCACGCCGATACCGCCGAGCCGCTGAGCGAGGTCCTGATTGACACCTATCGTCACGAACTGGACCGGCCCTACACAGGAGATGCCGTCGTCATCCTGCCCGGCTTCGCCGGGAGCGCTCTGATGAACCGGGAGACGGACGAGGCAGTCTGGGGAGCCGGTGTCAGTTCGCACCAGCTTGTGACTTCCGCTGGCCTGTTCCGGGATCTGGCACGGCTGAGGGTGACGGCGGCTGAACGTGCCGGTGATTTGGTCATGCTGCGCCCCACGGAGCTGCTGCGGGAGGTCGCCTGGCTGCCTCTGGTAGGCGGATTGTCGCCCTACGGCGCTCTCGTCAAGGGTGTCAACGCGTCGGTGCTGCATGACCGGGCCGTCCTGGAATTCCCCTATGACTGGCGTCTGTCGGTCACTGCCGCGGCCCGTCACCTTGCCAAGGCCGCGCTGGGGCACCTCGCCCAGTGGGTGGACCACCCGGCACGGCGCGCATCCGTCCTGGGCCGGGCCGGCGAAGGACCCAAGCTCGTGCTGGTCGCCCACGCGATGGGCGGACTAGTCGCCCAGGCCGCCCTGGCTGAGTTCCCGGAGCTTGCGAGGGCGACACGGGAGGTCGTCACCATCGGCACACCCTTCCGCGGGATTCCCAAGATCATGCAGTTTCTGGATCCGTTCGCTTCTTCGCTTAAGCATGTGTCAGTAGCCCGTCCCCTGACGGAGGCGGCGCGCTCCATGCCGGGAATGTACGACCTGCTGCCCGACACCCATTGTGTGTACACCGGCCACGGCGGAATGCGCAGGCTCACACCCCGCGACGTCGAGGAGGTGGGAGGGGACGGATCTCTGGCTGCGGACGCCTTCGAGGCCCGCCTCAAGCGGCACGCCGCCGAGGGCCGCCTGCCCCGCTGGCACGCGATCGTGGGTACGTCGCAGCCAACCGCACCCAGCATGATCATCAAGGGAGGTCGAGTACTGCTGCAGCCCGACACCCCGAAGGTGGACGACGAGGGGAACTCCCTCCGCGACGAGGACGACAGGCTGATCTCGGTACTGGGGACAGGCGACGGCCTGGTGCCCCTGGGGTCGGCAATCCCCTCCGGATTCGCCGGGTGTCTGCCGGTGGTAGGGCAGCATAGCTCCCTGCTCTCGAGCTCCACGGTCGTCAACCTGGTGCAAGAGATCGTCAGCGGAAAATCCGCATCCGGGATCGATCACCTCCGTGTGCATCCCGGTCTTCGGCCCACGGCCTTCGGTATCAGCGCCCCGCCTGAAGTCACCCCAGGAGACCAGTGGACGCTGACGGTCACGGGCGCGGACCACGCCGCTCTCTCGTGCAGCCTGGTCCATGCTTCCACCGGCGAGGTGGCCGAACGTATCCGGACCGCTCCTGTTGAGGGCCAACCCGGCACCTCGACCGCCCAGATCACGGTGCGGGAGCCCGGCATCTACGAGGTGGTGGCCCGGGCGGGCGGGCTTTCCGCGAGGGCGCTGGTGGTGGCCATGCAGTATGCGACGACTGGCTGAGGACGTCCGACAGCGACCTCTCCGGCCAGCGGCGAACCGACGCAGGCGCAGCCCTGTTCGCCAGGCCCGGCCTCCATCAGCAGCTCCTGAATATGGCCAAAACCCCCAACTGACCCACACGCAAAGGCTGTTTCGCCCCGCCCCATGGGTTACGGGACAAGCCTTAGCTTGACTCTGTCGGTGATCTTGGGGGCTGGGGTCAGGTGCCCAGGGTGCGCCAGGATCTCGGCCGGGGGATCTCGTGCTGATCGAGGTAGGTCTGGAAGGCGGTCGGCCGGCGGGGAGGGGGTGCTTCCCCGGTCGCTGGGAGACCGCTGAGGCGCTCGATGTTGATGGCGATGGCGGTCAGGACGTGCTGGAGATGGACCTTGTCCTGGCCTCGGTAGCGGCAGCGTCGCATGCCGTGTCCGTGGACGAACTCGTTGACCGTTCCCTCCACCCCGGAGCGGACCGCGTAGCGGGTCTTCCACTCGGATGTCTGCTGCTCGGTGCGGACGCGGAGTTGCAGGTCGCGGAGCTCTCGTGGGGGAAATCCCACGGTGCGGGCGTTGTCGGCGGTGGTGGTGCACTGGGTGCGGGCAGGGCAGGGGCGGCACTGGCTCTTGGTGAACCGTGCCACGATCAGTGGGGCCGCAGTGGGTGAGGAGGTCGGGTAGGGGCCGTGCCAGCCCTGGCTGACCTGGCCTTGAGGGCAGGTGACCTGCTGGCGGTCGTAGTCGATGTGGAAGTCGTCGCGGGCGAAGCCTTCACCCCGGCGGTGTTGGCGGGTGGGGTTGCCCCGGAGCGGCCCGGAGACGGTGACCTGGTGGTCACGTGCGGCTTGTTCCAGGTGAGGCAGGGAGGTATAGCCGGTATCGACCAGGTGCTCGGCGGGCAGCAGCCCGCGGCGGGCCAGGCGGGTGTGGATGCCGGGCAGAACCTGGCTGTCGTGGGTGGTGGCCGCGGTGGTGGCCACGTCCGTGATCACGTTGGGGCCGTCGGGAGCACACGTCTCCGTCAGGTGAGCGGAGAACCCCTTCCAGCTGATGATGTGTCCGTGGCGTGCGTAGCGGGCCGAGGTGTCATACGGGGAGACGATCGCCCGGGACGGGGGTGGCAGCCCGGGTCCGTCTTCCGTCTCGGCGGTGCGCCAGCGCAAGTGGCCTGCGGCATCGCGGTGGTAGTTCTGCACCATGATCTGTCGCAGGGCCTGGATGCGCGGGCCGGACGTGCGGTCCGCTCCGTGCTGTTGGAGGTGCTCCAGGAGCCGGACGGCGTCGTTTCCGGTGGCGAGGATCCTGGTCTTGGGCTTGGTGGGGTTCTTCCCCAGGCGGACCGGACGGCCGTAGCGGCGCCCCCAGTCCTCGTCGACCAGATCGTCCAGCAGGTGGGGAGAGACGCCGGCGACTTCTTCCAGTGCGGCGCGGACCGCCTCGGTGATCAGCTCCAGGCGGGTCAGATCCCGCACCGCGGCCAGGACATGGGTGGAGTCGGTGCGCTGCGTGGTGCGCTCGCTCACCAGTCCGGCCTCCTTCAGGCGGGCCAGCGCGAGGTCGAGGAGGCGGTCAGCACGGTCTCCCTCAGCGAGACGGTCGCGGAAGTCGGCCAGGACGCTGTGGTGGAAGCCGGGGTCGTCCAACTCCAGGGCCATCGCATACTTGAAGTCGATGCGGCAGCGGACCGCCTCGGCGGCCTGCCGGTCCGACAGACCGAGCACGAACTGCAGCACACAGACGGTCGCCAACTGCGCGGGCGAGAGACCCGGACGCCCGTCACGCGGATACCAGTCGGCGAAGTCGTCGTCACGCCAGAGCCCGTCCAGCCGGTCCTTCACCCACATCGCTGTCGTACCGCCCGGGTTGCTCGCCCGCGCGATCCGCGCGGTCAGAAACGGGACTTGCTCACCGGAACGGACACGGAGCGACAACGGACACCTCGAGAACTGCATCGGCCTTCGGAACAGCCCTGAGCATGTCTGTCGATCATGCTGCCGCACCGGCAAACTCCAAGATCACCGACAGAGTCAAGTTAGATCCTGCCAGTACGCATCGATGTGAACCGCACACCTACTCCCGGTAACCTCATCGGCGGGAATCTGCCACGGTCTATGGGTCGGCTAGGACATCCGGCGCAAGGTCGCCATCGTCGCCGGACGGCAGTCCTGGTCCGATGTGCTGTTGACAGGGAGATCCTCTGCCGGGGTCTGCTGGGCCGGCTCGGGTTCGTCAATCGCAAGGCGCAGCGTCGTCACGCGAAGGAGTAACTCGACAGACTCGGTGTCCGCACCCCGCCGATGATCCGCCCGGTGGAACTTCTGTCGGACGGTCAGCGCCAGGCCATCGCCTTCGCCAGGAGCGCCATCCGGGTCGCCGGGGAGTCCCATGGAGTACTGCTGCTCGACGAGCCCACGGCAGCGCTTGGGTACGAACAGACCCGTCAGGTCGAGGACTTGATCCGGAAACTGTCCGAGCAGGGAACAGCAGTCGTGGTCGTCTCCCACGACCTGCTCTTGTGCTACGAAGTCACCCACCGCGTGGTCATCCTCAACCGAGGACGAAAGGTCGCCGAAGTTCGTACAGCCGAAGCAGACCGTGACCACGTCGTCGGTTGGATCACGGGATCCCGCGCCTCGATGTTCGTGCCCTGACAGGTGGGTGGACCTGCTGGCGGGTGGACGGGATTTGCCCGCCAGCGGCAGGTGGCGAAGATACATACTTCGGCTCAAGAGAAAGACGCCGCCAGTGATCCGAACGCTGAGGAGTGCGTGGCACCTCCTCCGCTCAGGCCCAAACTCTGTCCTCGTCAGCGAAGTACGGCCATGGTTCCTGCCCAGGTAGGCCTTTTCTGAGGAGCTGGTCCATGCCACGCGCCCACGTCTGCAGATTGCTCAACTCCAGCATGAGTTGCTCAAGTCCGGCTCTGGCCATGGTGACCTGTCGGCCGTGCCCTCTGACGATGACGACAGGCCGGGCCGGTTCCATGTCGGCCCCGCTTGGCAGGACCCACTCAACGTCCAGCCCGTGCTTGCCGAGTTCCTCAATGAAGTTGTCCGATGACAGTGTCACGCTGAAGACAAGGACGTCGGCGATGAGCCCGGCACACTGGCCGGGTTGCAGCGGATAGATGCCCCACGGCGGGGCCATGGTGTTGCGGGCTGCGCTGTCCCCGCTGCTGAAGCAGATGTTCTGTCCGGTCAACCGTGTGCGGCGCAAGAGCGACGCATATGAGGCGTGGAACTGCTTGGTAGCCTCTTGGGCTCCCCATTTGTCGCCGGCTGCAGCGATATCGAGCGCCAGGAGAGCACGCTGCCCTGGGACACGCATCGTCTTGAGCCCGTCCTGATGCGCTTGGGCAAAGGCATCACTCAGCGCGGACAAATGGGTAGCGTAAGGCACTCCGGTTTCGACGAGAACAGCCTTGTCCGACCCGGGGAGCGGCCCGCCGATGTGCAGCGCCTCGGCGGCAAGCCGTGTTCGAGTCAGCTGGGCGCTCTCCTTCCGTAGCGGATTTGTCTTCAACTCGTACAGGTAGATCTCCTGCTCGCCGTCCTCTTGGTCGTGGAACACTGTCACGTCAGCGATCCGCAGGCAGTCAGTGATGTCGTGGAGCAGAGCGAAGTGCCTGTTCTCGCTCCACTGCTGTTCCACGAACTGGATCTCGTGAGCCGTGCCCTCCTTGCTGAGGGTCATCGGTCCGGGTGATTCGTTACGACGCAACGCGAGAATGTAGCGACGGTCGTACCGGAACGCGCGCCAGGCCATGGCGTCACCGATGGAGCGCAGCTGGCGCCCCACCCGCTCCAGAACGTCGTACTCCAGTCGCCAGTCGTTCAGGTCGTAAGGATCGCCAGCAACGAGTTCGGGGGCGTCAACGGGCAACGACTCCCTCTTCCTGAGCCGTTTGATCACTCGCGAGCGTTCCGCCCGGGCGAGGTTCGCGGCGAGCGTGGCCACCAGAAGTTCCCGCTGAAACGCCATGGAGTCCTCTGCGCTTTGGCACTCGCGCAGGTCCTTGATGAATCTGACCAACCGCTCAGCATTCTCCCGGTGGAACGGGTGCTTGATCAGTGCGTCCAGGCGGTCACTCGACATATCAGTCAGCATCGGAGCCACACACCGCATTCTGCCGCCATCAGGGGGCACGTTCCACTGAGTTCGCCGCTCGTCCTCAGATGGCGAAGCGGTACTTGACGCGCGCCCCTAAGGAAGCTGACTGCCCGCCAGGATGAGCGAGCTGGGAGGGGTCGGATGCCGCAATTCCGGTCATCCCTGTGCTTCGGCTTGTCAGGAGCCATCGACGGGAGCTGGTTGGTTTTCGATCCATGCGAGTCCTCCGAGGTCCAGTTGGTGCCGTGCGCGAGTGACGGCGACGTAGGCGAGGCGGGCGTCCGTTTCGCTCACGCGTTCCGGGATCGGGCAGCCGTTGTCGTCGAGTTGGTCGCTGTCCGGCGGCGGGGGAAAGTCATCGGCAATTCTGACCCCGAGCCACTCGCGGCCCTTTGCTTTGTGAGCGGTAGAGACCGCGACCTCGGCCTTGGCTTCATCGGTCAGGGCGGCAACAGCAGTGATGATGGCTTCGGGTCCATGGGTGTCGACGAGTTCGACGAACGGCAGGAGATCTCGGCCGGCGGGATCGTATTCCGCGTACTCCTGCAGCTCACCCCAGGAGGCGAAGAGAACCAGTTCAGGGTGGGATGTGCGTCGGCCGTCCTTGAGGTCCCTGGCGGCGAGCGCCAGTGCGATGAGTGTCTGTCCGCCGCGGGTGAGCGCGACCCGGCGGCCTGCCTCCAGCAGTCTCATGACCTCGGTCATGGCGCCGATGTTGGTGCGGCACAGGACCGCGTCCGGGCTCGTGACCAGGCCGACTTTCGTCGGGATGGTGTCGGATCCGGTCAGTCGGATCGGCGCGTCGGTGAACGCGAGCCAGCGGTTGGCCTGCTCGGCGAGGAGCGGGCCGAAGCGGAAAGAGCGGGTCAAGGTGAGGTGGATGGCGTCGAAGCCGGTCATCACGTCCCGGGCCCCGCGCCACCCGTAGATGGCTTGGGCGGAGTCGCCGACCATGACCAGCTGGGCGTGAGCGCGTTGAGCGGCGAAGACCTGCTCCAGGACGGGGTTGGTGTCCTGGGCCTCGTCGAGAAGGAGGAAGTCGGCCTCGATCCTCGGCTCGGTCAGTGCCCACATCTTCAGATAGTGGTCGTGCTCGAAGCGGACTACACCATCTTCGGGCTCCTGTAGGTCCTTCCAAGCCTTCCCAACGAACGGCATGACTGCTTCAGCGAGTTGGGCACGCTCGGCAGGCGTGTGCAACCTTCGCAGAGCCGGCACGTGATGGGGAGCAAGGGACGTGTCGGCGGACTGGCAGAAGCGGGTGACCGTACGCAACACCGTGTGGGACAAGGTCCGGTGGCTGATCTCGTGATCACCGATGCGGACGGGGGATCTGACGCCTAGGGCGTTGCCGATTCGCCAGGCGGGCTGGCGTGGGCTGCTGAGCCGACGGGCGAACCGGTGTCCGACAGCTGCGTAGGCAGTGGCGTGAGCCGTCCGGCACTGCACGGAGCGCGGGAACCGGGTGGCGGCGTCATCGGCAATGTCCTTGTTGAAGGCCAGATAGCGGCCTCGGCGTCCACTGCTCGCGGCCAGCAGGGCAAGCGTGCTGGTCTTGCCGGTTCCGGCGCCGGCCTGCAGCACCAAGTGGTGGCCGTCTCGGAAGGTGTCGACGGCGTGGGCCTGTTCGTCTGTGGGCGTGTGCAACAGGAGCTCCGCGGTGGGGAACGGTCAGGGGGTCTTGTGTGCGGTGCTTCGTCGCTGGTGGTCGGCGACGCGGGAGGCATCCGGCGGTGGGCACCGGTGGTCGATCAGGACGCGTGCCGCGCAGGCAAGGACGTCTTGGGGTGTGGTGGGTGAGAAGGCCTCGTAGCTGCGCGGTCAGTTGCACGGTGCGCGTCCGTGCGTCTCGTGCAACAGCTTCGTTGACGGCTTGGGCGAGAAAGTCTGCGGGCTCCTGCCCTTGAGTCGCTGCGGCCTGGTCGAGCGCAGAACGGATGGCTGGGGCGAACGCGACGTTGAGCAGGACCTGGCCCGAACTATCGGGGTAGTGGGTCGTCAAGACGTCGATGGGCAGGAGCCGATCGAGTTCGTGGCGGAGGGATCGCAGCGCGCGTCCCGCTGACTTGGCGCGGTGCACGACCACTAGGCGGGTGCGGTCCGTGTTCGTCGCGAGCGGCACCCTTCGACAGGCTCTGTGCAGCTCTGCCGGGGTGACCGGTCTGGTCAGGATGATCTCTACGGCGTGCTGTCTCCTCATCGCCGGACCGCTTTCCGGGCCCCGCTGCCAGGATGCGCCCGGCGACCATGGGCGGGGAGGCGCTGGTGAACGTACGCGTGGTGGACGAGAGGGTCGAAGGGTTCCCAGTCCGTCAAGGCCAGGTCCGCAGCTGTGGGGGTGGCTGCGTGCTGAGGACAGCGCTGCGTTCGCCAGCGGACTTGTTCGGCGTAGGGCAGGGAACTCAGGTCGTACAGGGCCATGACCTCAGCAGGAAAAGCCAACTGCCCCTGGGTGGCTGTAGCGGGAACCAGCCTCCAGACACCCGTCGGGCCGTCGGAGGAGAGCATCCCGCGGGTGCATCGGTCACGTCGTCGGGTCTGGGCCACGCACTGGATCTCGTCCAGAGGGCGTGCGGCGAGATAGCGGACAAACAGGATCTGGACGACAGGTCTGGCCGGCCGACAGGGGACCTCCGACTGCAGGGACTCCCGGTCCGCGGGTGCCGCTGGGATGAAGCCTGCCGCGTCCACCATGCGACGCGTGTTCACTGCCAACGCCTGACGGAGCCTTGCCAGTTCGGGGGCGGCAACGCTGTCGGCACTTCGGGCCGGGCAGACGCTGGCGTGGGTCAGACGGCACCAGGCGCTCCCGTCTCCGGAGGGATAGGCAAGGCCGGAGCTGACATGCCAGCGGTGGTCGGAAGGCACCACGGCCGCCGACAACTCCTGTGGATGCAGGCGGACGGGGCGGTCCCGGACTCGCTGGTACCACTCAACGGAATTACCGCATTCGCGACAGCGGTCGCGTTGAGCACAACGCAGCAGCCTGGTGGGGCTGTCTGAGTCGACGCACAGTGGGCGCCGCGGGTGGGCGAGGGCAGGGCCGCTGTTTCGGCGTCGGGGTAGGGGGGAGTAGTGCATGAGCGCGAAGGTGCCAGCACACACGCCGTCGAGCGACATCCGGGCCGGAGACGTCCACCGAACGGCCCCATCAAGGGCGACACGCGTTTGAATGAACGCACAGATGTTCGCGTCACTCTGCTCGATCGGCTGAACAGCCGACAGGCCCTGACGACTCGTCAGCCGCTCATCGGTTGCGGAGGTTCATGCCCGTGGCACAGGGCGCCGAAGAGCTCGTCGAGCGGAGTGCCTAGCGCATGAGCGAGGGCGTGCCATGTCTTGAGGGTGCCGATCGCGCGACCCTGCTCGATCTCGATGAGGGTCCTTCTGGCCAGGCCACTGCGGGCGGCAAGCTCGTCGTAGGTCCATCCCCGCACCGCACGCAGCCGGGCCAGCTCCAGACGCAGAGCCTGGAAGTCCGGGTCGGGCGTGAAGATCGTCACCCGTCCATCGGAAGGTGCAGACACCTACCCTGTCAGTGCAGACCTCTGCCCTATTTCGGCTCGCCGGGCATGAGAGCGAGGGCAGAGGTCTGCACTAGCGTGTGCGCCCGACTCCAGTCCGGCAGAGGGCCGGCGCAGAGAACGACGGGAGGAAGACGCGCGCCATGAGGCTCTGCTTCACACGTCCGGGAGTCCGGCGTACCTGGACGGTCGAGCTGCGTCCGCAGCCTGGCGGACCGGTGCTCGTGTGCCGACAGTGCACGCACGGTGGGCGGCCGCTCGTCGGCTCCGCCGCTCGAACTGAGCTCCTGGCCCACCTGGCCGCTCACGCCCGCCGAGATCCCCTTCCTGCACACCTGCGGATCTGCCAGTGCCACGAGCGAGGCTGCCGCCAGCATCCGCGCCACCGCGGGTGCAACGGACCGATCCGACTCCTCCTCGTCCGCGAACGCGGCGGACGCCGCTGGCGCCTCTCCGACGCCTGCACGGCGTGCGCGGCGTCCACATCCCAGGCCGCTGTCGTCCCCGAAACAACGCTGGCCGCCGAGGCCCCGCCTCCCTGGCGGACGCGCATTCGACGCAGACGACGTCCCAGAGGACCAGACAGCCAGACCCGGGTAAGCGAGTTGCTCAACTATCTCGCCACCGCATTGCCCGAGGAGGTAGGAGCGGGCGCCCGCATGCTCGCCCTTCAGTGCGCACTCCGTATGAACGACTCGGCTCAAGTCAGGCTGCCCAACGGCGTGCTGCGCAGCCTTCGCCTCAAATCTGCTGCGGAGGTCTGGCACGAACTCCACGACGCCGGACTGCTGCGCACACGCCATTTCGACCATCGCATGATGGCTGTCCAGATGCTCGATGCGGGTCTGCTGACCCAGCATCCGGCTCGACCTGACCGGCTCCGCGCCGCCGACTGGGCGTTGCGCGCCGCCTGTTTTACTCGCGCCTCGACTCCGCCGCTACGCCTCGCCGCTCTGTCCCTCGTCGCCCGCACTGCTGCCACAAGCGATCATGGCGCGGCGGAGGCCGAACGGGTGGCGCGGGGGTGCGGAGTACCTACCATTGCTCTCCTTTCGACGCTGGAACATCTCGTAGCGGCGGGAGTTCTCACGGCCTGGCAAGTGGCACCGGACGCAGGAGAGGTCTCATGGAGGCTGGGTCCCAGAGGGCTGCGGCGGCACCCCGCGATCGAGGACACCAACTGATCGTTCGGGCCCGGGGAGCGGCAGCTCAACGACGTCGGGGGCACGGCCCGTCGAGTTGGTCCAAGACTCTCGGCGGGCTCCCGCAGGAACGAGGGCCCAGTCTCCAGACAGCGTCACGTTCAGCGCTTCCGACGTCGCGCGACACCCTTCACCACGTACAGGACGCCTCTCGTCGCCACCCAGATACTCGGACGGACGATCAGCGTCCGCCAGACGGAAGAAAAGGGGCTTCGGTGACAGGTTCGGCAAGCAACACGCCCAGCACATCCTGCAAGACCTGCGCAGCACAGGGCTGTTGGAGCGTGACGTCGTCCTGGGGGCTCTGGCGGCCAGGGGTGCTTCCGATCGTGCGGTGCGGAACCTCGGCAAGTTGATCGACGCGCTGGAACGCGGCTGAGACTTGGCGACGGCCCCAAGCATCCGCCTGGCCAGTTGCGGAGAGTCCGCGGGCAGCGAGCCTCCCCACCTCACGCCGAGCTCGCCGGAGAACGACTTCGTGATGCACGGGATAAATTCGCCAGCAAGATCACTGGGACGCGTCTACTGTCGTGGAGTGTGCGAGTAGATCCCTGGGCTGAGTTGGCCCGCTCTCTTGAAGGTCTCCACTCTGCCTTTGCAGACAGCTACGACGCGGTCCATGGCTTCCTGGACGGATCACCTGCTAGCAAAGAGTGCGGCCGAGACGCTGCGCTGGCCGGAACCTGGGGAGATCGACCGGTCCGGAACGCCAACATCGCCCCGCTGTCGCCCGTCTTAGTGATGCTCGACCATTTGGACACCCTGTCTTCGGTGTTCAGATCACCTGGGGGTGTCACGTCCTCTCACACTCTTACCCGCGCCATCCTCGATATCGCGATGGGGCCTTGGTACTTGCTGGAGCCTGGCATCGGAGAGCGCGAACGTGTACGCCGCTACATGAACCTTCAGCTTCAGAGTCTGAAAGAACAGTCTCAGCTTGAAACGGGAACGATCAACACAGCGATCTTGGAGCACTCGAAGCAACGGATAGCGAACATCGTCAAGGCGGCCCGGGCTCACGGCTTCGAGGTGCGAAGAGATGGTGACCGATACCGACCGCCCTTCCTCGGTACTCAAATTCCGTCCACTACGTCTCTGGCGGCGGAGATGATCGCACCGCAGCTTCCGACGCTGGGACCCCTCTTCTGGCGCACCGGGTCAGCAGTAGCGCATGGTCAACAGCACGGCATCAGCATGTTCTTCGAACGGCTCGATCTTCCCGTAAACCCTGCGCACGGCGACACCGCAGTGACACTGCAAGCGAGCTCAAGGGACACTGCACTTCGATGCGGCGGTGCTCCTCTCGCAGTGATGGCAGCTCTCCGGCGCCTCTTCGCTCAGTACGGCTGGGATACCAGACGGCTCAACTCAGCTGAGATGGATGCCGTAAACACGTGGCAGGCCGTAGCAGGAATCCAGGCTGCCGTTCCGGGCACGTTCAAGCAGACGGACATAGACCTGCCGTAAGTCACATCAGGCTATCCTCCTTTGCCAGTTGGTTATACGCCAGCAGCCCAGTAGTTCAAGGCGCAGGCTGTTTCGCGAATGCACGTATCGACCAACTCACCCAGTTGCTCGAAGTCATATGCGGGGAAATATTGAGGCACTAGGCCGAAGATCGGCTGCGTCAGGTCTACCCTTGCGGTATCGGCTCCCCTCAGCAAGTTGTAGTGCATCAAGGTGTTCCGAAACTCTCGGACTGCGCTATCTGTGATGACGCGCACGGCATCAGTGTCCAGGATTGCCTCCAGTGCATCACCAGAAGAAGATGACAGTGGATAGCGGGCTTCATCCTTGAGAAGCTTGAGGCTTAGCAGCACTTGATACAGGGTGACATAGCGAATCTTGAAAACCGTGTACTCAAGATTGCGGACGTCTGCACCAGCAGTGATGATTCTATCGATGAAGTTCATCCGCACTTGGAAGTCGGTCAAGACGCCATTAATGGATTCTGTACCTGCCCCATTGAATGCCTGGGCGTAGTACGTTGAAGCTCGCACATCCGCAGACCACAGACGTTCACCCGATAGATGGTGAACAAACGTCTCCCCTCCCTGAGTATCCATGCGGGCACCGAGAGCCCCGAAGCATCTGCCCAGCTGTTGCATGACGCCCAGCATATAAGCGCCGTTATCCTCCTGAAGGAGGTTCTCCGTCTTGACTCCAAGATGAAACGCCGCAGCATGGGATGTCGTAACTAGCGTATTCTCGTACGTGAAGAGAACTAGATCTTTCTCCCACTTCCGGGCGAGCCAGAGCCAGGTATTTCCGAGGAAGTACTCAGAGTGCTTACTCGAAATTTCATCTTTGAAAAATTGCAACTGTCCGTCAATGTGCCGTTGTGTATCTTCGAAGAGCTTAAGGCTATGTCTCGCGCGAGCGCACACGTCTTCAGCTTCGGCAGAGAACCGATCAAAAACCGCAGGATCGATCGCCTGCGGCTTGCGCTTCGCCTCGTGAAGTATGAGGGAAAAGTACGGGGCCATGCACAGGGTCATGATCGTGATCGAGGATGGGCTCGCATCATGCGTTGTCTGAAGATCCCGGAAGAATCTACCCATATAGGCGGCATCGCTCGCCACGCCAGTCTTTATGACGTCATCATTAACAGACAATTCGCACCTCCTCTGCCTATATTGATATACGGTCGCACCTGGGCGGCGAGGGCGCCGCTAGATTAGTCGTCGGCTGGAATGATCTGCACGGTGCGCTTGTACTTGTTGCCGTGAGTCCATTCGAGCGCCCCATCATGCTGGAGACGACCCACGACAATTCCGGGAGCGATGCCGGCCTGCTGGGCGAAGGTCTCGATCCTGGTGAAGGGCATCGGCCTGCTGGCAAGGCGACGGTAAGCCGCAGCGTATTCCGGCGGGACCAGTGTTTCTGCCGCAAATGCGTTTGCCTCTTCTTCGCTCCGGTCGCCCTCAGGGGTCAGTTTGTCTCCATGGTCTGTGTCGTCCAAGAAGGTCAGTCGTTTTCCGTGAAGAAGAATGTGGGCGATCTCGTGGAAAACGGTGAACCAGAAGTGGTCGTCCTTCTTGAATCTGTCGCTCAGCGCCACTCCAACCTTGTCAGGCGCAAGCCACCGGGTGGCTCCGGAAACGTGTGATCGCGGTGGTGCGGGGATGAATACGACGGCCACTCCTGCCTGGGCGCACAAGGCGGTGATCCGGCCGCGCCACGTCTCCGGCTCCGCCACGGTGAGAGCGCGCAGGCGCGGCAGGAGCGCCGTGAGGGCGGCTCGGTCGAACGGTTGGCACGGCAGATCGCGAGCCTTGAGTTCTGCCTGGCGCAGCCAGATCGCTGTGGCGTAGTCGTTCGTCTCCAGGACGGTGGAGCGGCGGAAGGCGGTCCGGTAGCTGCGCCACAGATCCTCGGCTACCTCGGGATCGGCGACTCCGAAGAATGCCAACAGCTGCTGAAGGTTCTCTGCTGTCTTGTCCTTGGTGGGGAGGATCTTGCGTTTGACGAGTTCCGGCAGCGAGAACTTGTCCAACCAGTTGATGTGTTTGCTGAGCCGTCTGAGTTCCTCGTCACGGGTCACATGCGTGCGCCAGGCGGCCTCCAAGTGGTTCCACATGGAGGCGGGAATCTTCGTGGTCCGCTCCAGCAGGAGCGCGGTTTCCGGGCTGAGAACCGCGGTGCCCTGGATGATCTGGTTGATGTGCTTGGTCGACAAGCCGGTACGCCTGGCCAGGTCCGCCTGCGGAATACCCAGGGCGTCAAGCTGATCCTTGAGTGTTTCGCCGGGCGGTCGGGCGGAGTCGGGGTCATAAGCGACGTACGGAGTGGGCGGCGTCACGAGGACCTCTCTGAGGGCAGCAGGCTGAGGGCGGTGGCGGGGGTCAGCCGCGGATGGTGACCGCGGTGACGATCAGAGCTCGCACGGAATGTTCGTCGAGCAGGCCGTCCTGGTCGAGGACAGGCGGTGAGTCTCGGGGATGTACCAGCAGATCGCCGTACACCCCGAAGGAGATCAGCCGGGCGAAACGGTCGTCGGGCGGGCCTGCGCGTAGGCGGGCAGCGATCAGAACGCTCAGGTCGGCCAGGTGGGCTGCGGCCGCCATCTCGCCGAGCCGCCTGTGCAGCGCGACGGCGGCTTCCGACCCGAAGTGGGCCCTGCGAGCCGCGTCGCTGTTGCAGACGCGGCCCAACTCTGCGTCGACGAAGCCGATGTCCACCTGCAGCCCCAGAATTCACTTGCGTTTACCTGACAGCTCAATGCTACCCTCGGATCAAGGTCAATCGCATGAACCTGGTGAGTGCATCTAATTTATGATCTTGAAGTGCATTTATGCAGGCCAGGGCGATATATGAATCGACATGAGGTGGTTCTATGACAGTCAAGCGCAGTTCGTCCAGCGGATCCGGCGGCAAGCGCGGCCGGAGCGCGATCACCGGCAGGTTCGTGAAGCAGGCCACCGTGCGCCGCCATCCGGACACGACCGTGAACGAGCAGGCCGGCTCGAAGGCCAAGAAGCGCAAGTAGTCCGGAGCGGGCGAAGAGTCCGCATTCATCGATCCCTGCCCTTCACGGGCCGGGGAAGGAGGTGGCCGTCATGGCAGTGGCGGACACGCGGCACGAGGACGCCGCCCACAAGACGGTGAGGGTCATCGTCGACGAAGAGCTGGTCTCCGGGGTGCCCCAGCACACCACCCCGAACGAGATCCTGCGGCTGGCCGGGATCGATCCGGCCGACCACTACCTGGTCCGGGTCAACGGCCGGCACCGGGAGTCGTACAAGGACGAGGGCGACAAGGACATCACCGTGCACGAGCGGGAGAAGTTCGTGTCGGTGTTCACCGGCTCTACGCCGACCTCATGACCACGACCCTGCCGGAGGCCGGGCCCGCGGGCATGCTCGCGGGCCTGGCCGCAGCCGGCTACACCGTCGAGCCGCGGGGCGAGTTCGCTGTCTTCGACTACGTGATCGAGGTCGGCCCGCGGTCCGGCGAGACCGTCAGGATCGGCTTGGCTCTCGTGCAGGACTGGCCGCTCTCCCCGCCGCCCGGCCCTCACGTGAGCCCGCGTTTGGGACACCCCGCAGGCGCCGTCCACACTTCTCCGCTCGGGGACGAGTGGGAGTACTGGAGCCGCCCGGCCGCCAACTGGTCGGTCGATCGTACGATCCGGGGCTACCTGCGGCACTTGCGCACCTTGTTCTCGCAACTGGAGCCCCCGGCATGATCACCCGTTTCTCACTCGCCATGACCACCGACGTCGCGCAGTGTCTCACCCGCCATCTGCGCCGCGCCGATGGCCAGGAGGACTGCGTCTTCGTCCTGTGGCGGCCGAGTACCGGATCCCGCCGTACGACGGCTTTGATCGTTGAGGTGGTCCTGCCCGAAGACGGCGATCGAATCGTGCACGGCACTGTCGACTTCACCAGTGAGTACTTCCTGAGGGCCGCCGGCATCGCCGCCGAGGAGGGTTGCGGGCTCGGGTTCATCCATGCCCATCCCCGCGGTCGGCGCTGGCAGCGTCTGAACGACATCGACTACGCGGCCGAGGCGTCCTTCTCCGCCCAGGCCATCACCCTGACCGGACTGCCGCTGGTCGGCATGACCTTCGCTGGCGGGGACGCCCGCTTCGGCGCCCGGGTCTGGCAGCGGCACGCACCACGTACCTATGTCCCGACCGAGGCGGAGAACGTACGCGTGGTCGGAGAGCGCTTCACGGTCACCTTCAACGACACCCTCGTCCCGCCGCCCGAGACAACGAACCGGCAGGTACGCACCGTCTCCGCCTGGGGACAGGAGACCCAGAACGACCTGGCGCGGCTCCACGTGGGTGTCGTCGGGACCGGATCGGTCGGCATGCTCATCGTCGAAGCTCTGGCACGTACCGGTCTCCAACAGCTGAGCTTCTTCGACTTCGACACCGTCGAGAACCTCAACCTTGACCGGCTTCTCCACGCCACCGATCGCGACGTACGACTCCACAGGGCCAAGGTGGACATCGCCGCGCGTGCTGCACGCCGGTCCGCCACCGGCGCGGACATCCATGTCGCGACGCACGAGTTGAGCGTCGTGGAGCCGGACGGCTTCGCCGCTGCAGCAGACTGCGACCTGCTCTTTTCCTGTGTCGACAGGCCTTGGCCCCGCGCCGCCCTGAACCTCCTCGCCTACGCCCACCTCATCCCCGTCGTGGACGGCGGAATTTTGGTCGATGCGCGCAGCGGTCATCTGAAGGGTGCCGAATGGCGTGCCCACGTCGCCGCGCCGAGCCGCGCGTGCATGGAATGCCTGGGCCAGTACGACCCAGCTCACGTTCCGGTGGAGCGCGACGGACTGCTCGACGACCCCGCCTACATCAAGGGCCTCTCGGCCGATCATCCGTTGCGCCGGAAGGAGAATGTCTTCGTCTTCTCCGCGAGTGCGGCCGCCGCACAGTTGAACCAATTCCTCACTATGGTCACGGCACCGAGCGGCATCGCCGACACCGGCGCCCACCTGTACCACCTGACCACTGGAACCATCGACCAACGCTTGGAGGGCTGCGAGGCAGGCTGCCTCTATGACGGTCAGCTCCGCGCTCTCGGCGATCACACCCCTGTGAAGGTCACCGGGCGGCACAAAGCCGCCGAACGAGCGCGCGCTGCCCGCCTGGATGCGGCACGCCCATGGCCGCTCCGTTTCCGACGGGGTATCGACAACCTGCTGAGCAGGTACTGGTGATCGGGTTTTCCCGGAGGCGGCGCCCGATGCGGCGTCGGCAGACCAGCAGGCCACTCAACTGCCACGCGGGAAAAGATCTTGGTGATCGCGAGAGACGATCTTCGTCGGCGCAGCATACTCCTTGACCAGCACCTCCGTGGGTTCCCCAGTGACGGCAGCTACAAGCTCATCGATCCAGCCGGACTGCGGGCCGAACCGACGTGCGATCTCGGCACCATCGTGCGGTGCAACCCAGACTTCGGCGATGAGGTCTGGGCGCGGACTGAGCAACTGGCTTCTCGCACAGGCACGGATACCACCGCCATCTGGGAATGGGTAACCATCCATCGAGTCGTCAGCGGCGTCTACGCATGCAGTATTGGCTTTCAGTCCTTTGGCGATCTGCTGCTGGCCGAAGCGGACCGCCTCACGGCGTAGTCGCCTGTCGGGGGGACTAGCCCGCTCGCCCCGCCGGCCTCTGGGCGTGGCCACGACGGTCCGCACGACCGGCATGGAAGCAGGCTTCGTAGGCCAGGCCGCCGTCAACCCGGCGAACCTATGCGGTCACAGCACTAGCCGATCGTCCCCGCCGAGCGTTCGCACCGCTCATGTTCATACGCCAGGTCAGCATGCTCCTGCTGACCCCGTACGCAAGCATCGCCGCCTCAGGACTAAGCCGCTTCCTGGCTATGGACCAGGCCGCCTCGTTGGTGATCAAAAGACATCCCGCCAGCCAATCCGCTTCCCCTTCGACCTCACCGTCCCAGTGCCTACAACCGAGAACGTCAAGCGCCGGACCGGGTGGATGCATCAACAGGGCATGGGCGATCTCGTGATCGGCTGAGCTGTTCTGACGTCCCGGATCGTGGGAGTCGTTCACCCAGATCTCACGCCGCGGCCCTGCGTGCACAGTCAGGGCACTCAAGGATTCCCGCTCGGTCGTGAGGAGTCGCTCAATGCGAGCGTCATGCGCGATCGCCGAGCTGAAGGTCTTGATCGGGATCGCCAAGTGTTCAGCGAGTTGCGCGGGCGCGAGCGGTGCGGCGGGATGGAGTCCCAACTCCCTCCGCATCTGCACCGCCAAGCGATTGGCTTCAGCCTTGAAGCCATGACGCAACGACATAGGGAGCCCCCCTACTCCGGCTGATCGGTCACCAACTGGTTGTAGGCGACGGTGATCAGAGCTTCGAGGGCTTCCGCGGCCTCAGGAGTGAGGTTGCGATCGCCCCGCAGATGCGTAGCCACTTTGGTCAACGTGTCTTGACTGCGCGGTTCGTCGGTCCGGCGAACGAAATCATCGGCGCTCAGATTGGCCCATGTGACAAGAGCCGCGAGCCCGTCCACGTCGGGGCGCCGCCCCTGAGCCAATCTCGTCAGAGTCGAGGCGCTGACACCCGCCCGCTGGGCCACGTCCTTCCAGAGAAGGCCGCGCTCCTGACGTGTGCGATCCAGGGCTGTGTGAAACGCGACCGCGTCAAACCGTCCTGCTGCAATTCGCTCGTTCACGATCTCCTCCTCTCTCCACGCATGGTTACACATCAGGTATCGCTTGCGAAAGTCGAATCACACCCCTTACGCTTCTGATTGCAAGATCGGTACTGATGCCGATCTTGCAATCGGCTAGGCGTCAATGACGAAGGGTGGTGGCCATATGGCTACGAACACCGGCAAGGGATTCCGTCGCGGCAGCGTCTCCCGGCGGAGCCAGGTCCTCAATCCCCGGACCGCCACGTGGACAAAGCGAGGTGAGAACGGCCGCTTCATCGACGGGAAGGCAGGGGGCACGCCGTTCAAGGGTGTCCGCCGCGAGAAGTAGGAGCATCTCGCGCTGGTGGGAGGTCGAATCTCGTCTCCCACCAGCGCACAAGGAGGTATCAATGGTTAGCGAAGAGACCCTTGCGCAGCTCCTTGAGGAGGGGCGCCGCAAGATCCAGGTGACCGACAAGGAACTCGCCGAGGCCAAGCGCCGCCGCCTGCTCCTGGCCACGTCCGCACGCCGGGCCTTTTCCGGCTCCACCACCTACTACAACGGGAGCGTCGCGCACGGCGACGCCAACACCCCCCTCACCGACGTCGACCTCGGCGTCGTCCTCACCGAGAGGGACGCCGAGCCGTACGGTCCCGGCAAGAAGGGCCCCTTGGACCTCATGGAGAAGGTCCGCGAGGTGATCCACGAGGACCTCGACGACGAGTTCCACAAGCTCACCATCGAGGTCGAAGGCCGCCGCCGCGCCGTACTCGTACGCTTCGGCGACCCGGTCACACCGGGGCAGGCCGACTTCACCGCGGACGTGATGACCGCGCTCCCGCACCCCTCGGGCCGGGGGCTGTACATCCCGAACACGAAGATCGCGGACCAGTGGGACCGTGCCGACCCGATCACCCACACCCGGATGGTGCTCCAGGCCATCGAGGACACCGAGGTCGTCTTCGCGCGTACAGTCCGACTGCTGAAGCACTGGAACTGCACGCACAGCAAGCCCATGTGCTCGTGGAACATCAAGGCCCTCTGCCTCGGGTGCCTCGACAAGCCCATGCCGCTCATCAACGCGCTGCAGATCTTCTTCACCTACGCCGCGGACGAGATCGACAAGGGCCCGACGCCCGACCCGGCCGGTGTGGCCGGCCCGATCCCGCTCAACATGCCGCGCCGGGATGTGCACAAGCGGCTGCGCACCGCCAGGGAGTACATCGACCTCGCGATCGAGCACGAGAAGGCCGGGCGCCCGCTCAGTGCGCAGCACGCACTGCACCAGGTGCTCCCGGAGCTCGTGCCGGACGCGGACGGTACTCAGGAGGAGGCCGGGCGCCTTGCGCAGACGGTCCTCGCGGGCGGTACGGCAGCATCGGGATTGGGGCTCGCCACCCGGCTCGTCACTCCGACCCGGACCCGGGCCTGGGGAGACTGACCACCATGCCCCTCTGGTACGGGGTCCAGCCGGCATGGTGGGCCCCGCTCGAACGTGACGCCCGGCACCACTTCGGCGACGCACTCCAACACACTTACGACCGAGGTTCGTTGACGTACAGGATCACCGGACTCGACGTCATAGGCGAGCCCGACCCCATCGACATCCGGATCCGCTTCCACGCGGCCCCGCCCTACCCCACCTACGACCAGCGGCCCGAGGATTTCCCGCGCGTCCACGCCAAGCCGGGAGTCCTGTCAAAACACCGCTACAGAGCGGACGGCGCCCTCTGCCTCTGGTATCCGCGCGACCCGGAGGAGCGTCGGTGGACGAGTTCGAAAGGGCTGCTGGACCTCATCGAGATAGTCCGCACACACTTGTTCCTCGAACACTACTGGCGGCTCACCGGCGGTGAGCAGGGCGGCCAGTGGCTGGTGGAGGATGCTCCTCACGGCTTTCCGGGGAGTGGTGCGTGGCGGTCATCGCGGCGGCACAGGCGACGGACGGCGGCTGGACGTGGGCCCAGACCGCCGCGCTGATCGTCCCCTGCATCGCCCTCCTCGGCGCCTACCTCACGTACGCCCTCAACCAGCGGGCCGTACGCAGGGAACGCCGGGCGAAGACCTTCGCCGAAGCTCTGACTGCGGTCGAGGAGTACCTGGAGATGCCATACCGCATACGGCGACGTCCCAAGTCCTCCTCCGCCGTACGGCAGCAGCTCACCGACGAGGTCAGCGGCCTGCTGGCTCGGATGGCCTTCCACCAGGCGTGGCTCCAGATTGAGGCATCGGCCGTCGCGGAGCCCTACGCGACGCTCGTGGCCACGGCCCGAGCAGAGGCCGGCGCGCAGATGAGCCTCGCGTGGGACCAGCCGCCGATCACCACCGACAGCGGCATGAACCTCGGGGCACCGTATCCGCGTGACCGATCAACCGCTGCCCGAGCCGTGTGCGTCGAGGTGATGCGCCGTCACCTCGGCGAACAGTCGTGATCTTGGTGCCAACTATCCCTCTTTTGTGCCAACTAAAAATCCTCGTCACAGCGGGACCTCCCGGCGCGTCACAACCCCACGATCCGGTTCCACTCCTTCGCGAAGTCCACCCGTTCCTTCGAGGTGATGTCCCGAGCGATGGCCAGGTGCTTGCGCATCGTGGTGTCCGGGAAGATGAGGGGGTTCTCGGCGAGGGCGGCGGTGTCCTTGTCCTTGGAGGAGGCCAGGACGTCCTGGGCGGCCGGGACGGGACAGACGTAGTTCACCCAGGCGGCCAGCTCCGCGGCGACCCTCGGCTCGTAGTAGTAGTCGATCAGCCGCTCGGCGTTGGTCTTGTGGCGGGCCAGGTCGGGGATCATCAGGGAGTCCGACCACAGCTCCGCGCCCTCCTCGGGGACGACGAAGCGGATGTCGGGGTTGTCGGCCTGGAGCTGGATCACGTCGCCCGAGTACGCCTGACAGGCCAGGACATCGCCGCTGACCAGGTCCTTGGTGTAGTCGTTGCCGGTGAAGCGGCGGATCTGGCCGTTCTTGACGTACTTCTCGACCTCGTCGCAGACGGCGTGGAAGTCGTCGGCGGTCCACTTGGTGATGTCGACGCCGTTGCCCTGCATGAGCAGCGCGAACGCCTCGTCGAGGCCGGAGAGCAGCGTCACCCGCCCCTTGAGGTCGCTCGCCCAGAGGTCCTTCACGTGCCGGATCTCGCGGCCCACCCTGCGGCGGTCGTACGCGATGCCGGTGATGCCGGACTGCCAGGGCACCGTGTACTTACGGCCCGGGTCGAAGGCGGGCGAACGCAGCAGCGGGTCAAGGTACTTGGCCACATTCGGCTGCCGCGCGCGATCCATCTCCTGCACCCAGCCCAGCCGCACGAACCGCGCGCACATCCAGTCGCTGATGACGATCAGGTCCCGGCCGGTCTGCTGGTGGTTCATCAGGGCAGGGCTGATCTTGCCGAAGAACTCGTCGTTGTCGTTGATCTCCTCGATGTAGTCGACGGAGATCCCGGTGCGCTTCTCGAAGGCGTCCAGCGTGGGCCGCTTGCTGGAGTCGTCGTCATCGGTGTCGATGTACAGCGGCCAGTTCGACCAGGTCAGCCGGTGGTCCGAGGCGGAGAGATCGGCCCCGGCCCGCTCCCCGGGACTCACGTACGCGGCGGGCACCCCGCAGCCGGCCAGACCGCCCAGCACCGCGGTCCCGCCGAGCGCGCGCAGCAGGGTCCGGCGGGAGGGCGGGGGAGTCTTCGCTGAGAGGGCCATTCCCGAAGGATGCCGCCCCCGTCTGTGCCCGGACAATCGACGCAGCGTCGAGCGGCACCGCACAGGTCCGACACCTTGTCGATACGGCGGGTCAAGCCCGCGGCAAGGCCGGGTCCACCGGCGTGACCGCAGCCGACGCCCCCTCCCTCGTCCCCCGGCCCGGCAGACTGACCTCCACCGTCAGCCCACCCCGAGGCCGGGTCCGGGCCCATACGCGCCCCCCGTGCGCCGCGACGACGGCCGCGACGATCGACAGCCCGAGCCCCACCCCGTCCCGCTCCCGCCCCCTCCCCCGCGAACCCTGCGAGCCCTGCGAAGCCCACGAACTCTGCGCACCCCCCGGACCCCCCGGACCCCGCGAGCGGGCCCAGGCCTGCGGTGCAACCCGCTCAGGACCGAGCCGCCGGAACGGCTCGAAGAGCCCCGCCGCCTGATCCGCCGGAATCACCGGCCCACTGTTCTCGATCCGCAGCCCCGGCCGACCCGCCGCGTCCACCCCCGTCCACACGCTCACCCATCCGTCCTCCCCCGCCGGCAGGTTGTGGCGCACGGCGTTCTCGGTGAGGTTGACCACCAGCCGCTCGATCAACTGCGGATCCCCGAGCACGGGCGCCGGCTCCAGCCGCGCCTCGACCCGACAACCGTCCACGACCGGCAGCCGGTCCCTCACCATGGCCGTCAGGTCCACCGACTCCCGTCGCTCCAGCCCCCGTTGACTCCGCGCCAGCGTCAACAGCGCGTCGATCAACCGCTCCTGCTCCTGCCCCGCCGCCCGCACCCGCCGCAACGCGCCCCGCAGTTCGTCCGCCGAGGCATCGGGGTCGGCCAAGGCCACGTCCACGACGGCCTGTTGGAGCGTGAGCGGAGTACGCAGCTCGTGCGAGGCATTGGCGACGAACTGCTTCTGCGCCTCGAACGAACCCGCCAGCCTCGCCAGTACGTCGTCGAAGGTGTCCGCGACCGCCTTCAACTCGTCGTCCGGTCCCGCCACGGCGAGCCGTTCGTGCAGGTTGTCGGCCGAGATCCGCCGGGCGGTGGCGGTCATCGTCCGCAACGGCGCCAGCACCCGCCCGGCCATCACCCACCCCAGGGCGACGGAGGCCAGCGCCATCGCGGCGAGGGCGAGGGCCGCGTAGACGAGCAGGTCGTGCAGCTGGTCCTCGCGGATGATCTCGGCGAAGGCGCTGACGGTGGCGGGGGCGGTGGGCAGGGCGCCCGCCTCCGGGATGCCGGGTCCCTCGACCGAGGAGACGGTCCGGTGGACCCCCGCCGAGTGCGCGGCGAGGCCGTAGACGAAGCCCAGGAGCAGCGCGCCCGCCGCCACGAACAGGGCGCTGTAGAGCAGGGTCAGCCGCCACCGGATGCTGCGCGGGCGCCACGCGGGCACCTTCATTAGGCCGTTCCACGTGGGCACCCTCATAAGCCCGTTCCACGCGGGCACCCTCACAAGGCCCCTCCACGCGGACACCTTCGTAGAGCCGTTCACCGGATCCGGTACCCGGCCCGGTCCACCGTCTCGATCAACGGTGGCTCCCCCAGTTTCCGGCGCAGTCTGCTCACCGTCACCTTCACGGTCTGGCTGAAGGGATCGGCCGCCTCGTCCCACCCCCGCTCCAGCAACTCCTCCGTGGACACCACCGCCCCCTGCGCCCCGAGGAGCAGTTCGAGCACGGCGAACTCCTTCGGGCTGAGCGGCAGTTGGCCCCCGGCCCGGCTGGCCTCCCGCCGCGCAGGGTCCAGCCGGAGCTCTCCGCGAACCAGCACCGGCGGCAACGCCGGCTGCGCGCGGCGCGCCAACGCCCGTATCCGCGCGACGAGTTCGGAGAAGGCGAACGGCTTGGACAGATAGTCGTCGGCGCCGAGCCCCAGCCCCGCGACCCGGTCGGCCACCGTCCCGGACGCGGTGAGCATCAGCACCCGGGCCCGGCTGTCGCTCCCGGCCAGCCGTCGGCACACCTGATCGCCGTGCAGACCGGGCAGATCGCGGTCGAGCACGACGACGTCGTACCCGTTGATCCCGGCACGTTCGAGGGCGGTGTTCCCGTCAAGGGCGAGGTCGACTGCCATGCCCTCGCGGCGCAGCCCCGCGGCCACCGTCTCGGCGAGCTCTTCGTGGTCCTCGACCAGCAGCACACGCATGGCCGTCAGTGTGGCGGGCGGGGGGTTACACACGGATAAGGGAAACCGTTCCGCTGCTGTAACCGCACGGGGAGTTGCCTGAGTTCCGCACACGACAACGCCTGACCACAGGAGGAACCACATGCGCGCTCCGGCGACCCGATCGCAGAGCCTCGCCCTCGGCATCGTCGTACTGACGGCCGCCGCACTGGGTACGGTCGGGGCAACGGCCGCCCAGGCGTCCGGCACGTCGACGGCCAAGGCCCCGGGTGTGAGCGTAGGCAAGGAGAAGGGCGACGACGCCAAGCCCACCGAACCACCCCACGGCGCCCGCCTCGCGGTGAAGTACAACCCCACGGCCCAGGCCCCGGACGACCTCAACACCGCCAACGACGACTTCGCCACCTGCATGAAGGAGGAAGGCCAGTCCGTCTTCCCGGACTTCGAGGCGTCCAAGGGCGACGACGGCGGCATCCTGCTGAAGGTGAGCGTCAAGAGCCCGGACTTCGACCCGACGTCCAAGAGCTACCGCAAGGCGCTCAAGGCCTGCGGCCCGATCCTGGGGAAGGCCGGCATCACCTTCCCGGACCCGGCCGACCTGCCACCGCTGCCGACCCCGGGCAAGCCCGGCAAGCCGGGTGAAGGCCTCCCGTCACTGACCGAGAGCGGCTTCAGTGCCGCCTGACCATCGCATCAGTCACACCCAGCACGGCCAGCACAACCACCACGGCCACCGCGGAGGGGGAACGGCGCGGCCCCGGACGGGAGTTCACCGTCCGGGGCCGCGCCTCGTACCCGTACAACCGCCGGAGGCCTACGCGTCGAGCGACGTCATCACGTGCTTGATCCGCGTGTAGTCCTCGAAGCCGTAGCCCGAAAGGTCCTTGCCATAGCCGGACTTCTTGAATCCGCCGTGCGGCATCTCGGCGACCAGCGGAATGTGGGTGTTGATCCACACGCACCCGAAGTCGAGCTTCTTCGACATCCGCATGGCCCGCCCGTGGTCCTTCGTCCACACCGAGGAGGCGAGCGCGTAGTCGACGCCGTTGGCCCACTCCACCGCCTGGTCCTCGTCCGTGAAGGACTGGACGGTGATGACCGGTCCGAAGACCTCGTTCTGGATGATCTCGTCGTCCTGCTTCAGCCCGGAGACGACGGTCGGCGCGTAGAAGTAGCCGACGTCACCGACCCGGTGACCGCCCGTCTCCACCTTCGCGTGCGCGGGCAGCCGCTCGATGAACCCGGAGACCTGCTTGAGCTGGTTGGGGTTGTTGAGCGGGCCGAACAGCACGTCCTCGTCATCGGGCTGCCCGGTCTTCGTCTCGGCCGCGGCCTTGGCGAGCGCCGCCACGAACTCCTCGTGGATGCCCTCCTGCACGAGCACGCGCGTGGCCGCCGTACAGTCCTGGCCCGCGTTGAAGAAGCCCGCCACGGAGATGTCCTCGACGGCCTTGGCGATGTCGGTGTCCTCGAAGACGACGACCGGCGCCTTGCCGCCCAGCTCCAGGTGGACCCGCTTGACATCCTTGGCCGCCGACTCGGCGACCGAGATGCCGGCCCGCACGGACCCGGTGATGGAGGCCATCGCCGGAGTGGGGTGCTCGACCATCAGGCGGCCGGTGTCGCGGTCGCCGGTGACGACGTTGAAGACGCCCTTGGGCACGATCGAGCCGATGATCTCCGCGATCAGGACCGTCGACGCCGGGGTCGTGTCCGACGGCTTCAGCACGACGGTGTTGCCCGCCGCGAGCGCCGGCGCGAACTTCCACACCGCCATCATCATCGGGTAGTTCCAGGGCGCGACCTGCGCGCAGACGCCGACCGGCTCGCGGCGGATGATCGACGTCAACCCGTCCATGTACTCGCCGGCCGAGCGCCCCTCCAGCATCCGGGCCGCGCCCGCGAAGAAGCGGATCTGGTCGACCATCGGCGGGATCTCCTCGGACCGCGTGAGGCCGATCGGCTTGCCGGTGTTCTCCACCTCGGCCGCGATCAGTTCTTCGGCGCGCTCCTCGAAGGCGTCCGCGATCTTCAGCAGGGCCTTCTGCCGCTCGGCCGGGGTGGCGTCGCGCCAGGCCGGGAAGGCGGCGGCAGCGGCGGCCATCGCCGCGTCCACGTCCGCCGGTCCGGACAGCGGCGCGGTCGCGTACGCCTCGCCCGTCGCGGGGTTGACCACCTCGGTGGTCCGTCCGTCGGCGGCGTCCTTGAACTCACCGTCGATGTAGTTGCGCAGACGACGCAGCTCCGTGCTCACTGCCGGCCTCCTGTCAGGGGTCGAACCGTCCATTGACTGAGACACCCACCCTAATCCGCCGCCCCACGTTTTCAACACCCCTGGTCACCGCATTACTGCGAAATCCGTAGGTCTCCGTCACGTAAACAACGAATTTCATCGGTCCGCCCTTGCGGAACCGTTGAGACCTCGTGCACAGTGAGGTCGTGGCCAGTCGAAGCGCAGAGCACAGGGACTCCCGCGAGTCCAGGAACGGCAACAGTCCGCACCTGGACGCCGTCTCCCTCGCCATCATCGAGCAGCTCCAGGAGGACGGCCGGCGGCCGTACGCCGCGATCGGCAAGGCCGTCGGCCTGTCCGAGGCGGCCGTGCGCCAGCGCGTCCAGAAGCTGCTCGACCAGGGCGTGATGCAGATCGTCGCCGTCACGGACCCGCTCACCGTGGGCTTCCGCCGGCAGGCGATGGTGGGCGTCAACGTGGCGGGCGATGTCGAGTCCATAGCGGAAGCGCTGACCGACATGCCGGAGGTCGAGTACGTGGTGATGACCGCGGGCTCGTTCGACATCCTCGCCGAGATCGTCTGCGAGGACGACGACCACCTGCTGGACGTCATCAACAAACGCATCCGGTCACTGCCCGGCGTGCGCTCCACCGAAAGCTTCGTCTATCTGAAGCTGAAGAAGCAGACCTACATGTGGGGAACCCGATAACCGTGAGCCAGAAGGACCTCAGCAAGACCGCGTACGACCACCTGTGGATGCACTTCACCCGCATGTCCTCGTACGAGAACGCGCCCGTCCCGACCATCGTCCGGGGCGAGGGCACCTACATCTACGACGACAAGGGCAAGCGCTACCTCGACGGTCTCGCGGGCCTGTTCGTGGTCCAGGCCGGTCACGGCCGCGCCGAGCTCGCCGAGGCCGCCGCCAAGCAGGCGCAGGAACTGGCGTTCTTCCCCATCTGGTCGTACGCCCACCCGAAGGCCGTGGAGCTCGCGGAGCGCCTGGCCCACCACGCCCCCGGCGACCTGAACAAGGTCTTCTTCACCACCGGTGGCGGCGAGGCCGTGGAGACCGCCTGGAAGCTGGCGAAGCAGTACTTCAAGCTGCAGGGCAAGCCGACCAAGTACAAGGTCATCTCCCGCGCGGTCGCCTACCACGGCACCCCGCAGGGCGCCCTGTCCATCACCGGCCTGCCGGCCCTCAAGGCACCCTTCGAGCCGCTCGTGCCGGGCGCGCACAAGGTGCCGAACACCAACATCTACCGCGCCCCGCTCTTCGGCGACGACCCCGAGGCCTTCGGCCGCTGGGCCGCCGACCAGATCGAGCAGCAGATCCTGTTCGAGGGCCCGGAGACAGTCGCCGCGGTCTTCCTGGAGCCCGTGCAGAACGCCGGTGGCTGCTTCCCGCCGCCGCCCGGCTACTTCCAGCGGGTGCGGGAGATCTGCGACCAGTACGACGTGCTGCTGGTGTCGGACGAGGTCATCTGCGCCTTCGGCCGCCTGGGCACGATGTTCGCCTGCGACAAGTTCGACTACGTGCCGGACATGATCACCTGCGCCAAGGGCATGACCTCGGGCTACTCCCCGATCGGCGCGTGCATCATCTCCGACCGCCTGGCCGAGCCGTTCTACAAGGGCGACAACACCTTCCTGCACGGCTACACCTTCGGCGGCCACCCGGTCTCCGCGGCGGTCGGCCTCGCCAACCTCGACATCTTCGAGCGCGAGGGCCTCAACCAGCACGTCCTCGACAACGAGGCCAACTTCCTGCAGACCCTGCAGAAGCTGCACGACCTCCCGATCGTCGGCGACGTCCGCGGCAACGGCTTCTTCTACGGCATCGAGCTGGTCAAGGACAAGACCACCAAGGAGACCTTCACGGACGAGGAGTCGGAGCGCGTGCTCTACGGCTTCGTCTCCAAGAAGCTCTTCGAGTACGGCCTCTACTGCCGCGCCGACGACCGCGGTGACCCGGTCATCCAGCTGTCGCCGCCGCTGATCTCCGACCAGTCGACCTTCGACGAGATCGAGGGAATCGTCCGCCAGGTCCTGACGGAGGCGTGGACCAAGCTCTAGCCTCCGGCGGTTCAACGGTTTATACGGCCCGGGGTGCACCCGTACGAGTGAGAAGGGTGCACCCCGGGCCGCGTGCTGTCCGGGGTCGTGCCTCCGGCTCCCTAGCGTGCCTGGTAACCGATCGGTCCTGTCCTCGTTCCCCCACACGGGGGATGCGATACGGGAAATACGGATCTGAACGAGGTGTACGCGGATGGTGGCCCCGCCGGACAACGACGTGCTCTGGGCACGCGCCCTGCACTTCCAGCACAAGGACGGCTCGCCCGCGCTCAGCGGTGTCTCGATCGGCGTCCAGCAGGGCGAGATCCTCGCCGTCAGCGGCCCCCGGGGCAGTGGCAAGACGACGCTGCTGCGTTGTCTGTCCGGGCTGGTGCCCGCCCAGCGCGGCGAGGTGTGGTTCAACAGCGTGCCAGTGCACACCATGGGCCCGATGACCCGCGAACGGCTGCGCCGCGACCGCTTCGGCTGGATCGACCCGGCGCCCCTGCTCGTGCCCGAGCTGAACGTCTGGGAGAACGCCGCCCTCCCCCTGATGCTGCGCGGCACCAGCCGCCGGCGCGCCAAGGTCGCCGCCCTGGAGTGGCTGGAGCGCCTGGACATCGGCGACCGGGCCCGCAAACGCCCGCACGAACTCCTCCAGTCGGAACGCCAGCGCGTGGCCATCGCCCGCGCGCTCGCCCCGGCCCCCACGGTCCTGTTCGCGGACGAGCCGACGGCCCCGCTGCACCGCGCCGACCGCGCCCAGGTGCTGCGCACGCTCACCACGGCGGCCCGTTCGCACGGCATCACGGTCGTGCTGGCCACCCACGACGCGGACACGGCGGCCCTGGCGGACCGCACGATCACCCTGCTGGACGGACGGCGCGTGAACACCGTCCACCTGCCCCCAGTCACCGAGGCGGAAGGCCGGCCCGAGTGCTCGCTCTCCGCCTGAGCCGCGGCGCCCACCCGGCCGTACAACTGCGCCGCCTGCTGGTCGCGTTGGCCTCGGCGGGCACCGGCTTCCTGCTCCTGTGCACCCTCGGCTACGCGATGAGCCACCCCGGCGACCCCGGCGCCTCGCTGCTGCGGCTGGCCTGGTGTCTGACCCCGCTCGCGGCCACCGTCCACTTCGCCGTGGCGGTGGCCCGCACCGACCCCGGCACCAGGCCCCGCCCCGGCCTAGCGGCGATCGGCCTGGGCCCGGGCCGCCTGATGGCCGTCTCGGCCCTCACCACGGCCCTGTCCTGCCTCCTCGGCTCGATGCTGGCCCTCCTCTTCTTCCTCCACCTCCGCGGCGACCTCACGGGCATGCCGTTCGACGGCGCGGCGTCCCAATTCCTCGCGGCGGACAGCCCATTGCCCCTGCCCGCGGCCCTGACCCTCCTGACGCTGGTCCCGGCGATCGCGTCGGCGACGGTCGCACTGGTGCTGCGCCCACGGGACGCACGGCCCGCACAGACACGCGGAACGACCCGCGCATACGGCCGCTTCGGAGCGTACGACCGCTCCGGAACACGCGAGACGTTCGGAACATACGGCCGCTTCGGCTCCCGCCTACGGGCACAGGCGCAGCCTGCGGACAGTCGTGCGGCCGGGGCGGCGCCCGGCCCACAGGGAGGCGGCACCCCGCAAGCGCGGGCGGGCGAGGGAAACGCCCCTGCGGAAGCCGAGGCCGACCGCACCACCGAACCGCCGGCCCCCGCACCCGCCTCCTCCGACCTCGCCGCGCCGCGCACCGCCCCCGCCGGCCTCCCCTGGGGCATCGCCATCCTCGCCGCCGGCCTGGCTGTGGAGGCGTACGCGAGCCGCGCCACCCCCACCCCCCGCCTGTCCCTCCCCGGCGGCGTCACCACCGGCACCCCCGCCATCCTCACCGGCTTCGCCCTCGCCGCCCTGGGCCTCGCCCTGGCCGCCCCCGGCCTCACCCACCTCTGCGGACGCCTCCTCCAGTCCGCCCGCCCCGGCGCCCTACGCCTGCTCGCCGGTCGGGTCCTCATGGAGGAGTCCACCCGCATCGGCCGCCCCCTGGGCATCGTCTGCGCGGTGGCGGCCGGCGCGTACGCCATGACCGCGCTCTACGACACCAACGGCCCCGACTTCGGCCCGCTGACCACCCTCGGCACCCTCCTGGTCACCGGCTGCACCGTGGCGACCTTGCTCACCGCGGCCGTCGAGGCGAAGCACGCTCGCGCCGAGACCACCGCCGCGCTCGTCCGTCTCGGCGCCCCCGCCACGATGCTGCGCAGCGCCGCCGCGATCCGGGCCGGCGCCCTGCTGACGCTGTTCGTCCCGCTGACCCTGGTCGTGGCCGAACTCGCGGCCCTGCCGCTGACCCGCTGACCCGCTGACCCGCCAAAAAATCTCCGGGCACCGATGAGTTGTGCGCAGGCCCCCGGTCTACCCCACAGAACGACACACACTCGACGGGAGCCTTCCAGCCATGTACCAGCAGATGATCTTCGTGAACCTGCCCGTGAACGACCTCGACGCGTCGAAGAAGTTCTACACGGAGCTCGGCTACACGCTCAACGCGCAGTTCAGCGACGAGAAGGCGGCCTCCGTCGTGATCAGCGACACCATCTTCGCGATGCTGCTCACCAAGCCGTTCTACGCCACCTTCACCGACAAGGAGATCGTGGACGCGACGAAGGCCAGCCAGGTGCTGCTGTGTCTGAGCGCCGAAAGCCGCGAGAAGGTCGACGAACTGGTGGAGAAGGCGGTCGCGGCGGGCGGTACCGCCAACGACGACGTCCAGGACCAGGGCTTCATGTACGGCCGTTCCTTCAACGACCTCGACGGCCACGGCTGGGAGGTCATGTGGATGGATCCGGCGGTGGTCCAGAGCTGACCCCCGAGGTCTCTAGCATGGGCGCGTGCAGACGAGCCCGGCCCATGCGGCCCCCCACGACGAACGCGAGATCGAGACGGTCGAGGACTTCGACGCGGCCGTCTCAGCTCGCGGCACCCTCGCCGGACACCGCGTCCAGGCCGTCGATCTGACGGACCGTACGCGGGAGTTGCTCACCACGGACACCGCGGGCGCCGTCTTCCTGGGCTGCCCGATGCGCGAGGAGGCCGCCGCGAAGGTCCGCGCCGACGGCGCCCTGGTCTTCCCGCCGGTCCCGAACCTGCCCTTCGACCCCTACCGCGGCCGCCTCTACACGCCCGACGAGCTGTTCGCCTCGCTCGACAAGGGGTACGAGCGGACCCCGGACGCGCTCGCGTACGCCTGGTTCCAGCGGACCAAGGCCGACGGCGACATATACGCGTCCATGCTGCGCGCCGTCCACGACGACTCGGTCTCCGACGCCCTCGACGAACTCCTGCGCGGGACGCGGGTGGTGGGCGTGATGGGTGGCCACGCGATGGCGCGCGGGACGGACGCGTACGCCGGTGCCGCGCGCCTCGGCCGTGAGCTGAGCCGCGCCGGCCTCACCGTGGCGACCGGCGGCGGGCCCGGCGCGATGGAGGCGGCGAACCTGGGCGCCTACGCGGCGCCCTACGAGGACGCCGTGCTGGACGAGGCGTGCGAACTGCTGGCCGCCTCCCCGTCGTTCAGCCCCTCGATCACCGACTGGGCCCGGCGCGCCTTCGAGGTGCGCACCCGCTGGCCCAAGGGCAACCACTCGATCGGCATCCCGACGTGGTTCTACGGCCACGAGCCGCCGAACCCGTTCGCCTCGCACATCGCCAAGTACTTCGCGAACGCCACCCGCGAGGACGGCCTGCTGGCCCGCTCCAACGCGGGCGTGATCTTCCTGCCGGGCGCCGCCGGGACCGTACAGGAGATTTTCGACAGCGCGACGCCCAACTACTACGAGTCACGCGGTGAACCGACCCCCATGGTGCTGGTCGATCGGGCGCACTGGACCGAGCGGTTGCCGGCGTGGCCCCTCTTGCGGGCGCTCGCCCGGGAACGGTCGATGGAGTCCCGTATCGCCCTCGTTGACCGGATCGAGGAGGCTCCGGAGGCCTTGAAACGTCTCGCAGGTTAATAAGAAGGCAAAGCCAACGCACCAAGTGTGCATATGCATTGACACTCCTTATGGAACGCTTATAGACCTGTGAGTCCCCTGGGGAACGTGAAGTCTCGTCGCCACGTCGCCCCGGTTCTCTTTCAAGCCCCCCGCAGTTGCTCATCCGTGAAGGGCAAACGTGTCCATATCTCGCCGCACCGCACGCCGTTCAGCGCGCGTCCTGGGCGTTGCCGCCGCCACCACCGCTCTCGCGCTGGGTGTTGCCGGCAACGCGCTCGCCTGCAACATCAGTGAGTTCTCCGCCGAAGCCAAGTGCGACGGCAGCAAGGGCGTCATCACCGTCACCGACAAGGACGCCTCCGGTACCCCCGCGACCATCACCGTGTTCCTCGAGAACAACGGCGCCGACTCCAAGCAGGTCGGGGAGCAGGACGTCGTCGGTTCCCGTGAAGGTGTCACCATCACCTTCAACGAGGACTGGTCGCCGAACGCGGAGTACCGCATCCACGTCACGGCCGGGAAGGACAAGGAACACCCGATCGTCGACAAGGACATCGCGGACAACCTGAAGACCCCGTCCGCCGGTTGCTCGAAGGACGAGACCACCCCGCCGGCCACCACGCCGCCGCCGTCGGAGGAGACCACTCCCCCGGCCGAGGAGTCCGAGAGCCCGACCCCGTCGCCGTCGGAGAGCACCACCACTCCCGCCGACACGTCGAGCAACGCGCCGTCCCCGGCGGCCGGTGACTCCAACCTCGCCGAGACCGGTGCCAACTCCAACACCCCGATGATCGCCGGTGTCGCCGGTGCCCTCGTCGTCGTCGGTGGCGGAGCCGTCTTCTTCGGCATGCGCCGTCGTGGGGCCAACAGCGGTCGCTGACGCCTCCCGTAGGTCACGCGTGTGGCCCGTCCCCGGAACACCGAGGGGGCGGGCCACAGGCATGTCACCGTGCCCGCGGCATGCCACCGCGCCTGAGGCGCGTCCCGGCATCCGAGGCGGGCCGCCGGCTCAGAACGTCGCCCGCTCCAGCCAGAACTCCAGCAGCTCGCGCTCGCCGAGCACCTCCAACTCCGGGCTGTCCAGCGGCAGCCGACGGTAGAAGCCGAGGAGCACGGAGGTGAGCGGCCCGCGCAGGGCGACGGTCGCGCGCTCGTGGCCGCGCCGCCAGGACACCCCGTCCTCGGTGAGCTCGACCAGCCACTCGGCGTCGAGTTCGGGGGCGGTGTCGGTGGCGTGCAGGTGGAGACTGCGGCGGCCCGGTCCGCGCAACTCCTCGGCCGCCGGGTGCGGTCGCGTGCGCTGGATGTACGTCACGATCTCCAGCCACTCGTCGATCGCGTCGGCGGCCACCTCCGGCGCGACCTCGTAGGGCAGCCCGGCGGCGAGCGTGGCGTCGACGCGGTGGACGGTGATCTCGTGGGTCATCCGGCGGGCCCAGAAGCCCGCGTCGAGCGCTCCGGCCCATCCCCAGACCTTCGTGTCCGGCCCGGCCTCCCGCAGCGTGCCCACGACCAGCTCACCGGTCTCGGCGAGCCACGCGTCCAGCGCGGCGGCGTCCCCGCGCGCCTCGGGGCCGCCGATCCCGGGCACCCGCTCGCCGGGGACGGGCTCCTGGGCCCGCGTACGCACCATGTGCTCCGTCCAGCGCAGGGCGACGCCCACATGCTGTACGAGCTGTTCCAGCGACCAGTCGGGGCAGGTGGGTACGGTAGCGGCCAGGTCGGCGCCGGATGTCACCACGGCTCTCAACCCGGCCACCTGGTGGGCGATCTCGGCGCAGTAGCGGTCATGTGCGAGCAGCGTCATGCCCCGCACCCTACGGATGCGGCGATCAGCCGAGTACGACGATTTCGGCCGGGTCGAACTCCACCCCGACCGCGTCCCCCACCTCCGGCGCCTCCCGCAGCGCGCACGCCGCCTCCAGCCGGGGCGCGTCCGCCGGCTGAAGGTGCACGGCGACATGGGTGCCCTTGAAGGTGCGCGCGGTCACCGTGCAGCGCAGCCCCTCGTCGGCGGGCAACAGGCGTACGCCGGCGGGCCGTACGAGGAGCGTGCGCGACCCCTGTCGGGCGCCGTCGGGAACGGGGAGCTTCCCCCAGGGCGTGACCGCGAACTGCCCGGCGACCGTGCCCTCGACCACGTTGTCGAAGCCGAGGAAGCGGGCCACGAACTCGTCCACCGGCCGCTGCCACACCTCAAGGGGCGTACCGGACTGCGCGATCCGCCCGTCCCGCATCACCACGACCCGGTCGGCGAGCGCGAAGGCCTCGCCCTGGTCGTGGGTCACGGCGAGCACGGTGGTGCCCAACCGGCCGAACAGCTCCCGGAGTTCGACCACCAACCGCTCCCGCAGGGACCGGTCGAGCTGTCCGAGCGGCTCGTCCAGCATCAGCAGCCGTGGCCGGGGCGCCAGCGCACGGGCGAGCGCAACACGCTGCTGCTCGCCGCCGGAGAGCGAGCCAACGGCCCGACGCCCGGCGCCCGGCAGTCCGACGAGGTCGAGCAACTCCCGTACCCGTTCCGCCTGTTCGCTCTTCGAGGCGCCGTGCATCCGCAGCCCGAAGGCCACGTTGCCGCCCACGTCCCGCTGCGGGAACAGCTGGTGGTCCTGGAACATCAGGCCCACGCCCCGCCGGTGCGCCGGCACCCCCGCCTGGTCGTGCCCGTCGAGCAACACCCGTCCGGCGGTGAGGGGTTGCAGGCCCGCCACCGCCCGCAGCAGCGTCGACTTGCCGCTGCCGCTGGGCCCGAGCACGCACACGATCTCGTGCTCGGCGACATCGAGGCCGACGGCGTCGAGCACGGCCCGCTCACCGAACCGCACGGTCGCGTCCTCAAGGCTCAGCAGCATGCTGGGCCTCAGCGGCATGTTCGGCGTCAGCGGAATGTTCGGCCGAATGTCCGACGGCATCTAGAACTCCCCCGTCCGGTCCGTGCGGAGCCGCTCAAGGATCAGCAGCGCCACCGCGCACACCACCATCAGAATCGTCGAAAGGGCCATCGCCTGGCCGTAGTTGAGGTCGCCGGGCCGTCCGAGCAGCCGCGCCACCGCGACCGGCAGCGTGGGGTTGTCGGGCCGCGCGATGAACACCGTCGCCCCGAACTCGCCCAGCGACACCGCGAACGCGAACCCGGCCGCGACCAGCAACGCCCGCCGCACCAGCGGCAGATCGACCTCGCGCCACACCCGCCACGGCGAGGCCCCGAGCACCGCCGCCGCCTCCCGCAGGCGCCCGTCCACGGCCCGCAGCACGGGCAGCATGGTCCGTACGACGAAGGGCACGCCCACCAGTGCCTGGGCCAGCGGCACCAGGACCCAGCTGCTCCGGAGGTCCAACGGCGGCTCGTCCAGGGCGATCAGGAAGCCGAACCCGACGGTCACCGCGGACACCCCGAGCGGCAGCATCAGCAGCGCGTCGAAGCCCCGCACCAGCCGGCCGGCGTCCCGCCGGGCGAGGGCCGCGGCGGCGAGACCTCCGATCAGTACAGCGATCCCGGTCGCTGCGAGGGCGTATCCGAGGGAGTTGCCGACCGCCTCGATCGGCGGGACGAGGAAGGTCCCGCCGTCGTCGGAGGTGAGGGCCCGGTAGTAGCCGAAGTCCGGGGCGTCCAGGGAGCGTTGCACCAGCACGGCCAGCGGCAGCACGAGGAGGACCAGGACGGTGGCGAGGACACCGGCCAGCAGCGCCCACTGCCGGGCCCCGCGCGGCCGGTGCGCCGTCACGGACGCGTCCACCAGCCGCAGCGCGGTCTCCCGCCGCCGTACGGTCCAGGCATGCACGGCGAGGATCGCGCCGACCGCGACGAACTGCACGATCGTGAGGACGGCGGCCGTGGAGAGGTCGAAGATCTCGGAGGTCTGCCGGTAGATCTCCACCTCCAGGGTGGAGAAGGTCGGTCCGCCGAGGATCTGCACCACCCCAAAGGAGGTGAAGGTGAACAGGAAGACCATCAGCGCGGCGGCGGCCACCGCGGGCGCCAGCGCGGGCAGCACGACCTTGCGCCAGGCCCGCAGCGGCGAGGCGCCGAGCATCCGGGCGGCCTCCTCCTGCCGCGGGTCCAGCTGCGCCCACAACCCGCCCACGGTCCGTACGACGACCGCGTAGTTGAAGAAGACGTGCGCGAGCAGGATGGCCCAGACGGTCGTGTCCAGGCGTACGCCCCACAGCTCGTCGAGGAGTCCGCCGCGCCCGACCAGCGCCAGGAACGCCGTGCCGACGACGACCGTCGGCAGCACGAAGGGGACGGTGACGACCGCGCGCAGGACGTGTTTGCCGGGGAAGTCGTAGCGGGCGAACACGTGAGCGCCGGGCAGCGCGATCGCCAGCGTGAGCGCGGTGGAGGCGAGCGCCTGCCAGGTGGTGAACCACAGCACGTGCCGGATGTCGGACTGCCCGAGGACGTCGACGATCCGGCCGAACTGCCATACCCCGTCGACCTTGAGGCCGCGCGCGACGATCGCGGCGACCGGCCAGGCGAAGAAGACGCCGAAGAACGCGACGGGCAGGGCCATGAGCCCGAGCCGCGCCGCGTTCCCCGTACGGCCCGCGCGAACCGCGGGGCCGGCTACTTCAGTACGAGTGACGTCCACGACTTGACCCACTGGTCGCGGTCGGCGGCGATCTTGTCGGGGGCCACGGTCTCGGGATCCTTCGCGGCAGGCCCGTACTCGGTGAACTCGGCGGGCACGGCCGCCCCCTTGAGCACCGGGTAGACGAACATGTTCAGCGGCATGTCCTCCTGGAACTCCCTGGAGACCAGGAAGTCGATGAGCGCCTTGCCGCCCGCGGTGTTCTTCGCGTTGCTGAGCAGGCCCGCGAACTCGATCTGCCGGAAGCAGGTGCCCGTCGCGACCCCGGTCGGCGCGGTCGTCGGCTTGGGGTCGGCGTAGATGACCTCGGCGGGCGGCGAGGAGGCGTACGACACGACGAGCGGCCGGTCGGCCTTGGCCTTCTTGCCGCCGGCGGAACCGGAGAACTCCTCGTTGTAGGCCTGCTCCCAGCCGTCGACGACCTTGACGCCGTTCGCCTTGAGCTTCTTCCAGTAGCCCTCCCACCCGTCGTCGCCGTACTTGGCGGCCGTGCCGAGCAGGAAGCCGAGGCCGGGCGAGGAGGTGGCCGCGTTCTCGGTGACGAGGAGGTTCTTGTAGGCGGGCTTGATCAGATCGTCGTAGGACGTGGGCGGGGCCAGCTTGTGGTCGGCGAAGTACTTCTTGTCGTAGTTGACGCAGATGTCGCCGTAGTCGATGGGCGTCACCCGGTGCTTGCCGGCGTCGAGTTGGTACGCGCTGTCGACCTGGCCGAGCCCCTTGGCCTCGTACGGCTGGAACAGCCCGTTGTCCAGCGCTCGGGACAGCAGGGTGTTGTCGACGCCGAAGAAGACGTCGCCCTGGGGGTTGTCCTTGGTGAGGATGGCCTTGTTGACGGCCTGTCCGGCGTCGCCGTCCTTGAGGACCCGCACCTTGTACCCGGACTTCGTCTCGAAGTCCTGGAGCACGCTCTTGGAGACGGCCCACGAGTCGTGGCTGACGAGCGTGACGGTCTTGGAGCCGGCGGACGAGCCGCTGCCGCCGTCGGACGATCCGCACGCGCAGAGCGTGACGAGACCGAGGCAGACGACGGCAGCCCAGTACTTCTTGCTGTTCACAGTGATGACCGAACTTCCTACCCAGAATGACCTGGGCGAGGTTCAGAGGGTCTGCGGCCCGGTTGCCGCACTCTCAGCGCTGTCGCGCTCCCCTGTCGGATATGAAGATGTCGCATATGAAGATGTACGTACGGAGTAAAGATTACCGCTCGGTGGCCGCCAGCTGGCCACAGGCCCCGTCGATCTCCTGACCACGGGTGTCCCGGACGGTGACCGGCACCCCGTGCGCCGCGATGGCCTCGACGAACGCCTTCTCGTCCTCGGGCCGGGACGCGGTCCACTTCGAGCCCGGGGTCGGGTTCAGCGGGATCAGGTTGACGTGCACGGGCTTGCCCCGCAGCAGCCGGCCCAGCCGGTCCCCGCGCCAGGCCTGGTCGTTGATGTCCCTGATGAGCGCGTACTCGATGGACAGCCGGCGCCCGCTCTTCTGCACGTACTCGAACCCGGCGTCGAGGACCTCGCGCACCTTCCACCGCGTGTTCACGGGGACGAGGGTGTCGCGCAGTTCGTCGTCGGGCGCGTGCAGCGAGATCGCGAGCCGGCACTTGAAGCTCTCGTCGGCGAACCGGTGGATGGCGGGCACAAGCCCGACCGTCGACACGGTGATCCCGCGCTGCGACAGCCCGAGCCCGTCGGGGGCGGGATCGGTGAGCGCGCGGATGGACTGCACGACCCGCTTGTAGTTGGCGAGCGGCTCGCCCATCCCCATGAAGACGATGTTGGACAGCCGCGCCGGCCCGCCGGGCACCTCTCCGTCCCGCAGCGCCCGCATCCCGTCCACGATCTGGTGGACGATCTCGGCACTGGACAGATTCCGGTCGAGCCCCGCCTGCCCGGTGGCACAGAACGGACAGTTCATCCCGCAGCCGGCCTGCGAGCTGATGCACATGGTCACCCGGTCCGGGTACCGCATCAGCACCGACTCGACGAGCGTCCCGTCGAACAGCCGCCACAGCGTCTTGCGGGTGGTGCCCTCGTCCGTCGACAGATGCCGCACGACCGTCATCAGCTCGGGCAGCAGCGCGTCCCGCAGCTTCTCCCGCGAGCCGGCCGGGATGTCGGTCCACTCCGCCGGGTCGTGCGCGTACCGCGCGAAGTAGTGCTGCGAGAGCTGCTTGGCACGGAACGGCTTCTCCCCGACCTCGGCCACGGCGTCCTTGCGCTCGGCGGGAGTGAGATCGGCGAGATGCCGCGGCGGCTTCTTGGCTCCGCGCGGGGCTACGAAAGTGAGTTCTCCGGGTGCAGGCATAACCCATCCAGTGTCGCAGATCCCCCGGTGTAGCCCGCTCCACTGTGGATACGGGTGCCTACGTCATCGTCCCGGCACCCCTCCCCCCGGAATCGTGGAGCCCACAGAGCAGCACCCGAGCCTTCCACGAGGGGACCGTCCATGGCCGCCGACCTCCGCCGCCGACGCCGTATCACCACCATCGCCTCCGCCGTGGCAGCCGTCGCCCTGACCGTCGGGCTCGCCACCGGGTGCGACCCCGACGACCCGGATGCCCTCGGCGACTCGCTGGACTGCGCACGGACCTACGACGACTTCGTCGACGGCCTCAGGGCGATCCACGAGACGCCCGACTCCCAGCAGCTCGACGAGATCGAGGTAAGGACCGACGACAGCGAGGTCGGCAAGGCCGTGCGCGACCTGAACAAGGCGATCGCGGACTACAACAAGGCCGTGCTGCACGGCGAGCACCCCGACTCCGACGCGATCGACAAGGCGGCCGACGAGTTCAAGGACGTCTGCTCGTAGAACCCCCGTAGAACACACGGGAGCCCCCGCCCGACGAGCAGGCGGGGGCTCCGGCGGTTCGATCCGTCAGCCGGACCCCACGAACAGCACCAGCAGCAGCCACACCACCGGAGCCGTCGGCAGGAGCGAGTCCAGGCGGTCCATGATGCCGCCGTGGCCCGGCAGCAGCGTGCCCATGTCCTTGATGCCGAGGTCCCGCTTGATCATCGACTCGCCGAGGTCGCCCAGCGTGGCGGTGGCCGCGACCGCGAGGCCCAGCAGCAGGCCCTGCCACCAGGTGCCGTCGTCGATCAGGAACTGCATGAGCAGCGCCCCCGCCACCATGGCGAAGGTCACCGCGCCGAACAGCCCCTCGCGGGTCTTGCCGGGGCTGATGCGCGGCGCGAGCTTGTGCCGGCCGAACCGCCAGCCGACGGCGTACGCGCCCGTGTCGCTCACCACGGTCAGCACCAGGAACGTCAGGACGCGCCAGGCCCCGTCGTCGGCCATCAGCATCATCGCGACGAACGTGGCCAGGAACGGCACGTAGAAGGCCGCGAAGATGCCCGCCGTGACGTCCTTGAGGTAGCCCTCCGGCGGCTCCGTCATACGCCATACGAGGACGGCGAGCGATGTGAGCGCCATGGCGACCCAGGCGCCCTCGGCGCCCCGGACATACCCGGCGACGACCATCGCCGCGCCGCCGAGCGCCAGCGGGACCAGGGGCGCCTTGATGCCCTTGCGCTCCTGGAGCCGACTGGTCAGCTCCCACAGGCCGACGACGACGGCGACCGCTATCACCCCGACGAAGGCGGCCTTGACGACGAACAGGGACGCGACGATCACGGCACCGAGCCCGACGCCGACTCCTATGGCCGCACCCAGGTCGCGTCCCGCGCTCTTCTTCTGCGGGCGGGGCGCCGGCTGCGGGGCGTCGGACATGGGCTCCGGATTCTGCGGCGCGGCGTAGGGCTGCGCCTGCGGCGATTCGTCGCGGAACAAGGGACCGCCCGTGTGAGCGGCCCCCCGGTCGTCATCCTGGTCTCCGCCGTACGCGGGTCCGTCGGGCACGATGGGCATGGGGCGAGTCTGCTGCGCCTTGGGCGCATCGTAGGCGGGACCCGCCGGGGCAGCCCCCTGGACAGGCCCCTGGTCGGACGGCCCCCAGTACCCGGTCTGCGGCGGCGCCCCCCAGGAAGAGTCGTTCATCAGACCTCGAGCAGCTCCGCTTCCTTGTGCTTCAGGAGCTCGTCCACCTGGGCGACGTACTTGTGCGTGGTGTCGTCGAGCTCCTTCTCCGCACGGCGGCCCTCGTCCTCACCGATCTCGCCGTCCTTGATCAGCTTGTCGATGGTGTCCTTGGCCTTGCGGCGCACCGAGCGGATCGAGATCTTGGAGTCCTCGGCCTTGGTGCGGGCGACCTTGATGTAGTCCTTGCGGCGCTCCTCGGTCAGCTCGGGGAACACCACCCGGATGATATTGCCGTCGTTGCTCGGGTTGACGCCCAGGTCCGAGTCGCGGATCGCCTGCTCGATGTTGCGCATGGCGGTCTTGTCGAACGGGGTCACCACGGCCATGCGCGGCTCCGGCACGGAGAACGAAGCCAGCTGGTTGATCGGCGTCGGCGCACCGTAGTAGTCGGCCACGATCTTGTTGAACATCGCCGGGTGCGCTCGACCGGTACGGATCGCGGCGAAGTCCTCCTTGGCGACCACGACGGCCTTCTCCATCTTCTCCTCGGCCTCGAGGAGGGTCTCTTCGATCACCACTTGCTCCTGCGTGTCTTGAGTGAGGCCCGGCTGCGGTTCCTTGTTGGGGCGGCGGCCGGCTGCGTCGCGTCTTCTTTCTGCACGGTTCCCGACCGGCAGGACATTGTCCATCCCCCGGTCAGGGTCCGTGGGTGGTGTTGCCCGTCAGTCCCGGCCGCCCTGTTCACCCACCAGGGTGCCGATCTTCTCACCCTTGACGGCGCGGGCGATATTGCCCTCGGCCAGAAGCTCGAAGACCAGGATCGGAAGCTTGTTGTCGCGGCACAGCGTGATCGCGGTCATGTCGGCGACCTTGAGGTCGCGGGTGATGACCTCGCCGTAGCTGAGGGAGTCGAACCTGACGGCCTCGGGGTTGGCCTTCGGGTCGGAGTCGTAGACCCCGTCCACGCCGTTCTTGCCCATCAGCAGCGCCTCGGCGTCGATCTCCAGGGCGCGCTGGGCGGCGGTGGTGTCGGTGGAGAAGTACGGCATGCCCATACCGGCGCCGAAGATGACCACGCGGCCCTTCTCCAGGTGACGCACGGCGCGCAGCGGGATGTAGGGCTCGGCGACCTGGCCCATGGTGATGGCGGTCTGCACCCGGCTGTCGATGCCCTCCTTCTCCAGGAAGTCCTGGAGGGCGAGGCAGTTCATGACCGTGCCGAGCATGCCCATGTAGTCGGAGCGGGCCCGGTCCATGCCGCGCTGCTGGAGTTCGGCACCGCGGAAGAAGTTGCCGCCGCCGATGACGACGGCGACCTGGGCGCCGTCCCGCACGACGGCCGCGATCTCACGCGCGATCTTGTGCACGACGTCGGGGTCGACACCCAGGCCCCCGCCGCCGGAGAAGGCTTCTCCGGACAGCTTCAACATGAACCGGCCGCGTACTTTGCCGTCGTCGCTCTTCTGGGGCTTGGTGGTCATGGGAGATCCCGCCTCTTTCACGTCGTGCGCATACAAAGAAGGCCACTGCCGGTGGGGTGTCGATCGCATCCCATGCTCGGCAATGGCCTCCTCGTCAGATCTGCTGTCGTCCGTCACGCGCGCGCGTGACGGCGTACCGGACGACTGCGTCCGACCCTATCGGGGCCGGGCGCCGATCGCGGCACGGACTCAGATGCCGACCTTGATGCGCGTGAAGCGCTTCAGGGTGACACCGGCCTCGTCCAAGACCTTCTGGACGGACTTCTTGGGGTCGAGCGCGTACGGCTGACCGAGCAGCGTGGCGTCCTTGAAGAAGCCGTTGACGCGACCCTCGACGATCTTGGCGATCGCGGCCTCGGGCTTGCCCTCGGCGCGGGTGGTCTCCTCGGCGACGCGGCGCTCGGTCTCGACGACCTCGGCCGGCACGTCCTCCTTGGCCAGGTACTTCGGCGCGAAGGCGGCGATGTGCTGGGCGATGCCGCGGGCGACCTCGGCGTTCGGCTTGTCGAACTCGACGAGGACACCGATCTGCGGGGGCAGGTCGGGCATCGTGCGGTGCATGTACGCGGTCACGAAGCCGTCGGCGAAGGCCGCGAAGCGGTCCAGGACGATCTTCTCGCCGAGGTTGGCGTTGGCCTCGTCCACGAACGCCTGGACGGTCTTGCCGGCCTCGATCTCGGAGGCGAGCAGGGTGGCCAGGTCGGCCGGAGCGGTCGCGGCGACGTGCTCGGCGATCTGGTTGGCGACGACCTGGAACTTCTCGCTCTTGGCGACGAAGTCCGTCTCGCACTTCAGCTCGACCAGCACGCCGGAGGAGTTGTCGTCGGCGATGACGGAGACCACGGCGCCGTTCTCGGCGGAGCGGCCCTCGCGCTTGGCGACGCCCTTCTGGCCCTTGATCCGGAGCGCCTCGACGGCCTTCTCGACGTTGCCGTCGGCCTCGTCCAGCGCCTTCTTGCAGTCCATCATGCCGGCGCCGGTGAGCTCACGAAGCTTCTTGACGTCGGCGGCGGTGTAGTTCGCCATGAGTCGTTAAGTCTTTCTCGAAGTCGGAAGATCTGCCCGATCCACGATCTACACGGAGATGTAGATCGCGAACCTATGGGTGAACGGCGGGGGCGTCACGAATGACCTCGTCCCCCGCCGTCCACCAACCCTGGCGGGTCAGGCCTGCTCGGCGTCCGCGGCCGGAGCGTCGGCGGCCGGAGCCTCGGCCGCGGGGGCCTCGACAGCCTCGGCGGCCGGCGCCTCGGGGGCCTCGACAGCGGCCTCGGCGGCAGCCGGAGCCTCGGCCTGCTCGGCGTCGGCGACCTTCTCGGTCTCGGCAGAGGTCTGCACCTCGGCCTCGTCCGCCTTCTTCTCGCCCTCGAGCAGGTCGCGCTCCCACGCGGCCAGCGGCTCGCCCGCGGCCTTGTCGCCCTTGCCCTCGGTGGCGACACCGGAGCGGGAGATGAGGCCCTCGGCGACCGCGTCCGCGATCACACGGGTGAGCAGGGTGACGGAGCGGATCGCGTCGTCGTTGCCCGGGATCTTGTAGTCGACCTCGTCGGGGTCACAGTTGGTGTCGAGGATGGCGACGACCGGGATGTTGAGCTTCCGGGCCTCACCGACCGCGATGTGCTCCTTCTTGGTGTCCACGATCCAGACGGCGCTGGGCACCTTGGACATCTCGCGGATACCACCGAGGGTCTTCTCCAGCTTGGCCTTCTCGCGCGAGAGCACGAGAAGCTCCTTCTTGGTGAGACCGGACGCGGCGACGTCCTCGAAGTCGATCTGCTCGAGCTCCTTGAGGCGCTGCAGACGCTTGTAGACGGTGGAGAAGTTGGTGAGCATGCCGCCCAGCCAGCGCTGGTTGACGAAGGGCATGCCGACGCGGGTGGCCTGCTCGGCGATGGCCTCCTGCGCCTGCTTCTTCGTGCCGACGAACATGACCGTGCCGCCGTGGGCGACGGTCTCCTTGACGAACTCGTAGGCGCGGTCGATGTACGACAGCGACTGGAGCAGGTCGATGATGTAGATGCCGTTGCGCTCCGTGAAGATGAAGCGCTTCATCTTCGGGTTCCAACGACGGGTCTGGTGACCGAAGTGGACGCCGCTTTCCAGCAGCTCCCGCATCGTGACGACGGCCATGGCCGTACTCCTTGGTGTTCTCGGTTGTGCCGCGGATGCCGGACGGCTTCCGCGCCTGACGCCCACATGCGCCGTGCCACGAGGGACCGAGGGGCGCTGACAGGGACCGTTGCCGGCCGCGTGTCGGGGCGTGCGAAGTCGACCCGGTGACCCGGATCGCCAGAAGAAGTGTACGGGACCCTGGAGGTACCGGGTGACGCCGCTGTCCACAACCGGTGAGTAGTCCACAGATCCCGGCCATGATCGCCGGATCACGGGACCGTTCCCGCATGCGAGAGACGCGAGATGTACGGCAGTGGAAGCGATACGTGCGCCTGGTGGGAGCCCTGCTACTGGCCTCGGCGACGGTCCTCCTGGCCCCGTGGGCCCGAGCGGACACCCGGCCACCGCTCCCCGCTCCGGGCGAGCGGGCTCCGGCGATCGCGCGAGCCTGGCCGGTGGGCACCCGCCCCTCCGTCCTACGCGGCTGGCAGCCACCGGCGACGGTGTACGGCCCCGGCCACCGGGGCGTGGACCTGGCCGCGGCCCCGGGCACCCCGGTACGCGCGGTCGCCGCCGGCCGCGTCTCCTTCGCGGGCCGGGTGGCCGGCCGGGGCGTGGTCTCCGTGGAACTGACCGGCACGGACTTGCGCACGACCTACGAGCCGGTACGGGCGTCGCTGAAGAAGGGCGATGCGGTGGCGTCAGGCGAGACGGTGGGCACGGTGGAATCGACGACCGCGCACTGCCCGGTCACCTGTGTCCACTGGGGCCTGCTCCGAGGCGACGCCTACCTGGACCCGCTCACCCTGCTCCCACCATGGCTCCTGCGCACGGGCCCGTCCCGCCTGCTGCCGGTACTGGGCGTACCCCTGCCGCCGGAGTCGGTTTCGTACGCGGGGTGACGCCACTCCTGATCGGCAGGAAGCCCGGTCAGCACTCCTGATCGGCAGGAAGGCCGGTCAACCTCGCACACCCCGAAGCGCCATGCCGACGGCCGCGTCCGTGATCACCGACGGCTCCTCCGCCGCGCCGAGTTCGATGCGGCGGACGGCCGCGTCCACGACGCCCTGGAGCATCATCGCCGCGAGGCGGGGCTGGGCGTGGCCCAGTTCCGCCAGTGCCTCGACGATCATCGCGACGAGACCGCCGTGGGCGGCGCGGATCTTCTCCCGGGCACCCGCGTCCAGTTCGCTCGCGGAGATGGCCACGACGGCCCGGTGGCGCCGGTCGCCGACCAGGGCCAACTGCCGGCGGACGTACGCCTCGACCTTGCCCTCGGGCGTCTCCGCGCGCTCCATCGCCGCCTCGACCTCGGCGGCCCAGACCGGGAAGTCGACCTCGCACAGTTCCTCGACCACGGCGGCACGCGACCGGAAGTACTCGTACACGGACGAGCGCGCGAGCCCCGTCCGCTCGGCGAGCGCGGGGAAGGTCAGCGCCTCCGTCCCGCCCTCGGACAACAGGGACCGCGCCGCGTCCAGCAGGGCGGCTCGCTGCATCGACCGGTGCTCGGCCACGGAGGCCGCTCGAATCCTTGGCACGTCAACCACTGTACGGACGTGCCTCCCCGGGCGGGAGTCTCTCCGCCGGGACGGACGTCACTCAGCCCCGCCCGAAGAACCGGCACCCCACCGCTCAGCGGCCGAAACTCGCCAGCTTCGCGCGCAGCTGCAGCACCGACTTGGTGTGGATCTGGCTGACCCGGCTCTCGGTGACGCCGAGCACGTTCCCGATCTCGGCGAGGGTGAGGCCCTCGTAGTAGTAGAGCGTGACGACGGTCTTCTCACGGTCGGGCAGGGTGTTGATCGCCCGCGCCAGGAACCGTCTCAGCTCCCGGTCCTCGGCCACCTCCACGGGGTTGTCCGCGGCGGTGTCCTCCAGCGTGTCCATCAGGCTGAGCCGGTCGCCGCCCTCACGGCCGACGTGCAGCAGCTCCTCCAGCGCCACCACGTTCGCCAGCGACAACTGGCTGAACACCGCGTGCAGTTCGTCCACCTGGATGCCCAGCTCGGAGGCGACCTCCCCCTCCGACGGGGTCCGTCGCAGCCTCGCCTCCAGGGTCGCGTACGCCCGCTCCACGTTCCGCGCCTTCTGCCGCACGGACCGCGGGATCCAGTCCAGCGCCCTGAGCTCGTCGATCATCGCGCCCCGGATCCGCGTGATCGCGTACGTCTCGAACTTGATCTCCCGGTCGACGTCGAACTTCTCGATCGCGTCGATGAGCCCGAAGACCCCCGAGGAGACGAAGTCGGCCTGCTCCACGTTGGGCGGCAGCCCGACGCTGACCCGTCCCGCCACGTACTTCACCAAGGGCGAGTAGTGCAGGATCAGCTGCTCCCGCAGCCGCTCGTCCCCCGTGGACTTGTACGACCGCCACAGCTCGTCGAGCGTCGAGGGCGCGGGCGGTCGCACGCCGCCACCGCCGCGGGCGGCTGGCGGGATCGCCGCCCGGTCGGACCCGGAAGTGTGCTGGGGCATTCGTCGCCTTGTGCCGTTCTGCCGCGAATCGGGGCTGCGTGGGTGAGCTGTCGGTCTGATGTCGAGTTGCCTTGCTGCGTCGGAATTCAGGTGAGCGTAGCGTGACTGGAGTGTCGCGGTGAGCGAGGATCGGTGGCCAAGGTGCGCACCAAGGCGTCCCGTCGACGACTCACCGCGCCACGACAGTCGCTCTGAGTGATCGCCACGGAGCGCCAACTGCCCGGATTTCCAAAGGTGTCCGGCCTCCCCCGGACGGCCGAACACGCTCGGTCAGCATCGGCCCCGATCCGCTCCGACGGACGACACCGCCTGGCGTGTCAACTTCCAGCCGTCGCCGTGTCGTTCGACGTAACCGAGTGATCGGAGTTCGTACAGTCTCGCGATCGCGTCGTCCTGCGTGGTCCGCGCACCGCGGGCGATCGCGTCGACCGGCACCGCGCCGCGGGCGGACAGCGCGGCGAGGACGTGCCGGGCCGCCGGGTCCAGCAGATCCCTCGGCAGCACCGGACCGCGCCGCTCCGGGGCCAGCTCCCCCATGTCGCCGACGAGTTCGACGACTTCCGCGGCGTCGGTGACCAGCACGGCGTCGGCGCGCAGCAGTTCGTGCACACCGGCCGAGAGCGCGCTGGTCGCCGGCCCCGGCACTCCTATCGTGTGGCGCCCCAACCGCCGTGCGGCGCGCGCGGTGACCAGCGAACCGCTGCGGTAGGCGGCCTCGACGACCACCGTGCCCCTGGTCAACGCGGCGATCACGCGGTTGCGGACGATGAATCTGCTCGCCGTCGGATGCTCACCGGGCGCCAACTCGCCCACGACAAGACCCTGTTCCGCGATCCTGCCGATCAACTCGGTGTGTCCGCGCGGGTAGGGCCGGTCCACCCCGCAGGCCAGCACCGCGACGGTGGCACCACCGGCGCCGAGCGCGCCCCGGTGCGCGGCGGCGTCGACCCCGTAGGCGCCGCCGGAGACGACCACCCAGCCGCGCTCGGCGAGCCCGGAGGCGAGGGTGGCCGCCATATGTGCCCCGTACTCGGTGCAGGCCCGCGCTCCCACGACGGCAACGGATCTGAGCGCCCACATCCGCAGGCTCGCGGGCCCGCGCACCCACAGCCCGAGCGGACGCCCGTCCCCGAGATCGTCGAGCTGCGCGGGCCACTCGGAGTCCCCGCGCCGGACGAACCGCACCCCCGCGGCCCGCGCCACGGCAAGATCCCGCTCGGGCTCGGCCCGCTCGGCCCGCGCCAGCAACCCGGCCCACCGCTTATGGGTCACCCCGGCGAGCTGCGCCCCACGCCCCAGCAACCGCTCCAACACCTCCTCGGCCCCCAACTCCCGGACCCATCGCCCGCAGGTCTCGTCCCCCGGTTCGATGACCCGGGTGAGATGAACGAGGGCGAGCAACTCGGACGCGGGATCACCGCCCGTGGGCCCGGGGCCGGCGTCCGCAGACGCGCCCCCGACGCCCCCACCCACCTGCTCACCCCCGAAGCCACCCCACGCCACCCCACTCCCGCGTTCCTCCCCTGCCCTCACGCCAACGCCCCGATCGCCATCGGCACCCCGCGAGGCACCCCCGTACGCAGTTGCAGCGCCAGGGCCACATCCGTCGCGTCGGGCCGGTCGTGGCCGACCAGGTCCGCCACCGTCCAGGCCACTCGCAGTACCCGGTCGATGCCCCGAGCAGTGAGTACTCCCCGCTCCAGGCTGCGCTCGGCCTCGTCCATCGCCCCCGGCGTCGCGTGCCAGCGGCTGCGCAGCTCGCGTCCCGGGACCTCGCTGTTGCTGCGCCAGGGAGTGCCCGTGAAGCGTTCGGTCGCGCGCTCCCGGGCCGCTCTGACCCGGTCGGCGACCGTCGCGGTGGACTCGCCCCGCGCACCGGGCGCGGTCAGCTGGGCGCGGGTCACCGGGTCCACCTCCACCCGGAGGTCGACCCGGTCGAGCAGCGGGCCGGACAGCCGGGCCTGATAGCGGCGGATCGCCGAGGGCGGGCAGTCGCAGAGGGAGTTCAGCTGCGAGAAGCGTCCGCAGGGGCAGGGGTTGGCCGCGAGCACCATCAAGAAGCGGGCCGGGAACCGGACCACCCCAGCACTCCGCGCGATCACCACATGCCCCGCCTCCAGCGGTTGCCGCAGGGCGTCGAGGGTCTGGCTGTGGAATTCCGGCGCTTCGTCGAGGAAGAGCACTCCCCGGTGGGCCAACGAGACCGCACCCGGCCTGGGGATTCCAGGACCCCCGCCCACCAACGACTGCATCGTGGCCGAGTGGTGCGGGGCGCAATAGGGTGCCGTGTCGACGAGAGGCTTGCCCGGCGGCAGCAGTCCCGCCACCGAATGCACCGCCGTGACCTCCAGGGACTCCTCCCTGCCCAGCGGGGGCAGCACGGCGGGCAGCCGCTCCGCCAGCATCGTCTTGCCCGCTCCCGGCGGTCCCTCCAGGAACAGGTGATGTCCGCCCGCCGCCGACACCTCCACGGCCGTGCGCGCCGACATCTGGCCCACCACGTCGGCCAGGTCATGGCCGTGGTCGTGCTGTGCGGCGCCCATGCTGTGCATGCCCGTGGCGGCTCCGGTGCCCGGTACGCGCAGCCCCGCGAGGAGCGGATCCGGGCGGCCCAGGTCGTCCGGCACCTCCTCGGGCACGGGCTCGTCCGTGAGCACCGCGATGAGCTGGCGCAGACTGCGGACGCCCAGCACGGACACCCCCGGCACCAGCGTGGCCTCGGCGGCGGCGCACTCCGGCACCACCACCTGCTCGTAGCCGGCGTCCGCCGCGGCCAGCACCGCGGGCAGGATGCCCCGGACGGGCCGTACCCGCCCGTCGAGGCCCAGCTCTCCGATCATCACGATGTCGGCGAGCACCCGCGGGTCGATCCGCTCACTGGCGCCGAGCACCGCGCACGCGACAGCGAGGTCGAACCCGCTGCCCGCCTTGGGCACCGACGCCGGACTGAGTCCGACCGTCAGCTTCTTCTGCGGCCACTCGCCCCCGGAGTTCACCACCGCCGCCCGTACCCGGTCCCGGCTCTCGGTCAGGCTCTTGTCCGGCAGGCCGACCAGCGTGAACGCCGCGACCCCCGGTTCGAGGTCGGCCTGGACCTCGACGACCACTCCCTCGACGCCCACCAGGGCCACCGAGCACGTGCGCGCGAACCCCATCTCAGGCCACCCCCCGCGCGTGCTCGACCACGGGTGCGCCGCGGTCGGGGAGCAGGACGCCGATCAGGTCGATGCGGACGCCTCCCGGTGGTGCGCCCCCGTGTTCCTGGGCCCAGCGCTCCGCGAGGGTGCGCAGCCGGGCCGCCTTGGCGGGCGTGACCCCGGCCATGGGATGTTCGAAGGGGCCCGCCCTGCGGGTCTTCACCTCGCAGACCACCAGGACGTCCCCGTCCCGGGCCACGATGTCGATCTCGCCCGTCCGCCCGCAGCGCCAGTTGCGCTCCAGGACGGTCAGGCCGGCCTCGCTCAGTCGCCGGGCGGCGAGGTCTTCTCCGTACTTGCCGAGTGCGCTTCGTGCGTTCATGTCGGCACCACCTCCGGTGCCAACGCTCACGCAACGGGGCGGATCAAGTTGATCTTGGTGCGCTACTCACCGGTTGTGGAAAACTCCGTCACCCACACGAGCGACCCTCACCCCCACGGGCGGGCACCTGGTGCCACCACCCCTGCGACAGCCGACGTGGTGCCACCACCCCGGCGACAGCCACCATCACCCACCCGGCAGCTCCAGATCGCTCTTGTTCAGCTCCTCGATGTTCACGTCCTTGAACGTGAGGACGCGGACCTGCTTCACGAAGCGGGCCGGGCGGTACATGTCCCAGACCCACGCGTCCGCCATCGACACCTCGAAGAACACCTCACCCTGGACGGAGTGCACCTGCATCTCGTAGTCGTTGGTCAGGTAGAAACGCCGCTCGGTCTCGATCACATATTTGAACAGACCGACGACATCGCGGTACTCCCGGTAGAGCTTCAGCTCCATCTCGGTCTCGTACTTCTCGAGGTCCTCGGCGCTCATGGCATGTTCCCCTTCAGCCGTGCGATCCCACCATTGTGCGCCAGTCCCGTATGCCCCTAGACGATTTCTGGGTCAAGGGTCACCGGGCCGGGCGGGGGACCTTCGTCGAGCAGCCTGCGCAGCAGCTCGGCGAGTCTGGTCGGATACACCGTCTCACGTGCCCGGGTCAGTTCCTGACAGGTCCACCAACGCGCTCCGGCGACGCTGCGCCGCTCCAGCTCGGTCAGCCCCAGGGCCCGCGTCGCCGTCTGTGTCGTACGGGCCAGGTAGTACCACTCGTCCTGGTCCCAGCGACGACCTGCGAACGGGAAGGAGCACATCCGCCGCCACAGCACCGGGCCCAGTTCGACCTCGGTGATGCCGGTCTCCTCGGCGAGTTCCCGCACGGCGGCCTGTTCGCGGGTCTCCTCGCCCTCGACGCCGCCGCCCGGGGTGAACCACCAGTCGTCGGAAGGGTCGTCCGGTTCATGGCCGTGCAGGAGCAGGATGCGGTCGTCGGGGTCCAGGAGCACGACCCGGGCGACCTTGCGCAATCCGCCCTCGTAGGTGTCCGTCGCCTCAGCGGCCACCCAGGGGCTCCGTCCGGCTCCCGGCGCGGCGGCCGCCCAGCCGCTTGGCGATCGGGCCGTACGCGCCGCCGCCGAGGACGAGCACCGCGCCGACGACGATCAGTACGACGATCAGACGCAGCGGGCCCGGTGTGGACAGGGCGCCCAGTTCCTCGAACCCTGTCGGCTTCTTCAGCATGCCGTTCATGGGCCACACGACCGCGTCGACGCGGGCCGTCACCGCGGAGCGCGCGACCGTGCCGTTCGCGGTGTCCGTGAGGTGGGCGGTGGAATCCAGGGAGCCCTGGCGTTCGTCGCCGAGCAGGAACAGCCGGCCCTCGGGGACGGTGACGGACGGGAAGTCCGTGATCTCGGCGAGGCTGCCCTTGGGCAGATAGGGCTCGTCGATCTCCTTGCCGTTGACGGTCAGCTTGCCGTCCGTGCAGCAGGAGACCTTGTCGCCACCGACCGCGACCACGCGCTTGACGACCGCCGAGCCCGTCACCCAGCTCTTGTCGTTGAAGACGACGACATCGCCCCGGTGTATCTCACCGCCGTCGACGCGCTGCGCCAGCACCCGGTCGCCCGCGTCGATCGTCGGGGTCATCGAGCTGGTGGGCACGGTGTAGGGCCGGTAGACCACCGCACCCCAGGCGAACCCTCCCAGGAACAGCACAATGCCCAGTGCGACCGCCAGTCCGGACAGTCGCTGTCCGGTCCGGCTGCCCACCGGGCCCGTGCCTGTGCCGCCGCTGTGCGGGGCCGTACGCGTCATGCTCTCGCCACCCATGGATCCGCACCCTACCCGGCGGTACCTGACCCGGTCAGCCCCTCCAGGGGACCGGGGTCACAGCTCCACGATGGCTTCACGAAGGGGCGGTCCGAGCGACCCCAGCGGGTCGCCGCGGCAGGTCACCCCAGGGAGTCACCTCAGCGCGTCTCGGCGGGCTCGATCCGCCGCCGACGCCACAGGGCCACCGGCACCATCCCGGCGAGGGCGATCGCGTCGGGCGCGGTCGTCAGGGCGCCGGAGGCCGAGGACTGGTCGCCCAGGCCCGGCTGGTCGAAGGTGTCCGGGATCGGGAGGGTGTCCCAGCGGTTGATCGGCCAGGCGATCACGATGGCGCGGCCGACGACGTCCTTGACCGGGACCATGCCGTGGTGCGCGTCGTCCTGGTTGTAGCGGGAGTCACGGGAGTTCTGGCGGTGGTCGCCCATCACCCAGATGTAGCCCTTGGGGACCTTCACCGTGAACTGGCCGCCCTGGTCGTCCACACTGCACGGCGTGTTGCCGGCGTAGACGAACGAACTGTCGTTCAGCGCCTTGCCGTTGACCTTCACCGGGCCCGTGCCCTTGCAGGAGACCGTGTCGCCGCCGACGCCGATCACGCGCTTGATGAGGTCCTTCTCTTCCGCGGACGGCATCAGGCCGATCCAGCTGAGCACCTTCTGCAGCGCGTTCGGGTCGGCCGTGGGCTCGCCCGCCAGCCAGTTGTCCGGGTCGTGGAAGACGACGACCTCGCCGCGCTCGGGCTCCGACCCGAACCACGGGGTGAGCTTGTCGACGAGGACGCGGTCGCCCTGCTGGAGGGTGTTCTGCATCGAGTCCGAGGGGATCGAGAACGCCTGCACCAGGAAGGTCTTGATCAGCAGCGCGAGCACCAGCGCGATGACGATCAGGATCGGCAGCTCCTTCCAGAAGGAGCGGGGCTTCTTCGGTCCCGGCGTCGGATCGCCCGGACCCCGCCCCGATGCCGGATCGCCCGGACCCTGGTCCCCGGCCCGGGTCCGCTCGGCGGACGCCGGGGCGTCACTGCTCGCCCCGGAGTCACTCCCGGGGGTCACGGCGCTGTCCGCGGCCGGGACGGCTGCTTCCGCGGGTTGTCCGCGGTGCTCCTCGCCGTCGTGTCCGGACCGTGCGCCAACCGCCACATCCCCCACGCCAACTCCTTACTCTGTGCCGCCGCCTGCCCCATCTGCGGCGCAGGCCCACCACTCCCATAACGAGCGGGAGTTCCGCAGGGCTCGGGAGTTGGATCGTTCCGTTCGGATCGTCGGAGGCAACCCTATGCGACAGCTGGGGAACGGCGGTCGTCCCCGGCACCGAGTTGGAAACGGAGGCGAAAGTTTTAGGTTCGTTGAGGCTGGTCATGTGCCCGAACGGCCAGGCGATGACCTTGGCGCGGCCCACCACGGAGTCCAGGGAGACCGTTCCGCCGTAGTCGGTGTCCTGATGTGCGCGGGAATCGGCCGAGTTGGCGCGGTGGTCGCCCATCACCCACAGTCGCCCCTTGGGGACGGTGATGTCGAACTGCTGGATGGAGGGGGCGTTTCCGGGATACAGGTAGTCGGTCTCGCTCAGGGGAACGCCGTTGACGGTGACGCGGCCTTGCGTGTCACAGCACTTGACGTTGTCTCCGCCGACGCCGACGACGCGCTTGATGAGGTCCTTCTCGTTGTCGGACGGCAACAGGCCGATGAAGGTGAGCCCTTCCTTGACCTGCTTGATCACGATGGGGTCGCTCTTCTTGGTGGTGGTCTGCTCGTCGTCGAGCCAGCCGCCGGGGTCCTTGAAGACGACGACGTCACCGCGCTTGGGCTCGGAGCCGAACCACGGGGTGAACTTGTCCACCAGGACGCGGTCGCCGATCCGGATCGTCTGCTCCATGGAGCCGGACGGGATCACGAACGCCTGCACGAGGAAGGTCTTCAGGACCAGGGCTATGAGGACGGCGACACCGACGAGGAGGGGTATCTCCTTGACCGCGCTGCGCCGTCGGCGGCGCTTGACCTTGCGCTGCAGCTTGCGCCGGTCGGCGCGGGAGCGGCCGTCGACCGCCGGGCCGCGGGCGGTGCGCCGGGAGCCGGTGGGAAGCAGGTTCTCGGTGCCGAAGGGGTTGCTGGGCACCGAGCCCCGGGGTCTGCCGCGGTTACCCATGCGCACCGTCCCCCTTCTCAGACGTGGTCGCCTCCGTGGCGGGCACGCGCGCGTAGGCGCTCGGGCGGTGCAGGCGGGTCCAGTGGGCGGTGGGCCAGACGATCCAGTCGGCGCGTCCGACGACGTCTCCCACGGGGATCATGCCGCCTCCCGGCGAGCCCAGATGGTCGCGGGAGTCGCTGGAGTCGCTGCGGTGGTCGCCGAGGACGAAGAGGGTGCCGGCGGGCACGCGGACGTCGAAGGGGACCGTGGACGGACCGTCGCCGGGGAACAGGAACGTCGACTCGTCGACCGACCGGCCGTTCACCTGGAGCCTCCCCTCCCTGTCACAGCAGACCACGTGGTCTCCCCCCACACCCACTACCCGTTTGATGTAGTCGGCGTGCCCGAAGTAGCCGGTTCCGTCGAACACGACGACATCACCGCGCCGCGGCTCGGCACCAAAACGGTACGCCAACTTATTTACGAGAACGCGGTCGCCGATCCTCAATCCGTTCTCCATGGATCCGCTGGGAATCTGGAACGGCTGGACCACGAAAGCGTTGAGGAGCAGCAAAAACACCAGGCAGACCAGTGCGGTCAGGGTGAGGAACCCGCCGGGCAGCCAGTCGGTGATCCGCGCCACCAACGCGAAGCGCGACCGGCCCTCCGTACCCTCTGTGTCCGAGATCTCCCCGGATGTCCCCGGGGAGTCGGAAGGGCTGGAGGAGCGGTCGCGCTCCGTCGACTGTGCTTCGGTGTCCATCGGAGCCAGATGCTATCCGGCTGCGATATGACGCCCGTAAGCCGCTCAGTTGTCGCGCTTCTCCTTGATCTTCGCGGCCTTGCCGCGGAGCTCGCGCAGGTAGTACAGCTTCGCGCGACGCACGTCACCGCGGGTGACGAGCTCGATCTTCTCCACGATCGGGGTGTGCACCGGGAAGGTGCGCTCGACGCCGACGGAGAAGGAGACCTTGCGGACCGTGAAGGTCTCGCGGACGCCGGCACCCTGGCGGCGGATCACCACGCCCTTGAACTGCTGGACACGGGAGCGGTTGCCCTCGATGACGCGGACGTGCACGTTGACCGTGTCGCCCGGGCGGAAGGCAGGGATGTCGGTGCGCAGCGAGGCGCCGTCGACGATGTCGAGCAGGTTGGACATTTCGTCTGCTTTCTTCGCTGATGCCACAGGTCATCACCGGTACTAGGTTCTCTGAAGGATGTTGTCCGGGTCGGGGCGGGCGTCGTGTCCCCCTGTGGCAGGGGCGCGCGCCGGACGACGCACAACAACGGCCTATTCTTCCACGCCCTCGGGCCTGCGCCAAAATCGGCCGTGGGCCTCGCCCTCCGGGTAAGGCGCCCAGCCCAGGATGGAGAGCATCTCGCGGTCCTTCTTGTCGAAGGCCTTGGGCTCGCAGCGCTCGATGAGGTCGGGCCGGTGGGCGGCCGTGCGCCTGAGCGCCTCGTCGCGGCGCCAGCGGGCGATCTTCCCGTGGTGCCCGCTGAGCAGCACGTCCGGGATGTCCCGGCCGCGCCACAGGGGCGGCTTGGTGTAGACGGGCCCTTCCAGAAGGTTCGCCATCGCGCCGGGCGCGAACGAGTCGTCCCGGTGGGACTCGGCGTTCCCGAGCACGCCGGGCAGCAACCGCGCCACGGCCTCGGTGACGACCAGCACGGCGGCCTCTCCGCCGGCCAGCACGTAGTCGCCGATGGATACCTCGTGGACCGGCATCCGGGTCGCGTACTCGTCGATCACCCGGCGGTCGATGCCCTCGTAGCGCGCGGGCGTGAAGATCAGCCAGGGGCGCTCGGAGAGTTCGACGGCGAGTTCCTGGGTGAAGGGACGGCCGCTGGGGGTGGGCACGATGAGCGCGGGGGCGCCGGAGCCCGTCTCGTAACCGTCGGCCAGGACCGAGTCCAGGGCGTCGCCCCAGGGCTCGGTCTTCATGACCATGCCGGGGCCGCCGCCGTAGGGGGTGTCGTCGACCGTGTTGTGGCGGTCGTACGTCCAGGAGCGCAGATCGTGCACGTGGACGTTCAGCTGTCCACGCGCGCGTGCCTTGCCGACCAGGGAGACGTTCAGGGGCTCCAGGTACTCGGGGAAGATCGTGACGACGTCGAGCCGCATCACGCCTCCTCCTCCCTCGAGGACGCGATCTCGGCTCGGTCGTCGATCAGCCCGGGAGGCGGGTCGATGACCGCCCGCTGCTCCTCCAGGTCGATCTCGGTGACGATCGACTCGACGAAGGGGATCATCACCTCGCTGCCGTCGGGCCGCTCGACGATGAAGAGGTCCTGGGAGGGCAGGTGCGAGATCTCGGTGATGCGGCCGATCTCGGTGCCGTCCTCGGTGACCACGTCCAGGTCCATCAGCTGGTGGTCGTAGTACTCGTCCTCTTCCTCGGGCAGCTCCTCCGGGTCGATCTCGGCGATCAGGAGGGTGTTGCGCAGGGCCTCGGCACCGGTGCGGTCCCTCACGCCCTCGAAGCGCAGGAGGAGACGGCCGCTGTGGACCCGGCCGGTCTCGATGGTGAGCGGGCCCGTCGAGGCGGGGTCCGTCTGCAGGACGGCGCCGGGGGCGAGCCTGAGTTCCGGTTCGTCGGTGCGGACCTCGACGGTGACGTCGCCCTTGATCCCATGGGCCCGGCCGATGCGAGCGACTACCAGCTGCACGTGCTTGCTTCTCCTGATCTACGGCAGCCTCTACGACTGCAGATACGACTGCGGGCCAGGGACGGCCCAGTGGCCCTCCCCGGCCCGAGCCGGTGCTGTGTTCTTTGCGGGTTTCGTCAGCGGACGTGGTCCACGTCGACGAGGTCGACGCGGACACCGCGACCGCCGATGGCGCCCACGACGGTACGCAGAGCGCGTGCGGTGCGGCCGTTGCGGCCGATCACCTTGCCGAGGTCGTCCGGGTGGACCCGGACCTCCAGCACACGCCCGCGGCGCAGGGTGCGCGAGGCGACCTGCACGTCGTCGGGGTTGTCGACGATGCCCTTCACGAGGTGCTCGAGAGCCTCCTCGAGCATGCTCAGGCCTCGGTCGACTCGGACGAGGAGGACTCGGCCGCGGCCTCGTCCTTCTTGTCGGCCTTCTTCTTCTGGGTGATGGCCTCACCCTTGCCCTCGTCGTCGCCACCGAGGGCGTCGAACACCGGGCGCGCGGCCTTCGGCTCGGCCACGAGCAGCGGCGCCGGGGCCGGCAGGCCCTTGAACTTCTGCCAGTCGCCGGTCAGCTTGAGGATGGCGAGGACGGGCTCGGTCGGCTGCGCGCCGACACCCAGCCAGTACTGCGCGCGGTCCGTGTCGACCTCGATGCGCGAGGGGTTCTGCACCGGGTGGTACAGACCGATCTCCTCGATGGCCCGGCCATCACGGCGGGTACGGGAGTCGGCGACGACGATGCGGTAGTGAGGCGAACGGATCTTGCCCAGACGCTTCAGCTTGATCTTGACTGCCACGGGAGTGGGTTCTCCTGGTTTTGACGTGGTTGGGCACGGCAGACGGCCGCGTGGGGTTGCGGTACCCGAGTGCCCGATGGACGCGTCAGCCGGAGGCGAGAGGGTTCCTGTGCGGCTGTCGAGTACAGCTAGCCATTGTGCCACACCCTGCGGGTCCCTTCGCCCCCGGGAGTGCGAGGGCATGCCTGAGGGGCACCCGGCATGCCGGGTGCCCCCGGGCCGCGCACGCCACTACGCCGTCCGGGTGCGGCCGCCACGAGCAGCCGCACCCGTCAGCCGGCCGCCGCGCCCACGACCTCCGGGATCCGGAACGGCTTCCCGCAGCCCCCGCAGACGATCGGCGCCTGGGCGAGGACGGACGGGACCACCCGCACGTTCCGGCCGCAGTCGCACACGGCCTTGACCCGCACGCCGCCCCCGGAGGAACCGTGCCGGGCGGCCGGGCCGCGGAAGGAGCGGCCGGTGTCCGAGGACGTGGCCGCGGTGTGGGCCTTGAGGGCGCGCTGGAGCCGCTCGATGGTCGGGCGGTACCGGCGCTTGGCCTCGGGGTTGAGCGTGACCAGCGAGAAACCGCTGCTCGGGTGGGGCTCCTCCTGGTGGTCCAGGCCCAGCTCCTCGGCGATCGCGAGGAATCTCCGGTTGTGGTACCGGCCGGCACGGGACGTGTCACGCACGCCGCGCGCGGCGGCGATGCCATGGACTGCCTCATGCAGCAGTCGCTCGAAGGAGAGCTCGTGCCCGCAGGCGGACGACGACTCTCCGATCAGGGACTCGGGCGCGGCCAGATCGGGCAGTTCGGGGTGGTACCGCTGAATATCGGCCCACGCCTCTGCCAGCTCTGCGGCGAGAACAGGTGGTGTCTGTGTCGTGCTCACGTAATGACAACGAGCCGGGGTGCCCCTGTGTTCCGATTCCGGGCCATCCCAAATAATTTGCACGTACCCGTCAGTTGCCGCTGATGCGTCCGGACGAGGGCGGGTGCGCTGATCTGCGGAGAAGCCTCACAGCTCGTACCAAGCCGGTACGTAGCCTGACGTACGCACCTACGCGTAGATGATGTCCACACGCCGGTGCCGCTGCGATCCGCGGATGCGCAAGGGGCGTTTCGGTCGCTCTCGCGACGGAAGGGGCCCGCCCTAGTAAGCGCGTGCGACGACCGCGACGTTACCGGGCTGCCCGTCGCTCTCGGGCACCGACCCGTCCTCGGCGACCAGACACCGTACGGTCACGGCGTGCTCGGCCAGTCTGACCTCGCCCTCCGTGCCCAGATCCGCCCACGGGATGCGCGCCCAGCCCCCGGCCCCGGCGACCTCCACGGCCTCCTCGACCGTCGCCACGTCGGAGGTGCGGGACTCCCGGCGCTCCCGCGACTGCGCGAGCAGCAGCGCCTGATCCTCCTCGAAAACCTTCGGAAGCAGTCCTACGAGGGTGTCGATCGCCACCGGTTCCTTGCCCCCGGGGATCCGGCGGGCCAGCATCGCGGTGCCGTTCTCCAGGTCACGGGGGCCGATCTCGATCCGCACCGGCACGCCCTTGAGCTCCCAGTCGACGGCACGGCGGCCGAAGGGGACGTCCGTGCGGTCGTCGACGTGGACCCGTACGCCTGCCGCCTTCAACTGATCGCCGAGCTCGCGGACCTTGGCCAGAACCGCCTCGTCGCCCTTGATGGCGAGGACGACGGCCTGCGTCTGGGCGAGGTTGGGCGGGACGCGCAGGCCGTTGTCGTCGCCGTGCATCATCACCAGGGCGCCGATCATGCGGGTCGTGGAGCCCCAGGAGGTCTGCCAGACGAGCTCCTGCTTGCCTTCCTTCGACAGGTACTGGGTGTTGAACGCCTTCGCGAAGGTCTGGCCCAGCTCGTGGCTGGTGGCCATCTGGAGGGCCTTGCCGTCGCCCATCATGCCTTCGAGGGTGAGGGTGTTGATGGCTCCGGCGAACCGCTCCTTGACGGTCTTGCGACCGGCCACGACGTCCATCGCGAGGACCTTCACCATGAAGTCCTCGTAGACCTGGCGGTGGATGTGCGCGGCGAAGTCGCGCGCCTCCTCGAAGGTCGCGTGCGCCGTGTGGCCCTCCTGCCAGAGGAACTCCGTGGTGCGCAGGAAGAGACGGGGGCGCAGCTCCCAACGGACCACGTTCGCCCACTGGTTGATCAGCAGGGGCAGGTCGCGGTAGCTCTGGACCCACTTCGAGAAGTAGTCGTTGATGATCATCTCGGAGGTGGGGCGGACGACCGCGGGCTCCTCCAGCTCCTTGCCGCCGCCGTGGGTGACCACGGCCAGCTCGGGCGCGAAGCCCTCGACGTGGTCGGCCTCCCGGGCGAAGTACGACTGCGGGATCAGCAGCGGGAAGTACGCGTTCTGCGTACCCGTCTCCTTGATCCGCGCGTCCATCTCGGCCTGCATCCGCTCCCACAGCCCGTACCCGTACGGTCGGATGACCATGGTGCCGCGCACCGGGCCGTTGTCGGCCAGTTCGGCCTTGCTGATCAGATCCTGGTACCAGCGCGGAAAGTCGTCCGCCCGGGGCGTGAGTACGGGGGCCTTGGCCATGGCGAGATGGTACGGGTCCAAGTTGCCGGGATGTGAAATCTCGCCACAGACATACCTGAGCCACAAGCGGGACCCGAGAAACCCTGGACGCGGCTCCTGGTCCGGAGTTACCTGGCAATGCGGGGGCAGTGCGCGCGAACGTCACGGGGGCAGGGGAAACGGACACAGCGACAACTCTCGGCGGATTGGGGCGCTTTAGATGACACCTACGCTCGTGCGGCAGCACCATCCCCACGCGGACGAATCACCCCGCGTGGACCTGTGTGCACGCGCGCGTGACTGGTCCGAGATCCAGGAGCGGATGCTGGTACCGCTCCACGAGGCCGTCTACGAGCGAGTTGAAGTGGGCCCGGGTACCCGGCTGCTGGGCCTCGGCTGCGGCAGCGGCCTCGCCCTCTTGATGGCGGCCGCCAGAGGTGCGGCGGTCACCGGTGTCGACTCCTCCCGTGAACGACTCGCCCTCGCGCGCGAGCGGCTGCTCCCGGCGACCTCGGGCGCACGCACGCGTGAGGACACCCGGATCATCGACGGCGCACCCGGGGACGCGGCCGACGCGGAGACGCCCGCGTACACCCTGGTGACCGCCTTCGAGCCCATCGGGTGTCTGGCGGGCGACTCGGAGGGACTCGGCGGGCAGTTGCGGGCGGCGACTCCGCTCGCCGAGCGCGGGGCGCCCGTGGTGCTGGCCGGCTGGGGTCCGCCGGAGCGCTGCGCCACGTCGTCCGTGCTGCGGGTGGCCACCAGACTGGCGGATCCGCTGCGCAGTGCGGGCAGTTGGCGCCCCGCCCTTCGCGACGACCTGGAGGAGGTCGCCCAGCGGGCGGGCCTGAGGCCCGACGGTTCGGGGCGGGTGTCGTGCCCGTTCGGGTACGCCGACATGGAGAGCGCCGTACGAGGGCTGCTGTCGACGGGGCTCTTCGACGCGGCGATCACCGCGACCGATCAGGCGCAGGTGGACAAGGAGTTGGCGGAGGCCCTGCATCCGTATCAGCGGCGGGACCGGACGGTGTGGATGCCGAACGTGTTCCGGTACCTGATCGCGCGGACGCCCTGAGGACGGCTACGCCTCTTCCTTGAAGAGGCGTGTGACGCCCGCGATCCGGTACGCGTCCGTCTCCTCCAACGTCTCGTTCTCCAGCAACGCGGCCGCCAGGTCGTCGAGTTGGCCCCGGTGGTCGCGGAGCTTGCGGCAGGCCTCCTCGTAGCACTCGTCGACGATGCGGCGCATCTCGTCGTCGATGACGTCGAGGGTCTGGGGCGCGGCGGCGAGGCCGTACGCCTGCTGGGCGTCGTTCGGGAGGGCCGAGAGCCGGCCCACCCGTTCGCTCATCCCCCATCGCGCGACCATGCCGCGCGCGATGTTGGTGACCTGTTCGAGGTCGTTCTCGGCGCCGGTGGTGATCACCCCGTAGACGACCTGTTCCGCGGCCATGCCGCCGAGGGCGCCGATGATCCGGCCGCGCAGGTACTCCTCGGTGTACGCGTACTTGTCGGCGTCCGGGGTGGAGAGCGTGACGCCGAGTGCCCTCCCGCGCGGGACGATGGTGATCTTGCGGACGGGGTCCGCGCCGGGCTGGAGCATGCCGAGGAGGGCGTGGCCGCTCTCGTGGTACGCGGTGCGCCGGCGTTCCTCCTCGGGCATCACCAGCGGGCGTTCGGCGCCCAGTTGGACCTTCTCCAGGGCTTCCGAGAGGTCGGCCTGGGTGACCTGGTCCTGCTTGCGCTTGACGGCGAGGAGGGCGGCCTCGTTGGCGAGGTTGGCGAGTTCGGCGCCGGTCATGCCCGGGGTCGTACGGGCGACCTGGGCCAGGTCGACGCCGGGGGCGAGCGGGATCTGGCGGGTGTGGATCTCCAGGATCGCCTCGCGTCCGCCGCGGTCGGGCGGCGAGACCACGACCACCCGGTCGAAGCGGCCGGGGCGGGTGAGGGCCGGGTCCAGGACGTCGGCGCGGTTGGTGGCCGCGATGACGATGACGCCCTCCGAGCCGGAGAAGCCGTCCATCTCGGTGAGGATCTGGTTCAGGGTCTGTTCACGCTCGTCGTGACCGCCCATACCCGAACCGCCGCCGCGGGCCCGGCCGATGGTGTCGATCTCGTCGATGAAGATGATCGAGGGGGCCACCTTGCGGGCCTCCGCGAACAGTTCACGCACGCGTGAGGCACCGACACCGACGATCATCTCGATGAACTCCGAGGCCGAGGCCGAGAAGAACGGCACTCCCGCCTCCCCCGCGACCGCCCGCGCGAGCAGCGTCTTGCCGGTGCCGGGCGGGCCCGCGAGGAGCACGCCCCGGGGCATCTTCGCGCCCATCTTGCGATAGGCGTCGGGGTTCTTGAGGAAGTCGACGACGTCGTTGAGCTCGCCCTCGACCTCGTCGATGCCGGCCACGTCCTCGAAGGTGGTCCGCTGCTGGCCCGGCTCCAGCTCGACCGGCTTGGGCGGGGCCTTGCGGCCGAGCATGCCGCCCCCGCCACCGAGCCCCGCGCTCATTCGCCGCGCGATGAAGATCCACAGGACGACCAGGAGCAGCATCGGGGCCAGCGAGATGAGCAGATTGGCCAGAAAACTACGGTGCTGTACGACCGGCTCCGCCGTGACCGTGACGTTGTGCTTGGTCAGGTCCTCCCAGAGCTGGTCGTCCGCGAAGGTCGGCCGCTCGGTGTTGAACTTGGTGTACTTGCCGTCGCCCTCGGGGTTGTCCTGCCCCTTCTTGAGCTGGCCCTGGATCGCGTCGCCCTTGGCGTAGATCTTGCTGACGTTGCCGGCGTCGACCTGCTTGCTGAACTCGGTGTACGAGATCGTCGGCTCGTCGCCCTCGTTGAAGAACGACAGCACCAGGTTGGCGATCAGGTAGACGACCAGCGCGGTCAGGATCAGGCTCCACCAGCCGCCGCGCATCTTCCGCCCGCCCGGCGACGGCTTCGGGGGCTCGTCGGGGGTGCCCTCGGTACGCCAGGGCTGATCAGGGGACTTGCGCGGCGGCGCGGGGTTGGTCATATCGGGACGTTACGACACAGACCAACCCTTGGCATGCGCAGAGGGTGAACTCAGCCCATGAACTTCTTGAACTCGTCCGGCAGCTCGAAGTCCTGCGGAGCCTGCTGGCCCGGCACGCCGAACGCGCCGCCGCCGGCCTCGCGCCGCTGGGCCTCCTCCAGCTCCTGCTGCTTGCGCTTCATCGGGTTGCCGGAGCGCTGCTTGCCCTTGGCCTTCTTCGGCTGCTTCTTGCTGCGGCCGGGGCCGCCGCCCATGCCCGGTACGCCCGGCATCCCGGGCATCCCGCCGCCCTGGGCCATGCGGGACATCATCTTGCGGGCCTCGAAGAACCGCTCGACCAGGTTCTTCACGGCGCTGACCTCGACGCCGGAGCCCTTGGCGATACGGGCGCGGCGCGAGCCGTTGATGATCGTCGCGTCCTGGCGCTCGGCCGGGGTCATCGACTTGATGATCGCGGCCGTGCGGTCGACGTCCCGCTCGTCCAGGTTGTTGATCTGGTCCTTGATCTGCCCCATGCCGGGCAGCATGCCGAGCAGCTTGGAGATGCTGCCCATCTTCCTGACCTGCTCCATCTGGGCCAGGAAGTCGTCCAGGGTGAAGTCCTGGCCCTTCTTGGACGCCAGCTTGGAGGCCATCTTCTCGGCCTCTTCCTGACTGAACGTCTTCTCCGCCTGCTCGATCAGGGTGAGCAGGTCACCCATGTCGAGGATGCGGGAGGCCATCCGGTCGGGGTGGAAGGCGTCGAAGTCCTCCAGCTTCTCGCCGTTGGAGGCGAACATGATCGGCTTGCCGGTCACCGAGGCGATCGACAGGGCCGCACCACCGCGGGCGTCACCGTCGAGCTTGGAGAGCACCACGCCGTCGAAGCCGACGCCGTCACGGAAGGACTCGGCGGTGTTGACCGCGTCCTGACCGATCATCGCGTCGACGACGAAGAGGATCTCGTCGGGGCTGACCGCGTCGCGGATGTCCGCGGCCTGCTGCATCAGCTCCTGGTCGATGCCGAGGCGGCCCGCGGTGTCCACGATCACGATGTCGTGGACCTTGGCCTTCGCGAACTCGATGGAGTCCTTGGCGACCTTGACCGGGTCGCCCACGCCGTTGCCCGGCTCGGGCGCGAAGACCGCGATCCCGGCGCGCTCGGCGACGACGCTCAGCTGGTTCACGGCGTTCGGGCGCTGGAGGTCGGCGGCGACGAGCAGCGGCGAGTGCCCCTGGTCCCCCAGCCACTTGCCGAGCTTGCCCGCGAGGGTGGTCTTACCGGCACCCTGCAGACCCGCGAGCATGATCACGGTCGGCGGGTTCTTGGCGAAGCGCAGGCGCCGGGTCTCGCCGCCGAGGATCGTGACGAGTTCCTCGTTGACGATCTTCAGGACCTGCTGGGCCGGGTTCAGCGCCTTGTTCACATCGGCGCCGAGGGCACGCTCCTTGACGTTCTTGATGAACGTCCGCACGACGGGCAGGGCCACGTCGGCTTCGAGGAGGGCGATGCGGATCTCACGCGCCGTGGCGTCGATGTCCGCTTCGCTCAAGCGCCCCTTGCCGCGCAAGTTCTTGAAGGTCGCTGAAAGGCGATCGGAGAGAGTATCGAACACGGCGGCGTCGGTCCTCGGAGTCGGGGGCAGGATGGGCGTCTTCCAGGGTATCCGGCCGCGCAAGACAATCGTCCCCGCCTGCTGGGTTCATCGGGCGGGTACGCGGGAAACCTCGCGTCCGCGGGGCGGTCCGCCCGATGCGCGACAGGACCGCGAGCTCACGCCCGCAGCATCTCCTCCAGTTTGCGCGCCACCGCGGCCGCCTCCTCGCCCGGCAGGGCGGCCCCCTCCGCTCCGGTCACGTAGAAGGCGTCGACGGCGTTCGCGCCCAGCGTGGAGACGTGTGCGCTGCGCATCAGGACGCCCGCGTCCTCAAGGGCCCGGCCGATGCGGAACAGCAGCCCGGGGGCGTCCTGGGCGCGGACCTCGATCACGGTGGCGAAGCGGGAGGCGGCGGAGGCGACCGTCACGCGGGCCGCCGGTGCCACCACTCCGCGGCGGCGCGGATAGGCCGCGTCCCGCTCGGCGAGACGGCCCGCGATGTCCAGGGAGCCGTCCAGCGCGCGGACCAGGTCGGCCCGCAGCCGCGCGGCCTGGGGCAGTGAGCCGTACTCGGCGGCGACCCGCCAGTTCAGGAGCAGCACGGAGCCCTCGACGCCGGTCGGCAGGTCCAGGGCACGCAGTTCGGCGGTGCGCACGGTGAGCCGGTGCATCGCGAGGACGCCGGCCACCGCGGGCAGCACCCCGGGCTGGTCGGGCACGGCGATCAGCAGCTCCACGCCCAGCGGCTCGGGGTCCCCGGCGGGCTGGTCCTCCGTCGGCGGCTCGGTCTGCGCGCGCAGGGCGAGAACCGGGCTGCCGGTGGCGATGGCCTCGATGGCGAGCCGCTCCTGCTCGGCGGTGGGCGCGGCGGACTCGGGCTCCTCCGGGACGTCCCCGGCGAGCACGGCGGCGACCCGCTTCACCAGGTCGGCGACGAGGGACCCGCGCCAGGACGACCAGGCTGCGGGCCCGGTGGCCAGCGCGTCCGCCTCGGTCAGCGCGTGCAGCAGCTCCAGCGTGCTCTGCGTGCCGACCGCCTCGGCGACCGCGCGCACGGTGGCCGGGTCCTCCAGGTCGCGCCGGGTGGCGGTCTCGATGAGCAGGAGGTGATGGCGTACGAGGGTGGAGAGCACCGTGACGTCCGCACGGTCGAAGCCGATGCGGGCGGCGACGTCCTTGGCGATGATCTCGCCGGCCACCGAGTGGTCGCCCGGCCAGCCCTTGCCGATGTCGTGCAGCAGCGCGGAGACCAGGAGGAGGTCGGGGCGGCTGACCCGGCGGGTGAACTCGGAGGCGCGTACGGCGGTCTCGATCAGGTGCCGGTCGACGGTCCAGATGTGCACGGCGTTGCGCTGCGGCCGGCAGCGCACCCGCTCCCAGTCCGGCAGCAGACGGGTGATCAGGCCCTCCGCCTCCAGCGCCTCCCAGACCTCGATGGTGGGCTGCCCGGAACCGAGCAGCGTCACCAGCTGTTCGCGCGCCTCGGCGGGCCAGGGCGTGGGCAGCGGGCGCACGGTGGCGGCCAGGCGCCGTACGGCGTGCAGGGAGAGCGGCAGACCGGCCTGTGCGGCGGCGGCCGCGGCGCGCAGCGGCAGGACGGGGTCGCGCTCGGGGCGCGCGGCCCGCGCGAGCACCACCTCGCCGTCCTGCTCGACCACGCCCTCGGCGAGCGGGGAGCGTTCGGTGACGGGCTTGCTGCCGCCGAGCATGGCGCGCAGCCGCGGCCGCACGGCCCGCGACCTGAGCACGCGCCCCACCTCGCGCCAGGTGACGTCACTGGCGTACGAGATGACCCGGGCCGCCTCGTACACCTGGCGCAGCAGGGTGTCGGCGTCGAGCAGGCCGAGTTCGGCGGCGACCTGGTCCTGTTCCTGGAGGGCGAGCCGGTCGGTGGCGCGGCCGGTGGCCAGGTGCAGGGCGTCGCGGACGTCGAGAAGGCGGCGCCGGGCGTCGTCGAGGCCCTCGCGCGGGGCGTCGGCGAGCCAGGAGGCGGCGACGGCGCGCAGGGTGGTGGCGTCGCGCAGGCCGCCGCGGGCTTCCTTGAGGTCGGGTTCGAGGAGGTACTGCAGCTCGCCCTGGCGCTCGGCGCGCTCGGCGCAGAGTTCCTGGAGTTCGGGAAGGCGTTTGGGTGCTTGGTTGCGCCAGTCGGCGAGGACCGAGGTGCGCAGGGCGGCGGTGAGGCCGAGGTCGCCCGCGAGGTGGCGGGCGTCGAGGAGGCCGAGCTGGACCTTGAGGTCCTCGCCGGCGGTCTTGCGGGCCTCGGCCGGGGTGCGGACCGAGTGGTCCAGGGCGAGGCCGAGGTCCCAGACGGGGTACCAGATGCGGTCGGCCAGGGCGGCCACCGCGCCGGAGTCGGAGCCGTCGTGCAGCAGGAGCAGGTCCAGGTCGCTGCGCGGGGAGAGCTCGCCGCGGCCGTAGCCGCCGACGGCGACCAGGGAGACGCCCTTGAGGTCGGTGGCGCCGGCGGTGAAGAGCCCGGACAGCCAGTCGTCTGTCAGTTCGGCCAGGGCGGCACGGCGCGGCGGCCCGGACCGCGCCCCCTCCTGGAGGAGGCGCAGCCGGGCCGCCGCGTAGCCGCTGGGTCCCGAATCCTCTGCTTCGTTGCGCACGTCCGTGCTCGACACCCAGCGACTCCTGTTCCTCTTCTTTTAGAGCGCGTCCGGTCCGCGCTCGCCGGTCCGGACCCGTACGGCCGTCTCGACCGGGAGGGACCAGACCTTGCCGTCACCGATCTTGCCGGTGCGGGCGGCCTTGACGATGACGTCGATCAGCTGCTCGGTGTCGTCGTCCTCGGCCAGTACCTCGATACGGATCTTCGGTACCAGGTCGACCGTGTACTCGGCACCGCGGTAGACCTCGGTGTGGCCCCGCTGACGACCGTAGCCGCTGGCCTCGGTGACCGTCAGACCGTGCACTCCGAAGGCCTGCAGGGCTTCCTTGATCTCGTCGAGCCGGTGCGGCTTCACGACGGCGGTGATGAGCTTCATGCGTCCACCTTCTTCGTCTCCGCGGCGGCCAGCGCGCCGCCGCCGATGCCACCGCCGGCGCCGCTGAAGTCGTATGCGGTCTCGGCGTGCTCGGCCTGGTCGATGCCCGAGATCTCCTCGTCCTCGCTGACCCGCATACCGATGGTCTTGTCGATGAGGAAGGCGAGGATCGCGGAGGCGATCAGGGAGTAGGCGAGGACGGCGAAGACACCGGCGCACTGCTTCCAGAACTGGTCGAGGCCGCCGCCGTAGAAGAGGCCCTCGACGTCGGACTGGCCCTTGCCGCTGGCGAAGAAGCCGATGAGCAGGGAGCCGACGACACCGCCGACCATGTGGACGCCGACGACGTCGAGCGAGTCGTCGTAGTTGAAGCGGTACTTCAGGCCGACGGCCGCCGCGCAGGCGACACCGGCGATGACACCGACCGCGATCGCGCCGAGCGGGCTGACCGCACCGCCGGACGGGGTGATGGCGACCAGACCGGCGACCGCGCCGGAGGCGGCGCCCAGGGTGGTGAACGCGCCGTGCCGGATCTTCTCGTAGGCGAGCCAGGCGAGCATGGCGGCGGCGGTGGCGATCTGCGTGTTGACGAACATCAGCGGGCCGACGCCGTCGTCGTTGCCGAGCCAGGAGCCGGCGTTGAAGCCGAACCAACCGAACCACAGGAGACCGGCGCCGAGCATGACCAGCGGGAGGCTGTGCGGGCGCATCGGGTCACGCTTGAAGCCGCTGCGCTTGCCGATGACGAGGATCACGCCGAGGGCCGCGGCACCCGCGTTGATGTGGACCGCGGTACCACCGGCGAAGTCGATCACACCGAGGTCGAAGGCCCAGCCGCCGGTGCCCCAGACCCAGTGCGCGACCGGGAAGTACACGACCGTCGCCCACAGCGCGACGAAGAGCGACCAGGCGGTGAACTTCACGCGGTCGGCGATCGCGCCGCTTATCAGGGCCGGCGTGATGATCGCGAACATCATCTGGAAGACGGCGAAGACGAAGACCGGGATCGTGTACCCCGACCAGATGTCCATCTTGTCGATGCCGCTGAAGCCGACGAAGTCGGACTCCCAGCCGATCAGCGAGCCGTGGTCGGTTCCGAACGACATGGAGAAGCCGTAGAGCACCCACAGGATCGTGACGATCCCGATGCTGATGAAGCTCATCATCAGCATGTTGAGCGTGCTCTTGACGCGGACCATGCCTCCGTAGAAGAAGGCGAGGCCCGGAGTCATGATCAGCACCAGGGCGGAACAGATAAGCATGAAGCCTGTGTTGGCGGCAGACAATTTGTCTGCGGCAAGCGTGATGGCTGGTGCCATCGGCGTCTCCTCGTCGTTGGTACGGCCCCGTGCGGGCGAAGCCTGAGCGGTCATGAGGGGTGGGCCGGTTATGCGCCATGAGATTGGCGCAGCGCGGTTTCCGTCGAAGCCCCTCGATGTTTCGCCGCCGTGACGAAGGCGTCCTGTGTGTTACGCGTCGATGAACTGGCAGATGTTCGCCGAAGCGATCGTTATCGTGGCGCAACCTTCCGTGGGGGAAGGAAACCGGCCGCGGTCGACCTTCCGATGACCTGGCATGGGGGAGCCGAGTCGGGCAGTTCGGGAGGGCCGGCCGCGGCCGGGGTTCTGGGGTTGCGCCGTGTCTCAGACCGCTTCTGCGGTCTCCGGCAGTTCGATGGCGAGCTTGTCGGTGAGGTCGATGACCTCGGCGAGCTCACCGAAGTCACGGACGGCCGTGTCGACCGTCTTTCGAATACGAGTGTTGACGCGCTCCGAGCGGACCTTCTTGGCGACGCGCATGGCGTCCTCGACAAGAACCGTGCTCCGCTCGGGCTCGCGCTGCAGCAGGTGCACGGTGGCCATGCCGATCAGGTTCAGTGCGTACGACCGCTGGTGCTCGTCGTCCTTGGCGAACAGGTCGACGGCCCGCCGCATCACGGGCTCGGCCAGCGAGGCGTAGGTGGGGCTGCGGCCGGCCACGTAGGCCAGGTCGCGGAAGGAGTGGCTGTTCTCGCCGTGCAGTTCGGCCTCGGAGAAGAAGCGGATCCAGTCGGACTCCGGCTCGTCCCAGTCGTCGGCGTCGGCGAAGGTGTCCTCGGCCATCCGGACGGCCCGCTTGCACTTGCCGGGCTGCCCCATGTTGGCGTAGGCGCGGGCCTCCATCGCATACAGCATGGACTGGGTGCGCGGACTCGCGCAGTCCCGGCTGCCGTACTGCGCGAGGTGGATCAGCTCCAGCGCGTCCTCGGGCCGGCCGAGGTGGATCATCTGGCGGCTCATGCTGGACAGGACGTACGAGCCCAGCGGCTTGTCGCCCGCTTCCTTGGCGGCGTGCAGGGCGAGCACGAAGTACTTCTGCGCGGTCGGCTGCAGCCCGACGTCGTACGACATCCAGCCGGCCAGCTCCGCCAGTTCGGCGGCGACCTTGAACAGCTTGCGGGTGGTGGCCTCGGGCTGGGGCTCCTGGAGCAGGTCGGTCACCTCGTGCAGCTGCCCGACGACCGCCTTGCGGCGCAGCCCGCCGCCGCACTGGGCGTCCCACTGACGGAACATCACCGTGGTGGACTCCAGCAGTTCCAGCTCGGGCCGGGACAGCCGGCCGCCGCGCCGGCTCGCGGCGAGCGACTCGGCCTGGGCCGACTGGGGGCTGTGCTGCGAGGGCACGAGCCAGCGCTGCATCGGCTCGATGAGGGACGGGCCCGCGGACAGGGCCAGCGAGGTTCCGAGGAAGCCGCGCCGGGCCAGCATGAGGTCACTGCGCGAGAACTCGCTGAGCAGGGCCACCGTCTGCGGGCCCGTCCAGGGCAGGTCGACGCCGGTCGCGGAGGGTGACTGGCGGGCCGCGCGCAGGCCGAGGTCCTCCACGGAGACCACGCAGCCGAAGCGCTCGGAGAACAGCTCGGACAGGATCCTGGGGATGGGTTCGCGGGGGTTCTCGCCGTCCAGCCAGCGGCGCACGCGCGAGGTGTCCGTCGAGATGTGGTTGGCGCCCAACTGGCGTGCCCTGCGGTTGACTTGGCGCGCGAGCTCGCCCTTCGACCAGCCGCTGCGCACGAACCACGACGTGAGCAGCTCGTTGGGCAGCTTCTCCGTGCTGGTCGCGGTTGTCCCGCTTCCGCCGTTGCCGCTCACTGGAACGCCCCCATCCCTGAGACCACTTGTCGCTGAGTGCGCCAAGCCTTATCAGAATGCCGGGAAATACGGCCGTCCGTCTGCCCGTTGTCACCCTTCGAACGGAAAGCCGAGTTGCCTCCGGCATACCCACGAGTGCATGTGCCCCCAGGACCCGTGCACTCAAAGTAATCCTACGATCACTGCTCCAGCCATGGCGATCCCGGAAACGCCACCATTCGCCACCCCTTCGAATGAACTCACGGTCGTCCTCGCACGATTCACTTGACATAGGACGACCGGGAGTCGGCGGAGCGGTGCACTCAGGGGCGCGCACCGTCGAGTTCACCACCCGGGGCACGCCCGAGCGCCGTCTGGACGACGCGGCGCGGGGAAGTCGAAAAGCACGAGACAACACAGAGTCACGGTCTGCATCCGCGTCGTAACCACCGGCGCTTCGGACACGTTGGAGGGGGCATGGGCTTCACGATCGGCGGCATCCGGGAGATCCGCTCCGGCACGCGTCGGCGCGGCCGCTCCTTCGAGTGCACGGCCGTCGCCGAGTTCACCGGTCTCTGGGGCTGGGACGTGGTGCGGGGCGCGCGAGCCGCGGGCGGCGCCTGCTCCTGCGGTCGCACGGACTGTCCCGAACCGGGCGCGCATCCACTGGAGTTCGCGCCCCAGGTGCCGGCCGGCGCCACGCTCGACGAAGTCACCAAGGCCTGGGCGGAGTTCCCGGGAGCGTCGGTCATGCTGGCCGTCGGCCGCGCGTTCGACGTCATCGAGGTGGCCGAATCCGCCGGGCGCCGCGCCCTGATCCGCCTGGAGCGCATGGGCCTGCCCGTCGGCCCGGTCACCGCGACCCCCGAGGGCCGCGCCCACTTCTTCGTCGCCCCCGGCGCCGCCGCCGAACTCCCCGAGCTGCTCTACCGCATGGGCTGGGACGACCCCAGCTCGCTCGACCTGCGGGGCCTGGGCCCCGGCACGTACATCACGGCCCCGCCGTCCGACCGCGGGGGCCTCGGCCCGGTCCACTGGCTGCGCCCGCCGGCCCTGGACGCGGCGACCCGCCCCCCGGCGGCCCGCCTGCTCCTCGGCACGCTGGCGTACGTGGCCCACCGGTCGGGAGCGTAACTAACACCCACTGGCACCCCCCACGGCCGAAGCGCCCGTCCCTGACTGCATCTCGGGGGCGGGCGCTTCTTCGTCGGTGCACTCGGGCTCACTGAAGCCGGATGGAGTGTGTGCAGGTCAGTCCCCGATAAGCGCATCCACGAACGCCTCCGGCTCGAAGGGCGCCAGGTCGTCCGCGCCCTCGCCCAGGCCCACCAGCTTGACCGGTACGCCCAGTTCGCGCTGGACCGCGATCACGATGCCGCCCTTGGCGGTGCCGTCGAGCTTGGTGAGGACGATGCCGGTGACGTCGACGACCTCGGCGAACACGCGGGCCTGGACGAGGCCGTTCTGCCCGGTCGTCGCGTCGAGGACGAGCAGGACCTCGTCCAGCGGCGCCTGCTTCTCGACGACCCGCTTCACCTTGCCGAGCTCGTCCATCAGACCGGTCTTGGTGTGCAGTCGTCCGGCGGTGTCGATGAGGACGACGTCGGCCCCCATGTCCTTGCCCTCCTTGACCGAGTCGAAGGCGACGGAGGCGGGGTCGCCGCCCTCGGGCCCGCGCACGGTGTAGGCGCCGACCCGCTCGCCCCAGGTCTGCAGCTGGTCCGCGGCGGCGGCCCGGAAGGTGTCGGCGGCCCCCAGCACGACGGTGTTGCCGTCGGCCACCAGGACCCGGGCGAGCTTGCCGGTGGTGGTGGTCTTGCCGGTGCCGTTGACCCCGACGACCATCACGATGCCGGGCTTGCGGCCTTCGGGCTCGGTCTTCACGACCCGGTCGACGTCGGTGCCGACCAGCTTGAGCAGCTCCTCGCGCAGCAGCGTGCGCAGCTCGTCGGGCGTGCGGGTGCCCAGCACCTTCACCCGGGCGCGCAGGCCGTCGACCAGCTCCTGGGTGGGCTGCACGCCGACGTCGGCGGTGAGCAGGATGTCCTCGATCTCCTCCCAGGTGTCCTCGTCGAGGTGCTCGCGCGACAGCAGCGTGAGCAGCCCCTTGCCCAGGGCGTTCTGGGAGCGGGAGAGACGGGAGCGCAGCCGGACGAGGCGTCCGGCGGTCGGCTCGGGGACCTCGATCTCGGGAGCGGTGAGATCCGGTCCGGCGGGCGGCTCCTCCACGCCGACGGGCGCCGAGCCACCCGGCAGATCCACCTCCTCTATGGTCCGGCGCGGTTCGTCGCGCGGGGTCTCGGCCTCGTCGCCGACATGCGGCTCGGCCGGCGGGGCGGTGATGTCGGGCACGGAGGTGGGCGGCGGGGGCAGCGGCTTCTTGCGCCGGCTGCCGACGACGAGCCCGCCGATCGCACCGAGCACGACCACGGCGATGACTACAGCAAGGATGACGGTTTCCATAACCCACCCAGTATCGGCCATGGGTCCCGGCCGTGCTCAGTGCCGTAGGGCCCGGAACCGCCGCTCACCCGGATCGTGACCGAGGGCCCGCGACTCTGGCCGTCTGACGCTCCGTCAGCTACCGTCCCCCGCACATCCGCCCGGCGAAGGGGACCCCATGCCCGTCACGGTCGTACGTTTCAACCTCGTCGAACCCGACGCCACCCCCGCCTCCCTCGGCGCCCGCTACCGGGCCGCCGTGGAGATGGCCGCGTACGCGGACGAGCGCGGGGTCACCACCGTGCAGACGGAGGAGCACCACGGCGTCGCCAACAACTGGCTGCCCTCGCCGTTCGCCTTCGCCGCTACGGTGTTCGGCGCGACCCGCACGATCGCGGTCACCGTCTCCGCGATCATCGGTCCGCTGCACGACCCGCTCCGGCTGGCCGAGGACATCGCGGTGCTCGACCTGCTCAGCGGCGGCCGGCTGGTGACGGTCGCCGGCATCGGCTACCGGCCCGAGGAGTACGCCCAGTTCGACGTGGACTGGAAGCGCCGCGGCACACTCCAGGACGAGCTCCTGGAGACCCTGCTCAAGGCCTGGACCGGCGAGGAGTTCGAGTACCGCGGCCGCAGGGTACGGGTCACCCCGCGCCCGGCGACCCAGCCGCACCCGCTGCTCCTGGTGGGCGGCTCCTCGAAGGCCGCCGCCCGCCGCGCCGCCCGCCTCGGCCTGCCCTTCTTCCCCAGCGCCCACCTGCCGGAACTCGAGGCCTACTACAAGGAACGGCTGGTCGAGTACGGCACCGAGGGCTGGACCATGATGCCGACCGCCGAGACCCCGCTGCTGCACATCGCCGAGGACCCCGACCGGGCGTGGGCGCACTACGGCGAGCACTTCCTGCACGAGGCACGGACGTACGCCTCCTGGCAGTCCGGCGAGATCCGCTCGGCCGTGAAGTCGGGGGCGACGGACGTCGACGGACTGCGCGCCGAGGGCGTGTACCGGATCCTCACGCCGGACGAGGTCGTCGAGCAGGGGCTCGACAACCTCGTACTGCATCCGCTCGCGGGCGGGATGCCGGTGGAGGAGGGATGGCGGAGTCTGCGGCTGTTCTGCGACGAGGTGCTGCCGCGGCTCGGCTGAGCCCGGTCAGCCCATGTCCTCCAGCTTCTTGCCCTTCGTCTCCTTGACGAACTTCAGGACGAAGGGGATGGAGAGCGCGGCGAAGACCGTGTAGATCACGTAGGTCGCGGAGAGGTTCCAGTCGGCCAGGGACGGGAAGCTGGCGGTGATGGCCCAGTTGGCGATCCACTGCGCGGAGGCGGCGACGCCCAGGGCGGCGGCGCGGATGCGGCTGGGGAACATCTCGCCGAGGAAGACCCAGACCACGACACCCCAGGACAGGGCGAAGAAGAGGACGAAGACGTGGGCGGCGATCAGGGCGGTCCAGCCCTGGGCGCTGGGCAGTTTGCCGTCGACGAGGTCGTAGGAGAAGGCCCAGGCCTCCAGCGCGAGACCGACGACCATGCCGACCGATCCGATGAGGGCCAGCGGCCTGCGGCCGATGCGGTCCACGAAGATCATGGCGATCACGGTGCCGACGATGTTCACGATCGACGTGGTGAAGGAGTAGAAGAACGACTCCGTGGGGTCGACGCCGACGGACTGCCACAGCGTCGAGGAGTAGTAGAACGCGACGTTGATGCCGACGAGCTGCTGGAAGGCCGACAGGCCGATGCCGACCCAGACGATCGGCTTGAAGAAGAAACCGCCCCCGCCCAGCAGGTCCTTGAAGGTCGACTTGTGCTCGCTCCTCATCGCGTGCTCGATCTCGGCGACCCGGGCGTCCAGGTCGACGTCGTCGCCCTCGACCTCGCGCAGCACGGTGTGGGCGCGGTCGATCCTGCCCGCGGAGATCAAAAAGCGCGGGGACTCGGGGATGGCGAAGGAGAGCAGCCCGTACAGGACGGCCGGGATCACCATGACGCCGAGCATGACCTGCCAGGCCTCAAGTCCCATGAGCGTGCCGCGCTGGTCGCCGTCGGCGGCGTTGAGCAGACCCCAGTTGACCAGCTGCGAGATGGCGATGCCGATGACGATCGCGGCCTGCTGGAAGGAGCCGAGCCGGCCGCGGTAGGCGGGCGGGGAGACCTCCGCGATGTAGGCGGGGCCGATGACGGAGGCCATGCCGATGGCGAAGCCGCCGATGATCCGCCAGAAGGCGAGGTCCCAGAGCGCGAAGGGCAGCGCGGAGCCGACAGCGGAGATGGTGAACAGCACGGCGGAGATCTGCATGCAGCGGATGCGGCCGATACGGTCGGCGATGCGGCCCGCGGTCGCCGCGCCGATGGCACAGCCGATCAGGGCGACGGCGATGACCTGCGCCAGGGCCGCTGAGCCGATGTCGTAGCGGTCCCTGATCGCCTCGACCGCGCCGTTGATCACGGAACTGTCGTAGCCGAACAGGAAGCCGCCCATCGCGGCCGCCGCCGCGATGAAGATGACATGCCCGAGATGCTCGGGATGAGCCGGTCCGGCTCCTGACTTGGGGGCCTCAGCGGTGCTGGTCACGTGTACTCCTCGGGCCACCGGCGACACTGCCGAATGGGGACCATGCCAGATCGGTGGCATCTGCAAGTAAAAACGACGTTGCCGAGACTATGCCTTCAAGTTTCGAAGTCAATGGGCGACGAATGTGAGATATCAGCAAGCCCGTGAGGGGTTTGTGTTCAAAATTTGAAGGAACGGCTTCAGCGGAGCCGCTGGCTGATGACCTTCGAGACCCCATCGCCCTGCATGGAGACGCCGTACAGGGCATCGGCGACCTCCATCGTCCGCTTCTGGTGCGTGATCACGATGAGCTGTGACGCCTCCTGCAGCTCCTGCATGATCCGGATCAGTCGCTGGAGGTTGGTGTCGTCGAGGGCGGCCTCGACCTCGTCCATGACGTAGAAGGGGCTGGGTCGAGCTTTGAAGATCGACACCAGCAACGCTACGGCGGTGAGTGAGCGCTCGCCACCGGAGAGCAGGCTCAGCCGCTTGACCTTCTTGCCCGGCGGCCGGGCCTCGACGTCCACGCCCGTGGTGAGCATGTTGTCGGGATCGGTGAGGATCAACCGGCCCTCACCGCCCGGGAAGAGCCGGCTGAAGACGCCCTCGAACTGCACGGCCGTGTCCCGGTAGGCCTCGGTGAAGACCTGCTCGACGCGCTCGTCGACCTCCTTCACCACCTGGAGCAGGTCGGCGCGGGTCTTCTTCAGGTCCTCGAGCTGCTCGCTGAGGAACTTGTGGCGCTCCTCCAGCGCGGCGAACTCCTCGAGCGCGAGCGGATTGACCTTGCCGAGCTGCTGGTAGGCCCGTTCGGCCGCCTTGAGCCGCTTCTCCTGCTCGGCGCGGTGGAAGGACTTGGGCTGGTTGCGCGGGTGCTCCGGGTCGTCCGGAAGCTCCTCGCCCTCGGCGGCGAGCGAGGGCGGTACGAGCTGGTGGGGGCCGTACTCCTCGACGAGCCCGGCCGGTTCGACGCCGAGTTCCTCCAGCGCCTTGGTCTCCAGCTGCTCGATGCGCATGCGCTTCTCGGCGCCGAGCACCTCGCCGCGGTGCACGGAGTCCGTCAGCTTGTCGAGCTCGCCCTTGAGGTCGCGGCCGGTGGTGCGGGCGACGGTCAGCTCCTGCTCGCGCCGCGCCTTGGCCGCGTCGGCGGCGGTCCGCTCCAGATCGGCCCGGCCGAGCGAGACCTCCACGTGCAGGAGCAGCTGGCGCGCACCGGAGGCGACGGCCTCGGCGACGGCGGCCTCGTGGCGCAGGCGGGCGCGGCGCTGTTCGGCACGCGCGCGTGCGTCTCGCTCCGCGCGGGCGGCACGGTCGAGGGAGTCGGCGCGGCCGGCGAGTCCTTTGACCCGCTCTTCATGGGTACGGACCTGGAGGCGGGCCTCCATCTCGGTCTGGCGGGCGTTGGCGCCGTCGGCGGCGAGGCGGTCCCGTACGGAGGTGTCGGGTTCCTCCTCGACGGGCATCTCCTCGGCGACTGCCAGGCGTTCGGCCAGTTCCTCTGCCTCTTCGAGGGCCTTGTCGAGGGCGTCCTGTGCGCGGGAGGCGGCCGCGGTCGACCGTTCGGCCTCGCCGGCAGCTCCGCGAGCTTGGCCGGACAGGCGGCCCAGCTGTTGTGCGACGGCGGACTTCTCGCGGTCGGCGGCGCGTCTGCGTTCCGCCAGGTTCTCGACCAACGTCGCGGCATCTTTGCGGTGCTCGCTCGCGGCGTGCTGGGCCTCGGTCAACTCCGCGCAGCGGACTGCCAGTTCTTCGAGTTCTGCGGCTGCTTCGTCCACGGACGCCTGGACTTCGAGGAGGCTGGGGGCGCCTGCGGAGCCGCCGTGGGCGAAGTGGGCGCCGAGCAGGTCGCCTTCGGCGGTGACGGCTGTCAACTCCGGGTGCCTGTAGACCAGTTCCTCGGCGTTCTCAAGGGTGCCGACGACGACGATGCCTTGGAGGAGGCGGCGGATGGCCGGCATGAGGTCGGAGGGGGCGCGGACCAGTTCCGCCGCAGAAAGGGGGGTGTTCTGTGATTCGGCGGCTGCGGGCGCGTCGTGGCTGGTCGCGCCGTTCCCCGCGCCCCTTGAGGGCATAGGGGTTGACGTTGGCTCGTCCGGGCCGCCGGCCAGCAGGAGCGCTGCCCGGCCGCCGTCCTGTTTGCGCAGCAGGCGGATCGCGTCCGCCGCCGATGACGGGGAGGTCACCGCGATCGCGTCCGCCGCCACGCCGAACGCCGCCGCCAGCGCCACCTCGTAGCCCGGTGTCACCGTGAGCAGTTCCGCCGCCGGGCCCAGCAGTCCCGTGAGGCGGTCCTTCGCGCCCAGCAGTATTCCGGTGCCGTCCTTGCGGCGCAGGCCCATCGCCAGGGCCTCGTGGCGGGCCTGGGTGGCGGCTCGTTCGCGTTCCGCCGCGGTGGCCGCCTCGCGGGCGGAGGTCATCGTGGCCTCGGCCTCGGCCAACCGGCGCTTCGCCGCGTCGTGTTGCTCGCCGAGTTCCGCGTCGTCGGCGTCCAGGCCGTCGACCTCCGCTTTGAGGGCCTCGTACTCCTCCTGGGCGGTGACGGCGCGTTCCTGGGCCTCGTCGCGGGCGGCGGCCAGGCGGTCGATCTCGGCCTGGGCGGAGGCGGCGCGTGAACGGGCCGCGTTGACCTGGCCGTTGAGCCGGGCGAGACCTTCGCGGCGGTCGGCGATCGCGCGGGCCACGTCCTTGAGGCGCCGTTCCTCCTGGATGAGCTCGCGCTCCAGGTCGGAGCGGTGCGCGACGGTGTCCTCCAGGGCGCGCTCGGCCGCCTCCAGGGCCGCTTCGAGCTCGGCCTCCTGCTCGCGGATCCGGGCGGCCTCGCGCTCCATGTCCTCGGGGTCGCGCCCGCGCCGCTCCTCCGGAGGGACCGAGGTGGCGCTCTTCACGCGCGCGTCGGCCAGTGAGATCGTGCCGCGCACCCGCTCGGCGAGCTGCGAGAGTTCGTACCAGGTCTGCTGGGCGCGCTGGAGCCGGGGGGTGAGCCGGCGTACCTCGTCCTCAAGGAGCGCCTCGCGCTGCTGGGCCTTCTTCAGCTCCAGCTCGGCGGCTTCCTTGCGTTCCTTCAGCGCGGCCTCGTCGGCGACCTCGGTCTGCAGCGCGGAGCGCAGCCGTACGAGGTCGTCGGCGAGCAGGCGCAGGCGGGCGTCGCGGAGGTCGGCCTGGATGACGGCGGCCCTGCGGGCGACGGCGGCCTGGCGGCCCAAGGGCTTGAGCTGTCGGCGGAGTTCGTCGGTGAGGTCCTGCACGCGCGCGAGGTTGGCCTGCATCGCGTCCAGCTTGCGCAGCGCCTTTTCCTTGCGCTTGCGGTGCTTGAGGACGCCGGCCGCCTCCTCGATGAAGGCGCGGCGGCCCATGGGATCGGCGTGCAGGACGGAGTCGAGCTGGCCCTGGCCGACGATGACGTGCATCTCGCGGCCGATGCCGGAGTCGGACAGGAGTTCCTGGATGTCGAGGAGGCGACACGTGTCGCCGTTGATCTGGTACTCGCTGCCGCCGTTGCGGAACATGATCCGCGTGATGGTGACCTCGGCGTACTCGATGGGCAGTGCCCCGTCGGAGTTGTCGATGGTCAGGGAGACCTCGGCACGGCCCAGGGGCGGACGGCCCGTGGTGCCGGCGAAGATGACGTCCTCCATCTTGCCGCCGCGCAGCGACTTGGCGCCCTGTTCGCCCATGACCCAGCTGAGCGCGTCCACGACGTTGGACTTGCCCGAGCCGTTCGGACCGACGACACACGTGATACCCGGCTCGAACCGGAGCGTGGTCGCCGAGGCGAACGACTTGAACCCTCGGAGGGTCAGGGCCTTGAGGTGCACGCCGCTGGACTCTACCTTCCGACGCTGTCTCACTCCATGAACGTCCGGTTCCCCGCGGTTTCGCCGTTGAACGTGCAGGGCACACCAAACGTTAAAGAAGGTGAAGGGCGACGGGGGAAAGAAAGAAGGGACGCCGAAGCGTCCCTTGCAAACTCTGACAACTTAGCGGTTGATGTGGTCCACCGAACCCCTGCTGTCGTGGTGCGATGCAGTGATCAGGTGAGCGCAGGCTCCGCCTGGCGTGCGTCGATGCTCTCGAGAAGCGAGTCGTGAGAAGCGGCAGCCGTCAGCGCGTCGTTCTCCGCCTGGATCCGTCCGAGCTCGGATTCCAGGTCCTGGACGCGCTGCTGGAGCCGTCGCATCTCGGCGAGGAGTCGCGGGTCGGAACCGCCGACGTAACCGAGAAGCGCCTTTGCCATGATGGATGGTCCTCCACACTGAGTGACCGACCGAAGCGGTGTGGGTCGTGAGGGAATCGCACCCGCAGTGCCTGGCACTGTTGAGATAGTGCTGCCGTTCTCCATGCCAAACAGCTAAGGTGCGCGGGGTTTTCAGCGTCTCACCAAAAAGTTTGACGGTCAACACGATCACGCCCTGTATTGACGGGCAACCCGCGGTCTGCGGCCTGGAGACGGCGGCGACGCGACTCCTGCGGGGTCCTGAGGGCGTTCGATCATTCTTAGCTGCGGAGCCTGCCACGACACGGGGTTCTTGGCAACCACCAGGCCATTTCTGCTCGGGGCAGCTGCCGGTGGCATGTCCCTCCGCTTCGACCAGGGCCGCTTTACAGAACCGGGTCAACGGATGGCGAAGCCGTCGTATCCCCCACGGGGTGTGTCCCAGATCTCGGTGACGCCGTCCACGCGCCCGGGCGTGTCGTCACTCCGGAGCCACCCCAGGAGTCCCTCGCACCCCTCCCGTGGGCCCTCCGCGACCACCTGAACCCGTCCGTCCGCCAAATTGAGAGCAAAACCACTCAGGGACCCGAGCTCCAGCGCCTTGGCCCGCGTGAACCAGCGGAAACCCACACCTTGGACCCGTCCCCGCACCCAGGCGACCAGCCGCACATCCTCGCTCATGAGTGCAACCTAACCGGCCAATGTCTCTTGGGGCACTCCCTCCTCTGGCGCCATGCGGTACCGTCCCCATCCAATGAATCTCATATGAAACTCACTCCATCGAGTGAGATCGCGTGAGTCGGGTCACAGCGAAGATTCCAGGGCCCAGAGGTTCCGCGGATCCCGAGGTCCTATGGGTCCGCTCGACCGCAGCACGAGGAAGGCAAGGACATGGGACGCCACCGACGCTCCGCCGCCGGCCGCGCCGCCACAAGCCGCGCCACGGGGGTCACTGCAAGGGACGGCTCGTACGCGAGCGGTTACGACCCTCAGGAGTACTCGTACAGTTATGAACCGCCGCAGTCCTACGGCGGTGGGGCCCCGGAGTCGTTCGGGACCGGCCCCGCCACGGACAGCGACGTGCACACCAGGGCGTCCGCGCGCAGCGCCGCCTACCTCTTCGCCAACGAGGACGACTTCGCCACGGTCTTCCCCGAGGACGGGCGCTCGTCCGACGGCGGCTCCGGCCGGGGCCGCTCCCACCGGCGGCGCAAGAAGACCGTGACGCCGGTGAAGTCCGGTCTGCTCGGGGTCTCCGCCGCGGTCGCCATCGGCACCGTCGCGGTCGCCACCGGTTCGATGCCCGGGCTCGAGAACTACAAGCTCGGCGGCGGGAGCGGCGGCGACAAGACGCAGGCCGTCGGTACGCCGTCCAACTCCGCGACCGAGCAGGGCGGCACGTCCGGCAGCGCGGAGAGCCGGGACGACGGCTCCTCGACGAGCCGTGGCTCCGACCGGGCGGCCTCGCCGAGCACGGTTCCCTCGACCTCGCCGTCGACGGCCGCGCCGACCAAGAAGCCGACCGAGAAGCCGGTGGAGACGCCGAGCGAGAAGCCGACCACCACGCCGTCGGCGAAGGAGCCGGCTCCGCCGAAGGAGACTTCCTCCCCGATCACGGTGACCGCGGAGGCCGCCGCCGAGGCGCAGGTGCTCCAGCTGGTCAACGACGAGCGGGCCAAGGCCGGCTGCAGCCCGGTGGCCGCGAACAGCGCGCTGTCGGACCTGGCCACGGCCTTCAGCGACGCGATGGCCGCACAGGGCTTCTTCGACCACACCGACCCGAGCGGGGCCACTCCGTGGGACCGCGCGGCGGCACTGGGCATCACCGGCCTGGGCGGCGAGAACATCGCCCGCGGCCAGGCCGACGCGGCCGCGGTGATGGAGGCCTGGATGAACAGCCCCGGCCACAAGGCCAACATCCTGAACTGCGACTTCAAGACCCTGGGCGTCGGCGTGCACTTCGGCGAGGGCGGCCCGTGGTGGACGCAGGACTTCGGCTACTAGATCCGGGACGTCTCCGGGCAGATGCGAATTGAAGGCAGCGCTAACTTATGGTTAGCGCTGCCTTCGAGTACGCTCGTGGTATGGACATCACGCAGGAGCCCGCGGACGTACGGGACCTCCCGTACAGCGTGTTCGCGAAGGCGTGCCCCTCGCGCGTGACGCTGGAGCACGTGACCGGGCGCTGGGGCGGACTGACCCTGGGGGCCCTGTACGAGGGTTCGTTGCGCTTCAACGAGCTGCGCCGGCGCGTCGACGGCGTGAGCGAGAAGATGCTCTCCCAGACCCTGCACGCGCTGGAGCGCGACGGCCTGGTGCACCGCGAGGCCCAGCCGACGAACCCGCCCCGCGTGGACTACGAGCTGACCCCCCTCGGCCGCGAGATCGCCGAACGCCTCCTCGGCCTCATCCACTTCGTCGAGGGCCGCATGGACGACGTCCTCGCGGCCCGCGAGCGCTACGACGGGACGCGCGGCGCCCGCTGACACGTCGGGCAGAAGTAGCTGGACCGGTTCATCCACGGGCTCCGGCGCATCGGTGTACCGCACCTCCGGCACGGCAGACCCTCACGCCCGTACGCGTCCAGCGACCGGTCGAAGTACCCGGACTCGCCATTGACGTTGACGTAGAGGCTGTCGAAGCTGGTGCCGCCGACGGAGAGCGCCGCGTTCATCACATCCCTTACGTGGCGCAGGAGTTCGGCCGTGCGCGGGCGCGTGAAACCGGCCGTGAGGCGCTCGTAGTGGACGCGGGCGCGCCAAAGGGCCTCGTCCGCATAGATGTTGCCGACTCCACTGATCAACGACTGGTCCAGCAGGGCCCGTTTGATGGTCGTGCGCTTGCGGCGCAGCGCCTGGTGGAACGCCTCGTCGTCGAACAGCGGGTCGAGGGGGTCACGGGCGATGTGCGCGATGACGTCGGGCAGTCCGTCGGGGGTGTTGTCGTGCAACGACAGCCCGCCGAAGGTGCGTTGGTCGACGAAGCGGAGTTCCGTCAGCAGGTCGTCGGCGAATCGGACGCGGATCCTGAGGTGCTTCTCGTCGGGTGCGGTGTTCGGCTGGACCAGCAGCTGGCCGCTCATGCCGAGGTGCGCCAGGACCGACTGGTGGGTGTCCTCCAGGGGCAGCCACAGGTACTTGCCGCGGCGGCTGGGGACGCCGACGCGGTGCCCCTTGAGGCGGTGCGTGAAGTCGTCGGCGCCGGCGATGTGCCGGCGTACGGCACGCGGGTGCAGCACCTCGGCGTCGGCGACGACACGATGGGCGACCCATCGCTCCAGGCCGCGCCGGACGACCTCGACCTCGGGCAACTCGGGCATCGGGACTCCCGTACCGGAAAACCGCTGTGGATGAACCGAGCGCCCGGCCCACGGAGGGGACGGGCGCTCGGGATGGCGCTGTTCGTCAGGCGGAGACGGACGACGGGCCTTCCCCGTCCTCCTCGGCGGCTTCGACGACTGCCGGTTCGGCGGTCTTCTCGGCCTCCTGCTCGGCGACCTGTGCGGCCGCCAGCTCGGCAGCTTCCTCGGCGGCCTTCTCGACCGCCAGCTTGGCTCGCTGGTCCGCGTCGGCCCGGATGGACCGCCATGCGGACTCGGCGGCCTGCTGCTCCGCCTCCTTCTTGCTGCGGCCGGTGCCGGTGCCGTACGAGACGCCTCCGACGCGGGCGGCAGCAGTGAAGGTCTTCTCGTGATCGGGGCCGGTCTCCGTGACCAGGTACTCGGGCACGCCGAGACTTTCGGTCGCGGTGAGCTCCTGGAGACTGGTCTTCCAGTCCAGGCCGGCTCCGAGGTTCGAGGACTTCTCGATGAGCGGGTCGAACAGGCGATGCACCAGTTCGGAAGCCGCGTCGAGGCCCCGGTCGAGATAGACCGCGCCGATCACCGCTTCAAGGGTGTCGGCGAGGATGGACGCCTTGTCCCGGCCGCCCGTGCCCTCTTCACCCCGGCCGAGCCGGATGAAGGAACCCAGGTCGAGACCGCGACTGACCTCCGCCAGCGCACGAGAATTGACCACCGCGGCCCGCAACTTGGCCAGTTGGCCTTCGGGCAGGTCGGGGTGGGTCGTGTACAGCGTGTCCGTGACCACGAGGCCGAGCACGGAGTCCCCGAGGAACTCCAGCCGTTCGTTGGTCGGCAGACCGCCGTTCTCGTACGCGTAGGAACGGTGGGTCAGCGCACGCACCAGAAGGGCGGACTCGAGCTGGTAGCCGAGCCGCCCTTCCAGAAGCGTGTGGGACGAGGCCGTGCTGTCCGACTTTTTCCTGGCGGTTGGGTCCGCCTTGGCGTCATCCGCCTTCTTGGCAGTGGACACGGTGCCTCTCACCAGCCGCTCAGACCTCGAGGACCTGGCGCTTGTTGTAAGTGCCGCAAGACGGGCACGCGATGTGCTGCAGCTTGGGCTCGTGGCAGCGCTCGCACGCAACCAGGTTGGGGACCGCAGCCTTCCACTGCGACCGGCGGTGGCGCGTGTTGCTGCGCGACATCTTCCGCTTCGGAACAGCCACGGCTACTTCTCCTGCTTCTCGGCGGCACGGGCTGAACGAGGCTCGTCGCCGCTCATCTTGTCCTTCTCGCCGTCTTCGAGTGAACCGGCGAGTCCCTGCAGTGCCGCCCAACGGATGTCGACGGCGTCGTGGTGGTGGTCCGGGTCGTCCGTGAGCCGTTCTCCGCACTCGGAGCACAGGCCCAGACAGTCGTCCTGGCACACCGGCTGCATGGGCAGTGCGAGCACCACCGCATCCCGCAGCACGGGTTCGAGGTCGAACAAACCGTCCTCGATGAAGAGTCTGTCCTCGTCTTCCTCGGCGTCGTCGACCGGCTCCGCCTTGGGGCGGCCCCGGTCATCGGCGTCGGGGTAGGAGAACATCTCCTGGAATTCCGCCACGAGCGCCAGCTCGAGCGGCTCCAGACACCTTACGCACTCCCCCTCGGCCTGTGCACGGGCGGTGCCTGTGACAAGCACCCCTTCCATGACCGACTCAAGGCGGAGGTCGAGCTCCACCGGGGCGCCTTCCGGCACTCCGATGACCCCCTGCAGACCGAGGTCCTTCGGGGCGTCGATCGTGCGGGACAGCCGCTGCAGCGCGCCGGGCCGCCGCCCGAGCTCGTGAGTGTCGAACACGAGCGGGTTGCGGTGGTCTAGGCGTGCGTTGGAGGCCATTCCTGCTTTCGATCTTCAGAGCTCAGAGGGACGCCGCCCATCGGTGACTCCGGGCAGCGCTGATCGCGGACGTACACGCGACCGAAGAGCCAGGATACTGGACCTTTCGCTCTCGGCCCAATCCGGATGTCCGTTACTGGCCGCGACCCTGTTCGTAGGCCCGCAGCTGCTCCGGAGTGATCATGCCGGTGTCGAAGAGGCTGGTCTCGTCCAGGGCATACGACTGCTGGGCCTGCTGCGCCTGCTGGGCCTGGTTCGGGTCGTACGCCTGCTGCTGGGCGTCGTAGCCCTGGCCCTGGTAGGCGTAGGGGTCGGCCTGCTGCTGGTAGCCGTAGGCGTCCTGCTGGCCGTAGCCCTGCTGCTGGTACTGGCCGGCGTAGGGGTCGGCCTGCTGCTGGTAGCCGTACGCCGGCTCCGCGTAGCCCTGCTGCGGGGCGGCCTGCTGGGGCGCCGCGGCGGCGTTCTCCTGCTCGGTGAGGGCGGTGAGGTCGGCCAGGTAGTCGGCGTCGCTGGAGTGCTGGAAGGTCGTCTGGTCGTCGGCCAGGGCGCCGAGGTCGTCGGTGGCGATCCGGCCGTGCAGCTTCTGCCGGCCGCGGCCGACCGCCTCCAGGGTCTTGGCGAGCACCGCCTCGAAGGCGCCCAGCTTGACGTCGACGTAGGAGTCTGCGTCCTTGCGCAGGGTCTCCGGGTCGTGGCTGCGCTCGGGGGCGTCCTCGTCCTCGTAGCCCTGCTCGTCCAGGCCGGGGCCGGTGCCGAGCAGCTTCTCGCGGCCGCGGCCGACCGAGCCGAGGGTCTTGGTGAGGACGACCTCGAAGTTGGCGAGTTTGGAGTCGACGTAGTCGTCGGCCTCCGCGCGCACGTCCTCGGCCTCCTTGCGGGCCTCCGCGAGGATCCGGTCGGCCTCCGCCTGGGAGCGGCGGGCGATCTCGGTGTCGGAGATCAGGGAGCCGCGCTCGGCGTGCGCGTGCTGGATGATCTGCTCCGCCTCCTGGCGGGCCGACTCGACCATGTGGTCGCGGTCGCCGATCAGTTCCTGGGCCTGGGCGAGCGAGCCGGGCAGCGCCTGACGCAGCTCTTCGAGCTGCGCGAGCAGTTCGGCGCGGTTGACCACGCACGACGCCGACATGGGCATGGACCGGGCGCCCGAGACCGAGGCCACGATCTCGTCGAGCTTCTTCTGCACGTCCACCTGTACGTCCACCGGTACTCGCCACTCTCTACAGCCGTGTTGGAGACGGACGGGAAGACTGTAGCCCCATCAGCCCTTGCGCAGACGCTTGTCCAGAGCCTCCAGGACCAACGGCGGCACCAGGTGCGAGACATCGCCGCCCCAGGTCGCCACCTCCTTGACCAGTGAGGAGGAGAGGAAGCTGTAGGTGGGGTTGGTCGGCACGAAGAGGGTCTCCACGCCGGACAGGCCGTTGTTCATCTGTGCCATCTGCAACTCGTAGTCGAAGTCGCTGACGGCACGCAGGCCCTTGACGATCGCCGGGATGTCGCGCTGCTTGCAGAAGTCGACGAGGAGGCCGTGGAAGGCCTCGACGCGTACGTTGCCGTAGTCGGCGGTGACCTCGCGGATCAGGTCGATCCGCTCCTCGATCTCGAACAGGCCCTTCTTGGACTTGTTGATCATCACCGCGACGTAGACCTCGTCGTAGAGGCGGGAGGCGCGGGAGATGATGTCGAGGTGTCCATTGGTGATCGGGTCGAACGACCCGGGACAGACGGCACGGCGCACTTGTGGTCCCTCGCTCTCCGGTCCGGTCATCGTGCGTCTTCGCACGTAGAGGCGGCGCGACCGTACCAAAACGTCCCTTCGCCGTAGCGACGGGCCCTGATCGCTTCGAACCCGTCCGGCCACCGGAATTCGCCGCCTCGGGTACTGCGCTCAACGGTGACCAGTGCGTCCGGCGCGAGCCAGCCCCCGGTGCGGAGTGTGAGGAGAATCTCCCGAAGATCGTGATCCGTGACACGGTACGGGGGGTCCAGGAAGACCAGGTCGTACGGGTCTGCCGGCGCCGGTGACTGGATGATCTGTTCCGCCTTGCCCGCGCGGACCTCTGCGCCGGGGAGGCCGAGGTTCTTGACGTTCTCCTTGATGGTGCGGGCGGCTCTGGCGTCCGCCTCGACCAGCAGGGTGTGGCTCGCGCCCCGTGAGAGGGCCTCCAGGCCGATGGCTCCCGACCCGGCGTACAGGTCGAGGACGCGGGTCCCTTCCAGGGGGGTGCCGAGGAGGGACTGCCAGCTGGAGAAGAGGCCTTCCTTGGCGCGGTCGGAGGTGGGGCGGGTGCCGGTCCCTGGCGGGACGGCCAGGCGGCGTCCGCCGGCTTCGCCTGCGATCACGCGGGTCATCTTCGGTCCTTGGTCGGGGGTGGCTACGGATTCAGTTTGGCAGCAGGTCCGTCGTGGTTGCTCGCGCAGTTCCCCGCGCCCCTTACCGGCATCCCTCCTCAGCCCTTTTCCAAGTACTGCTCCCTTTCCTCGTCCAAAAGGGCGTCCAGGGCCGTGCGTAGGCCTGGGAAGTTGGTCAGCTCGGGATCCGTCGCCACCACCGCCGTCGCTTCCGCCCTCGCCTCCGCGATGACCTCCTCGTCCTCGATGACCGCGAGGACGCGGAGGCTGGAGCGGGCGCCGGACTGGGCCTGGCCGAGGACGTCGCCCTCTCGGCGTTGTTCCAGGTCGATGCGGGAGAGTTCGAAGCCGTCGGTGGTGGAGGCGACCGCGGTCAGGCGCTGGCGGGCGGGGCTGGCCTCGGGCATCTCGGTGACCAGGAGGCAGAGGCCTGGGGCGGAGCCTCGGCCCACGCGGCCGCGGAGCTGGTGGAGCTGGGAGACGCCGAAGCGGTCGGCGTCCATGATCACCATCGCCGTGGCGTTCGGGACGTTCACACCGACCTCGATGACCGTCGTCGCGACCAGGACGTCGGTGTCGCCGGCGGCGAAGCGGCGCATGACCGCGTCCTTGTCATCGGGGTGCATCCGGCCGTGCAGGACCTCGACGGAGAGGCCCTGGAGGGGGCCCTTGGCGAGGTGGTCGGCCACGTCGAGGACGGCCAGGGGCGGGCGCTTCTCGGCCTCGTCCTCGGGGGACTTCTTCTTGGCGGCCTTCTTCGGGTCGCCCTGTTCGTCGGCGTCGTCGCCGATGCGGGGGCAGACGACGTACGCCTGATGGCCGTTCTCCACCTCCTCGCGCACGCGCTCCCACGCGCGGGCCAGGAAGTGGGGCTTGTCGGCGGCCGGGACGACGTGGGTGGCGATGGGTGAGCGGCCGGCGGGGAGTTGGTCGAGGACCGAGGTCTCCAGGTCGCCGAAGACCGTCATGGCGACCGTGCGCGGGATGGGGGTGGCCGTCATGACCAGCAGGTGCGGGGGCTGTTTGCCCTTACCGCGCAGGGCGTCCCGCTGCTCGACGCCGAAGCGGTGCTGCTCGTCCACCACGACCAGGCCGAGGTCGTGGAACTGGACCTTGTCCTCGATCAACGCGTGCGTGCCGATCACGATGCCTGCCTCGCCGGTGACGAGATCGAGCAGGGCTTGGCGGCGGCCGGCCATGCCCATGGACCCGGTGAGCAGCACCACCTTGGTGGCCGTCTCGGCGCCGCCCAGCATGCCGCCCTCGGCCAACTCCCCCATCATCTCGACGATGGACCGGTGATGCTGCTGCGCGAGCACCTCGGTGGGGGCGAGCATCGCGGCCTGTCCACCGGCGTCGACCACGGCGAGCATGGCGCGCAGGGCCACCATCGTCTTGCCCGATCCGACCTCTCCTTGCAGCAGCCGGTGCATCGGGTGGTCCGTCGCCAGGTCGTCGAAGATCTCCTTCGAGACCTTCTGCTGGCCGTCGGTGAGGGTGAACGGGAGGCGGTCGTCGAAGGACGTGAGGAGGCCGTCGGGGGACGGTTTCCGTGGGACCGCCGGGAGTTGGGCGTCGGCATGGCGGCGGCGGGCGAGGGCTACCTGGAGGACGAAGGCCTCGTCCCACTTGAGGCGGGCGCGGGCGTCGGCGATGTCGGCCTGGGTGCGCGGGCGGTGGATCTTGAGGAGGGCCTCGGGGAGGGAGACCAGGCCGCGGCCCTCACGCAGGGAGTCCGGGAGGGGGTCGATGGCCTCCTGGGCGCTGGGCAGCACCGTCTGGATCGCCTTGCCGATCTTCCAGGACTCCATCTTGGCGGTGGCGGGGTAGAGCGGGATGAGGGCACCGGCCCAGGTCTCGACCGGTTCCTCTACCTCCCCGTGCAGCAACTCGTAGGCGGGATGGGCGAGTTGGAGGCGGCGGTTGAAGACGGAGACCTTGCCCGCGAACATCGCGCGCGTGCCCGGCAGGAGTTCCTTGTGGGGCTTGTGCACGCCGTTGCCGAAGAAGACCAGTTGGATCCGGCCGCTGCCGTCGGTGATCGTGACTTCCAGGCGCTGGCCCTTGCCGCGCGGTGCCTTGGACGAGGCGAAGGTGTGCAGACGGGCGTCGGCGACCTGGGCGACCACCGTGACGTGCTCGTCCATGGGAAGCTCGGCCAGGTGCGTGAGCTGGCCCCGCTCCTCGTATCTGCGCGGGTAGTGGTGCAGGAGGTCGCCGACGGTGTGCAGGCCGAGATGCTCGGCCATCACCTTCGCGGTGGCGGGGCCGAGCACCGATTTCAGTGGCTGGTGCAGCGGTTCTTTCAGTGCGGGCACGAGATCCATTGCACACCACGTCACTGACATTGCCGTATACGTCTGGGGAAACCCCTGGTCAGACGGCTCGTTCCGGCTCTAGGATGGCGCGCTCCGGCCATCCCCCGCGGTCACCACCCCAACCAGGGACCGCCCGACCCCGCGCCGTGCGTAAGTTCCCCCCAGCGGCGCTGCGACGATGGACTCCCAGACCTCACAGTCATCCCAGCCGTCCCAGCCACCTCACACGTTCCAGGTCGATCTGCGTGGCCTGGTGGACCTGCTCTCGCACCACCTCTACTCCAGCCCCAAGGTCTACCTCCGCGAACTGCTGCAGAACGCGGTGGACGCCATCACCGCCCGGCGCGCGGAGCAGCCCGACGCCCCCGCGCGGGTACGGCTGTTCGCCGAGGCGGGTGTCCTGCGGGTCGAGGACACCGGTGTGGGGCTCACCGAGGCGGACGTGCACAACCTGCTCGCGACCATCGGGCGCAGTTCCAAGCGCGCCGAGGGGCTGGAGGCGGCCCGCTCGGACTTCCTCGGGCAGTTCGGCATCGGCCTGCTGGCCTGTTTCGTCGTCGCCGAGCGGATCCGGGTGGTCAGTCGCAGCGCGCGGACGCCGGACGCGGCCCCCGTGGAGTGGACGGCGAGCGACGACGGTTCGTACACCGTGCGGACGCTGCCGCACGAGGCGCGGCCCGATCCGGGCACCACCGTGCACCTGGTGGCTCGGGCGGGTGCCGCCGAGTGGCTCGCCCCCGCGCGCGTGCTCACGCTGGCGCGGGACTTCGGTGCGCTGCTGCCGTACGACGTCCGGGTCGGCGACGAGGCGGTCACCGATCTGCCGGCGCCCTGGGACCGCTCGTACCCCTCCCCCGCCAACCGCAGGGTGGCGCTCGCCCGGCACTGTCACGACCTGTTCGGCTTCACGCCGCTCGACTCGATCGAGCTGTCCGTGCCGCTGGCCGGCATCCGCGGGGTGGCGTACGTGCTGCCGTCGGCGGTCAGTCCGGCGCAGCGGGCGGGTCATCGGGTGCACCTGAAGGGCATGTTGCTGACCGAGCGGGCCGAACAGCTGCTGCCGGACTGGGCGTTCTTCGTGCGCTGTGTGCTGGACACCGACAGTCTGCGGCCCACGGCCTCGCGCGAGTCGCTGTACGAGGACGAGACGCTGGCGGCCGTGCGGGACGCGCTGGGTGAGCGGATCCGGTCGTGGCTGACGGGTCTGGCGGCCGGCGATCCGGAGCGGCTCTCGGCGTTCCTGTCGGTGCACCACCTGGGCGTCAAGTCGCTTGCCCGGCACGACAAGGAGATGCTGCGCACGATGCTGCCGTGGCTGCCCTTCGAGACGACCGACGGGCGGTTGTCGCTGGAGGAGTTCGCGCAGCGGCACCCGGTGGTGCACTTCACGCGCACGGTGGAGGAGTACCGGCAGGTCGCGCCGATCGCGTCCGCGCAGGGCGTCGGGGTCGTCAACGGCGGTTACACCTACGACAGCGAGCTGGTGGAGGCGCTGCCTTCGGTGCGGCCCGGGACGGTGGTCGCCGAGCTGGACGCGGACACGGTGACCGCGCACCTGGACACGGTCGACCCGGCGGAGGAGCTGGCCCTGTCGGGCTTTCTGGCAGCCGCGCGGGCCAGGCTCGACCCCCTGGGCTGTGACGTCGTCCTGCGCGCCTTCCACCCGCTGTCCGTGCCCGCGCTGCACCTGGACGACCGGGAGGCCCGGCACGAACAGGCCCGCGCGGCGGCCGAGGAGGGCGCCGACGACCTGTGGGCGGGCATCCTCGGCTCACTGCGCGGCAGCACGCCCCGCGCGCGTCTGGTGCTCAACCACCTCAACCCGCTGATCCGCAGGATCAGTTCGCTCCGCGACCTCGAACTCATCGGCACGGCAACGGAGTCGCTGTACGGGCAGGCGCTCCTGATGGCCCAGCGTCCGCTGCGGCCGGCGGACACGGCGCTGCTGAACCGTTCGTTCATCGGCCTGCTGGAATGGGCCACCCATGGCGAAGCCGACCCCGGATCCGGCTCCGACTCCGACACCGCGGGGGGCGGTCACTCATGAGTGAGATCACCGATTTCGACTCGCTGCGCCAGGAGATGGCGGAGAACTCCGAACGTCCGGAAGGCCCTGCCCGCAACGCGCGCGCCGAGCAACTGCTCGCCGAGGCCGAGAAGTTGGGCATCCCACTGGCCGTGATCGAGGCACTCGGGCATCAGCTGAAGGTCTACAACTACAGCTCCGAGAAGGACAAGATGTTCGTCCCCTTCGCGCGTCTGCTGCGCATGTGGGACGAGCGGCCCGAGGACTTCGACGAGTACGAGACGCACTCGCTGCACTGGGTCTTCAAGTGGATGTCGTCCGGCATGCTCGACCAGCCGCACGTCCCGCTCGCCTCGATCGAGAAGTGGCTCGGCGAGATGGAGCACCGCTACCGGCTCGCCGGACACTCCGAACGGGCGGTGCGCAGCGCCGAGTTCAGCGTGGCCGCGCACATCGGTGACATCCCGCGCGCGGAGCGGGCGTTCGCCGCGTGGCTGGCGGCCGACCGGGACAGCATGGCCGACTGCCACGCGTGCGAGTTGCAGGGGCAGGGCTGGTGGCAGGCGGAGCGCGGCCGGGACGAGGCGGCGCTGGAGCTGCTGCGGCCGGTTCTGGAGGGCGAGTTCACCTGCGCGCACGAGCCGCACACCGCGCTTGCCTCCTCCCTGACGCCCCTGCTGCGTCTTGGCCGCACGGACGAGGCGCGCGCGAACCATCTGCGGGGCTTCCGGCTGGTGCGGTCCATGGAGAGCATGCGGGGCGCGTACGCGGACCATGTGGAGTTCTGCGCGCTGACGGGCAACGAGGCGCGGGGACTGGAGCTGCTCGCGGAGCGCCCCGCGTACTTCACGGACGCCGGACAGCCGCGCAGCAGACTGGACTTCCTGTCGGTGGTGGCGCTCCTCATGGACCGGCTGGAGGAACTCGGCCTCGGTGACCGCCAGGTGCCAGGACCGCCGGGCCGGACCTGGACCGCGAGCGAACTCGCCCCGCACGCGCGCGCGGAGGCCCTCGCCCTGGCGGCCCGGTTCGACGAGCGCAACGGCACGTCGTACGTCAGTGAGCGGGCACGCGCGCGTATGGGTCAACGCCCGCTGGTGGACCGGCTGCCGCTCGGGGTACGCGCCGTCGGCCCCGTCTCCGCGCCCATGTCGCCGGCCGTGGCGCCGGTCGCCGAGAACGCCGCGGAACCGGACCTGCCCACCCTCCTGGCCGAGGCACGCCGGCTGTCGGACACCCTCCGGCCGAACGCCGTCCCGGCCTGGGCGGCGGTCGCGCGGGCCGCCGAGGGCGTCGAGCTGGACGCCCGCGACCGCGCGGAGATCGTCGACCACGAGGCGATGGACCGGGGCCCCGAGGGCGCCGAACTCTTCGAGCGGGCCGCCGAGTTGTACGCCGAGGCGGGCGACCCCGGCGAGGCCCTCGCGGCACGCGCGCGTGCGGCCTACATCCGCGCCCTGTCCGGCCGTGTCGACGAGGCCGTCGCGGTGGTCACCGACCTCTACGACGAGGTCCTCGCGCTCTACGCCGACGAGGCGACCGGCGTCCGCCAGACGGCGTCGGTGCTGATGGGCCGGGCCCGGATCCTGATGCGGCGGGCGCACGAGGCGGGCGAGTCGGGCGAAGGCGTCGACAAGACGATCCTCGGTGCCGCCGACGCCGCCGTGCGGGAGCTGCTCGCGCTGGTCGACGGGCGCGGCGAGGGGGACGTACGACTGGCGTCCCGGTCCGCCGAGGGACAGGCCATGCTGGCGGAACTGGCACTGCAGAGCGGCGAGTTGGAGAAGTCCGCGGAGTTGTTCGGACGGGCCTCGGAGAGGTTCGTGGCGGCGGGGCTGCCGTGGTTCGCGGTGGAGTACGAGGCTCGGTTGGCCGGCCTCGCGCACCATCTGGGCGATGTCCCGGAGGCGGAGCGGGCGCTGCGGGCCGCGCTGGAGCACGGCGGACCGCACCTGGAGGCGGTCGGGCGGGCCCAGCTGCATCTCCAGCTCGGCGAGGTGCTCGGCGGCCGGGGACTGCTCCAGGAGGCCGCGGAGCACTCCCTGGAGGCGGCGCACTGGGCCGACGAGGCGGGTGAGGGCCCCACACTGGGCGCCTTGGCACGGCACCAGCTCGGCGGGGTCCTGCTGCGCCTGCAGCGGTGGGCCGAGGCCGCGGAGGTGCTGGAGTCGGCGCTGCCCGACCTGAACGCGGAGACGCACGGCGACGGCGCGATCGTCCAGACGCAGTGGTGGCTCGGCGACTGTCTGAGCGAGCTCGGCGAACACCGCGCGGCGGCCGAACGCCGGTTGCAGGCCGCCGAGATCGCCCGGCACTGGCCCGAGCAGCAGGACCACGCGACGCTGGCGCACCTCGCCGCCGAGTCCCTCGGCAACGCGGGACTGCTCGCGGAGGCGGACCAGGCCTACGCGCGCGCGGGCGACCTGTGGCAGTCGCTCGACAACGTCCACGGCCTCGTCCGCTCCCTGCGCGCCCGCGCGTGGCTCGCGCTGCGGGTGGAGGACGAGGACGGGACAGATGCGGCACGGGAGTTCATGGCGGCCGCGGTCCACGCCTGCGAGAACGCCCTGGGCGACGGCGTGGACGACGACACGGCACGGCTGCGGCTCGTCGCCGAACTCGGCCACACCCACCGCCAGTTCGGCGACCTGCTGGCCCGCTCCGCCGCCGAGGACGCCGACGACGAGGCGATCCGGGCGACGCTCGAAGCGGCCCTGGCCCAGGTCACCGAGGCGATCGCGGTCTTCGTACCGCTCGGCGAGGGCGCCCTGGACAGCCGCACCGGCGCCGAACTCGCCGCGGGCTGGCTGGAGTCCGACCTCAGCCGCCCGACCCGCGCGGCGGCCCGCGCCCGTTCGGTCCTTTCGGCGTACGACGGCGCCGCCAAGGAGGACACGACGGCCCAGGCCCGCCGAGCGGAGGCCCAACAGATGCTCGAGGTGGTCCAGGAACAGGGGGCGGACTGACGCGCGTAGCGCCGACGCCGGGCGGCCGTGCCACGCGAGGGGCCGGCACACCGGGCCCCGGCCATCGCCCGTGCCCGGCGAGACGGCTCAACGCCGAGTCGACGGCCGCGGGCTCTCATCACCGTGGGCGAGGAAGCGGATGCTCCGAATCCTCCGCGAACAGGCCAGCAGCCGCCCCACAACGCAACGAGCGTGCCCCGGCTGCACCCGCCATCCGGCCACGCGCGAGGGGCCGACACACCGGGCCTCCGGCCGTCCGCCGCGCTCAGCGGAGCCTCTCGACGCGGTCAGTGGCCGCGTGCGCTCGTCGCCGAGGACGGGATGCGGATGGTCGCCGAGCACGGGATGAGGATGTTCGCGCGGTCCCGGATCAGGTGACCGGCTGCCCCACGACCCAACGGGCCCGCGCCGGCAGCACTCGCCGGCCGGCCACGCGACGGGCCGCCTACCGGTTCTGCCCGGCGGCTCCACCCGCCACCGCCCCTGCCCCCGCCCGCACGCCCCCTCGGTGTCCTACTCCACCCCGATCAACAACAACGCCCCCTGCCGCCCACCCCGGTACACCACCGTGTCCACGGCCAAGTACCCCTCCCGCACGCGTGCTTCGAGGCGGGCGGTGACGGAGTCGGGGGCGTCGTCGCCGAGGACGAGGGTGACGAGTTCGCCGCCGGCCGAGAGCATGCGGTCGAGGACGGCCTCGGCGGTGGAGGTGACGTCCGAGCCGATGACGGCCACATCGCCGTCGATGAGGCCGAGGACGTCGCCGGCCTGGCAGATGCCGGCCATGGTCCAGGACTGGCGTTCGGCGACCGCGACCTCGGCGTACCTGGTCGCGCCTGCCGCCGACGTCATCGACACGACGTCCTCGTCGAAGCGCCGCTCCGGTTCGTGCACGGCGAGGGCCGCGATGCCCTGGACCGCGGAACGGGTCGGGATCAGGGCCACCCGGATGCCCTCGGCGCGGGCCTGCTCGGCCGCCGCGGCGGCGGTGTGGCGCAGGTCGGCGTCGTTGGGCAGCAGCACCACCTCGCGCGCGTGCGCCCGCCGCACGGCCTCGACGAGCTCCCCGCTCGCGGGCGGCTCCCCGGGCCGCGCGAGCACGATGGTCGCGCCGGCCTCGGTGTACAGCCCGGCCAGTCCCTCGCCCGGCACGACCGCGACCACGGCCCGCTGGGCGGGCTCCCGGGGCGGCCGCTCGGCACCCGTCGTATGGACGTCATCGAGCCCGAAGTGCGTGATCCGGATCCGGTACGGCCGCCCGGCCTCGACGCCCGCTTCCACGGCGGCGCCGGCGTCGTCCACGTGCACATGGACGTTCCACAGCCCGTCGCCGCCGACCACCACGAGCGAGTCCCCGAGGGCGTCCAGGCGGGCCCGCAGCCGGGTCACGGCCGCGTCCTCGGCCTCCAGGAGGTAGATCACCTCGTAGGCGGGACCGCCCTCTTCAGAGGAGTCAGGAGAAGACGGGGCGCATTCCTCGATCGCTACGGGGTCGGCGGCGGCGGCCGTATCGGCCTCCACGCGCGCGTGCCCCCCGACGACCACGACCGCCCCCGGCGTCTCCCCCGTGAACGTCTCCACCAGCGCGGCCAGCACCGCGACCAGCCCCCGTCCGCCGGCGTCGACCACCCCGGCCCGGTCGAGCACGGCCAGCTGTCCCGGGGTCTCGGCGAGTGCCGTGCGCGCCCCTTCGTAGGCGGCCCGCGCGACCGTCCCGCAGTCGCCCTCCGCCTCCTCGGCCGCGTCGGCGGCGGCGGAGGCGACCGACAGGACCGTGCCCTCCACGGGGTGCGCGACGGCCTGGCGGGCGGAGTCGGCGGCGCGGCGCAGGGCGAGGCGGAGACCGGAGCCGTCGGTGTGAGGCGTCTCACCGTCGACGGCGAGCACCTGGGCCATGCCGCGCAGCAGCTGGGCGAGGATGGTCCCGGAGTTCCCCCGGGCGCCTATCAGCGCGCCGTGCGCCATCGCGTGCGTGGCGTCCGCGAGCGTCGGCTTCTCCGGTGTCCCGGGACCCATCTCGTGGGCCGCGAACACCGCCTCCACGGCCGTGACCGCGGACTCCATGGTCAGATACAGGTTCGTGCCGGTGTCCCCGTCGGCCACCGGGAAGACGTTGATCGCGTCGATCTCCTCGCGCGCGCGGCCCAGTGCCGTCAGCGCGAGACCGCACCAGGTGCGCACCGCGAGAGCATCGAAGAATGTCTGCGGCACCTGCGCCACCTGCGCCTCCCTGAGCTGCTGGACTGCAGGAAGCGTAGAGCAGCCGTGGTAGTTTCGTTCTACTGGCGCAGCCGTTGTATGCTGCTCCGGTTGCCCGATCCACATCGGGCCATTCCCCTGGCAGCGCCACCAAGATCTCTGGTTCCAGTGATCTCGATCCCGGCATGCCGGGATCAACCGTAAGAGCATCTGAAGTCTTTGGAGTGACCCGTGGCTGCCAACTGCGACGTCTGCGGCAAGGGCCCGGGCTTCGGCAACAACATCTCGCACTCGCACCGCCGTACGCCCCGTCGCTGGAACCCGAACATCCAGCGCGTACGTACCGTGGTCGGTGGGACGCCGAAGCGCGTGAACGCCTGCACCTCGTGCATCAAGGCCGGCAAGGTCTCGCGCTGACGCACTGTTGAGCGCGTAGCCACTGCTGGTTCGCCGCACTGAGCCGGTCCACCTCGTGTGGACCGGCTTTTTGCTGTGCCCGGACCGCCACCCCAGAACCCGAAGCCCAGTAGCGCCTCACAGACGGCTTGTACGGCCCCGAGCCGCCCTCCGAGCCGCCGATGTTCCCAAGGCCGCGGCTACCGCGGCTACGCAGGCACGTGGCCCCGCCCACGGACATCACGCGGGAGCACCCGGCCCCGCCTTCGGCCCGAGGGCCCAGCCGTGATCCACGGGTCCGATCCCCGCGCCGAGCGCGAAGCCGGCCGCGATCGCCCCGGTGACGTACTCCTTCGCGGCCTTCACCGCCTCCGGCACGGACTGGCCCTTCGCCAGCTGAGAGGCGATCGCCGAGGCGAGGGTGCAGCCCGTGCCGTGCGTGTGCCGGTTGTCGTAGCGGGGCGCCCGCAGCCAGTGCTCCTCGGAGCCGTCCGTGAGCAGGTCCACGGCGTCGCCCGCCAGATGACCGCCCTTGATCAGCACCCATCGAGGCCCGTACGCCAGCACGGCCGCGGCGGCCTCCGGCAGTTGCTCCTCCGACTCGACGTGCACGCCGGTCAGTTGGGCCACCTCGTCCAGGTTCGGGGTCGCCACGGTGGCCGCCGGCAGCAGCCGCTCGCGTACCGACTCCAGGGCGGTGGCCGCCAGCAGCGGGTCCCCGTGCTTGGAGACGCCCACCGGGTCGACGACGGTCGGCGCGTCCGTCCCGCCGATCAACTCCGCGACCGCCTCGACCAGTTCGGCCGAGGCCAGCATCCCGGTCTTCACGGCCTGGACGCCGATGTCGTCCACGACGCTGCGGTACTGCGCCCGCACCGCCTCCACCGGCAGCTCCCAAGCCCCTTGCACACCCAGGGAGTTCTGCGCGGTGACCGCCGTGAGGACACTCATGCCGTGCACGCCGAGCGCGAGCATCGTCTTCAAGTCGGCCTGGATTCCGGCCCCTCCGCCGGAGTCGGAGCCGGCCACGGTCAGCACGTTGGGCCTCGTGAGCACGCCGGGCGTCACGACTCGATGTCCCCGAAGTGGTCCCAGCCGCCCTTGCTGGTCCAGGGCGCCCCGTCCACCGTCACCTGGGGCAGCGCCGAGGGGTTGAGGACCTCGCCGATGACCTTCCAGCGGGCCGGCAGCTTCACGTCCGGCGCGAAGGTCGCCACGATCGCGTGGTCCTCTCCCCCGGTCAGCACCCACTGCATCGGGTCAACCCCGACGGCCTGGCCGATGTCGTTCATCTGCGACGGGATGTCGATCGCGCCGGAGCGGATGTCGATCCGGACCTTGCTGGCCTCGGCGATGTGCCCGAGGTCGGCGATCAGTCCGTCGCTGACGTCGCACATCGCGGTCGCACCGAGCGCGGCGGCCGCCGGACCCGCGTGGTAGGGCGGCTCGGGGCGCCGGTGCGCCTCCACGAAGGCGCGCGGCGAGCGGAACCCGCGGGAGAGCACCGCGAACCCGGCCGCCGACCAGCCCAGCCAGCCGGTCACCGCGACGAGGTCGCCGGGCTGGGCGCCGCCCCGGGTGACGGGCTCGTGGCCCCGCAGATCGCCGAGTGCCGTGATCGACACCATGATCGTGTCGCCTCGTACGACATCGCCGCCGACCACGGACGCGCCCGCCACCTGGCACTCGTCACGCAGTCCGTCCATCAGCTCGCTCGGCCAGGTCACCGGCAGTTCGGCCGGGACGACGAGACCCAGCAGCAGCGCGGTCGGCACGGCGCCCATGGCCGCGATGTCCGCGAGGTTCTGCGCGGCGGCCTTGCGGCCCACGTCGTACGCCGTGGACCAGTCCCGGCGGAAGTGCCGCCCCTCCAGGAGGATGTCGGTGCTGGCCACGACCCGTCGGTCGGGCGCGGCGACCACGGCGGCGTCGTCGCCGGGGCCGACCCGGACCGCCGGGGTGGTGGTGAGACGGGAGGTGAGCTCCCTGATGAGCCCGAACTCTCCCAGCTCACCAACAGTGCCCTTCATGTCCCCAGCTCCCCTTCTGTCCCTGGCCGTGCCCGGTCGCGCGTCATCAGTGTCCTCGATACGGTCATATGGACCGTCACCCTCTGCCGTGCCCGCGCCTCGGCGCACGCTCCGCCCTCTCCGCGGGTCTCCCCGTGGTGAGCGGCGACGCGATACCGTGGCGTTCCTTTTCCCCACATGATCCTCGTGGCCGCCCTGGAGGTTCCGTGGTACAGGCGTACATCCTGATCCAGACGGAGGTCGGCAAAGCGTCGACCGTCGCCGAGACGATCAGCAAGATTCCTGGGGTGATCCAGGCCGAGGACGTGACAGGACCCTATGACGTGATCGTGCGTGCCCAGGCCGACACCGTGGACGACCTCGGCCGCATGGTGGTCGCGAAGGTCCAGCAGGTGGACGGCATCACCCGCACCCTGACCTGCCCGGTCGTGCATCTGTAGCCCCCGTCTACCCTTGGCCGGTGAACTTCTTCCGTCACCGGCACCGCACTGTCCTGGGGCCGCCGGCCCTCGCCCTGCTGCTCGCCGCGACGGGCTGCTCCTCAGCAGACGACAGCCCGTCGGCGGCGGTTCCCTCGCCGGGTACGAAGGTCACGAAGCTGTGCCGGAAACTGGACAGTGCGCTGCCGTCGAAGGTCGACGGCCAGGCCCGCCGGGATCCCGCGCCCGCGTCCGCGCTGACCGCGGGGTGGGGGAACGCGGCGATCATACTGCGCTGCGGTGTCGAACGACCCGAGAAGATGAGCGATCCGGAGGCCGACGGGGTCGAGGTGAACGGGGTCGGCTGGCTGCTGGAGAAACAGGACGACGGGTCGTTCCGTTTCACCACGACCTTGCGGACGGCGTACGTGGAGGTCACCATCCCGAAGGCCCGTACGGGAAACGGCGTGGCACCCCTCGTCGACCTGGCACCGGCAATAAAGAAGGCGATCCCCGAGGGGATCGCCGACTAGCCCAAACCTCAATCAGCGCAGGCCCGTTGAGCGGCGCAGTGCCGCCTGGATCAAACGGTCCACCAGGTCCGGGTAGTTGATGCCGCTCGCCTGCCACATCTGCGGATACATGGAGATCGGCGTGAAGCCGGGCAGCGTGTTGATCTCGTTGATCACGAACTCGCCGTCCTCCGTGAGGAAGAAGTCCGCACGGACCAGACCCTCGCAGGAAGCCGCCTCGAAGGCCTCCACCGCGAGCCTCTGCACCTCGGCGGTCTGCTCCGGCGTGAGCGGGGCGGGGACGATGCCCGGCGTCGAGTCGATGTACTTGGCCTCGAAGTCGTAGTAGGCATGCGCGTCCGGCGGCGGGATCTCCGCGGGAACGGACGCCCGCGGCCCGTCCTCGAACTCCAGCACCCCGCACTCGATCTCGCGCCCCCGAAGCGCCGCCTCGACCAGGATCTTCGGGTCGTGGCGGTGGGCCTCGGCGATCGCGTCGTCGAGGCCGGAGAGGTCGTCGACCTTGGTGATGCCGATCGAGGAACCCGCGCGCGCGGGCTTCACGAAGAGCGGCCAGCCGTGTTCCGCGGCGAAGTCGACGATCTTCTTGCGGGCGGCCGACTCGTCGCGCTCCCACTCACGCGGCCGGATCACCACGTACGGGCCGACCTTGAGCCCGAAGGAGGTGAACACCCGCTTCATGTAGTCCTTGTCCTGGCCGACGGCCGAGGCGAGCACACCCGAACCGACGTACGGGACACCGGAGAGCTCCAGCAGTCCCTGCAGGGTGCCGTCCTCGCCGTAGGGGCCGTGCAGGACGGGGAAGACGACGTCGACCTCGCCGAGCGCCTTGGGCACCGATCCCGGTTCGCTGTAGACGACTTCGCGGTTGGCGGGGTCGACGGGGAGCACCACTCCGCCCTCGCTCGACTCGGCGAGGTCCTCGACGTTGGGCGTACGGCGTTCGCTGATCGCCATGCGGTCGGGTTCGTCGGCGGTGAGCGCCCACCGGCCGTCCTGGGTGATGCCGATCGGCAGGACGTCGTACTTGGTCCGGTCGATGGCCCGCAGCACGGCGCCGGCGGTGACCACGGAGATCCCGTGTTCGGAGCTGCGGCCGCCGAACACGACGGCCACACGCGGCTTGCGAGCAGGCTGCTCAGGGCTCTGGGAGAGGTTCTCGGTGCTCATATCGCGTTGAGAGTACCCGGTGGTGGTGGCTTGAGTCAGCGTCCGCAGGGCGGGGTCGCTCAACGTCGTTCGGGCTTCGCGCTGCGCGACATCAGCTCCTTGAGGGCGACCACCGGAGGCTTGCCCTCGTGCACGATGTCGACGACCGTCTCCGTGATCGGCATGTCCACTCCGTGCCGGCGGGCCAGATCCGCCACGGACTCACAGGACTTGACGCCCTCGGCGGTCTGCTTGGTGACCGCGATGGTCTCCTGGAGGGTCATGCCCTTGCCGAGGTTGGTGCCGAAGGTGTGGTTGCGGGACAGCGGCGAGGAGCAGGTCGCCACCAGGTCGCCCAGGCCCGCGAGTCCGGAGAACGTCAGCGGGTCGGCGCCCAGCGCCATGCCGAGCCGGGTGGTCTCGGCGAGCCCGCGCGTGATGAGCGAACCCTTCGCGTTGTCGCCCAGGCCCATGCCGTCCGCGATACCGACGGCGAGCCCGATGACGTTCTTCACCGCGCCGCCCAACTCGCAGCCGACCACGTCGGTGTTGGTGTACGGGCGGAAGTACGGCGTGTGGCAGACGGACTGGAGCCGTTGAGCGACGGCCTCGTCGGTGCAGGCGACCACGGCGGCGGCCGGCATGCGGGCGGCGATCTCCCGGGCCAGGTTGGGCCCGGTGACCACGGCGATGCGGTCCGCGCCGACCTTGGCGACGTCCTCGATGACCTCGCTCATCCGCATGGCGGAGCCGAGTTCGACGCCCTTCATGAGGGAGACGACGACCGTGTCGGGCGCGAGGAGGGGTGTCCACTCGGCGAGGTTGGCGCGCATCGACTGGGACGGCACCGACAGGATCGTGAAGTCCGCGCCGGCGGCGGCCTCGGCGGGGTCGGTGGTGGCGCGCAGGTTCTCCGGGAGTTCGACGCCGGGGAGGTAGTCGGGGTTGGTCCGGGTGGAGTTGATGGCTTCGGCGACCTCCGCGCGGCGCGCCCACAGGGTGACCTCGCACCCCGCGTCGGCCAGCACCATGCCGAACGCCGTACCCCATGAACCGGCGCTGAACACCGCCGCCTTGACGGACTTGCTCACGCGCCCTGCCCCTCTTCCTGTGCTGCCTTCGCCTGTGTCGCCTGCGCCTGTTCGGCGTTCGCCTCCGCGGCCTGCACCTCGGCGGCCTTCACCTCTGCGGCCTTCTCCCGCTCGGCCTTCGCGTGCGCCTGCGCCTGCCGGGTCTGCTCGGCGGTCCTGCGCCGCTGCTCGATCCGTTCCTGGCGCGGGTCGTAGGGGGTCTCGGGCGCCTTCTCGCCGCGGATGTCCTCCAGCAGACCGGTGATGGCGGCCATGATGACCTCGGTCGCCTCCTTGAGAACGTCCGGGGACATCTCCTTGTCGTAGAAGGGAGACAGGTCCACGGGCGGGCCGGCGAGGACGTGCGAGGTCTTGCGCGGCAGGACGTGCAGCTTCTTGGCGTAGGGCGGCAGGAGTTCGTTGGCGCCCCACTGCGCGACGGGAATCACCGGGCACTTGGTCTGCAGGGCCACGCGCGCGGCGCCGGTCTTGCCGGTCATGGGCCACTGGTCGGGGTCCCGGGTGATGGTGCCCTCGGGGTAGAACGCGACGCATTCACCGCGCTCCACGGCGTCGATCGCGGCCCGGAAGGCGCTCAGCGCGTCGGTGGTCTCGCGGTAGACGGGGATCTGGCCGGTGCCGCGCATCATGGCGCCGACGAATCCCTTGTTGAAAAGACCGCTCTTCGCGAGGAATCGCGGAACGCGCCCGGTGTTGTACTGAAAGTGCGCGTACGCGAAGGGGTCGATGTGAGAATTGTGGTTCACCGCGGTGATAAATCCACCGTCGGCCGGAATGTGCTCCATTCCCCGCCAGTCCCGCTTGATCAGAACCACCAGCGGCGGTTTGGCGATCACCGCTGCGAGGCGGTACCAGAAGCCGATTCTGCGGCGGGACACGCGAACACCTTCCTCCAGGGCCCGGGGGGCCGCACAAGTGTCGCCCCAGGCCGTCGGTCTGTCGAGAACACCGTACGCCCCGGTGGCGCGACCGCCAGATGGACCAGGTGACGGCTGAGTGACAATGGCCGCGACAAGAGAGGGACGAAACGCTCGTGCAGTGGACCTTGGTCATACCCCTGAAAGCCCTGGCTCAGGCCAAGAGCAGGCTCTCGGACACCGCGGCCGACGCGCTGCGCCCCGGCCTCGCCCTGGCCTTCGCCCAGGACACCGTGGCAGCGGCCCTGGCCTGCCCCGCGGTCCGGGATGTGGCGGTCGTCACGGGCGACGCCCTGGCCGGCCGCGAGCTCGCCGCGCTGGGCGCGCGGATCGTCGCCGACGAGCCGCCGGGCGGCCTGAACAGCGCCCTGGCGCACGGCACGTCCGTCATACGCGCCCAGCGCCCGGGAAGTCCCGTGGCGGCCCTCAACGCCGATCTCCCGGCACTGCGCCCCCTGGAATTGGCCCGGGTACTGGACGCGGCCGCCGAATTCCCCCGCGCCTTTCTCGCCGACGCGGCCGCAATCGGCACCACTCTGCTGGCCGCCGCCCCGCACCGGGAATTGCTCCCGGCATTCGGCACGGAATCCCGCTCCCGCCACCGCACGTCCGGAGCGGTGGAGCTCCCTCTGGACGCGGTGGATTCGGTACGCCAGGACGTCGATACCGGGGCCGATCTGCGCGCGGCACTCGCGATGGGCGTGGGTCCCCGGACGGCCGCGGTGGCCGCGCAGTTGCTGATTCCGGGGCAGTAGCCACCGCCGGCGCCGCGGGACCCGCAGAGTTGCCGATCGGGGACGCTGGACGGACGCCGTCAGGCCGGCGTCAGTGCGTCGGGCCGTCGTACCCTCGCCCACCGCGGAGCACTAGGCTTCGGCCATGCAGGCGACCGCGTACACCTACGACTCCGAGACCCGCAGCGGGCAGGTGCTGCTCGACGACGGCACCCCGGTGCCCTTCGACGCGCCGGCGTTCGACGCGGGCGGGCTGCGGCTGTTGCGGCCCGGGCAGCGGGTGCGGATCGAGACCGAGGGCGCGGGCGAGGCCCGCCGCATCACGCTGGTGACGCTCCAGACCTTCTGAACGCCCCCTCCACGGCCCCCGGTTCCTTCCGAAGGTCCCCAACGCGCCGCGGGCCGGACTCCGTTGCGGAGTCCGGCCCGGCGCGTGAGTGCCCGTGCGCCCTTACCTCTTGCGGGCGGTGGCCTTCTTGGCGGTGGTCGTGCGCGCCGCGGACTTCTTGGCGGGGGCCTTCTTGGCCGTCGCCTTCTTCGCCGGGGCCTTCTTGGCCGTCGCCTTCTTGGCGGTGGTCTTCTTCGCCGCGGTGGTCTTGGCGGTGGCCGAGGTCTTCTTGGCCGTGGCCTTCTTCGCGGTCGTCTTCTTGGCGGTGGCCGTGGTCTTCTTGGCCGTCGTCTTGCGCGCCGTCGTCTTCTTGGCGGCGGCGGACGCCCGCTTCGCGGGAGCGGCCTTCTTGGCCGCGGCCTTCTTGACCGTCGCGGAAGCTCCGCCGCTCAGGCTGCCCTTGGGCGCCTTCTTGACGGCGACGTCGTTCTTCGGGAGCTTCTTCGAGCCGCTCACCAGGTCCTTGAAGCCCTGGCCCGCGCGGAAGCGCGGAACGGAGGTCTTCTTGACCCGAACCCGCTCGCCCGTCTGGGGGTTGCGGGCGTAGCGAGCCGGACGGTCGACCTTCTCGAACGAGCCGAACCCGGTGACCGAGACCCGGTCCCCTGCGACGGTCGCACGGACGATGGCGTCCAGGACCGCGTCCACCGCCTCGGCGGCCTGCTGACGGCCACCGACCTTGTCGGCAATCGCTTCTACGAGCTGCGCCTTGTTCACGTCTTCCCCTTCGGAGACATTGCCAGAACGAAAGTGTTCAAGCTTTTTCGCACGTTAGGCAGATATATACCGCAAATCAAACACGAAACGGGCTTATCACCCTTGTGCCGCAACGGTTTCGACTGCCTGGGACGTGTTCAGCGTTCCTCTTCGGGGAATCGACCCTCGTCGAGGTCCGACCTGAACCGCTCCAGACGCCTTGCCGCGTCGGCGAGATCGTGCTTGGCCGCGGCCGTAATGACCAGCAGCTTCCGGGTCAGCGCCATCCGTACGCCCTCCGGGACTTGCAGTGAGCGCACCCTTGTGTGCGCTTCCTTGAGTTGGTCCGCGACTGCCGCATAGAGCTTGAGTTGGCCGTCGCGTTCCATGCACAGATTGTGCCATCTGGGGCGAGTTGTCGCCTGCGGGGGTCGCAACTGATGCCTCAAACGGCCTTCCGGGCGGTTGCGGAAGTCACGGTTACTACCCTCGACTACCCCTGCAACAGCCCCTATAACGTGGGAAGTTGCCCGCGACTGCGAACGCTCGCAGGGCCGTTCGGGTACAGACACGGCTGTACCCCCGATCGGGCTGATCGGGGGTACAGGAAGGGTCCGTGGTGGCCGAAACTCGTCAGGCTTCGGCCCGCTGGGTCAGACCGGAAGCGTCCGCGGCTTGTACGAGGGGCGCTTGGCCTCGTACGCGGAGATGTCGCCCTCGTTCTGGAGGGTGATGGAGATGTCGTCCAGCCCGTTCAGCAGCCGCCAGCGGGCGTTCTCGTCGAGTTCGAAGGCCGCGGTGATGCCCTCGGCCCGCACCTCGCGGGCCTCCAGGTCGACCGTGACCTCGGCCTGCGGGTCCTTCTCGGTGAGCTCCTGCAGCGCGTCCACGATCTTCTGCTCCAGAACCACCGTGAGCAGGCCGTTCTTGAGCGAGTTGCCGCGGAAGATGTCGGCGAACCGGGAGGAGATGACGGCCTTGAAGCCGTAGTTCTGCAGCGCCCACACGGCGTGCTCGCGGGAGGAGCCGGTGCCGAAGTCGGGTCCTGCCACCAGGACCGTCGCGCCCTCGCGCTCGGGGCGGTTGAGGATGAAGTTCGCGTCCTTGCGCCAGGCCTCGAAGAGTCCGTCCTCAAAACCGTCCCTGGTCACCTTCTTGAGCCAGTGAGCAGGGATGATCTGGTCGGTGTCGACGTTGGAGCGGCGCAGCGGAACGGCCCGGCCGGTGTGCGTGGTGAATGCTTCCATGACTCTCAGACTCCAGCGGGCACGGGGGCGTCGGACAGGTCGGCGGGCGAGGCCAGATGGCCCAACACGGCGGTCGCGGCGGCGACCTGCGGCGAGACGAGGTGCGTACGGCCGCCCTTGCCCTGCCTGCCCTCGAAGTTGCGGTTGGAGGTGGACGCGGAGCGCTCACCGGGCGCCAGCTGGTCGGGGTTCATGCCCAGACACATCGAGCAACCGGCGTGCCGCCATTCGGCACCGGCGTCCTTGAAGACGACGTCCAGGCCCTCGGAGACGGCCTGCAGACCGACCCGCGCGGACCCCGGGACGACCAGCATCCGTACGCCGTCGGCGACTTTGCGATCCTTGACGATCTCGGCGGCCGCCCGCAGGTCCTCGATACGGCCGTTGGTGCATGAACCTACGAAGACGGTGTCCACCTTGATGTCGCGCAGCGGCTGACCGGCCTCCAACCCCATGTATTCCAGGGCCTTTTCGGCGGCGAGGCGCTCCGAAGCGTCTTCGTACGAAGCAGGGTCGGGGACGGAGGCCGAAAGCGGCGCGCCCTGACCGGGGTTGGTGCCCCAGGTGACGAACGGCGCCAGCGAGGGACCGTCGATGACGACCTCGGCGTCGAATTCCGCGTCCTCGTCGGTCTTCAGCGTCTTCCAGTACGCCACGGCGGCGTCCCAGTCCTCGCCCTCGGGCGCGTGGGCGCGGCCCTTGATGTACGCGAAGGTGGTCTCGTCGGGGGCGATCATGCCCGCGCGGGCGCCGGCCTCGATCGACATGTTGCAGATGGTCATGCGGGCCTCCATCGAGAGTTTCTCGATGGCCGAGCCGCGATATTCCAGGATGTAGCCCTGGCCGCCGCCGGTGCCGATCCTCGCGATGATGGCGAGGATCAGGTCCTTGGCGGTGACGCCGTCGGGCAGTTCGCCGTCGACTGTGATGGCCATGGTCTTGGGGCGGGCCAGCGGCAGCGTCTGGGTGGCCAGCACATGCTCGACCTGCGAGGTGCCGATACCGAACGCCAGCGCGCCGAACGCGCCGTGCGTGGAGGTGTGGGAGTCGCCGCAGACGACCGTCGTACCGGGCTGGGTCAGACCCAGCTGCGGGCCCACGACGTGGACGACGCCCTGCTCGACGTCGCCGAGCGAGTGCAGGCGCACCCCGAACTCGGCGCAGTTCTTGCGCAGCGTCTCCAGCTGGGCGCGGGAGACCGGGTCCGCGATGGGCTTGTCGATGTCGAGGGTCGGGGTGTTGTGGTCCTCGGTGGCGATGGTGAGGTCGAGCCGGCGCACGGGACGCCCCGCCTGCCGCAGCCCGTCGAAGGCCTGCGGGCTGGTCACTTCGTGCAGCAGGTGCAGATCGATGAAGAGGAGGTCGGGCTCGCCCTCGGCGCGCCGGACGACGTGGTCGTCCCAGACCTTCTCCGCGAGTGTCCTACCCATCGCTTTCCCTCCGGCCGGCCATGACGCGCCGGCCCAACTAGAGATCTGTGGAGGCGACGCCCGCGCCCCTGTACCCGGGCACCCGCCACCAGGCCCGTCGGTCTTCGGGCCGCCATGCATCCAGGGTTGCGCGTCTCACGGAAAAATGAACTTGCGTTTCACAGAGTGAGACGGGAGTATCGTTTCATGGACAACAGCAGCGGCGTGGGCGTTCTGGACAAGGCGGCCCTTGTCCTGAGCGCCCTGGAGTCCGGCCCGGCCACCCTCGCGGGGCTGGTCGCGGCCACCGGACTCGCACGACCAACGGCCCACCGCCTGGCGGTGGCCCTGGAGCACCACCGCATGGTGGCACGTGACATGCAGGGCCGTTTCATTCTCGGCCCCCGGCTCGCGGAGTTGGCCGCGGCGGCGGGCGAGGACCGCCTGCTCGCGACCGCGGGCCCGGTCCTCACGCATCTGCGGGACATCACGGGCGAGAGCGCCCAGCTCTACCGCCGCCAGGGCGACATGCGCATCTGCGTCGCCGCCGCGGAACGCCTGTCCGGACTGCGGGACACGGTCCCGGTCGGTTCGACCCTGACGATGAAGGCCGGCTCCTCCGCCCAGATCCTGATGGCCTGGGAGGAGCCGGAGCGTCTGCACCGGGGCCTGCAGGGCGCCCGCTTCACGGCGACGGCCCTCTCGGGCGTACGACGCAGGGGCTGGGCCCAGTCCATCGGTGAACGCGAGCCGGGCGTGGCGTCCGTCTCGGCCCCGGTCCGAGGCCCCTCCAACCGCGTGGTGGCCGCCGTCTCGGTCTCCGGCCCCATCGAGCGCCTGACCCGCCACCCCGGCCGCATGCACGCCCAAGCGGTGATCGACGCCGCGGGCCGCCTCTCGGAGGCCCTCCGCCGCACCAGCTGACGATCACAACCCAACAGGGCCGGCCTCAACGCCGCGGCAGGCCCTGACCGGGTTCAACGTGTCAGCAGGGGCGCACTGGTCCCACCTGAGGGGCGCGGGGAACTGCGCGTTCAGCCCCCACAGACCCGCACCCGCCGAACAACGAAAACGGCCCCCCACCTCAGCGAACCCGCTAAGGCGAAGAGCCATCGAATGCGTACCCCCGACCGGATTCGAACCGGCGCTACCGCCTTGAGAGGGCGGCGTGCTAGGCCGCTACACAACGGGGGCCTAGATTCTGCGTTTCTGCAGATCAGAGCTGGTCTACCAGGACTCGAACCTAGAATGACGGTACCAGAAACCGTAGTGTTGCCAATTACACCATAGACCAATGCAATTCAAGGAAAAGCGTACCCCCGACCGGATTCGAACCGGCGCTACCGCCTTGAGAGGGCGGCGTGCTAGGCCGCTACACAACGGGGGCCCTAGCGATCCTGCATGGGAGACAGCGGGTGCGACCCGTACTGCTTCCCCGGGAAGGATCTGTACCCCCGACCGGATTCGAACCGGCGCTACTGCCTTGAGAGGGCAGCGTGCTAGGCCGCTACACAACGGGGGCTTCGTGGAGCTGATCTCCACGTGTGCAGATGAGCTCTGCGAGCTGGCCTACCTGGACTCGAACCAAGACTAACGGAACCAGAAACCGTCGTGCTGCCAATTACACCATAGGCCACTGGAACGCAAGCCCCTGTGGGGATCTTGTTCTAGCGTGCACCTTCGGTTTCCGGCCTTTCGGCCCGCTCCCCGGCGGCGCAGGAAGAACATTACCCGAAGGTGGACGGGGCTCCAAAACGGGTATCCGAGCCGAGGATCATGGGGAGTTCGGCGAGGGAGGCGATCCGGTGAGGGCGGGTGGGGGCGTCCCCGCCGGCGTACACACCACCGCGATCGATCCACACCGACAGCAGTCCGGCGTCCGCCGCACCGCGGCCGTCGATCTCCGGATGGTCCCCGACGTAAGCGACTTGATCAGGGGTGAGTTCCAGGGCGTCGCAGGCGGCCAGGAAGGCGCCGGCCTCGGGCTTGGAGACGCCGAGTTCGGCGGCGCACAGGATGACCTCGAAGCGGTCGTGGACGCCCAGAGTGCGCAGTTTGCGGTCCTGGACGGTGATGCTGGAGTTGGAGAGCACCGCGTGCCGGTGGCTGGCCGCGAGGGCGTCCAGGACGGGCAGCACGTCCGGGAAGAGGGCCCAGGCGGCCTCGTAGTGCGTCATGTAGCGCCGGAACCACTTGTCCGCGTCGGCGTCGCTCAACTCCTCGCCCAGGAACACCCGTACGCGGTCCCGGCGTTGGCCCTCGAAGGTCGTCTCGCCCGCCGAGAACCTCGCCCACTGCTGATCGGTGATCTCCCGCCAGTGGGCGACGGCCTGCTCGGCGGTGCCGTACCCGTCGAGCAGGCCCTCGGCGGCGAGATGCGCGCCCATGCCGATCCGGTCGGCGCTCGTGTAGTCGAAAAGAGTGTCGTCGACGTCCCAGACCACCGCACGAATGCTCATGATCCGACGGTAACCCAACCCGTCAGTCGTGGGCGCCCCACCAGACGAACCGCTCGATCGGGATCTGGTCCGTGACCTCGGCCGTGCTGCTGTAGATGGCCACGCCGTTGTCCGAGGTGCGCAGTTGGTGCGCCCAGAGGTTCATGAGGCGGTTGTCGTCGCCGTTCCAGAACTGCTGGCCGCTGCCGCCGCACGGGCTCGTCCAGACAGCGTTGTTCTGGGACTTCCAGTCCGTGGTGAGGCAGTCGCCGTTGGCGTTGCTCACCAGTCGGCGGAAGGTGTAGCCGAAGCCGTCCTGGGTCACCGAGCCCCAGTGCCAGTTGCGGGTGGAGAGCGCGTCGTTGCAGGTGTCCGACCAGACCTTGTCGGTCGTCGCCGAGGCGACCAGACAGTTGCCCTCGTAGTCGTTCATGTACGTCCAGTTGGCCGCGGACGCGTAGGACAGGGTGCCGCCGGCGGCCAGCAGCAGGGCGGTGACGCCCGCGGGGACGGCCAGTCTCAGGGAAGTTCTCCAGGATGACATGATCATGAGAATTGAGGCCGCTCACGACATCTCCGCGAACCGATCATGAACGGGCGCCGTCGATCACCCCACATCGGCATGGAGAAAAACGGAAGGGCGGCGACCGTATCGGCCACCGCCCTCCACGCGTGCGTGCGTTACGCGGCCAGCTTCGCCAGGGCCGCGTCGATGCGGGTCAGGGTCTTCTCCTTGCCCAGGATCTCCAGGGACTCGAAGAGCGGGAGGCCGATCGTGCGGCCGGTGACCGCCACCCGGACCGGGGCCTGAGCCTTGCCGAGCTTGAGGCCGTGGAGCTCGCCGGCGGCCAGGACGGCCTCCTTGAGGGACTCGGGCGAGGTCCAGTCGGCCGCCTCCAGCTTCTCGCGGGCCGTGCGCAGGAGGGCGTCGGAGCCCTCCTTCATCGCCTTGGTCCAGGACGCCTCGTCCTCGACCGGCTCCGGCAGGAACAGAAAGTCGACGTTGTCCGTGATCTCCGACAGCACCTTCAGACGGGTCTGCGCGTGCGGGGCGATCGCCTGCCACTTGGCCTCGTCGAAGTCCTCCGGCGCCCAGGGGGCGAAAGGCGCCCGCAGCCACGGGGCGCAGCGCTCGGTGAAGTCCTTCACGTCCAGGAGGCGGATGTGGTCGGCGTTGATCGCCTCCGCCTTCTTGAGGTCGAAGCGCGCCGGGTTGGGGTTCACGTCGGCGACATCGAAGGCCGCGACCATCTCGTCCACCGTGAAGATGTCCTGGTCGGCCGAGAGCGACCAGCCCAGCAGGGAGAGGTAGTTGAGCAGTCCCTCGGGCAGGAAGCCGCGCTCGCGGTAGAGGTTGAGGGACGACTCGGGGTCACGCTTGGAGAGCTTCTTGTTGCCCTCGCCCATCACGTACGGCAGATGCCCGAAGGAGGGGATCTGCTGGGCGATGCCCAGGTCGATCAGCGCCTTGTAGAGCGCGATCTGGCGCGGGGTGGAGGAGAGCAGGTCCTCGCCGCGCAGAACGTGGGTGATCTCCATCAGAGCGTCGTCGACCGGGTTGACGAGCGTGTACAGCGGGGCGCCGTTGGCTCGTACGATCCCGTAGTCCGGGACGTTCTCCGCGGTGAACGTCAGCTCGCCGCGGACCAGGTCCGTGAAGGTGATCGTCTCGTCGGGCATGCGGAAGCGGACGATGGGCGTGCGGCCCTCGGCCACGTACGCGGCCTTCTGCTCGTCGGTGAGGTCGCGGCAGTGACCGTCGTAGCCCGACGGCCTGCCGGCCGCGCGGGCGGCCTCGCGGCGGGCGTCCAGCTCCTCGGTGGAGCAGTAGCAGTAGTACGCGCGGCCGGCGTCCTGGAGCTTCTGCGCGACATCCTTGTAGATGTCCATCCGCTGCGACTGGCGGTACGGCGCGTGCGGGCCGCCGACCTCGGGGCCCTCGTCCCAGTCGAAGCCCAACCAGCGCATCGCGTCGAGGAGTTGGCCGTAGGACTCCTCGGAGTCGCGGGCCGCGTCGGTGTCCTCGATGCGGAAGACCAGCGTGCCCTGGTGGTGGCGGGCGAAGGCCCAGTTGAACAGGGCGGTGCGGACCAGGCCCACGTGGGGGTTACCGGTCGGCGAGGGGCAGAAACGGACGCGTACGGGGGAACCGGGTGCGCTAGCCACGCTTGACAACCTTGTTGGTGAGAGTGCCGATGCCTTCGATGGTGACGGCGACCTCGTCGCCGACGGTGAGCGGTCCGACGCCTGCCGGGGTGCCCGTGAGGATCACGTCGCCGGGGAGCAGCGTCATGGCCTCGGTGATGTTGACGATCAGATCCTCGATCGAGTGGATCATCTCGCTGGTACGGCCGAGTTGGCGCTGGGCGCCGTTGACCGTGAGCTGGACGGTCAGGTCGGACGCCGTCGCGAGGTCGAGGTCCGTCTCCACCCAGGGGCCCAGCGGGCAGGAGGTGTCGAAGCCCTTGGCCCGGGCCCACTGCTTCTCGCGCTTTTGGACATCGCGCGCGGTGACGTCGTTGGCGCAGGTGTAGCCGAAGATGACGTCCTGGACGCGCTCGCGCGGGACCTCACGGCACAACCGGCCGATGACCACGGCCAGTTCGGCCTCGTGGTGGAGTTCCTCGGAGAAGGGCGGGTACTGGATCTCGTCGCCGGAGCCGATGACCGAGGTGGACGGCTTGAAGAAGGCGAAGGGGGCGTCCGGGACCTCGTTGCCCAGTTCGCGCGCGTGCTCCGCGTAGTTGCGGCCGAAGGCCACGACCTTGCTGGGGAGCACCGGCGGCAGCAGCCGGACCTTGCTGAGCGGGACCTTCGTGCCGGAGAGCTCGAAGTCCGTGAACGGGATGCCCTTGATGATGTCGAGGACGAGCTCGTCCGGCTTGTCGCCCTCTACCGCGCCGAAGGCGACGTTCCCGTCGATGGAGAATCTGGCGATGCGCACGGGATCCTGGCGCCCCTCACTGAGCCGGCTGGAGTCTGACGCTCCAGGCTAACGCGGTGAGGAGGGCCGGGCCGCGCGCATTACGGCGCGCGCCCGACCGTGCACTTCTGAATCACCCGCCCCCGCGGCGCGTACTACTGCGCGACGGCTGCCGGCTCGGGCAGTTCCATGAGGATGGTGCGGCGGGGGTTGGCGGTGTTGGCGGGGAGGTCGACGGAGTGCTCCTGCTGCTCCAGGGTCTGCAGTTCCTCCGCGCCATCGAGGTGCATCAGCGTCGTGCGCCGCGGGTTGGCTATCGTGCGGAACATCATCGTCGTCTTCACCGTTGTACGTGACCTTGTCGTGTACGGGCCCCCGGACCAGGGCCGATACGGGCTCTGGCGGGCGCGGTTGTCAAAGTGTTACGTCTTGTAAAGCGTCAGGCTAAACATGCAATTCCCCTCCGAAGACGCCGGGACCCCCTGAACCCCGTGTGAGTTTGCTCACGGACCCCTGGGCAAACCGGTCAATTCAGGCCCGCAACCGACCCTGACGAAAGGGACATTGGGCGCCTGAAGGCATCATTCCGCTCCTGATCATGGCGACTGGGACACCCCCCGTAAGGGGTCGACTCGCGGACATAAGTCCGATATGCAGGAGATCACTTTCTACGTCCGGTGACTCGCCACTCACGTGCTGTCACGTAGGTCACGGCATGGCCCACGGGCCTTGTTGGAGATCCGGCACTGTGCTGGAATTCCACGGACCGCCGCAGGATCGAGCCGGCGCACAGGGGGCGTGAACTCAGCGCCAGTGGCGGCGAGAGGGGGAACCAGCGCCGGTCACTCACGACCAAACATTGGGGCGCGCGTTCAGGGCGTTCCCCAACGCCGACACCGTGTCCTTCCGTTCACGCGGAGGGGTGCCTGGTCCAGAGGTTGCGACGCTAGTGCAGGGACGTTTCAAGAGGGATGGCAGTGCTTCGGCGGAGCCGGAGCCGCACGGCGGGGCTGGCCCCAAGGCTGGCAGCTCCTCGCCCCAGCACGCCCAGAACCCGGGCCCGGCCCCGTCCGGCGACGGCGGAGCCGCCGGGCGCCCTGGTGCGTCCGCAACCGGAGGGCCCGCGGGTACGCCCGCTCCCCCGGTCAAACCGCCCAAGGGCCCGAGTGGCCCCGGACCGCGCGTGGCGCTGCGCAACTGGCGAATCTCCACCCGCCTGGTGTCGCTGCTCGCGCTGCCCGTGGTCGCGGCCACCTCGCTGGGCGCCCTGCGCATCAGCGACAACATGGACGACATCCAGCAGCTCGACAACATGAAGCTGCTGACGGACATGACCAAGCAGGCCACCGAGCTGGCCGCCGCGCTCCAGCAGGAGCGCGACGAGTCCGCCGGCCCGCTCGCGCACGGCTCCAAGTCGAGCGCGTACACGGTCAAGGGCTACCGGGACGCATCCGACCGCGCCGTCCAGAACTTCGTGGACGCGGCCGAGGAGATCGACACCTCCAGCAAGGACGGCAACCTCCAGGGCGTCCGCGAGAGCCTGGTCGGTGTGGTCAGCGACCTCGACCAGCTGGCGAAGATCCGCTCCACCGCCTACGAGGCCAAGGGCAACTCCACCCAGACGGTGGAGGCCTACCACCGCCTCATCACGCACCTGCTCGACCTCTCCCAGGACATGGCCGAGGCCACGAGCAACCCCGAGATGATCCAGCGCACGCGCGCCCTGGCGTCGTTCTCCTCCGCCAAGGAGTACGCGTCGATGCAGCGCGCGGTCCTGGCGGCCGCGCTGCCCGTCACCAACAACACCTTCGGTGACCTCTCGGACAACGACCGGCTCTACGCCCAGTCGGCCCTGCAGAGCCAGACCTCCGAACTGCGCAGCTTCAAGAGCATCTACGGCACCGAGGCCGCGGCCAACCTCCTCAAGCCCATCGAGGAGAACAACGCCACGATCAAGGCCACCGACACCTACGCGGGTCGCGCGCTGGCCAGCACCGACGGCCTCGACGACCTGCAGAAGCGGTCCTACCAGGACTGGGTGGACGACAGCTCCACCAAGATCGACCAGATGAAGAAGATCGAGCACACGCTGCTCGAGGACATGGAGCAGAAGGCCCGCGAGCTGCGCTCCGCCTCCGAGCGCGAGGCGATCATCTCCGGTGCGCTGATCCTGCTCGTGCTCGGTGTCTCCCTGGTCGGCGCGTTCGTCATCGCCCGCTCCATGATCCGCTCGCTGCGCCGGCTCCAGGAGACGGCCAACAAGGTCGCCCAGGACCGGCTGCCCGAGCTGGTCAAGCAGCTCTCCGAGTCGGACCCGCAGGACGTCGACACCTCCGTCGAGTCGGTCGGTGTGCACTCCCGGGACGAGATCGGCCAGGTGGCCGCGGCCTTCGACGACGTGCACCGCGAGGCGGTCCGCCTCGCCTCCGAGCAGGCCATGCTGCGGGGCAACGTCAACGCGATGTTCACCAACCTCTCGCGCCGCTCGCAGGGCCTCATCCAGCGTCAGCTCTCGCTCATCTCCGAACTGGAGTCGCGCGAGGCCGACCCGGACCAGCTCTCCTCGCTCTTCAAGCTCGACCACCTCGCGACCCGCATGCGCCGTAACGGTGAGAACCTCCTGGTCCTCGCCGGTGAGGAGCCCGGCCGCCGCTGGACCCGTCCGGTCCCGCTGGTCGACGTGCTGCGCGCCGCCGCCTCCGAGGTGGAGCAGTACGAGCGCATCGAGCTGGCCTCCGTGCCGACCACCGAAGTGGCCGGCCGCGTGGTCAACGACCTCGTGCACCTGCTCGCCGAGCTGCTGGAGAACGCGACCTCCTTCTCCTCGCCGCAGACCAAGGTCAAGGTCACCGGTCACGCGCTGCCCGACGGCCGCGTCCTGATCGAGATCCACGACACCGGTATCGGCCTCTCCCCCGAGGACCTCGCGGCGATCAACGAGCGGCTCGCCTCGCCGCCCACCGTGGACGTCTCGGTCTCCCGCCGCATGGGTCTGTTCGTGGTCGGCCGCCTCTCGCAGCGCCACGGCATCCGCATCCAGCTGCGCCCCTCCGACTCCGGTGGTACGACCGCGCTGGTCATGCTGCCCGTCGATGTCGCCCAGGGCGGCAAGAAGACGCAGGGCAAGCCGGGCCAGGGTGCCGCGGGCGCTCCGGCCGCCGCGCAGGCCGCCGCCGGTATGGCCGCGGCCCGACGTCAGGCCGGTGCCGGTGCTCCGGCGGGCGGTGCCCTCGGCGCGGGTGCGCCGGGCGGTGGCGCCCTCGGTGCCGGTGCCCCCTCCGGTGGCCGGCTCGCCGCCGGTCAGGGTCCGCGGGCCGCGCTGCCCGGTGCGGGTGCGGGCCAGGGCGGCGGTCGTCCGGGCGGACCGGGCGGACAGCGTGGACCGCAGTCCCAGGGCGGTGCCCCCCAGGGCCGGCCGGCTCCCGCGGGTGCGGGTGCCGGGTTCGGTCAGGGACCGGGCTCGACGCAGGGCATGCAGTCCGTGGGTCAGGACGGCTTCGGCCAGGACAGCTTCGGCGGCGCCCGTGGTGCCGTACCGCCGCAGGCCGGGCGTGGGAACGCGCCCGCCGAGCAGGGACAGGGTGGCGGCGGCCGACGTCGTCAGCCGCTGCTGCCGGGCCGCGGTGGACCGCGCGCCGAGCTGCCGGGCGGCAACCCGCAGCAGCCCCGCACGCCGAGCTGGAGCGACGAGAACGCGCAGCCGCCGGTGCCGCGGGCCTCCCTCGACACCCCGCGCGGTCACGACGAGACCTCCCGGATGCCGCGGATCGACGCGACGAGCGAGATGCCGGCGGTGCCGCGCTACGACGAGCGGCAGGGCCCGGCCTCCACCTCCGAGTTCGCCCGCCCCGACTTCGGCGCCAACGGCAACCCGCAGCAGACGGGCCAGTTCGCCCGTCCCGGCGCGGAATCGCCGCACCACACCGGGCAGTTCCCCCGTCCGGACCTCGACGCGCCGCAGCAGGGCGCGAACGGCTCGCAGAACACGGGCCAGTTCGTCCGCTCGGACGTCTTCGGCAGCCCGAACCACGGACCGAACCAGCAGAGCAACGCCAACAACCCGAACAACCCCGCCAACACGGGCCAGTTCGCGGTCCCGCAGGCTTACGACAACGGTTCCACCGGGCAGTTCGCGGTGCCGGGTTACGACAACGGCTCCACCGGCCAGCACTCTCTGCCGGGCCGTCAGAACCCCGGTGGCACCGGGCAGTTCGAGCGCCCGCAGGCCAACGGCAACGGCGGCGACTTCGGTCCCCCGCGTCAGCCCGTCCCGCCGCGTCCGCAGCAGCGTCCCACCCGTCCGGAGCCCGAGGCGCTGCCGCCGGCCGGTCCGGGTGACGGTCGTACCCCGCTGTACGACACGCTGGAGACCAACTGGTTCCACGGTCAGGGCCAGAACGGTCAGGGCGGCCAGGACCCGCAGAACGGCACGAACGGAACCGGCTCCAACGGAGTCGTCCCGAACGGCCGGCAGAACGGCCAGCCCAGCGGCCGGCCGATCAGCAACGGGAACGGCTCCGCGCCGGCCCCCCAGCCGCAGGCTCCCGCGGCTCCCCCTCAGCGTCCCGCCCCGACTTCCTGGCGCACCTCTCCGAACGACGACCTCGTTCGGCAGGCGGAGCGCGTACGGCAGCCGGCCGCGGGCGGCGTCACCACCTCCGGCCTGCCGCGCCGGGTGCCCCGGGCGAACCTCGTCCCGGGCACGGCTCAGCAGCAACAGCACCAAGCCGGTCCGCAGGTCTCGCGTGCGCCTGATGACGTACGCGGCCGGCTGACCAATCTCCGTCGGGGCATCGCGCAGGGTCGGGCCAACACCGGCCAGACCGGCAGCTTCCCGAGCCCCACTCACCAGCAGGAGCGTTAGTTGAGCCAGATGAGCCAGGCGGCACAGAATCTCAACTGGTTGATCACCAACTTCGTGGACAACACCCCAGGTGTGTCCCACACCGTCGTCGTCTCCGCCGACGGTCTTCTTCTGGCGATGTCGGAAGGCTTTCCGCGGGACCGTGCCGACCAGTTGGCGGCCGTCGCGTCCGGGCTCACCTCGCTGACGGCCGGGGCCTCCCGGATCTTCGAGGGCGGCGACGTGGCGCAGACGGTCGTCGAGATGGAACGCGGATTTCTCTTCCTCATGTCCATCTCGGACGGCTCGTCGCTGGCCGTGCTCGCACACCCCGACTGCGACATCGGCCTCGTCGGTTACGAGATGGCACTTCTGGTCGATCGCGCGGGCGCGGTGCTCACGCCCGACCTGCGCGCCGAACTTCAAGGCAGTCTGCTCCACTGATCGGCCCCGGCACCACCCGTCTCACCAAATCACCGTCCGGCCGCCACAATCCCCCCACCGGCCTCGTCAGACGGCACGACTGACCGACTTGCTGTCCCGCCCGGAGGATTCATGACCCCGCCCACCGCCTCTCATGATCCGTACGCGGAGCCGTACGAGGATGAGGGCGACCAGCCGCTGGTACGTCCTTACGCGATGACCGGCGGCCGGACCCGGCCGCGCTATCAGCTCGCGATAGAGGCGCTGATCAGCACCACGGCCGACCCGGCAGCGCTCATGGGGCTGCTCCCGGAGCACCAGCGCATCTGCCACCTGTGCCGTGAGGTGAAGTCGGTCGCGGAGGTGTCGGCGCTCCTGGCCATGCCGCTGGGCGTGGCCCGGATCCTTGTCGCGGACCTGGCTGAGGCCGGGCTCGTCGCCATCCACCAGCCTGGTGGCGACGAGACGACCGGTGCGCCGGACGTGACCCTGCTCGAAAGGGTGCTCAGTGGACTTCGCAAGCTCTGACGGAGGGCGGGCAACCACCTCCGCGAAGATCGTGGTGGCGGGTGGCTTCGGCGTCGGCAAGACCACGTTCGTGGGCGCCGTCTCCGAGATCAACCCGCTGCGCACGGAGGCCGTGATGACGTCCGCGTCCGCGGGCATCGACGACCTCACCCACACCGGGGACAAGACCACCACCACGGTGGCCATGGACTTCGGCCGTATCACGCTCGACCAGGACCTGATCCTGTACCTGTTCGGTACGCCGGGACAGGACCGGTTCTGGTTCATGTGGGACGACCTGGTGCGGGGCGCCATCGGCGCGGTGGTGCTCGTGGACACCCGGCGCCTGGCCGACTGTTTCCCGGCCGTGGACTACTTCGAGAACTCGGGTCTGCCGTTCGTCGTCGCCCTCAACGGCTTCGACGGGCACCAGCCCTACGCCCCCGAGGAGGTGCGCGAGGCCTTGCAGATCGGGCCCGACACCCCCATCATCACCACTGACGCCCGGCACCGGTCCGACGCCAAGAGCGCGCTCATCACATTGGTAGAGCACGCCCTGATGGCACGGCTGCGGTAGCCGGCACCCAAGTCGGCAATGCTGTACGGCAGTTGTCGTAGATGTCCCGGAGCCGACTGTGGCCTTTGACACGGTCGGCCCCGGTGTTCATAACGTTTCGGCAGAGGTATCGGGTGGTACGGCCACGCGTCGTCGTCAGCCGGTCTCACTGTGCGCACGAAGGCCCCGTCTTTTGACGGGGCTCGTTCTTTATGACCGTTTTATCTGGGGCTTACATCACGTTGAAACCGTGCTTTCCACTGTTTGGAAGAGCACTGGTCGTCGTGCTGGAATGCCTGAACTGCCCATTAGTCAAAGACGTACTAGGAAGTAGTACGTACACATGGGTGAACTGGGCTCTGAGACACTGCGGCACACCGTTGGTGCCGACCGCCGGAAGGTTGTTGGTCGAGTGAGGCGAAGCAAGAACGGTCCCGAGCCGTCGGCACGGGGCAACTTCACCCCGCCGCCGCGCGGAGCGGCGCCCGCCACTATGCCTGGTCCGGAGCCGACGGCCGCGCCCCCATCGAGCGGCGGCCGTTTCTCCCCGCGCAACTGGCGAGTGCCGACGCGGCTGAACGCGATCCTGCTCATACCCGTGCTGGTCGGCCTCGTCATGGGCGGCTTCCAGGTGAAGAGCTCGATCGACACCTGGCAGGACGCCGAGGACGCGGCGGACACCGCGCGTCTGGTGCGCGCCTCGCTGACCTACGGCGACGCCCTCTACAACGAGCGCGACATCAGCGCTGCCCCGCTCCTGAAGGGCTCGTCCCAGAGCGCGACCGACAAAGCCACCGTCAAGGCCGTACGCGCCAACACGGACAAGGCCGCCGACGCCTTCGACGAGGCGGCGCAGAACATGCCGCAGAAGGCCGGCCTGCTGCGCCGCCTCAGCCTGTTCCGGGCCCAGGAGCCCAAGCTGGCGGGCATCCGCGCGGCGGCGTACACCTCCAAGCTTCCCGGCGTGCAGACCGAAGAGGGCTACACCCTCATCGCGCACCCCCTGATGGAGTTCGCCAACGAGCTCGGTCTGGGCACCGGAAACATCACCAGCTACGGCCGTACCGTCTACGCGATCTCGCTGACGAAGGCCGCGCTGTCGCTCGAGCGCTCGATCGGCATGCACCTGCTGGTCAACCCCGGCCCGTCGGCCGACTCGCTCGGCAAGCAGCGCGTCGCCATCTCCTCGTACGCCTACCTCGAAGGCATCGCCATCGAGGAGTACGTCGGTGGCGGTACCGCCGCGGACGCGAAGAAGCTCGACGTCGCCACCGCGAAGATCAAGACCGAGGGCGCCGCGCTGGCGCAGAAGGCCGCCGCCGACGCGAAGGCCAAGGGCGAGACCTACGTGCCGCCGCCGAGCAACCCGACCGACATGGTCACGGCGCTGGCGACCCTGCAGACGACCGACCCCAGCGCCCGCGCCGCGCTCGCCCAGAAGGGCACCACTGCCGAGAACTGGTGGGCGGTCAACACGCTCAAGTACAACGCCTACCGCCAGATCGAGTCGGACCTGGCCGACAAGGCGGTGAACGAGGCCACCGACATCGCGGACAACGCCAAGCGCGACGCGCTGATCACCGGTGCCGCCGTGGTCGTCGCCCTGCTGCTGGCCTTCATCCTGGCCGGCGCGGTGGCCCGCCAGATGTCCCGCGCCATGCGCCAGCTGCGCAACGCCGCCTTCGGCATCGCCGAACAGCGGCTGCCGATGCTGGTCGACCAGCTCTCGCGCACCGATCCCGGCCGCGTCGACACCCGGGTCGCGCCGATCCCGATCACCACCAAGGACGAGATCGGCGAGGTCGCCCGGGCCTTCGACCAGGTCCACCGCGAGGCGGTCCGGCTCGCCTCCGAGCAGGCCCTGCTCCGCGGCAACATCAACGCGATCTTCACCAACCTCTCGCGCCGCAACCAGTCCCTGATCGAGGGCCAGCTGACCCTGATCACCGACCTGGAGAACAACGAGGCCGACCCGGACCAGCTGGAGAACCTCTTCCGCCTGGACCACCTCGCGACCCGTATGCGCCGCAACGGCGAGAACCTCCTGGTCCTCGCCGGCGAGGAGCCCGGCCGCCGCTGGGACCAGCCGGTCCCGCTGGTCGACGTGCTGCGCGCCGCCTCCTCCGAGGTGGAGCAGTACGAGCGTGTCGAGCTGTCCGGTGTCCCCGAGGCCGAGATCCACGGCCGCGCGGTCACCGACCTCGTGCACCTGCTCGCCGAGCTCCTGGAGAACGCGACCACGTTCTCCTCACCGCAGACCAAGGTCCGCGTCACCGCGACCCGTCTCCCCGACGGCCGCATCATGATCGAGATCCACGACAAGGGCATCGGCCTCACCGCCGAGGACTTCGCGGACATCAACCACAAGCTGGCCAACCCGCCGACCGTGGACGCCGCGATCTCCCAGCGCATGGGCCTGTTCGTGGTCGGCCGGCTGTCCGACCGGCACGGCATCCGGGTCCAGCTGCGCCCCTCGGGCGAGCAGGCCGGTACCACCTCGCTGGTCATGCTGCCGGACGCGATCACCCACGGTGGCGGAGGCGAGCAGCAGCTGGACCGCGACGAGTTCACGGTCTCGCAGATCATTCCGGAGCAGAACTTCGGCGGCGAGGACTTCAACCTCGCCCCGCTGCGCACGGCGGCCGAACTCGGCTTCGACGACAGCCGCTACGCGGAGGTCCCGGACGACATACGGGAGCTGGACCCCGTAGGCCGCTCGCTGATGCGTGAGGAGCGCCGGGCGGCCCTGGAGGCCCAGGCGGGCCAGCAGCCCGGTCAGGAGTCCGCTGACGGCTCCGGGTACCCCGACTCCTTCGACGCGCAGCCGGCGTACGACAACGGCCAGGGCGGCTACCCGGACCAGACCGGGGCGTACGAGGTCGGTCCGGCGTACGACGAGCCGCAGCAGGCCCCGTACGAGGAGCACCAGCAGCCGTCGTACGACGAGCCGTACTACGCGCCGAACGGCGGACTGCCGCAGAACGACACCTTCTCCCCCAACGGCGGTTACCCGGAGCCCGCGTATGCGGAGCCCGTCCAGGAGGAGCGGCCGGCCGAGCGGGCCGGAGCGGCTCCAGCCTTCGCGGCGTTCGAAGAGCGTCGCTACCAGGACGACTGGCCGCAGCAGGACGGTTACCAGAACGGGTACGCCGACCAGTACGCTCCCGAAGCGGAATCCGCGCAGGCCGCTGACGTGACCGAGCGCGACCACGTAGGCTTCGACCGTCCGGGACCGGCTTCCTCCGTCGGCCACGACCTGACCGACGCCGGGCTTCCGCGCCGTGGCTCCATGGCGGGCGGCACCAACGGTTCGAACGGTGTGCGGCACACGAGCCTGGAAGCGTCGGCCCCCGCTCCGGCAACGGAGAGCAGTGCCCACGGGAACAACAACGGCAACACCAACGGCATCGGCAGTGGCGACAGTTGGCGCTCGGCGAACGACGCGCGCTGGCAGCAGGCCTCGGCACTGAAGAAGCCCAAGGCGGGCGGAGTCACCTCCTCCGGTCTGCCCCGGCGGGTACCCAAGGCCAACCTGGTCGAGGGCGCCGCCGAGAGCACCCCTCAGGGAGGCCCACAGGTCTCCCGTGCCCCGGAGGACGTCCGGGGCCGGCTGAGCAACCTGCGGCGGGGCGTCCAGCGCGGACGCAGCGCGGCGGGCAGCAGTGAAACGAACGGCCAGGGCTTCGGCTCTGACAGCACCTACAACCAGGAGCGTTAGTGTGAGCCCGATGAGCCAGGCGGCACAGAACCTGAACTGGTTGATCACCAACTTCGTGGACAACACCCCGGGGGTGTCCCACACGGTGGTGGTCTCCGCCGACGGACTCCTTCTGGCGATGTCCGAAGGGTTTCCCCGCGACCGTGCCGATCAGCTCGCGGCCGTCGCTTCCGGTCTGACCTCGTTGACCGCCGGTGCCTCGCGCATCTTCGAAGGCGGCAGCGTGAACCAGACGGTTGTGGAGATGGAGCGGGGATTCCTCTTCATCATGTCCGTCTCCGACGGTTCCTCGCTCGCGGTACTTGCACACCCCGAGGCGGACATCGGCCTCATTGGGTACGAGATGGCCCTTCTGGTCGACCGGGCGGGCACCGTCCTGACCCCCGACCTCCGTGCCGAGCTCCAGGGCAGCCTGCTCAACTAACAGTCAGACGGTGCGTATTGGCGTCCCGGGGCCGTAAGGTTTCGGGACGCGGCTCCACAGGGATCGGGTGCCCGGCACAGTCGGAGGAGGAGAAAGTGGCAACACCCCCAGGCGGTTCGAATTCGGGCAACTGGTCGTACGGCCCTGCCCAGGGCCAGGGCGACGGTTCCCAGAACCCGAACCGTTACAACTTCCCCTCCGCGCCCAGCCACCGGCGTCAACAGCCGTACGCGCCCCAGGGACCTGGGCCGTCGCCGTACGACCAGCCGCCGGCGCCGCGTATCCAGCCCGTGCAGCCGCAGCGACGCTCCGAGCCGTCGCCCGCAGGGGCGGCGAACAACCCGCTGGTACGTCCGTACGCCATGACCGGCGGCCGGACGCGCCCGCGTTACCAGCTCGCCATCGAGGCGCTGGTGCACACCACCGCACAGCCGCACCAGATGCAGGGGCAGTTGCCCGAGCATCAGCGGATCTGCAATCTGTGCCGCGAGATCAAGTCGGTGGCCGAGATCTCGGCGCTGCTGACCATCCCTCTCGGCGTGGCCAGGATCCTCGTCGCCGACTTGGCGGAGGCGGGCCTGGTCGCCATTCATCAGCCCGGCGGCGACGAGAACGCCGGCGGTCAGCCAGACGTGACACTGCTCGAAAGGGTGCTCAGTGGACTTCGCAAGCTCTAGCGGCGGTCCTTCCCGCTCCACCACCTCGGCGAAGATCGTGGTGGCGGGTGGCTTCGGCGTGGGCAAGACCACGTTCGTCGGGGCCGTCTCGGAGATCAACCCGCTGCGTACCGAGGCCGTGATGACGTCCGCGTCCGCGGGCATCGACGACCTCACCCACACCGGGGACAAGACGACCACCACGGTCGCCATGGACTTCGGACGCATCACCCTGGACCAGGACCTCATCCTGTACCTGTTCGGCACCCCGGGACAGGACCGGTTCTGGTTCATGTGGGACGACCTGGTGCGTGGCGCGATCGGCGCGATCGTCCTCGTGGACACGCGCCGTCTCGCCGACTGCTTCCCGGCGGTGGACTACTTCGAGAACTCCGGTCTGCCGTTCGTGATCGCCCTCAACGGCTTCGACGGCAACCAGCCGTACAACCCGGACGAGGTCCGGGAGGCCCTGCAGATCGGCCCCGACACCCCGATCATCACCACCGACGCCCGCCACCGCGCGGACGCGAAGTCGGCGCTGATCACGCTGGTGGAGCACGCGTTGATGGCGCGCCTGCGGTAGACAGGACACGAGAAGGGCCCCTCCGCGAGGAGGGGCCCTTCTTTTTGCGTCTGCCGTGGGGGTCAGTGCCAGCTGTGCGGGGCCCTGAAGCCGCCCTCGCGCTCCAGGCGGCGCCAGCCTGCCTTCGGCTTCGGGGTGCTGTCGGCCGGGTCGGTGGACGGCTGGGCAGCGGCGCGGGCCAGGAGGACGGCCGTGATGGCGGCGACTTCCTCGGGCTCGGCGTGGCCCTTCTCGACGCGGATGTCAGGCGTGGTCATAGGTCTCAGTCTCCGTGAGAGAGGTTTCCGCGCGGGTAGCGCGGAGGGTCCGCTGGGTTACTGCGGGGGGTTGCCGTGCTTGCGGGACGGCAGGTCCGCGTGCTTGGTCTGCAGCATCGTGAGTGAGCGGATGAGGATCTCGCGGGTTTCGGTGGGGTCGATGACGTCGTCGACCAGGCCGCGCTCGGCCGCGTAATACGGGTGCATCAGCTCGGACTTGTACTCCTTGACCATGCGGGCCCGCATGGCGTCGGGGTCCTCGGCCTCGGCGATCTGCCGGCGGAAGATGACGTTGGCGGCACCTTCGGCGCCCATCACGGCGATCTCGTTCGTGGGCCAGGCGTAGGTGAGGTCGGCGCCGATGGACTGGCTGTCCATGACGATGTAGGCCCCGCCGTACGCCTTGCGCAGGATCAGCGAGATCCGGGGCACGGTCGCGTTGCAGTAGGCGTAAAGGAGCTTCGCGCCGTGGCGGATGATGCCGCCGTGCTCCTGGTCGACACCGGGGAGGAAGCCCGGCACGTCCAGGAAGGTGACGATCGGGATATTGAAAGCGTCACACATCTGGACAAAGCGCGCAGCTTTTTCACTCGCCTCGATGTCCAGGACGCCCGCCAGGGTCTGCGGCTGGTTGGCGACGATGCCGACCACCTGGCCGTCGAGACGGGCCAGGGCGCAGATGATGTTGCGGGCCCAGCGCTCGTGGACCTCCAGGTACTCGCCGTCGTCGACGATCTCCTCGATGACCTTGGCCATGTCGTACGGACGGTTGCCGTCCGCCGGGACCAGGTCGAGCAGGACGTCGCTGCGGCGGTCCGCCGCGTCCGTGGAGTCGACGCGGGGCGGGTTCTCGCGGTTGTTCTGCGGGAGGAGGGAGAGGAGGTAGCGGACCTCCGCGATGCAGGTCTCCTCGTCGTCGTAGGCGAAGTGGCAGACGCCGGAGGTCTCGGCGTGCACGTCGGCGCCGCCCAGGCCGTTCTGCGTGATCTCCTCGCCGGTGACCGCCTTGACGACGTCCGGTCCTGTGATGAACATCTGCGAGGTCTCGCGGACCATGAACACGAAGTCCGTGAGGGCGGGGCTGTAGGCCGCGCCGCCCGCGCACGGGCCGAGCATCACCGAGATCTGCGGGATGACGCCGGAGGCCCTGGTGTTGCGCTGGAAGATGCCGCCGTAGCCGGCCAGGGCGCTGACGCCCTCCTGGATACGGGCGCCGGCGCCGTCGTTGAGCGAGACCAGCGGGGCGCCGGCCGCGATGGCCATGTCCATGATCTTGTGGATCTTCGTGGCGTGGGCCTCGCCCAGCGCGCCGCCGAAGATGCGGAAGTCATGGGCGTAGACGAAGACCGTGCGGCCCTCCACCGTGCCCCAGCCGGTGATGACACCGTCCGAGTACGGCTTCTTGGCCTCCAGGCCGAAGCCGGTCGCCCGGTGCCGGCGCAGTTGCTCGACCTCCTGGAAGGTGCCCGGGTCAAGGAGCAGCTCGATACGCTCGCGCGCCGTCAGCTTGCCCTTGGCGTGCTGTGCCTCGGTCGCCTTCTCGCTGGGGCCGGCCAGAGCCTGCGCACGGATCTCGTGCAGCTCGGCCACCCGCCCGCGCGCGTCCGTCGGCTCGCTCCCGGGAGATACAGCATCATCCAAAACGGTCATGTAGCGACCTTACGAAGGAGAGCGAGGTGAGCGGGACGTCGACTCCGTACAGTCTCCGACCCGTTTTCCTGGTAGCACTGAACAGAACCTTGACGGCATGCAGCCGTTCCGACTGCTCAGGGGGCTCTGGCCTTGTAGGGGTCACACAAACCCGTCAGCTGAGAGTCACCTCACATTCATGCGTGGCGCATGCCATCCCCGGAGTGACGCGGAGGCGGAGCCGGCGGCCCGTGGCGAGGATGTCGACCGTGTCGTCGGCCCGCACGACTTCGTGGACGGGGTGGTGCCAGGTGATCTCCAGCGGCTCGCCGGTGCGGGGCGGCTCGCTCACGCAGAGGGTAGCGGTACGGCCCCTGCGGCGGACCAGCACACTCGCCTCCGCCGAGACGGTGAGCGGGCCCGCGGTGCCCGCCTGCCAGAAGTTCGCCGCCGTCAGTCCGAGGGAGTGGACCTGGACGGCCTGGCTCACGCCGTCGTTGGCCAGGATCGACAGCCAGTGATGGTCGGCGGCTCGAGCCTGGACCGCCCCGCGGGTCGCGCCCGGCATGAGGAGGTACAGGTAGCGGGCGTCGACGGGGTCCGTGCCGTGATCCAGCCAGAGGGTCTGCCAGCGGCGGGTGGCCCGCTCCGTCGTGCTCGTGGTGTTGATGTCGGACCAGGCCCCGGTCCGGTCCTCACGCAGGCTCCTCAGCCCGCCCTCCTGGACCACCCAGCCGCCATGCCCCTCCAGATGCGCCCAGCCCGGCCTCTGCACCAGCCGCGCGCTCCCGCCCTCCCCCAGATTGCGGTTGTCCACCACCGTCTCGACCGGCACCCCGTCCGCGCAGCTGATCCCGGTACCGAGGCAGATCACCGCGTCCGCCACGCAGAACCAGGACTTGCGGGCCTCCAGGGTCGAGCCGAGCCCCTTGAGGTGCTGGCCGACGGCCGCGTACTCGCCGTCCGTCGTGCCGCCGACCCAGCGCACGTCGGGTCCGGGGGCGCCCCACTCGCCGCCGGCGCGGTCGGGCAGGCGCTTGGTGGAGACGGTGGTGCCGGGCAGCCGGTACCAGTCGACCGTCGGCCAGTACCAGTCCGTGTACTGGTCGCTCGCGCCCTTGGCCCACCAGGACACCATCCCGGCGCCGGTGTGCCAGCCGCGCGGGTTCTCGCCGTTGCCGCACTCGTAGTACGCGATGCGGTCACTGGCCATCGCGAGGCTCACCGTGAAGCCCGAACGGCGGTGCACGGCACGGTCCATGGCCGGGAAGAGGCGGTGGCCGACGGGTTCGGGGACGGGCGCGAGCGGCCGGGAGGCGACCGCGCGCAGCCGCGCCAGATCGGCTACGTCGAATTGAGGCGCCGTCAGAACCGGTGTGACCGTGTCCCGTTCGGCCCAGCCCTTGATCATGCCGTGCCAGCGGTCGCGCTCGGCCGGGCTCGCCGCGTCGGCCAGCAGCGCGATCGCGGCGATGACACCCTGTCCGTGGAAGTGGTCGCTGCGCATGACGTGCAGTTCGTCGTTCTTCAGGTAACCCCGGCTGATGGCACGGCCGTTGACGCCGTCCATGATCAGCCCGTCGTGGATCAGGGGCGCGTAGGCATGCTCGACGCTGTCGAGGACGACCTGCCGGTCGGGGTCCGTCACCTCCCACTCGGACCCGGCGAGCAACGCGAAGAGGCGCCCCAGGCCGTCGAGCATGACCTGTCCGTACGTCCCCGAGTACGGGACCCGGGTGTGCTGCACGAACGAGCCGTCGGCGTACAGCCCGTCCCCCTTGGTGACGTACGGGAAGACCGGCGAGAGGGCGTCGCGGGCGAGGGCAATCTTGGCGGGCGCACGGCCCAGGATGCCGCGCAGGGCGACCGAGCGGCACAGGTCGACGCGGTTGGCGCCGGTGGAGGTGCCGGAGTAGTCCGTGAGCATGGCATCGGGGATGAAGTGGTCGACTGCCGCGCAGGCGGCGGTGATTCGGGCGTCGGTGAGGTGGTCGTACAGGGCCGCGACGGTGTCCAGGAGGAGCCGGGGGCTGCCGATCTGCCACTCCCACCAGTTGCCGTAGCGGGTGGTGCCGGGGTGGTAGACCGTGGCGGAGAGGTGGTCGAGGCCGCGCAGGATGTCCGCGAGGAGGGCCGGGTCGGCGGTGGAGCCGGTGCCGGGCTGGACGTAGGCCCGGGCCATCGTCTCCAGGCGGGCGTAGCTCCGGGTGATCCCGGACGGCGGGTCGAAGGGGTGGCCCGGCCAGAGGGAGACCGGGGTCGGGGCCATGGTCGCGCGGAAGCCGCGGGCCCGTTCGCCGGTGGCGGTCAGGCGGGAGGCGTACGGTTCGAGACCTGGGTCGTAATCGGCTCCGAGGGCGATGTCCAGCCAGCGCAGGCGGAGCACGTCATAGGGGTCGGAATCGTTCCAGTCGTTGGCCATTCAGCACTCCTCCGGAAGTCCAGAATCCGCCAACGGAGTGTAATTCCATGAATACACGTGGATGATGTTGAAACCCGAACGGAATAGGTCTACGGTCTTCCGTGTTGGCATCGTTGAACATTCAACATCACCGCCTATCGTCCCCTCAGGAGCACATCATGGGCATCTTCGGCCGCAAGGACAGCACCGAGACCGAGACCGCCGCCCCCTCCGCGGTCAACCCCGAGCTTGCCGCGCTGACCGGCGAGTACACCATCGACCCGGCGCACTCGACGCTCGGTTTCGTGGCCCGTCACGCCATGGTCACCAACGTCAAGGGCAAATTCCTCGACTTCAACGGCACGCTGCACCTGGACGGCTCGGACCCGGCCAAGTCGACGGCCTCCATCGACGTCAAGATGGACAGCATCGACACCGGTTCCGCGGACCGTGACGGTCACCTGAAGAGCGCCGACTTCTTCAAGATCGAAGAGTTCCCGACGATGACCTTCCGCTCGACCTCGGCCGAGTACCTGGGCGGCGACGACTACCGCATCACGGGTGACCTGGAGATCCTCGGCACCACCAAGCCGCTCACCATCGACCTTGAGTTCAACGGTGCCGCGAAGGACCCGTTCGGCAACGAGCGCGTCGGCTTCGAGGGCAAGGCCGAGATCCTGCGCTCCGAGTGGGGCCTCACGTGGAACGCGGCGCTGGAGACCGGCGGCGTGCTCGTTTCCGACAAGATCAAGCTCAACTTCGACATCTCCGCGATCAAGAACGCGTGACCCTGCGGGGATAGGCGGCGGATTCGTAGTGCCGATCACTACGACTCCGCCGCCTTCGCTTTTCACGCGTCCCGGAATCGGAACAGCAGGCACGCGAGTACGAGCAGCGCCGCCGCGTAGGCCGCGAGCACGCCCAGGCCCGGCCAAGGGGCGATCGGGAGGTCGGCCAGGTGGCGGGTCGCCTGGATGGAGAGGGCCGCCGGCATGGGGGCCCAGCGCTCCAGGCGGTGTTGCCAGGTGGGGGACGGGATGATCGTGACCAGGAGCGGGACGACGTAGAGGATGCCCAGACCCAGGGTGATCGCTGCCGACGTGTCGCGGAGCACGGTCGCCAGGGCCAGGCCCAGCAGGGCGACCAGGGCCAGGGAGAGGACCGAACCCAGGGTGGGGCGCAGGGCGGGGGCGTAGTCCGGCAGGAGCGCGTCGGCCAGGAGGACGGAAGCCAGGACTCCCACCGCTCCCCCGGTCGCCGTCAGCAGCGCCAGCACAGTCGCCTTGGACGCCAGGACCCGCCAGCGCGTCGGGATCGCCGTCAGGGTCGTGCGGATCGTGCCCGTGCCGTACTCCGCGCCCATCGTCAGGACGCCCAGGATCAGACAGGCCGCCTGGCCCAGCCAGACGCCGGTGAGGCTGAGCTTCACCGTGTCCTCGTCGCAGGTGCCGCCCGGACAGACATCGGCGGCGACCGGGGCGATCGCGGCGGCGCCGATCGCGAGGGTGAGGGCGACGAGGGCCGACAGAAGCCACCAAGTGCTCGGCAGCGTACGGAGTTTCGTCCACTCGGCGTGCAGCGGGCGCAGTGCCTTCACGCGTCCCTCCTGCGTACCGTCCAGGCCGCCAGGAGCAGGGCCGCCGCCGTGTAAGCCGCCAGGACCGCGAAGCCGTTGCCGGGGGACAGGGGGTAACAGCCGCCCTCCGGAAGGCAGCTGTGCGCGGTGAAGTCGTACTTCTTCGCCCCCTGCTGGACCGCGAAGGCCGCCGCCGGGGTCACCCGCAGCAGCCAGCGGGCGGCCGGGAGCGGGAAGGCGAAGGACAGGATCTGCGGGAGGATCACGAGCATGACCACCGTGGCGATCGCGCCCGCGCTGTTGCGGAGCACGATTCCAACCGCCAGTGCCAGCACGGCGACCAGAGACAGCAGCGCGGCGCTGCCCAGGACCGCGCGCAGGGCCGGGTTCTCCAGCAGGGGGTGGTCCGGGAAGGCCGGGGGGCCGAAGCCGTTGCCGCGCAGGGTGCTCTGGGCGAGCGAGTAACCGATGGCCACGGCTGCGAGGCCGACCGCGAAGGTCACTGCGCCGATCACCGTCGTCTTGGCCGCCAGCACCTTCAGCCGGGCCGGCGTCGCCGTGAACGTCGTACGGATCAGGCCCCGTTTGTATTCGCCGGTCACGAAGAGCGCGCCGAGGGCGATCATGAACAGGATGCCGACGAAGACGCCCTGGAAGCTCATCTGGACGATGTCCGGGCCGCTCTGGTCGGGGCCGATGTCGCCCTGGCCGGTGAGGGTGTACGTGCCGTTGGTGACGGTGGTGGAGGAGTCCGGGCGGGCGTTGCTGGGGGCGGGGCCGGGGGCGGGCGCGTCGGAGGTCGGAGCGCCGACGTCCGTGCTGGTCCAGGCCGCTGTGGTCGAGGTGCCGCTCAGCGTCAGGTGGTCGTAGGTGGCCGTGGCGCGTCCGCCGCCGGTCGACTGGCTCGAACCGCCGAAGGAGCGGCGCACGTCCTGGTGGCCGGGGGTGGCCAGGACGAGGCCCACCTGCACGGTCTTCGGCAGGCCGGACAGACTGACGTCCTCGATCTTCGACCACTTGGCGCCGTCGGCGGACTCGTAGCCGGTGAGGCGGTCGCCGGTCCGCGTCAGGCGCAGCCAGCGCGGTACCTCCGTCACCTCGGAGTCCGAACCGGCCGTGTCGTGGGTGAAGTTCCACTGCATGCGCACGCCGTGGCCGGGGGTGGCCAGCACCGCCGCGTACGAAGAGCCCTGCCGCAGGCTCGACTTGACGATGATCCCGGCCTTCGCCCAGGGCTCCACGCTTCTGCCGTCGGCGGTCTTCAGGCCGGTGACCCGGGCCGTGACGGTGCCGTCGCCGGTGAGCGGGCGGTGGGTGAAGCGGAAGGCGTCGGTGACCGTGGTGCCGTCGGGGCCCTGGATGACGTCCGGTCCGCCGCTGGTGGCGGAGCCGCTCGCGCTCAACTGCGTGATCAGTACGGTGGCCACGGCGGCGGCCAGCAGCACGAGCGGCCAGGCGCGGACCGTACGGAACTTGGTCCACTCGGCGTGCAGGAGGCGGGGGAAGCCGGCGTGGGTGGGGTGGAGGCGGGAGCGGTAGGGGGTGGGCGCGGTCTCGGGCTCCGACGTTGTCCTCGTCGTCATCGGGTCACCTCGTCGGATGCCCCTACGGACGCGGACTCGGCCGTGAACTCGGCCTTGTCCCGGGTGAGTTCCATGTACGCCTCCTCCAACGTGGCCCGGTGGGCGCCGACTTCGGCGAAGGGGACGCGGGCCGCGGTCAGGAGTTCCACCACGCGGGGTGCGGGCAGGCCGGTGACGATGAGGATGTCCCGGTCGGTGACGGCGACCCGGCCGCCCTCGCGGGCGAGGAGTTCCATCGCCTGCGTACGGGCCTCGGTGCGCAGGCGGACACGGTCGCCGGAAGCGGCGTGCAACAGCTCGGAGACCGAGGTGTCGGCGATCAGGCGGCCTCGGCCGATGACCACCAAGTGGTCGGCGGTGTCCTCCAGTTCGCTCATCAGGTGGCTGGAGACGAGGACGGCGCGGCCCTCGGCGGCCAGTCGGCGCAGCAGGCGGCGGATCCACTGGATGCCCTCGGGGTCGAGGCCGTTGACCGGCTCGTCCAGGAGCAGGATCGGCGGGTCGCCGAGCAGGGCCGCCGCGATGCCGAGGCGCTGGCGCATGCCGAGGGAGTAACCGCCGGCCCGGCGGCGGGCGGCGGACTCCAGGCCGACCTGGGCGAGGACGTCGTCGACCCGGCGGACGGACAGTCCGTGGGAGTGGGCGAGCCAGCGCAGATGATCACGGCCCCGGCGGGCGGGGTGCAGCGCGGCCGCGTCCAGGAGTGCGCCGACCTCCAACAGCGGGGTGCGCAGGGCGTGGTAGGGGCGGCCGGCGATGAGGGCCTGGCCCTCGTCGGGGGCGTCCAGGCCGAGGAGGGCACGCAAAGTGGTCGACTTCCCGGCGCCGTTGGGGCCGACGAAGCCGGTCACCGTGCCGGGCTCGACCGTGAAGGAGAGGCCGTCGACCGCGAGGGTCCGGCCGAACCGTTTGCGCAGACCGCGGACTTCGATGGTTGCGTCGCTCATGGTGAGGGAGGCTAGGGGCGGCGGTGCGGGGGTGTCGTCACGCCGGGGAGGTCCCTCGCGTAGGGGATGCGCGCAGGAGGCGGCTCGGGACAATGGCGTACGTGGGTGAGAAGACTTCGACTTCAGCGGGGGTACGCGGCGGCATCGGGACACGGATCGCCGGTGCGCAGCGGGCCTTGCCCACCGCACTGGCGGCCCTCGCGGTCGGCGAGGGCCTGATCCGCAGCGGTGATCCGCACAGCAGCCTCGCCGTCGTGCTGCTGCTCGCGCTCGCCACGACGGGACCGCTCTCCTTCGTCCTGGGGACCGGGCGGGGCAGCCGGGTCGCGGCCGCGATCGCCGTGAGCGCCGCGTGCGTGCTCGCGCTCGTACCGTTCCAGGCGCTCACCGCGGGCGCCGCCGTCGCCGAGCTGATCTGCGTGTACGTACTGGCGCGGACGGGGTGGCCGCTGCCGGCCGGGCTGCTCGTCGTGCCGTACGTCGTCGTCGCGCTGTTCAGTCATGAGGACGCCACCCGGATCGTCGCCGTCCTGCTCGCCACGCTCGGGTCCGCCGCGGCGGCGACCGGTATCACGCATCACGTGCGCAGCACTGTGCTCGCGCACAGCGCGACCGAGCAGGCGTTCGCGGACACGCTCCTCGAACATGCCGCCCGGGGCGAACGGGCGCGTATCGCGCGGGAGTTGCACGATGTCGTCGCCCATCACATCTCGATGATCGCCGTCCAGGCGGAGACCGGCCGGCTCACCACGCGGGGGCTGCCCCCGGAGGGCGCGGACCGTTTCCTGGCCATCGGGAACACCGCGCGCACCGCACTGACGGAGATGCGGCGGCTGCTCGGCGTACTGCGGGAGGACGCGGACACCGGCGTCCAGCGGGCCCCGCAGCCCGGGCTCGGTCAACTCCTCGACCTGATCGACGAGTCACGCGACGCGGCCGGCGCGACGACCCGACTGATCGTCAGCGGACCGGTCACCGCGCTCGACCCGGGCGTCGAGGTCACCGCCTACCGAATCGTCCAGGAAGCCCTGACCAACGCCCGCCGGCATGCGCCGGGCGCCGCCGTGGACGTGGAACTGCGGTACGGGGAGACGGAGTTGGCGCTGCGTGTGCGCGACAACGGGCCCGGGCCCGCGACCGGCTCCCCCGGCCATGGGCTGCTCGGCATGCGGGAGCGCGCGGCGACCGTGGGCGGCACGCTGCGCACCGGGCCCGCGCCCGGCGGCGGCTTCCTGGTGGAGGCGCGGTTGCCGGTGCGGGCGGAGGTGCTCGCGTGAGCATTCGGATCGTCGTGGCCGACGACCATGAGATCGTCCGGGTCGGGTATGCCGGGCTCCTCGCCACCCAGGCCGACTTCACGGTCGTCGGGACCGCCCCCGACGGCGCCGAGGCGGTGCGGGTGTGCCGGGAGCAGCTGCCCGACGTGGTGCTCATGGACGTACGCATGCCCGTCATGGACGGGATCCGGGCGACCGCGCGGCTGCAAGGCCCGGACGCGCCGCGGGTGTTGGTGCTGACCACGTTCGACCTGGACGAGTACGTGTACGACGCCCTGACCGCCGGGGCGAGCGGGTTCCTGCTCAAGGACGTGACGGCGGAGCGGCTCTTCGACGCGGTGCGGGTGGTGGCGGCCGGCGAGGCCCTGCTCGCGCCCGCGATCACCCGTCGGCTGATCGCCGAGTTCGCGCGTCAGCGTCCTCGAACCGGCCCCGCGCACACGGCACTTGACGCTCTCACTCCGCGCGAGACCGACGTGCTGCGGTTGCTGGCCCAGGGGCTGTCCAATCCCGAGCTCGCCGTCCGTCTGCACGTGGGCGAGGAGACCGTGAAGACTCACGTCAGCCGGATCCTGTCGAAGCTGGGGCTGCGGGACCGTACGCAGGCGGTGGTGATGGCGTACGAGACGGGGCTGGTCGTGCCGGGGGTCGGGTGAGCGGCGGTCGGCCGATGACCTGACAGGTGAACTACCAGGTCCAGTGCGGCACTTCGCGCAGAGGATGGAGTTCCTCGTCCGTCTCGGCGCGTGAGTTCCGCTGGGCGACATGGGCACCGAACTCGACATGCTCGCGCACGGCCGTACGGAACGGCTCGTCGTCGGGCAGCCCCGCCTCGTCGAGCGCCTCCAGATACGCCCGCACGAAGCGCTCGCGCTGCTCGTCGGTGATGTGCAGCCCCCGGTGCACGCCGATGATGTACTCGAAGCCCAGCTCACGCGTGAAACGGTCGGGACCGCCGAAGGACTCGGCCGTGAACCAGGTCAGATGGTCGACGTGGGACGGGACGCGGTGCGAGAAAACCTCGCGGAGCACGGGGTCCGCGAGCGCCTTCGCGTAGAAGATCTCCTCCAGGCGGTGCAGTGCCTCGTCTCCGCCCGCGTGGTCGTAAAGACTCGTCATGGATCACACTGTCCGCCTGTGATGCGCCTTCCGCAGACGGTTGGCCGAGAAATGTCCTCGGCTCAGAAACCCCCGCCGAAGTCCCCTCCCCCGCCGAAGTCGCCGCCTCCGCCGTCGCCGAAGCCGCCGCTGAAGTCGCCGGAGTCGAAGTCGGCGCCGGAGACGTCGCCGCCGTCGTAGCCGCCGGTGGTGAAGTCGCCGTAGCCGGTGCCGTAGTCGGCGGCGTAGGACGGGGTGGCCATCATGCTGCCCAGCAGGGTGCCGACGAGGAGGCCGGGGAGCAGACCGCCGCCGAAGTAGCCGCCCGCCCAGGGGCCGTAGGCCGGGCCCGCGTCCCAGTAGGGGCGGCGGCCGTAGTCGGTGTCGACCTCGCGGATCGCCGGGTCGTGGCCGTCGGCCAGACGGGCCCGGTCGGCCGCGCAGACGGGTACCTCGCGCGGGGCGCCGCCGGCCGGCGTCCAGACGGCGTCGGCGACGGACGGGCCGTGGCGGGGGTCGAAGAAGCAGGGCGGGCGGCGCTCGGGCAGCGGGCGGCCCTCGCGGCGGGCGGCGAGCTGGGCGAGCGAGAAGCGGCCGTCCTCCAGGGCCTCGGTGACCGGACGGACGTCCTCCGGTTTCGTGGCCGCCGCCATGGCCGACTTCGCCTGCTCGTAGGCGTCCAGGGCGCGTTCGTAGTCCGCGCGCATGGCGTCGTCGGCGCCCGCCTCCGCGGGGTGGAAGTCGAGACGGTCCAGTTCCTCGCCGAAGGCCGTGATGTCCTCGTCGACCACTACCCGCAGTCGCTCCAGGGCGGCTCGCTGCTCCTCGGCCTTGCGGCGGCGGTTGCGGCGGACGAGGGCGTACACGCCTCCGCCGCCCAGCACCACGACCGCGCCCACGCCGATCAGCGCGCCGGACGACACTCCGCCGTCGTCGGAGGAGGAACCCCAGCTCGCGGGGGCCGAACCGCCCATGTTGGCGAGGGCGCGGTCGGTGAAGTCGGTCAGCTGGGTCCTGGCGTCGGTGTCGCCCTTGACGCTGGTGACCAGGTTCGTCACCGCCGTGCGCGGCAGGACGGCGGAGTCGGCCTTCGCGTCGAAGCGGTCGCCGAGGCGGATCGCGTACAGGCCCGTCACGCCCGTGTCGGTGCGCAGGTTCTGGAAGAGGTCCTGGGTCGGGTAACCGGCCGGGAGGACCGCGACGAACAGCGGCTTGTCGGCGTCCTTGATCTGCTTGGCCAGGGCGTCGGCGTCGGCCGCGGACAGCTGGGCGGACGCTGCCGGGTCGACGTAGACGGGGCTCTCGCGCAGGGCGTCGGCGATCGTGCCGACGCCGGTCGCGGTGGTGGCGGCGGAGGCGGGTGCGGGGCCCGTCGCCAGGACGGTCAGGGCTGCGACCAGCAGGGCCAGGAGCAGCCCCGGGAGGCTTCGGGTCCGTGCGACGACCTTCATACGTCGACGCTACCCGAAGCCTCCCCAAGCCCGCCGTTCACGCAGGTGGCGGCCCTGCGATCAGGCCGCCCGGTAGGCGGTGATCAGCTTCTCCACCGCCTCTGCGTACTTTCCGGTGAGCGACAGGTGATCCGCGTCCGCGAAGGGCTTCGCCGTCGCGGCCGTGACGTTCTGGCCGATCTTCTGCTGGACGATCAGCCGGGCCTTGTCGACGAGCGCGCGGGCCGCCTCGTCGGCTCCGTGCCGGTCGGCGAGCGCGGCCGCCACCGCGAGCGCCTTCAGCGTCGCCGTGCCACCACCCGGGACCTTGGTCTTCGTGGTCAGGCCCCAGCCGTACGGGTACTGCGGGTCGTACGCCGTGTCGCCGACGTTGATCGGCAGCTGGGCCTCCGACTTGGGCCAGGTGACCGGGAGTTGGCCGGTGAAGCCCCGCTTGCCGTAGAGGACGTCGGCGACGCCGTCGCCCTCGGTGCCCGGCAGCCAGGACGCCACCAGGGCGTCGATGTCGCCGAGTTGGTCGCCGATCAGCTGCGGGCGCCCGGAGACGATCAGCACCGCGCACTTCATGGCCGCGCACACCTTGTCGACGGCTGCCCGGTCGGCCGGGGTGAGGGAGAGGTCGTTGCCGTTGCCGACGTCTCCGATGCCCTCGGCGTACGGGGTCTCGCCGACGACGACCACACCGACGTCGTAGCCGCTGGTGGCGGCCGAGGCGTCCTTGGAGTAGGTGACGTTGCCGCCGGCGTTCTTCATGCCCTGGAGGATCGTCGTGCCGGTGGTGTTGGTGCCGGAGGAGCCCTGCCAGGTGATGGTCCAGCCGCCGGTCTGGTTGCCGAGGTCGTCGGCGTTCGAACCGGCCACGTAGACCTTCTGGTTCTTCTTCAGCGGCAGGACGTCACCCGCGTTCTTCAGCAGGACCTGCGACTCGGCCGCCGCCTGCCGGGCCACGGCCCGGTGCGAGGCCGAGCCGATCTTCGAGGCGTTGCCGGTGTCGGCGTACGGGTGCTCGAAGAGGCCGAGCTTGAACTTCTGGGTGAGGATGCGGGACACGGCGTCGTCGATCCGCCTCTCGGTGACGGCACCGGCCTTCACCTGGGTGATCAGGGTCGTGGTGAAGTCCTTGTAGCTGTACGGGACCATCATCATGTCGACGCCCGCGTTGACCGAGGTGCTGACGTGGGCCGCGTAGTCGCCCGGGAGTTGGTCGATCGCGTTCCAGTCGCTGATGACGAACCCGTCGAAGCCCATCCGGCCCTTGAGCACGCCGTTGATCATGTCGGCGCGGGCGTGCATCTTCACCGGGCCCTGGCCGTCGCCGAGGATGTCGAGCGAGGAGTAGGACGGCATGACCGTGCCGACGCCCCGGTCCACGGCGGTCTGGTACGGCGACAGGTGGACGGCTTCCAGCTGCTGCCGGGTGACCTTGGTGACGCCCTGGTCGATGGTGTAGGTGCCGGTGGTGGAGGAGCCGTACTCGGTGCCGCCGTCGCCGACGAAGTGCTTGGCGGTGGCGAGGACCTTGTCGTCGTCCTTCAAGTCCTTGCCGTTGGCGGCTCCTTGGAGGCCCTGGATGACCGTCTCCATGGACTTGACCAGTGCCGGGTCCTCACCGAAGGACTCGTAGGAGCGGCCCCAGCGTTCGTCGCGGGTGACGCAGAGGCAGGGGGCGAAGTCCCACGGGACGCCGGTGGCGCGGACCTCGGAGGCGGTCACCGCCCCTGTCCGCTGGGCGAGCCCGGGATCGCGGGTGGCGCCGATGCCGATGTTGTGGGGCATGACGGTGGCGCCGGCCAGGTTGTTGTGGCCGTGCACCGCGTCGACGCCGTAGATCAGCGGGATCTGGAACCGGGTCGCCTGCGTGCGGAGTTGGAAGCCGTCGATCATCTTGGCCCAGGCCGCCGCGGTGTTGGGCGTGGGCGTCGAGCCGCCGCCGGAGAGCAGCGAGCCGAGGTCGTAGGAGGCGATGTCCGAGGGCGTGCCCATGGCGCCGCGCTCGGCCTGGGTCATCTGACCGGCCTTCTCCTCAAGGGACATGCGGGAGAGGAGGTCGGCGACGCGCTTCCTGATCGGCAACTTGCTGTCCAGGTAGGGCAGTCCGTGGGCGTCGACCACGACCTCGGGCTGCTCGGTCGGGGCCTTGGCGCCGGTGACCGTGAGCTTGAGCGGGATGGTCTCGGCGTTCTCGGCCGACTTGTCCCTGAGGGTGGGGACCTTGACGGTCTGCGTCGTGCCGGAGACGGTGCCGGCCGGGAAGGTGAGGGTGCCGGTGACCGGGGTGTAGTCCTTGCCGGGTTCGGCGGTGCCGGTCGCGGCGGTCTCGTAGGTGACGGTCACCGGGTCGTCGATCGGGGCGGAGCCGGTGGTGGCGACGGTGACCTTGACGGTCGCCGTGCGGCCCTCCTTGACCGGGTAGACGGCGGCGTCCGTGGTGACGTTCGCGCGCAGGGCCTGGTCGGCCTTGCCGTACAACTCGACGCCGTCCATGGCGAACTGCCCCGGAGCGCCGACGGGGAGGGTGACGGCGTAGCCCCACATCTGGGTGAGGCCCAGGACGTGGTCGATGCCGCCGACGGGTTGGTAATCGGTTCGGTATACGAAATCGGTGAAGGGGATCTCGATCTGTCTCCAGCCGCTGAAGTCGTCCGTGAAGGACGTGGTCCACAGCTCGGAGGCCTCGCCGTGGGCGCCGCCGTCCTTGAGCTCGAAGGCGATCTTCTTGCCGTTGTTCCGGCCGTCCCACCAGAAGCGGATGCCCTTGTGGGCGGACCAGTCGTGGGCGGGTTCGGTGGCGGCGAAGTCGTGGGTGAAGCCGCCGTAGCCGCTGATGTCGTAGGTCCCGGACAGGACCTTGGCACCCTCGGGGGCGTCGGCGCGGTCGGCGAACTGGAGTTGGGGCGGGTCGTCGTTGTCACTGCCCCAGGTGAAGATGCCGTCGGCGGGCTGGCTCGCGAACGGCACCTCCCCCTCGAAGCGGTCGACGGGCGCCGGGGCGGGGTCGTCGGCGGCCTGGGAGACGGTTGGTGACAGCAGAGCGGTGAGCAAGGCGGCGGAGACGAGCAGAGCGGTTCTTGGCATAGACCATTCCTCGACTCTCTGGTTCACTCATGACTTAGATCACGCCGTGAGTTAACTAACGGCCCACACACCCGTCAAGACGTCACGTCGACATTTGGGTACCCACGTCAGACATTTCGGGAAGGGCGACGCAGCATGAGGAGAACCCCCCGCGCGATCCGGCTGTTGCTGGCCGGTCTGCTCTCCACGGCCGGCATCACCGCGGCCACCGTCCCCGCACACGCCGCAGGCGAACAGGTCACCGCCTATCTCACCACCACCGACGACGCCGGCGGCCGCCATGTCACCCGCGGCCTCCAGGCCCAGACGCCCTTCGCCTTCCAGTCCGGTTCGGGCGGCAGCGGCGAGAACATCACCGTCGACGAGAACACCCGCTACCAGACCTTCACCGGCGGCGGCGCGTCCTTCACGGACACCGCGGCCTGGCTGATGAACAGCAGCGGGGCGCTGTCCGCGTCGACCCGGAACGCGACCATGACCAAGCTGTTCTCGCCGACGGACGGCATCGGTCTGTCGTTCCTGCGCAATCCGATGGGCGCCTCCGACCTGGCGCGGTACGGGTACTCGTACGACGACGTGCCGGCCGGGCAGACCGACCCGAACCTCAACTCCTTCTCGATCGCGCACGACCTCGCGGATGTCGTGCCGCTGACCAAGCAGGCGCTGAGCCTCAACCCCTCTCTGACTGTCATGGCCTCGCCATGGACGGCGCCGGCCTGGATGAAGGACAGCGGGTCGCTCAACGGCGGCTGGCTCAAGTCCGAGGACTACGGGGCGTACGCCAACTACTTCGTGAAGTACCTGCAGGCCTACAAGGCCCAGGGCGTCAACGTCTCGTACGTGACCGCGCAGAACGAGCCGACCTGTTGTTCGGGGTACCCGTCCATGAGCTGGAACGGGAGCGGGCTCGCGTACTTCACCAAGAGCGAGCTGCTGCCGAAGCTCCAGGCGGCCGGGCTGACCACCAAGGTCCTCGCGCACGACTGGAACTGGGACGTCTACGACTCCTACGCGGCGCCGACCGTCGACGACGCGGCGGTCCGTTCGCACCCGAACTTCGGCGGGATCGCCTGGCACGGGTACGGCGGTGACATCAACAAGCAGACCACCGTGCACAACCAGTACCCGACGCTGGACGCCTTCGGGACCGAGCACTCCGGCGGCACCTGGATCGCCAACCAGCAGCGCGAGGACATGAACAACATCATCGACTACACCCGCAACTGGGCGAAGTCGGTGACCAAGTGGTCGCTGGCCGTGGACCAGAACATGGGCCCGCACAACGGCGGTTGCGGTACCTGCACCGGCCTGATCACCGTGCACAACGGTGACGGCGCGAGCGGGACCGTCGACTACACGGTCGAGTACTACACGATGGGGCACCTGACGAAGTTCGTCCGGCCGGGCGCCCAGCGGATCGCCTCCACCGCCTCCGCCAACGTGCCCAACGTGGCCTGGCGCAACCCGGACGGGTCCAAGGCGCTGATCGCCTACAACGACGGGTCCGCCGCCAAGACCGTGACCATCAACTGGGGTGGCCAGCACGCCACTTACTCCCTGCCGGGCAAGACGTCGGCGACGTTCACCTGGACCGGGACCCAGTCGGGCGGTGGCAGCCAGACCGGCGCCTTCGTCGGCCTGGCGAACAAGTGCCTTGACGTGGCGGGCGGTTCGACCACCAACGGCACCGCCGTGCAGCTCTACGACTGCAACGGCTCGACGGCCCAGCAGTGGACCGTGGGGACCGACGGCTCGGTCCGGTCGCTCGGCAAGTGCCTGGACGTGACCTCGGCGTCGACGGCGGACGGGGCGAAGGTGCAGTTGTACGACTGCAACGGGACCGGTGCGCAACAGTGGTCGTACAACGCGACGACCGGTGATGTGGTGAATGCGGCGGCGAACAAGTGCCTTGACGTGACCGGCAATTCGTCGGCGAACGGAACACGGGCACAGATCTGGACCTGCACGGGAGCCGCCAACCAGAAGTGGCATCTGCAGTAGGGCGGGATCATGTCCCGCCCTCACGGGGGGGGCGGGACATGAGACGTACAGGGGTGGCCTTCGCGGGTGCGGTGGCCGGGTGCCTGTTGCTCAGTGGGTGCGGGGCGATCGATCTTCCGCTGGCCGGGATTCGGGTCGGGGCGGACGGGGCGCCGCACGCGCTGATCCGGCCGTGCGGCGACGACACCTACGAGAAGCCGTCGCTCGACGGGTGGGCCGGGGCCGCCGATGACGGGCCGGCCACCACGGGATGGGATGTACGGAAGGAAAAGCTGGGCGGGGACGCCGAGTTCCCGCTGTTCTCGCCGCCGCCCGCCTGGCAGGCCCGGCACCGGGGCGAGCAGCGGCTCCTGCCCAAGCACCACTACTCGCTGACCTTCGGGCACTACGTCACGGGCGACTCGTACAACGGGATCGTGGAGTTCTCCACCGAACAGATCACCGCTCTGAAGCCCGGCCAGGTCTGGGCCGACGACAGTGTTATGAGCCTCGACGAGTTCGAGAAACTCGCCGAGGACTCCTGCTGAGGCGGCCGGAGTTACGCCGGCGGCTCCACGCCCGCCCGCAGCAGACCGTAGGTGTACGCGTCCTCAAGGGCCTGCCAGGACGCGGCGATCACGTTCTCCGCCACTCCCACCGTCGACCACTCGCCCGTGCCGTCGGACGTGGAGATCAGGACCCGGGTGGTGGAGGACGTGCCGTGGACGCCTTCCAGGATGCGGACCTTGTAGTCGACGAGGTCGAGCTTGGCGAGCTGGGGGTAGAGCTTTTCGAGGGCCACGCGCAGGGCTCGGTCCAGGGCGTTGACCGGGCCGTTGCCCTCGGCGGTGGCGACGATGCGCTCGCCCTTGGCGTAGAGCTTGACGGTGGCCTCGTTGGCGTGGGAGCCGTCGGGGCGGTCCTCGACGATGGCCCGCCAGGACTCGACCTCGAAGTACTTCAGGGGGCGGCCCTCGACCTCGCCGCGCAGCAGGAGTTCGAAGGAGGCGTCGGCGGCCTCGTAGGTGTAGCCCTTGAGTTCGCGTTCCTTCACGCGCTCCACGACCCGGCCGACCAGCGCGCGGTCGCCGCCGAGGTCCACGCCCAGTTCCCTGCCCTTGAGCTCGATGGAGGCGCGGCCCGCCATGTCGGAGACCAGCATCCGCATGGTGTTGCCGACCTGCTCGGGGTCGATGTGCTGGTACAGGTCCGGGTCGACCTTGATCGCGGAGGCGTGCAGCCCCGCCTTGTGCGCGAAGGCCGAGACACCGACGTAGGGCTGGTGGGTGGAGGGGGTGAGGTTCACGACCTCCGCGATGGCGTGCGAGATGCGGGTCATCTCGCGCAGCTTGCCCTCTGGCAGGACCTTCTTGCCGTACTTCAGCTCCAGGGCCGCCACCACCGGGAACAGGTTGGCGTTGCCGACGCGCTCGCCGTAGCCGTTCGCTGTGCACTGGACGTGGGTGGCGCCCGCGTCGACGGCGGCGAGGGTGTTGGCGACCGCGCAGCCGGTGTCGTCCTGGGTGTGGATGCCGAGCCGGGCGCCGGTGTCGGCGAGGACCGTGGCGACCACGGCCTGGATCTGCGCCGGGAGCATCCCGCCGTTGGTGTCGCACAGGATCACGACGGAGGCGCCGGCTTCCGCGGCGGTCCGTACGACCGCCTTCGCGTACTCGGGGTTGGCGCGGTAGCCGTCGAAGAAGTGCTCGCAGTCGACGAAGACGCGGCGGCCCTGGTCCTTGAGGAAGGACACCGTGTCGCGGACCATCTCCAGGTTCTCGTCCAGCGTGGTGCGCAGCGCGAGCTCGACGTGCCGGTCGTGGGACTTGGCGACCAGCGTGATCACCTCGGCGCCCGAGTCCAGGAGCGCCTTGACCTGCGGGTCCTCGCTCGCCTTGCCGCCGGCCCTGCGGGTCGCGCCGAACGCGACCAGCTCGGCGTGCTTGAAGTCGATCTCCTGCCGGGCGCGGGCGAAGAACTCGGTGTCCCGCGGGTTGGCGCCCGGCCAGCCGCCCTCGATGAAGCCGACGCCGAAGTCGTCCAGGTGACGGGCGATGGCCAGCTTGTCCGCGACGGTGAGGTTGATGCCCTCGCGCTGGGCGCCGTCGCGCAGGGTGGTGTCGAAGACGTGGAACGAGTCGTCGAGCTCGCTGGGTTCCGTCATGGTGTCAAGGCTCCTGTGTTGGATCTCGGTCTGTACCGGAATGACCGGCTCCACCGTCCTCCAATGATCCCTCGCGCTCCGCTCCCGGCTTGAGGTGGGCCAGAAAAGCGAAAAACCCCTCGCGGGTGCGAGAGGTCTGCGCGCGGGTCGAGAACGACGGTGTCCGCCCGTACCTGGTCGTACGTGGCGGTCACTGCGGACCGGCGCGCCTGCTGCCAATAATCATGGCGAACGAGAGCACGGGGGCAGTCTGGCACAGCCCCCGCGCTCCGCTCATGGGTGTCTCAGGATGCGAGCACCGCGCCGGTCACCGCAGGAGGCGCAGGAAGCCGTCGCCCGTGTCGTTGGTGTCGCCGGGGACGAGGTCGGGCGCGGTCGAGTAGAAGGCGAGGAGTCGGCCGTCGCGGCTGAACGCGCTGGGTGAGGAGTACCCCTCGGCCAGGGGTTCCCCGGTGAGGGAGCGGGTGACGAGTTGGGTCCGGCCGGTCCGCAGGTCCCGCACATGGATGTTCTCGATGACCGGCTCGTCCCCCAGGGGGGTCGTGGTGTGGTAGGCCAGCCTGCGGCCGTCGGGACTGAGGACGCCCCCGCCCAGTTCACCCCTGCCCTCGTGGGTCACCCACCGGGTCCTGCCCGTACGGCTGTCGAACAGGTACAGCTCCCAGGTGTACCTCGGTGCCTCGGGGACCGTGGACTCGTCGAAGGAGGAGTACGCGAGGAGGCTGCCGTCCGCGGAGAGCGACGCGCCCAGCGGAGAGCCGTTGGTGGGGTCGCCCTCGGGTGTGGCGTTCACCAGTTTCTGCTCACCGCTGCGCAGGTCGACGAGCCACAACTCGTGGCGCCCGCCGCGAGGATGGCGCTGCACGTAGGTCAGGTGGCTGCCGTCGGCGCTGAGCTGGATGCTGAAGACGTACCAGTCCGACGGGATGTGGTCGCTGACCTTCTTGACGGTGCCCGTGCGGCGGTCGAGGACGTAGCCGAGGATCTGGTCGTTCGCGGCTCCCTCCATCCGCTGCGACGAGGCGGTGAAGGCGACGTACCTACCGTCGGCGGACATGTCGAAGCCGTCGAAGACCCGGGCCGAGCCGCCGTCGGGAGCGACGCTGACCCGTTCCGTGCGGCCGGTGCGACGGTCGTGGACGTAGAGATCACTGGCGTGGGGATCGGGGTCCGACCACGCGTCGAGGTTCTTCGCCGAGGAGATGAAGGCGACATACCGGCCGTCGGAGCTGATCTGCGCCCGGTAGCTGCCGCCGCCGTCCGCCTGTGTCCCGTCCGTGGCCACGTTGACCCGCTCGACGGTTCCCCGGCGCAGGTCCCGGACGAACACGTCGGTCACGCCGTTGGTGTCGCCCGGCACCACCCCGGAGTCGTCCGAGACGAACGCGGCGTAGCGCCCGTCGGCGCTGAGCGCCGCGCCGCCCGCGCCCTTCTCGAGCTGCTCCCCGGTCGCGGACAGCGTGATCCGCTCGGTGGTGGGCGGCGGCGCGGCGGACGCGGTGGCCGAGGACAGCGTGATCAGGCCGGCGGCGAGTCCGGCCGCGAGTGCGGTGCGGTGGGTTCCGGTGCGCATGGTTGTTCCCCCGTAGTCGTTGCTGCTTGTCACTGCACTGTCCGCAGGAAGACGTCCGTCACCCCGTTTATGTCCCCCTCCACCAGATCGGGTGACGCCGACTCGAACGCGACGACCGTGCCGTCGTAGTCGACGGACGGGTGCCGTGCCCCCGAGATCCCCGTGGACGCTTCTCCCCGGCCCTGCGCCGAGGGCTCTCTTCGAGGCAAACGCACCGTCGGCCACAGGGTCAATCGGTCGTATTGCGTACAACCCGGGCACATCCTCAGACGTCCGCGAGGAGGCCTTCGTCCAGGAACTCCCGTACATGGCCGAGAACTTGTGCCCGGTCCGTGCCGCGCAGTCCGATCGCCACATGGATGGAGAAGCCGTCGAGCAGGGCGCGCAGGCGGGCGGCGAAGCGGTCGGGGTCGACGCGGCGGAACTCGCCCCGGGAGACGCCCTCAGCGAGCAGCGCCACCAGGTCGCGGTGCCAGGCGCCCTCGATGGCGGCCTGCCGGTCGCGGGCCGCCTCGTCGGCGTTCTGCGAGCGGTTCCAGACCTCCAGCCACAGGGTCCAGTGCGGGTCGCGGTGGCCGTCGGGGACGTACAGGTCGACGTACGCGTCGAGACGTGCGCGGGCCGTGCCGGCGCCGACCAGCAGCCGGCCGCGCTCGGTGCCGAGGCGGCCCTCGCTCCACTCCAGGGTGCGCAGCAGGAGCTCGTCCTTGGAGCCGAAGTAGTAGAGGAGATGGCCGCTGCTCATGCCCACCTCGCGGCCCAGTGCCGCCATGGTGAGCTGCTCAAGACCGCGCTCGGCGATCATGCCCATGGCTGCGGCGAGGACCTCCTCGCGCGGCGGCGCGTTCTTCCGCGCACCGACCATCGCCCGTCTCCCTCTCGCTGGGTCCTCAGACCCTCGGCTGCTGTTGCGTGATGCAGTGAATGCCTCCCCCACCCGAGAAGATCGTACGGGCGTCGACCAGCGTCACCGTCCGCTCGGGGAACAGCCGTCGGAAGATACCGGCCGCGACCTCGTCCCGCGGGTCGTCGAAGGCGCACAGCACCACGCCGTCGTTGCAGAGGTAGTGGTTGATGTACGAGTAGTCGGCCCAGTGGCCGTCGGCCTCCAGGACGGTGGGCGCCGGGACCTCGACCACCTCCAGGCGCCGGCCACGGGCGTCGGTCTGCGCGTTCAGCAGGCCGATGATCTCCTTGCTCACCTCGTGGTCGGGGTGCGCCGGGTCCGGCTGGGAGTGCGCGACCACGACACCGGGACGCGCGAAGGCGGCCACGATGTCGACGTGCCCGAGGGTGCCGAAGCCGTACGGGGGGTAGTCGCCGGTCAGTCCGCGTGGCAGCCAGATCGCCTTGGTGGTGCCGAGCTTCGCGTGGATCTCCGCCTCGACCTGCTCGCGCGTCCAGCCGGGGTTGCGGCCTTCGCCGAGCTGGACCGTCTCGGTGAGCAGGACCGTGCCCTCGCCGTCGACGTGGATCGCGCCGCCCTCGTTGACGAGGGTGCTGCTCAGGGCCGGCGCCCCGGCCAGGTCCGCGACCTGACGGGCGATCTTCGAGTCATGCTCCCAGCGGGCCCACTCCTGGGCGCCCCAGCCGTTGAACACCCAGTCCACGGCGGCCAGTTCACGGCCATCGGTGACGAACGTGGGGCCGATGTCCCGCATCCACGCGTCGTCCAGCGCGCGCTCGACCAGCTCGATGTCCGGGCCCAGCAGCTCACGCGCCGACTCGCCCTGCCCCGGCCCGTGCACCATCGTCACCGGTTCGAAGCGGCGCACGGCACGGGCGACGGACGCCCAGGCGGCGCGGGCCCCGGCCAGCTCCTCGTCGTTGGAGAAGGTCGGGTTGGGCCCGGGCCAGGCCATCCAGGTCCGCTCGTGCGGGGCCCACTCGGGCGGCATGCGATAGGTCATGAGGAACTCCGGGGGGGCCTAGAGGAAGTAGAGGCGGTTGAGGGATACGGAGTCGGCCGGTTCGGAGCGGATCGGTTCGCCGTCCAGAGTGACCAGGCCGGTGCGCTGGTCGACGTCGACCGCTCCGGTACGGGAGTTGAGGCGCAGGTCAGCGGGGCCGATGCCCCGGGTGCCGCGAACTGCCACGCGGCGGCGGCGAGTCGGCATCGAGTCGTTGCCCTGGTCCAGGGCCGCCTGCGCGACGAACGCCACGGAGATGTCCGCCGGCGTGCTGCCGTGCGCGCCGAACTGCGGCCCCAGGACCAGGGGTTCGCAGGTGTCGGTCGCCGCGTTCGGGTCGCCGACCACGCCGTACGCCGGGAACCCGGACTTCAGCACCAGCTGCGGTTTCGCGCCGAAGTACTCGGGCCGCCACAGCACGATGTCCGCCAGCTTGCCGACCTCGATCGACCCGACCTCGTGCGAAAGCCCGTGGGCGATGGCGGGGTTGATGGTCAGCTTGGCGATGTAGCGCAGGACGCGGTCGTTGTCGTGGTCCGCCTCCGGGAAACCGTCGTGGTCCGCCGCCGGGAAACCGTCGCGGTCCGCCCCCGGAAAGCCGCCGAGCGCGCCGAACTCGGCCTTCATCTTCCCGGCCATCGCGAACGTACGGCGGACGGTCTCCCCGGCCCGGCCCATGCCCTGCGCATCCGACGAGGTGATGCCGATCGCGCCCAGGTCGTGCAGCACGTCCTCGGCGCCCATCGTCCCGGCGCGGATGCGGTCGCGGGCCATGGCCGCGTCGCCGGGCAGGTCGGTCTTCAGGTCGTGGACGGAGACGATCATGCCGTAGTGCTCGGCGACCGCGTCCCGGCCGAAGGGGAGGGTGGGGTTGGTGGAGGAGCCGATGACGTGAGGAACTCCCGCCATTTTCAACACGTTCGGCACGTGTCCGCCGCCGCAGCCCTCGATGTGGAAGGCATGGATCGTCCGCCCTTCCAGCACCCGCAGGGTGTCCTCGACCGACAGGCACTCGTTCAACCCGTCGCTGTGCAGGGCGACTTGGACGTCGTACTCCTCGGCGACCCGCAGCGCGGTGTCCAGCGCGCGGGTGTGGGCGCCCATGTCCTCGTGCACCTTGAAGCCGCTGGCGCCGCCCTCGGCGAGGGCCTCGATCAGCGGGGCGTCCGAGGAGGACGAACCCCGGGCCAGGAAACCGATGTTGACCGGCCAGGCGTCGAAGGCGTTGAACGCGTGCCGCAGCGCCCAGGGCGAGTTGACGCCGACGCCCCACACCGGGCCGAACTCCTGCCCGATGATCGTCGTCACGCCGGACGCCAGCGAGGCCTCCATGATGCGCGGCGACAGCAGATGGACATGGGTGTCGACGGCACCGGCGGTGGCGATCAGCCCCTCGCCGGAGACGATCGAGGTACCGGTGCCGACCACGACGTCGACCCCGTCGAGGGTGTCGGGGTTGCCGGCCCGCCCGATCGAGCAGATCCGCCCCTCCCGGATGCCGATGGACACCTTCCTGATGCCCTGCACGGCGTCGATCACGACCACGTTGCTGATCACGACGTCGCAGGTGTCACGCACGGCGGCGGCCTTGAGGTGCAGCCCGTCCCGGGCGGTCTTGCCGAAACCGGCCAGGAACTCGTCGCCGTAGCGCTGGGAGTCGGACTCGACGCGGATCGTCAGCCCCGAGTCGCCGAGGCGGACGCGGTCGCCGGCGCGGGGACCGTGGGTGGTGGCGTACTCGTACGGGTTCACAGCTCAACTCCCAGGTAACCGCAGGCACTTGCCCGGCGCAGGGCCTCGTCCTTGGCGCCCGGCGCGTCCAGCGGGCCGTCGACGAGGCCCGCGAAGCCGATCGCGATCCGCTCGCCGCCGATCGGCAGCAGGCCGACCTCGACGCTCTCGCCGGGCCCGAACCGGACGGATGATCCGGCCGGCACCGCGAGCCGCATGCCGTAGGCGGCGGCGCGGGGGAAGTCGAGGCGCGGGTTGGCCTCGAAGAAGTGGAAGTGGGAGGTGACGGAGACGGGAACGGTCGCGGTGTTGGTGACCGTGAGCTGTACGACCGGCTCGGGTTCGGCGTGCGAGGGGCCCGGCAGCAGCGCGCCCGGGCTCTGATCCGCGAGGCCACCCCCACCGATGGGGTTGGAGACGATCGCGAGCCGCGAGCCGTCGTCGAAAACGGCCTCGACATGCACCTCGGTGACGATGTCGGCGACACCCGGCAGGACGTCGGCGGGGCCGAGGACCGAGCGGGCGCGCTCGACGGCCTCGGCCAGTCGCCTCCCGTCCCGGGCGGCCTCGCACACCGTGTCCGCGATGAGCGCGGTGGCCTCCGGCACGTTGAGTCTCAGGCCGCGCGCCTTGCGGGCGCGGGCCAGTTCGGCGGCCGAGAAGAGCAGCAGCCGGTCGCGTTCCGTGGGGGTCAGTCGCATCCCGTGTTCCTCCTTTAGAACATCACTCTAAACCGTAAAACCCATCTCCGAAACGGTTGACGCGCCACCGTCGCTCGGTTCACATTGAACGTCACTCTAAGAAAGAGGTGCGCTCACCATGCCGATAGAACAGCGCGGAGTCGACACCATCCCCGATGAGGAGCGCACCAGCGGGCCGCGCGACCTCGTGTCGATCCTGCTCGGCTCCAATCTCTGTCTCGGCGTGATCATCTTCGGCTGGCTGCCGCCGTCGTTCGGCCTCGGCTGGTGGGCGTCGGTCAGCTCGATCGTCGCGGGCACGGTGGTCGGCACGCTGTTCACGGCCCCGCTGGCACTGGTCTCGCTGCGCACCGCGACCAACCTGTCGACGTCGTCCGGCGCCCAGTTCGGGGTGCGGGGCCGGCTCGTCGGCTCGGTCGTCGGCCTCCTCCTCGCCCTCGGCTACACCGCGCTGACCGTGTGGATCGGCGGCGATGTGATGGTGGGCGTGCTGGGGCGACTGTTCGGGCTGCCGGCGGGCGACGGCTCGTACGCCGTCGTGTACGGGCTGCTCGCGGCGGCGACCGTGGCGGGCGCGGTGTACGGCTACCGGGTGCTGCTGGCCATGTCCCGCGTCCTGTCCATCGGCATGACGGCACTGCTGGTCCTCGGCGTGATCGCGTACGCCCCGCACTTCACGACCGGCGCGCTGCCGGAGGCCGGCGGCTATCTGCTGGGCGGGTTCTGGCCGACGTGGTGTCTGGCGACGGTGGCGGCGGGACTGTCCGGGCCGATCGCGTTCATCACCCTCCTCGGCGACTACACGCGCTACATCTCCCCCGCCCGCCACACCTCGCGCCGGGTCCTGCACGCGACCTGGCTCGGCCTGATCACGGGTCTCCTGGTCCCCCAGCTCTTCGGCACGTTCACGGCGTTCGGGGCACGGGCGGCCCTCGACTACGCGGGCCCGCTGGTGTCGGCGTCGCCCACCTGGTACCTGGTCCCGCTCCTGCTCGCCGCCTCCGCGGGCTCGGTCGGCAACGCGGGCCTGATGCTCTACTCCATGGGCCTGGACCTGGACGCGATCCTGCCCCGCGCCTCCCGCGCGCGGGCCACCTGCACGGTCGCGATCGTCGCCACGGTGTGTGTCTTCGTCGGGCACTACGCCTGGAACGCGCAGTCGGCGATGACGTCCTTCGTCCTGCTCCTGACGGCGATCGGCACGCCGTGGGCGGTGATCACCCTGATCGGTTTCGTGCGGTGCCGGGGCGTGTACGACGCGGACGCCCTCCAGGTCTTCAACCGCCGCTCGCGGGGCGGGATCTACTGGTACCGCGCGGGCTGGAACATCCCGGCCACCGTCTCGTGGGCGGTGGGTGCCGGGGTCGGACTGCTGGCCGTGTCGCTGCCGTCGTACGAGGGTCCGCTGCTGTCGCTGACGGGCGGGGTGGACTGCAGTTTCCTGCTGTCGGGGGCGGTCGGCGGGCTGACGTTCGTCCTGCTGACGACAAGGGCCGTCACGGACACCGAGTCCGCGACGGCCCCCGAGGTGACCAGCCGGGTCTAGCCGAGCCGGTGCATCCAGCCGTGCTTGTCCTCGACGGTGCCCCGCTGGATGTCGAGGAGGGCCTCGCGGAGGCGGACGGTGACCTCGCCGGGCTCACCGCCGGACTGCTGCCACTCGGCGCCCGCCCGCTTGACCGTGCCGACCGGGGTGATCACGGCGGCGGTGCCGCAGGCGAACACCTCGGTGAGGCTGCCGTTCTCCGCGTCGCGCTGCCACTGGTCGACCGAGACCCGGCCCTCCTCGGCGGTGTACCCGAGGTCGGCGGCGACGGCGAGGAGGGAGTCGCGGGTGACGCCCTCCAGGATGGAGCCGGTGAGGGTCGGGGTGACGATCCGGTCGCCGTACACGAAGTACAGGTTCATCCCGCCGAGCTCCTCGACCCACTTGTGCTCGACCGCGTCGAGGTAGCAGACCTGGTCGCAGCCCTTGGCGGCGGCCTCGGCCTGGGCGAGCAGGGAGGCCGCGTAGTTGCCGCCGGTCTTGGCGTCGCCCATGCCGCCGGGGACGGCGCGGACGCGGTCCTCGGAGAGCCAGATCGACACCGGGCGGACACCGCCGGGGAAGTACGCGCCGGCCGGGGAGGCGATGACCAGGAACAGGTACTCGTTGGCGGGCTTCACACCGAGGCCCACCTCGGTCGCGATCATGAACGGGCGCAGGTAGAGCGACTCCTCGCCGCCGTGTGCCGGGACCCAGGCCTGGTCCTGCCGGACCAGGACGTCGCAGGCCTCGATGAACGTCTCGACCGGCAGCTCGGGCATGCCGAGGCGGAACGCGGACCGCTGGAAACGCTGGGCGTTCTTCTCCGGGCGGAAGGTGGCGACGGACCCGTCGGGCTGACGGTAGGCCTTGAGGCCCTCGAAGATCTCCTGCGCGTAGTGCAGGACCATGGTCGCGGGGTCGAGCTGGAGCGGGGCGTACGGCACCAGCTGGCCGTCGTGCCAGCCGCGGCCCTCGGTCCACTTGATCGTCACCATGTGGTCGGTGAAGTGGCGGCCGAACCCGGGGTTCGTCAGAATCGCGTCGCGCTCGGCGGCGGAGAGTGGCGAGGCCGAGGGCTTGAGCTCGATCGTGGGCGTCGTCATGAGTAGGTGTCCTTCACCGGTTGTGTAGTGACGGGCCGCGCTCACGCCCGCTACTGCCAGTGGCCAGTGTTAGGACGTCCGAGCATTCCCTCATACCGCGGCTCCGCGTTCGATTATCGCGCGCGGGCTGCCGTGGAAGAAAACGGCGTGAATGCGACCCAGGGGATGATGGTGGCACCCGGCGGGGACATAGCGAAAGCCGCCGGGTGCATATGCGACCCGGCGGCTTCGAAGACTGCGAGAGTTTTCGAGTGACTCGGCGGGTCAGCCGGCTACTCGTACGGACAGCGCGTCGCCGATCTCCGACGTGCTGCGGGCGGGCTTGCCGGTGCGGTCGGCGAGGTCGGCGGCGACCGCCTCGTCGATGCGGGCGGCCTCGGCCTCGTAGCCGAGGTGACGCAGGAGCAGGGCGACGGACAGGACCGTGGCGCTGGGGTCGGCCTTGCCCTGACCCGCGATGTCCGGGGCCGAGCCGTGCACGGGCTCGAACATCGAGGGGAACTCGCCGGACGGGTTGATGTTCCCGCTGGCGGCGACGCCGATGCCGCCGGAGACGGCCGCGGCGAGGTCGGTGATGATGTCGCCGAAGAGGTTGTCGGTGACGATCACGTCGAAGCGGGCCGGGTCGGTGACGAGGTAGATCGTCGCCGCGTCGACGTGGATGTAGTCCGTGGTGACCTCGGGGAACTCCTCGGCCACCTTGTTGAAGACGTTCGTCCACAGGTGACCCGCGAAGGTCAGCACGTTGTTCTTGTGGACCAGCGTGAGCTTCTTGCGCGGACGGGCCTGGGCGCGGGCGAACGCGTCCCGGACGACCCGCTCGACACCGAACGCCGTGTTCACGGAGACCTCGGTGGCGACCTCGTGCGCGGTGCCCTTGCGGATCGTGCCGCCGTTGCCCGTGTACGGGCCCTCGGTGCCCTCGCGGACCACGACGAAGTCGATCTCCGGCTGGCCGGCGAGGGGGGTCGCCACACCCGGGAGCAGCTTGCTCGGCCGCAGGTTGACGTGGTGGTCGAAGGCGAACCGGAGCTTCAGCAGGAAGCCTCGCTCCAGGACCCCGGACGGGACCGACGGGTCGCCGATGGCACCGAGCAGGATCGCGTCGTGCTGCTTGAGGGAGTCCAGATCGGCGTCGGTGAGGGTCTCACCGGTGGCGCGGTAGCGCTTGGCACCGAAGTCGTACTCCCGGGTCTCCAGCTTCACATCCTGCGGAAGGACGGCGGAGAGGACCTTCAGACCCTCGGCCACCACTTCCTGGCCGATGCCGTCCCCGGGGATCACTGCGAGATTGATGCTGCGAGACATGTCGGCACCCTACTCCTCGTCCCATGGGATGACATGGGGTGTCCGCGATACGGACAGCCGCGGGCCCCCAGGGAAGGGCGGGCGTCAGCCGTTCGGCCTCCGTTCACCCCTGCGCATGGCGCCCGTTGAGGTTCACTGGGAACTTCATCGACATGGAGACACCGGATGTCGGCATTCCCGAGCACCTCGCACGCCGGATGAACATGGCCGAGCAGTACGAGTACCTGCGCACCAAGGTGACCCGGCGCCGCACGCTGGTGACCGCGGGCGCGGTGGCGAGCGGGCTGCTGACGGGGTGTGCGGGCACGGGATCCGACGGCAGGCCGGCCGGCGGACGGACGAGCGGCAGCCCGGCCGCCGCCACCTCGAAGGTGTCCGGCGCGGTCGTCACCCCCTTCGGCCGCCACCTCGCCTTCGGCGCCGACCCGAAGTCGCAGATGCGCGTCTCCTGGCAGGTGCCGTTCGCGGTCAAGAAGCCGTACGTCCGCGTCGGCACGAAGCCGGACGACCTGGGCCGCAGGATCACCGCCGAGATCCGCGACCTGCACACCCCGGGCCTGACCGGCGTGCGCTCCGCCCTGGAGCAGTACTACGTGCACGCGGCCCTGGACGGCCTGCGCCCCGGCACGACGTACTACTACGGCGTGGGCCACGAGGGCTACGACCCGACCGCACCCCGACACCGCGCGACCATCGGGGAGTTCCGCACCGCGCCGGCGAGCCCGGAGAAGTTCGTGTTCACGGCCTTCGGCGACCAGGGCGTCAGCCAGGCCGCGGCCACCGGCGACCACGCGATCCTGCGCCGCAAGCCCGCCTTCCATCTGCACGCGGGCGACATCTGCTACGCCGACACCAACGGCCGCGGCGAGAAGGCCGACGGCTACGACCCCGGCTACTGGGACCTGTTCCTCAAGCAGAACGAGTCGGTCGCGAGGACGGTGCCGTGGATGGTGACGACCGGCAACCACGACATGGAGGCCTGGTACTCGCCGGACGGCTACGGCGGACAGCTCGCCCGCTGGTCCCTGCCGGACAACGGCTTCGACCCGCGCAACTCGCCGGGCGTGTACGCGTTCACCTACGGCAACGTCGGTTTCGTGGCGCTGGACGCCAACGACGTGTCGTACGAGATCCCCGCCAACTTCGGCTACTCGCAGGGCAGGCAGACCACGTGGCTGGACACGAAGCTGGGTGAGCTGCGCGCGGCGAAGGGCGTCGACTTCGTGGTCGTCTTCTTCCACCACTGCGCCTACTCGACCTCGGCCCACGCCTCCGACGGCGGGGTGCGCGCCGAGTGGCTGCCGCTGTTCGCGAAGCACGAGGTGGACCTGGTGATCAACGGCCACAACCACGTCTACGAGCGCACGGACGCCGTCAAGGGCGACAAGGTCGGCCGGGCGGTGCCCATCGGCGCGTCGACCGATCCGACGAAGGACGGGATCGTCTACGTCACCGCGGGCGGCGGCGGCCGTGATCTGTACGGCTTCCCGTCGGGCGTGCAGGAGAGCTACGAGGGGCACGTCACGCGGCACGACTCGGTCGACACCTTCCGGTGGACGAAGTCGCACGGCTCGGCCCAGGAGACCGTGGAGTGGTCGCGGGTCCGCTACCGCGGCTTCTCCTACCTCTCGGTGGAGGCGGAGAGCGGCACCAGGCCGGCCCTGAAGGTGTCGGCGCTCGCGCAGAGCGGCGAGCGCATCGATCACTTCGAGGTGCGGCGCGGGAGCTGACCCCGCGCCGCACCCCTTGCGGGCGGCTCCCGGCCCACGGGCGTGCTCTGAGGAGCCGCGCCCGGAAAATCGCGTCGGCTCAGTGGCCGGTCTCGCCGCCGTTGTCCCGGCGGTCGAGGGCGCGCTGGAGCGCGGCGGCGGCGTTCTTGCGGTCGGACTCGCTCGTGCGGGACGTGTGACGGACTCGGCGGCGTGCGGTCGTCTCGGCCATGAGAAATCGACTCCTTCGACATCAACGGAGTGCGGAAATGGGGGGATTCGAGACGCCGGGTGGGGCGGAGAGCGGAGCCGCAGGGGTTACCTGCTCGGGGCCCGACTCACAACCGCCATTCGCTTGATCGAGCGAGACGTTCGGCTCCTACAAAGTTAAGTGAGGAGAGCCGGTCTGTCTCCACAATTACTCGGACTTCCTACTATCTGAGACGGCGCATGGGGCCGTACCGCCCTGACCTGCTATTTCTTCCCGGCCCGCAGCTCACGCACGAGGGCCCGGACGGCGGCCGTCGCCGCCAGTTCGGGAGTGGTCACATAGCCAACCCTGCGCGTCGGCCGCTCCGCCCCGAGATCGGTGACCTCGACCGAGGGCGGCGCTCCGGTGAGCGAGAGCCTCGGCATGATCGCCATCCCGAACCCGCTGCCCACCATCGACAGCACCGCCCCGTCGTCCTCCGCACGCACACTCGCGGCCGGGATCCAGTCCTGCGCGGCCCACCACGCGCGCGTGTAGGAGGAGCAGTTCTCGGCCCAGTCGACCAGCGGCAACGAGCGCGGCGCCGGATGACCGGCCGGGTGCACCAGCGCGTACGGCTCTTCAAGGAGTACGTCACCCACCAGCGCCGGCGGGATCGGCGAGCCGGTGCCGATGGTCGCGATGCCGAGGTCGGCGCGGCCCTCGGCCACCTCGCCGGCGGTGCCAGGACCGACCTCGCGGACCACGCGCACGGTCGGCTCGATCGCCGGGTGCGCGGCGGTGAGCCGCTCCAGCACGGGCGGCAGGAGATGCAGGGCCGCGCTCCGGAAGGCGGCGATACGCAACGGCCCGCCGACGACGTCCGTCCCGGGACCGGCGCCGAGCCCTGTCCCGACCCCTCTGGTCTCGGCGACCATCACCTCCAGCAGGCGCAGCACGCGCCGCGCGTGCGCGACGGCCCGGGCACCGGCGGGTGTGGGCCGAGCCCCGTAGCGCCCGCGCTCGAAGAGCACGACACCCAGCTTGCGTTCGATGCCGCGCACGGCGTGCGAGACGGCGGACTGGGTGCTCCCGAGCGGCACCGCGGCGGCCGAGAAGCCTCCCTCGTCGGCCACGGCGACCAGTGTCCTCAGCTCCTGCGGCGCGAGATCGACCGCACCGACCCTGCCCTCCATCCCCGCCACCACCTGCCCCTATGCGAGCGGCTCATGGATCCGCCCGTCCCATGAACCCAACCCCCTGCCCGCGCCGGCCATTCCTGCCTACGGTCACCCCCATGACCGCGCTCACCGTGCACCAGACCGCCCGCCCCACCGGCTTCCCGACCCCCGACCACTTCCGCTTCACCGAAACGCCCGTCCCCTCCCCCGCGCCCGGCACGGCCGTGGTCGAGAACCTCTACTGGTCGGTCGACCCCTACCACCGCGAAATGATGGACGGGGACTTCGAGTTGAACGCCCCGCTGGAGGGCCGCGCGCTGGGCCGGATCACCGCCTCGCGCGAACCGTCCCTGCCCGAGGGCGAGATCGTGTTCCACCGCAAGGGCTGGCGGACCCACTCGGTGGTGTCCCCGGCCGAGGTGAGACGGCTCCCCCGGCACGAAGGCGTGCCCCTCTCCGCGTACTTGAGCGTTCTCGGCGGCACGGGCCTGACGGCATACGTCGGCCTCACCCGTATCGCGCGACTCCGCGAGGGCGACGACGTGTTCGTCTCCGCGGCGGCGGGCGGAGTCGGCACGGCGACCGGCCGCTTCGCCCGGCTGCTGGGCGCGGGCCGCCTCATCGGCAGCGCGGGCTCGACGGAAAAGGTGACCTACCTGACGGAACAGGTGGGTTACGACGAGGCCTTCGACTACCGCACCGCCCCCGTCGCCGAACTCCTCACCAAGGCGGCCCCCGACGGCATCGACCTCTTCGTCGACAACGTCGGCGGCGACCATCTGGGCGCGGCGGTGGGCGCGTTGCGCGAACACGGACGGGTCGTGCGCGTCGGCACGGTCGGCCAGTACAACACCCCCGAGGCTCCCCCAGCCGTCTTCAACCACGCCGACGTCGTGGAGAAGAGCCTGCGCATCGAGGGCTTCCTGGTGCGCAACCACCTCGACGCCCAGCAGGAGTTGTACGACTTCGCCGTCCCTCACCTGCTCAGCGGGGCACTCGCCCCGGACGAGACGGTGATCGCCGGCTTCGACCGGATCGTGGAGGCGTTCCTGCTGATGCTGCGGGGCGGGAACACGGGCAAGACATTGGTGCGGGCCGGGTCCTGAGGACCCGGCCCGATCACCTGCGGGGCACGGTCAGCCCATGTGCGGGTACCCGTAGTCGGTCGGTGCGACCAGGGTCTCCTTGATGGCGCGGGTCAGGGTCCAGCGCATCAGGTTCTGGGGGGCGCCGGCCTTGTCGTTGGTGCCGGAGGCGCGGCCGCCGCCGAAGGGCTGCTGGCCGACGACGGCGCCGGTGGACTTGTCGTTGATGTAGAAGTTGCCGGCCGCGTAGCGCAGCTTCTCCATCGTGTACGCGGCCGCCGCGCGGTCGTTGGAGATGACCGAGCCGGTCAGCGCGTAGTCGGAGACCGACTCCATCTGGGTCAGCATCTCGTCGTAGTTCTCGTCCTCGTAGACGTGCACGGCGAGGAACGGGCCGAAGTACTCGGTGCGGAAGACCTCGTTGTCGGGGTCGCTGCACTCGACGACGGTCGGGCGGACGAAGTAGCCCACCGAGTCGTCGTACGAACCGCCCGCGACGATCGTGCAGTTGGGGTCCGCCTTCGCGCGGTCGATGGCCGCCTTGTTCTTGGCGAACGCGCGCTCGTCGATGACCGCGCCGATGAAGTTGGCGAGGTCGGTGACATCACCCATGGTCAGGTAGTCGACCTCGGCCGCGAACTCCTCCTTGAAACCGGAGTTCCAGATGGAGGCCGGGATGTAGGCGCGCGAGGTGGCGCTGCACTTCTGGCCCTGGTACTCGAAGGCGCCACGGGTCAGCGCCGTCTTCAGTACCGCCTTGTCCGCGCTCGGGTGGGCGACGAGGAAGTCCTTGCCGCCGGTCTCGCCGACCAGGCGCGGGTAGGAGCGGTACTTCTCGATGTTGTTGCCGACCGTCTTCCACAGGTACTGGAAGGTCTTGGTCGAACCGGTGAAGTGGATGCCGGCCAGGTCCCGGTGCTCCAGGGCGACCTTGGAGACCTCGATGCCGTCGCCGGTGACGAGGTTGATGACGCCCTTGGGCAGGCCCGCCTCCTCCAGCAACTGCAGGAGCAGCACGGCCGCGTGGGTCTGCGTCGGGGACGGCTTCCAGACCACGACGTTGCCCATGAGAGCCGGAGCCGTCGGCAAGTTGCCCGCGATCGCCGTGAAGTTGAAGGGTGTGATCGCGTAGACGAAGCCTTCGAGCGGGCGGTGGTCGAGGCGGTTCCAGACGCCCGGGGAGTTCGCCGGGGGCTGCTCGGCGAGCAGGTCGCGGGCGTACTTGACGTTGAAGCGCCAGAAGTCGACGAGCTCGCAGGGGCAGTCGATCTCGGCCTGCTGGGCGGTCTTGGACTGGCCGAGCATCGTGGACGCGGCGAGGGTCTCGCGCCAAGGGCCGGAGAGCAGTTCGGCGGCGCGCAGGATGATCGCGGCGCGGTCGTCGAAGGCCATCGCGCGCCAGGCGGGCGCCGCGGCGAGGGCCGCGTCGATCGCGTCCTGGGCGTCGGCCTGGGTGGCGTTGGCGTACGTGCCCAGCCGCGCCTTGTGGTTGTGCGGCTGGACGACGTCGACGCGCTCGCCGCCGCCCATCCGCCGCTCGCCGCCGATGGTCATCGGCAGGTCGATCGGGTTCTCGGCCAGCTCCTTGAGCTTGGCCTCAAGACGGGCCCGCTCGGGCGAGCCGGGGGCGTAGCCGTGCACCGGCTCGTTGACGGGGGTGGGGACCTGGGTCACAGCGTCCATGGGAACCGTAACTCCTTGTACGTGAGCGGGTGTTGGGGACAATCCCTGGTCGGCCTCGGTCAGCCCTTGGTGAGGGTCGAGCGAGCGAAGAAGAGGAGGTTGGCCGGCTTCTCCGCCAGGCGGCGCATGAAGTAGCCGTACCAGTCGGTGCCGTAGGCCGTGTAGACGCGCATGCGGTGGCCCTCGGCGGCGAGGCGCAGATGCTCCTCGCTCCTGATTCCGTACAGCATCTGGAACTCGTACTCGTCGAGCTTGCGCCCGGCGCGCCGGGCGAGTTCCTGGCCGATGGAGATGATCCGCGGGTCGTGGGACCCGATCATCGGGTACCCGGAGCCCTCCATCAGGATCCGCAGGGTCCGGACGTACGCCTTGTCGATCTCGTGTTTCTGCTGGTAGGCGACCTCGGCGGGCTCCTTGTACGCGCCCTTCACGAGCCGGACGCGGCTGCCGGCCTCGGCGAGGCGGCGGGCGTCGGTCTCGGTGCGGAAGAGGTAGGCCTGGATGACGCAGCCGGTCTGCGGGAAGTCCTTCCGCAGTTCCTCGTGGATCGCGAACATCGAGTCGAGGGTGGTGTGGTCCTCGGCGTCGAGCGTGACGGTCGTACCGATGGCGGCGGCGGCCTCGACGACGGGCCGGACGTTGGCGAGGGCGAGTTCGTGCCCGCCGGGCAGCGCCTGTCCGAACATCGACAGCTTGATGGACATCTCGGCCCGCGTACCGAGTTCGAGTTCCTTGAGCCGGTCGACGAGGAGGAGGTAGGCGTCGCGGGCGGCGGCGGCCTGCTCGGGGGTGGTGATGTCCTCGCCGACGACGTCCATCGTCAGCTCGAGACCCTTGTCGGTGAGGTCCTGGATGATCGGCACGATCTCGTCCACGGTCTCACCGGGGATGAAGCGGTCGACGACCTGCTTGGTCACCGGTGCCGCCGAGATCAGCCGGCGCATCCGGTCGCTGCGCGAGGCGGCGAGAATCACGGGACCCAGCACGGGGGTACCTCCAGGCAGTCGGACATAAGGGGAACCACCGTGAAACCTAGGGTTGTCTCCGATCGTCGGCCATCGACAGCTGTCACGCATCCGTGCCGCGGATCTCAGACAGATGTATGAAGGCACGGCGCGAATGCGGGAGAATGCCCGGGTGACATCCGATTCCACGGGCGACTACCAGGAACTGGTCGACGAGATCTCGGAGCTCCTCGGCGCCCCGGCGACCCTGGAGAACCGCGACTTCGAGCTGATCGCCTTCGGTGCGTACGACAGTGAGGGCGATCTCGACGCGTCCGCGCTGGACCCCGTACGCACCCGTTCGATCCTGACCCGGCGCTCCACGGCCACGGTCCGCACGTGGTTCGAGGGCTTCGGCATCACCCGCGCCACCGGTCCGGTCCATATCCCGCGCACCCCCGAGGCGGGGGTCTATCGCGGCCGGATCTGCCTCCCCGTCCGCCACCGCGGTGTCGTCCTCGGCTACGTCTGGCTCCTGGAGGACGAGCCCGGCCCCACCGAGGAGCAGCTGACGGCGGCCATGCGGGTGACCGCCCGGATCGGCGACCTCCTCGCCGACGAGGCACAGCACGGGGCGGACCTGACCCGGGAGCTGCGTGCGGTGCTGACGGCGGAGCGCGGCTGGCAGCTGGACATGGCGGTGGCGGAGCTGCGGACGGCGCTCGGCGCCCGTGCCGAGTCCCGCTACGCGGTCGTCTGCGTGACCCCTTGGCCCTACGCCGACCCGAACGACGCCCCCTCGGTCCGTACGGTGCCGGGGGCGACGGCGCTGTGCACGATGCCGTGGGGAGCGACGGCCACGTCCCTGGCCCTCCTCGTCCGCCTACGGACGGCTGACGTGCTGACCCCGGCGACATCGGCGGCGGGCCGCCTGCTGGAACAGGCACGCCGGACAGGGACGGCGACGGCATCCGCCGGGGAGCCGGCGGCCGCCGCCGGTGTCGCTCCCCTCCACGCCGGGCTCGTCGAGCTGGGCGCGGCCTGGCGACAGGCTTCGGCCGCCGCCCGGGCCGCCCTCGCGGAACCCCGCCTCGGCCCGATCGCCGAGTGGTCGTCCATCGGCCCGTACCGCCTGCTGACCGCCCTGCCCGCGGAGGCGGCGCACGACCCCGCCGTACGCGCCCTCCTCGCCCCCGCCCACCACGAACTGGCCCGCACGGCGGAGATCTACCTCGACTGCGCGGGCCAGGCCGGCCGCACCGCCGCGGAACTCGGCATCCACCGCCAGACCCTGTACTACCGCCTCTCCCGCGTGGAACAGCTCACGGGCCTGGACCTCGACGACGGGGAGGACCGGCTGCTGCTGCACATGGGGTTGAAGGGGGCGCGGCTGTAGCCATGCCCCTGCTGATGATCGACCTCGACAACACGCTGATCGACCGCGACGCCGCCTTCCGGGCGGCAGCCGGTGCCTTCCTCGCCGAGCAGGCACTGCCCGCCACCGACCTCGCCTGGCTGACGACCCTGGACGCGAGCGGCTACACGCCCCGCGAGGAGGTCGCCAGGGCCATGATCGAGCGATACGGCGAAAGCGGCGGTTGCGGCGAACACGGCACGGAAGACCTCGGCACAGCCGTCCACGCCCTGCTCGACGGGGGCGCCGCCGACCGCGTCACCCTCGCCGACGCCACCCGTGACGCACTCCGCGAGGCCGTCTCGGCCGGCTGGACCTGCGTGATCGTCAGCAATGGCCGGGTCGCCCAGCAGGAGACGAAGATCCGGCGCACCGGCCTCGACCGGCTCGTGCACGGGTGGGTGATCTCCGAGGCGGTCGGCCACAAGAAGCCCGCACCGGAGATCTTCCGCGCGGCGGCGGACACCGTCGGGGCACCCCTGAAGGGCGCCTGGATGATCGGCGACTCGGCACACGCCGACGTCCTCGGCGCATCGGGCGTGGGCGCGCGCAGCGTCTGGGTGTCGGGCGGACGGTCATGGACGGAAGCGGCGTACGGGCCTACCCGGATCGCACCGGACGCGGCGACCGCCGTCCGTCACCTGCTCGTCGGCTGACGCCGTCCGTCACCTGCTCGTCGGCTGAAGCAGCTCCGCCACCGCCGTGATGCCCTCCGTGATCCCACGGTCCGTCACATTGCCGAATCCGAGGACCAGTTGGGGCGGAGCCGTCGCCCCCGAGGTCCGGCACGCGCTCATGCCGTACAGGCCGACTCCGCGCGTGCGGGCCTGGCTTACGACCGTCTGCTCGTCCGTGTCCGGCGTGAGGTGGGCCACGGCGTGGAAGCCTGCCGCGAGGACCGACAGGCGTACCGCCGGGGCGTGTTGGGCGAGGGCGTCGACCAGGGCGGTGCGGCGGGTCGCGTACAGGGTGCGCATGCGGCGCAGGTGGCGGTCGTAGCGGCCGGACTCGATCAGGCGGGCGAGGGCGAGCTGGTCGAGGGTGGGTGAGCCGCGGTCGGCGATGTTCTTGAGGTCGGTGAGCGGTCCGGTCAGCGCGGGTGGGGACAGGAGCCAGCCGATGCGCAGGGCGGGGGCGAGCGACTTGCTCACCGTGCCGATGGAGATCACGCGGTCGGCCGCCAACCCCTGGAGGGCGCCGACCGGTTCGCGGTCGTAGCGGAACTCCGCGTCGTAGTCGTCCTCGATGACGTACGCGTCCCTGCGTGCCGCCCATGCGACCAACTCATGTCTGCGCTCCGGCGCGAGCACCACCCCGGTCGGCCATTGGTGCGCCGGAGTCACGATCACCGCGCGGGCACCGGTGGCGTCCAACTCCCGTACGTCGAGGCCCGATTCGTCGACCGGCACGGGGACCGCCGCCAACCCGGCCGCGTCCGCCGCCGCCTCCGCCGTGGCCGGGCCGCCCGGGTCCTCGTACGCCACGACCCGCACGCCGGCCCGGGCCAGGACGCGCAGGGTCAGGGCGAGGCCCTGGGCGTAGCCGGAGCAGACGAGGGTGTGCGCGGGGTCGGCGGCGGCTCCGCGCACCCGGCGCAGATAGCCGGCCACGATCTCGCGCAGGGCCGAACTCCCGCGCGGATCCCCGTAGTCGAGGTCCGCGACCGGCATGGCCCGGGCCGCCTCCCTGGTCGCCCACAGCCAGTCCGAGACCGGGAAGGAGCCGAGGTCCGGGACGCCGTGGCGGAAGTCGGCGAGGGGGTGGGGGGTGGGGCCGAGCCGCGGTGTCTCGGGCGCCCGCCTCACCTGCGCGCACGCCGCCACGCGCGTGGCCGAGCCGACCCGGGTCACCAGGTAGCCCTCGGCCTGGAGTTGGGCGTAGCAGTCCTGCACGAGACCGCGGGACAGGCCCAGTTCGCGGGCGAGTTCACGGGAGGACGGGAGACGTTCGCCGGCCTGCAGCCGGCCCGAGCGGATGGCGTCGCGCAACTGCCGTTCCAACTGCGCGCACAACCGCTCCCCGCCGTCCCGGTCGACGGCCAGGAGCACCTCGGGTGACAAACCGGCCCACTGCACTGGCATGGAATTGGAGCTTACCGGCGATCCGGTCGGTCTCTAACGTCGCTGGTATGACGACTTCGCCGAACACCCCGCCCTCGACTTCGACAAACACCCCGCCCCCGACCTCGCCGAACACCCCGTCCTCGGCCTCGGTGGACGCCCCTGCCCCGACGTCCGGCCGTCCGCCCCTGCTCAGCCGCCCCCTCCTCCTCCGCTTCGTCAGCATGATCGGCGCGAGTCTCAGCTTCTTCCTGCTGCTGTCGGTGGTCCCCGCCTACGCGGCCGAGACGGGCGGCGGCGGTGCGGCGGGCCTGGCCACGGGTTCCCTGATGGCGGCCACGGTCCTCGGCGAGCTGATCACCCCGAGGCTCGTCGCCCGCCACGGATACCGGACCGTCCTGATGTCCGGCCTGTTCCTGCTCGGCGCCCCCGCCCTGGTCCTGACCGTCTCCGGGAACGTGGCGTGGATCGTGGCCGTGTGTCTCGTCCGCGGACTCGGTTTCGCGCTGACGATCGTCGCGGGCGGTGCCCTGACCGCCACGCTGATCCCGGCCGAACGCCGGGGCGAGGGGCTGGCGTTGGTGGGTGTGGTGTCCGGCGTGCCGTCGCTGGTCGCGCTGCCGCTGGGCCTGTGGCTGGCAGGGCACATCGGGTACGGGACGGTCGCCGTGATCGGCGGGGTCGCCGCGCTGGCCGCCGTCGTCTCCGTACTCGGACTGCCGGACCGGCAGCCGAAGTCGGAGGAATCGGTAGGGGTGTTCCGGGGACTGCGCACGGGCGCCCTGCTCCGGCCCGTCATCGTGTTCGCGGCCACCGCCACGGCCACCGGGATCCTGGTCACCTTCCTGCCGCTGGCCGTGCCGTCGGCGTCGGCAGGGGTGGTCGCGGTGGCCCTCTTCGTACAGCCGGCGTCCTCGACGCTGTTCCGCTGGCTGTCGGGTCGCTACGGCGACCGGCACGGCAGCGCCCGTCTCGTCCTGCCCGGCCTGCTCCTGTCCGCCGCCGGGCTGTTGATCACCGCCGCGACCGGCAGCGCGATCGCCGTCGTCACGGGCGCCGCCGTCTTCGGAGCCGGCTTCGGCCTCGCCCAGAACGCCACCCTGACCCTGATGTACGCCCGTGTCTCCGCATCCTCGTTCGGCACGGTCAGCGCACTGTGGAACCTCGCCTACGACGGCGGCATGGGCGTCGGCGCCGCGGGCTTCGGCATCCTGGCGGGCGTCACCGGGTACCCGTGGGCGTTCGCCGTGACGGCACTGCTGATGCTGGGGGCGCTCGCCCCGGCACTGCGCGACCGCCGGATCACCACCGCCGTCACCGCATCCACCGCGGCATCCGCCGGAGTCGCCGCATCCGCCGGCGCCCCCTCGTCCGCGGGCGCCGTCACCGCCGTACACCCTCCAGTACCTGACGCAGACCCTCGGTGAGCCGCTCGCCGTCCGGTGCGGTCTTCGGGTCGAAGGTCCATTGCGCGATGAGTCCGGTGATCAGCGTCATGTAGAAGCCGCCGAGGGAGTCCGCGGTCTCGTCCGGGACGTCCGCCTCGGGCACGCTCGTCATCAGCGCGACCATGCCCCGCCCGCCCTCGCGCTGGGCCCGGGCCAACTGGTCGCGCACCTCCGGCATCTTGTCGCCCATCGTCACGACCTCCATGCCGAGCCGCCACATCGAACCGGGCTCGCTCATGGTGGAGACGATGTTCGCGAAGACCGCCCGGAACCGCTCCAGGGAACCGGGCGCACCGGCCATCTCCCCTCCCTCGGCCCCATCGAAGCCGTCGGCCGCCCGCTCCACCAGCGCGAGGTAGGCCTGCGCGAGCAGCGCGTCCTTCGAGCCGTAGTGGTAGCCGATGGACGCCAGGTTGGTCCCCGACTCCTTCACGATGTCGCGCGCCGTCGTCCGCGCGAACCCCTTCTCCAACAGGCAGCGCTTGGCGCCTTCGAGCAGATCCTCACGGTGTCCCATGCGGAACAGGCTAACCCGATTCCATACGGCCGTCCTAGACAAACGATTTATACAGTCGTTCTAGACAACCGTTTAATACGTCCGTACAGTTCCTGGCATGACAACGACTTCCGCACCTCCCGTACGTGCAGGCCGCCGTGAATGGACCGCGCTCGGCGTGCTGATGCTCCCCCTGCTGCTGGTCTCGATGGACGTCTCGGTCCTCTACTTCGCCATCCCCTCGATCAGCGCCGACCTCGAACCCAGCGGCACCCAGCAGCTGTGGATCTTCGACATCTACGCCTTCGTGCTGGCCGGCCTGCTGATGACGATGGGCTCGATCGGCGACCGCGTCGGCCGCCGCAGGCTCCTCCTCATCGGCGCCGCCGCCTTCGGCACCGCCTCCCTGATCGCGGCCTACGCGAACAGCGCCGAGACCCTCATCGCGGCGCGCGCGGTGCTCGGCCTCGGCGGCGCGACCCTGATGCCGTCGACCATGGCGCTGATCCGCACGATGTTCACCGACTCCGGCCAGCGCGCGAAGGCGATCGGTCTGTGGTCCGGCGTGATGACCGCCGGCATCGCGCTCGGCTCGGTGCTCAGCGGCGTACTCGTCCAGTACTTCTGGTGGGGCTCGGTCTTCCTGATCAACCTGCCGGCCATGGCGCTGCTGCTGGTCATCGGCCCGTTCCTGCTCCCCGAGTCGAAGGACCCGAACCCCGGCCGCTTCGACTGGCCGAGCGTCCCCCTCTCGATGGCCGCCGTGCTCCCCGTCATCTACGGCCTCAAGGAGATCCCGTCCGAGGGCTGGCACATCCAGTACGTCGCCTCGATCGCCGTCGGCCTGCTCTTCGCGGCCCTCTTCGTCCACCGCCAGCGCACCGCGGCCTCACCGATGATCGACCGGGCCCTGTTCCGCGGCCGCGGCTTCGCGCCCTCGGTCGCCCTCAACCTCATCGCCTCGTTCGCCATGATGGGCTCGGCCTTCTTCACCACGCAGTACCTGCAGTCGGTGCTCGGCAAGAGCGCGATGGAGGCGGCCCTGTGGGCGCTGCTCCCCTCGGTGCCGATCGGCATGGCGGCCCCGCTGGCGACCAGCCTCGTCCAGAAGGGCGTCAACCGCGCCTACGTCGTCACCGCGGGCTTCGCGATCGGCGCGGCCGGCTACGCGCTCCTGTCCCTCGCCGGCACCGACTCCCTCTGGCTCGTCCTGATCGCCTGCGGCGTCCTCGCCTCCGGGATCGTCATGGTCATCTCCCAGATCACCGACCTCGCGATGAGCAGCGCGCCGGTGGAGCGGGCGGGCTCGGCGTCCTCACTGATGGAGACGGGCGCGGAGTTCGGCGGCGCGCTCGGGATGGCGGTCCTCGGCTCCATCGGTACGGCCATCTACCGCCACGACATTCCGGGTTCGGCCCCGGCAGCGGCCCACGAGACGCTGGGCGGAGCGCTGGCCATCGCCCACCGACTGCCGGGGCACACGGGAGATGCCCTGGCGACGGCGGCCCGCGAGGCGTTCACCAACGGCATGCAGGGAGCCTCGATCGCGGGGGCGGTACTGCTGGCGGGGGCTGCGGTGCTGGCGGCGGGGGCGCTGCGGGGGATCCACGTCAGCGACAAGTAGGAGACACGCAAACGCCGGACGGGCATCTCAGCCCGTCCGGCGTTTACTCGTTCTGCGTCAGACCAGGTTCACCGAGCGGGCGAACGTGGCCCCGATCTCCACCTCGACCTCGCCCAACACCCCGGAGGGAACCGTGTCGTCGACCGTCAGGATGGCCAGTGCCTCGCCGCCCGCGACGGACCGCGAGACCTGCATGCCGGCGATGTTGATCCCGGACTCACCGAAGATACGGCCCACCGTGCCGACGACACCGGGACGGTCCTCGTACCGCAGGACGACCATGTGGTCGGCGAGCGCGAGGTCGACGTCGTACTCGCCGACGGCCACGATCTTCTGCAGGTTCTTCGGGCCGGCCAGCGTGCCGGAGACGGAGACCTCCTCGCCGCTGCCGAGGGTGCCGCGGACGACGACCACGTTGCGGTGGTCGCTCGACTCCGAGCTGGTCGTCAGCCGCACCTCGACGCCGCGCTCCTGCGCGAACAGCGGGGCGTTGACGTACGACACCGTCTCGTCGACGACGTCCTCGAACACGCCCTTGAGCGCGGAGAGTTCGAGCACCTTGACGTCGTGCTGGGTGATCTCGCCGTAGACCTCGACGTCGAGGCGGACCGCGACCTCACCGGCGAGCGCGGTGAAGATGCGGCCCAGGCGCTCGGCGAGCGGCAGGCCGGGCTTGACGTCCTCGGCGATGACACCGCCCTGCACGTTGACCGCGTCCGGGACCAGCTCACCGGCGAGGGCGAGCCGTACGGAACGGGCCACCGCGATACCGGCCTTCTCCTGCGCCTCGTCCGTGGAGGCGCCGAGGTGCGGGGTGGCGACGACCTGGTCGAACTCGAAGAGCGGGGAGTCCGTGCAGGGCTCCTTCGCGTACACGTCGAGGCCCGCGCCGGCGACCCGGCCCTCCTTGAGCGCCGAGTACAGCGCCTCCTCGTCGACGATCCCGCCGCGCGCGGCGTTGACGATGCGCACGCTCGGCTTGACCTTGCGCAGCGCCTCGTCGCCGATCAGGCCGACGGTCTCGGGGGTCTTGGGCAGGTGCACGGTGATGAAGTCGGAGACCTCGAGCAGCTCGTCCAGGGTCAGCACCTTGACGCCCATCTGCGCGGCCCGCGCGGGCTGCACGTAGGGGTCGTAGGCGACGACCTTCATGCCGAAGCCGGACATGCGCTGCGCGACGAGCGCGCCGATGCGGCCGAGACCGACGACGCCGAGGGTCTTCTCGGCGAGTTCGACGCCCGTGTACTTGCTGCGCTTCCACTCGCCGTTCTTCAGCGCGGAGTTGGCCTGCGGGATGTGGCGGGCCGTGGCGAGGATGAGACCGCAGGCGAGTTCGGCGGCGGTCACGATGTTGGAGGTCGGGGCGTTGACGACCATCACGCCGGCCTTGGTGGCGGCGGAGACGTCCACGTTGTCGAGGCCGACGCCGGCTCGTGCGACGACCTTCAGCTTGTGCGCCGCGGCGACCGCCTCGGCGTCCACCTTGGTGGCGGAGCGGATGAGAATGGCGTCGACGTCGGCGATGGCCGGGAGCAGTTCGGCTCGATCCGCTCCGTTGCAGTGCCGGATCTCGAAGTCCGGGCCAAGCGCGTCCACGGTCGCCGGCGACAGTTCTTCGGCGATGAGTACGACAGGTTTCGAGCTCACGTGAGTCCTCACATGTCCATTGCGGACGGCCGTCCCGACGGCCGCAGGCGGTGGAGGTACGGGCCGCGTGGAGACGCACGACGCTGTGGGCCTGACGCGTATGTAGTACGGCAGTGTAGTGGCGCGCCGACAGTCGTCTTACGCCGCTGCGGAAGGATCACCCGTCCGTGATCGGACGGGTTGGACAAAGGGGCCGGAGCCCACGCTCCGGCCCCTCGACCCTTGGGACCTACGCCTCTTCGTCGACCCAGCTCATCAGCTTGCGGAGCTGCTTGCCGGTCGTCTCCAGCAGGGACTCGGCGTCCTTCTGCTTGTACTCGTTGTACTTCTTCAGGCCCCCGTGGTACTCGGCCATCCACTCACGGGCGAAGGAACCGTCCTGGATCTCGGCGAGGACCTGCTTCATCGTCGCCTTGGTCTCGTCTGTGATGATCCGCGGGCCGGTGACGTAGTCGCCCCACTCCGCGGTCTCGGAGATCGACCAGCGCATCTTCTCCAGGCCGCCCTCGTACATGAGGTCGACGATCAGCTTCAGCTCGTGCAGGCACTCGAAGTACGCGATCTCGGGCTGGTAGCCGGCCTCGGTCAGCGTCTCGAAACCGGCCTTGACCAGCGCGGCCGTACCACCGCAGAGAACCGCCTGCTCACCGAAGAGGTCGGTCTCGGTCTCCTCGGTGAAGGTCGTCTTGATGACGCCGGCGCGGGTGCCGCCGATGCCCTTGGCGTACGACAGCGCGAGCGCGAAGCCGTTGCCGGTCGCGTCCTGCTCGACGGCCGCGATACACGGAACGCCGCGGCCCTCCTCGTACTGGCGGCGCACGAGGTGGCCCGGGCCCTTGGGGGCGACCATGCAGACGTCGACGCCGGCCGGGGGCTTGATGAAGTCGAAGCGGATGTTCAGGCCGTGGCCGAAGAACAGCGCGTCGCCGTCGTTCAGGTTGGGGGCGATGTGCTCCTCGTAGACCTGGGCCTGGATCGGGTCCGGGACGAGGATCATGATGACGTCGGCCCAGGCGGAGGCCTCGGTCGGGTTGAGCACGGTCAGACCCTGCTCCTCGGCCTTGGCCTTGGACTTGGAGCCCTCGTGCAGGCCGACTCGGACGTCGACACCCGAGTCACGCAGCGACAGCGCGTGGGCGTGGCCCTGGCTGCCGTATCCGATGACCGCGACCTTGCGGCCCTGGATGATGGACAGGTCGGCGTCGGCGTCGTAGAACAGCTCGGCCACTTTGGGTTCTCTCCTTGAGTGCAGGTGTTGCGTCCCACCGTATGACGGCGGGCGTCATCGAAGTCCGGGGGTCTCGGCATGCGGGCGGCCGGGCCGCCCGCACACGTCCTTACGCGGAGCGGTCCAGGGCGCGCAGCGAGCGGTCGGTGATGGAGCGCGCGCCCCGGCCGATCGCGATGGTGCCGGACTGGACCAGCTCCTTGATGCCGAACGGCTCCAGCATCTTGAGCATGGCGGACAGCTTCTCGTTGCTGCCGGTGGCCTCGATCGTGACGGCCTCAGGGGAGACGTCGACGGTCTTGGCGCGGAACAGCTGGACGATCTCGACGATCTGGGAGCGCGTCTCGTTGTCGGCGCGCACCTTCACCAGAACGAGTTCGCGCTGAACCGCCGAACCCGGCTCCAGTTCGACGATCTTCAGCACGTTGACGAGCTTGTTGAGCTGCTTGGTGACCTGTTCGAGGGGGAGTTCCTCGATGACGTTCACCACGATGGTGATGCGGGAGATGTCGGGGTGCTCGGTGACACCGACGGCGAGGGAGTCGATGTTGAATCCGCGCCGGGAGAACAGGGCGGTGATCCGGGCGAGGACACCGGGCTTGTTCTCGACGAGGACGGAGAGGGTGTGCTTGCTCATGGGTCTGACTCGGCTCTCTCTCAGTCGTCTTCGTTGTCGCCGAAGTCGGGGCGGACGTCCCGGGCGAACATGACCTCGTCGTTGGAGGTGCCGGCCGCGACCATCGGCCACACCATCGCGTCCTCGTGGACGATGAAGTCGACGACGACCGGGCGGTCGTTGATCGAGTTCGCCTCCTCGATCACCTTGTCGAGGTCGTCCGGGGACTCGCAGCGGATCGCGTAACAGCCCATCGCCTCCGACAGCTTGACGAAGTCGGGGACGCGCGTGCCGGCGCTGGGCTGCTTGCCGTCGGCTCCGGGACCGCTGTGCAGCACGGTGTTGGAGTAGCGCTGGTTGTAGAAGAGGGTCTGCCACTGGCGGACCATCCCGAGGGCGCCGTTGTTGATGATGGCGACCTTGATCGGGATGTTGTTCAGGGCGCAGGTGGTGAGTTCCTGATTGGTCATCTGGAAGCAGCCGTCGCCGTCGATCGCCCAGACCGTCTGGTCCGGCGCGCCGGCCTTGGCGCCCATCGCGGCCGGGACCGCGTAGCCCATCGTCCCGGCGCCACCGGAGTTGAGCCAGGTCGCGGGCTTCTCGTACTGGATGTAGTGCGCGGCCCACATCTGGTGCTGGCCGACGCCCGCCGCGAAGATGGTGTTCTCCGGGGCGAGTTGGCCGATCCGCTCGATGACCTGCTGCGGGGAGAGCGAGCCGTTGTCGGGCTGCTCGTAGCCGAGCGGGTAGGTCTCGCGCCAGCGGTTGAGGTCCTTCCACCAGGCGCTGTAGTCGCCGGTGTGGCCGTCGCTGTGCTCTTTCTGCACCGCCTGGACCAGGTCGGCGATGACCTCGCGCGCGTCCCCGACGATCGGCACGTCGGCGGCGCGGTTCTTGCCGATCTCCGCGGGGTCGATGTCGGCGTGGACGATCTTCGCGTACGGGGCGAAGCTGTCCAGCTTGCCGGTGACGCGGTCGTCGAAGCGGGCTCCGAGGGCGACGATCAGGTCGGCCTTCTGCAGCGCGGTGACGGCGGTGACCGCACCGTGCATGCCCGGCATTCCCACGTGCAGCGGGTGGCTGTCGGGGAATGCGCCGAGCGCCATCAGTGTGGTGGTGACGGGCGCTCCGGTGAGTTCTGCGAGGACCTTCAGTTCGGCGGTGGCGTGAGCCTTGAGGACACCGCCGCCGACGTAGAGGACGGGCCGCCTGGCGGCGGTGATCAGCTTGGCGGCCTCGCGGATCTGCTTGGCGTGCGGCTTGGTCACCGGGCGGTAGCCGGGCAGGTCCGTGGTGGGCGGCCAGCTGAAGGTGGTGCGGGCCTGGAGGGCGTCCTTGGCGATGTCGACCAGGACCGGGCCCGGGCGGCCGGTGGAGGCGATGTGGAACGCCTCCGCGATCGTCCGCGGGATGTCCTCGGCCTTGGTGACCAGGAAGTTGTGCTTGGTGATCGGCATCGTGATGCCGACGATGTCCGCCTCCTGGAAGGCGTCCGTGCCGATCGCCTTGGACGCGACCTGGCCGGTGATCGCCACGAGCGGCACCGAGTCCATGTGCGCGTCCGCGATCGGCGTGACCAGGTTGGTGGCGCCGGGCCCCGAGGTGGCCATGCAGACGCCGACCTTGCCGGTGGCCTGCGCGTAGCCGGTGGCCGCGTGCCCGGCGCCCTGCTCGTGGCGGACCAGGACGTGGCGGACCCGGGTGGAGTCCATCAGCGGGTCGTAGGCGGGAAGGATCGCACCGCCGGGAATGCCGAATACCGTGTCGGCCCCGACCTCCTCGAGAGAGCGGATGAGGGACTGCGCGCCCGTGACGTGCTCGGGTGCGGACTGGTGTCCTCCGGATCGGGGCCGCGGCTGCGGATGGTGGGCCCCGGTGGCCTGCTCGGTCATCGGCATTCTCTTCTCGATGCTGAGGGTTTTTGCGAGGTTTGTGCGGTGTTCAAACGGTGTGCGACGGGCACTTGTGCAACAAAAAACCCCTCGTGCCGTAAGGCAAGCGAGGGGAGCGCGCCGGGAGTGGGTCGCTGGGAGTTCCGGGTCCGTCCGGAGGTCACCAGCTTCAGCCGACGCGCTTTCCAAGTACGAGAATTCGGGTGCGCATGGCACAGACCCTCCCCCCGGCACGCACCACGTGTCAAGCGGGTGGGACGGGAGTCTCATTATGTGAGCGCAGACCGCTCCCGCCTCCCAGAACGGCGGGCACACCTCCTGTGTACACCCCCGCTCCCCTGTCCATGGTCAGTTCACCTCCAGGGCGCCCGAGGGGCTCTCGCAGGCCGCCCGCGAACGCGGGTTCGGCCGGACCGTGCGGTACGGGATAGTGGCCCGAGGCGAGCGCCCGGCGCAGCCGGTGCTCGTCCAGCGGGCCGGAGAACGCCATGCCCTGCCCGTGCGTGCAGCCCATCGCGCGCAGCGCCACGACCTGCTCCGGCAGATCCACGCCGTCGGCCACGGACTGCAGCCCGAGGTCGCCGGCGATCCTGAGCAGGCCGCTGGTGATCTTGTGCAGCCGCGCGGACTCGACGACGCCCTCGACCAGACCGCGGTCGAGCTTGAGCACGTCGACGGGGAGTCTGCGCAGTGCCGTGATCGCCGCGTAGCCACTGCCGAAGCCGTCCAGGGCGATCCGGATGCCGAGCCTGCGCAGCGCGCCCAGCCGCCGCTCCAGCTCGTCCAGGGAGACCAGCGGATCGGTGTCCGACAGCTCGATCACCAGGGCACCGGAGGGCAGGCCGTGCCGGGTCAGCAGGGCCTCTATCGTGCCCAGCGGCATCGACCGGTCCAGCAGGCGCCGGGCGCTCATCCTGACCCCCACGGGCACGGACAGCCCCGTGGCGGTGCGCTCGGCGGCCTGTTCGACCGCCTCCTCCAGGATCCAGCGGCCCAGCTCCTGCGTCCTGTCGCTGTCCTCGGCGACGCGCAGGAACTCGGCGGGGGTGAACAGCACCCCCTGGGAGGACCGCCAGCGCGCCTGTGCGCAGACCGACGTGATCCGGCCGTCCGCCAGGCACACCACGGGCTGGTGCAGCAGGGCGAACTCGCCGTCGTGCAGCGCGGCCCGCAGGCGCGTGGCCAGCTCCGCCTTCCGTACGACGTCCTGCTGCATCTGGGGCGCGTACAGCTCGACGCGGCCCTTGCCGCCCGCCTTGGCGCGGTACATCGCGAGGTCGGCGTTGCGCAGCAACTCGCCCGCGCCGAGGCCCGGTTCGGCGAAGGCGACACCGATGGAGGCGGCGACCCGGACATCGTTGCCGTCGATGAGATACGGCTGCGAGAGCGTGACCCTGAGGCGGTCGGCGAGCTCCAGTATGTGGCGCTCTCTGGCGGTGCGGTCCCGGGAGCCGTCGCCGACGATCAGGGCCGCGAACTCGTCTCCGCCGAGCCGGGAGGCGGTGTCCCCGTGCCGGACGGCGTCCTGGAGTCTGCGGGCGGCCTGCACGAGCAGTTCGTCACCGGCCTGGTGGCCGATGGTGTCGTTGACGGCCTTGAAGCCGTCGAGGTCGATGAAGAGGACGGCCGTGCCACGCACGCCGGCGCCCCGGTCGGAGGCGCGGCGGCCGGACAGCGCCTGCTGGACACGCTGGGTGAACAGGGCACGGTTGGGCAGGTCGGTGAGCGGGTCGTGTTCGGCGTTGTGCTGCAACTGGGCCTGCAGGCGCACGCGTTCGGTGACGTCCCGGCTGTTGAAGATCAGGCCGCCCTGGTGGCGGTTGACCGTGGACTCGACGTTGAGCCAGCCTCCGTCGCCGGAGCGGAAGCGGCACTCGATGCGGGTGATGGGTTCCTCGGGCGGGCCCGCGGCGAGGAAGCGGCGCACCTCGTGCACCACGCAGCCCAGGTCCTCCGGGTGGATGAGCTGCGCCAGTTCGGTGCCCACCAGCTCCTCGGCGGGCCGGCCGTAGACCCCGGCGGCCGCCGGGGAGACGTACCGCAGGATGCCGTTCGGTGCGGCGATCATGATGACGTCGCTGGAGCCCTGGACCAGGGAGCGGAAGTGGTTCTCCTTCTGCGCCAGTTCCTGGGTGAGGGTGATGTTGTCGAGCAGCATGATGCCCTGGCGCACCACGAGGGCGAGCACGACGGTGCCGCCGGTGAGGAGCACCACGCGGTCGACGCTGCGGCCGTTGAGGACGTTGTAGAGGATCCCCAGCGTGCAGACGGCGGCGGCGAGATAGGGCGTGAGGGCGGCCAGTGAGCCGGCGATGGGCCGGGCGGCCGGGTAGCGGCCGCTCTCGCCGCCGGGTGCGGAGGCGTGGTGCTGGTGCGTGCCGCCGCGCGGTCCGGGGAGGTGTTCGTGCACCACGCGCGTGTGCCCGTCGCCGGCCCACCGCTCGCCGTCCGCCGGATGACGGGGCGTGGCCCAGGGGGCGTAGGCGAGCAGCAGGGAGCCGGCGAACCAGCCCGCGTCGAGGAGTTGGCCCGAGCGGTAGTTGTTGTGCAGCAGCGGTGAGGTGAACAGGGCGTCGCACATCACGGTCAGGGCGAGCGCGCCGATCGCGGTGTTCACCGCGGTGCGGTTGACCGGCGAGCGCCTGAAGTGCAGCGCGAGCACCATGCTGACCAGCGCGATGTCCAGCAGTGGGTACGCGAGGGACAGCGCGGTGTGCGCGACGCTCGGTCCGTCGAACTTGGCGGCCTGGGCGAGCGCGAGGCTCCAGGACAGCGTGAGCAGGGAGCCGCCGATCAGCCAGGCGTCGAGCCCGAGACAGACCCAACCGGCCTTCGTGACGGGCCGCTTGGCGAGTACCAGCAGCCCCACGATGGCGGGCGGCGCGAAGCAGAGGAAGAACAGGTCGGCGAAGCTGGGTGTGGGCACCTGGCGGCCCAGGACCACCTCGTACCACCCCCAGACTCCGTTGCCCAGGGCCGCCATCGCCGAGGAGAGGGCGAACAGCAGCCAGGCGGGTCGAAAGCGGATACGGCGGCTGCGCGTGTGGACGAACAGGGACACGGCGGCCGTGCCCGCGGCGGCGCTCAGCCCGAAGTCGCCCATGACCAGGGCGACTTGCTCCGAACCCCAGCCGAGCGCGGAACCGACGGCGTATCCCGCGCAGACCAGGGCCAGGACGAGTTGGTGGACCAGGCTGGGTCCGCCGACGGCCGGCGGACGGGGCAGCGGCGTCCCGGACGAAGGCTGTGCCCGCAGCGCTCCGTCGAGGGTGGTCGCGGAAGGCCGTGGCGAGCTCACCGGGCCCTCCCGGTCCGCGTCGCTCCCGGGTCCCGCGGGTCCCGGTGCGCTGGATGCGCATGCCTTCTGCGGCCGCTGCTGTGCCTGCGGTGGTGATGGCTGTGCCGGCAGCCGTGGCTGCCGTGGTGACCGCGTCTGCGCGCGGTGGCACACCAGGGTCGCCGCCGGCGGCCCCGACGCGTCGGGTCGTTCGTCCATAGGCCGTGCATCGCCCGTCGCCCCCCTCACAGTCTCAATGTCCATCCCCGGCGTCGAACGGTGCACGACGCAGCCCCTGTCGGGACGATACACCAGTCTCGTCACTCAGGGACATAGTTCCTCTACGCTCCGTGACGGCCAACGGAGTTGAGTACACCCACCGCATCCGGAAGGTTGCGGAGGGTACCGGAATCGGATTACGCGCCCGTTGCGCCGGTCGCACGGGTGGCGCGCGCGACGCTCAACTCGTAGGGGTCACGCGCTGTTTGCGCCTGTCGTAAGGATCACGTTGCGCAACGGCTCGCGGTTCACGAATCGGGTCAACTGGTCCACGAGCAGACGCTTGGCGCGCGGCAGGAACGCGGACGTGGGACCACCGACATGGGGGCTGATGAGCAGACCCGGCGCCCGCCACAACGGGTGCTCGGCGGGCAGGGGTTCGGGGTCGGTGACGTCCAGGGCGGCGGTGATGCGGCCGCTCTCCAGCTCGGCGAGCAGCGCCTTGGTGTCGACCACGGGGCCGCGCGAGACGTTCACCAGGAGCGCGCCGTCCTTCATGCGCGCGAGGAAGTCGGCGCCGGCCAGGTGACGGGTGCTCTCGGTCAGGGGCGTGATGAGGACGACGACGTCCGCCTCGGGCAGCAGCGCGGGCAGTTCGGTGAGCGGATGCACCGGTCCGCGCTCCGTGGTGCGCGCGGAGCGCGCGACGCGCGCCACCCGCGCGACCTCGAACGGAGTGAGCCGGTCCTCGATCGCTGAACCGATCGATCCGTACCCCACGATGAGCACGTTCCTGTCGGCGAGCGCCGGCCGGAACCCGCCGCGCCACTCCCCCCGGTCCATGGCCCGCACGAAGTCGGGCACCCCGCGCAGCGAGGCGAGGATCAGGGTGAGCGCCAGCTCCGCCGTGCTCGCCTCGTGCACCCCGCGCGCGTTGCACACGCGCACACCTGCGGGCAGGTGCTTCAGCCCCGGCTCCAGGGTGTCGATCCCGGCCGACAGCGTCTGCACGACCTCGACGGAGCTCAACTCGGGCAGCGGACGCAGCAGGACCTCGGCGGGCTTCATGTAGGGGACGACGTAGTACGCGCACCCGGCCGGGTCCGCCGGGAAGTCGTCACCGCCGTTCCAGAAGAGGTAGTTCGGGCCTTCGGGAAGGCCCTCGATCTGTTCCGGCGGGATGGGAAGCCACACGTCAGCAGTCATGCCAGGAGGCTATGTCAGGTGGCCGGAGGCGCAGAGGTTAGGTTGGGGGCTCGGCACAGGGAGGGTCACGACCAGGTGGAGCGCAGGACGATCGGCGCGGGGGCACTCGCGGTGGGGGCCGTGGGCCTTGGGTGCATGCCGATGAGCTGGGCCTACAGCGGGTCCCGGCAGCGGGGCGACGAGTCGGTCAGGGCGGTGCACCGGGCGCTGGACCTGGGCTCGACCCTCCTGGACACCGCGGACATGTACGGCCCGTTCACCAACGAGCTGCTGCTCGGGCGGGTGTTGAGGGAGCGGCGCGCGGACGCCTTCGTGTCGACGAAGGTCGGACTGCTCGTGGGCGAGCAGCACATCGTCGCCAACGGCCGCCCCGGGTACGTGAAACGGGCCTGCGACGCGTCGCTGCGCCGCCTCCAGACCGACGTGATCGATCTCTACCAACTGCACCGGTCCGACCCCGAGGTTCCCGTCGAGGAGACGTGGGGCGCGATGGCGGAGCTCGTACAGGCGGGCAAGGTAAGGGCGTTGGGCCTGTGCGCGGTGGGCGCGCGGGCCGGCCGCCGCTCGGGCACCGGCCTGCACGACACCACGCTCGGCCAACTCCGCCGCGTCCAGCAGGTGTTCCCGGTGAGCGCGGTCGAGGCGGAGCTGTCCGTGTGGTCGCCGGAGGCCCTCGACTCGCTGCTGCCGTGGTGCGAGGCGCGCGGGGTCGGCTTCCTGGCGGCGATGCCGCTCGGCAACGGTTTCCTGACCGGCACGCTCACCCCCGGCGAGGGCTTCGAGTCGGACGACGTCCGCGCCCGCCATCCCCGCTTCACCGCCGAGATGATGGCCGCCAACCAGCCGATCGTCGCCGGCCTGCGCCGCATAGCCGCCCGGCACGGCGACACCGTCACCCCGGCCCAGGTGGCCCTGGCCTGGGTCCTGACCCGAGGCCCGCACGTGATCCCGGTCCCGGGCACCAAGCGGGAACGCTGGGCGACGGAGAACGCGAGGGCGGCCGCCCTGCGTCTGACCCCGCAGGACCTGACCGAGGTGAAGGAGCTGCCCGCGGTGCAGGGGTCGTGGGAGTGAGGAGGTAGAGGAGGTAAGGGGGACCGAGCGGGGCACTACCCGGTCAGACCCACTCACACTCCACAGCCCAGCGGCGCGACCCGCCTCGTTCGCGCATCGCCTGACGGAGATCGGGAACCTGGGAGGCCCGGGCGGTGTAAGACAAGTAGAACCCGCCGCTTCGAAGGGACCGAGATCGTGCGACGACGAGTTGTGTCGGCCGTGCTGGCCGCGACCGCACTCCTGCTGAGCACCGGATGCTCCTCCGATGCGGACGGCGGAGGAACACCGGGCGACGGTGACAGTACGACGTCAGGAGGGACGACGGCCCGGTCCTCCCCCTCCCGGCAGGCCGCCGACCAGGCCCCGCCCGCCAAGGGCTCGGTCAAGGTGGTCAGGACGGTCGCCACCGGACTGAACAGCCCCTGGGGCCTCGCCCCGCTGCCCGAGGGCGACCTGCTCGTCTCCTCCCGGGACAAGGGGACGATCACCCGGGTCGACGAGGAGTCCGGCAAGAAGACCGAGCTGGGCGAGGTCGCGGGCGTCTCCCCGGCCGGCGAGGGCGGCCTCCTCGGCATCGCGCTCTCCCCGGACTTCGCCTCGGACCACATGATCTACGCGTACTTCACCTCGGCCTCGGACAACCGCATCGTGCGCGTGCTCTACGACGAGAAGAAGCCCGCCGGCGAGCAGCTGGGCGCTCCGGACACGATCTTCAAGGGCATCCCCAAGGGCTACATCCACAACGGCGGCCGGATCGCCTTCGGCCCGGACAAGATGCTCTACGCGGGCACGGGCGAGAGCGGTGAGCGGGGTCTGTCCCAGGACAAGAAGTCCCTGGGCGGCAAGATCCTGCGCCTGACCCCGGAGGGCGACCCGGCCCCGGGCAACCCGTTCCCGAATTCGCCGGTCTACTCCTACGGCCACCGCAATGTGCAGGGCCTCACCTGGGACTCCGAACAGCGGCTGTTCGCCTCGGAGTTCGGCCAGGACACCTGGGACGAGCTGAACGCGATCAAGCCGGGCGGCAATTACGGCTGGCCGGTCGCCGAGGGCAAGTCCGACGACGCGAAGTTCCAGAACCCGATAGCCCAGTGGCACACGGACGACGCCTCCCCCAGCGGCGCCGCCTGGGCGGAGGGCTCGATCTGGATGGCGGGCCTGAAGGGCCAGCGGCTGTGGCGCATCCCGCTGAAGGGCACGGAGGCCGCGGCGGACCCGCAGTCCTTCCTGGACGGCACGTACGGCCGGCTGCGCACGGTGGTCTCGGCCGGCGGCGACAAGCTGTGGCTCACGACCAGCAACACGGACGGCCGGGGCGACCCGAAGTCGGGGGACGACCGGATTCTTGAGCTGCAGGTGACGTAGGACGGAGGACCGGGGGTCACTGCTCGGCGCCGTCGGTCTTCTCGGCGCCGCCCGTCTCCTTCTCGCCGCCCTCTCCGCCGACCTCCTCCGTCTCCTCCGCCTCGTCCGGGTTCCGCTTGCGCACGACCACCTTCCCGGACGCGAGGTCTATCGGTCCGCGCCCGGGGTCGTTGTCGCCTATGTCCTCCCGGGACAGTTCCAGCCGTTTCTGCTCGTCATGGGTGTGCTTGCGCCCTGGTGCGAACAGTTCCTCGAACATGTTGAACACGGCGCCTCCGCTGCCGGTAGGTCACAGGGTCGAGCCCAGCGCGTCGGAGGGAAACAGCTCCAGCCGATGAGCCAGTGCCGCCGCCTCTCCTCTGCCTGAGACGCCCAGCTTGCCCAGTATGTTCGATACGTGGACGCTCGCCGTCTTCGGGGAGATGAAGAGCTCCTCGGCTATCTGCCGGTTGGTGCGGCCGGCCGACACCAGGCGCAGCACATCGCGCTCCCGGCTGGTGAGGCCCAGGGCCTCGACGGGGTCGGCGGGCCGTGGGCCGGGGACGTGGGTCAGGGTGAGGCGGGCGCGCTGGGCCAGCAGGGCGACGGCGTCGGCGAGCGGACGGGCCCCCAGGTGGTCGGCGACGGCGTGGGCCAGGCGCAGCAGCTCTGTCGCCCGGTCGCGTTCCTCCGCACGATCACGCCCTTCCGCACGGTCACGTCCTTCCGCGCGGTCGCGTTCGTCGTCGCCGCCGGCCGTGAGCAGGGCCTCGGCCAGGCGATGCCGGGCCCGGGCGAGGTCGTAGGGGCGGTCGAGCCGTTCGAGTTCGGTGACCACCTCCGACCAGGTGTCGACGGTGTCGTGGCCCTGGGCACGGGCGAGTTCGGCGCGTACCCACTTCTCGTGGGCGAGCCAGAGGGGGGAGTCGGTGGTGGCCGTCTTGGCGGCGACGCGGAGCTGTTCGAGCACGGCTGCTCGGCCCTCGGCGGCGGCGGGCAGGGCGCGGGCGTCGGCCTCGGCGGTGGCGGCGGCCAGGAGCAGCGGCCAGCCGTACTGCTGGGTGCCGGGCGGCATGCCGGAGTCCAGGGCGCGGACGAGTTCGGTGCGGGCGTCGCGGATGCGGCCCTCGGCGGCGGCCACGCCGATCTCGATGCGGGAGAGGAGGAGGGTGTGCTGGGGCATGGGGTCGTGGGTGCCCAAGTAACTGTGAGCGGCGGCCAGTTGGCGGGCCGCTTCGGGCAGGTCGCCCCGGCCGAGGGCGACATGCGCGAGGCAGGCGGCGCCGGCGCCCTGGGGTTTGGCGTTGACTCCGACACGCAGGGCGGACGCGGCGGCGTCGGCTGCCTCGTCCCAGCGGCCCAAAAGGTACAGGGCTTCCGAGAGGTTGGCCCACACCCAGGCCTCGGCGTCCAGCTGGCCGAACTTCCGGGTGTAGGCGAGACCTTCCTGGAGGAGGGCCACGGCTTCCCGGGTGCGGCCGACGGCGTCGAGTTCGGAGGGGAGGTTGACGTAGGCACGGCCCGCGACATGGGCGACGCCTTCCGCCAGCGCCTGTTGCCTGACCTCCTCCATCTCGGCGAGACCCGCCTCGACGGAGCCGGAGTCGACCATGAGGCCGCCGAGGGTGAGGCGGGCGTTGAGCTCGATCTCGCGGGCGCCGACCATGCGCGCGTACTCGACGGCTCGCTCGGCGGCGACCAGGGCGTCGGGGCCGGGCTCATGGAGCATCGACCAGTTGGCCGCGTTGGCGAGGACGTCGGCGTGCACCTCGGACGGCGGCAGGCCGCGGACCAGGTCCTGGGCGGTGCCCAGTTCCTGCCAGCCGTCGCCGCGGGCCTGGGCCTGCACCAGGCGGGAGCGCTGGACCCAGAACCAGGCGGCGCGCAGCGGGTCGTTCTCGTCCTCCAGCAGGTGCAGCGCGCGCTTGGTGATCTTCAGGGCGCGTTCGCGTTCCCCGCACAGCCGGCCGGCGACGGCGGCTTCGGCCATCAGGTCGAGGTAGCGCAGGGGTGTGGTGGCGGGGTCGCAGCCGCAGGGCGGGTAGACCTCGGTGTAGTCGACCGGGCGAAGCTCGGCGCGGATGTCCTCGGGGGCGGTGTCCCACAGCTCCATCGCCCGTTCCAGGAGCCGCAGTTGCTCGCTGTAGGCGTGCCGGCGGCGGGCCTCGACGGAGGCGTCGAGGACGGCGGGCAGCGCCTTGGCGGCGTGGTGCGAGTGGTACCAGTAGCTGGCCAGCCGCATCACGCGCTCGTCGGCGGGGACGAGGGTGCGGTCGGCCTCCAGGGCTTCGGCGTAGCGGCGGTTGAGGCGGGAGCGTTCGCCGGGCAGCAGGTCGTCGCCGACGGCCTCGCGGACCAGGGAGTGGCGGAAGCGGTAGCCGTCGCCGGCCGGGGTGGCGAGCAGGATGTTGGCGTTCACGGCGGCCCGCAGCGCCTCGATGAGGTCGTCCTCGGCGAGCCCGGCGACGGCGGCGAGCAGCCGGTACTCGACGGTGGAGCCGCCCTCGGCGACGATCCGGGCGACCCGCTGGGCGCTCTCGGGCAGGCCCTCGACGCGGACCAGGAGCAGGTCGCGGAGGGTGTCGGTGAGGCCGGTGCAGCAGCCCTGGTGGGCGGCGACGGCGAGTTCCTCGACGAAGAAGGCGTTGCCGTCGGAGCGTTCGAAGATCTCGTCGACCACGGCGGGGTCGGGTTCGGCGGCGCGGATGCCTGCGATCTGGCGGGCGACCTCGGCGCGGTTGAAGCGGCTCAGGTCCAGGCGGCGGACGGTGCGCAGCCGGTCGAGCTCGGCGAGCAGGGGGCGCAGCGGGTGGCGGCGGTGGATGTCGTCGGCGCGGTAGGTGGCCAGGACGACGAGGCGGCCGGTGCGCAGGGTGCGGAAGAGGTAGGCCAGGAGGTGGCGGGTGGAGGCGTCGGCCCAGTGCAGGTCCTCCAGGGCGACGACGACGGTCCGGTCGGCGGCGACGCGCTCCAGGACGCGGGCGGTGAGTTCGAAGAGGCGGGCCATGCCCTCCTCGTCGTGCCGGCCGACGCCTTTGGCGGTGACCGCCTCGCCCAGTTCGGGCAGCAGCCGGTTCAGCTCCTCCTCCTGGCCGGCGGCCGCGGCGGCGAGTTCGTCGGGCAGGTCGCGGCGCAGGGCGCGCAGGGCGGTGGAGAAGGGGGCGAAGGGCAGGCCGTCGGCGCCGATCTCGACGCAGCCGCCGAGCGCGACGACGGCGCCCCGGCGGCAGGCCGCGGTGGCGAACTCCTCGACCAGGCGCGTCTTGCCGACGCCGGCCTCCCCGCCGAGCAGCACGGCCTGCGGCTCGCCCGCGGCGGCACGGGTGAGCGCGTCGCTCAGCGCGTCCAGTTCTTCGCTGCGGCCGACGAACACCGGACTGACGGACTTGGTCTCCACGAGCCCGAGCATCGCACGGGGGTCCGACAACAGGGCACCTGTTTTCGGTGCGGGGGCAGGGGTACGCGCGGCGAAGGCCTCCCGGAGAACGACGATGTTCTCCGGGAGGCCGTCGGCCGAGGCTCGGCGGGCATCCCCCGGTCGGGGATCCTGAGGGCGGCCGTCCCCCGTGCGGCCGCCCTCGCCGGGCCCCGCGTTCACGCGGCGCGGGATCGTAGCCGGCGGACGAGAGGGGTATGGCTCTCGTCCTCGGCGCGGGCCTCGCGGCGAGCGGCGCGACGGGCGCGGACCGCCTCGCGGACCAGGCGCTCGTGCTCGGCCTGGCGGAGCAGTTCGGTGGAGCGGGCCTGCTGGAGCTCGTACTCGTACATGGTGTGTCCCTTGGTCGGAATCGGTTTCGGGCTTCGCTCTGTGCGATGCCTCAACCTTCGTCTCCAAGGGGGGTGCGCCACATCGGGAGAGTTCCGCATCTTCGGGGGCCGCGGGGGCCTTAGACGCGCAGAAGGGGCCTCAGGAACTCCGTAAGGTGCTCACGGATGTCCTAAGACCCCTCGGGACCTGCGGTGATTCAGCTCGCGGAGGGCAGTCCCAGCAGGACGTCGGTGTACTTGAGGACCGCCAGGAGCAGTCCTACGACGCCGATGACGACGCCCGCCCAGGAGACCGACTTGATCCACACCGGCTGCGGCTTGCCCGGGGCGCCGAACGCGGGGCGCACCAGCACCACGGCGCCGACGATCAGGGCGAGCAGCGCGAAGATGCCGGCCCACAGGGCGCTGGTCTTCCACGCGTCGCCGTAGACCTCCTTGATCTGGGTGGCGACACTCGCCGTCGAGGAGGTGCCCAGCTGGCCCACGAGGGTCTCGCGCGCGGCGGCCACGGTGCCGATCCAGCCACCGGTCAGGGAGACCAGGCCGAGCACGGCGGACACGATCGCGCCCGCGCCCTGCACGACGACGCCGGAGGTCGACTCCTCCTCGGCGAGGACGATCTCGTCCAGCTCGTCGTCGTCCGTGAGGTCGGCGTCGGCCGCCTCGTCACCGGACTCGATGATCTCCGTGGATCCGACGATGTCCTTCGACTCGCCGGCCTCGGTGGCCTCGTTGTTCTCGGCCTTGGTGACGTCGACCGCCTCCTTGTCGCGCTTTTCTTCGGTGGCCTCGTTGGCGGTCTCGTCAGCTGTCTTGATTCCCATGCCTCGCACCGTACGGACGCAGTCTGAGAAGTCTCTTAATGATCGTCAACGCTTCTTGACGATCATGGGGACCCCTATCGGTCGGCGGCACGCGCGCGTGCTTCACGCCACTCGGGGGCGAGGATCGACCACACCTCCAGGTCGTGCCGCACCCCACCATAGGGGTGCGCCTGCCGATGCACGCCATCGCGGGTCATTCCAAGGCGCCGGGCCACGTTCAGGCTGGGGGTGTTACCTGCCGCGGCGACCCATTCGACCCGATGGATCCCGCGCTGTTCGACGGCGAAGTCGATGAGTACGCGCATCGCCCGGGTCACCAGTCCGCGCCCGGTACCGGCGGGCTCCAGCCAGCAGCCGACCTCGCAGTTGCCGTTCTCCGCGTCGAAGTTCAGGAAGAGCACCCCGCCGACCAGTTTCCCCTCCAGCCACAGGCCGTGCAGGGAGCCGGTGTCGGCGGCGCGCATGTCGGCGTAGCGCTGGAGCATGGCCCGGGTGGAGTCGACGTCCGTCGCCTTCGAACCGAACGCGATGAACTGCCCGATGAACTCCCGCCCGCGCTCAAGGTGCGCGAGGAACTCCTCGGCGTGCCACGGCTCCAGGGGCCGCAGTTCCGCTCCGTCGTCACCCAGTGATGTCGCGTACATCGAGCTGATCCCCCTCCGCCAGTACGTCCGCCACCTCGGCGTCCGTTGCCGCGGCCAGCCTTTCATGGGCGGCGCGGCACTCGGGCGGCTCGATGCTGATGTGGGGCAGCCGGGCGTCGAGCCAGCTCGGCAGCCACCAGTTGGCGCCGCCGAGCAGGTGCATGAGGGCGGGCACCAGGAGCGTGCGGAGCACGAAGGCGTCGAGGGCGACGGCGGCGGCGAGCGCGATGCCGAACATGGCGATCACGCGGTCGCCGGAGAGGACGAAGGCGAGGAAGACGGAGATCATGATGACCGCGGCGGAGTTGATCACCCGGCTGGTCTCGGCGAGCCCTACGCGCACGGCCCGCCGGTTGTCACCGGTCTCCAGCCACTCCTCGTACATGCGGCTGACGAGGAAGACCTGGTAGTCCATGGAGAGTCCGAACAGGACGGACACCATGATCACGGGCAGGAAGGGCTCGATCGGTCCGGCCCTGCCCAGGCCCAGCAGCTCGCTCCCCCAGCCCCATTGGAAGATCGCGACGACGACACCGAAAGCGGCGGCGACCGCGGCCACGTTCATCGCGGCGGCCTTCGCGGGAATGCCGAGGGAGCGGAAGGCGAGCAGCAGCAGGAGGCAGCCCAGGCCGATGACGACACCGACGAAGAGGGGCAGTTTGCCGACGATGACCTCGGCGAAGTCGTCGTAGCCGGCCGTGACCCCGCCGACGTAAATGTCGAGGGAGGTGCCGGTCTCGGCCCGCGGCAGCACCTCGGTGCGCAGCCGGTCCACGAGGTCGCTCGTCCTCTGCGACTGGGGCGCGGAGTCCGGGACGATCGTGAAGTACCCGGTGTCACCGCCGGAGTTGTACGTCACCGGGGTCACCGAGGCGACGCCCTCGGTGGTGCGGACGGTGGCGTCGAGGTTGTCGAGGGTGAGCTTGTCCTCGGCGCCGTCGACACGAGTCACCAGCGTGAGCGGGCCGTTGACGCCGGGACCGAAACCGTCGGCGAGGAGGTCGTAGGCCTGGCGCGTGGTCGACGACCTGGGGTCGTTGCCCTGGTCGGAGGTGCCCAGGTGGAGGGAGAGGGTGGGCAGCGCGAGGACGGTCATGACGGCCAGCGCGATCGCGCCGAGCAGCTTGGGGTGACGCTCCACGAAGGCCGACCAGCGGGCGGCGAGTCCGGTCGGCAGTTCGGGCTGGGGTCCGTGCTCGGTCAGCCGGCGCCGCTCGCGCCGGCTGAGGGCGCGCATCCCGATGAGGGACAGCAGTGCGGGCAGCAGGGTGACGGAGGCGGCGACCGTCAGGACGACGGTCGACGAGGCGGCGATCGCGACCCCGTTGAGGAAGCTGAGCTGAAGGATCAGCATCCCGAGCAGGGCTATGCAAACGGTGGCGCCCGCGAAGACGACGGCCCGTCCGGTGGTGGTCACGGCGTTGACGGCCGCCTCGGCGACGGTGAGCCCGCGTTTCAGCCCGCGCCGGTGCCGGGTGACGATGAACAGGGCGTAGTCGATGCCGACGCCGAGCCCGATGAGCATGCCGAGCATGGGCGCGAAGTCGGCGACGGTCATGCCGTGTCCGAGCAGCACGATCGCGGCGTACGCGGTGCCGACCCCGACCAGCGCGGTCGCGATCGGCAGCAGCGAGGCGGCGAGGGAGCCGAAGGCGAGGAACAGCACGACGGCGGCGACGACCACGCCGATCACCTCGGCCAGGTGCCCGCCGGCCGACCCGGTGAGCGCGACGGCGCTGCCGCCCAGCTCCACCTGGAGCCCGTCGGTCTGGGCGGCCTTGGCGGTGCGGACGACGGCCTCGGCCTTGGCGCTGTCGACGTCCTCGGCCCGGTCGGCGAAGGTGACCGTGGCGTACGCGGTGTGCCCGTCCGCGCTGATCCGGGCGGCGCCCTGGTCGCCGTAGGGACCGGCCACCGAGGCGACTCCGGGCAGGTCCGCGATCGCGTCCAGGGTCTCGGTCATCGTCTGTTCGACGGCGGCGGCGCGGACGGTGCCGGACGAGGTGTGCCAGACGACGGTGTCGCTGTCTCCGCCCAGCTCGGGGAACCCCTCACGCAGCAGCTCGGTGGCGCGGCCCGACTCGGTGCCGGGGGCCTCGTAGTCGTTCGAGTACGCCGAGCCCGCGGCGGCGGCGGCAGCGGTCACCCCGCCGAAGGCCAGGAGCCACAGGAGGACGGCGACGAGTCGGTGCCGAACACACCAGCGTGCAAGGGCTGCCACGAACATGCTCCCGGGGGACGATTTATGGATCTTTGACCGGGAAGAAGTCGTTCAGTACATGAACAGCCCGCAAAGAACGCATGAGCAATGTGTTGCCCACTCTCGCAGCCGGAAGTGATCGTTCCTGCCGTTCGTGCGTTTATTCACAGGAGTGGGAGCCAGATCACAGGACAGTAACGACGACTCTGTCACCTCAGTCGAACTGGTCCCCCAGCGCCATCACCATCGCCCCGGCGACCAGCAGCCACAGCGCCCGTCTGGTGCGGCCCCGGGCACCCAGGACCGAGGCGAGCACACAGACCGCGGCCCCGACGGCGTAGGCGGCCGGTACGACCGACGGCGCGGATCCGGTGACGCGGAGGATCGCGGCGGCGAGCCCGGCCAGGGCGAGCAGCGCCCCCGTCCCGGTCGCCGTCCAGCGGGCCCGACGCGCGTCCCCGGCCGGATCCACGACGTCGTCGACGTCAGGTATCTCGGATTCGGCGCGTGCGTTCATGGCGGGCGAGCGTAGCGCGTCCTCCTGGGAAAGCGGCTGCGGGCCGACCCCGGCTCCTGCTAGCTTCCGCTGGTCAGACGTCACCGGCCCCACGCCGACGACCAGAGCGGGTGCATTTTTTGAAGGTCCGACCGAGCTCCTACGCATCGCCTTCCACTACGAAGATCACAAGGAGCCCGTTCAACGATGTCCGACATCACTGCCAGGACCTCGAACGACCCACTCGCTGACCGCCTGACCCACCCGCGCTACCCGCGCAGCAGCCATTACGACGCCCGCTGGACCGTCGAGAACCAGATGGGTCCCCACGCCCTGTGGCTGCTGGAATGGCTGGCCCCCGCCCTGGGCCTGGACGCCCTGCGCCCCTGCGCGCGCGTCCTCGACCTGGGCTGCGGGCGCGCCATGACCTCCGTCTTCCTCGCCCGCGAGTACGACGTCCAGGTCACCGCGGCCGACCTGTGGGTGGCCCCCGACGACAACGCCCGCCGCATCGCCGAGGCCGGCTTCGCGGACCGGGTGCTGCCGCTGCGCGTCGAGGCGCACGACCTGCCCTTCAGCGAGGGCGGCTTCGACGCGATCGTGTCCGTCGACGCCTATCAGTACTTCGGCACGAACGACCTCTATCTGCCCACGCTGACCCGGCTGTTGAAGCCCGGCGGACGGATCGGCATCGTCGTACCCGCGTTGCGCCAGGAACTCGAGGGGGCCGAGCCGCCCGAGCATCTCAAGGCGCACTGGGACCCGGGCTTCTGGGCGTTCCACACCCCGGCCTGGTGGCGGCGGCACTGGACGCGCAGCGGGGCCGTGGAGGTGGAGACGGCCGACTGGCTGGAGGACGGCTGGCGCGACTGGCTGCTGTGGAGCGAGGTGTGCGCGCAGGAGAGTCCGTACGAGCACATGGCGCGCATGGCCCGTGAGTCGGTGGACCTGGTCAAGGCCGACCGGGGTCAACTGCTCGGCTTCGCGCGGATCGTGGGCCGCAAGATCTAGACGGAACGGCCCCGGAGGCCATGTCTCCGGGGCCGTTCACGGTGTACGGGCTCAGCCTTCGCTGACGCCCAGCTGCTCCAGGATCAGTTCCTTCACGCGGGCCGCGTCGGCCTGACCGCGGGTCGCCTTCATGACCGCGCCGACCAGGGCGCCGGCCGCGGCCACCTTGCCGCCGCGGATCTTGTCGGCGACGCCCGGGTTGCCGGCGATGGCCTCCTGGACGGCGGTGGTGAGGGCGCCGTCGTCGGAGACGACCTTCAGGCCGCGCTTGTCGACGACCTCGTCCGGGGTGCCCTCGCCCGCGAGAACGCCTTCGATGACCTGACGGGCCAGCTTGTCGTTCAGGTCACCGGCACTCACCAGCGCGGTGACCCGGGCGACCTGCTCCGGCGTGATGGCCAGCTCGTCGAGCGCGGTGCCCGACTCGTTGGCGCTGCGCGCCAGTTCACCCATCCACCACTTGCGCGCGGAGGCCGCGTCGGCGCCCGCGTCGATCGTGGCGACGATCGGGTCCAGCGCACCGGCGTTGATGATCGACTGCATGTCGAAGGCCGAGATGCCCCACTCGGCGAGGAGCCGGTTGCGGCGGGCCAGCGGCAGTTCGGGCAGTCCGGCGCGGATCTCCTCGACCCACTCGCGGGAGGGCGCCACCGGCACCAGGTCCGGCTCGGGGAAGTATCGGTAGTCCTCGGCCTCCTCCTTCACCCGGCCCGAGGTCGTGGACCCCGTGTCCTCGTGGAAGTGCCGGGTCTCCTGGATGATCGTGCCGCCCGAGTTCAGTACGGCGGCGTGCCGCTGGATCTCGAACCGGGCCGCCCGCTCCACGGAACGCAGCGAGTTGACGTTCTTCGTCTCACTCCGCGTGCCGAACTTCTCACGCCCGTGCGGGCGCAGCGACAGGTTCACGTCGCAGCGCATCTGGCCCTGCTCCATGCGGGCCTCGGAGACGCCGAGCGCCTTGATGAGCTCGCGCAGCTCGGCGACGTAGGCCCTCGCGACCTCGGGAGCGCGCTCGCCCGCGCCCTCGATCGGCTTGGTGACGATCTCGATGAGGGGGATGCCGGCGCGGTTGTAGTCGAGGAGCGAGTGCGAGGCGCCGTGGATACGGCCCGTCGCGCCGCCGACGTGCAGCGACTTGCCGGTGTCCTCCTCCATGTGGGCGCGCTCGATCTCCACACGGAAGGTCTCGCCGTCCTCCAGCTGGACGTCGAGGTAGCCGTTGAAGGCGATCGGCTCGTCGTACTGGGAGGTCTGGAAGTTCTTCGGCATATCCGGATAGAAGTAGTTCTTCCGGGCGAAGCGGCACCACTCGGCGATCTCGCAGTTCAGCGCGAGACCGATCTTGATCGCGGACTCGATGCCGATCGCGTTGACGACCGGGAGCGCGCCGGGCAGGCCGAGGCAGGTGGGGCAGGTCTGCGAGTTGGGCTCGGCGCCCAGCTCGGTCGAACACCCGCAGAACATCTTGGTCTTGGTGCCGAGTTCGACATGGACCTCAAGGCCCATGACGGGGTCGTACGTCGCCAGGGCGTCCTCGTACGACACCAACTCGTCGGTCGTGGTGGTCACGGTGAAACTTCCCTCTCAGCCCAGCAGGACGTCGTCGTCGCCCAGCCGCTTCAGCTCGCGGTAGAGGATGGCGAGGCCGGTGACGATGGCGGCGGCGGATACGGCGGCGTCGACGAGCCTCAGGAAGTCGCCGTCCTCGCGGGCGAGCTTGGCCTGCTTGGCGACGCTGAGCGCACCGAAAGCGGTGCTCGCGAGCGACACGTACACGCCCGTCTTCGACTTCTTGAAGTTCTTGGCCTTCTTTGCCATGGCACTCACAGCGACGGAGCCTCCTCGATCAGCGGGTGACCCCACCTTTCCACGAAGGCGGCCTCGACGGCGGCGCCGACCTTGTAAAGCCGGTCGTCCTTCAGCGCCGGGGCGATGATCTGCAGCCCGACCGGGAGGTTGTCCTCCGGCGCGAGACCGCAGGGCAGCGACATGGCCGAGTTGCCCGCGAGGTTGGTCGGGATGGTGCACAGGTCGGCCAGGTACATCGCCATCGGGTCGTCGGCGCGCTCGCCGATCGCGAAGGCGGTGGTCGGCGTCGTCGGCGACACGATGACGTCCACCTGCTCGAAGGCCTTCTCGAAGTCCCGCGTGATGAGCGTGCGGACCTTCTGGGCCGAGCCGTAGTAGGCGTCGTAGTAGCCGCTCGACAGCGCGTAGGTGCCGAGCATGATGCGCCGCTTGACCTCGGGTCCGAAGCCCGCCTCACGGGTGAGGGAGGTGACCTCCTCGGCCGAGTGGGTGCCGTCGTCGCCCACACGGAGGCCGTAGCGCAGGCCGTCGAAGCGGGCGAGGTTGGAGGAGCACTCGGAGGGCGCGATGAGGTAGTACGCCGACAGGGCGAGGTCGAAGGACGGGCAGTCCAGCTCGACGATCTCGGCGCCCAGCTCCTTGAGGAGGGCGACGGACTCGTCGAAGCGCTGGATGACACCGGCCTGGTAGCCCTCGCCGCGGAACTGCTTGACGACGCCGACGCGCATGCCCTCGACGCTGCCGTTGCGGGCGGCCTCGACGACCGGCGGGACCGGGGCGTCGATCGAGGTGGAGTCGAGCGGGTCGTGGCCGGCGATGACCTCGTGCAGGAGCGCCGCGTCCAGGACCGTACGGGCGCACGGGCCGCCCTGGTCGAGGGAGCTGGAGAAGGCGACCATGCCGTAGCGGGAGACCGCGCCGTACGTCGGCTTGACGCCGACCGTGCCGGTGACGGCGGCCGGCTGGCGGATCGAGCCGCCGGTGTCGGTGCCGATGGCGAGGGGCGCCTGGAAGGAGGCGAGCGCGGCGGACGAGCCACCGCCGGAGCCGCCGGGGATCTTGGTCAGGTCCCAGGGGTTGCCGGTGGGCCCGTACGCGCTGTTCTCGGTACTCGACCCCATGGCGAACTCGTCCATGTTGGTCTTGCCGAGGATGACGACGTCGGCGGCCTTCAGCCGCTTGGTGACGGTCGCGTCGTACGGCGGGATCCAGCCTTCGAGGATCTTGGAGCCGACGGTCGTCGGGATGCCCTCGGTGGTGAAGATGTCCTTGAGCGCGAGCGGTACGCCGGCCAGCGGGCCGAGCTGCTCGCCCCTGGCCCGCTTCGCGTCGACGGCACGGGCCTGCGCGAGGGCGCCCTCGCGGTCGACGTGCAGGAAGGCGTGCACCTTCGCGTCGACCTCCTCGATGCGGGCGAGGTGGGCCTCGGTGACCTCGACGGCGGTGAGCACGCCGGACGCGATGTTCGCGGCGGTCTCGGCGGCGGTCAGCCGGATGATGCTGCTGTGGTCCGTCATGGTGATTAGTCCTCCCCCAGGATCTGCGGCACCTTGAAACGCTGCTGCTCCTGGGCCGGGGCGCCGGACAGCGCCTGCTCGGGGGTGAGCGAGGGACGGACCTCGTCCGCGCGCATGACGTTCGTCAGCGGCAGCGGGTGGGAGGTCGGCGGTACGTCTTGGTCGGCGACCTCGCTGACGCGGGCGACCGCGCCGATGATGTCGTCCAGCTGTCCCGCGAAGTGGTCGAGCTCTTCGGGCTTCAGCTCCAGACGCGCCAGCCGGGCGAGGTGGGCGACCTCCTCGCGCGTGATGCCAGGCATGCGGCGTTCCTCTGGGGTGAGTACGGTTTGCTTTGCCGCCAATCCTATGGGGCGAGTGCCTCTGGCCGTTAAACGGTTTCCCCGGCGCCGGCGTCGGAGGCTGCACAACGGGTCGTCGGGTGTCTGCGGGGACATCGGGGCTGAGCGCGCAGTTCCTCGCGCCCCTTACGGGCGCTGCCGCTCAGGTCACTCTGCGGCCTCCGCCGCCGGAAGCGCCGCCCTCGGGCGCTGCCAGCCCCTCGACCCTCGCGCCAGCAGCCACGCCGTCGTCTCCTCCGACGGCATCGCCGCCGCCACCAGCCAGCCCTGTACGGCGTCGCAGCCCAGGTCGCGCAGGCGTTCCCAGGTCTCGTCGTCCTCGACGCCCTCGGCGACGACCAGCAGACCGAGGGAGTGCGCGAGGTCGACCGTGCAGCGCACGATCTCCGCGTCCTCGGTGTCGTAGGCCAGCCGGGCCACGAAGGAACGGTCGATCTTCAGTTCGCTGACCGGGAGCCGGCGCAGATGCACCAACGAGGAGTAGCCGGTGCCGAAGTCGTCCAGCGACATCTTCACGCCGTGTCCGGTCAGACCGGCGAGGGTGTCGGCGGCCCGCTGCGGGTCCTCGAGGAGGACGTGTTCGGTTATCTCCAGTTGGAGCGAGCCCGCCGGGACCCCGTGCCGGGCAAGGCGTGCGGCGACCGATCCGGCGAACCCCGGGGTGTGGACGTCACGCGGCGAGACATTGACGGCCACCGGCACGAACAGTCCCTGCGCCCGCCACTTGGCGACCTGCGCGAGCGCCGTGTCCAGCACGTACTCCGTGAGATGGGGCATCAGCCCCGACGACTCGGCGATCGCTATGAACTCGTCCGGCGGCACCTTCCCGCGCTCGGGATGCACCCAGCGGACGAGGGCCTCCAAGCCGGCCACCTGACCGTCGAAGCGGACCTTGGGCTGGTAGTGCAGCTGCACCTCGTGCGCGTCCAGGGCGCGGCGCAGATCGCCCAGGAGGCCGAGCCGGTCCGGGGTGTTGGAGTCCCGCTTGGACTCGTAGACCTCGACGCCCGTACGGTCCCGCTTGGCCTGGTACATCGCCACGTCCGCCCGCCGCAGCAGCCCCTCGGCGTCCAGCGCGTGGTCGGGGAAGACGGCGACGCCCGCGCTGGCCTCCAGGACGAGGGTGAGCCCGTCGAGGTCGAGCGGGGAGGAGAGGGCGGCGACGAGGTTGCGGGCGACGCGGGTCGCGGACGTCGTGGAGTCGGCGACCGGCAGGAGGACGGCGAACTCGTCGCCGCCGAGCCGGGCGGCCTCGGCGCCGCGGGGCAGCGCCACTTGCAGCCGGTCCGCTATCTGCAACAGGAGGCGGTCACCGGCGAGATGGCCCAGGGTGTCGTTGACGGACCGGAAGCGGTCCAGGTCTATGAGCATCAGGGCGGCGCGGGCGCCGATGCGCTCGGCGTCGTCCAGCGCGGTCCAGATGCGCTCCAGGAGCCACTGGCGGTTGGGCAGCCCGGTCAGCGGGTCGCGCAGCTGCTCCTCGGCGCGGGCGCGGGCTATCCACAGGGTGGAGTCGAGGGCGATCAGCGGGATGGCGAACAGCGGGAGCAGCACCGGCTGGGCGGCGGCGACCACGCAGACCAGCGGGGCGATGCCGAGCAGGGCGACGGCGACCAGGCCCTGTCTGACCAGGGCGGTGCGGGCGACGGTGGGCAGTCCGCCGTGGTGCGGGGCGTGCAGGTACCAGAGCAGGACGCGGGTGACGAGGAGGTAGGCGGCGGCGACCAGGACCACTTGGGGGGCGGTGTAGACCGTCCAGCTCTCCGGGTTCCAGGGCCGCTCCACGGACGGCACCCGTCCGAAGGCGCCCAGCACGAGCGCGCCGGCGCCGATGCCGAGGATGTCCACCGCGCCGTGCAGCACGCCCTGGCGCCAGCGGTTGCGCCGGGCTATGCCGACCAGCACGACGACGGTGAGGCTGACCATGCCGGCCGGCACCCATCCGTACAGCAGCAGGACGGCGAGGGTCAGGGCGGCGCCCGAGCCGGTGCCGCCCCACCAGCGGGCGCGGCCGAGCATGACCAGGTGGCCGACGATGATGCCGGTCAGCACCGCCAGGGCCCAGCCGACGGTGGCGGACGGGAAGAGCGCGTGGTCGTCGGTGAACGCCCGGTAGAACCCGGCGCCGAGGACGAAGGCGGCGGATCCGACGACCGCCGCGGGCAGCGCGGGCCAGGACAGTTGGCGTTCGGCTTCGGCGTCCTGCAGTGCGGAGGAGTCGCCGGGGCCGCGTCCGTCGGGGACGGTGAACTGTCCGCCGGCGCGGCCTTCGACGCCGGGACGTGCCGAGGACCGTCCGCCCAGGCGGCTCCCCCGCCAGACGCCGCTGGTCAGGCGTCGGCGCAGCGGTGAGTCCGGGGCGGCGCTCTCGGTCGGTTCCATTCCCGTCCCTCTCACAGCCGGCGGTGCCCACGCCACGCGGTCCGCCGTCCGACATCCGTCAGCGATTCCGCGTCGGAATACCCTTCCCCTTGCTCACCAGGAGCACGGGGTTGCCCCGACCGCAGCTGGGCACGGCAGGCGCACATCTCAACAGTAGGCCGCAGAAGGCTTCCACGGGCAGCGGTCGACCACGGTTGCCCGAATGCGACCCGGCCACCCGTATGCATCTGGTATGCGCCGATCGGGTGGCCTTCAACCGCTACTCCTCTGTGGGAAGCGCGACTTCGGCCGCCGCTTCGGGCCCTTGCTCCAGCAGGACGGTGAAGCCGTCCTCGTTCAGAACGGGGACCTTGAGCTGCATCGCCTTGTCGTACTTCGAACCAGGATTGTCACCCACAACCACGAAAGCCGTCTTCTTCGAAACAGAACCGGTCACTTTCGCTCCGCGCTGCTGGAGTGCCTCCTTGGCGCCGTCCCGGGTGAAGTGGTCGAGGGTGCCGGTGACCACGACGGTCAGTCCTTCGAGCGGACGCGGCCCCTCGTCCTCGTCGGAGACCTCGTCCTCCATGCGGACACCGGCCGCCTTCCACTTGCGGAGGATCTCCTGGTGCCAGTCCTCGGCGAACCACTCCTTGAGCGAGGCGGCGATGATCGGGCCGACGCCGTCGGTGTCCGACAACTCCTTCTCGGTGGCCTGCTCGATGCGGTCGATCGAGCGGAAGCTGCGCGCCAGCGCCTCGGCGGCGACCGGGCCGACGTGCCGGATCGACAGACCGGTGAGGACGCGGGCGAGCGGGCTCTCCTTGGCCGCCGCGATGGTCTCCAGCATCGCGAGGGCGTTCTTCTTCGGCTCGCCCTGCTGGTTGGCGAAGACCGTGGCGATCTTCTCCTCGCCGGTCTTCGGGTCCCGCTTGGGCAGCCCGCTGTCCTGGTCGAGGACGTACGCCTTGATGGGCAGCAACTGCTCGATGGTGAGGTCGAACAGGTCGCCCTCGTTCCGCAGCGGCGGGTCGGCCGGCTCCAGCGGGTTGGTGAGGGCGGCCGCGGCCACATACCCGAAGTGATCGATGTCGAGCGCTTTTCGACCGGCGAGGTAGAAGACCCGCTCGCGCAACTGTGCCTTGCAGGTACGGGCGTTCGGGCACCGCAGGTCGATGTCGCCCTCCTTCATCGGCCGCAGCGCCGTACCGCACGACGGGCACTCGGCCGGCATCACGAACTCCCGCTCGCTGCCGTCCCGCAGGTCGACGACCGGGCCGAGGATCTCCGGGATGACCTCACCGGCCTTGCGCAGCACCACGGTGTCGCCGATGAGGACGCCCTTGGCCTTGACCACGTCCTGGTTGTGCAGGGTGGCGAACTCGACCTCCGAGCCGGCCACCGTCACCGGCTCGACCTGGGCGTAGGGCGTGACCCGGCCCGTACGGCCCACGCCGACGCGGATGTTGATGAGCTTGGTGTTGACCTCCTCGGGCGCGTACTTGTACGCGATCGCCCAGCGCGGCGCGCGCGAGGTGGACCCGAGGCGGCCCTGGAGCGGGATCTCGTCGAGCTTGACGACCACGCCGTCGATCTCGTGCTCGACGGAGTGCCGGTTCTCGCCGTAGTACGCGATGAACTCCCGTACGCCGTCGAGGCCTTCGACCACCTTGTTGTGCGGGGAGGTGGGCAGGCCCCAGGTCTTGAGCAGGTCGTAGGCCTGGGAGAGGCGGGTGAGGCCGTCGAAGCCCTCCAGGACGCCGATGCCGTGGACGACCATGTGCAGGGGGCGGGTGGCGGTGACGCGCGGGTCCTTCTGGCGCAGGGAACCGGCCGCCGCGTTGCGGGGGTTGGCGAAGGGCTTGTCGCCGGCCTCGACCAGGCGGGCGTTGAGCTCCTCGAACTTCTCCATCGGGAAGTAGACCTCGCCGCGGATCTCCACCACGTCCGGGACCCGGTCGCCGTGCAGCCGGTCCGGGATCTCGGCGATCGTGCGGACGTTGGGCGTGATGTCCTCGCCCGTGCGCCCGTCGCCGCGGGTCGCCGCGCGCGTGAGACGGCCGTGCTCGTAGGTGAGGTTGACGGCGAGGCCGTCGACCTTCAGCTCGCACAGCAGGTGGTAGTCGGTCGTGCCGACGTCCTTGGCGACGCGCTCGGCCCAGGCGGCCAACTCCTCGTCGCTGAAAGCGTTGTCGAGGGAGAGCATCCGGGAGCGGTGCACGACCGAGGTGAACTCGGTCTCGTAGGCGCCCGCGACCTTCTGCGTCGGCGAGTCCGGCGTGCGCAGCTCCGGGTACTCCTCCTCCAACGCCTCCAGGGAGCGCAGGAGTGTGTCGAACTCCGCGTCGCTGACGACCGGGGCGTCGTTCACGTAGTACCGGAAGCGGTGCTCCTCGATCTGCTCAGCGAGTTGCGCGTGCTTCTCCCGTGCCTGTGCGGGCACCGTCGTCTCCGCTTGCTTGTCGCCGGCCACCGTGTTGTCCTCCCGTTACTCAGGGTTGTCCGCGAGGGATCTCGCCGCCTGGACGCAGTGGGCGAGCGCCTTGCGCGCGTACTCCGGGGAAGCGCCCGCGAGTCCGCACGCCGGGGTCACCGTGACCGCCTCCGCGAGAAGCCCCGGCGACAGCCCCAGCCTGCGCCACAACGTCCTGACACCCATGACGCTACCGGCCGGGTCCGACAATCGTGCGTCCGTGCCGGGCACGACACCGGCGAAGAGCCGGGCGCCCGCTTCCACCGCCTCACCGATCACGTCGTCGTCACGCTCGGTGAGGAGCGAGAGGTCGAAGGAGACGGCCGCCGCGCCCGCCCGGCGCAGCAGGGCGAACGGGACGTCGGGGGCGCAGGAGTGGACCACGACGGGCCCGTCGGCGTGCACGCCGACGACATCGCGAAGCGTGGACTCGACGAGCTGGCGGTCCACGGCGCGGTGGGTGCGGTAGCCGCTGGCGGACCGCACCTGGCCGCGCAGGACGGCGGTGACCGAGGGCTCGTCGAGCTGGAGGCTCACCTGGGCGCCGGGGATGCGGCGCCCGACCTCCTCCAGGTGGGCCCGCAGGCCCTCGGCGAGCGAGGCGGCGAGGTCGCGGCAGGCGCCGGCGTCGGAGAGCACGGCCTCGCCGTTGCGCAGCTCCAGGGCCGCGGCCAGCGTCCAGGGGCCGACGGCCTGCACCTTCAGCGGGCCCTCGTACCCCTGCGTGAACTCCTCCAGGGCGTCGAGGTCTTCGCCGAGCCAGGACTGGGCGCGCTTGGTGTCGCGGCCCGGGCGGTCCCCGAGCCGCCAACCGCTGGGCTCCACGCGTGCGTAGAGCTCGACGAGCAGTCCCGCGGTCCGCCCGATCATGTCGGCGCCGGGGCCGCGGGCGGGCAGCTCGGCGAGGAACGGGAAGTCGTCCAGGGACCCGGTGACGGTCTTGGCGGCCTCGCGCGCGTCCTCGCCCGGCATCGAACCGACGCCGGTGGCCGGACCGAACATGAACTGGCTGTTTTGACTCACCTGCGAAGACTACGGAATCCGGGCGGGCCCGCGGAATCGGTCGGCACGGGTCAGGGTCCCGGCCGTACCGTCAGGTCGGTGATCTCCGCGTCCCTGGGCAGGTCGAGGACTGTCAGGACGGTCGTCGCGACCGACTCCGGGTCGATCCACCGCGACGCGTCGTACTCCTTGCCCTCCTGCTGGTGGACCTTGGCCTGCATCGGGCTCGCCGTGCGGCCGGGGTAGACGGAGGTGACCCGGACGCCGTTGCCGTGCTCCTCGTGCCGCAGCGAGTCGGCGAGGGCCTTCAGCCCGTGCTTGGAGGCGGCGTACGCGGACCAGTCGGCGCTCGCCCGCAGTCCCGCGCCGGAGTTGACGAAGAGCACCTGGCCGCGGGCGGCGCGGAGTTGGGGCAGGAAGTGGCGGGTCAGTTCGGCGGGCGCGACGAGGTTGACGTTGAGCTGGTGGCGCCAGGACTTGGGGGTGAGCTCGCCCACCGGGCCCAGGTCGACCACGCCGGCGATGTGCAGCAGCGCGTCCACGCGGTCCGGCAGCGACTGGTGCGAGAAGGCCCAGGACAACTTGTCGGGGTCGGCCAGGTCGCCGACGAGGGTCCGTGCGCCGGGGAACTCCGCCGCCAGCTCCTTCGCCCGCCCGGCGTCGCGCGCGTGCAGCACGAGGTCGTCCCCGCGCGCGTGGAGGCGGCGGGCGACGGCCGCGCCGATGCCGGAGCCCGCTCCGGTGATCACATGGGTAGCCATGACCGCCATGCTCGCATCACAGCGTGCCGGCCGACTCCTCCAGGTAGGCGAGCGCGCCCACCGGCTCCTCGGCGAAGAACACCAGGTCGGTCAGGGGCAGCGGCAGGAAGCCCTCGCTCTCCATGCGGCGGAACTGTTCCTTCAGACCGTCGTAGAAACCCGCGGTGTTGAGCAGCACGACCGGCTTGTCGGTGTGGCCGTGCTTCTTCAGCTCCAGGATGTCGGTGGCCTCGTCGAGCGTGCCCGTGCCGCCGACCATGATCACCACGGCGTCGGCCTTCTCCAGGAGCAGCCTCTTGCGCTCGGCGAGGTCCTTGGCGATCACCATCTCGTCGGCGCCCGGGTGCACCATCGCCGCCAGGAAGTCGACGGAGACACCGACGAGCCTGCCTCCGGCCTCCTTCACGCCGTCGGCGACCACCTTCATCAGACCGGTGTCCGAGCCGCCCCACACGAGCGTGTGACCGCCCTTGCCCAGGAGCGTCGCGAACTCGCGCGCGGGGCGCGTGTAGCGGTCGTCGAGGTCGGCGGCGGAGAGGAAGACGCAGATTCGCATGAAGCAAGGGTAGGCGGGAACAACGCGGCCCCCGCCGCTGTCATCCCTGTATGGCTACTGGACACACGATCACCATCGAGAAGAGCGACCAGCGCGTGCGCGTGGTGCACGGCGATCTGATTCTGGCCGAGAGCGACCGGCCCCTCGTCCTGCGTGAGACCGGCTCCCCGGTGCGGTACTACATCCCCGCCGAGGACGTCCGGCTGGATCTCCTCACGCCCTCCGAGTCGCACACCGTGTGCCCCTTCAAGGGCACCGCCTCCTACTGGTCCCTGGAGGACGCGCCGGACCTGGTGTGGGCCTACCCCGACCCCAAGTCCGACGTCGCCGAGATCAAGGACCACCTCTGCTTCTACGACGTCGAGGTCATCGGCTGACGCCGGCTGTCGCCGCCGTCCGGGCGGTCGTCGCGATGGTCGCGGAGCCGACGACCCGTGTGCCGTCGTACAGGACGATCGCCTGGCCGGGGGCGACGCCGCGGACCGGCTCCGCGAAGGTGACCTCCAGGGTGCCGTCGACGAGTTCGGCGCGTACCTCGGTCTCGCCGCCGTGGGCCCGGAGCTGTGCCGTGTAGGTGCCGGGGCCGGTCGGGGCGGTGCCGCACCAGCGGGGCCTGATCGCGGTGAGGGCGCTGACGTCCAGGGCGGCGGCCGGACCGACCGTCACCGTGTTGTCCACCGGCGAGATGTCCAGGACGTAGCGCGGCTTGCCGTCGGGGGCCGGGGTGCCGATGCGCAGGCCCTTGCGCTGGCCGATGGTGAAGCCGAACGCGCCCTCGTGCGAGCCGACGACCGCGCCGGACTCGTCGACGATGTCGCCCTCCGCCTTGCCCAGGCGGCCCGCGAGGAAGCCCTGGGTGTCGCCGTCGGCGATGAAGCAGATGTCGTGCGAGTCGGGCTTCTTGGCGACCGCGAGGCCGCGCCGCTCGGCCTCGGCGCGGATCTCGTCCTTGGTCGTGAGGGTGTCTCCGAGCGGGAAGAGCGCGTGCGCCAACTGCCGGTCGTCCAGCACCCCGAGGACGTAGGACTGGTCCTTGGCCATGTCGGAGGCGCGGTGCAGCTCGCGCGTGCCGTCCTCGTGCACGAGCACCTTGGCGTAGTGGCCGGTGCACACGGCGTCGAAGCCGAGGGCGAGCGCCTTGTCGAGGAGGGCGGCGAACTTGATCTTCTCGTTGCAGCGCAGACACGGGTTCGGGGTGCGCCCCGCCTCGTACTCGGCGACGAAGTCCTCGACCACGTCCTCGCGGAAGCGGTCGGCGAGGTCCCAGACGTAGAACGGGATGCCGATGACGTCGGCGGCACGGCGGGCGTCGCGCGAGTCCTCGATGGTGCAACAGCCACGCGCGCCCGTGCGGAACGATTGCGGGTTCGCGGAGAGCGCGAGGTGGACGCCGGTCACGTCGTGGCCGGCTTCGGCGGCGCGCGCGGCGGCGACGGCGGAGTCCACGCCGCCGGACATGGCGGCCAGGACACGGAGGGGGCGCTGCGGGATGTCAGTCATAGCCCTTCAAGGGTACGGGGCCGCGGGAACCGGAGCCCGCGAGTATCCGTTGTGGATCACATGGGGGCGAGCGAGAGCGACAAGGACCGGCGCATCGGGCGGCGGGCGCTGCTGATCGGCGGGGCCGCGGCGGCGGTCGGCACGGCCGTGCTGGCCCGCGGTGAGCTGGCCCATCTGTGGTGGCGGCTGCCGGGGGTCCAGAAGCCGCGGGTCGAGGGCGCGGTGGACTTCAGGGGCGCGCTGTGGGTGGCGGCCTCGTCGGCGAACTTCCGGTGGGCGGACCGGCCGGACGACTACGCGATAGACCGGGTGATCATCCATGTCACCCAGGGCAGTTACGCGAGCGCGGTCAAGGTCTTCCAGGACCCCGCCCACCAGGCCGCGGCCCACTACATCGTCCGCAAGGACGGGGACGTCACACAGATGATCCGCGAGCTGGACGTGGCCTACCACGCGGGCAACAGGGAGTTCAACGAACGCAGTGTGGGCATCGAGCACGAGGGCTTCGTGGACCGCCCGCAGGACTTCACGGACGCGATGTACGCGGCCTCCGCGCGTCTGACGGCGGGCATCTGCAAGCGGTACGGGATACCCGTCGACCGGGAGCACGTCATCGGGCACGTGGAGGTGCCGGGGACGGACCACACGGACCCCGGGCCGCACTGGGACTGGGACCGGTACATGGGTCTCGCACGACGGGCCGAACAGGCCTGACCGCCGGTAACGACCGTCCTGACCACCGGTTCCGTCGGTGATGCAATCGTGATGTTGTGTGTGGCCTCCGCGCTTCATGTGTCCGTTGCGTCCCGCTCCCGTGGTGCGAGCTGCGCGCCTTCAACTTGGCTTTCTTCCAAGGGAGTTGCGGAGATCCCGCGCTCACGGCTCCGGCACAGGCTGCCCGGTCGCCCCCTAAGTTCGCCCCAGTCCTTACACAGCCCTTAGGTCAAACATCCCGGCCATGACCGACTCCACAGAGCCCACCACGGGCCGAAGCGACAAGGGCGTCCACCGCAAGGCGGGCCGGGCCAAGGGCGAGCACACCAGGACGAGCAAGGGCGGCAGCAAGGGTGTCCACCGCCGCAGGTTCCTCGGCGGCATGGCGGGCGCCGCGGGCCTCGCGGCGGTCGCGGCGGCCGGCACCACCTTCTCCCTGCTGACCGACGCGAAGGGGAACAAGGCGGGCGCGGCCACCAGCACCGCCACCCTGACCGTCCCGGACCTCCTGGAGGGCACCACCTCCGACAGCGTCACGACCTTCACCCTGGAGGCCAGGACCGGCACGCACGAGGTGATCTCGGGGGTCACCAGCAGCACGATGGGCTACAACCAGGACTTCCTGGGCCCCACCCTGAAGTGGACCAACGGCAACGAGGTCGTCCTCAACATCACCAACGACATCGGCGAGGACACCACGGTCCACTTCCACGGCGCCCACGTGCCGCCGAAGATGGACGGCGGCCCGCAGGTCGCCTTCGCGGACGGCGAGACCTGGTCGCCCACGTTCACGGTCAAGGACCAGGCGACCACGCTCTGGTACCACCCGCACGCCCTGGGCACCACCGCCAAGCAGGCCGTGCACGGGCTGGCCGGGATGATCATCGTCGAGGACTCCACGGACGCGTCCGCCGCGCTGCCCGGCGACTACGGTGTCGACGACATCCCGCTGATCTTCCAGTCCCTCGCCGTGGACACCGACGGGGACATCAAGTACGAGGCGGCCGGCTACCGGCTGAGCACCACCGCGTTCCCCCTCCTGCTCAACGGGACCAACGTGGACGACACCACGCTCACCTTCACCGCCACCAGGACGCGGACCCGGTTCCGCGCCCTGAACGCCTCGCCGTCCGACATCATCACGATCCAGCGCGGCGACGGCGGCACCCTCACGCAGATCAGCACCGACCAGGGCTATCTGACCGAGGCCACCGAGGTGACCACGATCCGCCTGGTGGCCGGCGCCCGCGCCGAGTTCGTCATGGACCTCTCCGCGGACGCCACCCTGCAGGCCGTGGTCACCACCGGGTGGATCCGCGGCGGCAGCGGCACGTACGACGTCCTCGCGGTGACGGCGAGCGGCACCGACACCCCGGCCGACCTGCCCAGCACCCTCAACACCATCGACCGGTACGACACCGGCGACTTCACCGCCCGGACGATCACCCTGGGCCAGAACGGCGCGACCATGCTGATCAACGGGTCGGCGGGCACGACCATGGCCGCGATGGCGATGATCAGTACGACGGTCGGCGCGAAGGAGATCTGGACCATCCAGAACGCCACCCAGCTGGAGCACTCGTTCCACCTGCACGACGTGCCGTATCAGCTGATCTCCGTCAACGGCGAGAAACCCACCGGCGTCCAACTCGGCTGGTACGACACCTACGAGGTGGTCGGCGGCGGGTCCATCGAGATCGCCATGGAGTTCACGGACTTCTCCGACGACACCTACATGTACATGCTCCACTGCCATCTGCTGCAGCACGAGGACGAGGGCATGATGGCCTCCCTCATGGTGACGGAGAGCTAGGAGGAGCGCGGTCTCTCAGGTCAGTCCGGCGGCGCGGGCACGCTCCACCGCCGGGCCGATCGCCTTGGCCACCGCCTCCACGTCCGCCTCGGTGGAGGTGTGGCCGAGGGAGAAGCGCAGGGTGCCGCGGGCCAGGTCCGGGTCGGTGCCGGTGGCCAGCAGGACATGGCTGGGTTGGGCGACACCGGCGGTGCAGGCCGAGCCGGTGGAGCACTCGATGCCCTGGGCGTCGAGGAGCAGGAGCAGGGAGTCGCCCTCGCAACCGGGGAACGTGAAGTGCGCGTTGGCCGGCAGCCGGTCCTGCGGGTCGCCCCCGAGGATCGCGTCCGGGACCGCCGTACGCACCGCCTCGACCAGGCTGTCGCGCAGGGCGCCGATCTCGCGGGTGAACCACTCGCGCTGTTCGGCGGCGAGGCGTCCGGCGACCGCGAAGGAGGCGATCGCGGGAACGTCGAGGGTGCCGGAGCGGACGTGGCGCTCCTGGCCGCCGCCGTGCAGGACGGGGACGGGGGTGTACTCGCGGCCCAGGAGCAGCGCGCCGATGCCGTACGGGCCGCCGATCTTGTGGCCCGAGACCGTCATCGCGGCGAGTTCGGAGGCGGCGAAGTCGACCGGGACCTGGCCGAAGGCCTGGACCGCGTCGGAGTGCAGCGGGACCCCGAACTCCTGTGCCACCTGGGCCAGTTCACGGACCGGCGAGACGGTCCCGATCTCGTTGTTGGCCCACATCACGGTCGCCAGGGCCACATCGCCGGGGGCGCGGGCGATCGCCTCGCGCAGGGCCTCGGGGTGGACGCGGCCGTAGGAGTCGACCGGCAGGTACTCGACGGTGGCGCCCTCGTGCTCGCCCAGCCAGTGGACGGCGTCCAGGACGGCGTGGTGCTCGACGGGGCTGGCCAGGACGCGGGTGCGGGCCGGGTCGGCGTCGCGGCGGGCCCAGTACAGGCCCTTCACCGCGAGGTTGTCGGCCTCGGTGCCGCCGGAGGTGAAGACCACCTCGCTGGGGCGGGCGCCGAGCGCTTCGGCGAGCGCCTCGCGGGCTTCCTCGACCGTGCGGCGGGCCTTGCGGCCGGAGGCGTGGAGGGCGGAGGCGTTGCCCGTGATGCTCAGGTGGGCCGTCATCGCCTCGACTGCCTCGGGAAGCATCGGGGTGGTCGCGGCGTGGTCGAGGTATGCCATGGTGAAGACGATTCTACGGGGGGCTCCGCCGTGGAACCGAGGGGCACCGGGGCCGGCTCGACCGGTGGGCAACTGCGGCCGTGCGGGGCGCGCTTGCCCGAACCCTGCTCACAGGCTCCAGGAGATCGTGTTCGAGACCGCCATGGTGAGGGCGAGGACCGCCAGGTCCGCCACGCCGAGGGTCAGACCCAGGTAGGCGCGGCCCTTGCGGACCGTACCGCGCCACAGGGACACCAGGGCCAGGATGATGGCGATCGGGCCGAGGAAGACGTTCAGTACGAGCAGGCCGAGAAGGCCGAGGATGAAGGACGCGACGGCCATGCCGTCCGCGTCACGGGGGCCGGTGCGCACGGGGGTGCGGCCGTCGGCCGGTGCGGTGAGTTGCATCGTGCTCAGCTCCAGGAAGTCGGTGGGGACGGTCGGTCGGCCGGGAGATCAGTGGGCCGACGTCTGCCGGCGGCGCCCGTGGCGCTCACGGAGCGCGAAGATCCCGAGCCAGACGGCGATGCCGACGGCCACGGCGGCGGACAGGGCCAGCGGTGCGTGGGCCACGGTGCCCAGCACGACACCGAGCAGCATGAGTGCGGCGACGAGGAACAGCATGGGACGGATCCCCCTCCGAGACACCCGGGTGGCGTCTCTCGTTTCGTTTCGGTGAACGGTTGTAGTAACACTTGTTCACTGACTATAGAGTCTAACCCTCCCGGCGACTTTTCAATTCCGGAGAACGGTTGTTAACTGGATGACATGAGTCACACCCTCGGCATCCGGCAGGCCCAGAAGCAGAAGACCCGGCAGGCGCTCCTGGACGCGGCGCTCGCCCTGCTGGCGGAGCAGAGCCTGAGCAGCCTGGGCCTGCGCGAGGTCACCCGGGCCGTCGGAGTCGCCCCGACCGCCTTCTACCGGCACTTCCGCTCCACCGCGGACCTCGGCGTGGCCCTGGTCGAGGAGGCGCTCGGCAGCCTGCACCCGATGGTCCGCGCGACGGTGTCCACCGCCGGCGACAGCGACGAACGCATCGTGCGCGCCGTCGAGTTGATCGCCGCGTACGTGGCCGCGCACCCCGCCCACGTCCGGTTCGTCGCCCGTGAGCGGCACGGCGGGGTCCAGCCGGTGCGCGAGGCCATCCGGGACCAACTGGCCCGGTTCGCCGAGGAGGTGAAGGTCGAGATCGCCAAGGACCCGGAGGCGGCGGGTTGGAGCGACGACGACCTGCTCATGCTGGCCAACCTGTATGTCGACCAGATGCTGATCACGGCCTGTCTGTTCCTGGAGGCGCTGGAGTCCCCGGACGCCTCGAAGGAGTTGGAGCAGGCCACCCAGATCGTGACCCGCCGGCTGCGGCTGATCAACGTCGGCCGCGTGCACTGGCTGGACTGAGCCCTCAACGCACAGAAGCGGCGCCCCCGTTCGCCGGGAGCGCCGCTTCTGTCGTACGACCGCTCGGGTCAGCTCTTCGTTGCCTGCCGGCTCGGAGCGCCGCTCGGGGCGCCACTGGGCGCACCACCACCGGCCCCGCCCGCGCCGCCGCCGCAGCCCCCCTGGCCGCCTCCGCCGGGACCGCCGCCCTGGCCGCCGCCCGGCGCTCCGCTCGGCATGCCGGAGGGCCTGCCCGACGGATGGCGCGACGGATTGCGTGACGCGTTGCCGGAGGGCCCCCCGCTCGGGCGGCCCGACGCGTTGCCGGTCGGCGCGCCCGAGGGCCGCTGACAGGACTGTTGCCGGCCGGAGTTGCCGCTGTTCGAGGACGACGACGAGTCGCTCGAACCGCAGGCCGCCAGGGCGAAGGGCGCGAGCGCCAGCAGAGCCACCGCGGGGACGAGACGCGCACGGTTCATGAGAAACAGCTCCAGGGAGGATGAGGGAGTCCTGAGGCGGGAACTCAATCAGCGGCGCTTGGGCCTTCCTTGGGGCCGCACTGTCCTCGGCCTGTCAATCGGGCAAAGAGGATCTCAACTCGCGCCGCTGACCTCGCACTTCACGAACGGGCCTGTGCTACTCGCTGGTACAAGCCCGTGACAGAAGAGGTCCGCGGAGCCGCTCAGCCGAGCTTGACCCGGGCGAGTTGGCGGGACTGGGCGACCAACCGGTCGGCGCTGTCCCATACTTCGGCGTCCTCCTCCAGGAAACCGCCGGCGAGGTTGCGGGTGGTGACCGAGACGCGCAGCGGGCCGGGGGCCGGGCGGCAGCGCACATGGACGGTCAGCTCGACGGTCGGGACCCAGCCGGACAGGCCGATCTCGAAGGCCGTGGGCGGCAGCGCGTCCACCGCGAGCAGGAGGGCGAACGGGTCGGGGTCCCGGCCGTCCGCGAGCCCGAACCAGGACCGCATCTCGCCCTTGCCGGAAGGCGCGCCGAGCGCCCAGCCCAGGGTGGCGGGGTCGAGCTTGAGCATCAGCCGCTCGGCGATGGTGGAGGTGTCGGAGGCCGGTGGCGGCGGCCCGTCCTCGGGGCCGAAGCAGTGCTCCGTCGGCGGGAACACCGGCGGCTCGGCCGCCGTGCGGACGTCGTCGGGCAGCGCGTCCAGGTCGCCGTAGGAGGCGAGGACGCGGATGCGCTCGACCTCCTGGCCCTCGTCGTCGTACTGGAAGAGGGAGGCCTGGCCGGTGGAGAGGGTGCGGCCGGTGCGGACGACGTCCGTGCGGACGACCGCGGGGCCGGGCCGGGAGGCGCTCAGGTAGTGCGCCGAGATCGTGAAGGGGTCGCCGTGCGGCAGGGCGTCCCCGAGCGCGCGGCCGAGGACGGCCAGCAGATAGCCGCCGTTGAGGGCGCCGAACACCGTCCAGCCGGCGGAGAGGTCGACGTCGTAGACACCGGGCGCGCGCCGGGTCGGGGCGGTGTCGCGGTCGAACTCGCTGTCGCCGACCGTGGCCCGGACGGCCTGCGCGGAAGCTGCTTCAGACATGTCTGAACCGTACAATGAGTAACTACTAAGCGGTAGCTTTTCTCCTGGGCGGGCTCTGGGCCATCGCGGTGAGAGCAAGGCAATTTCCTGGTAAGTGTCCGTACTCGTCCGTAAACCGGGGTCGCGAGGTCGGCCTCTATAGGGGCATGAGCCTTACCGGGACCGCGTTCCTCTACACGCTGATCGTGCTGTCCGTCGTCGCCGTCGTCCTTCCGCTCGCCCTGTGGTCGCGGCTGCGCGGGCCACGGGCCCTGCGCGCCGCCGCGCGCGTCCTGATGGTGCTGTTCGCCCAGGGCACGGCGGTCGCCCTGGTGTTCACGCTGGTCAACAACGAGAACAACCTGTACGACAACTGGGCCGACCTGCTCGGCACGGGCGACCATGTGCAGCAGGCCGCGAACCTCGGCGCCGACGGCACGGGCGGCATCGCGCTGCGGCGCCTGCCCAGGGTGGTGCAGCGGTTCACCCCCCTGTCCGACGGCGTCCGGGAGACCCAGCTCAAGGGCCGTGTGTCGGGCGTGAACGCCGAGGTCTACGTCTGGCTGCCGCCGCAGTACGACCAGCCCGCCTACCGCCACCACCGGTTCCCCGTGGTCGAGTTGCTGCCGGGCTACCCCGGTTCCGCGAAGGCCTGGTTCGGATCCCTGCACGCCGAGAAGCAGCTCGCGCCGCTGATGCGGGACGGCAAAGTGGCGCCCTTCATCCTGGTCGCCCCGCGCACCAACCTGCTCGCCGGCGTGGACACCGGCTGCGCCAACATCACGGGCACGGTGAACGCCGACACCTGGCTCAGCGTCGACGTGCCGAGGATGGTGACGGACAACTTCCGGGCCGCCCCCGCGCCGGCGAGCTGGGCGGTGGCCGGGTACTCCGCGGGCGGCCACTGCGCGGCCAAGCTCGCGATCGCCCACCCCGACCGCTACCGAGCCGCGATCAGCATGTCCGGCTACAACGACCCGATCGGCGAACGCAATTCGCTGGCCGCGCAGAACCCGCGGCTGCGGATCGCCAACAACCCCTACCTGCTGCTGCGCGGGGCCCGCACCCCGCCCCGGATCGCGCTCTACATCTCGGGGCAGCCGCACGACGGCTACGAGGCCGGGGTGGCCCTCGAACAGATCGCGAAGGCCCCGACGACCGTGCACGTGGTGTACATCCCGAAGAGCGCGGGCGGCCACACCATGGCGCTGTGGCGGCCGCAGGTGGTGCCGGCGTTCCGCTGGCTGACCGAGGAACTGGGCCTGGGAAACGGCCTCAGGGCCGGCTGGGGAACCGCTACTCCTCACTCACCGTCGAGCGCCGGTTCCACGCACGCGGCGCTCGCCAGTGGTACCTCATCGCGAGCAGGCGCAGGACGAAGGCGGTGACGACCGCGAGCCCGCTGGTGTACGGGTTGAGGGCGTCGTAGCGGATGCACAGGACGACGATGGCGGCGCCGACGATCGCCGGGACCGCGTACAGGTCGCGGTCCCAGCGCAGCAGCGAGGGCGTCTCGTTGGCGAGCACGTCGCGCAGCACACCGCCGCCGACGGCGGTGGCGAGGCCGAGGGCGGCCGACGCGGTGAGGTTGAGCCCGTAGTCGTACGCCTTGGTCGTGCCCGTGACGCAGAACAGGCCGAGGCCTGCCGCGTCGAAGGTGTTCACGCCGAGCTGGATGCGCTCGACGTGGGGGTGGAGGAAGAAGACGAGGAGCGCGGCGAAGAGCGGGGTGGTGAAGTACCCCAGGTCCGTGAACGCGGCCGGGGGCACCGCCCCGATGATCACGTCCCGGAAGATCCCTCCGCCCAGCGCGGTGACCTCGGCGAGCACGGCGATGCCGAAGACGTCGAAGTTCTTGCGGACCGCGAGCAGCGCGCCGGAGATGGCGAACACGAAGATGCCGACGAGGTCGAGCGTGTGCTGGACGGAGGGGCTGAACAGTTGCTGAAGCACCCCACATTCTTACCTGCCGCGGGGTGCTTCCCTTTCGATGCAAGGGTTACAGGGCGGGTTTCCCTGTGGTGAACAGCCAGGTCTGGAACAGGTCGTCGAGCTGCTGTCCGCTGACCTTCTCGGCGAGCCTGATGAAGTCGGCCGTGTTCGCGTTGCCGTAGCGGTGCAGCTTCGTCCAGGCCGGCAGCAGCTTGAAGAAGGCGGTGTCACCGATGCGTTCGCGCAGCATCTGGAGGGTCATCGCGCCGCGCTGGTAGACCGCGGACGCGAACATGGTGTCGCGCTGCGGGTCACCGACGACGGTCTGCCAGAAGGCGCTGTTCGCCGGGCGGGAGTTGTAGCCGGCCAGGAACGAGTCGTGCGCGGTGCGGGTGCCCTGGTGCTCGGCCCACAGCCACTGGGCGTAGGTGGCGAAGCCCTCGTTGAGCCAGATGTCCTTCCACTGCGCCACGCTCACCGAGTCGCCGAACCACTGGTGGGCCAGCTCGTGCACGATCGTCGTCTCGTTGCGCACCGCGGAGTAGACCGGCTTGGACTGCACCTCCAGCGAGAACCCCGCCTCCGGCATGTCGTCGACGATCGCGCCGGTCTCCTCGAAGGGGTAGGGCCCGAAGACCTGCGACCAGTAGTCGGTGGCGGCGGCGGTGACGGCGTACACGTCGACGCTGTTGCCGTTGGCGAGCACCGGGTCGATGGCCACGTAGATCGGGATACCGCCCGGGGTCCGGCCGGTCTTCACGTCGAACTTCCCGATCGTCGCCGTCGCGAGATAGGTCGCCATCGGCTTCGACTCGCGCCAGTGGGTGTACGTCGAGGCGCCCTTGTCGTACGTCGACACCAGCCGGCCGTTGGAGACGCCGGTCAGGCCCTTGGGGGCCTTGATGCGGATGTCGTAGGTGGCCTTGTCCGAGGGGTGGTCGCTGGAGGGGAACCAGGTGGAGGCGGCGTTGGGCTCGCAGGCGACGAAGACGCCGTCGGTGGTCTTCATCCACCCGTAGTCGGAGCCGAACACGATGGGCCCGCTGAGGGGTTCGGGGACCCCGCCGTAGGTGACGGTGACCTCGAAGTCGCGCCCCTTGCGCAGGGTCTGGCGCGGGGTGACGCGCAGTTCGTCGCCGTCGCGCGTGAACTGGGCGCGTCTGCCGTTCACTTCGACTCTCGTGACCTCCAGCTTCTGCAGGTCCAGGTCGAAGGAGGAGAGGTTCTGGGTGGCGCGGGCGGTGAGGGTCGTACGGCCGTCGAGACGGTCGGTGTCCGGGTTGTACGCCACGCTGAGGTCGTAGTGGCGGGCGTCGAAGCCGCCGTTGCCCAGGTCCGGGAAGTAGGGGTCACCTATGCCGGGCCCGCCGGGGCTTGGCGCGGGAGCGGCGGCGATGACAAGGAAAGAGGCCGCCGCGGTAGCGAGGGCCCCTAAACGTGCCGAACGGGAGAGATTCATGTGTCGTCCCTTGCGAGCGTGTGCCGATAAGTCGGACACGGACGACTCTGAACTCTCCCGTTCGGGCATGTACATGACTTTGCCAACTCGTCATGCGCTACTTGTCGGTTGACTCCTGGCTCTCACCCGCGGAGGCCGCCGGGGCCTCGGAAGCGCCGGAGGCTTCGGTGGACGTGCCGGGCTCGGCGGCCTCAGCGGCCTCCGCCGCCTCGGCGATCTCCTCGACCTCCGCCGCCACCGCCGCCGACGTCTCCGCCGACTCCGCGAGCACCTCGTCGGCGACCAGCTCGGCCGCCTCCTTGGCCACGGTCAGCAGCACCGTGTCCTGCGGGGCCTGGTCCTCGAAGTTCTCCGGGTGGTGGCAGGCGACCTGCTGACCGGGCTTCAGCTCGACGAGCTTGGGCTCGGTCGTCTTGCAGATCTCCGTCGCCTTCCAGCACCGGGTGTGGAACCGGCAGCCGCTCGGCGGCGAGATCGGCGAGGGCACGTCACCCTTGAGCAGGATGCGGTCGCTCTTGGTGTTCTTGCGCCGCGGGTCCGGGATCGGCACCGCCGACATGAGCGCCTTGGTGTACGGGTGCATCGGCGCCCGGTACAGCGACTCGCGGTCGGCGAGCTCCACGATCTTGCCGAGGTACATCACCGCGATCCGGTCCGAGACGTGCCGCACCACCGAGAGGTCGTGCGCGATGATCACGTACGTCAGGCCGAGCTCCTGCTGGAGGTCGTCCAGCAGGTTGACGACCTGGGCCTGGATCGACACGTCGAGCGCGGAGACCGGCTCGTCCGCCACGACCAGCTTCGGCTTCAGGGCGAGCGCGCGGGCGATGCCGATGCGCTGACGCTGACCGCCGGAGAACTCGTGCGGATAGCGGTTGTAGTGCTCGGGGTTGAGGCCCACGACCGACAGCAGCCGCTGGACCTCCGCCTTGACCCCGCCCGGAGGCGTGACGCCCTGGAGCTTGAAGGGGGCGCTGATGATCGTGCCGATGGTGTGGCGCGGGTTCAGCGAGGAGTACGGGTCCTGGAAGATCATCTGCACATCGCGGCGCAGCGGACGCATGCCGCCCACCCCGAGGTGCGTGATGTCCTTGCCCTCGAACTCGACCTTGCCGGCGGTCGGTTCGAGGAGCCGGGTGATGAGCCGGCCCATCGTCGACTTGCCGCAGCCGGACTCGCCCACGACGCCGAGCGTCTCACCGGACCTGACCTCGAAGTCGAGGCCGTCGACCGCGTGCACGGCGCCGACCTGCCGCTGGAGCAGGCCTTTCTTGATCGGGAAGTGTTTCTGGAGCCCGGTCACCTTCAGCAGGGTCTCGCCGGGGGCGGCGTCCTTGATGAGGGTGGCACCGTCGCTCTTCGCGGGAGTGGTCACGTTGTCCTCGCTCACAGCTTCGGCGCAATCTCTTCGGTCCAGATCCGCTCCCGCTGCTCCTGCGTCATGTGGCAGGCGGCCCAGTGCTGGCTGCCGACCACGGTCAGCTCGGGCCGGACCGTGCGGGTGACGTTGTCCTTCGGGACATCGGCGTACGGGCAGCGCGGGTTGAAGGCGCAGCCGGACGGGATGTTGATCAGCGAGGGCGGGGAGCCCTTGACCGGGATCAGGCGCTCCTGCTGCTCACGGTCCAGGCGCGGCATCGAACCCAGCAGTCCCCAGGTGTAGGGGTGGCGGGGCTCGTAGAACACCTTCTCGGCCGGACCGCGCTCGATGCAGCGGCCGCCGTACATCACCAGGATGTCGTCGGCCAGCTCGGCGACGACGCCCAGGTCGTGGGTGATGATGATGACCGCGGAGCCGAACTCCGTCTGCAGGTCCCTGATCAGGTCGAGGATCTGCGCCTGGACGGTCACGTCCAGGGCGGTCGTCGGCTCGTCCGCGATGAGCAGCTCGGGGTTGTTGACCAGCGACATCGCGATCATCGCGCGCTGGCGCATACCGCCGGAGAACTCGTGCGGATAGCTGTCGAACCGCTTGTCGGGCTGCGGAATGCCCACCCGGTCGAGCATCTCGATCGCGCGCTTCTTCGCGACCTTCTTGTCGACGTCGTGGTGGATCCGGTACGCCTCCACGATCTGCTTGCCGATCGTGTAGTACGGGTGCAGCGCGGACAGCGGGTCCTGGAAGATCATCGCCATCTCGCGACCGCGCAGCTTGCGCACGTGGTCGGGGTCGGCGGAGAGCAGCTCGGTGCCGTCCAGCCAGATCTCGCCGGAGATCTGCGCCTTGCGCTTGCCGTACTGGCCGGCGGTGTGCAGGCCCATGATGCCCAGCGAGGTCACCGACTTGCCGGAGCCGGACTCGCCCACGATGCCGAGGGTCTTGCCCTTCTCCAGCGTGAAGGTGAGTCCGTCGACGGACTTGACCAGGCCGTCGTCGGTCGGGAAGTGCACCTTGAGGTCGCGCACCTCCAGGAAGGAGGTCGGCGGGGCGGAGGCGGCGATGGGCTCACCCAGGGCGGCTCCGCTCTTGCTCAGCTCGGTCATGTCAGCCTCACTCGGGGGTCGATCACGGCGTACAGGATGTCCACCACGAGGTTGGCGAGCAGCACGGCGAGAGAAGTGATCAGGGTGACGCCCAGGATGATGGGCAGGTCCTGGTTCTTGATGGCGTCGAGCACCGCGCGGCCGAGGCCGGGCAGGTTGAACGTCGACTCCGTCAGGATGGCACCGCCGATGAGGGCGCCGAGGTCCATGCCGAGCATGGTCAGGATCGGGGTCATCGTGGAGCGCATGGCGTGCTTGCTGATGACGACCTGCTCCTTGAGGCCCTTCGCCCGTGCAGTGCGGATGTAGTCCTCGCCGAGGATCTCCAGCATGGTGGCGCGGGTGATCCGGGCGTACATCGCCGCGTACAGGAAGGCGAGGGTGATCCAGGGCAGGATCATGCCGCCCAAATAGCCGCCGAAGCTCTGGTCGAGCGGCACGTACTGCGCGTCGATCCAGTGCAGCCCGAAGGCGAAGATGGCCAGGCTGAGCAGACCGGTGAAGTAGATGGGGAGGGAGACACCCGCCAGCGCGACGACCATCGCGCCGCGGTCCCAGATGGTGCCCCGCTTGAGCGCGGAGAGCACACCCGCCGAGACACCGATGACCAGCCACAGCACGGCGGCACCGAGCGCCAGTCCCAGGGTCACCGGGAAGCGGTCGGTGAGCACCGGCCAGACGGCCTGCTCGCTGCGGAAGGAGTAGCCGAAGCACGGCGCGGCACAGTGCGTGACGTCGCCGCCGCCCGAGTAGGTGCGACCGACGAAGATGCCCTTGAAGAACTCCCAGACCTGGGAGTAGATCGGGTCGCCCAGGCCCAGCTTCTGCCGCACGGCCTCGACGGCAGCCGGGTCGGCCTGCTTGCCCACGAAGCTCGAGGCGATGTCCACGCCCGCCCACTTGGGGACGAGGAAGAAGATGCCGAAGACCACCATCACGATGACCACGAGCATCACAGCGGCGGCGAACAGCCGCCTGATCAGGTAAGCGAGCACAGCTTACGGCCCGCCGCGGGGCCGCGGGCCACCGGAGGTCATCCGATGGCCCGCGACCACGCCGCGCCGGCCTTCACCTGCCTTTCGTGCCGTTCGGCGGGTGTGCCGGGATTACTTCGCGGACTTCAGACCGAGGTTCACGAAGTCGTACATGCCGCTGTAGTTGTCCGACGTGTAGACGTTCGCGAGGTTGTCACCGCGCCAGTTGATGAACTTCTCGAAGACGAAGGGCAGGTAGTACGCGCCCTCCATGACCTTGTGGTTGATCTCGGTCGAGATCTTGGTCTTGCCCGCGTCGTCCAGCGTGGTGACGTACTGGTCGAACAGACCGTCGATGGTCTTGTCCTTGATCAGGGCGAAGTTGTTGTTACCGCTCGGCACGATGTACTTGCTGTCCCACAGCGGCAGACCGAAGCCCTGGACGGTCGGGAAGTCCGGACCCCAGCCCATGATGATGATGCCGTAGCCCTTCTTCTGCACGTTCGAGGGGCTACCGATGATGCCGGTGGTCTGCGAGCCGTCGAACTGGTCGATCTGGGCGTTGATGCCGATCTTCTTCAGCGACGCCTGGAGCGACTGGGCCGTGGCGACCTCGACCGGCTTGTTGTTGCGCACCGCGATGGTGGTGGAGAAGCCGTTCGGCTTGCCGCACGCCTTCAGAGCCGCCTTGGCCTCTTCGACGTTGCCGTTCTTGTTGGCGCCGGCCAGCTTGTACGGGTCGTACTTCTGGCCCTCGGAGCCCGGGACGGACGGCGGGAGCATGTTGGTGCCGATGTCACCACCGGCGACCGGGCCACCACGAGCGGTCTGCAGCGAGACGTGGTCCGCACCGAGGATGACGGCCTTGCGGCACTCGGCGTTGTCGAACGGCTTCACGCTCTGCGGGAAGGTCGCGTAGCGGATGTAACCCGAGACCGGGTTGTCCAGGTTGGCCTTGTGCTCCTTGAGGGCGGTGGTGCGGCCCTGCGGGGACATGCCGGTCTGGTTGATGTCCAGGTCCAGGTCACCGTTGAGCAGACGCTGGTCCAGCTGGTTGGCGTCCGAGAAGAACTGGACGGTGATCTTGTCCGGGTACGCCTTGCGGATCGGGTCCGAGGACTGCTTCCACTCGGTGTTGCGCACCAGCGTCAGGCTCTTGCCGGGGCTGTAGGACTCGAACTTGTACGGGCCCGAGGAGAACGGCTTGAGGCCGTACTTGGACTTGGTGTCCTTGTCCTGGCGGACCGGGGAGGCCGAGACCAGACCCAGCACCTCCTGGAAGTCCGAGTTGGCCTTCGGCAGGTGGAACTCGATGGTCTTGTCGTCCGGGGTGACGATGGACTTCAGACCGAGCTTGTCCTTGGACGTGTCCTTGTAGGGACCCTTGTACTCGCCCTTGGGGTCCAGGAAGTCCTTGAGGTACGTCGGGCCGCCGGACAGCACGTCCTGCGCCCAGACACGCTCGATGCCGTACTTCACGTCCTTGGACGTGATCGGCTTGCCGTCCTCCCACGTGATGCCGTCACGCAGGGTGTACGTGTACGTCTTGCCGTCGTCCGAGACCTTGGCGAGGCCGGTGGCGAGGTCCGGGGTGAGCTCGGCGCCCGCCTTGCCCGGCTCCGTCTTGCCCGTGACCAGCTGGCGGCTGTAGTAGCGCGCGAAGTTCCACATGAAGCCGTAGTAGCCACGCGTGGTGTCCCACGAGTCGGCATCCTGGGCGCCACCGAACCGCAGCGTGCCGCCCTTCTTGGCCAGGGAGGCCTGGGCGACCTTGTTGTTGGCCGCGTCGAAGCCGGCCGCGCCGGTCTTCGAACCGCCGCCGCCGTTGTCGTCGCTGCCGCCGCACGCCGCCGTGGTCAGCAGTGCGGCGACCGCAGCAGCGGCGGCAAAGGCCTTCTTCCGCCGCCCTGAGGTGCGTTGGGTAGTCACGATCTCGGATCCTCCGGATTAGATGAGAGACCCCGTGTTGGTGCCACGGGACGATTTGGGTACGGCTCTTTCAGCGGGACGCCTTCGGGTCCAGCGCGTCACGCACGCCGTCGCCGAACAGGTTGAAGGCAAGGACGGTGATGAAGATCGCCACACCCGGGACCACCATGTACATGGGGTCCGACTCGTAGTAGTCGATGGCGCTCGACAGCATCTGTCCCCAGGACGACGTGGGCGGCTTGACGCCCACGCCCAGGAAGCTGAGGGCCGCCTCGGTGAGGATGTTGGTGGGGATCATCATCGTCGTGTAGACGATGATCGGCGCCACGAGGTTGGGCAGCAGTTCCTTGAACAGGATGTAGAACCGCCCGGCGCCCAGTGATCGGGCGGCCTCGACGTACTCGCGCTCGCGCATCGAGAGCGTCTGGCCGCGCACCACGCGTCCGATGTAGGGCCAGCCGAAGAAGCCGATGACCAGGATCATCACGAAGACGCGCACGTTGGACCCGGAAAGGCCCAGCAGTTCGTTCGGCATCACGGAGACCAGGGCGATCGTGAAGAGCAGCTGCGGGAAGGCCAGCAGGCCGTCCATCACGCGGCTGACGAGCGAGTCCACCCAGCCGCCGAAGAAGCCCGCCAGGATGCCCAGGACGGTGCCCAGGACGACCGCGACGACGGCGGACAGGAAGCCCACCAGGAGCGAGACGCGGGCGCCGTAGAGGATGCGGGCGAGGATGTCGCGGCCGTTGACCGGCTCGACGCCCAGCAGGTGGTCGCCGCTGATACCGCCCAGGGACCCCGTGGGGGTGCCGAACAGCGGGTCGATCAGGTTCTCGTGGTAGGCGTCCGGGTCCTGCCCCAGCAGGTTGGTGATCACCGGCGCGAGCAGGGCGACCACGATGAGGACGACCACCACGATGCCGCCCGTCAGGGCGAGCTTGTCCCGCTTCAGGCGCTCCCAGGCGATCCGGCCCAGGGAACGTCCCTGAACGGTCTTGGCGCCGGCGGTCGCGGCCGCCGCTTCCTCGGCCGCACTCGGGGCCGCTTCCGCGGTCGGCTCGTGCAATGGTGCCGTCATCTGGCAGGGACCCCTCTCAACCGGCGGTAGCCGGCCCGCACTTGCCGCTGTAGCGGCGTGATCAGTCCGTCGTACTCGGGGCAGAAAGAGCCCCTGGTGCGGGAGTCTTCAACGCTTTGGCGATCTGTTGCCAGACTTGACGGTGAAAGGATGCGTAAACGTGATGAGGTCAGGAGGGTTCCGTTATCCGGACAGCGGGTAACGGGGGTCGGACGCGGGCGAATCAGGACATTCAGGAATCGGACGGATCTTCCGCCGCTATCTACGCGCGCAGACCCACCACTTCTCCAGTCCGGACCAATGGGTGCACCGGTCTGGACCAGCGGGCGCCCTCTCAGTATCCGCCAGGCGCCGGTGGATAGCCGTACCCGGCCGCGGGGGCCTGCGCCGGGGCCGCGTGCGCCTCACGGTCGTAGAAGGGCCGGGCACCCTCCCGCATCCACATCGCGACCGGGTCGTCCTCGTCCGACATCGCCACCGTCGACACCGGCAGTCCCTCCGGGACCGCGCCGATCGACTGCTGCATCATCGCCCGTACCGCGTCCACGGCCGGCGGCGAGGTGTCGTACACATCGAGACCGATGGCGAGGTACGGCGCCCCGAGCGCCGGCTGCACCCAGGCGCGGCGCAGGGCGCGCACGGCCGGGGTGCGGTGGGCGTTGTGCGCGAGCAGGGCGTAGAACTGCGGGATCTCGATACCGGGTTCCGACAGCCGCAGCGGGCCCGCGGGCTGGCGCTCCAGGCCGGTGGCGATACGGCGCAGATCGAGCCACGGGATGCCGACGCCGCCGCCGGGGGCGTGCGGGTTGAGCCACAGGCCGAAGTGGTCGGGGTAGAGCGTGCGGGCCACGTCGACGCCGTCGACGACCTCGTACGAACGGTTCCAGCCGCTGGCGGACAGCTCCTGGGCGGAGGTGACGCACGGGGCGTAGCCGTGCCCTTCGACCTCCATGTTTCCGTACTGGGCGTCCGGGGAGCCGGACTGGCCGTGCCACAGCAGCATCCAGACCTGGCCTGCGCCGGGGGTCGCGAGGGCGCGGAGCAGGGCCTCGTAGGCGTCGTAGCGCCCTGGCGTGACCTGGCGCAGCATGTGCTCCACGCTGCCGCTGAGGCTCGCGCTCACGTGTCTTACCGCCCCTTCGAAGTGACCCCGCGTTTCTGTGACAGCTTATGCGCCTACGGGGTGTTGGCCTGATGTGCGTTGGCGAGTGCGGGTTGATTGTGGCTGGTCGCGCCCACGCGGCGGAGCCGCATATTGGCACAGCCCCGCGCCCCTGAGTCGGCTACCCCTACGGCGATCAGAAGGGCCGTTGGTAGAAGGGCCGGACCTGTTGGCGCATCCACGTCGCCACCGGGTCGTCCGTCACGTCCAGGAGGACGAGGTTGACCCCCCACTGCGGCGGGGACTTGGCCAGGGCCCGGCCCAGTGCCTCCAAGGGGATGGCTCGCAGGTCGCCCTCCCATTCGGAGAGTTCGACGCCCACGAACATCACCGGGTCCGCCGTCTCGATCGCCGCGAGGCAGCGGCGGGCCGTGCGGATCACGGGAGTCGACTCGAACTCGGCGGAGGCGGCGGCGAGGAAGTCGACCGGGTCGTCCTGCCAGTCCGGTTCGAAGAGGCGGACGCGGCCGCCGGAGGTGGGGCCGTCGAGGGGGGTGCGGCCGATGCGGCACAGCTCGGCGACGGCGGCCGGCGGGAGCGGGATGCCGACCATGCCGTCCGGGTTCACCGCGATGCCGACCTGCGGGGGCAGACCCCGGGCGAACTCGACGGCGGGCGCGATGGTGAACGACATGTGCGAGCCGACGACATGGCGGAACTGCTCCTCGGAGCTGAACACCGGGACGTACGCCTGGCCCTCGATCTCCAGCGTGGGCAGGTCCAGCGGACCGCTGTGCGGACCGCCGCCGCTGGGCAGCGGGATCCAGAGGAAGCCGCGGCTGAGCACCTCGATGATCCGGCCGCCCGCCGTGGGCACGCCGAGGGACGCCGACAGCACCTCCTCCAGCTCGTTGCCGGGCCATCCGCCGTGCGGATGGGGGTGCGCCTGCATGGGAAAGTCCGCGGGGAGATCCGCTGGGAAGTCCATCTGTCCGACCGCCTGCTGTGAAGTACCGCTGTGGCAGCAAAGGCTAACGGGTACGGGGCCCCTGGCGGCCGGCTCGGCGCACACCACCGCCCCGTTCCGACCCACCGGTCCAGCCAGGCCCACCACCCCCGGCCGCCCCACTCTCAGCCCGTGAAGCCGATCCGGCGGAGCACGTCCGCCGCGTCCCGGTCCAGGAGGACCGCCGAGCCGACGCCCTCGGGCAGGTCGCCGCGTTCCACCGAGCGGATCAGGCGGCCGGCTGCCGTGCGGTGGCGCAGGAAGGCGTAGCGGGAGACGCCTCGGCCGCGGTCGCGCTGGCCCGCCAGGGCGGTGCGCGGGGGTACGTCGAGCAGGACCAGGTGCAGGATGCCGCCGCGCCGCCGGGCCTCGCGGGCCAGCCAGCCGCGGACCCAGGCCTGGGTGCCGCAGTCGTGCACGACGACGCCGGCGCCGGCGCGCAGGGCGCGGCCGAGACCGGCGTAGTGGGCGAGGCGGACCAGTGGGCGGTAGACGGCGTACGGCAGGAAGCGGGGTGCCCGGGTGTCCCAGCGGTCGCGGGCGTCCTGGGAGTCGATCCGTACGCCCCTGACCGCGCGCCGCATCAGCGTCGACTTGCCGCTGCCGGGCAGGCCGGTGATCACGACCAGGTCGCGGGGGCCGAAGAGCAGGGCGTGCGGGCTGCGGCCCGAGCGCTCGCGCAGGTCGCGGACGACCGGGGCCGGCCGCTCGGCGCAGCGCTCCCGGGCAGGGGCCGCGGGCTGCTTGGGCAGGGCGACGCCCGAGGTCGTGGCGTACGCCGTGGTCCTTGTCACCGTGATCGTCCTCCCTGCGGGGTCAGGAAAGCTTCTCCCCACCGAATGTAAAGAGAAGGTAATCCACGGTGTCTCCCGGTTCCGTTCGGTTCCGGCCACAAGCCTGTTACAGAGCCTGTGCGATGATGTGCGCGCCAACTGCATACCGGCCGTTTGAATCCGCGCGGGAGAGTCCCGGGTACGTGTACCCGGGCGCCGAAGGAGCAAGTCCCTCCCTTGAATCTCTCAGGCCCCGTTACCGCGCGGGCGAGGCACATCTGAAAAGCGGGTCCCCGGTTTCCTCCGGTGGCCCCACCCAAGGTGCAAGTCATGTCCCGTGCGGTCATGACGAACCTCTCAGGTTCCGATGACAGATGGGGAGGAACGACCTCGCCGTCATGCCTTGGGAGATTCACGTCCGATGAGCACCGAACCCCGTCACACCGCGCTCGATGCCCTGCACCGCTCGCTGGGCGCGACCATGACCGACTTCGCCGGTTGGGACATGCCCCTGCGCTACGGCTCCGAGCGCGACGAGCACCTCGCCGTCCGCACGAAGGCCGGGCTCTTCGACCTCTCCCACATGGGCGAGATCACCGTCACCGGTCCGCAGGCGGCGCAGCTCCTGAACTTCGCCCTGGTCGGCAACATCGCCTCCGTCGGCGTCGGCCGCGCCCGCTACACCATGATCTGCCGGGCCGACGGCGGCATCCTGGACGACCTGATCGTCTACCGCCTCGCGGAGACCGAGTACATGGTCGTCGCCAACGCCTCCAACGCCCAGGTCGTGCTCGACGCGCTGACGGAACGTTCGGCCGGATTCGACGCCGAGGTGCGTGACGACCGGGACGCCTACGCGCTGATCGCCGTCCAGGGTCCCGAGTCCCCCGGCATCCTCAAGTCCCTCACCGACGCCGACCTCGACGGCCTGAAGTACTACGCCGGTCTGCCCGGCACGGTGGCCGGCGTCCCCACCCTCATCGCGCGCACCGGCTACACCGGCGAGGATGGCTTCGAGCTGTTCGTGAAGCCGGAGCACGCCGTCGAGCTGTGGCAGACGCTGACCAAGGCCGGCGAGGGCGTCGGCCTGGTCCCCTGCGGTCTGTCCTGCCGGGACACGCTGCGCCTGGAGGCGGGCATGCCGCTGTACGGGCACGAGCTGAGCACGGAGCTGACCCCCTTCGACGCCGGGCTCGGCCGGGTGGTGAAGTTCGAGAAGGAGGGCGACTTCGTCGGGCGTACGGCTCTGGAGACGGCCGCCGAGCGCGCCGCCTCGCAGCCGCCTCGCGTCCTGGTCGGCCTGGTCGCCGAGGGCCGACGGGTCCCGCGTGCCGGGTACCCGGTCGTCGCCGACGGCCAGGTGATCGGCGAGGTCACCTCCGGCGCCCCCTCCCCCACGCTGGGCAAGCCGATCGCGATGGCCTACGTCGACGCGGCCCACGCGGCGCCCGGCACGTCCGGTGTCGGCGTGGACATCCGGGGCAGCCACGAGCCGTACGAGGTCGTGGCGCTGCCGTTCTACAAGCGCCGGAAGTAACACTTTCCGCAGTGCTCCCCCGCACCTCTTCCCCCTCCGTTCCTCCCCCTCTTCACCCCTCCACCGACACTCCCCCGCGTACAGGAGAATTCAGGCCATGAGCAATCCCCAGCAGCTGCGCTACAGCAAGGAGCACGAGTGGCTGTCGGCCGCCGCGGACGGCGTCGCGACGGTCGGCATCACGGAGTTCGCGGCCAACGCGCTCGGTGACGTCGTCTACGCCCAGCTCCCCGATGTCGGCTCCGAGGTGACCGCGGGCGAGACCTGCGGCGAGCTGGAGTCGACCAAGTCGGTCAGCGACCTGTACTCGCCGGTCAGCGGCGAGGTCACCGAGATCAACGAGGACGTGGTGAACGACCCGTCGCTGGTCAACTCGGCCCCCTTCGAGGGCGGTTGGCTCTTCAAGGTGCGCATCACCGAGGAGCCCGCCGACCTGCTGTCGGCCGACGAGTACACCGCCGAGACGGCTGGCTGAGAGGTCACAGACGCATGTCCGCACTGAACACGCCCCTGCACGAGCTGGACCCGGACGTCGCCGCCGCGGTCGACGCCGAGCTGCACCGCCAGCAGTCCACGCTGGAGATGATCGCCTCCGAGAACTTCGCGCCCGTCGCGGTCATGGAGGCCCAGGGCTCGGTCCTCACCAACAAGTACGCCGAGGGCTACCCGGGCCGCCGCTACTACGGCGGCTGCGAGCACGTCGACGTGGTCGAGCAGATCGCGATCGACCGGGTCAAGGAGCTCTTCGGCGCCGAGTACGCCAACGTGCAGCCGCACTCGGGCGCCTCCGCCAACCAGGCCGCCCTGTTCGCGCTGGCCAAGCCCGGCGACACCATCCTCGGGCTCGACCTGGCGCACGGCGGCCACCTCACCCACGGGATGCGGCTGAACTTCTCCGGCAAGCAGTTCGACGTGGTCGCCTACCACGTGGACTCCGCGACCGGTCTGGTCGACATGGCCGAGTTGGAGAAGCTCGCCAAGGAGCACCGGCCCAAGGTGATCATCGCGGGCTGGTCGGCGTACCCGCGGCAGCTGGACTTCGCGGAGTTCCGCCGGATCGCCGACGAGGTCGAGGCGTATCTGTGGGTCGACATGGCGCACTTCGCGGGCCTGGTGGCCGCGGGTCTGCACCCGAACCCGGTCCCGTACGCGGACGTCGTCACCTCCACCACCCACAAGACCCTCGGCGGTCCGCGCGGCGGGATCATCCTGGCGAAGAAGGAGTTCGCGAAGAAGCTGAACTCCTCCGTCTTCCCGGGCTTCCAGGGCGGTCCCCTGGAGCACGTGATCGCGGCCAAGGCGGTCTCCTTCAAGGTCGCGGCCGGCGAGGAGTTCAAGGAGCGCCAGCGGCGTACGGTGGAGGGTGCCCGGCTGCTCGCCGAGCGGCTCACCGCGGCCGACGCGCGCGAGGCCGGGGTGAACGTCCTGTCCGGCGGCACCGACGTGCACCTGGTCCTGGTCGACCTGCGGGAGTCCGCCCTTGACGGGCAGCAGGCCGAGGACCGGCTTCACGAAGTCGGCATCACGGTCAACCGCAACGCCGTCCCGAACGACCCGCGTCCGCCGATGGTGACCTCGGGTCTGCGCATCGGTACACCCGCGCTGGCCACCCGCGGCTTCACGGCCGAGGACTTCGCCGAGGTCGCGGACGTGATCGCGCAGGCGCTCAAGCCCGCGTACGACGCGGACGCCCTGAAGGCGCGCGTGACCGCGCTCGCCGAGAAACACCCGCTGTACCCCGGGCTGTAGTCGGCCCCTCGGGCACCGCGCACACTGGAAGGTGAGCGCGGTGCCCCACCCCGCACCACCAAGCGTTCTGAGGAGTTCCCGTGGCCATCTCGGTCTTCGACCTGTTCTCGATCGGCATCGGCCCGTCCAGCTCCCACACGGTGGGCCCGATGCGCGCGGCCCGGATGTTCGCACGCCGGCTGCGCAACGAGGGGCTGCTGGAGTCCGTCGCGTCGATCCGCGCCGAGCTGTACGGCTCGCTCGGCGCCACCGGCCACGGGCACGGCACGCCCAAGGCGGTGCTGCTCGGTCTGGAGGGCGCCTCCCCGCGGACGGTGGACGTGGAGGGGGCGGACGAGCGGGTCGAGGCGATCAAGGCGGCGAAGCGGATCCGGCTCCTCGACGAGCACGAGATCCCGTTCTCCTTCGACGACGAACTGATCCTGCACCGCCGTAAGACCCTGCCCTACCACGCCAACGGCATGACCCTGTGGGCGTTCGACTCCGAGGGCGCCGAGCTGCTGTCGAAGACGTACTACTCGGTGGGCGGCGGCTTCGTCGTCGACGAGGACGCGGTCGGCGCGGACCGCATCAAGCTGGACGACACGGTCCTCAAGTACCCCTTCCGCACGGGCGACGAGCTGTTGCGCCTGACGAAGGAGACGGGCCTGTCGATCTCCGCCCTGATGCTGGAGAACGAGCGCGCCTGGCGCACCGAGGAGGAGATCCGCGCGGGGCTGCTCGACATCTGGCGGGTGATGCAGGCGTGCGTCTCCCGTGGCATGGCCCGCGAGGGCATCCTGCCGGGCGGCCTCAAGGTGCGCCGCCGTGCGGCCATGTCGGCCCGCCAACTCCGCGCCGAGGGCGACCCGTTGGCGCACGCGATGGAGTGGATCACGCTCTACGCGATGGCCGTGAACGAGGAGAACGCGGCGGGTGGCCGGGTCGTGACCGCCCCGACGAACGGCGCCGCCGGCATCATCCCGGCCGTCCTGCACTACTACATCAACTTCGTGCCCGGCGCCGACGAGGACGGCGTGGTCCGCTTCCTCCTCGCGGCCGGCGCGATCGGCATGCTCTTCAAGGAGAACGCCTCCATCTCCGGCGCCGAGGTCGGCTGCCAGGGCGAGGTCGGCTCCGCCTGCTCGATGGCGGCGGGCGCCCTGGCCGAGGTCCTGGGCTGCTCCCCCGAACAGGTCGAGAACGCGGCCGAGATCGGCATGGAACACAACCTCGGCCTCACCTGCGACCCCGTCGGCGGCCTCGTCCAGATCCCCTGCATCGAACGCAACGGCATGGCCGCGGTCAAGGCGGTCACGGCGGCGCGGATGGCGATGCGGGGGGACGGCTCGCACAAGGTCTCCCTCGACAAGGTCATCAAGACCATGAAGGAGACCGGGGCGGACATGAGCGTCAAGTACAAGGAGACGGCCCGGGGCGGGCTCGCGGTGAACATCATCGAGTGCTGACGGCGAGGGAGGTACCGGCACGCTGCCGAGCCGCCCCGCACGCAGGGCGGCAGAGCGTTCAGCGCCAGCCGAGCTCCGGTGCGACCTGGGTCAGGATGCTTTCCAGCACGTGGGTGTTGTAGTCGACCCCGAGCTGGTTGGGGACGGTCAGCAGGAGGGTGTCAGCGGCCTGGACGGCCTCGTCCTCCTGGAGCTGCTTCACCAGGACGTCCGGCTCGGCGGCGTACGAGCGGCCGAAGATCGCCCTGGTCGTGTCGTCGATCATGCCGATCTGGTCGCGCGAGTTGCGGTCGCGGCCGAAGTAGGCACGGTCCACGTCGTCGGTCAGGGCGAAGATGCTGCGGCTGACGGACACCCGCGGCTCGCGCGTGTGGCCCGCCTCCTTGTACGCCTCGCGGTACGCCTCGATCTGCTTGCGCTGCTGGACGTGCAGCGGCTCGCCCGTCTCGTCGTCCTTGAGCGTGGAGCTCTGCAGGTTCATCCCCAGCTTCGCGGCCCAGACCGCGGTCGCGTTCGAGCTGGAGCCCCACCAGATCCGTTCGCGCAGCCCCTCGGAGTACGGCTCGACACGCAGCAGCCCCGGAGGGTTGGGGAACATCGGCCGCGGATTCGGCCGCGCGAAGCCCTCGCCCTCGATCACCTTGAGGAACGCCTCGGCGTGCCGGCGTGCCATGTCCGCGCCGGTCTCCCCCTCCTCGGGGGCGTAGCCGAAGTAGCGCCAGCCGTCGATCACCTGCTCCGGTGAACCGCGGCTGATGCCGAGCTGCAGCCGGCCGCCGGAGATGAGGTCGGCCGCGCCCGCGTTCTCCGCCATGTACAGCGGGTTCTCGTAGCGCATGTCGATCACGCCGGTGCCGATCTCGATCTTCGAGGTCCGCGCGCCGATGGCCGAGAGCAGCGGGAACGGGCTGCCCGCCTGCTGCGCGAAGTGGTGCACGCGGAAGTACGCGCCGTCCACGCCCAGCTCCTCGGCGGCGACCGCCAGATCGATGGACTGATGCAGGAAGTCGGCGCCGGACCGGGTCTTGGAATGCGGACTCGGCGACCAGTGACCGAACGAGAGGAAACCTATCTTTTTCACGCAGGCCAGAGCGTTCGACGGCCACGTTTGATTCCCCTGGTGTCGGTGCTGGGTGCCGGCGGGGTCGGACGTGCGGGAACGACGTGCCGCTGCCCGAACGGGATCCCGTCCGGGCAGCGGCGTGCAGGTGAAGCGATCCGGTGGCGCGCTCGGGCTAGCGGTGGTGACCGCCGCGTCGACCCGCCAGCCGGTGGACCACCGTGATCAGCGTGTCCACCTCCTCGTGCGTGTTGTAGAAGGCGAACGACGGGCGGACCGTGGCCTCCAGGCCGTACCGGCGCAGGATCGGCTGCGCGCAGTGGTGGCCCGAACGCACCGCGATTCCCTCCTCGTTGAGGGCGGTGCCGACCTCGGCGGGCTCGTAGCCGTCCAGGACGAAGGACGCGATGCTCGCCTTGTTCGGGGCCGTGCCGATCAGCCGGAGTCCGGGTACCCCGCGCAGGCCCTCGGTGGCGTGTTCGAGCAGGGTGTGCTCGTGGGCGGCGATGTTCGGCAGGCCGATGCGCTCGACGTAGTCGATGGCCGCGGCAAGGCCCACCGCGTCGGCGATGTTGCCGGTGCCGGCCTCGAAGCGGCCCGGCGGCGGCTGGTAGCTGGACTTCTCGAACGTGACGTCGGTGATCATGTTGCCGCCGCCCTCCCACGGAGGCATGTCCTCAAGGACCTCGCGCTTGGCGTAGAGCACGCCGATCCCGGTCGGTCCGAACAGTTTGTGCCCGGAGAACACCAGGAAGTCCGCGTCCAGCGCCGAGACGTCGATCGGCAGGTGCGGGACGGACTGCGCCGCGTCGACCAGGACGCGCGCGCCGGCCCGGTGCGCGGTCGCGATGATCTGCTCGACGGGTACGACGGTGCCGAGTGCGTTGGAGAGCTGGGTGACCGCGACCAGCTTGGTGCGGTCGGACAGCAGCGCGGAGTACTCGTCGAGCAGCACCTGCCCGTCGTCGTCGACCGGGATCACCCTGATCACCGCACCGGTCTGCTGCGCGATCATCTGCCAGGGCACGATGTTGGCGTGGTGCTCCAGGTGGGAGAGCACGATCTCGTCGCCCGCGCGGAGGTTCCTGGGCCCCCACGCCTTGGCGACCAGATTGATCGCCTCGGTGGTGCCCCGCACGAACACGATCTCCTCGGCGGAACCCGCCCCGACGAACCGCGCGACGGTGTTCCTCGCGCCCTCGTACGCGTCCGTCGCGCGGGCCGCCAACTCGTGTGCCGCGCGGTGGATGTTGGAGTTCTCGCGCGAGTAGAACTCGGCCAGCCGGTCGATCACCGCCTGCGGTTTCTGCGTGGTCGCCGCGTTGTCCAGCCAGATCAGCGGACGCCCGTTGACCAGTTCGGACAGGATCGGGAAGTCCCGCCGCACGGCGTGCACGTCGAACGCCGGGTGCGGGTCGAGCGGCAGCCCCTCGGGGGCGCCGGGTACGTCGGGCACGCCCGGTGCGCCGGGTTCCCGGAGGAAGTAGTACGGCGTTGTCGTGGCCGTCGCCGGCCCGGACTCGAAGAGGGGCGGGAGGGGCGGCAGCCCCAGGTGCCCGAAGCCGGGCAGCTCCGGCGGCTGGGCGGGGAAGCCGGGTGCCTCGGTGAGGAAGTAGTACGGCCCGGCGGAACCGGGGGTCACCGGTGGGGCCGGCACCTCTGGGGTGGGTCCGGCGAGGCCGGGCGCGCTCGCCGCGAACGTGGCCGGAGCGCTGGTCGGGGGCGGCCCTGAGGGCGGGCTCATTCCGGCGGTGGGCGCGGGAGGGGGCGGGTCCGCGGCGGGCAGGCCGGTGGGCGCGGGCCACTCCGACTGGATCGGCAGACCGGTCGGCGTCGGCCATTCCGGCTGGACCGGCTGGACCGGCTGCCGTTGTGGGTGCCCCTCGAGGACCGGCGCCGGGGTCGGGTGGCCGTCGGGAACCGGGGGCTCCATGTGCGTACCCACGTCCGTTCCCATGTCGGCGCCGCCGTCCGTCGGCTGCCCGGGCAGTGCCCGGAAGAACTCACCGGCCAGCCGGCTCAGCGTCTCCTCGTCAGGCAGCCACGCCGGGGCGGATCCGTTGTCGGTGGGTGAGGGCGTAGTCATGGCTACCGGTAACTCGGGGCGTAGTCATGGAACTTGTCGACCTCGACGTCGTCGAGCACCGCGAGCGCGTCCTCGGTGAGCACCGCGAGCGAGCAGTACAGGGAGATCAGATAGGAGGCGATGGCGCTGCGGTCGATCTGCATGAAGCGGACCGAGAGACCCATCCCCTGCTCTCCCGAGAGTCCGGGCTGGAAGAGTCCCACCACGCCCTGGCGCGACTCACCGGTGCGCAGCAACAGGAACTTGGTTTTGCCGTTCTCCAGCGGGACCTTGTCCGAGGGGATGATCGGAAGTCCGCGCCAGGTGATGAACTGCGAGCCGAACATGCTGACCGTGGCCGGCGGCACACCGCGCCGGGTGCACTCCCGGCCGAACGCGGCGATGCCCTCCGGGTGGGTGAGGAAGAAGGCGGGCTGCTTCCACACCTTGGTGATGAGGGCGTCCAGGTCGTCCGGGGTCGGCGGCCCGGCCATCGTGGAGATCCGCTGCCCGTCCGCGACGCTGGCCAGCATCCCGTAGTCCGGGCTGTTGATCAGCTCGCCCTCCTGGTGCTCCTTCACCGCCTCGATGGTCAGCCGCAACTGCTGTGCGGTCTGGTTGTGCGGGCTGGAGTACAGGTCGGCGATCCGGGTGTGCAGGTCGAGGACCGTCTGGACGGCCTTGAGCCGGTACTCGCGGGGCTCCGGCGAGTAGTCGACGAAGGTGTCGGGCAGCGGAGACTCGTCGTAGTTGTCGCACTCGATCCGTACCGACTCGGGATGAACGACCTTGTTCACCCGGTAGATACCGGCCTCGACCGGCACCCAGGACATCAGGTGCACCAGCCAGCGAGGCGTGATGGACGTCATCTGCGGGACGGTCTTGGTGGCGTTCGCCAGGGTCCGTGCCGCGCGGTCGCCCACCGACATCGAACGCGACGGTGGATTCACAACAGTGGTCATACAGCGTCTCCTTCCGCTTCCGCGCCCGGAACCGGGCACGCGTGAGAGGTGAGATCACCGACAGGGATACATACGGAAACGTCCGGGTACGTGCAGGACGGGATACGTACGGGACGGGATACGTACGGGACGGGATACGTGCAAGAGGGGTGCGGTCGAACTCACTCGCACCAACTATCGATTCACCCTCGCAGCGGCCCCGGTAACGGTCCAATGCGTGTTTTCGAGGCTTTCATCGACGCGGGCTATCATTCGCGCATGATCGACCTGAGTCGGCTGCGTGTGCTGGTCGCCGTCGCCCGTGAGGGTTCGATCACGGCGGCCGCGGAGTCGCTGCACTACGCCCAGCCGTCGGTCAGCCATCAACTCGCCAAGCTGGAAGCCGAGGTCGGCGTCCCGCTGTTGCAGCGGATGGGGCGCGGTATCCGGCTCACCGACGCCGGCCGGCTCCTTGTGGAGCGCGCCGAGTCGATCCTCGCGCAGGTCGAGTCGGTGCACGCGGAACTGGACGAACTGGCCGGACTGCGCACCGGCCGGGTCCGGCTGGCCGCCTTCCCCTCGGCGCTGGCCACCCTGGTGCCGCTCGCGGCGGCCCGCATCTCCGCCGCGCATCCCGGTGTCGAGCTCATCCTGTGCGAGGCCGAACCGCCGGACGCGCTCAGCGCCCTGCGCAACAACGACGTCGACGTGGCGCTGATCTTCGAGCACGGCGACCCGCCCGCGCGCGACCGCCGCGACACGACCATGACACCGCTGCTCGAAGAGCCGTTGTACATGGTCACGCCGGCCGACCGCTCCTGGGACGGGCCCCGCGCGGAGCTGGCCACGTACGCGGAGACCCGCTGGATCGCGGGGTGCGAGCGCTGCCGCGAGCATCTCGTCGCGTCCTGCGGGCGGGCCGGATTCACGCCGGTCGTCGAGTTCGAGACCGATGACTACGTCGCCGTGCAGGCGCTCGTCGCGGCCGGTCTCGGCGTGAGCCTGCTGCCCGGCCTCACCCTGCTCGCCAACCGGCACCCCGGGGTCAGACTCGACCGGATCGCCGGCATGCGCAGACAGGTCGTCGCCGCGGTCCACGGCAAACCGCCCGCGTCCCAACCCGCCCAAGTCCTGCTCGACGCGCTCGACGCGACGGTCTCCGAACCGGAATGGCCGACCTGACGTCTCAGCGGTGGACGCGCACCACGTCCTCGTCGAAGGGATCGACGGTCACCCGGTACCCGGCGGCCCTCAGGGCCTCCGTCCAGCGGCTCAACTCCACGGCGGGGCCGAGGACTTCGGGCGAACCGGGCGTTCGCCGGGCTCGTCCGGCTCGTCGGCCTCGCAGACGGGACACCCCGTACGGTTCACCGTCCTGGCCGGAGTCGACGACGAAGCCGCCGTCCCAGCGGACATGCTCGCGGTGGCCGGCCAGGCGCAGTACCTCGCGGACCGCGTCGGCGGGCGTCGCGGCGACGACACGACGCGCCCCGCCGACTCCCCTCAGCGGCGCGCCAGTTGGCGTTCGCCGGCCGCGCCGGGCTGGTAGGGCAGGCCGTAGTGCTTGAAGATCGCTTCCTCCTCCTCGGCGGGCAGGACGTCGTCGATGCCGATCGACGGGGCCTGCTTCACCAGCGCCCGCGCGTAGCCGACCCGGACGTAGTCCGGCCCGACCGTCGCGTCGGCCAGCGGGACGAAGACCAGCCGGTGCCGGGTGGGCAGACCGATCCGTACCGTCGCCATGGCCGGTTCGTCGGTCCTGGTGTTCACGTACACGGCCTCCAGCACGCCGATCTTGTGCGACTCCTCGTCCACGACAGCGCGGTCGCGCCACTCCCGGACCTCGGCTGCGTGAATCATGGTGTTCCCCTTCCGGACGGTTCCTCCTCGGGTACCCGCTCACACCCTCGGTTCTCCGCGTAGAGCCGTCGAAGTGCGCGCCGCAGGCCCCGCCGCATCAGCCGCGGGAGCGGCTCGCCCTCCCAGGCGGCGATCAGGGCCGTGGCCACGTCCTGCAGATCGGTGTTGCACTGCCGCGCGACGTCCAGCAGCAGGTTCCTGGCCGGTACGCGGCCGCAGGGGGCCAGCGCCATCACCATGCCGCAGGCCATGTCGACGTCCCGGCCCGGCGGCTCGTCCGCCGTCGAGGGCTCGGCCCGCGACCCCCACCAGCCCTTGGGAAGCATGGCTGTGCGCTGCACGACATCCACCTCGATCTCCGGTCGTCATCCGCGGCCTTCATGGTCCCGACGGCCCTCACGCCGCCGGCACGGCGGGTGCTCACGGCTGCAGCGACGGTCCCGGCGGTCCCGCCGGTCGCGACGCTCCTGATATTCCCGGTACCCCCGAAGGCGGCGACCATCGCCCCGGATCCGGCCTCACGGGGCGGTCACGTCGGAACTGTTCAGGGCACCGCCGGACGGCACGGACGATGCCGGCGTCTCGGGGGTGGGGCTGGACTCCGGGCTTGAGCCCTGGCTGGAACCGGAACCCGAGCCGGAACCGGAATCGGAGCCCGACCCGGTCTCCGGTGTCGCGCTGGTGTCCGGCGCGGCCGAGCGGCCGGGCTGCGGGGTCGTACCGCTGGACGTGCCCGGGGTGAGGCTCGGCCTGGTCGCGGGGTGGGAGTCGCCGGCCGAGCCGCCGCCCATCGACGTGCCCCTGCCCGGCTCGTTCTTGACCACGGCCGACACCGGCTTGCCCGCGATGAGCTCCACCGCGGTCACGGTGACCATCGCCAGCGCGAACACCAGGCCCGTCGCCAGGACGTACTTCTTCCAGCCGAAGTTCCGCCAGGCGAAGTTCTTCCCGCCGACGGCGGAGCGCCGGGAGCCGCCTCGATAGGTGGTGACCGTCTCGCCCCCGGAAGTCGCGAAGGACGGGCCCCCGTCGCCGCCCGAGGCGGCGACGGACGGCGGTAAGGCGAACGCCGCCCGGGCGTCCGCGCGGGCCTGCGCCCGCTCCTCCGTCGGCGTTCTCGGCCCGCCCACCAGCGGCACCCGGTTACGGATCTCCTCCCCCGTCCGCCGGAAGGCGTGCTGGAAGACGGCCGCGCCGGTGGTGGCGCTGGCACTGACCACGGCCGCGCCGATGATCGTCCCGGCCACCCCCAGCAGGGACGCCAGGAACGCGCCCACCACGGTCGCGAGCGCGCTCGCCGCCACCTGCACGGCGGTCAGGTCGAGCACTTTGCGCTTCGGCTCGGGCCCCCCTTCGTCAGCACGTCCCCCTGCTTCAGTGCGTCCCCCTGCTTCAGTGCGTCCCCCTTCTTCAGTGCGCTTCTCTCCTTCAGTGCGGTCCTCTGCCTCAGTGCGTCCCCCCTCCGCTTCCTCGCCGCGTTTCCTCACCGATTCGTCACTGCGATTCCCCACCGATACATCCCTCGATATTCCTGATGACACGTGGTGTCCGTTGGCGTCCATTGGTCCGATGGCGTCCGTCGGTTTCCATGGGTGTGCGTTGACGCCTGCCCGATCGCCGGGATTTCACCGGCACACGATGGACACAACCGGTGGCTTTTCGGTCACACGTGGCACGCAGCAATGCCACACGGCACAGGACCGAGGATCACGCCGGCCGGGACCAGAGCTCCCGGCGCTTTCGGGTCATGTCGTCCGCGGTCGCGCGCAGGGCGAGCCGGCGCGGATAGACGGCCTCCAGCAGGGGTCCGGTCATCGCGGTGGTCAGCAGGGCCATCACCACCATCAGCGAGTACAACCGCTCGTCCAGGATGCCGAGTTGGCGTCCCACGCTGAGGATGATCAGTTCGGTCAGACCGCGCGTGTTCATGAGCACGGCCAGGGCGGAGGAGATACGGCGGTCGAGGCCCACGGCGAAGGCGCCCGCGTACGCGCCGACGAGCTTGCCGCCTGTCGCCACCAGCAGGATCAGCCCCAGTTGGCCGAGGTCGGACCAGCCTAGCCCGGACAGGTCCACCTGGAGACCGGCGACCAGGAAGAAGACCGGGAGCAGCAGCACGTTGTTGACCAGACCGACCCGCTCGTGCAGGTCGGCGCGCAGCCGCTCCGAGCCCTCGCGCGGGACGACGGACCCGAAGAGGAACGCGCCGAAGATGAAGTGCAGCCCCATCCACTCGGTGGCCGCCCCGGACAGCAGCAGCCCGGCGAACACCGTGGCGAGCAGCACCGCGGTCGGCTGCGCGGCCACCGCCGGCCGGGCCAACAGCCGTCCCAGCAGCCGTCGTACGGGATAGAGCATCAGCAGCAGATACGGCAGGAAGAGCAGCGTCCGCTCGGGGTGACCGCCGGGAGCGACGACGGCCACCACCACGGCGAGCAGCGACCAGGCCAGTACGTCGGCGACGGCGGCGCAGCACAGGGCGAGTGCGCCGAGCGGGGTGCGGTGCAGGTCCCGGTCGGTGAGGATCCGGGCAAGCACCGGGAACGCGGTGATGGACATGGCGACGCCCATGAAGAGGACGAACCCGGTGCGGTTGTCGGTCGGATGGCTGTGCAGCAGGTAGGCGCCGAGTGCCATGCCCAGGCCGCACGGCAGCAGGAGCGAGGCCAGCGAGACCGAGGCGGCGATCCGGCCGGTGCCGCGGACCAGGGTGCGGTCGAACTCGAGGCCGACCAGGAACATGAAGACGGCGACCCCGACATCGGCCAGCGCGGTCAGGAACGGCCTGATGTCGGCGGGCAGCAGCGCGTGGGTCAGGGCGCCGCCGAACAGGGTCGGGCCGAGGAGGATGCCGGCCAGGATCTCGCCGATCACCGGAGGCTGGCCGAATCTGCGGGCCAACTGCCCCAGCAGACCTGCCGCGATGACGACGACGGCCAGACCGGTCAGCAGGGCGGTCGCTTGGGTGGAGGTCATGGCGGAGCGGACTCCTCGGGCCAGGGGACCACGACGTCGACGGGCGTACGACTGCCCACCCATTCGACCGGGCGCACCGCCCCGGGCACCAGCCCGCACCGCACGAAGCTGTCGATATAACGGATCTGCATAGCGGCGGCCCGGTCTGTGGGGCATCATCAACTTCCGTCCCCCCATTCACACTTCAGGGAGCCCCCACATGCTCCGCGGCATAGATGTCAGCGCGTACCAGTCCTCCACCTACGACACGGACGGTCTCTCGTTCGCCTTCATCAAGGCGACGGAAGGCCGCAGTTACGTCAACCCGAGGCTCTCCGCCCAGACCGCGCACGCCCGTGACGCGGGCCTGGTCGCCGGCTTCTACCACTTCCTGTGGCCCGGCAACCTCACAGCCCAGGCCGAGTACTTCGTCAAGCACGCCCCCGAGAAGGCGGGCGACATCCTCGCCGTCGACTGGGAGCGCAACGGCGAGGGCACCCACGCGAGCAATGCCGAGAAGGACAGTTTCATCCGCAAGGTGAAGGCACTGCGGCCCCACAACCGGGTCGTCCTCTACTGCAACCGCGACTTCTGGTTGAACGTCGACACCACCTCGTACGCCGGTGACGGTCTCTGGATCGCGGACTACGTCACCGCCGGCAAGCCCCGTATCAAGGCCAAGTGGCGCTTCCACCAGTACACCAGCGACCCGCACGACAAGGACGTGGCCGACTTCGCCGACAAGGCCGCGCTGAAGGCGTGGACGAAGGTCGGCTGACCGTCGCCGCTCAGCTCCGGAAGTCGGACGGGCGTTCCGGGCTCGCGTCGGTCAGTGCCTTGGTGACCGCCTCGACGCCTCCGCGCAGGCCGTAGACCGGGGTGCCCGGCTGCTGGCGCCAGGAGTCGTCGAGGCCGCCCGTGTCGACGGTGTCGAAGCCGAGTTCGTCGATGAGCGCCCGCACCTTCGCCTTGGCCGCCTCGTCGTCGCCCGCGACCGGGAGCGCGAGGCGGTCGGGGTCGCCGGCCGGGCGGTGCCGGTCCAGGATGTCGGCGGCGTAGGTGCCGTTGAATGCCTTGACGACGGGGCCGCCGACCTGGCGTTCCGTCCAGCGGCTCTCGGTCAGGCCCTCGTCCTCGATCTCCGCGATCCGGCCGTCGCGGCCGGGGTAGTAGTTGCCGGTGTCGATGACGGCGAGCCCGTCGGCCGCCCCGTCCAGCACCCCGGACGGCAGCTTCGGTACGCCCTTGAGCGGGATCGTGACCACGACGATCTCGGCGCCGCGGGCGGCCTCCTCGACGGGGACCGGGGTCGCGCCGGTCTCCTCGGCCAGCGCCGTGAGGGTCTGGGGGCCACGGGAGTTGGCCACGGAGACGTCGTGACCGAGGGCGGTCAGCCGTCGGGTGAGGTTGCCGCCGATGTTGCCCGCGCCGATGATGCCGATCTTCATGACAGACCCTTCCGGAGTCGATGCACATGCATTCGCCTGGGTCGCATCAACTCCGGAGGTCCCGGGGCTATTCCACCGGCTGCGGCGAACGGGTGACGGCGGCCCATGACGAGGGGGCCGGTCCGCAGCCGGACCGGCCCCCTCGTTCAGGTCACGCGCTCAGGTCACGCGCTCGGGTCACTTGTTCAGGTGCGCCCAGAACTCGTCGAAGGACAGGACCTTGTCGCCGTTCAGGTCCCGGCTCTTGATGATCACCTCGGCGACCGACTCGGTGACGTTCCAGTCACCTCCCTGAGCGAGGGCGGTCTTGAACTCGGCGGCGGTGATGAACCCGTCACCGTCCGTGTCGATCCGCTGGAAATGCTTGCGTGCTTCCTCGATGTCCGCCACCGGATCCGCCCCTTCGTAACGCACTACTGCTTGTTGACGCAGGCCAGATTAACCGGCCGCGCGAGCCCGCAGTGCGGCGACCACCCACGCGAACTCCTCCCGGTGCGCCGCCGCGGGCGTCCCGCCCTTCACCGTGGACAGCAACTCCCGGTACCGGGCGAGCCGGTCGTTGGACGCCGACACCATCCGTTCCAGTACGGCAGCCGGGTCGCCGCCCTCCCCCAGCACCTCCCGCACGATCTCCTCCGCCTCCGGCGACTCCGGTGCGATTCCCCGCCTGCGGGCGTCCGCGCCGAGCTGCAGCAGCCGCATCGGGAACCACGTGGACCGCCCGGGGTGGGCGCTGCGGGCCTGGTCCGAGGCATTGAACTCCATCGTCCTGCGCATCTGCGCCCGGAACTCCGGGTCCTGCACCATCTCCGCCAACTCCACCCAGGCGTCCACCTGTTCGGGGGTCGGGTCGTCCGGCAGGTCCACCGCGATGGAACGCATGCGCTCCTTGATGCACGGATCCACCGTGTCGAGCCCGTGGAACAACTCGTCCACGAACTCCTCCATGATCCGCCTGCGTTCGGCCGCCGACAGCCGTGCCAGCTTGTGCATGAGCGTCATCTCCTCCGCGGTCGAGCCGCGTCGCGCCACGGTCGACAGCACCGCCCTGGTCACCCTCAGTGAACGGATCTGCGCGTCCAGCGCCACCACATGGGCGGCGGCCACCTCCGCGACCGTCGTCTCACCGGCCAGCACCTTGCGCACGTCGTCCAGGCCGAGGCCCAACTCGCGCAGCGTGCGGACCAGTTCGAGACGGGCGACGCTCTCGGCGTCGTAGAGCCGGTAGCCGCCGGCGGAGCGGGTCACCGGGGTGAGCACGCCCTCGTCCGACCAGTAGCGGATGGTGCGCACGGTCAGCCCGGTGGACCTGGCCAGTTCTCCGATGGTGAGAAGTCCGGTGCCGTCATCGATCATGTCTGGGAGTCTGGGCCTTCCAGTGGGTGGAGACTCAAGGAGCGCGGTGATGGAGACGTTGCGGGACATTCTCGACTCGGCGGCCCGTGGTGTCTTCCCGCCCGCGGACGGCGGTACGACGGTCGTGCCCCAGGCCTCGGACCGGGACGCGGGTGTGCTCGCCTTCACCGCGCACGCGGTGGTCTTCACGGACGAGGACCCGCGATGGGTCCACGACACACTGGCCGCCGTGGACTGCGACGCCCTGGCTGCACCCATGAACCCGCGCTTCCTGACCGCCTTCCTGGAGCGGACGGGCCGGACGGCCGAGACCATCGACGCGATGCTGGTCGGCTCCCCGCTGCCCGGCGGACCGCCGCTCCCGTTGACGGAGATCACCGACGGCGACCATCCGCGCATCGTGTACGCCCGCGGCCGTCGCGACGACGTGCGCGCGTGGACGGCGGAGGGCGGGGTGCTCGTGATGGGGCGCGGGATCGCCGGCCGCCTTGAGGTCTCGGTGGAGGTGGACGACGCGGTACGACACCGGGGGCTGGGGCGGCTGTTGGTGACCGCCGCCCGCCATCTGGTCACGGAGCCGCTGTGGGCGCAGGTCGCACCGGGGAACGCCCGCAGCACGCGGGCGTTCCTGGCGGCGGGCTATGTGCCGGTCGGCGCGGAGGCGCTGTTGCTGCCGGGCCGCACCGACTGACCGTTTCTCAGCGGAAGATGCCGGTGTGGCCGAGCGAGTAGCGGCCCGGCTGCGGGTAGACGGCGAGGCCGTGCGGGCCGCTGCCGACCTTGACGCGGGCCAGTTGGGCGCCGGTACGGGTGTCGACGGCGTACACCTCGGAGTTGTAACGGCCCGACAGCCACAGGACTTTGCCGTCGGCCGAGACGCCGCCCATGTCGGGGCTGCCGCCGTCGGGCAGGTGCCACTTCTTGGTGAGCTTGTCCTTGGTGAAGTCGAAGACGGAGATGGTGCCTTCGCCGCGGTTGGAGATGTACATCTCGCGCGAGTCCCGGCTGACGTAGAGGCCGTGGCAGCCCTTGCCGGTGCGCAGGAAGGACGGTCTGCCGAACTTCTCGCCGTCCAGGACCCACACGCCGTCCGCCATCATGTCGGCGATGTAGAACTTCTTGCCGTCGGGCGAGATCTTGACGTCCTGGGGCATCGCGCCGTCGTACGGGAGCTTCTGCTGTCCGACGACCTTCATCTTCTCGGTGTCGACCTTGAGCAGTTCGCCGCTGAACTCGCAGGAGACGATGAAGTAGCGGCCGTCCGGGGAGAAGTCGGCGTGGTTGACGCCGTAGCAGCTGACCGGGACGGTCTTCATGCGCTTCATGGTGTGCGCGTCGCGGAAGACGAGTTCGCGGTCGAGGGAGGCCATGACGACGGCGTACTCGCCGTTGGGCGTGAAGTAGAGGTTGTACGGGTCGTGCACGTCGACCGTCCTGCCCGCCTTGCCGGTTTTCGGGTCGATGGGGGTGAGGGTGTTGCCCCGGTCGTTGTTGACCCACAGGGTCTTCAAGTCCCAGGAGGGCACGACGTGTTGGGGCTGGGCGCCGACCGGGATGGTCTCGATCACCTTGTACGTCTTCGGGTCGATGACCGAGACGGTGTTGGAGTTGGTGTTGGGGACGTAGACGCGGGGCGGGAAGTCCTTGACCACCGGGGAGAGCTTGTTCGGGCGGTCGGCCGCGTAGACGTCCTTCGGGTCGAGGACCGGTGGCATGCCGGGCAGTCCCTGGACGAGGGCCTTCTTCGCCGCCTTGGCGGGCGGGACGGCGGCTTGGGTGCCGAGGGCCTCGTTCTCGTGACCGCGGGTCCCGGTGCCGCAGGCGGCGAGGGCGGCGAGCGCGGCGCCCAGGAGAAGGGCACGGGTGAGGTGGGTTCGGGTGATCGGGGCGCGGGCGATCGGGGTTCCGGAGTTCGGGGTGCGGTGCATCAGCTGAACAGCTCCGTCGTGGTCACCGCGGACAGGCCGCGGCGGTCGAGTGCTTCCAGTACGGCGGGGAGGGCGGCGACCGTGTCCGGGTAGCCGAAGTGCAGGCTCACCACGGAGCCGGCGCGGACCTCGCCGAGGACCTGGCGGGTGACGGCGGCTGCGCCGGGCCGCGTGTAGTCGAGGGAGTCGACGTCGTAGGACAGGACGTGCGGGTAGCCGGCGCGGGCGGCGAGGCGGGTGACCTGGGGCGAGGCGCGGGGTGCGCGGGAGGGGCGGAACCAGGTGCCGATCGATCCCGTCAGGCGCCTCAGGCGGTCGGCGCAGGCGGTGATCTCGGCGAGGGCGTCGGCCTCCGACATGGCGTTGATGTCGAGGTGGCGCTGGGTGTGGTTGCCGAGGTCGTGGCCGCCGTCGAGGATGCGGCGGGCGAGGTCCGGGTGGGCGTCCAGCCAGGTGCCGACGGCCAGGACGGTGACGTGGGCGCCGTGGCGTTCGGCCTCGGTGAGGAGGCTGTGGGCGATGGCGGGGTCGCCCTGGCCGTGGAAGGTGAGGGCGACGCGGGGGTGGGTGCGGGGGCCGTGGGTGAGCTGGGCGGGGAGGCCTGGGTAGTGGCGGGGGGTGGGGGCGTGGGTGGGCTTGGCGTGCGTGGAGGTGGAGGCGGGGTGGGCGACGGCTCCGGTCGCGGCACAGCCCGTGGTGAACGCGCCTGCGGCGAGGAGGCGTAGTGCCGTCCGGCGGTTGGTCGGGGTCACCGGACCATTTAAGGCGGACGGGAGAAGAAAACCGCCCATTTACCCGATTGGCACCCTTTGCGGGTCGCCCCTGGATTAACGGTCCGCCACCCTCATCTCGAACCATGTCGTCTTGCCGCGTGGCAGGAGGTCGACGCCCCAGCGGTCGGAGAGTTTGTCGACCAGGAACAGGCCTCGGCCGCTGATGTCCGTCTCCTGGACCGGCATCAGGCAGGGCAGGCCTCGGGAGGGGTCGCGGATCTCGATGCGGATCCAGCCTCGGCGGCGGCGCATGCGGAGGCCGAAGACCCGGGCGCCGGTGTGGCGGACGGCGTTGCCGACGAGTTCGGAGACCAGGAGGACCGCGTCCTCCGTCAGTTTGGGGGTGAGGCCCCATTGGCGCAGGACGACCACCTGGGCCAGGCGGCGCGCCGTCGCGGCGGACTCGGGGCGGGACGGCAGGGGGACCTCGGCCTCGGTCGGGTTTCCGAACAACTCCAGCGCCTTCAGCGCCCGTTCGTCCTCGACCGCGGGCGACCAACGCGCCGCGGTCGCACGGCCGTTTCCCCGCGGCTGTTCCATGCCCTCCAGCCCCGCCATGCCCCCATCATGGCCGCCGAGCGCGCCCTCCGGGGCCGTTCCACTGGAATACGCCCCCCGGAATCCATCGTTCCGATTGGCGCGTTCGGCATATGTCAGAGGCAGTTCGGGTGTTCTGACAGCCTGCCTGAGCTGCGGTGAAGGCTCTGCTGGAGGCAATCGACGGACTCCCTCGACACGACAGATTTAAGGTTGGATTAAGGCTCCCATAATCCGCCCCATCGAGGGACCCGAATCAGACACCGCGTCAATTGCAAGGGCTTCAGAGGAACTTCGCCTTGCCGGGACCCTCCTCCACGAAGCTCCGCATCCCCCGCTCCCGGTCCTCCGTGGCGAACAGGCCCGCGAACCAGTTCCGTTCGACCGCGAGCCCGGTCTCGATGTCCGTCTCCAGGCCCGTGTCGATCGACTCCTTCGCGGCACGCAGCGCGAGCGCGGGGCCCTGCGCCAGCTTCGCCGCCCACGTGTGCGTGGCGGAGTACACCTCGCCGGCCGGCACCACCCGGTCCACCAGACCCAGCGTCAACGCCTCGTCCGCCTTGACCATCCGGCCCGTGAAGATCAGGTCCTTCGCCTTGGACGGGCCGATCAGCCGGGCGAGCCGCTGGGTGCCGCCCGCGCCCGGGATCAGTCCGAGCAGGATCTCGGGCTGGCCGAGCTTGGCGTCGTCGGCGCAGATCCGGAAGTCCGCGCAGAGCGCGAGCTCGCAGCCGCCGCCCAGCGCGTATCCCGTCACGGCCGCGACCACCGGCTTGGGGATCCGGGCCACCGCCGTGAACGAGTCCTGGAGCGCGCGCGCCCGCAGGATCATCCCGGTGTGGTCCATGTTCTGCATCTCCTTGATGTCCGCCCCGGCCGCGAACACCTTCTCCCCGCCGTAGATCACCACGGCCCGTACGTCCTCGCGCCGGGTCGCCTCCTCGGCCAGTTCCTTGAGCCGGTCCTGTGTGGCGACGTCCAGCGCGTTCATCGGCGGGCGGTCGAGACGGATCGTGCCGACGCCCTCGGCGACTTCGAGATTCACGGTCATGCTGGCAGGTTAAAGGGGCGGACGACATCGGGCCCGGTGCCGTGGGTCACAGCACCGGGCCCGTACATCTAGCGGACCGCTACGACGTCCACTTCGCCCACGACATGTTCCAGCCGTTGAGCCCGTTGTCGGGCGCCACGGTCGCGTCGTTGGAGTTCTTCACGACCACGACGTCACCGAGGATCGAGTGGTTGAAGAACCACGCGGCCGGCACGGTCTTGCTGTAACCGCCCTTGACGTCCTGGAGGCCGATGCAGCCGTGGCTGGCGTTGTAGTTGCCGAAGGCGCCGCCGCCCCAGTAGTTGCCGTGGACGAAGGTGCCGGAGTCGGTCAGCCGGGTGGCGTGCGGGACGTCCTTGATGTCGTACTCGCCGCCGTAGCCGACCGTCTCGCCGTTCATCCGGGTCACTTCGAGCTTCTGGCTCATGACCATCTGGCCGTTCCAGGTGTCGTAGCCGGGCTTGCCGGTGGTGACCGGGATGGTCTTGATGGTCTTGCCGTCCCGCGTGACCTTCATCGTGTGCTTCTTGGCGTCCACGACGGAGACCTGGTTGCGGCCGATGGTGAACTTCACCGTCTTGGACTGCTTGCCGTAGACGCCCGACCGGCCCTCGACGCCGTCGAGGGAGAGCTTGACGGTGACCTTGGTGCCGGACTTCCAGTACTTCTCCGGGCGGAAGTCGAGGCGGTCGTTGCCGAACCAGTGGCCCTCGACGTCGACGGCCGGCTCGGTCGTGATGCTGATCGCCTTCTTCACGTCGTCCGGGTTGGTGATGCCCCGGGTGAAGCGGATCGAGAACGGCATCCCGACGCCGACGGTGGAGCCGTCCTCGGGAGTGAAGTTGCCGATGAAGGTGTTCGCCGGCGTCAGCGTGGTGAAGCTGGAGTCCTCCGCGGCGACGCGGCCCTTGGCGTCCTTGGCGACCGCGTGCACCGTGTACTTGGTGGCCGCGGCCAGGTGGGTGGACGGCGTCCAGCTCGCCCCGCCGGCGGCGATCTTCCCGGATATCGCGGTGCCCTTGGCGTCCTTGACCTCGACCTGCGTCAACGTGCCCTTGCTGGCGCTGATTTTGAGAGCGCCACTGGTGTCGACGGACTTCGCGCCGTCCTTCGGGGCGATCGCGACGACCGCCTCCGACTGCTTCGTCTCCGCGGTGCTCGCCGCGTCCTTGCCCTTGCTGTCCCCCGACGACCCCGAACCGGAGTCCGAGCCACCCCCTCCACACGCGGTGAGAGTCACCAGCAGCACTCCAAGAACCAGCGCCGGCAGTTTTCTGCTCCCACGTCCGCGTGCGTCAACCGACGCCCCCGATATCGGCCGCACGTTCAACTCGTTCTCCCCTCGCCGGGCCTGGTCAGGCCCGCACCCCGGCGCGTTCGACGCGCACATTGGCGCATATTAACCGCAAGGTTTTGGGGAAGTTGTGAGCCGAAGGTCACCGTTCAGTAGCAACATCGACCTTCGTCCGCTCCCCCGGCCCACTCCCCGACCCGCCCCCCTCACCGGGTCACTTGAGCGCACTGCCCGCTTTCCACTCCTTCCAACCCATGTTCCACCCTCCGAGCCCGTTGTCGGGAGCGACCCTTTTGTCGTTGCTGTGCACGACCTCGACGACGTCCCCGATCAGGCTGCGGTCGAAGAACCAGCCTGCGGGGGTGTCGGATCCGCCGCCCTTGACGTCCCTGAGCCCCACGCATCCGTGGCTGACGTTGACGCGTCCGGGAGCGTTCGGCGCCCAGTAGTTGCCGTGCAGGAAGGTGCCGGAGTCGGTCAGGCGCATGGCGTGCGGGACGTCGGGGATGTCGTACTCGCCGCCGAAGCCGACGGTGCGGCTGTTCATGCGGGTCACGTCGAGCATCTCGGTCACCACCATTTTGCCGTTGTAGGTGGTGGTCTTGGGTGCCCCGGCAGTGATGGGCACGGTGGCCAGCAGCTCGCCGTCCCGCCGCACCTGCATGGTGTGCCGGGCCGCGTCGACCAGCGAGACCTGGCTGCGGCCGACGGTGAAGGAGAACGTCCTGTACTGGAGTCCGTAGACCCCGCTCGCGCCCTCGACGTCGCGCAGCCGCAGGGAGACGGTGACCCGGGTGCCGGGCCTCCAGTACTTCTCGGGGCGGAAGTCGAGGCGGTCCTTGCCGAACCAGTGCGGGCGGATCTCGGTGGCCGGGCGGGAGGTGACGTGGACGGCGCGCTCGACCGCGGCACGGTTGTCGATCTCCCGGTTGAACTCCAGGGAGACGATCATGCCGGTGCCGACGACGGAGCGGTTCTCGGGGGTGACGTACCCGATGAAGCGCTCGTCGGGGACGTACGTGGTGAAGGTGGTGTGCCGGGCCGAGCGGCGGCCGTGGCCGTCCAGGGCGACCGCGTCGACCGTGTACTTGGCGGCCAGCGCGAGCCTGGGTTCGTCGGGTTCCCAGCGCAGGCCGTCGTCGGAGATGTGCCCGGCGACCTCCGACTCCTGCGCGTCCTGCGCCTTGACGACCCGCACCGACTCCAGGCGCCCGCTGGGCACCCGTACGCGAAGGGTCTCCTCGGGCGGTACGCCCTTGCTCGCGTCGTCCGGGGAGATGCGGATGACGTCCTCCGGGGCGGGTGCCTTGCCGAAGGCCCCGCCGATGTCGATGCCGCCGTCGGGGTCCGAGGAGCAGCCGGCGGCTCCGGCCAGCAGTCCTGCCCAGGTCAGTAGGGCGGCCAGCGCGGCCCCCGCGCGCCGTGCGCGCCCGTGTACGTGCCTCACGGCGTGACAACGACAGGGGTCGCCAAGGGAAACGTGAGTGCGACGCAAGCTCTGGGCAGAACAGTGGGGAGGACGACGGGAAAGGGCGCACCCGGCCGGGACGCCGGACGCCCCTTTCCCCGTCGTCCCACGAGCCGTGGGAGGCTGACAGGTGTCCAGCGCAGCCGAGCAGGAGGCGGTGGCAGCGGAGCTCACCGCTCCGGCCGCCGTGGTGAACGGGTCCCGGCGCAGGACGCCGGGCGTGCCCGTGCGGCCCGGTGCGCCGATGCCGTTGGGAGCCCGCTACCGCGTGGGCACCGACGGGGTGGCGGGCACCAACTTCGCGCTGTGGGCGGGCGGGGCGGAGGCCGTCGAGCTGTGTCTGTTCGACGAGCGGGGCAAGGAGACACGGGCCCGGCTGACCGAGCTGACGCACGAGATCTGGCACGGCTTCGTGCCGGGTGTGCTGCCGGGACAGCGCTACGGCTATCGGGTGCACGGCCGCTGGGACCCGTGGACCGGCGGCCGCTGGAACCCGGCGAAGCTCCTTCTCGACCCGTACGCCCGCGCGGTGGACGGCGACTTCGGCCTGCCGCCCGAGGTGTACGGGCATGTCCGCGACTGGCCGCAGCAGCAGGTCGCCGACACCGTCCGCGACGACCGCGACTCGGCGCCGTTCGTCCCCAAGGGCGTCGTCGTCCACGACGACGACGAGTGGGAGGACGACCGCCGCCCCAAGACCCCGTGGGCCGACTCCGTCATCTACGAACTGCACGTACGCGGCTTCACCGCCCTGCACCCGGAGATTCCGGAGGAACTGCGCGGCACCTACGCCGGGTTGGCGCACCCGGCGGCGATCGAGCACCTGGTGAAGCTGGGCGTGACGGCGGTGGAGCTGCTGCCGGTGCACCAGTTCGCGCACGAGGACCACCTGCTGCGGCGCGGCCTGAAGAACTACTGGGGCTACAACTCCATCGGCTATTTCGCCCCGCACGCCGGGTACGCGGCCTCCGGTACGACGGGACAGCAGGTCGGCGAGTTCAAGCGGATGGTCCGCGCACTGCACGCGGCCGGCATCGAGGTCATCCTCGACGTCGTCTACAACCACACGGCCGAGGCGGGCGAACACGGCCCGACCCTCTCCCTCAAGGGCATCGACAACCGCGGCTACTACCACCTCCAGTCCGACGCCCGCCGCTACGCCGACTACACCGGCTGCGGCAACACCCTGCACGTCGTCCAGCCGCACGTCCTGCGCCTGATCACCGACTCGCTGCGCTACTGGGTGACCGAGATGGGCGTGGACGGCTTCCGTTTCGACCTCGCGGCGGCACTGGCCCGCTCGATGCACGACGTCGACATGTTGTCCCCGTTCCTCGCGGTCATCGGGCAGGACCCGGTGCTGCGGCGGGTGAAGCTGATCGCCGAGCCGTGGGACGTGGGGTCCGGCGGCTACCAGGTGGGCGCGTTCCCTCCGCTGTGGACGGAGTGGAACGACCGTTACCGCAACGCCGTACGGGACTTCTGGCGCGGCGCGCTGCCGGACGTACGAGATCTGGGCTACCGCCTGTCGGGCTCCAGCGACCTGTACGCGTGGGGTGGCCGCCGGCCCTACGCCTCGGTCAACTTCGTGACCGCGCACGACGGTTTCACCCTGCGGGACCTGGTCTCCTACGAGCGCAAGCACAACGAGGCCAACGGCGAGAACAACCGGGACGGCACCGACGACAACCGGTCCTGGAACTGCGGCACCGAGGGCGAGAGCGACGACGAGCGCGTACTGGCGCTGCGGCGACGGCAGTTGCGCAACCTGCTGACCACGCTGCTGCTGTCGACGGGCGTGCCGATGCTGGTCGCGGGCGACGAACTGGGGCGCACACAGCGGGGCAACAACAACGCGTACTGCCAGGACAACGAGATCAGCTGGGTCGACTGGAGCCTGTTGGCCGAGCCAGGCTGGCGGGCCCTGTCCGACCTCACCGCCCGGCTGATCGCACTGCGCCACCGGCATCCGGTGCTGCGCCGCCGCGCGTTCTTCTCCGGCCGCGCCCACGGCGTGGACGGCCTGCGGGACCTGGCCTGGTTCACGGCCCGCGGCGCGGAGATGACGGAACGGGACTGGTACGCGCCCGCCGCGACGCTCGGCATGTACCTCTCCGGGCGGGACATCCCCGGCCGCGACGAGCGCGGCGACCCCATCATCGACGACAGCTTCCTCGCCGTCCTGCACGCCGGGGACCGGCCGGTGAGCTTCGTACTGCCGGGGTCGCCGTGGGCGGAGCGGTACGAGGTGGTCGTCGACACGTCGAAGGAGGAGCAGCAGGAGGCACCGGGGGTGGTGCACCGGGCGGGGGCGGCGATCACGGTGCCGGCGAGGGCTGTGTTGTTGCTGAGGGTGGGTTGAGCGACGGCTGAGGGGTGGCTGTCGGGTGACCGGGGCGACGTTTCAGGTCCGTGAAATCCCCGTCGGATGCCTGGCTGTGGGACCGGGGCCGTTGATCAACTGAATCTCATGCCAGAGATATCCCGCCGTGCCTTCGGTGGTCTCGTCGGCGGCGGCGCCGTGACCGCCGTCGCCACCACGGCCACCCCCGCCGCCGCGTCCGCCTCCCCCGCCGAACGGCCCTTCAAGGCCCGCACCGGCACCGCCTCCGGCAAGCGCCCCAACCTCCTGGTCATCCTCGGCGACGACCTGGGCTGGGCCGACCTCTCCTCCTACGGCGCCCCGCACATCAAGACGCCGAACCTGGACCGGCTGGCCCGGCAGGGGGTGCGGTTCACGGACGCCTACTCCGGCTCCGCTACCTGCTCACCGACCCGGTTCAGCCTGTACACCGGGCGCTATCCGGGCCGTACGCCGGGCGGCCTGGCCGAGCCGATCGCCAACAGGACACAGGGCCTGGACCCCCACCACCCCACCCTGGCCTCGCTGTTGAAGAAGGCCGGCTACTCCACCGCCCTCATCGGCAAGTGGCACTGCGGCTGGCTGCCCGACTACAGCCCCACGAAGTCGGGTTGGGGCGAGTTCTTCGGCAACCACGGAGGTGTCCTGGAGTACTTCTCCAAGCTGGGGCAGCTCGGCGACTACGACCTGTACGAGGGCGACGCGACCTACAAGGACCTGCGCTACTACACGGAGGTGCTGACCGAGCGGGCCGTGGAGTACGTCGGTCGCGGGCACACCCGGCCGTGGCTGCTGAACCTCAACTTCACCACCCCGCACTGGCCTTGGCTCGCGGAGGGCGACGAGGAGACCGGCGCCGAGATCGCGGCGAGGATCCGGGCCGCGAAGAATCAGGCGGAGGTCTCCAACGCGCTCAACCACTACGACGGCGGGTCGGTCGCCAAGTACACGGAGATGGTGCAGAGCCTCGACGCGGCCGTGGGCGAGGTGCTCGCCGCGCTGCGCCGGTCCGGACAGGAGGAGAACACGCTGGTGTACTTCGCCAGCGACAACGGCGGCGAACGCTGGTCGTACCTCTGGCCGCTCAGCGGCGAGAAGTTCGTGCTCCAGGAAGGCGGCATCCGGGTGCCGACCATCGTGCGCTGGCCGCACCGGATCGACGGCAACCAGGTCAGCCACGAGCCGAACTTCTCGCCCGACTGGACCGCGACCTTCCTGGAGCTGGCCGGCGCCCGGCCCGACCCGGCGTACCCGCTGGACGGCACGAGCTTCGCGGGCTATCTGCTGAAGGGCGAGGAGCTGCCCGAGCGCGACCTGTTCTGGCGGGTGCGGGCCAACCGGGCGCTGCGGCGCGGCGATTGGAAGTACTACCAGGACTCCGACGGCGACGACCATCTCTTCGACCTCGGCGCCGACGTGCGCGAGCAGGCCGATCTGGCGCCCGACCGGCCGGAGTTGCTGGCCGAGCTGAAGGCGGCCTGGGAGCGGATCGCCTCCAGCCTGCTCCCCTACCCGAGCTAGTACCCGAACTAGCCGAGAATCCCTCGCTCGTACGCCGTCGCCACCGCCGCCGCGCGGTCGTTCACGCCCAACTTGCCGTACAGGTGGGTGAGATGGGTCTTCACGGTCGCCTCGCTGATGAAGAGCTCACGGGCGATCTCGCGGTTGGAGGTGCCCTTGGCGACCAGGGCCAGGACCTCGCGTTCACGGGTGGAGAGGGGCTCGTTGCCAGGGGCCTTGGGGGTGCGGACCGCGGAGACCAGGCGGGAGGCGACGGCGGGCGACAGCACCGTACGGCCTGCGGCCGCCGCGCGGACGGCGGTGAAGAGTTCGTCGCGCGGGGCGTCCTTGAGGAGGTAGCCCGTCGCGCCCGCCTCGATCGCGGGCAGGGTGTCGGAGTCGGTGTCGTACGTCGTCAGGACGAGCACCTTCGCGCGGGCCGCGCGGCGGGTCAGCTCGCGGATGGCGTCGACGCCCGCGCCGCCCGGCATGCGCAGGTCCATCAGGATCACGTCCGGGTCGAGGGCGGCAGCCCGCTCCACGGCCTCGACCCCGTCGGCGGCCTCCCCGAGGACGCGGAAGCCGGGCGCGGACTCGAACATGCCGCGCAGACCGTCGCGTACGACGGGATGGTCGTCGACGATCAGTACGGAGATCAGGGGCTCGGCAGGGGAGATCAGGGGTTCGTCACTCATGGCGGACCAACGGTACGCGAGCCGACAGGGCCGTGCCGTGCCCCGGCTCGGTCTCGATCGTGAGCGTGCCGGCGATGCGTTCGGCGCGGGCCCGCATGCCGTCGAGGCCGAAGCCGCCGGTGCGGGTGCGTTCGGGCAGGGCGAGCGCGTCGAAGCCCCGGCCGTCGTCGCGGATGTCGAGGATCACCTCGTAGCCCAGGAAGGTGAGGGTCACGCCGACGCGGGAGGCGTGCGCGTGCCGGGCGGCGTTCGACAGCGCCTCCTGGGCGATGCGCAGAAGGGTCGCCGAGACCTCGTCGTGGAGGTGCTCGGCGGTGCCCGTGACGGTGAACTCGGCGCGGACGCCGGTGCGTTCGCCCCACTCGGCGACCGTGTTCTTCAGCGCCTCGGGCAGACCGTCGTTCTCCAGCGCCATGGGCGCGAGGTTCTGCACGGAGCGGCGGGCCTCGCCGAGGCTGTGCCGGGCGAGGGTGGAAGCGCGGTCGAGATGCGTACGGGCGGTCGCCAGATCGGGCGCGTTCGCGACGACCTGGAGCTGCGCGATGATGCCGGTCAGGCCCTGGGCGATGGTGTCGTGGATCTCGGCGGCCAGCCGGCGGCGCTCGTCGGCGACCCCGGCCTCCCTTGCCTGGAGCAGGAGTTGGGCGTGCAGCGCGGCGTTCTCGTCGAGGGCCTGCTGCAGGGCGGTGTTGGCGCGTTCGAGTTCGGTGATGGTCTCGCCGCGCTCGTGGGAACGCCGGGTCTCCTGCTCCTGGAGATGGGCGACCGCCATCTGCAGGCCGGAGTTGGCGGCCACGAGCGCCCCGAAGAGGATCCACTGGACCGCGCTCCCCAGCGGCAGCCCGCCGGACTGCGCGCCGGCCACGGTGACCGCGCTGGCGAGCAGTCCCAGCCGCTGCCCCACCACACCCGGGATCAGCTCGTCGGCGTCCATGTAGCCGGCGGCGGCGTAGAACGCGAAGAACGGGTCGATCCAGGCGAGGGCGAAGGCGAGGGCCCAGCGGACCGCGTAGTACGCGGTCCCGGCCCGGGACGGGATCCGGCCGCGTCCTGGCCGCCGGGAGCGGGTGCCGTGCCACCACAGCTGGAGGACGACCGCGGCACCGACCAGGGCCCAGCCGGTGTACCACTCGGCGGCCGTGTAGTCGAACAGACCGGAGGAGGCGAGCGCGAGGACGACACTGATCCCGAGCAGACCGTAGGGCCCCCAGGTGTGCAGCTGCTCCCAGCGCTGCTCGATCTGCCGGTCCTTCGTGGTCATCTCCCCAGTCTGCACGGCAGCCTCCCCTACTCCCAGCGGAACCAGCGCGCGGCGCCGGCCGTCAGGAGCACGGTCCAGGCGACCAGCACGGCCAGGTGCGTCCAGCCCGGCCAGCTGCCCGCCGCCGCCCGGTTCAGGGCCTCGGCCGCGGCGCCGAAGGGCGTGCAGCCGACGGTCCGGGCGAGGGTGTCCGGCATGGCCTGCACCGGGATCCACACGCCCGCGCAGAACATCATCGGGAAGAACACCGCCGACCCGATGGCCCCCGCGATCTTCGTCGTGCGGGACAGCGCCGAGACCACCGCGCCCAGCGCGAGCGCGGCCAGGATCGCGAGGACCAGGGCGAGCAGGTAGCCGGGGGCCTGCTGGGGCAGCCGTACGTCGAAGGCGAGCCGGCCGACGAGCAGCGCGCACAGGGCGGAGACCAGGGCCGCACCGCCGTAGACCACCATCTGCGCGGCCAGCAGCGCGGACGGGCGGACCGGGGTGGCGGACATGCGGCGCAGGATGCCGCGCTCGCGGTAGCCGGTGAGGTTCTGCGGCATCGACTGGAGCGCGCCGACGATCATGCCCAGGAGGACGGCGACCGGGACGTACACGTCGACCGTGCGCAGGCCGCCCAGGTCCGCCTGGTGGTGGCGGAAGGACGGGATGGAACCCAGGATCACCAGGAGGAGGGTCGGGAAGAACAGGATCCAGAAGAGGGCGCCCGGCTCACGGCGGAAGAGGCGCACCTCGGTGCGCAGGACGGCGGTGTTCATGCGGAGACCTCCGTCAGGTCCAGGAAGGCGTCGTCCAATGTGGCGTCGGACACGCGGAGTTGGCGGGCGGTGATGTGCCGGCGGGCGAGCAGGGTGATGACCGCGTTCACGGTCTCGTCGGTGCCGGAGAGCGTGATCCGGCTGTCCTTGTACTCGACCGACACGAGCGCGGGCAGCGCGTTCAGGTCACCCTCGTCCAGCGGCGCGGAGGGCGTGAAGCTGATGACGGTGGAGCCGGCCGAGCGCCGGATCAGTCCGTCGGGGGTGTCCAGGGCGGCCACCCGCCCCTGGTCGATCACGGCGATCCGGTCGCACAGGCGCTGGGCCTCCTCCATGAAGTGCGTGACGAGCAGGACGGTGACCCCGCCCGCGCGCACGTCCTCGATGAGCTGCCAGGTGTCACGGCGGGCCCGCGGGTCCAGGCCGGTGGTCAGTTCGTCCAGGACCACGATCCGGGGGTTGCCGATGAGCGCGAGCGCGATGAACAGGCGCTGCTTCTGGCCGCCGGAGAGCTTCGCGAAGCGGGTGGTGAGCTTCGCGGTCAGGCCGAGCCGTTCGGCGAGCGGGCCCCAGTCCAGCGGGCTCGGGTAGAAGGAGGCGTACAGCTCCAGGGCCTCGCGGACGGTGAGTTTGGCCTGGAGCTCGCTCTCCTGGAGCTGGGCGCCGAGGACGCGGGCGACCCGCTCGTGGTCGGCGACCGGGTCGAGGCCGGTGACGCGGACGCGGCCCGCGTCGGGGACGCGCAGTCCCTCGACGCACTCGACAGTGGTGGTCTTGCCGGCGCCGTTGGGGCCGAGGATCCCGAAGATCTCGCCCTCCTCGACGGCGAAGGAGACGCCGTCGACGACGGGCCGGCCCCCGTAGGACTTGCGCAGTTCGGTGACTTCGATGACGGACATGGCTTCAGCGTCCCGGGGAGCGGGCATCCGCCACATCGGCCGTCGCGCTCGAAGGGACATCAGCCGATCGGTTGATGCCGGCCTCCCCCGTCCCCGACGGCTCCGGTACGACTCCTCGAACGCGCAGGTCGTAGGTCCAGCGGCCGATCAGGGTCCGGCCAAAACTCGCTGGGCGTTGTCAGTGCCGATCCGTAGGCTCACTGACGATGGCCACTACACGTTCGACCACCGAGGAAGGCACGGCGACCGGGGAGCGGTCCACCGTGCGCACGCTGCTGCGGCTTTGGCCCTACGTCCGGCCCGTGCGGGTGCGGCTGTTCACCGCCGCGTTCGTCGCCGTGCTGGCCTCCTGTACGGGGCTCGTGATCCCGCTGGTGCTGAAGTGGATGGTCGACGGGCCGGTCGCCGACCGGGATCCGGCCGGGGTGTGGCTCGGCGCGCTGTATCTGCTGCTGCTCGGCTTGGCGGAGGCGCTGCTGTTCGGGCTGCGGCGGTGGATGGTGGCCAGACCGCTGTCGCACGTCGAGGCGGAGATGCGGGCGGATCTGTACGGGCATCTGCAGCGGCTGCCGGTCGCCTTCCACGACCGGTGGGCCTCGGGCCAGTTGCTGTCCCGCGGCACCACCGACCTGATGCTGCTGCGCATGTTCCTCGCCTTCCCGCTGACCTTCCTGCTGGTCAACGGGGTGACGATCCTGGTCGGCGTGATCATCATGCTGCTCCAGGACTGGACGCTGGGACTGGTGATCCTGGGTCCGGCGATCCCGGTGATCGTCACGTGCGTGGTCTTCGAGAAGCGGTACGCGCTGGTGGCACGGCGCGCGCAGGACCAGGTCGGCGATCTGACGACGGTCGTCGAGGAGAGCGTGCTCGGCATCCGCATCATCAAGGGGTTCGGCCGGCACCGCAGCCAGGCCCTGGCGTTCCGGAAGCTGTCGCACACCCTGCGCGGCACCGAACTGAGCAAGGCGCGGCTGCTGGCCGCCATCTGGGGCGTCATCGTGACGCTGCCCGAGATGGCGATCGGCGCGGCCCTGGTCCTGGGCACCGTCCAGGTCGCCGACGGCGACCTGTCGGCGGGCACCCTGGTCGCCTTCCTCTCGACGGCCCTCGCCCTGCGCTGGCCGGTGGACTCCATCGGCTTCCTGCTGGCGATGAGCCAGGAGGCGGCGACGGCCACGGAGCGGTACTTCGAGGTGATGGACGAGCGCCCCGAACAGCAGGAACAGCAGGACGAGTCGAGTGCCTCGGCCGCTGCCCCGCAGACGAGGAGCGAGCGCGAGCGGGGCATCCGCTTCCGTGGGGTCCGGTTTCGATACCCCGACGCCGAGCCCGGGTCCGCGCCCGTGCTGGACCGGATAGACCTGCACATCCGTCCCGGCGAATCGATGGCGCTGGTCGGGTCCACGGGCAGCGGCAAGACGACACTGACCGCGCTCGTGCCGCGGCTGCACGAGGTGACCGAGGGACACATCACCCTGGACGGCGAGGACATCACCGCCATGTCCCGCGAGGAGCTGCGCTCCCGGGTCGCCGTCGCCTTCGAGGAGCCGACGCTGTTCTCGGCGAGCGTCGGGGAGAACGTGCTCATGGGCGCCGACGACGAGGCGGGCGCGGCCGAGCTGAACCGCGCGCTCTCCGTCGCCCAGGCCGACTTCGCGCACGCGCTTCCGCAGGGCACCGACACGCAGGTCGGCGAGCAGGGCCTGAGCCTGTCGGGCGGGCAGCGGCAACGGCTCGCGCTGGCGCGGGCGGTGGTGGGCAGACCCGGGTTCCTGGTCCTGGACGACCCGCTGTCCGCGCTGGACGTGCACACCGAAGCCGCCGTCGAGGCCGCGCTGCGGGAGGTCCTCGCGGACACCACCGCGCTCATCGTGGCCCACCGCCCCTCCACGGTCCTGCTCGCCGACCGGGTCGCCCTGCTCTCCGGCGGCCGGATCACCGCGGTCGGCACGCATCAGGAACTGCTGCGCACGAACGCCGAGTACGCCCACCTCATGTCCGGGACCGACGAAGCGGAGGACGACCGATGACGGCCCCGACCACCTCCTCCGTCCCGGCAGCGGACGACGAACCCGATCTGCCCAGCCCCGGGGACTCCAAGGTCACCGACCCCTTCGACCGCGACATCCTGCCCACTCCGCCGGGCGCCACCTCGACCCTGCTGCGGTCCCTGCTCGCCCCCATGAAGGCCCGCGTCGCCTTCACCAGCCTCCTGCTGCTCCTCCAGCAGGCGGCCGTCCAGGCGGGCCCGCTGCTGGTGGCGTACGCGATCGACAGCGCGGTGCCGGCGTTCCGCCGCAGCGACCACGGACCGCTGATCGCGGTGGCCGTGGCCTATCTGCTGTGCGCGCTGGTCTCCGGCGCACTGCAGTACGCGTTCATCATCGCCTCGGCCCGCGTCAACCAGGACGTGCTGCTGGACCTGCGCGGCCGCATCTTCCGGCACGCGCAGGCGCTCAGCATCGACTTCCACGAGCGCTACACCTCGGGCCGGCTGATCTCCCGCTCCACCACCGATGTCGAGTCCCTGCGGGAACTGCTGAACGAGGGTCTGCAGGAACTGATCACGGTCATCCTGTCCTTCGTCTACATCTCGGCGATGCTGCTGTGGCTGGATCTCGGTGTGGGCGCGCTCGCGGTGGCGTCCTTCGTGCCGCTGTACCTCCTGGTCCGCGTCTACCAGCGGCGCGCGGTCCGTGTGTACCGGCTGCGGTCCACCGCGATCGCGGCCGTGATCGTCAAGTTCGTCGAGACGATGAACGGCATCCGGCCGGTGCGCGCCTTCCGCCGCGAGGCCGCCAACGACACCGACTTCCGGGTGCTGAACCGCCGCCACGAGCGCTCGAACGGCGACGCGCTCCTGGAGATGGCCCGTTACGTCGTCGGCTCCCGCCTGGTCGCCAACACGGCGGTCGCGGGCATCGTCCTGTGGGGCGCCTACCGAGTGGCGAGCGGCTCCCTCGAACTGGGCGTGCTGGCCGCCGCGGTGCTGTACCTGCGCCGCCTGTACGACCCGATCGACCGGCTCGGCATGTTCCTCAACTCCTACCAGTCGGCGGCGGCCTCCCTGGAGAAGATCGCCGGGCTGCTCGCGCAGACGCCGTCCGTGCCGGAACCCGCCTCGCCCGTCGAACTGCCGGCCCTGGAGAGCGAACACCCGGGCCGCGAGGTCGTCTTCGACGGCGTCCGCTTCGGCTACCGCACCGGCGGCGAGGTCCTGCCGACCTTCGACCTGACCCTCCCGGCCGGGCAGACGGTCGCCGTCGTCGGCACCACCGGCGCCGGCAAGTCCACCCTGGCCAAGCTGCTCGCCCGCTTCTACGACCCCTCCGCGGGGCAGGTCCTGCTGGACGGCGTCGACCTGCGCGAGCTGTCCGTGCCCGAACTGCGGCGCGGGGTGGTGATGGTGACGCAGGAGGCGTTCCTGTTCTCCGGCACCGTCGCCGAGAACATCGCCATCGGCCGCCCCGACGCGAGCCGCGAACAGATCGAGCGGGCCGCGAAGGCGATCGGCGCGCACGACTTCATCGAGGCGCTGCCCGACGGCTATGACACGGACGTGCGCAAGAGAGGCGGCCGCATCTCCGCCGGCCAGCGTCAACTCGTCGCCTTCGCGCGGGCGTTGCTGGCCGACCCGGCCGTCCTGATCCTGGACGAGGCGACCAGTTCCCTCGACGTCCCGGGCGAACGGGCCGTGCAGCGCGCGATGTCGACGGTCCTTCAGGGCCGTACGGCCGTCGTCATCGCACACCGCCTGTCGACCGTGGAGATCGCCGACCGCGTCCTGGTCATGGAGCACGGCCGGATCGTCGAGGACGGCACGCCGGCCGAACTCATCGCGGGCACGGGCCGGTTCGCGGACCTGCACCGGGCGTGGCGGGACAGTCTCGCGTGACAGTGGTCGAAGGGGCCGGGAACGGATGATCGACGCGTACGAGGATCCGGGCGAACCCGACCGCCGGGGCGGTGGCCGCTTCCTGTGGTGGCTGGTGCGATGTCAGCCGGGACGGTCGGTCGCCGGGGCCCTGCTGGGCAGTGCGTGGATGATGCTGCTCGCGGCCACGCCGTACCTGCTGTCCCGGGCGATCGACGAGGGGCTGGTGCCGGGTGACTATCCGGCGCTGGCGGGCTGGACGGCGGCCCTCTTCGGGGTCGGGGCGTTCAACGCCTGGCTGGGCCTGATGCGGCATCGCACGATGACGCGGGTGCGGATGGACGCCAACTTCCGCACGGTGAAGGTGGTCGTCGACCAGGCGGTCCGCCTCGGCGCCGCGCTGCCCCGCCGGGTGGGCGCCGGGGAGGTCGTCACGATCGGCGTGGGCGACGTCCAGACGATCAGCATGTCGCTGACGGTCGTCGGGCCGGGCGTCGGCGCGGTCGTCGCCTATCTGGCGGTCGCCGGACTCCTGCTGTCCGTCTCGACTTTGATCGCCGCGGTCGTGCTGCTCGGCATCCCGCTGATCGTCCTGGTCGTCGGCCCGTTGCTCACCCGCCTGCAGGGCGCGGAGACCGAGTACCGGGACCGGCAGGGCGTCCTGACGGCCCGGATCGCCGACCTCGCCGGCGGCCTGCGCGTCCTCAACGGCCTCGGCGGCAAGGGCCTGTTCGCGGACGCCTTCCGCAACGACTCCCAGCACCTGCGCCGCCAGGGCTACCGCGTCGGCGCGGTGACCAGCTGGGTCCAGGCACTCGGCGTCGGCCTCCCCACCCTCTTCCTCGCCGTGGTGACCTGGCTGGCGGCCCGCCTCGCCGCCCAAGGGGACATCAGCATCGGCGAGTTGGTGTCGGTGTACGGCTATGTGGCCGTGCTGGTCGCGCCGGTGGGTTTCTGGGTGGAGTGCGGCTACCAGATCAGCCGCGGCCTGGTCTCGGCCCGCCGAGTGGTCCGCTTCCTGCGCCTGGACCCCCTGGAGGACACCGGCACCCGGGACGCCCCCGCAGAACCGTCGACTCTCCATGACCCGGAGTCCGGCGTCCGCATCCGCCCGGGCCACTTCACGGCCCTGGCGGGCGCCCGCCCGGCGGATGCGACGGCAGTGATTGATCGCCTGGGCCGATACGCCCCATCCAGGGCAACCTGGGGCGACATCCCCCTCGACCAGATCGCCCTCCCCCAGGTCAGACAACACATCCTGGTGGCGGACCACGACTCCACCCTGTTCACAGGCCAACTGCACGACTTGATCACCGGTGCGGGCACGCCCCCAAGGGGCGCGGGGAACTGCGCGAGCAACCACGGAGCACCCGCACCCGCCGACGAACAATCTGTGGCACTCCCTACGGCGCACATCATGCAGGCCATCCACACAGCGGTAGCCGACGACATCCTCCACGCCCTCCCCGACGGCCTCGACTCCCACATAAACGCCCAGGCCACCAACCTCTCCGGCGGCCAACGCCAACGCATCCGACTCGCACGGGCGCTGCTGGCCAACCCCGAGATCCTGCTCGCCGTGGAACCGACGTCCGCCCTGGACGCCCACACAGAGGCACGCGTGGCCGAACGTCTCAAACAGGACAGACAAGGCCGCACGACCGTGGTCACCACCACCTCCCCCCTCGTGCTGGACCACGCAGACACGGTCTACTACCTGGTGGACGGCAAGGTCGCGGCCGCCGGAACCCACCACACACTCCTGGCCGAAGACCCGGGCTACCGAGCCCTCGTCGCGCGGGACGCCGACGCCGAGGAGACCGTGGGATGACAACAGCTCAACTCCCCGTAGCCGAGCGGAAAGACGTACGCCGAGCCATCACCCGCCTGATCCGCGGCGACACCAAGGCATTCGCCGCCGTCCTCGCCCTGAACGCCCTGGCCGCAGCCGCCGGCCTCGTCGGCCCCTGGCTGGTCGGCCGCATCGTCGACGACGTCCGCGCCGGCGACGGAGTACGCGCTGTGGACCGCCTGGCCGTGTGGATCCTGCTCTGTGCCGTCGCCCAACTCCTGCTGGCCCGCTGGGCACGCTATGCAGGACACCGCTTCGGCGAGCGCGTCCTCGCCCGCGTCCGCGAGGAGTTCGTCGACCGCGCGCTCGCACTGCCCGCGGCGGTCGTGGAACGGGCCGGCACCGGGGACCTGACGGCGCGCGGCACGGCGGACGTGGCGACGGTCGGCACCACGCTGCGTGACGCGGGACCCGAACTGCTCATCAACGGCGTGCAGGTGCTGTTCCTGATCGGCGCGGTCGTCGTGATCGACCCGCTGCTCGGGGTCTGCGGGCTGCTCGGCCTGGCCGGCACCTGGCTCGCCCTGCGCTGGTATCTGCGCCGCGCCCGCGACGGCTACCTCGCCGAGGGCGCGGCCACCTCGGACGTCGCCGAGATCCTCGCGGCCACCGCGTCCGGGGCGCGCACGGTCGAGGCGCTGCGGCTGGAGAAGCGCCGGATCGCGGCGAGCCGGGACGCGCTGGAGGTCTCCCGGCGCACCCGGATGTACACGCTGTTCCTGCGCTCGGTGTTCTTCCCGTCGGTGGACGTCTCCTATCTGATCCCGGTGACCACGGTCCTGCTGGTCGGCGGGGTGCTGCACGGACAGGGCACGCTGAGCCTGGGCGCGGTGGTGACGGCGGCCCTGTATCTGCAACGGCTGAGCAACCCGCTCGACGAGATCCTGATGCGGATCGAGCAACTGCAGAGCGGCGGCGCCTCGTTCGCCCGCGTGGAGGGCCTGGCACGGGCTCCGCGCGCGGTGCCGGCCGACTCCCCGGCCCCGTCCGGCGACCGGATCGACGTGACGGGGGTGCGGTACGCCTACGAGCGCGGCGGCGAGGTGCTGCGCGGGGTCGATCTGACCGTGCGCCCTGGTGAGCGACTGGCGGTGGTCGGGCCGTCCGGTGCCGGGAAGACCACGCTGAGCCGGCTGCTGGCGGGCGTCGAGGCGCCGACCGAGGGCACGGTGACGGTGGGCGGGGTGCCGGTCGTCGGGCTGGACCCGGAGCAGCTGCGCCGCCAGGTCGTCCTGGTCACCCAGGAGCACCACGTGTTCCTCGGCACGGTCCGGGACAACCTGCTGATCGCCGAACCGGCCGCCACGGATGAGGAGTTGTGGGCGGCCCTCGCGGCGGTCGGCGCCGACGACTGGGTGCGGGAGCTGCCCGACGGGCTCAACACCGTGCTGGGCGAGGGAGGTTGGCGTACGGACGGCTCACAGGCGCAGCAACTCGCCCTGGCCCGTGTGGTCCTGGCCGATCCGCACACCCTGATCCTCGACGAGGCGACGGCGTTGCTGGATCCGACCACGGCCCGGCACACCGAGCGCGCCCTGGCCGCCGTACTCGAGGGCCGTACCGTCATCGCGATCGCGCACCGGCTGCACACCGCGCACGACGCGGACCGGGTGGCGGTGATGGAGGACGGCCTGCTGACCGAACTCGGCACGCACGAGGAGCTGGTGACGGGAGACGGGGCGTACGCGGCGCTGTGGCGGACCTGGCACGGCGGCATCGGCCCTGGCGGCGGGTCCGTGCGGCCGACCGGCACTGACTCGCCGGTCAGCGGATAGCGACTCCCGGGACCGGCCGGCACTGACTCGCCGGTCAGCGGATGGCGACTGGCGGGACCGACCGAACAACGGCTCCGTATAACGAACATGAACTACCGAACAACGGACGATTTCCGGCCAACCTTCTGACGCGCCCCTGACAGAAACCGCACTCCCCTGGCACGCTTCCCCACGGCCGCTGCACAGCAACCCCACAGACAGCACGAACCAGTGCCGTCTCGTCGGCGGCCGCCTGCACCTGGTTCCGCGTTTGGCCCAGTTCTGCCCGGACGGTCGACCCATCGTCCGGATCTCCCCTGGCCGTGCGACCCGCGGCCACGCAGAAGGAGTCAGTGTTGAGAAGCAGTTCCTCTCGCAGACGCACCTCCCACACAGCACAGCGCCCCACGGCGCACCGTCGCGTCGCCGCCGTCGCCCTGGCCGGCGTGACCGCCCTGCTCGCCGCGGCCGTCCAGTCGGGCGCCGCCTCCGCGGCCCCGGCCGCGGCGCCCGCCGCGTCCAAGGCCCACGCGGCCGTCAAGCTCAGCCCCTCCCAGCGCGCGGAGTTGATACGCGCGGCCGACACGGCCGGTGCGGCGACCGCCAAGGACATCGGTCTCGGCGCCAAGGAGACGCTCGTCCCGCGTGACGTCGTCAAGGACGCCGACGGCACCCTGCACACCCGCTACGAGCGCACGTACGCGGGCCTGCCGGTGCTCGGCGGCGACCTTGTCGTCGACACCGCCAAGTCGGGTGCCACCCAGCGCGTCATCAAGGCGACGAACGCGACCATCAAGGTCGCCGACGTCACCCCGGACATCACCAAGGCCGCCGCCGAGCAGCAGGCCGTCTCCCGCGCCAAGGCGCTGGGCGGAACCAAGGCGAGCGCCGACGCGGCACCGCGCAAGGTGATCTGGGCGGCGAGCGGCAAGCCGGTCCTGGCGTACGAGACGGTCGTCGGCGGTCTCCAGGAGGACGGCACGCCGAACCAGCTGCACGTCATCACCGACGCGGCCACCGGCAAGAAGCTCTTCGAGTACCAGGCCATCAAGAACGGCACCGGCAACACGCAGTACAGCGGCACGGTCACGCTGACCACGACCCAGTCCGGGTCGAACTACACGCTGACCGACGGCGCGCGCGGCGGCCACAAGACGTACAACCTCAACCGGGGCACGTCCGGCACCGGCACGCTGTTCTCCCAGACCACGGACACCTGGGGCAACGGCACCACGTCGAACACCGCGACCGCGGGCGCCGACGCGCACTACGGGGCAGCGGAGACCTGGGACTTCTACAAGAACACCTTCGGTCGCAGCGGCATCAAGAACAACGGCGTCGGTGCCTACTCCCGCGTCCACTACGGCAACGCGTACGTCAACGCGTTCTGGGACGACAGCTGCTTCTGCATGACCTACGGCGACGGTTCCGGCAACGCCCGTCCGCTGACCTCGCTGGACGTGGCCGGGCACGAGATGAGCCACGGCGTCACCTCCAACACCGCGGGCCTCAACTACAGCGGTGAGTCCGGCGGCCTGAACGAGGCGACCTCCGACATCTTCGGCACGGGCGTCGAGTTCTACGCGAACAACGCCTCGGACGTCGGTGACTACCTCATCGGCGAGAAGATCAACATCAACGGCAACGGGACCCCGCTGCGTTACCAGGACAAGCCGAGCAAGGACGGCGCGTCCAAGGACAGTTGGTACTCGGGGATCGGCTCGATCGACGTCCACTACTCCTCGGGCCCCGCCAACCACTTCTTCTACCTGCTGAGCGAGGGCAGCGGCGCCAAGGTCATCAACGGCGTCAGCTACGACTCGCCGACCTCGGACGGCCTGCCGGTCACCGGCATCGGCCGGGACAAGGCGCTGCAGATCTGGTACCGGGCGCTGACCACGAAGTTCACGTCCACCACCAACTACGCGGCGGCCCGCACCGGGACGCTGGCGGCGGCGGGTGAGCTGTACGGCACCACGAGCACCGAGTACAAGGCGGTGCAGGACGCGTGGGCGGCCGTCGCGGTCGGCGCGCGCTCGGGCGGTGGCGGCGGTGGCGGCACCTCGTTCGAGAACACAGCCGACGTGTCGATTCCGGACAACGGGGCTGCCGTCACGTCGTCGATCACCGTGTCCGGGCGGACGGGCAACGCCCCGTCGAACCTGGCGGTCTCGGTCGACATCGTGCACACCTGGCGCGGTGACCTGGTGCTCGACCTGGTCGCCCCGGACGGGACGACGTACCGCCTGAAGAACTCCAGCTCCTCCGACTCGGCGGACAACGTGCAGGCGACCTACACGGTCAACGCGTCCTCCGAAGTCGCCAACGGGGTCTGGAAGTTGAAGGCGCAGGACGTGGCGGCGCAGGACACCGGCTACATCAACAGCTGGAGCCTCACCTTCCCGTAGGCCGCACGGCCCGACCGGTGCCCGCAGGGGCCCCGACGTCAGGGCGCCGTCCCGGTGGTTCGACCCACCGGGGCGGCGTCCTCTTTTTGCCACGCCGATACCGACCGCTGGCTTGCCTTTGACCCAGGTCAGGCCCGTTTACATTCCCGCAATGTTCACCCGACAGACGATTTTGAGCCAACATCACTTCGGGGTCCTGACATGTACGCGCCCCCGATGCCACTCTTCCTCACAACCGCCGCACAACTCACAGCAACCCCGGTCGGGCGCCCCACGCCGGCCGGACTCCCCCACCACAAGGAGCTTGTGTGACCCCCCTCTACGCGCGTCACAAGCGCACCACGCTCGCCATCGCCACCGCCGTCGCCGCCGGAGCCCTGCTCAGCACCGGTCTGGCCGCCGGCACGGCCTCCGCCCAGACCCCGGCGGACTCCACGGGCAAGGCTCAGCTCGCCGCCGCGCCCACCTCGCTGACGGCAGCCGCCCGCACCTCGCTCCTGCAGAAGGCGCAGGCCGACGTCACCGAGACGGCGCAGAGGATAGGCCTCGGCGCCAAGGAGAAGCTGGTCGCCAAGGACGTCGTCAAGGACGCCGACGGCACCGTCCACACCCGCTACGAGCGCACCTACGCGGGCCTGCCGGTCCTCGGCGGCGACCTCGTGGTGCACACCTCCCCGACCGGCAAGGCCGAGGGTGTCACCAAGGCGGTCAAGGCGACCATCAAGGTGGCCTCCGTCACGCCGAAGATCACCACCGCCAAGGCCGAGAAGCAGGCGCTGACCGCCGCCAAGGCCGCCGGCTCGGACAAGACCGCGGCCGACGGTGCCAGAAAGGTCATCTGGGCCGGCGACGGCACCCCCGTCCTCGCCTACGAGACGATCGTCGGCGGCCTCCAGGACGACGGCACCCCGAACCAGCTGCACGTCATCACCGACGCGTCGACCGGCAAGAAGCTCTTCGAGTACCAGGGCATCGAGAACGCCACCGGCACCGGCAAGACGCTGTACTCGGGCACCGTCAGCCTCACCACCACGCTGTCGGGCTCGACCTACACACTGACCGACGCCTCGCGCGGCAGCCACAAGACGTACAACCTGAAGCACGGGACGTCCGGCACCGGGACGCTGTTCTCGCAGACCACCAACACGTGGGGCACCGGCACCGCCTCCAGCTCCACCACCGACGTGACCGCCGCCGCGGACGCCGCCTACGGCGCGCAGGAGACGTGGGACTTCTACAAGTCCACCTTCGGCCGCAGCGGCATCAAGAACAACGGCGTCGGCGCCTACTCCCGCGTGCACTACGGCAGTTCGTACGTCAACGCGTTCTGGGACGACAGCTGCTTCTGCATGACCTACGGCGACGGCTCGGGCAACACCCACCCGCTGACCTCGCTGGACGTAGCGGGTCACGAGATGAGCCACGGCGTCACCGCCAACACCGCGGGCCTCAACTACAGCGGTGAGTCCGGCGGCCTGAACGAGGCGACCTCCGACATCTTCGGCACGGGCGTCGAGTTCTACGCGGGCAACTCCTCCGACGTCGGTGACTACCTCATCGGCGAGAAGATCAACATCAACGGCGACGGCACGCCGCTGCGCTACATGGACAAGCCCAGCAAGGACGGCGGCTCGGCGGACTCCTGGTCCTCCACCGTCGGCAACAAGGACGTCCACTACTCGTCCGGCGTCGCGAACCACTTCTTCTACCTCCTCTCGGAGGGCAGTGGCGCCAAGACGATCAACGGTGTCAGCTACAACTCGCCGACGTCGAACGGCTCCACGGTCACCGGCATCGGCCGGGACAAGGCGCTGCAGATCTGGTACAAGGCGCTGACGACGTACTTCACGTCGACGACGAACTACAAGGCGGCCCGCACCGGCACGCTCTCCGCGGCGGCCGCGCTGTACGGCTCCGGCAGCACGGAGTACAACGCGGTGGCGGCGGCCTGGAGTGCCGTCAACGTGAGCTGACCCGAGGGGGGTTGGCGCGGGGCGGTACCCGGGACGAAGGCATTCCCGGGTACCGCCCTACCCTTGGTTCCCATGCCCCTGACGGACTTCACGTACGACGACGTCGGCGCGACCCGGCGCGTCGGTTTCTGCCCTCCCGGCTTCCACTCCCTGCATGTCCGTACTCGCCTCGGCGAGGGCGAGAAGGTCTTCCAGCGGGCCTCCGAGGCGGTCCTGACCTGGGAGATGCACCGCACGACGGGCCTGGGCATCGACACCACCGCCGAGCGCGCGGCCCCCGACGTCGAGGTCACGGTCACCCTCGCCGGCATGATCAAGGCCCCGTGCCGGGTGGTCTACACGGTCGACGAACCCCGCCGAGCGGGCTGGGCCTACGGCACCCTGAGCGGCCACCCGGAGTCCGGCGAGGAACTCTTCCTGGTCGACCGCACCGGTGACGGCACGGTCTGGCTCACGGTCTCCGCCTTCAGCCGCGCCGCCAAGTGGTACTCCCGAGCGGGCGGCCCGGCGGCGCGCGGACTGCAGAGCGCGTACGCGCGGCGCTGCGGGAAGGTGCTCCAGCAACTGTGCGCGCCGTTCGACGCGGCCTGAGCGGCGGTCGGTGCGACCGCCGCTCGGACCGAACGGCGCGGACCGCTACCTGAGCAACACCCCCGCCCCCTCCACCGCTTCCTCCGACGGCACGGCCACCAGGCCCAACTCCGCGCCGGACGCGAGGAGTCGGTGGGTCGGCAGGATGCGGACCGTGTAGCCGTAGGGCCCGGTGCGGTCCAGGGCGAGGGGGCCCTCGTAGACCCATTTGCCCTCCGCGTCCGGTCCGCCCGCCGGCTTCAGGGGGACGCTCGCCGCGTCGGTGATGCGGTCCTCGGGGTCGACGCGCCCGGAGACGGCCTGGACGTCGACGTCCTCGGGATTGAGGTCGCCCAGTCCGACACGGACGCGCAGTCCGAGGGTGGTGCCGAGCTCCGCGGTGGGTGTGGCGACGGACGTCTCCACGTGGTCGACGGTGACCGCGTGCCAGGCGGCCCGCACCCGCGCCTTCCACGCGGCGAGTTCGCGGGCCGAGGCCGGGTCCATCGCGCGGTGGGCGTGGGCGGCCGGGGTGTAGAGGCGCTCGACGTACTCCCGGACCATGCGCCCCGCCAGCACCTTCGGGCCGAGCAGGGTGAGGGTCTGGCGGACCATCTCGATCCAGCGGTCGGGCAGGCCGTGCTCCCCGCGCTCGTAGAAGCGCGGTGTCACCCGCTGCTCCAGCAGGTCGTAGAGCGCGGAGGCCTCGATGTCGTCCCGTCGGTCGGGGTCGGTCCCGGCGCCGTCCGCGGTGGGGATCGCCCAGCCGAAGTCGGGCTGGAACCACTCGTCCCACCAGCCGTCCAGGACCGAGAGGTTGAGGCAGCCGTTGAGCGCGGCCTTCATGCCGGAGGTGCCGCAGGCCTCCAGCGGGCGCAGCGGGTTGTTGAGCCAGATGTCGCAGCCGGGGTAGAGCTTCTGCGCCATCGCCATGCCATAGTCGGGCAGGAACACGATCCGGTGCCGCACCCGCGGGTCGTCCGCGAACCGCACCAGCTCCTGCACCAGCCGCTTCCCGCCGTCGTCCGCCGGATGCGCCTTGCCCGCCACCACGATCTGGATCGGCCGCTCGGGATGCAGCAGCAGGTCCATCAACCGGTCCCGGTCCCGCAGCATCAGCGTCAGCCGCTTGTACGAGGGGACGCGCCGCGCGAACCCGATGGTGAGGACGTCCGGGTCCAGGACCCCGTCGATCCACCCCAACTCGGCGGTCCCCGCCCCGCGTTGGCGCCATGAGGCGCGCAGCCGCTCGCGCACCTCGTCCACCAGGTGCTCGCGCAGCACCCGGCGCAGCTCCCAGATGTCCTGGTCGCCGATGTCCGCGACCGCGTCCCAGCGGTCCGAGCCGCCGACGGTCATCGCGTCCTCGGTGCGCTGGGCGCCGATCTGCCGCGCCCCGAGCCGGAACACCTCCGGCGCGACCCAGGTCGGCGCGTGCACCCCGTTCGTCACGGAGGTGATCGGCACCTCCTCGGGGTCGAACCCCGGCCAGAGCCCGGAGAACATCTCCCGGCTGACCTGCCCGTGCAGCAGCGACACACCGTTGGCCCGCTGCCCGAGCCGCAGGCCCATCACGGCCATGTTGAAGAGGTTGGGCTCACCGCCGGGGTAGGTCTCCATGCCCAGGCTCAGGATGCGCCCGACGTCCATCCGCGGGAGTTCGGCGTCGGGACCGAAGTGCCGGGCGACCAGCTCGCGGTCGAAGCGGTCGATGCCGGCCGGCACGGGGGTGTGCGTGGTGAACACGGTCCCGGCCCGCACCGCCTCCAGCGCGGCGTCGAAGTCCAGCCCCTGGTCGCCGAGTTCGGCGATCCGCTCCAGGCCGAGGAACCCGGCGTGCCCCTCGTTGGTGTGGAAGACCTCGGGATCGGCGTGACCGGTGAGCCGGCAGTACGTCCGCACCGCCCGCACGCCCCCTATGCCGAGCAGCATCTCCTGCAGCAGCCGGTGCTCGCTGCCGCCGCCGTAGAGCACGTCGGTCACACCGCGTTCGCCGAGGGCGTTCTCCTCGACGTCCGAGTCCAGCATCAGCAGCGGGACCCGGCCGACCTGGGCCAGCCAGATCCGGGCCCGCAGCAGCTTGCCGCCGGGCAGGGCGAGGGAGACCTGCGCGGGCGTGCCGTCGGCCTCCTTGAGCAGCGCGACGGGCAGCTCGTTCGGGTCGAGCACCGGGTACGTCTCCTGCTGCCAGCCGTCCCGGGACAGGGACTGCCGGAAGTAGCCGTGCCGGTACAGCAGTCCGACCCCGATCAACGGCACCCCGAGATCGCTGGCCGCCTTGAGATGGTCGCCGGCCAGGATGCCGAGGCCGCCCGAGTACTGCGGCAGCGCGGCGGTCACCCCGAACTCGGGCGAGAAGTAGGCGACGGCGGCGGGCAGTCCACCGGGCTGCGCCTGGTACCAGCGCTCACCGGTCACGTACTCGTCGAGGTCACCGGCGACCTCGGTCAGCCGGCGCAGGAAGCCATGATCCTCCGCCAGCTCCGCGAGCCGCGTGGGGGAAACACTGCCGAGCAGTCGTACGGGATCGCCGTCCGAGGCCGCCCAGCGCTCGGGGTCGACGGACTGGAACAGGTCGCGTGTCTCGGCGTGCCAGGACCAGCGCAGATTGCGGGCCAGATCGCTCAGGGGCCGGAGGGGGTCGGGGAGAACGGGACGGACGGTGAATCGACGGATCGCCTTCACATTCCACCTCAGCGCAGATCGCTGTGCGGACGCACGGCGGTGTGCGTCTCGACGTCATTGACGACGGTAATGGTTACCCCGGCGTCCGTGTGGCGGACCCTTCCGGATCAAGCGTGCCGATACAGGTCGATCACTCATCGACCGAAAATGAGCGCAACCCTCCCTCTCCACCTCGCTCACCACATAACCGATATGGCCGATTCCGCCCCCATAGGCGTCCTTGTGGGCCTTCCCACCTCACGAGAGGCTCCAAGTGGCGTGCCGCCCGGCCGCCGGGTGCGCCCGGTGTTCCGTGATCGCCGCACGCCGGATCGAGGAGGGGAACTCGAAGCATGGCAAGGACGCGCACATGGCGTCTGCGCTGGGCGGGGGGCCTGACCGCGGTGACCTGTGCCGCCGCGCTTTCGGCCATCGCACCGCCCGCGCACGCCGTCCCGCAGGGGCGGATACTCGGCGCCGGGGAGGCCGGTTCGGTCGGCGGAAGCTACCTGGTGACGCTCAAGGGGGCCACGAAGGCCCCGTCGGCCGCGGGCCAGGACATCGCCGAGCGGTACGGGGCGAAAATAAGCCACACCTACGGCACGGTCCTCAACGGCTACGCGATCAAGGCGAACGAGAGACAGGCGAGGCGGCTCGCGGCCGACCCCGGGGTCGCCGCGGTCGTCCAGGACACCCGGGTCGCGCTCGACGGCACGCGGACCGGCGCACCGACAAACCCGCGGGCCGTCCCGCAGTCCGACCCGCCGTCCTGGGGCCTGGACCGCATCGACCAGCCCGCCCTCCCGCTGGACAAGGACTACCGCGCGCCCGCCTCCGGGGGCAGCGGCGTCACGGTGTACGTCATCGACACCGGCATCCGCGTCACGCACAAGGACTTCGGCGGACGGGCGAGCTACGGCTGGGACTTCGTCGGCGACGACCACGCGGCCGGCGACGGCAACGGACACGGCACCCACGTCGCGGGGACGATCGCCGGCGCGACCTACGGCGTGGCCAAGAAGGCCAGGGTCGTCGCCGTACGCGTCCTCGACGACGCCGGCGCGGGCACCACCGCCCAGGTCATCGCCGGCATCGACTGGGTCACCCGGCACGCCCACAGGCCCGCGGTCGCCAACCTCAGCCTCGGCGGCTACCACAACGCCCAGCTGGACGCGGCCGTACGCACCTCCATCGCCTCCGGCGTCACCTACGCCGTCGCCGCCGGCAACGCCGGCCGGCCGGCCGGCGGCTACTCCCCCGCCGACGTGAAGGAGGCCGTCACCGTCGGCGCCACCGACAGGGCGGACGCACGCGCGGGCTTCTCCGACTTCGGGCCCGCCGTGGACCTGTTCGCCCCGGGTGTCGGGATCGTCTCGGCGTCGAACGCGAGCGACACCGGCCGCGCCACCTTCTCCGGTACGTCGATGGCGGCCCCCCATGCCGCGGGCGCCGCGGCGCTCTATCTGGCCGGCCATCGCAGGGCCTCTCCGGCCCAGGTGTCCAAAGCCCTGGTCAAACTTGCGGTGACCGGAAAGGTCTCCGGACGGGGTCCTGGATCACCGGACGAACTTCTCCAGGTGCCGCCCTCGTAGTGGCAAAGTCCTGTGCTGGTCCTGGCAGAGTCCTGATATCGGCCCCGTTCCCCTCGAACGGGGCCGGTCTTGTGTGTAGACATACGGCTGAGTAGTTAACAAAGTGCCGGATTGCTCACTCGCTTAGGGTGGGAAGGCTCCCCCAGGTACACCCCCAGCACGCTCGCCCGATACCTCTCAGCGGTACACCAGGTACATCCCAGCGCGTTCCACCGGAACACCACGCAGGACCCACCTCCCCACAGCCATCCGCCCACCCACGTTGACGCGGACAGGAGCGGTCATGCCCGCCACGCACCACTCGTCAGCACCCCCGACGCCCAGCACCGCCCCAGCCCCTGTACCCCCCACCGAGACCGTCCCGTCGACCCCGGAGCCACCCTCCGCGGGCGCCGCCGCCGGTATCGGGCGTATCCCCGTCCTCGACGTCGGCCCCGTGATCCAGCACGGGCGCCGGCCCGCCAAGGCCGTGACCGGCGAGTCCTTCCAGGTCTCGGCGACCGTGTTCCGCGAGGGCCACGACGCCGTGGCCGCCAATGTCGTGCTCACCGATCCAGAAGGCCGCCCGGGCCCCTGGACGCCGATGCGTGAACTCGCCCCGGGCACCGACCGCTGGGGCGCCACCGTCACCCCCGGCGCGCCGGGCCACTGGACCTACACCGTGGAGGCGTGGAGCGATCCCGTCACGACCTGGCGGCACCACGCCCGCATCAAGATCCCGGCCGGCATGGACACGGAACTGGTCCTGGAGGAGGGCGCGCGGCTGTACGAGCGGGCCGCCGCCGACTCCGGGGTCCCGGCCGACGGGCGCAAGGTGCTCCTGGCCGCCGTCACCGCCCTGCGCGACGAGAACCGCCCCGCGGCCTCCCGTCTGGCGGCGGGTCTGACGCCGGAGGTGGACGCGGTCCTGGCCGGGCATCCGCTGCGGGAGTTCGTGACCGCCTCGGAGCCGCTGCCGTTGCTGGTGGAGCGGGAGCGGGCCCTGTACGGCGCCTGGTACGAGTTCTTCCCGCGCTCCGAGGGCGGCACGCCCGAGCAGCCGCACGGCACCTTCCGCACCGCGGCCCGCCGCCTGCCGGCGATCGCGGCGATGGGTTTCGACGTGCTGTACCTGCCGCCGATCCATCCGATCGGGACGACGTTCCGCAAGGGCCGCAACAACACCCTGTCCGCCGGTCCGGAGGATGTGGGGGTGCCGTGGGCGATCGGTTCGCCGGAGGGCGGGCACGACGCGGTGCACCCGCAGCTGGGCACGGTCGAGGACTTCGCCTGGTTCGTGGGCGAGGCCGATCGCCTGGGCCTGGAGATCGCCCTGGACTTCGCCCTGCAGTGCTCGCCCGACCATCCGTGGGTGCAGAAGCATCCGGAGTGGTTCCATCACCGTCCGGACGGGACGATCGCGTACGCGGAGAATCCGCCCAAGAAGTACCAGGACATCTATCCGATCGCCTTCGACGCGGACTTCGAGGGTCTGGTCGCGGAGACCCTGCGGGTGCTGCGGTTGTGGATGGGTCATGGGGTGCGGATCTTCCGGGTGGACAATCCGCACACCAAGCCGGTGATGTTCTGGGAGCGGGTGATCGGTGAGATCAACGCCTCGGATCCGGATGTGATCTTCCTGGCGGAGGCGTTCACCCGGCCGGCGATGATGCGGACACTGGCGCAGATCGGTTTCCAGCAGTCGTACACGTATTTCACCTGGCGCAACACCAAGCAGGAACTGACGGAGTATCTGACCGAGCTGTCGACGGAGACGGCGGCTTACATGCGGCCGAATTTCTTCGTCAACACCCCGGACATCCTGCACGAGTTCCTGCAGGAGGGCGGGCGTCCCGCGTTCGAGTTGCGGGCGGTGCTGGCGGCGACACTCTCCCCTGCGTGGGGTGTGTACAGCGGGTACGAGCTGTGCGAGCGGGTGCCGTTGCGGGCCGGCAGTGAGGAGTACCTCGACTCGGAGAAGTACCAGCTCAAACCCCGCGACTGGCAGGCCGCGGCCCGCGAGGGACGTACCCTCGCCCCTCTGATCACCCGGCTCAACACGATCCGCCGCGCGAGCCCGGCTCTTCAGCAGCTGCGCGATCTGCATTTCCATCACGTGGATCAGGACGCGGTGATCGCGTATTCGAAACGGAGCGGCTCGAACACGGTTCTGGTGGTCGTCAACCTCGACCCCCACCACACCCAGGAAGCCACGGTCTCGTTGGACATGCCACAACTCGGCCTGGAATGGCACGAGTCGGTGCCGGTGCGTGACGAACTCACCGGCGAGACCTATCACTGGGGCAGGACCAACTATGTGCGCCTCGAACCGGGCCGTCGGCCCGCGCACGTCTTCACCGTCCTGCGACCGTCCACCCCGCAGATCGGAGGGTCACCCACAATATGATCGTCAACGAGCCCGTTCAGGACACCTTCGAGGACACGCCCGCCAAGGACCGGGACCCGGATTGGTTCAAGCGCGCGGTCTTCTACGAGGTCCTGGTGCGCTCCTTCCAGGACAGCAACGGCGACGGAGTCGGCGACCTCAAGGGACTCACCGCCAAACTGGACTACCTCCAGTGGCTGGGCATCGACTGCATCTGGCTGCCCCCCTTCTTCAAGTCCCCGCTGCGGGACGGCGGTTACGACGTCTCCGACTACACGGCCGTGCTGCCGGAGTTCGGTGACCTCGCCGACTTCGTCGAGTTCGTCGACGCCTCCCACCAGCGCGGGATGCGCGTCATCATCGACTTCGTCATGAACCACACCAGCGACCAGCACCCGTGGTTCCAGGAGTCCAGAAAGGACCCCGAGGGGCCCTACGGCGACTACTACGTCTGGGCGGACGACGACAAGCAGTACCCCGAGGCGCGGATCATCTTCGTCGACACCGAGGCGTCCAACTGGACCTTCGACCCGGTCCGCAAGCAGTACTTCTGGCACCGCTTCTTCTCCCACCAGCCGGACCTCAACTACGAGAACCCGGCCGTGCAGGAGGAGATGATCTCCGCGCTGCGGTTCTGGCTGGATCTGGGCATCGACGGCTTCCGCCTCGACGCCGTGCCGTACCTGTACCAGGAGGAAGGCACCAACTGCGAAAACCTTCCGGCAACCCACGAGTTCCTCAAGCGGGTCCGCAAGGAGATCGACGCCAGTTACCCGGACACGGTGGTCCTCGCCGAGGCGAACCAGTGGCCTGAGGACGTCGTCGACTACTTCGGCGACTACGCCAGCGGCGGCGACGAGTGCCACATGGCCTTCCACTTCCCCGTCATGCCCCGCATCTTCATGGCCGTCCGCAGGGAGTCGCGCTACCCCGTCTCGGAGATCCTCGCGAAGACCCCCGCCATCCCCAAGAACTGCCAGTGGGGCATCTTCCTGCGCAACCACGACGAGCTGACCCTGGAGATGGTCACCGACGAGGAGCGCGACTACATGTGGGCGGAGTACGCGAAGGACCCGCGTATGCGCGCCAACATCGGCATCCGCCGCCGGCTCGCACCCCTCCTGGACAACGACCGCAACCAGATCGAGCTGTTCACGGCTCTCCTGCTGTCCCTGCCCGGCTCGCCGATCCTCTACTACGGCGACGAGATCGGCATGGGCGACAACATCTGGCTCGGCGACCGCGACGCCGTCCGCACGCCGATGCAGTGGACACCCGACCGCAACGCAGGGTTTTCCTCCTGCGACCCCGGCCGACTCTTCCTGCCGACCATCATGGACCCCGTCCACGGTTACCAGGTCACCAACGTCGAGGCGTCGATGTCGTCGCCCTCCTCGCTGCTGCACTGGACCCGACGCATGATCGAGATCCGCAAGCAGAACCACGCCTTCGGCCTCGGCACCTACACGGAACTGCCGTCGTCGAACCCGGCGGTGATCGCCTTCCTGCGGGAGCACGAGGACGATCTGGTGCTGTGCGTGAACAACTTCTCGCGGTTCGCGCAGCCGACGGAACTCGATCTGCGGGCCTTCAGCGGACGGCACCCGGTGGAGCTGTTCGGCGGGGTGCGATTCCCGGCCATCGGCGAGCTGCCGTACCTGCTGACCCTCGGCGGGCACGGCTTCTACTGGTTCCGGCTCCGCAAGGACGCCGCATAGAACCCCAGGGTGGGGCGGTTTCCACTGTCCCACCCGGGGCACGCATCAGTAACACCCCGACCCCCGGGGAAAGGACATGACGCTCATGTCGGACACGGTCACCCGCTTCGACGCGACAAGTACCGGCCTCCTCGCGTCACTGGACCCACTGCTGCGGGAATGGCTGCCCAGGCAGCGCTGGTTCGCCGGCAAGGGGCGCCCCGTCACCGGATTCACGCTGGTCGCGGCCACCGAGCTGCTCCCGGCCGGCTCCCGGCTCGGCCTCTACCACCTGCTGGTCGTCGCCGAGCAGCCGCAGTCCTCAGGGGACTGCTACCAGCTCCTCATAGGCGTGCGCGAGGCGCTGCCACCACGGCTGGCGCCCGCGCTGATCGGACACGCGGAGGAGGGCGCGCTCGCCGGACGGACGGTGTACGACGCCCTGTACGACACCCGGCCCGCCGAGGTGCTCCTGGAGGCGCTGCGCACCCGGGCACGCATCGGCGGGCTTCGCTTCGAGCGGGACACGGGCCGGGACATCCCCGAGGACCTGGTCCCCCGCCTGATGACCGCCGAGCAGTCGAATTCGTCGGTCGTATACGGCGATACGTTCATCCTGAAGCTGCTGCGCCGGATCACGCCCGGCGTCAACCCCGACCTGGAGCTCCCGCTCGCGCTCGCCCGCGAGGGCTCTGCCCGGGTGCCCGCGCCGACGGCGTGGCTGCGCTCCGAGCTGGACGGCCAGTCGTACGTGCTGGGCGTGCTGCAGCCCTTCGTGCGGGGCGCGACGGACGGCTGGGAGCTGGCCCTGCGGGAGCTGGCCAAGGGCGAGGACTTCACCGGCGAGGCGCGGGCGCTGGGGCGGGCCACCGCCGAGGTGCACACCGCGCTCGCCCGCGCGCTGCCGACCGTCACTCTGGGCAACGCGCAGCTGCGGCCGCTGGTCGACGGCATGGTCGAGCGGCTGGAGTCGGCCGCTCAGGCGGTGCCCGCGCTGCGGCCGTACGTGCTCGGACTGCACTCCGCGTTCGAGGCGCTGGCCGACCTGGCGGCCGAGGGCCACACCTGGACCGCCCAGCGCATCCACGGCGACCTGCACCTCGGGCAGTGCCTGCGCTCTGCCGACGGGGAGTGGTCGCTGATCGACTTCGAGGGCGAGCCTTCGAAACCGCTCGCCGAGCGCCGGCTGCCGCAGCCGGTGGCCCGGGACGTGGCGGGCATGCTCCGCTCCTTCGACTACGCGGCCCACTCGGCGGGCCCGCCCGCACCGGAGTGGGCGGCGGCCTGCCGGGCCGCCTACTGCTCCGGCTACGCGGAGGCCGCGGGCCGCGACCCGCGCACCGATCCCGTGCTGCTGCGCGCGTACGAGACCGACAAGGCCATATACGAGGTCCTCTACGAGGCCCGGCACCGCCCCGACTGGCTCCCCGTGCCGATGGCGGCGATCGAGCGTTACGCCACTTCCGACCTGATCTGACCCCGGTTTTTCGCCTAGGAGGCGCCGCCCGTGACCCCCCGCCCCTCGTCCAGCGGTTCGCACGCGAAGAAGACGGCCGACTCGCAGGCCGCGAAGAAGCCTGCGAAGAAGACCACGAAACAAGCCGCTGAGAAGGCTGTCCTGGCGGAGAGGACGGCGCCCGAGAAGGCGGTGGCCAAGAAGGCGACGACAAAGAAAGCGGCGGCGCAGAAAGCGACAGCGAAGAAGATCCCGGCCAAGAAGAGCACCGCCAAGAAGTTCGCGGCCAAGGAGGCGGCACCCACCGCAAAGAAGGCGAGCAAGAAAGCCGCCACCAAGAAGGCGGTGACCAAGAAAGCGGTGACCAAGAAGGCCGCCGCCCAGAAGGCCATCGTGAAGGCGATCTCGGCGAAGGAGACTCCCGGCAAGAGGATCACCGAGTCGATCCCCACCCCACCGCCGGAGGCACCGGCACCCGTCGCTCCCGTCTCCCCCGTCATTCCCTCCGCCGACCGCGACCGCCTGGTCGCCGGCACCCATCACGACCCGCACGGCGTGCTCGGCGCGCACCCGGTGCCGGGCGGTGTCGTGTTCCGGGCGTTCCGGCCGTACGCGCTCGCGGTCACGGTCGTCGCCGGGGACCTGCGGCTGGAGCTGGAGAACGACGGGGGCGGGTTTTTCTCGGGCCTGGCGCCGCTGTCCGAGGTGCCGGAGTACCGCCTGCTCGTGGCGTACGAGGGGGCGGTGCAGGAGGTCGAGGACGCGTACCGGCTGCTGCCCACGCTGGGCGAGCTTGACCTGCATCTGATCGGGGAGGGCCGACACGAGGAGCTGTGGCACGTGCTCGGCGCGCACCCCATGACGCACCAGGGCGTGAGCGGCACCCGCTTCTCGGTGTGGGCGCCGAACGCGCGCGGCGCGTGCGTGGCCGGCACCTTCAACTTCTGGGACGGCAGCGGGTATCCGATGCGCTCCCTTGGCTCCTCCGGGGTGTGGGAGCTGTTCGTGCCGGGCATCGGCGAGGGCGAGCTGTACAAGTTCGAGCTGACCCGGCAGGACGGCTCGAAGACCCTGCGCGCCGACCCGCTGGCCCGCCGCACCGAGGTCCCGCCGAACACCTCGTCCGTGGTGACCGCCTCGCACTACGAGTGGCGGGACGAGGAGTGGATGGCCCGCCGCGCCGACATCCCCGTGCACGAGGCGCCGTTCTCGGTCTACGAGGTCCATCTGCCGTCCTGGCGGCCCGGACTGACGTACCGTCAACTCGCCGAGCAGCTCCCCGCGTACGTCAAGGACCTCGGTTTCACGCACGTCGAGCTGATGCCGATCGCCGAGCACCCCTTCGGCGGTTCCTGGGGCTACCAGGTCACCGGTTTCTACGCACCGACGGCCCGCCTGGGCACGCCCGACGACTTCCGGTTCCTGGTGGACGCGCTGCACCAGGCCGGGATCGGGGTGCTGATGGACTGGGTGCCGGCCCACTTCCCGCGCGACGACTGGGCGTTGGCGGAGTTCGACGGGCGGCCGCTGTACGAGCACGAGAACCCGCTGCGGTCGGCGCATCCCGACTGGGGCACGCTGGAGTTCGACTACGGCCGGCGCGAGGTGCGCAACTTCCTGGTGGCGAACGCCGTGTACTGGTGCCAGGAGTTCCACATCGACGGGCTGCGGGTGGACGCGGTCGCCTCCATGCTCTACCTCGACTACTCACGCGAGCCCGGCCAGTGGCTGCCGAACGAGTTCGGCGGCCGGGAGAACCTCGACGCGGTCGCCTTCCTCCAGGAGATGAACGCGACCGTGTACCGGCGGGCGCCGGGCGTGGTGACCATCGCCGAGGAGTCCACGGCGTGGGACGGCGTCACGCGGGCCACCCACCACATCGGTCCGGGCGGTTTCGGCGGTCTGGGGTTCGGGCTGAAGTGGAACATGGGCTGGATGCACGACTCGCTGGACTACATCGCCCATGAGCCGGTGCACCGCAAGTTCCACCACAACGAGATGACGTTCTCGATGGTGTACGCCTACAGCGAGAACTACGTCCTGCCCATCTCCCACGACGAAGTCGTGCACGGCAAGGGCTCGTTGGTCTCCAAGATGCCCGGCGACTGGTGGCAGCAGCGCGCCAACCTCCGCGCCTACCTCGCCTTCATGTGGGCCCACCCCGGCAAGCAACTCCTCTTCATGGGCCAGGAGTTCGCCCAGGGAGCCGAGTGGTCCGAGGCCCACGGCCCCGACTGGTGGCTGCTGGACCCGGGGTACGGCGCCGCGCCCGACCACCGGGGCGTCCGCGACCTCGTCCGGGACATCAACACCGTCTACCGCCACACCCCGGCGCTGTGGCAGCAGGACATCAAACCGGCCGGCTTCCAGTGGATCGTCGGCGACGCGGCGGAGGACAACGTCTTCGCGTTCCTGCGCTACGACGCCGAGGGCGGCCCGCTCCTGGCGGTCTCCAACCTCGCTCCCGTCGTCCGCCACGACTACCGCCTCGGCGTCCCGGACGACATCCCGGCCTGGACCGAGACCCTCAACTCCGACCTCGGCAAGTACGGCGGCAGCGACGTCACCAACCCGGACGACATCAAGCCGGAACCGCAGGCCTGGCACGGCCGTCCGGCCAGCATCAGGCTGACGCTGCCGCCGTTGGCGACGGTCTGGTTGCGGCCCGCCTGAGGCGGGTGGGGAGTTCTATAGTTGCCCGGGTCACCATCGGTGCGCCCACGGGGGGTTGTCGCACGTGCGATCCAACAGGTCAGTGGTGGCCGCGCTGTGCGCGCTCGCCGTGCTGCTGCTCGCCGGGTGCGGGACGGAGGTGGCCGGCCGGGGCTCGGCGACGGCGACCGCCACGGGGCCGATCCCGTGGACCCTCGCCCAGCCGTCCAGGGTCACCGCGGCCCGGCTCGCCGGTGACCACCGCACCTTGAGCGTCGACGCGGACGTACCGCACGGCAAGAACCCGTGCGTGCGGGACTTCAGGGCGAAGGTCACCGACTCCGACGCCCGGACCGTATGGGTGCAGCTCACCTTCGACTCACCGGACGCGGACCGGCGCTCCGGATGCACCGAGGAGACCAGGGCCACGGCCCGGGTCCGGCTGCCGCAGGCGCTCGGCGACCGGCATCTGTCCGTCGACAACGACACGGTCTTCACCGCCGAGGGCGCCACGTTGCCCGCCCTTCGGCTGTGCGGCCAGTTGGGCTGCGACCCGCCGGCCACCGGCTGCTCCCCCGGCTCCTACGACCAGGCCCTGATGGCGGTCGGCGCGCCCGAGCACACCTACCGGGACGCCGAGCACTGCGACGGCACGTGGCTGGTGCTGGACTTCTCCTGGCGCACCGGACCGGCGTGCGGCGACGACACGAAGGACTCCGCCTGCACGTCCCGGCTCGGTGACCGCTTCTTCTTCCGGGCGACGAAGGCCGGCTGGAAGACGATCGCCCGCAGCTCGGCGGGCGGCTGCACGGACGTGCTGACGGTCGAGCCCGCCTTCCCGACCGCCCTGTGCGCGTCGCTCGCCCCGCTCGACCCCTCCCTGCACCCCAGCCACCCGCCGGCCTCCGCCTCCCCCACGGCCACCGCTACGACCCGCTGACGGCGTCGGCCAGCGCCTTCGGCAGCCGCCCGGTGTGCAGCACCCCGAGCCGCTGGGTGGCCCGGGTCAGCGCCACGTACAGATCGCTCGTCCCGTACCGCCCCGGCTCCACCACCAGCACCGAGTCGAACTCAAGGCCCTTGGCCTGACGGGGGTCCAGGAGTACGACGGTCCGCGTCAGGTCGGGTTCGGCGCCCGCCGTCACTCCGTCGAGCCGCGCGGCCAGCCGGCGGTGCAGGTTGCGCGGGGCGATGACGGCGAGCCGGCCCTCGGCGGGCGTCAGCTCGTCGACCGCCTTGGCCACGGCGCCGGGCAGGTCGTCGGTGGCGCGCACCCAGGGCCGTACGCCCGTGGACCGCACCGAACTCGGCGGCTCGAAGCCGGGGTGCTCGGCGCGGACCACGGCCGCCGCGAGGTCCATGATCTCGGCGGGGGTGCGGTAGTTGACGCCGAGGCGCGTGTGCGTCCAGCGGTCCTCGACGTACGGGTCGAGGATCTTCTCCCAGGAGCCGACGCCGGCCGCCTCCGCGGTCTGCGCGGGGTCGCCGACCAGGGTCATCGAGCGGGTCGGGCTGCGCCGCATGAGCAACCGCCAGGCCATCGGGGACAGTTCCTGCGCCTCGTCGACGATGATGTGCCCGAACGCCCAGGTGCGGTCGGCCGCCGCGCGCTCGGCGGCGCTGCGGTGGTCGTCCTCCTCCTGCCGCTCGGCGAACCGTTCGGCGTCGATGATGTCGTGCGCCGACAGGACCTCGGAGTCCTCCGCGTCCTTGTCGTCGAACTCGTAGGTGCGCGAGGCGTAGGAGACGTCCAGCACGCCCTGCGCGTAGGCGACCTGCGTCTCCCGCTCGCGGTCGGCCCGCGCCCGCGCCAACCGCTCGTCCACGCCGAGGAGTTCGGCCGCCTCGTCGAGCAGCGGCACGTCGGCGACCGTCCAGTCCCGGGTGGCCGGGCGGCGGATGGCGGCGGCGTCCTCGTCGGGCAGGTAGCCCACGGGGTCGGCGAGGAAGTCCGCGACCAGCCGCTGTGGGGTCAGCCGGGGCCACAACTGGTCGATGGCGGCCCACACTTCGGGGTTCTCGGCGAGATCGTCCCGAATCTGGGTGATGTCGCTCGGGTCGAGCAGGTTGCCGCCGTCGAACGGGTCCGTGCCGATGCGTTCGGCGACCATGTCGGTGAGCGTGTTGAGGATGTGCCCCTCGAAGTGCTCACGGGCCACGTTGTGCGGCAGCCGCGCGGCCCGGGTGCGCTCGCGCGCGACGCTCACCAGACCGTCGTCGAGCATCAGGATCTCCCGGTCGTGCTCGATCGCGATCACCGGATCGGGCAGCGACTGCCAGTCGCGTACGACGTCGGCGAGCACGTCCGCCATGTCGGCGCGGCCCTTGACCGCGGCCGCCTCGCGCGTGTCGGCGGCCTTCGCCCTGACGCCGGGGAACAGCTCGCCGACGGTCGCGAGCAGGACGCCCGTCTCGCCGAGCGAGGGCAGCACCTCGGCGATGTAGCCGAGGAAGGCGGGGTTGGGTCCGACGATCAGGACCGCGCGCTTGGCGAGCAACTCCCGGTGCTCGTAGAGGAGATACGCGGCCCGGTGCAGGGCGACCGCGGTCTTGCCGGTGCCCGGGCCGCCCTCGACGACCAGGATCCCGCGATGGGGCGCGCGGATGATCTCGTCCTGCTCGGCCTGGATGGTCTGCACGATGTCGTTCATGCGGCCGGTGCGCGCGGAGTTCAGCGCGGCGAGCAGCACGGCGTCGCCGGTCGGGTCCTCGTGGCCGGTGCGCTCCTGGTCGCCCAGGTCGAGGATCTCGTCGTGCAGCGCGGTCACCGCGCGCCCGCTGGTGGTGATGTGCCGGCGCCTGCGCAGGCCCATCGGGGTGTGGCCGGTGGCCAGGTAGAAGGGGCGGGCGACGGCGGCCCGCCAGTCGATCAGGATCGGCGTGCGCTCGGCGTCGTCGGTGCGCAGACCGATCCGGCCGATGTGGTGGTTGCCGCCCGCGGTGAGGTCGATGCGGCCGAAGCAGAGCGAGCCGTCCACCGCGTTCAGCGCGGCGAGCAGTCCGGACCGCTCGGCGACCAGGATGTCCCGCTCCAGCCGGGCCTGCATCGGCGTGTTGCCCTGCCCGAGCGCGTCCGTGACACCGCTCTCGGTGTCCCCGCGCAGGGCGTCGACCCGCGCGTACAGTCCGTCGATGAATTCCTGCTCACTGCGAATTTCATCGCTGTTTGACAATTCCACTCCCGAGCAGATATAGTGTGCTCACTAAGCCTCTTCGCGACTCAATGCCCTGAAGTCGCGAACCATTGAATATACGCAAAAGAATCCCCCGAGCGCAATTGCTCGGGGGATTCTTTCGTACCAGGGCTCAGATCACGTCGGCCAGTTCCTCCAGCAGCCGGCGCTTGGGCCGGGCCCCCACCATGGCCTTCACCGGCTCACCGCCCCGGAAGACCATGAACGTGGGCATCGAGAGCACCTTGTAGGCGTTCGTGATCTCCGGATTCCGGTCGACGTCCAACTGCACCACTTTCAGCCGATCCGCCTCCTCGGCGGCGAGGGCCCGCAGCACCGGTCCCATCTGCCGGCACGGCGGACACCAGTCCGCCGTGAACTCCACCAGCACCGGCAGCTCGGCCCCGATCACCTCCGTCGCGAAATTCGTGTCCGTCACCTCAGTTACGCCCGCCGCCTCGATCACAGCTCCCGCCCTCCCAGTTCGCACAACGGTGAGTCGCCCTCGGCGGAGGCCAGCCGCACCCCGATCGTCGCCCGCACGGCCTGCAACTCCCCGATCAGGGAGTCCAGTTCGGCCAGCTTGCGCCGGTAGACCGCGAGCGAGGCGGGACAGGTGTCGCCCTCGGGATGGCCGGCCCGCAGACACTCCACGAACGGCCGCGTCTCCTCCAGGTCGAACCCGAAGTCCTGCAGCGTCCTGATCTGCCCGAGCAGCTTCAGGTCACTCTCGTCGTACGTCCGGTAGCCGTTCCCGGAGCGCCGCGCGGGCAGCAGCCCGCGCGACTCGTAGTACCTGAGCGTCCGCGTCGTGGTCCCGGCCCGTGCGGCCAGCTCGCCGATTCGCATGTCCATGAACGTAATCCTTGACGTCGGCGTCAGGGCAAGGGCTCGATCCCAGGACCCTCGTCGTCGTCCTTGGTGTCCGGCGGCCACTCGTCCTCGCTCCCGTCCCGTGCCCCGAGCAGCCGTCGGGTCAGCCGGTCGCGGTCGGAGAGGAGTTCGTCGAGGGCGGCGCGGACGTCGACGGCTTCGGTGGTGTCCGACTCGCGCTCGGCGGCGATCAGCACGGAGCGCCGGACCAGCTCCTTGGTGAAGGAGGCCGTCGTGCCCTCCGTACGGGTCACCACCTCGTCGGTGATGTCCGGGCCGAGGCCGAGACCCGTGCCGTAGAGGGCGAGCAGGGCGGCGCGGCCCGACTCGTCAGGGAGCGGGACCTCGACCGCGAGGTCGACGCGGCCGGGGCGCTGGACGAGGGCCGGCTCCAGCAGGTCGGCGCGGTTGGTGGTGAGCAGGAAGGCCACGTCGGCGTCGTCGCCGAGGCCGTCCATCTCGTTCAGCACCTGGAAGAGAAGGGGCTGTTCGCCGGCGCCGTGGTCGCGGGCCTCGGCGATCAGGTCGCAGTCCTCCAGGACGACCAGCGCGGGCTGGAGCATCCGGGCCAGGGCGCACGCGGGGCCGATGGCTTCGATGCTCTCGCCGGACAGGATCACGACGGTGAACTCGGGGAGGTGGGAGAGGAGATAGCGGATCGTGTGGGTCTTGCCGGTGCCGGGCGGCCCGTACAGGAGCAGTCCGCGGCGCAGGTGCTGGCCGGCCGCGCGAAGCTGCTCGCGGCGCCTGGCCACACCGACGACCTGGCGTTCGACGCGCTCCAGGAGCCCCTTGGGGAGCACGATGTCCTCGCGGGTCAGACCGGGGCGGCGGTGGAAGCTGAACGGTCCCAGGCCGTGCCGGAACTGGGAGCCCTCGAAGGAGAGCACCTGGCCGCGGAAGATGTTGTGCTCGTGCACGAGGGTGTCGATCTCGGCGAGCAGCCGGTCCGCGAACTCCTTGTCCTGGGCGAGGACTTCGATCTCGACCTTGTTGCGCCCGTATTCGTCGGCCGGTCCGCGCAGCAGGACCGCGAAGCGGTTCTCGCCCTCCACGCCGAGGTAGAACCCGCAGGAGACGCAGGCGAGTTCCTCGTCCGGCGCGATCGGCAGGTGCGCGTAGTCCACGGCGCCGATCGTGAACCGGTCGTAGCGGTCGGCGGCTTCGAGGATGTCGCCGAGGGTGAGCTCGCCGTGGTGCTGCGCGCCCCGCATGCCGACCAGCTGGTAGGAGCGACCCTGAGGAGTGAACCAGTTCTCCAGAGCGAGATGCACGTTGGGCAGGTCGTAGGGCGGGTACGCGGCCTTGACCACGGGCTGGTCGGCGGGTGCGCCGCCCAGGTGTTCGCGCAGCCGCTTGGTCAGGTTGCGGGCGGCGTCGTGGTCCTTGTTCTTGGGTCGCGCCACCGCGGTCAGGAACTCGTAGAAGAGTTCGTTGATCTGCTCCAGTGACAGCGGCGAGGGGTCACGCCCCTCGCCGTACCTGCGTTCGTATTCTTCCGAGCTGACGAGCTCCACTCCGCCCGTTTCCCCCATGGTGGCCTCCGCCTTTGGTCCGACCGGTCGTGTCAGGCCTCCCAGCGTGCGGCCGTGCCCGGGGGCGGGTCAAAGCATTTGCGGCGATTGTCCGTGATCAACCCCTGCCGTTCTCAGACCAGCACCCCGGCGGACGTCTCCACCTCCAGCAGGGACGCGCTCTCCCGCTCCTCGTCGAAGGCCCTGCGTCCGCCGCGCAGCCCGAACAGCCGCTTGGCGAGGGCGATGTAGAGCACCGCGAGGATGTTGAGGACCAGGGTGGCGATCTTCAACCAGCTGATGTGCTCGGTGAGTTCGTAGATCTCCAGCGGGAGGAAGGCGGCGGTGGCGACCACCGTCAGATACTCCGCCCAGCGCTTGGCGTACCAGAGCCCGACCGCCTCGACGAGTTCGATCAGCGCGTACGCCAGCAGCAGGACGGCCACCAGGACCAGCGTGGAGTGCTTGTAGCCGAAGGTCTTCTGGATGGTGCCGACGACCGGTGAGTGGTCGAGGTCGTAGTGGAAGTGCTTGAACACCGGCCGGAGGACGTCGAGGTACTCGTCGAAGAGCCTGCGCACCGCGTCCTGGCTGTTGCTGAACTTCCACACCGCCGCCGCGACCAGCACGATGAACACCCCGCGCACGGCCCGCTCGATCGCCAGGAAGCGCAGGATGAACAGATCCCGCAGCACCTTCCCGCGCGGCACCAGCGGCGCCTCGTCGGCCGGTCCCGAACCGTGCGGCTCGCCGAGCGCGAAGTCGCCGCAGCGCAGACAGCGCCAGGCGTCCCCGAGGGCGGTCCGCGCGTGCAGACGCGCCCGCAGCCGGGGGTCGTCCGGCGCGTAGGTGACGTGCCCCTTGCGCGCACACGTCCGCCGGTCCCAGTCGATCTTCATCCCCCGTGCCTCCAAAGAGAAGTGGCCTGCCGCGCCGGCAATGACCGGCGCGGCAGGCTAGTGGACGCGGGTAAGAGGTTGGTGAGGATCGGGGCGTGTGGATCGGTGCGCGCGGGTCCGGGCGGATCGCCGCGGACGGGTCAGCGGGTGCCGGCCGGCGCGGGCTCCTTCTCGCTCGCGTCCTCGCTCTCGACCTCGGCGTACTCGTCCCCGGTCTCGGCGACCCCGGCATCGTCCTTCGTGCCCTTCCCAGGCAGCAGCAGCGCCACCGCCACCGTGCCGACGGCCAGGATCACCGCGCCGATCAGGCTGGTGTGGGCCACGGCCGAGGAGAAGGACGAGCCCACCGCGTCCGCCATCTGCCGGGCGCCCTGGGCGAGTTGCTGGGCCTGCGCCTTCAACTGGGCGGCCTGCGTCGGGTCGGTGGCCCGCGCGGCCTGTGCCGCGAGCTGCTGCGCCTTCTCGCCGATGCCCTGTGCGACCGCGTACCCGGCGCCGACCGAGTCCTGGGCCGTGGTCAGGGTGGACGCGGGGAGCTTGCTGCCGGCGGTGGCGTCGGAGAGGTGGCCGGAGTACGAGGTGGCCAGCAGCGAGCCGAGGATCGCGATGCCGAGCGAGCCGCCGAGCTCCAGCGAGGTGTCGTTCACCGCGCCGCCGACGCCCAGTTCGGACTCGGGGAAGGCACCCATGATCGCGTCCGTGCAGGGCGAGAGGGCGAGGCCGATCGCCAGTCCGAGGACGACGAGGGGTGCCACGAAGTCGGCGTACGTCGATCCCGCGTCGACCCGGGTGAGCAGGGCCAGGGCCACCGTGCCGCCGACCATGCCCGCGGTGACCGTCCACTTCATGCCGACCCGGGGCGTGAGCCAGGCGGTGAGCGCCGAGCCGGCGAAGACCGCGCCGGCCAGCGGCAGCATGCGTACGCCGGTCTCCAGGGCGTCGTAGCCGAGGACGAACTGGAGGTGCTGGGTGAGGTAGTAGAAGGCGCCGAAGACGGCCAGGAAGAAGAGGGCCACCGCGAGGTTGGAGCCCGCGAAGCGGCGGTCGGTGAAGCGGCGGACGTCGAGGACCGGGCGCGGGTGGCGCAACTCCCAGGCGACGAAGGCCACCAGGCCCGCGCCGGCCACGATCGCGGCGCCGATCGCCTTGGCGCCCCAGCCGAAGTGCGGCCCCTCGATGATCATGTAGACCAGTGCGGCGATCCACCCGACCGACAGCAGGCCGCCGACGTAGTCGATCCGGTCGTGGTGGCCGGCCTTGGAGGGCGGGACCACGACGAGGGCCGCGACCAGGGCGACGGCGGCGATGGGGACGTTGATCAGGAAGGTCGAGGACCAGCCGTGGCCGCGCAGCAGCGCGCCGGCGACGACCGGGCCCGCGGCGATCGCGAGGCCCGCGGTGGCCGTCCACAGCGTGATCGCCTTGGCGCGCTCGGCACGCGGGAAGGTCGCGGCGAGCAGGGAGAGGGTGGCGGGCATGATCAGCGCGGCCCCTGTGCCCATCACGGCGCGGGCCGCGATGACCGTCGTGGCGGAACCGGCGAGGTAGCCGAAGACCGCGCCACCGCCGAAGACCACCAGGCCCAGGATCAGGGCGCCGCGGCGGCTGTACTTGTCGCCGATCGCGCCGAGCAGCAGCATCAGCGCCGCGTAGGGGACGGTGTAGCCGTCGATGACCCACTGCAGGTCCGCGCTGGACAGGCCCAGGTCCTGGGTCATGTCGGGGGCGGCGACCGTGAGGGCGGTGTTCGCCATCACGATGATCAGCAGGCTCAGGCACAGGACGAGCAGCGCCCACCAGCGCCGGGCGTAGGGGCGGTCCATCCTCTCGACCGGTTCGTTCATGACGAGTCGCATGGCGGGCGTGACCTTCCTCGACGGACTTGCACAGTGGCGTGCAGTTGCACAGCGATGTGCAATCTACTCCTCTGCACACCTCTGTGCAAGTAGTCGTTGCACAACCCTGTGCAGGAAGCCGGAAGAAGGGCACAATGAGGTCCATGACCACGGGTAACAGCAGTCGCGCCGACGCCAACCGGCGTCGCATCCTCGACGTCGCGCTCGCGGAGCTGCTGCGCGATCCCGACGCGTCCATGGACCAGATCGCCCGCGCCGCGGGGGTCGTACGGCGGACGGTCTACGGGCATTTCCCGAACCGGGAGGCGCTGATCGCGACCCTCGTCGACGGCGCAGTGGCGGCGGTGGCGCAGGCCCGCGTCGCGGGGCGGGAGGCGGCCGAGGGGCCGGTGGAGGCGCTGGCCGGCGGCACGCTCGCGGTGTGGGAGGTCGCCGACCGCTACCGCATCCTGGTCGCGATGGCCCAGCGCAGCGTCACCGTGCAGGGCATCCGGGCCCGCCTCGCACCCGTGCGCGAGGGCTTCGCGGAGGTGATCCAAGCGGGCCTGGACTCGGGCGAGTTCACCTCACCCCTGCCTGCCTCCACGCTGGCGTACGTGCACGAGCAGATGCTGTTCGCGGTGATGGACGCGGTCAACGACGGGCTGCTGACAGCACAGGAGGCGGGTCGCGCCGCCACGGTCACCGTGCTGACCGCGGCGGGCGTACCCGCCTGCGACGCCACCGAGCTGGTGGCGAAGCTGAGCGTCGAGCGGAGTGGGCCGGGCGGCTGAGCGACGGGGGGAACACCCAGCCACCCGGCGTCTTGCGGGCCGTTCCTCAGGCCTTGGCGAGTTCCTTCTCGCCGCCCTGCTCCGGGAGTTCGACCGGGGCGTCGTCCCCCTCGTCCAGCAGGGTCGTCTCGTCGAAGGGCAGATCGCCGGCGAGCACCTGGCGGACGCGCTCGTTGTCGATCTCCTTGGTCCAGGTGCCGATCAGGACGGTGGCGACCGCGTTGCCCGCGAAGTTGGTCAGGGCGCGGGCCTCGCTCATGAAGCGGTCGATGCCGACGATCAGACCGACGCCGTCCACCAGGGCGGGCTTGTGCGACTGCAGACCACCGGCCAGCGTGGCGAGACCGGCGCCGCTGACGCCCGCCGCACCCTTGGAGGCGAGCAGCAGGAAGAGCAGCAGCGGGATCTGCTCACCGATGGACATCGGGGTGCCCAGGGCGTCGGCGATGTAGAGGGACGCCATGGTCATGTAGATCATGGTGCCGTCGAGGTTGAAGGAGTAGCCGGTCGGGACGGTGATGCCGACGACGGGCTTGCTGACACCCAGGTGTTCCATCTTCGCGATGAGCCGCGGCAGCGCGGACTCGGAGGAGGAGGTCGACAGGATCAGCAGGAACTCACGGGCCAGGTACTTGAACAGCACGAAGATGTTCAGCCCCGCGATGAGCCGCAGCATCAGGCCGAGCACGATGAAGACGAACAGCACACAGGTCACGTAGAAGCCGAGCATCAGGACCGCGAGGCTCTTGAGCGCGTCGACACCGGCGGAGCCGACGACCGCGGCGATCGCGCCGAAGGCGCCGATCGGGGCGGCCCACATGACCATGGCGAGGATGCGGAAGACGAGCCGCTGGATGTGCTCGACACCGCGCAGGATCGGCTGACCGGTCGAACCCATCGCCTGGAGCGCGAAGCCGGCGAGGAGGGCGATCAGCAGGGTCTGCAGGACCTGGCCCTCGGTGAAGGCGGAGACGAAGGTCAGCGGGATGATCGACAGGACGAAGTCGACCGGCGGCAGCGCGTCGGCCGACACCTGGTCGTGGCCGGACGCCTTGATCGCGTCGGTGATGTGCAGTCCGTCGCCCGGGTGCAGGATGTTGCCGACGACCAGGCCGATGCCCAGGGCGACCAGCGACATCACCAGGAAGTAGCCGAGCGCGATACCGCCGACGGCGCCGACCTTGGCGGCCTTGCGTACGGATCCGATGCCGAGCACGATCGTGCAGAAGATGATCGGCGAGATCATCATCTTGATCAGGTTGACGAAGCCCGTACCGAGCGGCTTGAGCTCGATGCCGGCGTCGGGCCAGATCAGGCCCACGGCGATGCCGAGCGCCACCGCGATGATGACGGCGATGTACAGGTAGTGCGTGCGGTCCCGCTTCGCGGCGGGCGCGGCAGGTGCCGTAGGCGTCGTCGTCACGGCTGCCTCCTTGACGTCTTCGTCGGTAGGACCGGCGTGCGGCTCACGTCCGGGTCGGGCGAAGTGGGGGATGGGGTGGAGCGGGAGAAGAGTGGGGGGCGAGCGGCTGGAAACCGAGGCCGGAACCGGCCATATTGCTTCCGTATTGCGGTGACTATCTCCTGCCCTGTGAGCCCGGTCACCCTTCCGTTCATTGAGTTCACACGTAACGTGCGAGGCACACTGACGTCATGCGCATCCCCGTCCCGAGCCCCCGCAGCCTGGCCGGCCAGCTCTTCGCGATGCAGGCCGTGCTGATAGCGGTGCTCGTGGCCGGTTACGCGGTGTTCACCTACGTCAACGACGGGCGGCAGGCCGAGGACGCCGCCGGCCGGCAGGCGACGGCGGTGGCCCGCTCGGTCGCCGACTCGCCCTCGGTGCACGCGGCGATCGCCACCCCGAACCCCAGCACCGAGCTGCAGCCCTACGCGCTGCAGGTCATGGCGGACACGGAGGTCGACTTCGTCACGATCATGGCCCCGAACCGGATCCGCTGGACCCACCCCGACCCCGACCAGATCGGCCAGCCCTTCCTCGGCCATATCGACCGTGCGCTCAAGGGCGAGACCTTCACCGAGACCTACACCGGCACCCTGGGCGCCTCGGTCCGCGCGGTCACGCCCATCGAGGACGAGAACGACAAGGTCATCGGACTGGTCAGCGCCGGCATCAAGGTCGAGGCGATCAGCCAGCGGGTCCGGGGCCAACTGGCCGCCCTGCTCGGCGTCGCGGGCGGCGCCCTCGCGCTCGGCGGCATCGGCACCTACGTCATCAACGCCCGCCTGCGCCGCCACACCCACGGCATGAACGCGACCGAGCTCAGCCGGATGCACGACTATCACGAGGCCGCGCTGCATGCCGTACGCGAGGGGCTGTTGATGCTCGACGGGCAGTACCGTGTGGCGCTGATCAACGACGGTGGACGGGAGTTGCTGGGTGTGGCCGCTGACGTGGTGGGCAGATCGGTGGCCGAGCTGGGCCTGCCCGCACAGCTGACCGGCGCGCTGCTGGCCTCCGAGCCGCGGGTGGACGAGGTGCATCTGGCGGCGGACCGGGTGCTGGTGGTCAACACCTCGCCGGTGTCGGGCGGCGAGCACCGGGGCACGGTCGTCACGCTCCGGGATGTGACCGAACTCCAGTCCCTGATGGGCGAGTTGGACTCCGAACGGGGCTTCACGCAGGCACTGCGCTCACAGGCCCACGAGGCGGCGAACCGGCTGCACACGGTCGTCTCGCTCATCGAACTGGGCCGCGCCGAGGAGGCCGTCGACTTCGCCACCGCCGAACTGGAGCTGGCCCAGGCGCTGACCGACCAGGTGGTGGCCGCGGTGGGCGAACCGGTGCTGGCCGCGCTGCTGCTCGGCAAGACGGCCCAGGCGAACGAGCGGGGCGTGGAGCTGGTGGTGTCGGACGACAGCCGCCTCGACGACGGCCTGCTGCCGCCCTCGCTCCCGGCCCGGGACCTGGTCACGATCCTCGGCAACCTCATCGACAACGCGGTGGACGCGGCGCAGGGGAGCGGGCGGGCGCGGGTGACGGTGACGGCCTACACCGCGAACTCCGCGGACCCCGGCTCGGCCGACTCCGACGAGCTGGTGCTCAAGGTCTCCGACACCGGCGCCGGGGTGGACCCGGCCCACGCCGAGATGGTCTTCCAGCGCGGTTTCTCCACGAAACCGGCGGGACCGGGTGGCAGGGGCCTCGGCCTTGCCCTGGCCCGGCAGGCCGTGCAGCGGCACGGCGGCCTGCTGACGGTGGCGGAGGCGGACGGCGGCGGAGCGGAGTTCGAGGTACGGATGCCCTTGCGTACGACGGCGAAGGCGGCGGCCGCGAGCGCGCCGGCCGAACCGGCGGAAGCGGAACCCGCGAAGGCGGCGCCGTTGACGGGAGGCCGGGGATGACGGGCGCACCGGCCGATCCGGCCGACTCCATCCGCGTGCTGGTCGTCGAGGACGACCCCGTGGCCGCGGACGCGCACGTCATGTACGTCGGCCGGGTGCCGGGCTTCACGGCGGTCGGCAAGGCGCACACCGGCGCGGAGGCGCGGCGCCTGCTGGACCGTACGCCGGTGGATCTTCTGCTGCTCGACCTGCACCTCCCCGATGTGCACGGGCTGCAGTTCGCCCGGTCGTTGCGGGCCGCGGGCCATCACGCGGACGTGATCGCGGTGACCTCGGCGCGGGACCTGACGGTCGTCCGGGAGGGGGTCTCGCTGGGGGTCGTGCAGTACGTGCTGAAGCCGTTCACCTTCGCGACCCTGCGGGACCGGCTCGTGCGGTACGCGGAGTTCCGGGGGGCCGCGGGCGAGGCGAGCGGACAGGACGAGGTGGACCGGGCGCTGGCGGCGCTGCGGGCGCCCTCGCCCGCAGCGCTGCCGAAGGGGCTGAGCGGGCCGACCCTGGAGCGGGTGACCGGGGCGCTGCGGGAGGCCGAGGAGGGGCTGACCGCGGCGGGGGTCGCCGTCGCGGTGGGCATCTCGCGGATCACCGCCAGGCGGTATCTGGAGCACCTGGTGGAGGCGGGGCGCGCCGGGCGCAGTCCGCTGTATGGGCAGGTGGGAAGGCCGGAGCTGGTTTATCGGTGGGTTCGTACGCGTTAGCCCCCCGGTCGACCAAGACGTGACCCGCACGGTCATTGACCTGACTAGACCATTCCTCTTACGTTCGCGGGCAACCAACTCGGCCGACAACGTAGTCATGCCCGTAGGAGGTCGTCCCGTGCGCCCCACCGCCGTCCGCCCCCAGCTCACCGTTCTCCTCACGCTCGCCGTCGCCGCCACCGGCCTCACCGCCTGCGGCAGCGGGTCCGGCAGCGACCCGGACACCGTGAAGGTCTCCTTCAAACAGTCCACGGACAACTCGATCCATGTGATGGACGACTTCCTCGGGGACATCAAGAAGCAGTTCGAGAAGGAGAACCCCGGCAAGAAGGTCGAACTCGTCCCGATCAAGGCCCCGGACTCGGAGTACTACACCAAGCTCCAGCAGATGCTCCGCTCCCCCAAGACCGCCCCCGACCTGGTCTACGAGGACACCTTCCTCATCAACTCGGACATCACCAGCGGGTACTTGAAGCCGCTCGACAGCTACCTCGCCAAGTGGCCGGACTGGAGTCAGTTCATCGACACGGCGAAGGCCGCGGCCCAGGGCGAGGACGGCAAGACGTACGGCGTCCCGGACGGCACCGACACCCGGGGCCTCTGGTACGACAAGGACATCTTCAAGAAGGCGGGCCTGCCCGCGAACTGGCAGCCCAGGACGTGGGACGACGTGCTCGCGGCGGCCCGCACGATCAAGCGGAAGGTCCCCGGGGTCACCCCGCTGAACGTCTACACCGGCAAGCCGGCTGGTGAGGCGTCCACCATGCAGACCTTCGAGATGCTGCTGTACGGCACGAACGACGGCAGGACGGACCCGATGTACGACAAGGCGACGAAGAAGTGGGTCGCCGGCAGCCAGGGGTTCAAGGACTCGCTGCAGTTCGTCGAGACGGTCTTCAAGGAGAAGCTCGGCCCGGACGTCTCCGACGCCCTCGACCCCAACTTCGGCACCCAGGTCCGCGGTGAGCTGCTGCCCAAGGGCAAGCTCGGCATCGACCTCGACGGCTCGTGGCTGCCGCAGGACTGGCTGCCGGGCAGTGGGCACGAATGGCCCGAGTGGTCCCAGAAGCTGGGCCTCGCCGCGATGCCGACCCAGCACGGCCAGGCGCCCGGCAAGGTGAGCATGTCCGGCGGCTGGACCTGGTCCATCCCGGCCAAGGCCGGCAACCCCGACCTGGCCTTCGACTTCATCAAGACGATGCAGACCAAGGCGAACGCCCAGAAGTGGTACGTCGCCAACTCCGGTATCGCGGTCCGCAAGGACGTCGCGAGCGACCCCTCGTACGCCACCGCGCAGCCCGGCATCAAGTTCTTCACCGACCTGGTGTCGAGCACGCACTACCGGCCGGCGTATCCGGCGTACCCGAAGGTCTCCACGGCCGTCCAGGAGGCGATGGAGGCTGTGACGACGGGTGACGCGTCGGTGGAGAAGGCGGCGAGTTCGTACGACGACGAGCTCAAGTCGGCCACCGACAACCAGGTGATCGAGAAGTGAGCGGCGGCGACCGCCGATGACCACCGCACCGCAGCAGGCGGGCCCGGACCTGACGAAAGTCCGCCCGGGCCCGGCGCCGCACGACCCCGTCCCACCGCGACGCCCCCGCACCCGTTCCCTGACCCGCCTCCTCCCGCTCTCCCCCGCCGTGATCCTGCTGCTCCTGTTCCTGGCGGGACCGATCGGCTACTGCGCCTACATCGCCTTCACCGACCTCCAGTTGACCGGCCAGGCCCACTCCTCCTTCGTCGGCCTCGCGAACTTCCGCGCGGCCTTCAAGGACGAGGAGTTCCTCAACGCCGTATGGCTGACGCTGGTGTTCACGGTCCTGTCGTCGCTGATCGGCCAGAACACGCTCGGTCTGGCGCTCGCCACCCTCATGCAGCGCGCGTCGAAGCCGATCCGCACGCTCACCGGCGGCATCGTGATCACGGCGTGGGTCCTCCCGGAGGTCGTGGCGGGCTTCCTCCTCTACGCCTTCTTCCGCCGCGAGGGCACCTTGAACGCCATCCTGGACTGGCTCCATCTCCCGTCCCAGAACTGGCTGTTCACTCTCCCGATCCTGGCGGTGTCCTTCGCCAACGTCTGGCGCGGCACGGCCTTCTCGATGCTGGTCTACACGGCCGCGCTCAACGAGATCCCGAAGGAGATCACGGAGGCGGCGGAGGTCGACGGCGCGGGCGGCTGGCGCCGCATGTGGCACATCACGCTGCCGATGATCCGCCGCTCCATCGGCACGAACCTGATGCTCAACACCCTCCAGACCCTGTCGGTCTTCGGCCTGATCTGGGTGATGACGAGAGGCGGCCCCGGCGACAAGAGCCAGACCCTCCCCCTGTTCATGTACGAACAGGCCTTCCAGAACAGCATGATCGGCTACGGCACGGCGGTGGCGCTGCTGCTGCTGGTGGTCGGCGCGCTGTTCTCGCTCGTCTACGTACGACTGCTGCGGACGGAGGTCTGACACCCATGGCACTCACACGGACGCTCCCCCGCTCCTCCCGCCTGGCCGACCGCAGGACCACCCGGCGGCTGGCCGCGGACGTGGGCCTGCTGGTGGCCGCCGCCGCGTTCGCGCTGCCGCTGATCTGGGTCGTGCTGTCCTCGGTGGACCCGCACGCGAACCTCAGGGTGAAGGCCCCCGACGGCCTCACCTTCGGCAACTTCGACGCGATCCTCACGCAGGACATCACGTTCACGCCGTTGCTCAACAGCCTGATCCTGTGCGGCGGCGCGACCCTGCTGACGGTGGTCTGCGCGGCCCTGGCCGCCTACCCCCTGTCGCGCTTCAAGTCCCGCCTGAACCGCCCGTTCCTGCTGACGATCCTGTTCACCACGAGCCTGCCGATCACGGCGATCATGGTCCCGGTCTACGCACTCTTCGTGCAGGTGAACCTGATCGACACCATGCAGGGCACGATCCTCTTCTTCGCCGCCTCCCAACTCCCCTTCGCCATCTGGCTGATGAAGAACTTCATGGACGGCGTCCCCAAGGAACTGGAGGAGGCCGCCTGGACCGACGGCGCCTCCGCCTTCCAGTCCCTGATCCGCATCGTCCTGCCCCTCATGGGCCCGGGCGTGGCGGTCGTGACAATCTTCTCCTTCGTCATGATGTGGGGGAACTTCTTCGTCCCCTTCATGCTCCTGCTCACCCCGGACCAGATGCCGGCGAGCGTGAGCATCAACGAGTTCTTCGGCAACCGGGGCATGGTGGCGTACGGCCAGCTGGCCGCCTTCTCGGTCGTCTACTCGACGCCGGTGATCCTGCTGTACGTGCTGATCGCCCGACGGCTGGGCGGCGGCTTCGCGCTGGGAGGTGCCGTCAAGGGCTGAGCGGACCCGCCCGGCCTGGGGCAGGATGGCGCCATGGAACGTGTACTCGGAATCGGCGGATACTTCCTGCGGGCCACCGACCCGGAGGCCCTGACCGCCTGGTATCGCGACTGCCTGGGCCTGGACACCGACCAGCACGGTCTGTGGCACCCGGAACCCGGCCCGACGGTCTTCGCGACCTTCGAGCCCAAGACCGACTACTTCGGCTCCCCCACCCAACAGACGATGCTCAACTTCCGGGTCCGCGACCTGGACGCGATGCTCACGCAGTTGCGCGACAAGGGCGCGGACGTCTCCCCCGACATTCAGGACATGGAGGGGGTCGGCCGCTTCGGCTGGGTCACGGACCCGGAGGGCAACCGCCTGGAACTGTGGCAGCCGGCCGCCTGACCCGCGAGAGCAGGAGGCCCTACTGCGCTGCCACGGCGGCGAGTACGCCCCGCGCGGCCGTCCCGTCCGGCCAGCTCCATCCGGCGACGAGGCGGACGGGCGGCCCTTGCACGTCCTCGGCCGACCGCAGAACGCGGTTGACCCGGACATCGACCGCGTCGCCGAGGCCGGCTCCCACTTCCGTTCCGCCCGCGGTCCCGGCGAAGGTGACGGTGACGGTCGGGTCCGGGGTGTGGCTCCGGCTCTGCTGCTGAGGCACTGCCTCACCGCGCAGCAGGGCGCGCAACTGGCCCATCACCACCGGGTCGTGGACGCCGTCGTAGATCCACCGCGTGCCGAGCACCCCGTGCTCGGAGGTCCCGATGAGCGCCTCGCCGGGAGCACCTTCCAGTGCGGCAGCCCGGTAGCCCATCGGCACGAGATACGCCACGGGTTCCTGCGCGGAGGCGTCCACCACGACCATGAACTCGATCCCGACGGCCCCCGCCGGATCGTCCAGCCGAAACCCGCCGGCCTTGACCAACTCCGGCGCCCGCCCACCACCGACGTACCAACTCTGCTTCGGCAGCCAGTCGTTGAGCAGCTCCAGTTTGGTGGGGTTCATGGTGGTCTGGTGGATCACTGCCATGCGGGCTTCCTCACGCGTGGGTCCGGGTCCGTCCGCCGACGGGTCGTGTTCGAACCTATCGGAGACCGCGGCGGCGTCCGGATCGCGCCGCCCCCGCACCACCCCAAACCGCCACGCGTCACCCCCGCTTTGACGCACGTGCTTTCAAAGCGGGCCCCGGCGCTCGCTGCCGTCAAGCGCGAAGGGCAAGGTAGAGAGGCATATTCGCCGACCTCCACCATGAGCCGCCGCTGCCCGCTCCACCCCCTCCCCTGGCCGGATCCGTACGTTCCTACAATCCGTATTCCTGGCCGAACGGACCGTAGTCACCGCACCCAGGGGGGCCTATTTTGTGGCCCGTGCACCAACCCCCGACCCACCCGAACCCGCCGAATCAGCCAACCTCCTCGGCCCCGCCCTTCAACGGCCCCGCCGCCCGACGGCTGCGGTCCGGGCTCAACATGGGGCCCGAGCATGTCGCCCACGGGCTGCGTACCTCGTACGGGCTGCCCTACGTCACCCCGGATCTCGTCGTCGCCTGGGAGCGGGGGCTCACCGCGCCCAGCAGTCCCGAACTGACCGCTCTCGCGGGCGTGTTGTGGTGTTCCCTCGGTGAACTCATCGGGAGACCGCGGACGTTGGGCGAGCACCGGATCGCCCGTGCGCTCGCCCCGGAGGACGTGGCGCGGGCCGTCGGGCTCGAACTGCGGGCGTATCTGCGGATGGAGGAGGAGAACACCTGGCGCGGCGGCGACCGCCAGTCCACCGCGCTCGCCAAGGTGCTCGACCTCTCGATCCCCGACTTCGTCGCCGTCACCGGCCGCGAGCCCAGGCTCGCCGAACTGCTCCGCAGCGCCGCGACCACCCGCTGGCAGGCGTACGTCCGGCCGGTGACCAAGCTGGTGCCACTGGACCGGCGCCTCCTGGAGGACGTCCTCCAGGAACTCCACCAGGACTACCAGGGCCAGATGGCCGCCTCACTGAACTGGGGCGAGGGCGCCGCGGCCGGCACGGCACACGACTCCGGCCGGGCCTACCTGGACCGGATCGTCGACCACTTCTGGGCCGCGGTCCAGGACAACAGCTCGTAGGGCAGGAGGAGTTCGCGGAACGCCTACCGCTCGTAGGGCAGGAGGGGTTCGCGGAACGCCTACCGCTCGTAGGGCAGCAGGGGTTCGCGGAACGCCAACCGCTCCTAGAACACCGACTCCGCCTCGTCCATCCGGTCCTTCGGTACCGTCTTCAGCTCGGTCACCGCCTCCGCGAGCGGCACCATCTCGATGTCCGTCCCGCGCAGCGCCGTCATTTTGCCGAAGTCGCCCCGGTGCGCCGCCTCCACGGCGTGCCAGCCGAAGCGGGTGGCGAGGACGCGGTCGTAGGCCGTGGGGACGCCACCGCGCTGCACATGCCCGAGGATGACCGGCTTGGCCTCCTTGCCGAGGCGGCGCTCCAGCTCGTACGCCAGTGCCGTCCCGATGCCCTGGAAGCGCTCGTGGCCGAACTGGTCGATGTCGCCCTTGCCGTAGTCCATGGAGCCCTCGGCGGGGTGCGCGCCCTCGGCGACGCAGACCACCGCGAACTTCTTGCCGCGGGCGAAGCGCTCCTCGACCATCTTGACCAGGTCGGCCGGGTCGAAGGGGCGCTCGGGCAGGCAGATTCCGTGGGCGCCGGCGGCCATGCCGGACTCCAGGGCGATCCAGCCCGCGTGCCGGCCCATGACCTCGACGACCATCACGCGCTGGTGGGACTCGGCGGTCGTCTTGAGGCGGTCCATCGCCTCCGTGGCGACGCCGACCGCGGTGTCGAAACCGAAGGTGCGGTCCGTCGCCGAGATGTCGTTGTCGATCGTCTTGGGGACACCGACCACCGGCAGACCGGCGTCCGACAGCATCCGTGCCGCCGTCAGCGTGCCCTCGCCGCCGATCGGGATCAGCGCGTCGATGCCGAACTGGCGCGCGATGTCGGGCACGTTCTCGCAGGCCTCACGGAGCCGGTCGCGCTCCAGGCGGGAGGAGCCGAGGATGGTGCCGCCGCGGGCCAGGATGCCGCTGACCGCGTCGAGATCGAGCGGGCGGTAGCGGCCGTCGAGGAGGCCGCCGAAACCGTCCTCGAAGCCGATGACCTCGTCGCCGTAGTTGTCGACCGCTCGGTGCACGACCGACCGGATCACTGCGTTCAGGCCGGGGCAGTCGCCGCCTGCGGTGAGAACTCCGATGCGCATCGTGCTGTGTCTCCTGCTCGGTGTCGTCGATACCGGTGAGCCGGTCCGATTCTTTCATGCCGGGCAGGACCATGTCGCTTCTGGTAGGTATGCCCCGATTGCCCCTATCGGATGCTCGTGGGACCGACCGGACGGCCCTCCGGCCTGACGGGCGGCCTGTCCACCGTTACGGGTACCGTCAAGAAGGTTCTGCCCCATGAAAGACGGAACGGAGAGCACGCGTGACGCGCAGCGTGTACGTGACCGGGATCGACCGCGGCGACGGCCGCCAGGTCGTCGAGCTGGGAGTGATGGAGCTCCTGACCCGGCAGGTCGACCGGGTCGGGGTGTTCCGGCCGCTCGTCCACCACATCCCGGACCGTCTGTTCGAGCTGCTGCGCGCCCGCTACCGGCTCTCCCAGGACCCGACCACGGTCTACGGCATGGACTACCACGAGGCGTCCGCCCTCCAGGCCGAGCAGGGCACCGACGAGCTGGTGTCGACCCTCGTCGACCGGTTCCATCTCGTCGCCCGCGACTACGACGTCGTCCTCGTCCTCGGCACGGACTTCGCCGACACCCAGCTCCCGGACGAGCTCTCCCTCAACGCCCGCCTCGCCAACGAGTTCGGGGCGTCCGTGATCCCCGTGGTGGGCGGTCGCAAGCAGCCCGCCGAGTCCGTGCTCGCCGAGACGCGCAACGCCTACCGGGCCTACGCGAGCCTCGGCTGCGACGTGCTGGCCATGGTGACCAACCGGGTGGCCCGCGAGGACCGGGACGAGATCGCCGCGAGCCTGGACTCCCGCCTCCCCGTGCCGTGTTACGTCCTGCCCGACGAGCCCGCGCTCGCCGCCCCCACGGTCTCCCAGATCGGCCAGGCGCTCGGCGCCAGGGTGCTGCTCGGCGACGAGTCGGGGCTCGCCCGTGACGTACTGGACTTCGTCTTCGGCGGCGCGATGCTGCCGAACTTCCTGGGCGCGCTGACCCCGGGCTGCCTGGTCGTCACGCCGGGCGACCGCGCCGACCTGGTCGTCGGCTCGCTCGCCGCGCACAGCGCCGGCACCCCGCCGATAGCCGGCGTCCTGCTGACCCTGAACGAGGTGCCGACCGACGAGGTCCTCACCCTCGCCGCCCGCCTCGCCCCGGGCACCCCGGTCCTCTCGGTGGCGGGCAACAGCTTCACCACGGCCACCGAACTCTTCTCCCTGGAGGGGAAGTTGAACGCGGCGACGCCGAGGAAGGCGGAGACCGCGCTCGGCCTCTTCGAGCGGTACGTCGACAACACCGACCTCACCCGCCGTGTCTCCGCCCCCAGCAGCGACCGCGTCACGCCGATGATGTTCGAGCACAAGCTGCTCGACCAGGCCCGCTCCGACCTGCGCCGGGTGGTCCTGCCGGAGGGCACCGAGCCGCGCGTCCTGCACGCGGCCGAGGTGCTGCTGCGCCGCGGTGTCTGCGACCTCACCCTGCTCGGCCCGCTCGACCAGATCCGCAAGCGCGCCGCCGACCTCGGCATCGACCTGGGCGACACGCAGCTGATCGACCCGGCCACCAGTGAGCTGCGCGACTCCTTCGCCGAGAAGTACGCCCGCTTCCGCGCCCACCGGGGCGTCACCGTCGAGCTTGCCTACGACGTCGTCTCGGACGTGAACTACTTCGGCACGCTGATGGTGCAGGAGGGCTACGCGGACGGCATGGTCTCCGGTTCCGTGCACTCCACGGCCGCGACCATCCGCCCCGCCTTCGAGATCATCAAGACCAAGCCGGACGCGGACATCGTCTCGTCGGTCTTCTTCATGTGCCTCGCCGACAAGGTGCTGGTGTACGGCGACTGCGCGGTGAACCCGGACCCGAACGCCGAGCAGCTCGCCGACATCGCCATCCAGTCGGCCGCCACCGCCGAGCAGTTCGGGGTGGAGCCGCGGATCGCGATGCTGTCGTACTCGACCGGTACGTCCGGCTCGGGCGCCGACGTCGACAAGGTGCGCGAGGCCACCGGGCTGGTGCGCGAGCGGCGCCCGGATCTGCGGATCGAGGGGCCGATCCAGTACGACGCGGCCGTCGAGCCGACCGTCGCGGCGACCAAGCTGCCGGAGTCCGAAGTCGCGGGCCAGGCCAGCGTGTTGATCTTCCCGGACCTCAACACCGGCAACAACACCTACAAGGCCGTGCAGCGTTCGGCCGGCGCGGTCGCCATCGGACCGGTGATGCAGGGGCTGCGCAAGCCGGTCAACGACCTGTCCCGGGGCGCGCTCGTCCAGGACATCGTCAACACCGTCGCCATCACGGCGATCCAGGCCCAGAACCCGAACGAGAAGGCGAGCGCCCAGTGAGCCCGTCCCGCGTCCTCGTCCTCAACTCCGGCTCCTCGTCGGTGAAGTACCAGCTGCTCGACATGAGCGACGGCGAGAGGCTGGCCGCCGGGCTCGTCGAGCGGATCGGCGAGGAGAACGCGCGGCTGAGGCACACCCACCTCGGCAGCGGTACCGACCGGGAGTGGACCGGGCCGATCTCCGATCACGAGGCCGCGCTGAAGGCCGTGGCGGACGAGCTGGCGAAGGACGGATTCGGGCTCGACTCGCCGGAGTTGGTCGCCATCGGGCACCGGGTCGTGCACGGCGGCAAGACCTTCACCGAGCCGACGGTCATCGACGACACCGTGCTCGCCGAGATCGAGCGGCTGATCCCGGTCGCGCCGCTGCACAACCCGGCCAACCTCATCGGCATCCGCACGGCCATGGCGCTGCGCCCCGATCTCCCCCAGGTCGCCGTCTTCGACACCGCCTTCCACACCACGATGCCGGAGTCGGCCGCGCGCTACGCGATCGACGTACAGGTCGCCGACGAGTACCGCGTCCGGCGCTACGGCTTCCACGGCACCTCCCACGCGTACGTCTCCCGGGCGACGGCGAAACTGCTCGGGAAGGCGCCCGAGGACGTCAACGTGATCGTGCTGCACCTCGGCAACGGCGCGTCCGCGTCGGCCGTGCGGGGCGGGAAGTGCGTGGACACCTCCATGGGGCTGACGCCTTTGGAGGGACTCGTGATGGGGACCCGCTCGGGGGACATCGATCCGGCCGTCATCTTCCATTTGGCACGCGTTGGCGGAATGTCCATCGATGAAATCGACACTCTTCTCAACAAGAAGAGCGGGCTCGTCGGCCTGTGCGGCGACAACGACATGCGGGAGATACACCGCCGGATCGACGAGGGGGACGCGGCGGCGCAGCTCGCCTTCGACATCTACATTCACCGCCTCAAGAAGTACATCGGCGCCTATTGCGCCGTGCTCGGTACGGTGGACGCGATCGCGTTCACGGCCGGAGTCGGCGAGAACGCGGCGCCGGTGCGCGAGGCGGCCGTCGCGGGCCTGGAGACCCTGGGCCCGGCGGTGGACGGCGCGCTGAACGCCGTACGCAGTGACCAGCCGCGGCTGATCTCGCCCGAGGACGCACGGGTGAAGGTGGCCGTGGTGCCGACCGACGAAGAACTGGAAATCGCGACGCAGACCTACGCACTGGTGAGACGGAGCGACTGAGCGGTAACCGGCAATTGCGCACGAGCTCGCAATTGAGCACGGCCCCGCCCATGTGTTTCTTCCGCCAGACGGAATATTCCGTAGCGAAACAAACCGATAGGATCGTCCCATGCGCCGTTCGAAAATCGTCTGTACTCTCGGCCCCGCGGTCGACTCCCACGAAATGCTGGTCTCGATGATCGAGGCCGGAATGAACGTGGCCCGGTTCAACTTCAGCCACGGCACCCACGCCGAGCACCAGGGCCGGTACGACCGGGTCCGTGCCGCCGCCAAGGAGACCGGCCGGGCCATCGGTGTCCTCGCCGACCTGCAGGGCCCCAAGATCCGCCTGGAGACCTTCGCCGAGGGCCCGGTGGAGCTGGAGCGCGGTGACGAGTTCGTCATCACGACCGAGGACGTGCCGGGCGACAAGCACATCTGCGGCACCACCTACAAGGGCCTGCCGGGCGACGTCTCGCGCGGCGACCAGGTCCTCATCAACGACGGCAACGTCGAGCTGAAGGTCCTCGACGTCGAGGGCTCGCGGGTCAGGACGATCGTCATCGAGGGCGGTGTCGTCTCCGACCACAAGGGCATCAACCTCCCGGGCACGGCCGTGAACGTGCCGGCGCTGTCCGAGAAGGACGTCGAGGACCTGCGCTTCGCACTGCGCATGGGCTGCGACATGGTCGCGCTGTCCTTCGTCCGGGACGCCAAGGACGTCGCCGACGTCCACAAGGTCATGGACGAGGAGGGCCGTCGCGTCCCCGTCATCGCCAAGGTGGAGAAGCCGCAGGCGGTCGACAACATGGAGGACGTCGTGATGGCGTTCGACGGCGTGATGGTCGCCCGTGGCGACCTCGCCGTCGAGTACCCGCTCGAGAAGGTCCCCATGGTGCAGAAGCGGCTCATCGAGCTGTGCCGCCGCAACGCCAAGCCGGTGATCGTGGCGACCCAGATGATGGAGTCGATGATCACCAACTCCCGCCCCACCCGCGCCGAGGCCTCCGACGTGGCCAACGCGATCCTGGACGGCGCGGACGCGGTCATGCTGTCCGCCGAGTCGAGCGTGGGCGCGTACCCGATCGAGACGGTCAAGACGATGTCGAAGATCGTCGTGGCGGCCGAGCAGGAGCTGATGAGCAAGGGCCTGCAGCCCCTGGTCCCCGGCAAGAAGCCGCGCACGCAGAGTGGTTCGGTCGCGCGTGCCGCGTGCGAGATCGCGGACTTCCTCGGCGGCCGGGGCCTGGTGGCCTTCACGCAGTCCGGCGACACCGCCCGCCGCCTCTCCCGCTACCGCGCCGCGCAGCCGATCATCGCCTTCACCACCGACGAGAACACCCGCAACCAGCTGGCGCTCAGCTGGGGTGTCGAGTCGCACGTCGTGCCGTTCGTGAACAGCACCGACGAGATGGTCGACATGGTCGACCAGGAGATCGCCAAGATCAACCGCTTCAGCCTGGGCGAGATCGTCATCATCACCGCCGGCTCGCCCCCCGGCGTTCCCGGCACCACCAACATGCTCCGCGTCCACCACATCGGCGGCGCCACCAACTGACGCCCCCGAAAAGGCTCTTGAAGCCCGCTGTACGACACTGAGGGCGCCCCCTGGAGAAGGGGGCGCCCTCAGTGTTGTGCGGCTCCCGGAAGGGCTTGTGGCGATGCTCAGCTGGTGTAGACGTGCATCCCGGGGACGTGCAGCGTGCCGCCGAACTGCGCGGCCTGGACGACCTTCACGTTGGTGAAGTAGATCAACGGGATGTTCAGCGGCGGCGGGTTGTCGGGGCTGAACGTGATCGGGATCAGCCCGAACAGGTTCCCGGAGATGCTCTCCGTGTACATCGTGGTGTCGCCGCCGGTGATCGTCGACGTCGAGCCCTTGGCCGCCTGCACGTGGTAGGTCTTGCCGGACTGTTCGTCGTTGACCGTCTGGTGCAGGTCGCCGATGTCGGTGCCGCTGGAGATGACGTACTTCAGCACCTTCTTCTTGGTGCCGTTGGCCGTCTTCACCTCGACCACGCCCTGGTAGTCGGCGCCCTTGAGGAGCAGCGAGCTGGCGTTCAGGTACCAGGGGTCGTCCGCCACCGGCACCTTGTTGTCGACGCCGCTCTCGTCGTCCGTGGCGGTCGGGCAGTCGTCCGCGTCCGTGGAGGAACTCGGCGACGGGCTCGGGCTCGCGGACGAAGTGGCCTCGTCGGCCGCTTCCCCGGCGGCGTCGGTGGTGTCCTTCGCCGCCTCGGACGCCTTGTCGGTCGTGTCCTTGACGGTGTCCTTCACCGTGTCGGTGAGCTTGTCCGTCGTGTCCTTGACGGTGCCCGGGGCGTCGGACGAGGTGTCGTCCTTGCCCGCGCTCGCCGACGCGGAGGCGGAGGCCGACGGCGACGGGCTGGTGCTCGTCGTGGAGCTGTCGTCGGATTTGCCGCCGGTGAGGATGTCACCGATCGTGTCGCCGATGGTGTCCAGGAGGCCACCGCCGCTGCTCTCGGAGGCCGAGGGCGACGGCGTGGCGGTGTCGCCGCCGGAGCCGCCGGAACCGTCGCTCGTGCTCTTGGACGGGGACGGCGTGGGCGTGGCCTTGTCGTCGGAACCTGAATCCGACGAAGGGGTCTTGCCCGAGTCCGAGTCGGAGTCCGAACCGGAGTCCGAGGAGGACGTCTCCGAGGGGCTCGGCGTCGCCGTGTCGGTCGACTCGCTGGCGGACGGCGAGGGCGAACCCGACGCGTCCTCGGAGTCCTTGAGGGCCGCGAGGCAGTCCTTGTACTCGTCGGCGGTCAGGCTCTTGGAACTCGGCGACGGCGAGGAGCCGTTGCCGTCGGCGAGCGCGAGGCTCGACGTGAACCCCATCCCGACGATGACCGCGGTCGGCATCGCCGCCATGGCTATCGCCTTGCCGGCGGGCATGTGGAACCTGGTGAACAGCGGCTTCTTGGGCGCCGCGTGACGCGGCCCGGTTCTCCCGGGGGACTCCTCCACATCCGTCCCGCGGGTCACCTCGTCAGCCGGCACTGTGCCTCCCGTTCGCCCCGTTGGCCGGGCTCGTTCCTGACAGATCGTTCGGCTCGCCCACCACGGGCTTGAGGGTGGTGGTGTCCGGGTCGGTCCCCTGGGGAGCGTCTCCGTTCCCCTCGGGAGCGTCTCCGGTTCCCCGCGGGGCCTCGTACGCCCGCTCATCGGCGGGCGGTGCGCCCGGCGCCCACGACACGGCCATCGCGCCGCCGACAAGGGCGAACAGGAAGCCGATCAGGAAACCGCCGAGGTTGGACACGGGGATGGACACCAGCCCCAGCAGGATCGCCGCTACGCCCGCGAAGGTGCGGACGTGCTTCTGGAACCAGAGGCTGAACCCCAGGACGACGAGCAGCACACCGATGATCAGGGACCCGGCACCGGCAGTGGTGGCCATCGCCAACGTGAGGTGACCGATCTGCAGATTCGCGTACGGGAAGTACGCGATGGGGACTCCGGCGAGCATGACGAACAGGCCGGCCCAGAACGGCCGGGTGCCCCGCCAGGCGCGGAACTGCGACCTCCGGCGGCTGAACTGGCCGTCGGACACGGCAGGAGTCTCGGCGCTCATGGAAAACAGCTCCCTGGTGCGGCTTTTCTGTGGTGTGGTGCTGGTACTGGTGGTGTGGGTGTGGTGGTGGAGAGTTGTGCAGGCGGTGCAGAAGACCCGCGAAGAGTGGACGGGCGGGGGCGCCATCGGCTCCCCCGCCCGTCAGTGAGTGCTTAGAAGCACTCCTTGACACCCGTCGACACCGACATGTGCAGACCGCTGAGCTTGAAGGTTCCGGCGGTGGTGGCCCACGCCGTCTGCTTCACACCGGTCAGCGAGGCCTTGTCGGCCTGCTGCGCGAATCCGTACGGGTTCGCGGTGTCGCCCTTCTGAATGCCAGGACCCTTGGTGGCGTCCTTGGCCGCAACACCGATGTCGATGTTGGTGAACGTCGCGTCGGCGCTCAGGTCGTCGAGGTCGATGTACAGGTTCTCGGCCTCGACGGGCTTGTCACCGCCGCCCGCCTTCAGGATCAGGCTGACGCTGCCCAGCAGCGGGATGTCCGGGGTGACCACGGACTGGCACAGGCCCTTGATGCTCGCGGACTTGAACGCCGAGACCGCGACCGGGTGTGCCGTCTTCTTGCCATCGAGGGTGTACCCCGAGTCAATGGCTCCGTACTGCGAGAAGCCGGTGCCGCTCAGCGAGTCGGCCGACACCTTGAACTGCTGGCCGGAGACGCTGAATGACGCGGCGAGAGCACCCTGGGCAAGGGCGACACCTATCGCGGCCGTAGCGGCGACGCTGGGCACCATGACCACAGCGAACCGCTTCCATCTCGTCCCGCCACGCACCTGGGACTCCATATTTCCTCCTTCTCGGACGTACATCTCCTGGCCCTGACTGCCCCATCGGTCGGCTCAGCCGGGCAGGGATGGGAGAAGTGCTACGTCCTCGGGAAGGGGAGCGCCCGCACTCGGAGGCGCAGAACCGCGCACCGATCACCGGCGATCACCCCCGAGCGACAACCACTGGTCGCGCCTGACGCACATCACGCACAACCCTGCTGGACAGGCTCCACCCAGTGGGCGAAGACCCCCCTGTCCAAGAGCCGGCACCCGGGGCGCCGACTCTGCTCGGTGGGGACCCTGGAACTCCCGCGACCCGACCGGCTGTCGGAGTACGGGAATGGACCGAGCGTCGCCGATCGTGGTGCATTCTCGCCGCCCGCACAAGGGGGTTCGTTACTGGCTAGTAACGGCCGGATAACCGAACAACGACCCACAGGTCTCGACCGGCGACGCTGGGTGCTCCAAGCCGCCAGGACAAACCAGTTGACAGACGGACAGAATCCGACAGACCGACGCCCATTACTTACTCGCAGTAACAGCGGCCGCGATTACCAAGTTTTGGTAAAGCGCGGCCACTCTGCAGCCCTGTCAGCAAATCTTTCACTCGGGCAACACAGGGCGTCGCGTTTAGCGACTGGTCAGAACCGGCCCGCCGCCCCGCTCAGAACAGCGCGCGCGCCAACGCCCGCCGCGCGGCCGCCACCCGCGGGTCCTCGGCCCCCACGACCTCGAAGAGCTCGAGCAGCCGCAGCCGTACGGTGTCCCGGTCGTCGCCCGCCGTGCGCCGCACGGTCTCGATCAGCCGCCCGAACGCGTCCTCGACATGCCCGCCGACCAGGTCCAGGTCGGCCGCGGCGATCTGCGCGCCGACATCGGCCGGCTTCTGTGCCGCGTCCGTGCGCACCTGCTGCGGATCCAGTCCCTGCACCCGCTGCAGCAACTCGGCCTGGACCAGCCCCAGTTTGGCCTCGGGGTTGCCCGGGTCATCACTCAGCACGTTCTTGTACGCCTGGATCGCGCCGCCGAAGTCCCCCGCGTCCAGGGCCTGTACGGCCGCTTCGAGCAACGCGTCGTAGGGACCGACCGGGATCTCGGGCACCGACGGGGCCGGGCCCGGCTCGGCGTCCGGGTCGACCGCGAGACCGGTCAGGCCGAAGCGCTCCTCGGCGACCTGCACCAACTGGTCCAGGGTCTGCCGGATCTGCGCCTCACCGGCGGCCCCCTGGAAGAGCGGCAGCGCCTGTCCGGCGACCACCGCGAAGACGGCCGGGATGCCCTGGATCCCGAACTGCTGCATCAGCATCTGGTTGGCGTCGACGTCGATCTTGGCGAGCACGAAGCGCCCCGCGTACTCGACGGCGAGGCGCTCCAGGACGGGGCTGAGCTGCTTGCAGGGCTCGCACCACTCGGCCCAGAAGTCGATGACGACGGGCACCTCGGTGGACCGCTGCAGGATGTCGCGCTCGAAGGAGGCCTCGTCGACGTCGATCACCAGGTCGGCCGGGGAGACGGCACCGGTGCCGGTGCCCTGCCTGGCGGCTTCGGCGCGAGCCTGCTCCGCCTTCGCCTTGGCCTCCTGGGCCGCCTTCACCGCGGCGAGGTCGACGACTCCGCTCATGGACATGTTCCGTGGCTGCATGCGTCTATCCTCCCCCGTTCCCGCGTGTACGTGAAAAGCCCTGTGAAAGCCGGTCCCGCTACGTGCCGTTCACTCCGTGCCGTTCGGCGCCGGGTCCCCACCCCACGCCCGTGGTTTCGCTACGGGTCGTAGCGTAATGGCATGAGGGGCTCGCGGTACACCACATCCCGGTGATCTCCCTCACGACCGCACATGAAACGCCGGTTATGGTCTGGGGATGCAGAGCCGCACTCCCGTCCCACGCGCCACAGGGCGTCCCCGCAGCGCCGCGGCGGACGCCGCGATCCTCGCGGCCACCCGGGCGGCGCTGGTCGAACTGGGCTGGTCGAAGCTCACCCTCGGAGACGTGGCCACGCGCGCGGGCGTTGCGAAAACGACCCTGTATCGCCGCTGGGCGGGCAAGAACGAGCTGGTCGTCGACGCGGTGGCGGAGCTCTTCGACGAACTCCATCTCCCCGACCGCGGCACCCTGGCCGCCGACATCGAGGGCGTGGTCCTCCAGTTCGCGGCGATCCTGGCCCGCCCGGAGGCCAAGAGCGGCCTGATGGCGGTGGTCGCGGAGTCGATCCACGACGAGGCCCTGCGCGAGCGCATCCGGGCGTCGATCGTCGACCGCCAGAAATGCCTGGTCCTGGAGGGCCGAGCCCGAGCCCAGGCCCGAGGCGAACTCCCCCCGGAAACAGACCCGTCGGAAGCGACCCGCACGGTGGACCTGATCTTCGACATGGTCGCGGGCGCGGTGGTCCACCGCACTTTGGTCAGCGCGGAGCCTGCGGACGAGCAATGGGTCCACAACTTCACCCAGGTCCTACTGACAGGCCTGTCGGGCCAGCCGTAACCGACGGGGCCTGCCGCCAGGCCGGCTTACACAACCCGCGCAGCCCGCGCAGCGGCCAGCCCCTCCACCCCGCCTAGCCTGCGGGCAGTCGTGCCGTTGAGGCGGCGCTCACCCAACTTGCCTCCTGCGGCCAGCCGCACCGCAGGCGCAGCACCCACCCACCCCACTCAGCCTGCGGGCAGTCGTGCCGCTGGGGCGGCGCCCGTCCCAGAGAGAGGCGGCACCCCGTCGCGCCGGGCTGCGCAACGCCCTACGGCCCGCCCAACCCGCCAGGGCTGCGCAACGCCCCGCCCTTCGCCCCCAGCAACCGGCGCCTCAGAACCCAGCAGGCTCCGTGTACACCCCCCACTCGTCCCGCAAGACCCCGCAGATCTCCCCCAGCGTCGCCTCCGCCCGCGCAGCATCCAGCATCGGACCGATCATGTTCGACCCATCCCGCGCGGCAGCCAGCATCGCGTCCAGCGCAGCCCGCACAGCAGCCTCGTCCCGGCCGGACCGCCGATCCCCCAGCACCCGCACCTGATCCCGCTCCACCTCGTGACTGACCCGCAGGATCTCCAAGTCACCGGTCACGGACCCCGTGTGGACGTTCACCCCCACAACCCGCTTGTCCCCCTTCTCAAGGGACTTCTGGTACTGGAACGCGGACTCGGCGATCTCGCCGGTGAACCACCCGTCCTCGATCCCGCGCAGAATCCCGGACGTGACCGGCCCGATGGGATGCCGCCCGTCCGGATGCGCCCGCAGCCCCCGCTCCTTGATCTGCTCGAAGATCTTCTCCGCGTCCGCCTCGATCCGGTCCGTCAACTGCTCCACGAACCACGAACCACCCAGCGGATCCGCCACGTTGGCGACCCCGGTCTCCTCCATGAGCACCTGCTGGGTCCTGAGCGCGATCTCCGCCGCCTGCTCACTCGGCAACGCGAGCGTCTCGTCCAACGCGTTGGTGTGCAGCGAGTTGGTCCCGCCCAGCACCGCCGCCAGCGCCTCGACCGCCGTACGCACGACGTTGTTGTACGGCTGCTGAGCCGTCAGCGAGACACCCGCGGTCTGCGTGTGGAACCGCAGCCACTGCGCCTTGTCGGTCCTCGCGCCATACACGTCCCGCATCCACCGCGCCCAAATCCGCCGCGCCGCACGGAACTTGGCGATCTCCTCGAAGAAGTCGAGGTGCGCGTCGAAGAAGAAGGAAAGACCGGGCGCGAACACGTCCACGTCCATCCCGCGGCTGAGCCCGAGCTCCACGTACCCGAACCCGTCCGCCAGCGTGTACGCCAGCTCCTGCGCGGCCGTCGCCCCGGCCTCACGGATGTGGTACCCGGAGACGGACAGCGGCTTGTACGCGGGGATGCCGGTCGCGCAGTACTCCATCAGGTCGCCGATCAGCCGCAGATGGGGCTCCGGCTGGAAGAGCCACTCCTTCTGCGCGATGTACTCCTTGAAGATGTCCGTCTGGAGCGTGCCGTTGAGGACGGCCGGGTCGACGCCCTGCCGCTCGGCGGCGACGAGGTACATGCAGAAGACCGGTACGGCCGGCCCGCTGATGGTCATGGACGTCGTCACATCACCCAGCGGGATGTCCTTGAACAGGACCTCCATGTCGGCGGCCGAGTCGATGGCGACCCCGCAGTGCCCGACCTCGCCGAGCGAACGCGGATCGTCGGAGTCGCGCCCCATGAGCGTGGGCATGTCGAACGCCACGGACAGACCCCCGCCGCCGTTGGCGAGGATCATCTTGTACCGCTCGTTGGTCTGCTCGGCGTTCCCGAACCCGGCGAACTGCCGGATGGTCCACGTCCGCCCCCGGTAGCCGGTCGGGTGCAGCCCACGCGTGAAGGGGTACTCCCCCGGCCAGCCGATCCGCTCGAACCCCTCGTACGCGTCACCCGCCCGCGGCCCGTACACAGGCTCCACGGAGTCTCCGGAGAGCGTCGTGAAATCGGCCTCACGCGTGCGTGCGGCGTCGTACCGGGCCTGCCAGCGTCGGCGGCCCTCTTCGATGGCGTCAGCGTCCATGCCGTCGAATTTACTAGGACGTCCTAGTAAATGTCGATGGCTGACCGCCGTACGCATGTCGCACGGCGGTGAGCGTTACGCCTTGACGGGCGCCGGGGACGCCTCGGCGACCTTGCCCTCCAGCTCGTGGCTGATCTTCCGCTCCACGAAGAAGGCGGCCGTGGGGATGGTCCCGGCGAGCAGGACCCACAGCTGCTTGCCGACCGGCCACTTGGCCTTGGAGCCCAGGTCGAAGGCGAAGACCAGGTAGACCACGTAGAGCCAGCCGTGCGCGATGGCGACGACGCGGGTGAAGTCCGCGGCCCCGTCGACGTCCAGGCCGTACTTGGCGATCATGCTCAGGCACAGCAGGACCAGCAGCACACCGGTGACGTAGGCCATGACGCGATAGCGGGTCAGCACGCTCTTTTTCATGGCTACGAGCGTAACCACCCGTTTCGCGCGATCTTCCGGCGCCCCTGGGGGCCGTCACAAGAGCCCTACGCCTCGTCGAAGTCGCTCGCCGCGATCCGCAGCGGACGCAGCATCGCGAAGATCTCCGCGCACTCCTCGGCGTCGTAGGCACCGAGCCCGAAGTCCATCGCCATGAGATCCCGCGTGGCCGACTCGACGACCTCGCGGCCCTTGTCGGTGATGGTGGCGAGCGTGCCGCGCCCGTCGTTGGGGTTGGGCCGCTTGTCGACCAGTCCGGAACGCACCAGGCGGTCGACGGTGTTGGTCACGGAGGTGGGGTGCACCATCAGGCGCTCGCCGATCTTCGACATCGGCAGCTCGCCGGCCTTGGAGAAGGTGAGCAGCACCAGTGCCTCGTAGCGCGCGAACGTGAGTCCGTAGGGCTTGACCACCGCGTCGACCTCGGCGAGCAGGATCTGCTGGGCGCGCATGATCGAGGTGATGGCGACCATGGACGGCACGTTTCCCCAGCGCTGCTTCCAGAGTTCGTCGGCGCGGGCGATGGGGTCGAAGGGAAGGCTGAGCGGCTTCGGCACGGCAACGACCTTACCGGCCGGTCATATGGTGGTCAGCCCCGTCTCGCCTTTCGGTCGGGTGCGTACCGCCTCCCTTGCCAACAGGGCGCAGCACACGCCACCGAGCACCCCGGCACCGGCCACCGTCGCCCGTACTCCGGCGAACTCCGCGACCACTCCGGCGAGCGCCATCCCCACTCCCTGGATGGTCATCAGCCCGGCGGTGAGCAGGGTCATCGCCCGCCCCCGCAGTTCGTCGGGCACGGCCCGCACGAACCACTGGTCAAGACCCAGCGTGTACGCCGATCCCGCGCCGGAGACCAGGAGGAGGAGCAGCGAGGCCGCGAGGCCCGGGCGGAACAGGTAGCCGGCGTACGGCAGCAGCGTGCAGCAGACCAGCGGGAGGGTGATGCGCTCCCGGGCGGCCGGGCGCAGCCGGGAACCCGCGTACAGCTCGCCGGTGATGGTGCCGAACGGCAGCGCGCACATCAGCAGGCCGAGACCGACGGAACCGGCCGTCAGTTCGGCGGCGTAGGGAGCGGCCAGCGCCTCCGGGGCGACCGAGAACATCGGCGGGATCCAGAAAAGGAGGAGCAGGGCGCGTATCCGGCGGTCGGCGATGACCTGCCGGGCGCCCTTGAGGCCGTCCCGCACCAGGGCGTTGCCGACGCCCGCGCGGGCCGGCCTGCGGCGGGTGCCGAGGCGGAGCAGGAGCGCGGAGGCGCAGAAGGTGCCGACCGTGATCAGCAGCGCGTGGCGCGGCGACACGACGATCAGGAGCAGGCCGCCGAGTCCGTAGCCGACGAGCAGCGCGCTCTGCGAGACGATCCGCAGCAGGGAGCGCCCGAGCACGAACAGGTCGCCGTCGCCCAGGATGTCGGCCAGCGTCGCCATCCGGGTGCCCTGGAACACCGGTGAGACGACGGCCACGCAGCAGCGCAGCGCGAGCAGGACACCGATGTGCGCGAAGGGCAGCACCATCGGCGCGACGCACACCGCGCACACCAGGTCGCACACCACCAGCACCCGCCGGGCCGGGAAGCGGTCGGCTACGCCCGCGAGCAGGGTCCCGCCGACGACGTACGGCAGGAAGCCGAGCGCGAAGGTGAGGGCGCTGAGCAGGGGGGAGCCGGTGAGGTCGTAGACGAGGACGGAGAGCGAGATCTCGCTGACGACGACGCCGAGCAGGGAGAGGGCGTGCGCGGCGAAGACGGCGCGGAACTCGGGGACGGCGAAGACCCGGGCGTATCCCGTCGGGGCCTGGGGTGCGGGCCGCGTGGTGGTGCCGGCGGACTGGTCTGGCATGGGCAGCAGCGTGCTCGGCCGGCGCGGGGCAGGATAGAGATTCGGTGCGTGCCGAATGTTGGGGAGAGAGAGCATGCCGTCGCGTCTGTACTTCGGGGAGGACGACTTCCTGCGCTGCCGCTTCGCGGTGTCCCCGCTGTGGGAGACGCAGGAGGTGGTGCGGATGCTCAAGCGGCCCGAGCGGCAGGGGTATCACGCGCACTGGCTGCGCCGGATGGAGAAGGTGGCGGCCGGGCTCGACCTCACGGACCTGTGGCTGCTGATGCCGCGCCGGGGGCACTGTCCGGACTGGCTGTGCCCGCCGCCGATCGGTCCCGCGGCCACCTTCGAGGAGGAGATCGCGGCGGTGCGGGCCACCGACCCGGCCACGGCCCGCGCCGACACGGCCAAGTCGCTGGCCGACACCCCGGGCGCGCTCGACTCGCCGCAGGCCAGGAGGTGGCTGCGGGATCCGGTGGGCATGGTCCGGGAGCTGGCGGACGCGATGGAGGAGGCCTGGCGCGCGCTGATCGCCCCTGACTGGCCCCGCCTGCGCACCCTGCTGGAGGCCGACGTCTCCTTCCACTCCCGGCGGCTCGCCGAGGTCGGGCTCGGCGGGCTGCTGCCCGAGATCAACCGGCGGTTCGGCTGGCAGGCAGGCACGCTGACCGTCGACATGAACCTGGAGCACGAGCGGCGGCTGGGCGGCCAGGGCCTGATGCTGATGCCGAGCGTCTTCATCTGGCCGGACGTCGTCAGCACCTTCGACCCGCCCTGGCAGCCGACCCTCGCCTACCCGGCCCGCGGCATCGGCGGCCTGTGGGCCGAGCCGGCCGGCCGCACGTCCGACACCCTGCTACGACTCCTGGGCCGCGGTCGCGCCACGGTCCTCGCCGCCCTCGACGAACCCGCCTCCACCGCCGCTCTCGCCCACCGCCTCGCCCTCGCCCCGTCGTCGGTCTCCGCCCACCTGACCCTCCTGCGGGACGCCGGACTGCTGACCGCCCGGCGGTACGGCCATCAGGTGCTGTACGAACGGACACCGCTGGGGATCGCGCTGGTGTCGGGGGACGGGTGACGGAGGGCGGGCTCGGCCGACGGCGAGCGGGCGGCGGCTGAGGGGCGGCACCTGACGGCGGCCATGTCGGTTCCGTATCCATAGATCCCTTTATGCGACGATTGCTGACGTTCCGTCACCTCGCCCCAGGGAGCGGCATGTCCCGGCTGATCCACACCCTCGCGGCTCTCGCGGTCCTCGGGCTCGCGGCGGGCTGTTCGTCGTCCGGCGTCGACGAGGCGTCCGTCGCCGGTGCCGCCTCCGGCAAGGCGCGCGCCAAGACGTCCACCGCCTTCTGGGTCGACCCCGAGAGCCCGGCCGCGCAGCAGATCGCGATGTGGCAGCGCCAGGGCCGCAAGCAGGACGCCGCACTGCTCGCCCGTATCGCCGACGAACCCGTCGCGCTGTGGCCGGCCGGCGAGCTCGACCCGGGCCCCGCCGTGCGCACAGCGACCGCGTCCGCTAGCTCGGAGGACCGGACGGCGCTCTTCGTGGCGTACGACATCCCGCACCGCGACTGCGGGCAGCACTCGGCGGGCGGGGCGGCGGACGCGGACGCCTACCGGGCCTGGATCGGGCAGTTCGCGGACGCGCTCGGGGACAGCAAGGCGCTCGTGGTGCTCGAACCGGACGCGGTCGCGCACATCGTGGACGGCTGCACGCCGGCTGAATACCACGAGGAGCGCGAGCAGTTGCTGAGCGAGGCGATCGACCGGTTGAAGCAGCAGCCGAACACCAAGGTGTACCTGGACGCCGGCAACCCGTCCTGGATCCGCGAGCCGTGGAAGCTGGTCGACCCGCTCAAGCGCGCCGGCATCGACCGGGCCGACGGCTTCTCGCTGAACGTCTCCAACTTCCAGACCGACGACCGCACCACCAAGTACGGCCTCCAGCTCTCGCGCGACCTCGGCGGCAAGCACTTCGTCGTCGACACCAGCCGCAACGGCAACGGGCCGATGCCGGGCGCCTGGTGCAACCCGCCGGGCCGCGCGCTCGGCACCCGCCCGACGACCGACACCGGGCAGGAGGCCGTGGACGCCTACCTCTGGGTCAAGCGGCCCGGGGAGTCGGACGGCACGTGCGAGGGCGGTCCGGACGCGGGACAGTGGTGGCCGGAGTACGCCCTGGAGCTGGCACGCAACTCCAAGGCGTAGCACCGGCGTTCACTTCAGGCGGTCACTCCGGGTCGTCACTTCACCTGGATCCACTTGGCCTCGGACGGCGTGCCCTGCGCGTCCGTGACGAACAGCATGTACCAGCCGGGCGGCACCAGGGCGGGGTCGCTCGGCACATCCACGGTCACCGCGTGCGCGTCCTTGGTCAGGCCGAGTTCGATGGAGCGCTGCTCGACGTCGGTCGTGTGGGTGACCGCGCTGGGCCGCATCAGCCGGGCCCTGACGACCCGCTCCGGGTGATCGGTCCGGTACGTGGCCCGGTGGTGCCGGTCGAGTTCCTGCGGGCCGTCCTCCAGCACCGGCCGCACCGCGGCGCCGCGGTGCACGACGGGCGGGGTGAAGATCTCCATGCGCTGCTCGAAGTGGCCCAGTTTCGTGTTCTGTTGGTCGTCGAAGAGCGGGTCCGAGCCGAAGGTGACGACCCGGCCGTCGGGCAGCAGCAGCGCCTCGGAGTGGTAGTTGCGGCCCACCGCGGGGTCCGCCGCCTCGTGGAAGGTGTTGGCCTTGGGGTCGTAGAACTGCGCCTTGAGGATGTTGCTGGCGCCGCGGCCGCGGTAGTCCTCGGAGCCGTTGGTGGTGAACACCGAGTCGTCCGGCATGATCACGCTGTTCAAGTACCGCGTGCCCTGCGGGAGGTTGGGGCCGTCCTTGAAGACGGGGTTGTCCTTCTTCAGGTCGACGACCGCCGTCCGGGGCGTCGACCGCTTGGACTCACCGACCCCACCCCCACCCATGATCATCACCTTCTGGTCCTGCGCGGGCGGCAGCAGCAGGGAGGACGAGGTCTCGGTCTCGTCCGGGTCGCGCAGCCCCGGCACCTTGGTGAAGGTGTTGGTCTTCAGGTCCCACAGCCCTGGTTCACGCCCCTTCTCCGCGGGCCCGTAACCGGCGTTGGAGGCCGGGTAGAAGAGCTTGCCGCCCTTGGTGAGGAAGAGCGCGGGGTACGTCGGGAAGTACCGCTTCGGCCCCGGCGACCACTTCTTGGTCTTCGGGTCGTAGTACTCGTTGTCACCGGGGTCGATGACGCCGACGTCGTCAAGACCGGACACCGCGAGGACACGTCCGTCGTCGAGACCGACGAGGGTCGGGTACCAACGGGCCTTCTGCATCGGGTCGACGGGGATGTACCGCTCCGCCTTGGGGTCGAACTCGTAGGCGGCGCGGATGCCTTGGAAGTCCTGCTTGTCGAGCGTGATCTTCTCGCTCAGCCCGTACGTGTTGTTCGCGTCCTTGCCGGTCAGGCCCTCGATGTCGTACTGGGCCTGCTTGTCCGTGGCGGACAGCGGCCCCGTCTCGACGGCCTCGACGAAGACACGGACCTCGCTCGCGGTGACGCTGGTGCGCCAGGGCTGCATCACACCACGGGCGTTGTACGTCACCTTGAAGGCACGCTTGGCCTTGGGCACGGTGACGTCGAAGCGGCTGACGTACTCGACGCCGGCCGGCGACCTGAACCGGGTGCCCTTCTTCAGGAACATGGCCTTGTCGGGGTTCTCGTTCTTGACGCGCATCCCGCCGCCGGCCCGCCGCACCTCCCCGTCGAGCCGCTCGTAGCGGGCGGTGCCGCCGGCCACCAGGAGCCTGCCGTCGGGGAGTTGGGCGTGTCCGGAGCAGAAGAAGTCCTCGGGGGTGGGGATCTTCTTGAAGGTGTTGGCCTTCGGATCCCACAGGACCGTGTCGAAGGACCCCTTGTCGAACTTCTTCTGCTCGTTGCCCGACCCGGCCACGATGAGCACCTTGCCGGTGTGCAGCAGCGCCGCGTGGATGGCGTTGGTGCGGTACTGCTCCGGGATGTCGATCTGACTCCAGGAGCCGTACTTCGCCTTGTACTCGGGCCGCGAGATCTCGTACTCGTGGTACTTCTGGCTCGCGAAGTCCAGTGCGGCCGGGGCGTTCAGGCCCGCCAGAACGGCGATGCCCCCGATCCCCAGGACGGTCTTCTTGGTCTTCTGGGACGGCTGGTAGGCCATGGCCTAGTTGCCTCCTGTCGCGGAGCCGGAGACGGAGGGACCGGCCGCGCTGGTCGCGAGCGCCGGTTCGGCGCCCTCGACGCTGAGCGGGGACCGGTGCGGCGACTGCCGCGCGCGCCGCTCCTTGAGGAGCGTGGAGCACCACACCACGACCGGCGCCAGGGCTATCGCCATGGCCAGGACGGCCCAGGTGCGCATGGCCGCGTGGGTGTGGTTGAGGACGACGGAGGCGGCCAGGGACGTGCCGAGGAAGGTCGCCCAGAAGAGATGGATACGGAAGGTCGCCAGCCGGTCCGCGCTGGCGTCGCCCTTGGGGGTGACGACGAAGCGCGAGGGCCGGCGGATGAGGGCCTCGCCGAGGGACTTGAGGTAGATCGGCGCGGACAGCGCCGACATCGCCATGCCGGCCAGTCCGCCCGAGCCCTCGGGTTCGTGCGGGGAGACGTTGTGACGGCGGTTCCAGAGGTAGAGCCCGATCTGGAGCGCGGCCGCGTCGCTGTAGAGCATCAGCCACACGGAGGCGGAGACCTGGGTGCCGGAGGCCCCGAACCACAGGAACAGGAAGCAACTCATGATGCCCAGCAGCCAGTTGACGGCCGTCATCGGGTAGTACACGAGCATGAGGGTGTAGGAGAACAGCCGCCCGGGAGGCATCGTGAACGGCGCCTTCCAGTACTGCTTGAACAGGGTCTCGTACGTCCCCCGCGACCAGCGCATCTGCTGCGTGAAGAAGTCGGTCCAGGAGGCCGGGCCCTCGCCGGTGGCCAGGACGTCGGGCGTGTAGACGGACCGCCAGTGCTTGCGTGAGACCGGATTGCGGTGCCGGTGGATCTCGAACCCGGTGGCCATGTCCTCGGTGATGGAGTCGAACAGCCCGCCGACCTGCTTGACGGCGGAGATCCGTACGACGTTGTTGGTACCGACGAACATGGGCGCGCGGTAGCGGTTGCCGGCCCGCTGGATCAGCGCGTGGAAGAGGAACTGCTGCGACTCGGCGGCCTTGGTGACGGGGTTGTGGTAGTTCCCGTACACCTGGGGCCCGACGACGAAGGCGACGTCCGGATCGCGGAAGTACCCCATCATCCGCAGCAGGAAGTCGGGGTGCGGGACGTGGTCGGTGTCCACGGACGCGAAGAACTCGTACTCGTCGCCGTGCATCGCGATCCACGCGTTGTAGTTCCCGTGCTTGGTGCGGGCCTTGTGGACGCCCTTGGGCCGGTTCCACTCGGGCACCCCGTGCCGGGTGAAGTGCCGCACACCGAGTTCGGCGCAGAGCGCCTTGGCCTGCGCGTCGTCCCCTTCATCGAGCAGCCAGACGTCCAGCGGACCGGTGTGAGTGATCCTCACCGCCCCTTCAAGCGTGGCGCGGACCATCGAAAGGGGTTCCTTGCCCGGAACGTAGGTCGTCAGGAAGGCCACCCGGGTGCCGGCCTCCGGAACCACCGGGACCGGGTCGCGGGCGACGAGGGTGGCATGGGCGACGGAGGCGACATTGACGACCATGAACAGCTCGATGAGCCCGATGGCGACGAGCATCGCGATGTCGAGCCCGACCATCCACTCCTCCCCGCCCTCGCGCTCCACCCAGTGGGTGGGCCACACGAGGTACACGAGCAGGGCCGCGGTGAGCAGCGGCGCGAGGCTCATCAGCAGGACGGCACGTATTCGGTGGGGCTCGCGCGACAGGAGCGAGGTGTACTGCACCCGATAGGCCCCGGCGGACGGCTCCGTGAGCGGTCCGGCCAGTCGGCTGTGGGTGTCGTAGTCGTAGCCCTCCGGCCGCACAGCGCCCTCCAGTGAGTGAGGAATGATCGGCGATCTTGTCCGATATCCATACAAAAGAGGACATTTATGGGCGTGTCGAACTGGGGGCGGCCAGGTGGGGGTATGGGGTATCGAGTGGCGGTATCCCACCCACCGGAGGCTGCGCCTCTTGAACGCCGGTCCGCACAATCCAGCCCCTTGGGGGTCCCCCCTCTGGGGGAGTTTGAGGAGCGGGGGTCCGGGGGCTGGCCCCCGGAGACGGGGGTCGAAGGGGGCAGCGCCCCTTGGGGATGGGACGGGTAGGGGCGGCGGGGGCGAGAAAAGCCCCGTCAGCGACGAGCCGTCCGACGCAACCGATGCCGCACCGCCCGCTGGGCCACCGGCCCGAGCTCCTCCAACGCCGAGACCAGCACCCCGAGTTGATCGAGCGCGTCCAACGCCGAGTCCGCCCCCACCGCATCCACCCCCTCGTACAACTCCATCCCCACGAACGACGCCGCAACCGCCCGGGCCAACCCCGCCGGGTCCACGAACTCCCCCACCGGCGACCCACCCAACACCCTCACCAGCACCTTCTCGATCTCGACGATCCACAGATCGAGCCCCGCCGCCGTGGCAGGCCCCAGCGCCTCATGAGTCTGCGCCCCGGCAAGCAGCTGACCGAGGCGAGCGACATGCCCCCTGTCCCGCTCCGCCTCATGCATCTCCCGCCCCACGGCAAGGAGTTCGGACAAAGACGTCACCGCGTCGAACCGCTCCCGATACCGCCCGACCGCCTGCTCCGCCCCGTAACGACAGGCCGCCGCCAACAACTCGTCGACGGACCCGAAGTGGTAGAAGACGAGCGCCTGGTTGACCCCGGCCGCCGCCGCGACGGTCCGCGCCGACGTCTTCGCGATCCCCTGCTCGGTGAGCGTCCGCAACGCCCCCTCCAGCAACTTCGCCTTGGTCTCAAGGGACTTCTCCGTCTCGGGACTCACGCGCGCGCCTCCTCCCGGACAGGACGCAGACCGGGCCGCACACCACAGCTCCGGATGTCCGTGTACGTCGCCCCGAAAGAGCCCTCGTAACCGAACAGCGGCCCGAAGTACCTGTTGACCACGCGCACTTGGATACGGAACCGGCCGGCCACGTCGTCGTACGACTCCCGGACCTCCGCCGTCGCCCCGATCAGTTCGGGCACCCGCACATCCACCACCCCTTCCCGGAACCGGTGTTCACCGGACCGGATCAGCAACGACCCGTCCGGCTCGGCACGGAAGTGCAGATCGCTGGCGAGGTGCTGATGGGTACCGAGGTAGTCGAGGACACGGTCGCCCTTCGGGCTCAGCACCATCTGGGCGTCGAATCGGCGGCGGCCGGCGGGAAAGTCGAAGGTACGCACGAAGCTCACCGTCTCACGGCCGTAGGTGTCGACGTAGGGCACGTTCTCGATGACGAAGGGCACGTCACGCCCCTCCCGCGGGACAAGGATGTTGCGCGTGGCGCCAAGCGCGAGGAACGGCTTCACGAACGCCCCGCCGTGCCAGATCCGGTCCATGACACCTCTCCCGACGCACGCCTCACCGCTGGCGAGACCGACCGAGAAACGGCGCTGGAGCTGGGGGTGCAGGCGGTCGAGGTCCGCACCCATGACCGTACGGAAGATCGAGGGGTTCGTCATCGAGGGTTCTCCGAGTTCTCCAGGCCGGCCGGGCTGTCCAGGGCGTCCAACGTGCCGAGCAGTCGAGGCGCACGCGTGCGTGCCGGTGGCGTGCGCAGGCAGCGACGAGCCGCCGGAGTCGTCGGCAGCGGCGGAGCGAGAAGCGCCAGAGACAGCAGCACCAGCGTCAGCAAGGGCATCGCGTAGAAGAAGAGCGGCGCGAAAGGCCCCGTCAGCCGCACCACCTCCCCGTACCCGAAGCCCGTGCACGCGACGGCGATCGCCACGGCCCGCACCGACAGCTCGGCCAGCCAGTTCCGGCGTGCGCGCTCCGGTGTGATCCCTCGCTCCAGCCACAGCCGGAGCCGGTCGAAGGACCATGCCGTCGCCCAGCCCATCAGCGGACGGAAGAGAACCCGATCGGCGGCCGCACCGAAGACACCCCAGCGCGGCCGGTAGTCGTAGCCGGTGAGGAACCGGATCGTGTCGCCGTCCGGGACGTAACGCCAGTACCCGCTGCCCTCCGCGAGCAGCGAGAGGCGGCTGGGCGAGGAGAAGCGGAGTGCTGACGTACGCGTCCCGTCCGGGCGCTCCTTCTCTCCGGCCGAGACCCCCGTGCCGGCGACGCCGAGGAACGGCAGCGCGCGTGTGGCGTACCGAAAACGCTGAGGCTCGCCCTCCGCGCGCGGGAGGTAGGTGATCTCGGTGAAGCGCAGGTCCCAGCGCTGATGGAGGGACGGGTCCTGCGTACGGGCCCAGAGGTCGTCGAGGGAGGCGTGGATCCGCGCCTCTATGTACAGCCCCGCATTCCGCATGTGCTTCCCCCGTGTGTTGTCCGACATTTGAGCGATCGCTCAAACTCGCTGGACAGGAAAGTACACCTCTTTGAGCGATCGCTCAATCAGCCCGCCACAAGAAAGCCCCTGCCCGCGCGGGCAGGAGCTCGTCGCGTCAACCGGCGTGACTACTCGGCCAGATGCCGTTCCACCGTCGCCACCTTGGACGTGAGTCCGTCGGTCACGCCGGGGCGGATGTCCGCCTTGAGGACCAGGGAGACACGGGGCGCCCGTGCCTCGACGGCCGCGACCGCGCGCTTGACGACGTCCATGACCTCGTCCCACTCACCCTCGATGGACGTGAACATCGCGTCGGTGCGGTTGGGCAGGCCCGACTCGCGGACGACGCGGACGGCGTCGGCGACGTACTCGCCCACGTCCTCGCCGACGCCGAGCGGGGAGACGGAGAAGGCGACGATCATGCGTTCACGATTCCTTCCTTGCGCGCGCGGGAGGCGATGACCTCGGCCTCGGCCGCGTGCTTGAGCTTGCGCTCGGCGAAGAAGCCGCCGGTGGGCAGGACCGAGAGGACGAAGTAGAGGGCGGCGGTGCCGGGGCCCCACTTGGCGCGGTTCCAGGCGTCGGCCCAGAAGAGCACGTACAGGATGAACAGGACGCCGTGGACCATGCCCATCACCGGCACCGCGTTGAAGTCCGTGGTCCGCTTGAGGACCGAGCAGACCAGCAGGAGCAGGAAGGAGACGGCCTCGGGGGCCGAGACGAGGCGCAGGCGGCGCAGGGCGGAGGCGGTCTTGAGGTCCACGGGTCACCTTCGGTGGGAGGCGGGTCGCTCTTTGTGAACGTGAGCACAAGCGTTCACCCATTCTGACAAACACTCCCCCTAGGGGTGCGGTCAGGGTGCCTCTCCACCTCCGGGCCCTGTTCGGCGGGCCGATCCGGCGGCTACCGTCGCTGCGTGGCGATGTTCCGACTTCAAGGCAGCAAGGTGCTCGCCGTCGACATGACCGGGGATGCCGTCAAGGCGAAGAACGGCTCGATGGTCGCGTACGACGGGCAGATGGCCTTCAAGAAACTGAGCGGCGGCGGTGAGGGCCTGCGGGGGATGGTGACCCGGAGGATCACCGGTGAGCAGATGACCGTGATGGAGGTGCGGGGGCAGGGGACGTGCTGGTTCGCGGACCGGGCATCGGAGATCAATCTCGTGGAGCTCCGGGGGGACAAGCTGTACGTGGAGTCCAGCAACCTGTTGGCGACTGACGCGGGGCTGCGGACGGGGACCACCTTCACAGGGATGCGCGGCGCCTCGCAGGGCAACGGGCTGTTCACGACGACCGTGGAGGGCTCCGGCCAGGCGGCGATCACGTCGGACGGGCCGGCCGTCGTGCTGCGGGTCAGTCAGCAGTACCCGCTGATCGTGGACCCGGGGGCGTACATCGCGCATCAGGGCAACGTCCGGCAGTCCTTCCAGTCCGGCGTGACCTTCCGCACGCTGTTCGGGGAGGGCGGCGGCGAGGCCTTCCAGATCCGGTTCGAGGGGGACGGGCTGGTGTACGTACAGCCGAGCGAACGGAACACGATCGCGGGGGATGTGTGACATGACCTTCCGCGAGATCAACTCCAAGATGGTCGAGGCGACCGTGCTGCCCGGGCAGCGGCTGTTCAGTCAGCGCGGCGCGATGCTCGCCTACAAGGGCGAGGTGTCCTTCACGCCCAATGTGCAGGGCGGCCAGGGCGGGATCATGTCGATGATCGGGCGCCGGGTGGCCAACGAGGCGACGCCGTTGATGACGGTCGAGGGCAGCGGGACCGTGCTGTTCGGGCACGGCGGGCACCACGTCCAGGTCATCGGGCTCACCGGGGACACGCTCTACGTGGAGGCGGACCGGCTGCTCGCCTTCGAGGGCACACTGCGCCAGGGCACGATGTTCATGGGCTCGCAGGGCGGCGTGATGGGCATGGTGCGCGGGCAGGTCACCGGCCAGGGACTGTTCACCACGACCCTCCAGGGGCAGGGCGCCGTCGCCGTGATGGCGCACGGCGGCGTCTTCGAGATCCCGATCACCCCGCAGCGGCCGGTGCACGTCGACCCCCAGGCCTACGTCGCCCACCACGGCGACGTCCGCAACAAGCTGTCCACCGCGCTCGGCTGGCGCGACATGGTGGGGCGCGGTTCGGGCGAGGCCTTCCAGCTGGAGCTCAGCGGAAACGGTGCGGTGTACGTCCAGGCGTCGGAGGAGAAGCTGTGACCACCTACCCGGGGGCGGGTCCCACGGTCTACGACCCGATGACGCTGCCGGTCGACGACAACGTCAACAAGTACACCTTCTGCGTGGAACTCAAAGGGAGCCAATGGTTCCTGCAGAAGGGGAAGATGATCGCCTACTACGGCTCGATGGAGTTCAACGGCGTCGGACACGGCCGCCTGGACCGTCTTGTCCGTACGTCCTTTCATTCGCCTCTGCACGCCAGCGACTGGGTCGTGGCGGAGGGCTCGGGCAAGATGCTCCTCGCCGACCGGGCCTTCGACGTGAACTCGTACGACCTGGAAGACGGCAATCTGACCATTCGCTCGGGCAACCTTCTCGCTTTTCAGCCAACTCTGGCACTGAAGCAATCGATCGTGCCCGGTTTTCTGACCCTCATCGGAACCGGAAAGTTCGTGGCCGCCTCGAACGGTCCGGTGGTGTTCATGGAACCCCCGATCCGGGTGGACCCGCAGGCCCTCGTCGGCTGGGCCGACTGCCCCTCGCCGTGCCATCACTACGACCACGCCTACATGACAGGTGTAATGGGCGGTCTACGTGCGCTGACGGGCATCGGCGGGGCCTCCGGGGAGGAGCACCAGTTCGAGTTCGTCGGGGCCGGCACCGTGCTGCTCCAGTCCACCGAGATCCTCATGGCCGAGCAGGCCACGGGGGCGGTTCCGCAGCAGGCCGGAGTGCCGGGACAGGGCGGACCCACAGGCCCCGGACAGCAAGCCGGCGCACCGCGCCTTCCCGGACAGCTGGGAGACCTCCAACGTCGCTTCGGGCTGTGAGCGGTAGTCTGCGGAGTGTGACGTCGAACGCGTGCGCACCGTCACACCGCCCTCACTAGTTCGCATTTCAACATTTTAGGTAGACTTCATTCATGGAGACCGAGACGGCCACGCGCTGGCTGACCGATGCGGAGCAGTGCGCCTGGCGCACCCACCTGGAGGTCAACAGGCTGTTGACGTATCAGCTCGAAAAAGACCTCCAGCCATTCGGCCTGACGATGAACGACTACGAGATCCTGGTGAACCTCTCCGAGGCGGAGGACATGCGGTTGCGGATGAGTGACCTCGCATCCGCCACCCTCCAGTCCAAGAGTCGTCTCTCCCACCAGATCACCCGCATGGAGAACGCGGACCTGGTCCGCCGCGAGAACTGCGAGTCGGACCGCCGTGGCCTCTACGCGGTCCTCACCGAGCAGGGCCTGGAGACGATGAAGAAGGTCGCGCCGCATCATGTGGCGTCCGTGCGCAGGCACTTCATCGACCTCCTCTCCCCCGAGGCCCTGGCGGAGCTGGACAAGGGCCTGAAGCCCATCGCGGAACATCTGCGGGGGCAGCGGGGCCGGCCCTGACGGGCCTGATTCTCTAGTCGGCGAGCGGCAGGCGGAGTTCGAACAGGGCTCCGCCTGCCGGTGCGTCGCGGACCGTGAGGGTGCCGCCGTGGCGCAGGGCCACGTCCCGAGCGATCGCGAGTCCGAGCCCGGCCCCGCCCTCGTCCCGGCTGCGGGCGTCGTCGAGCCGTACGAACCGCTCGAAGACCCGCTCCCGGTCCCCGATGGGCACTCCGTCCCCGTCGTCGGCGACGGACAGCACGGCCCAACTCCCCTCCCGGCGCACGGACATGGTGACCGCCGACCGGGCATGCCGCCGGGCGTTGTCGAGCAGATTGCCGAGCACCCGCGCCACCTGCCCCCGCGATCCGCCCACTTCGACGGTCTCCGTCTCCACACTCACCCCGTCCCGCCGGGCCGCCTCCTCCCCCGCCAGCGCGCCCAGGTCGAACCGCCCCTTCCCCGGCCGCTCCCCGGCGTCCAGCCGCGCGAGCAGCAACAGGTCGGCGGCCAGGGACTGCAGTCGTACGGTGTCCTCGACCGCGCCCGGCACATCCAGCAACTCCGGGTGGGCGGCGCCCACTTCGAGCTGGGTGCGCAGGGAGGCGATCGGGCTGCGCAGTTCGTGCGAGGCGTCGGCGACGAACCGGCGCTGCCGCTCCACGGAGGTCTCCAGCGCGGCCAGCGTCTCGTTGGTCGTCCGCGCGAGGCGGGCGACCTCGTCGTGCGTGTCCGGCACCGGTACCCGGCGGGCCAGGTCCGCGGAGGCGGTGATCGCGGCCATCTCGCGCCGGATGCCCTCGACGGGCCGCAGGGCGCGCCGGGTGACCAGCCAGGTCACGCCCGCGACGACGGCGAGCAGCAGCGGAAAACCGATCAGCAGCGCGGTCAGCGCGGTGTTCACGGCGCTCTGCTCGGCGGCCAGTTGGGCACCGGCGTGGACGGTGAGCAGCCCCTTGCCGGGGACCTCCACGCGGACGGCGGCGAAGCGGTAGTCGGCGCTGTCGCCGTCGATGGTGGCGGAGCCGCCCGTGTAGGAGACCTCGTCGTCGATCTCGCCGGGTTCGAGCGCGGAGTCGTCGTCGCGGCCGTCGCCGCCGTGATCGTCGCCCTCGTCGTCGTCACCCGAGGTGGCGGTGGCCGTCGGCTGCGGCCGTACCGCGACCGTCCCGGTGCCGCCGATCCGCTCCAGCCCCTTCGTGGCCGCCACGAGCCGCCCGGCGCCGTCCACGACCTGGACCGGCTCCTCGTCGTCGTCCAGGGACAGCTGGGCGTACGGCGTCCCGGCGGCGAGGTCGGCCGCCACGTTCCGTGCGGTGCGCTCGGCCTGGGTGTCGGCCTGGTCGGTGAGGTTGGAGCGCAGGGACAGCAGCACGGCGACGCCGGCCGCGACCAGGGCCACGGCGACGACGAGGGTGGCGCCCAGGGTCGCCCGGGCCCGCACCGAGCCGAGGAGGCGCCTCATCGCGGGTTCTCCAGGCGGTAACCGGCGCCGCGCACCGTGGAGATGAGCCCGGCGCGCAGTTTGCGGCGCAGGGCGCTGACGTACACCTCGACGATGTTGGGATCGCCCTCGTACGCGAAGTCCCAGACGTGCTCCAGGATCTCGGCCTTGGACACCACCGCGCCGGCCCGCACGACGAGCTGCTCCAGGACGGCGAACTCCTTTGTCGTCAGCGTCACTTCGTCACCCGCGAGGTGGACGCGCCGGGCGGAGGTGTCGACCTTCAACTCACCGAGCACGTGGACGGGCGAAGCCCCTGCCCCCTGGCTCCGGCGCCGCAGCAGTGCCTTCACGCGGGCGACGAGGACGACGTACGAGAACGGCTTGGTGAGGTAGTCGTCGGCGCCGGTGTCCAGCCCCTCCGCCTCGTCGTACTCGCCGTCCTTGGCGGTCAGCATCAGGATCGGCACGTCGTGACCCGCGGCGCGCAGGGCGGCGCAGACGCGGTAGCCGTTGAGGCCGGGCAGCATGATGTCGAGGATCACGAGGTCGTACGCGCCCTCACCGGCCCGGTGCAGGCCCTCGCGGCCGTCGTGCACGACGTCCACGGCGTAACCCTCGGCGGCCAGGCCCTTGGCGAGCGACAGGGCGAGCCGGCGTTCGTCCTCGACGATCAACAGGCGCATGGGTACAGCCTCGCAAACTCCACCTGAAGATCCCTTCAGGTGACTTCAGGGTCTCCTCAGCATCGGTTCGCGAAGGTGAGGGTGTCGAAAGCGACGCGACTCAGGAGGAAACACCATGAAGCGCAACATCGTGATCGCCGCCGTGACGGCCGCCGCACTGATCGGAGGCGGCACGGCCACGGCTCTCGCGGTGACGGGGGACGACGGCGGCCGGGGGACGGCGGCGCGAGGGAGCGGTGACGACGGAGTCGGTACGGACGACAGGGGCGACGACACCGACCGGGACGACGACGGTCGGGACGCCGAGGCTCTGGTGGTCCGGCCCGGCGATGTGACGGCCGCCGACGCGATCGCCGCGGCACTGCGGGACACGCGGGGTACGGCCGTCTCGGCCGAGTTGGAGGACGACGACCGTCGGGGCGGGGCGACCGTGTGGGACGTGGACGTCCTTGCCGGGAACGGCAGTTGGCACAGTGTGCGGATCGACGCCGGCAGCGGCGCGGTCCTCGGTTCGCACACCGAGGACGAGGACGACGCCGGTCAGGTACGGGCCGCGCTGAAGGGCACGTCCGTGACGGCTGCCGAGGCCGCACGGGCCGCGTCCGCCAAGGGCACGGTGACGTCGGTGGACCTGGACGACGACGCCCGCTCGCAGGGCTGGGAGATCGAGACCCGCACCTCCTCCGCCAAGGCCGACCAGGACTGGCTGGTCGACCTCCGCACGGGGAACGTCACACTGGACCGATCGGACGACTGACGCGGTCGGCGCCTCGACGCCGATACACCCTCCGGTCGACGGCGGGTGGTCCGCCCGGCGCGCGGGAGCGCACCGGGCGGTTCGGCGACGGTCGCAGGTGGACGACGACCCACCGGGTATTTGGGCACATTCGCGGCCGCGGCACGAGTCCCGCACGAACCGTCCGCCCGACACACCGCAGCGAGGGCGACCCCACCGTCGACCGCACGCCGCTGACCCGCCCGATGCCCTGGGGCGAAGGCGGCCTCAGCGCCGGGCCACCGGTGCCGACCCGGTGAGCGTCCGGCTACCAGGACGACCCGGGACCGGCCGCTCACCGAGAACCCGCCCGATGCGCCGGGACCCACGCCGGCTCAGCGTCGGTCGGTGGCGGGCAGTTCGTCCGGCGTCCGAGGCTCAGGTCGCAGCCGCTCGGACCGCGAGGAGCTTCGGGGGCGGTGTCCCCGGCCGCCGACGGAGCGGGTGAGGGCCGCCGGGGCCAGTACCGCCACCCCTGCCACCACGAAGCACGTCCCGAGGGGGAGTCGGCCCAGCAGCAGGCCGGCCGCCAGCGCTCCGCCCGAACTCCCCGCGTTCACGCCCGTGTTGATCCAGGCTCCGGCCCGCGTCCGCGCCCCCGGTGCCGCCGTCTCGTCCGCCAGGAGGTACGCCGTTGTGAGGGCGGGGGCGACGAAGGCGCCGGCGCAGGCCACGGCTGCCGCGAGGGTCCACAGGCCGGGGGCGAGGCCGGCCGCGGCCAGGGTCAGCCCCAACCCCGCCGCCAGCCTGGGCAGTCGTACGCGGGCGGGCGTACGCCAGTCGACGGCGCCGTTGAGCAGGCCGCCCACCGCGCTGCCCGCCGAGAGCGCCGCGAGCACCCAGGCCGCCGAGTCGGCGCCGAGGTGACGCTGCTCGGCGAAGGCGACGACGAGGAGGTCGACGACGCTGAGCGAGAGTCCGACGCCGGTCGCGACGACGACCGGTTGCAGGAGCGCCCGCCCGTCCAGCGGCGAACTCTCCCTGGCCGACGGCGACTTCGGCCGGGTGCCCGAGTCCCCGCTCCGCGCCCCGCCCACCGCCGGTGACGTCACGAAGGCCACCGTGCCCACCGCCATCAGCACCGCGCTGAGCAGCACACCGGCGGCCGGCGAGGCGAACCCGACCACCACGCCGACGAGCAACGGACCGGTGACGAAGAGCAGTTCCTCGGCGACCCCGTCCAGGCCGTACGCGCGCTGCAACATCCCGCGCTCGACGACCAGTTCGGCCCACACGGCACGCATCGTGGGTCCCAGCGGGGGCGCACACGCGCCGGTGACGGCGGCGACCGCGCCGAGCACCACCGCGGGCGCGCCGGGGCGCCAGGTGGCCGCCGCGAGCACACAGAGCAGACCCGCGTACAGCAACGCCATGGGGGTCAGCGCACGGCGCGGCCCGTACCGGTCGACCAAGGCCGCCCGATACGGCATCAGGAAGACGCCGGTGGCGCCGAAGAGGGCCATGACCGTACCGGCCACGGCGTACGACCCGGTCGCCCGGGTCACGGAGAGCATCACGGCGACCGAGACCACTCCGTAGCAGAGCCGTCCCACGAGGGCGGCGAGAAAGGTACGGCGGGCGTACGGGACGCGGAGAACGGCGGCATACGAAGGCCGCGGAGAAGACGACGCGGACATGCGAAGGGTTCCTCAACTGGAGGCGAAGAAGGGGACGCCGAGGGACCGCGACGGCGACATCCGTACGCGCCGATCGCGGGCCGAGGCGGGCTCTATGCCAAGAGGAGGAACACGAGGGGCAACTTAACAGGGGGGTACGGGGTCCGACCAGCGATGTCCGACCAGGCATCGTCGACGCCGGCGCGGATCACCCACCCACGTCACCCCCACGTGAGCCCGGCGATCAACTCGTCCGCCGCCCGGTACGGATCCAGCTCCCCCGCCACGATCCGCTCCGCCAACGCGCTCAGACGCTGGTCTCCGTGCAGGTCCTCAATGCGTTCCCGCAGAGCCGTGACCGCGATGGTCTCCACCTCACGAGCCGCTCGGCCGCGCCGACGCTCCGTGAGAACCCCCCGCTCCTCCATCCACGCCCGGTGCTTCTCCAGCGCCTCGACCACCTCGTCGATGCCCTCGGAACGCGCGGCGACGGTCTTGACGATGGGGGGACGCCAGTCACCGGGACCGCGGGACTCGCCGAGCCCCAGCATGTGGTTGAGCTCGCGAGCGGTCGCGTCCGCGCCGTCGCGGTCGGCCTTGTTGACGACGTAGACGTCACCGATCTCCAGGATTCCGGCCTTCGCGGCCTGGATGCCGTCGCCCATGCCCGGGGCCAGCAGAACCACGCTCGTGTCCGCCTGGGAGGCGATCTCCACCTCCGACTGCCCCACGCCGACCGTCTCCACCAGCACCACGTCGCAGCCCGCCGCGTCCAGGACCCGGATCGCCTGCGGGGCCGCCCACGCGAGCCCGCCGAGGTGGCCCCGGGTGGCCATGGAGCGGATGTAGACGCCGGGGTCGGAGGCGTGGTCCGACATGCGGACGCGGTCGCCGAGCAGGGCGCCGCCGGAGAAGGGCGAGGACGGGTCGACGGCCAGGACGCCGACCCGCTTGCCCTGCTTGCGGTACGCGGTCACCAGGGCCGCGGTGGACGTCGACTTGCCGACGCCCGGCGATCCCGTCAGACCGACCACGTACGCGTTGCCCGTCAGCGGAGCCAGGGCCGCCATGACCTCCCTGAGCTGCGGGGACGCCCCCTCCACGAGGGAGATCAGCCGGGCCACGGCCCGCGGCCGGCCTTCCCTGGCCTGGGCCACCAGAGAGGAGACGTCCTGCATCACAGCTCCGTTCACAGAAGAGGCAGCGCCCGAAGTGCCGCTACCGATACCGCTCAGGCCTTGGCTACCCGCACGATGAGCGCGTCACCCTGGCCGCCGCCACCGCACAGCGCCGCCGCGCCGACCCCGCCGCCCCGCCGCTTCAGTTCGAGCGCCAGGTGCAGGACGAGCCGGGCGCCCGACATGCCGATGGGGTGGCCCAGGGCAATGGCACCCCCGTTGACGTTCACCCTTTCCGGGGACACCCCGAGGTCCTTCATCGACTGGACCGCGACGGCCGCGAACGCCTCGTTGATCTCGATCAGGTCGAGGTCGGAGACGTCCAGGCCCTCCTTCTTCAGGGCGTGCAGGATGGCGTTGGACGGCTGGGACTGCAGGGAGTTGTCCGGGCCCGCCACATTGCCGTGGGCGCCGATCTCCGCGATCCACTCCAGGCCCAGCTCCTGCGCCTTGGTCTTGCTCATGACGACCACGGCCGCCGCGCCGTCCGAGATCTGCGAGGCGGAACCCGCGGTGATCGTGCCGTCCTTGGTGAACGCCGGACGCAGCTTGCCGAGCGACTCGACCGTGGTCTCCGCGCGGATGCCCTCGTCCTTGCTGAAGACGACCGGCTCGCCCTTGCGCTGCGGGATCTCGACCGGGGTGATCTCGGCCTCGAAGACGCCGTTCTTCTGCGCGGCGGCGGCCCGCTGGTGGGACTGGGCGGCGATCTCGTCCTGTTCCGGGCGCGCGATGCCGAGCCGGCTGTTGTGCTTCTCCGTCGACTCGCCCATGGCGATGTTCTCGAAGGCGTCGGTGAGACCGTCGTACGCCATGGCGTCGAGCATCTCGATCGCCCCGTACTTGTAGCCCTCACGGGACTTGGGGAGCAGGTGGGGCGCGTTGGTCATGGACTCCTGGCCGCCCGCGACGACGATCTCGAACTCACCTGCACGGATGAGCTGGTCGGCGAGCGCGATGGCGTCGAGGCCCGACAGACACACCTTGTTGATGGTGAGCGCCGGGACGCTCATCGGGATGCCCGCCTTGACCGCGGCCTGGCGTGCCGGGATCTGCCCTGCCCCGGCCTGGAGCACCTGGCCCATGATCACGTACTGCACCTGGTCGCCACCGATACCCGCACGGTCGAGGGCGGCCTTGATCGCGAAGCCGCCGAGGTCGGCTCCGGAGAAGGACTTGAGCGAGCCGAGCAATCGGCCCATCGGGGTGCGGGCCCCCGCGACGATCACGGAGGTCGTGCTGTTCGTTCCAGACATGAGGTGCGATCCCCTTCCAGCTGCACAGCTGAAGAAGTGAACGAGGGTTTACTTCGAATGTACTGAGCGGTAGTGCACCCCGTCATCGGGCCGTCGGTGTGATCGCGCGCACGTTGCGTAACCACGGCGGTCGCGCTGCACTGACTCCATGCTGACGCGAATCGACCACATCGGGATCGCCTGCTTCGACCTCGACCGGACCGTCGAGTTCTACCGGGCCACGTACGGCTTCGAGGTGTTCCACTCCGAGGTCAACGAGGAGCAGGGCGTCCGCGAGGCCATGCTCAAGATCAACGACACCTCCGACGGCGGCGCCTCCTACCTGCAGCTCCTGGAGCCGACCCGCCCGGACTCGACCGTCGCCAAGTGGCTCGACAAGAACGGCGAGGGCGTCCACCACATCGCTTTCGGTACGGCGGACGTCGACGCGGACTCGACGGACATCCGCGACAAGGGCGTACGAGTTCTGTACGAAGAGCCGCGACGCGGCTCCATGGGGTCACGAATCACGTTCCTGCATCCCAAGGATTGCCACGGTGTACTGACAGAACTGGTCACTTCGGCGCCTGTTGAGTCACCTGAGCACTGACCCTCGTACATAAGGGCCGGTAGGGTTGGGGGCGGTCGCCGCCGGAACGTGGGCGACCGGGTCCTGCCTTCGTCGGCGGGACGGAGCCGGGGTCCGGGTTTCGGGGGGCGAGCGTCGGGCAGCAGCCCGTGTTCCGCCGTTGATCTGACACCATTCCCCGGGGGCCCCGTTCGGCGGATGAACGGAGTTCTTGGAGACAGACGCGACCAGGGGACGGATGGGACCGCGCAGTGCGGGGCTACGAACGCCAGGAGCGAGAGCCGGCGGCTGACGTCGACCACCTCTCTCGGTTCGAGGCCGAGATGGAGCGGCTGAAGACCGAGCGGGAAAAGGCGATCCAGCACGCCGAGGACCTCGGCTACCAGGTCGAGGTGCTGCGCGCCAAGCTGCACGAGGCGCGCCGCACCCTCATGTCCCGGCCGGCATACGACGGCGGGGACATCGGCTATCAGGCCGAGCAGATGCTCCGCAATGCCCAGATGCAGGCCGACCAGCTGCGCCAGGACGCCGAGCGGGAGCTGAGCCAGGCCCGGGCGCAGACCCAGCGCATCCTCCAGGAGCACGCCGAGAACGCGGCCCGGCTCCAGGCGGAGCTGCACCAGGAGGCCGTGACCCGGCGCCAGCAGCTCGACCAGGAGCTGGCCGAGCGCCGCCAGACCGTCGAGTCGCACGTCAACGAGAACGTGGCGTGGGCCGAGAACCTGCGCACCCGCTCCGAGTCCCAGGCCCGCCGGCTCCTGGACGAGTCCCGCGCCGAGGCCGAGCAGGCCCTGGCCGCCGCCCGTGCCGAGGCCGAGCGGGTCGCCGCCGAGGCCCGCCAGCGCCTTGAGATGGACGCCGAGGCGGCCCGCGCGGAGACCGAGCAGTTGCTGCGCCGCGCCCGCACGGACGCCGAGCGCCTGCTGAACGCGGCCTCCACGCAGGCCCAGGAGGCCACCGACCACGCCGAGCAGCTGCGCAGCTCGACGGCGAACGAGTCGGACTCCGCCCGCCGCCAGGCCACCGAGCTGAGCCGGGCCGCCGAGGCCCGCATCGCCGAGGCCGAGGCCTCGTTGCGCGAGGCGCGCCTGGAGGCCGAGAAGGTCCTGACGGAGGCGAAGGAGGCCGCCGCCAAGGCGCTCGCCAGTGCCGAGTCGGCCAACGAGCAGCGCACGCGTACGGCCAAGGAGCAGGTCGCCCGGCTGGTCACGGAGGCCACGAAAGAGGCCGAGACCACCAAGGCGGACGCCGAGCAGCTCGTCGCCGACGCCCGCGCCGAGGCCGAGAAGATCATCGCCGAGGCCGACGAGCGCGCTCGTACGCTCACCGCCGAGGAGACCGCCTCCCAGCTGGGCAAGGCGGCCAAGACCGCCGAGGAGGTCCTCAACCGCGCCTCCGAGGAGGCCAAGAACACCACCAAGGCCGCCACCGAGGAGGCCGAGCGCATCCGCGCCGAGGCCGAGGCCGAGGCGGACCGGCTGCGCGCCGAGGCGCACGACATCGCCGAGCAGCTCAAGGGCACGGCGAAGGACGACACCAAGGAGTACCGCGCCAAGACGGTCGAGCTGCAGGAGGAGGCCCGCCGGCTGCGCGGCGAGGCCGAGCAGCTGCGCGCCGACGCGGTCGCCGAGGGCGAGAAGATCCGCGCGGAGGCCCGCAAGGAGGCCGTCCAGCAGATCGAGGAGGCGGCCAAGACCGCCGAGGAGCTGCTGGCCAAGGCCAAGCAGGACGCGGACGAGCTGCGCGCGAAAGCCACCACCGACAGCGAGAAGGTCCGCACCGAGGCCATCGAGCGCGCCACGACGCTGCGCCGGCAGGCCGAGGAGACCCTGCAGCGCACCCGTCAGGAGGCGGAGCGGCACCGCGAGGAGGTCGTCGAGCAGGCCGAGGGCATCATGGCCGACGCCGAGCGGGCCTCGCGCGAGCTGCGCGAGGAGACCGAGCGGGGCGTCGAGGCCAGGCGCCAGGAGGCGGCCGGCGAGCTGACGCGGCTGCACACCGAGGCCGAGGAGCGGCTCGCGGGCGCCGAGCAGGCGCTCACCGACGCCCGCGAGGAGGCCAACCGGATCCGCCGCGAGGCCGCCGACGAGGCCGAGCGGCTGCGCGCGGAGGCCGCCGAGCGGCTGCGCACGCTGCACCGGCAGGCGGAGGAGGAGGCCGAGCGGCTGCGCGACGAGGCCGCGTCCGACGCGTCCGCGTCCCGCGCCGAGGGCGAGGCCGTCGCCGTACGCCTGCGGTCGGACGCTGCGGCCGAGGCCGAGCGGCTCAAGACCGAGGCGCAGGACACCGCCGACCGGGTACGGGCGGAGGCGCTGGCCGCCGCCGAGCGCCTGGGCACGGAGGCGTCGGAGACGCTGGCCGCCGCGCAGGAGGAGGCCAACCGACGCCGCCGCGAGGCCGAGGAGCTGCTCGGTGCCGCGCGCACCGAGGCCGACCAGGAGCGCGAGCGGGCCCGCGAGCAGAGCGAGGAGCTGCTCGCCTCCGCGCGCAACCGCGTCGAGGAGGCACAGGCCGAGGCGGTCCGGCTGGTCGAGGAGGCCGACCGGCGCGCCAACGAGATGGTGTCGGCCGCCGAGCAGCACGCCCAGCAGGTACGGGACTCCGTGGCCGGGCTGCACGAGCAGGCGCAGGACGAGATCGCCGGGCTGCGCTCGGCCGCCGAGCACGCGGCGGACCGCACCCGGCGCGAGGCGGAGGAGGAGTCGGACCGGGTCCGCGCCGACGCCTACGCCGAGCGGGAGCGGGCCACCGAGGACGCCAACCGGGTCCGGCGCGAGGCACGCAGCGAGACGGACGCCGCCAAGGCGCTGGCCGAGCGCACGGTCGGCGAGGCGATCGCGGAGGCGGAGCAGCTGCGCTCGGAGGCCTCGGAGTACGCCCAGCGGGTGCGTACGGAGGCCTCGGAATCGATCGCGGAGGCCGACCAGGCCGCCGCACGCACCCGGGCGGAGGCCCGCGAGGACGCCAACCGGATCCGTTCGGACGCGGCGAACCAGGCGGACACCCTCATCACCGAGTCGCGCAACGAGGCGGAGCGGCTCACCACGGAGACGATCGCCGAGGCGGACCGGGTGCGGTCCGAGGCCATCTCCAAGGCGGAGCGGCTCATCGCGGACGCCACCGGGGACGCGGAGCGGCTGCGTGCCGAGGCCGCGGACGCGGTCGGGGCGGCCCAGCTGCACGCCGAGCGGACCCGTGCCGAGGCCGAGCGCGTCAAGTCCGCTGCCCGCGAGGAGGCCGAGCGGGTCACCGCGGCGGCGCGCGAGGAGGCCGAGCGCACCCTCGACGAGGCCCGCAGGGACGCCAACAAACGGCGCTCGGACGTCGCCGAGCAGGTCGACACCCTCATCACGGAGACCACGGCCGAGGCGGACAAGCTGCTCACCGAGGCCCAGCAGCAGGCGCACCAGACCACCGCCGACGCGGAGGGGCAGGCCGACTCGATGGTGGGCGCGGCCCGCGCGGAGGCCGAACGGCTGGTGTCGACGGCGACGGTCGAGGGCAACTCGCTGGTGGAGAAGGCCCGTGCGGACGCGGACGAGCTGCTCGTCGGGGCCCGCCGGGACGCCACCTCGATCCGGGAGCGCGCGGAGGAGCTGCGCGACCGGATCACCGGCGAGATCGAGGCGCTGCACGAGCGGGCCCGGCGCGAGGCGGCGGAGACGATGAGGTCGACGGGCGATCGCTGCGACGCGCTCATCAAGGCGTCCGAGGAGCAGCTGGCCAAGGCGCAGGCGAAGGCCAAGGAGCTGGTCTCGGAGGCCAACTCGGAGGCGGGCAAGGTCCGGATCGCCGCCGTGAAGAAGGCCGAGGGGCTCCTGAAGGAGGCCGAGCAGAAGAAATCGGCCCTCGTGAAGGAGGCCGAGGAGCTCAAGGCGGAGGCGATCCGCGAGGCCAAGCAGACGGTCGAGGAAGGAAAGCGCGAGCTGGAGATCCTGGTGCGCCGGCGCGAGAACATCAATGCCGAGATCTCCCGTGTCCAGGACGTCCTGGAGGCGTTGGAGTCTTTTGAGACTCCGTCGGCCGGCAAGGACGGCGGAGTCAAGACGGGCGCTACGGTGGGGGCCCCTCGATCGAGTGGCAAGTCGTCAGACGGCTAGCGGGCCACGCCAGTTCGGTTCAGGTGCCTTCTGAGGCCTTTGACCAGATCTTTGGCAAGTCGTCCGCCGGTTAGCCACTCAAAAGGGGTGTCATTCTCCAGATCAAACACGTATCCGCTCGATGACACACCGCTTCGGCCCCTAGGATTCCACCTATCACCTCACCGGTCTCATTTGACAGGAACCCCATGAGCGACACTTCCCCCTACGGCTTCGAGCTAGTGCGGCGTGGGTACGACCGCGCTCAGGTGGACGAACGGATCTCCAAGCTCGTCTCCGACCGTGACAGCGCTCTCGCCCGTATCACCGCCCTGGAAAAGCGCATCGAGGAGCTCCATCTCGAAACGCAGAACGCCGCGGCCCAGGTAAGCGACGCGGAGCCGTCGTACGCCGGTCTCGGCGCGCGGGTCGAGAAGATCCTCCGCCTCGCCGAGGAAGAGGCCAAGGATCTGCGCGAGGAGGCCCGGCGCGCGGCCGAGCAGCACCGCGAACTCGCGGAGTCCGCTGCTCAGCAGGTCCGCAACGACGCAGAATCGTTCGCTGCGGAGCGCAAGGCCAAGGCCGAGGACGAGGGCGTCCGGATCGTCGAGAAGGCCAAGAGCGACTCCGCTCAGCTGCGTGGCGAGGCCCAGAAGGACGCGCAGCAGAAGCGCGAGGAGGCGGACGCCCTCTTCGAGGAGACCCGCGCCAAGGCCGCCCAGGCCGCCGCGGACTTCGAGACGAACCTCGCCAAGCGCCGCGAGCAGTCGGAGCGCGACCTGGCGTCCCGTCAGCAGAAGGCCGAGAAGCGTCTCGCGGAGATCGAGCACCGCGCGGAGCAGCTCCGGCTGGAGGCGGAGAAGCTGCGCACGGACGCCGAGCGTCGCGCCCGTCAGACGGTGGAGACGGCTCAGCGCCAGGCCGAGGACATCGTCGCCGACGCGAACGCGAAGGCCGACCGGATCCGCTCGGAGTCCGAGCGCGAGCTGGCCGCCCTCACCAACCGCCGCGACAGCATCAACGCCCAGCTGACGAACGTCCGCGAGATGCTCGCGACGCTCACGGGCGCCGCGGTGGCCGCCGCCGGTTCGCCGGTCGAGGACGAGCCGATCTCCCGTGGGGTTCCGGCCCAGCAGTCCCGGTAAGCACCGGCTTCGCTGACGAACAGCGCGATCAGAGGCCCGCACCGTCTCCCCCGGAGGTGCGGGCCTCTGGCGTGTCCCGGGTTGCGCCGGTTCTTCCCCGACCTCACTGTTGCCGATGTCGTGGGCATCTGTTTGCCCGTCCGGGTGGCATCGGCCGAACCGTCCCTTTAGCGTGGCCGCATGATCGAGCTGGAGGGGCTGACCAAGCGGTACGGCGAGAAAGTGGCGGTCGACAACCTCACCTTCGCGGTGAGACCGGGGATCGTGACCGGTTTCCTCGGGCCGAACGGCGCCGGCAAGTCGACGACGATGCGCATGATGCTCGGTCTCGACCGGCCGACGGCGGGTGATGTCCGTATCGACGGAGAGCACTACGACCGTCTCAAGGACCCGCTGAAGTACATCGGCGCGCTGCTGGACGCGAAGGCGATGCACGGCGGGCGGAGCGCGTTCAACCACCTGCTCTGTCTCGCGCAGAGCAACGGCATCCCCAGGAGCCGGGTGTCCGAGGTGCTGGACATGGTGGGACTCACCTCGGTGGCCAAGAAGAAGGCCAAGGGGTTCTCGCTGGGCATGGGGCAGCGGCTCGGGATCGCGGGCGCGCTGCTCGGGGATCCGCGGATCCTGATGTTCGACGAGCCGGTCAACGGGCTCGACCCCGAGGGCATCCACTGGATCCGCACCCTGATGAAGTCCCTCGCGGGGCAGGGGCGGACGGTGTTCGTGTCCAGCCACCTCATGAGCGAGATGGCGCTGACGGCCGATCACCTGGTCGTCATCGGACAGGGCCGGCTGCTCGCCGACACCTCCATGGCGGACTTCATCCAGCAGAACTCCCGCTCCTTCGTCCGGGTCCGCTCCCCGCAGCGCGAGCGGCTGCTCGACGTGCTGCACGAGGCCGGTGTCACCGTCGTCGAGTCCGGCAGCGGCGCGCTGGAGGTGGACGGCGGCAAGGCCGAGCGGATCGGTGAGCTGGCCGCGCAGCACCAGATCGTGCTGCACGAGCTGAGCCCCCAACAGGCCTCCCTGGAGGAGGCGTTCATGCAGCTGACCGCGGAGTCGGTGGAGTACCACGCGCACTCCGACGGCCCGTCCGCCACGACCTCGGCAGCCCCGCCGCAGGCGTGGGGCGACGACTGGAAGAGGAGCTGACCATGGCGGCGACCCAGGTCGTACGGTCCGAGTGGACCAAGATCAGGTCGGTGGCCTCGACGGTGTGGACGCTCTCCCTCGCCGTGGTCGTCACGATCGGCCTCGGCATGCTGATCTCCGCGCTGTCGGCGAACGACTTCGACAATCTGAGCCGGAACGACAAGCTCTCCTTCGACCCGACCTTCATCAGCTTCGCCGGCATGAGCCTCGGCCAGCTCGCGATGATCGTGTTCGGCGTGCTGGTCGTCTCGAACGAGTACAGCACCGGCATGATCCGCACCTCGCTGGCCGCCGTCCCGCAGCGCGGCACCTTCCTGTTCAGCAAGATCGCCGTCGCGTCCGCTCTCGTCCTGGTCGTGGGCCTGGTCACCAGCTTCCTCACGTTCTTCCTCGGGCAGGCGATGCTCGGCTCGCACAAGGCGTCCATCGGCGACTCGGGCGTGCTGCGGGCGGTGATCGGCGGCGGCCTGTACATGACCCTGATCGCGCTGTTCTCGATGGGCGTGGCCACGATGCTGCGCTCGCCGATGCTCTCGCTGGGCATCCTGATGCCGTTCTTCTTCCTGATCTCCAACATCCTGGGGAACGTCTCCGCGACGAAGAAGATCGGCCGGTTCCTGCCCGACCAGGCCGGCAGCAAGATCATGCAGGTGGTGACCCCGATCGACGACGACACCCCCTACGGCCCCTGGGGCGGCCTCGGGATCATGGCCCTGTGGGTGCTCGCCTCGGTCATCGGCGCCTACGTGCTGCTGAAGAGGCGTGACGCCTAGTATCGGAGGCGGACGGCAACCTTTTACTTGCCCTTGAGCGGAACCGTCAGCGCCTCGGTATCCTCCTAACCCTTACGGGGGGCGTGTGCCCCGCTGTCCTGAACCTTTCGATGGGTGCGGAGCATGATCGAGGCAGTCGGCCTGACCAAGCGCTACGGCGACAAGACCGCTGTGTACAACCTCTCCTTCCAGGTGCGGCCCGGTGCCGTCACCGGGTTCCTGGGGCCCAACGGCTCGGGCAAGTCGACGACCATGCGCATGATCCTCGGCCTCGACAACCCGACCGCGGGCCAGGTGACGATCGGCGGCCACCCCTACCGCAACCTGCCCAACGCGCCCCGCCAGGTGGGCGCCCTGCTCGACGCCAAGGCCGTGCACGGCGGCCGGTCCGCCCGCAACCACCTGCTCTGCCTGGCCCAGCTGTCGGGCATCCCGGCCCGCCGGGTGGACGAGGTGCTGGGCGTGGTCGGTCTGCACGAGGTGGCCAGGCGGCGCTCCAAGGGCTTCTCGCTGGGCATGGGACAGCGGCTCGGCATCGCCGCCGCGCTCCTCGGCGACCCCCAGGTGCTGCTCTTCGACGAGCCGGTCAACGGCCTCGACCCCGAGGGCATCCTCTGGGTGCGCAACCTGATGAAGGCACTCGCGGCGGAGGGCCGTACGGTCTTCGTCTCCTCGCACCTGATGAGCGAGATGGCGCTGACCGCCGACCACCTCATCGTGATCGGGCGCGGTCAGCTGATGGCCGACATGAGCGTCCGGGACTTCATCGCGGCGAACTCCGCCGGTTTCGCGCGCGTGCGCACGCCGGACACCGAGCCGCAGCTGCGCGAGAAGCTGACCTCCGCGCTGACCGAGGCGGGCGGGCACGTGATGTCCGAGCAGGACGGCGCGCTGCGGGTGACCGGGCTGCCGCTGCCGAGCATCAGCGACATCGCGCACGACACCGACGTACGCCTGTGGGAGCTTTCGCCGCATCAGGCCTCGCTGGAGGAGGCGTACATGCGGATGACGCAGGGCGCGGTCGACTACCGCTCGACGGTCGACCAGAAGGCGGGGCTGATGCTGCCGCTGCCGCCCGGTGCGCAGCCGCCGATGCCGGTGCCGGGGCAGGGCCAGCCGGACTGGTACGCCCCGCCGTCGCCGCAGCAGGGCGGTCAGCCGTTCGCGATGCAGCCGGGCGGGCCGGGCCCGTACGGCGCGGGACAGCCCCCGGCGGGCGCGTACGGCGCTCCGGGCGCCCCCGCCGGGGACGCACCCAACCCGTACGCCCAGCAGGCGTCTCAAGCGCCTCAGGCACCCGTCCAGACCGCGCCCTCGGCGCCCGCGCAGCCCCTGGCCGTCCCGACGGCCTCCGCCGACCCGCGGTCGACTCCACAGGGCGCTGCCCAGGCCACGCCGCCCCGCTCCGCGCCCCTCGCCCAGCCGGCCCCGGCCGACGCCGCGCCGGCCGACGTGGCCGGCCCTGCGGCGCCCGCGCCCACCGGGTCCGCGGCTCCCGTCGCCGCGTCCGCTCAGCCCGCGCAGCGACCCGCGCAGCAGCCCGCCGATCTGACCAAGCCCGAGGACGCCCGATGAGTACGCCCCAGACCCCGATGCCTCAGGTCGCCGGAGCCGAATGGCAGTCGGTGCCCGGTTCGCCGTATCCCACCTACACCTCGCCGATCCCCGTGGCGCCCACGCATCTCGGGAACGCGATCGCGTCGGAGTGGACCAAGATCCGGTCGGTGCGCTCCACGATGTGGACGCTCGGCGTGTTCGTGCTGCTCGTCGTCGGCATCGGGCTGCTGGTGGCCACGCTGGTGGCCGCCAACTCGGCGGACGCGGACCTGTCCGGCGAGAACCCGCTGTCGTTCGGGGTCTTCGGGCTGCTGCTCGGCACCATGTGCATCATCACGCTCGGCGTGCTGACCACGGCCTCCGAGTACGGCACGGGCATGATTCGGACGACGATGACCGCGTGCCCGACCCGGGGCCGGGTGCTGGCGGCGAAGGCGATCGTCTTCTTCTCGGTGGCGTTCACCGTGACGTTCACGTCGGTGCTGCTGGTCGCGCTCGCTGACGTCGCGCTGCTGGACGGTGCCCGGAGCCCGAGCGGCACGGAGTGGCTCAAGGGCACCCTCGGCATCTCGCTCTACATCGCGCTGCTCGGCCTGCTCTCGCTGATCATCGGCTCGATCATCCGGCACTCGGCGGGCGCGATCACCATCATGATCGGCCTGGTGCTGGCGCCGCTGGTGATCGCGCTGTTCATGTTCTCCTCGGCCCTGGAGGGCCTGCGCCAGGCGCTGTTCGACTACTCGATCCCGAACCAGCTCAGCGTCTTCTACACCGACGCCCTGAGCGACTCGGGCCCTTCGGGCTGGGAGCCGCTGTGGATCGCCGTGGGCGTGACGGCCGTGGCCTTCGCGGGCGCGGTCGCGCTGCTGCAGAAACGGGACGTCTGAGCCGTAGAAGAGCCCGGCGGCCCGCGGAAGGGGCTCAGAACTTCGGGCTGTTCCTGGACCGCTGCACCCTTGTGGTGCGGCGGTCCTTCGCGTTCCAGCACGCCTTGTGCCAGTGGCGGCGGTCGTCCACGCCCGAGTGCTCCGGCCAGGCCACCACGTGCGGGACGCCGGAGGGGATCAGCTGGTCGCAGCCGGGACAGCGGTACGTCTTGCCCTGGGCGCTGGCGCCCGCGACATGGCGCACGCTCCACTCCTCGCCCTGCCAGGTCTCCGTCGACTGCCAGCCGCCGTACCGGTCGGACCGCTCGTCGTCGGCACCGCGGCCGGACGAACTCGACGGGTCGGCTCCCTTGGGTCGGTTGCGACGCGGGGACACGGAACACCTCACGGGGCTATACAGGAAGCATGTGTCCGCTCCAGCCTACGGGGCGTGAGCAGGGGTACGCGTAGGGCACCAATCATCTCAAGTCCCCCATCGCCATGACGCATTCTGCAGACAATCCGCAAATCTCTTCGCCAGGCCGTGTCCTCGGCACGTGTCGTCCGGTTATGCCCGGTGGGGGAGCTCCATGTCGGAGCCAAGGAAGCAGGAAAGAGCGATGCACGTAGGAAGTTTCGTGTTGGCGGCCCAGTTCCCGGGGCAGGGCCAGGGGGAGGCTCTGCACCGCGCGGTCCGCTCCGCGGAGGTCGCGGAGGAGGTCGGGCTCGACTCGGTCTGGCTGGCCGAGCACCACTTCGTGCCGTACGGCACCTGCCCGTCGGCGATCACCCTGGCCGCGCTGCTGCTCGGCCGCACCAGCCGCATCCGCGTCGGTACGGCGGTCAGCGTGCTGCCCACCGTCCACCCCGTGGCCCTCGGCGAGCAGGCCGCGCTGCTGCACGTCACCTCCGGCGGACGCTTCTCGCTGGGCGTGGGGCGCGGCGGGCCGTGGGTCGACCTGGAGGTCTTCGGCACGGGTCTGGCCGCGTACGAACAGGGGTTCCCGGAATCACTCGATCTGCTGCTGCGCTGGCTGCGCGAGTCCTCGGTGGCGGGCCCCGGCGGGCGGTTCGCCTTCCGTGAGGTGCCCGTCGTGCCCCGGCCCTCGGAATCCCTGTCGGAGGCGGCGGGGCCCGAGGTCGTCGTGGCGTGCACGTCCCCGGCGAGCGTCCGGCTGGCCGCCGAGCGCGGGCTGCCGATGCTGCTCGGCATGCATGTCGGGGACGAGGAGAAGGCCGAGATGATCGCCCTGTGGCGGCAGTTCGCCCGCGCCGCAGACCGTCCCGCCGACGAGATCCTCGGCGCGGCCCATGTCTCGGCCGGCGTCTGCCAGATCGCGGACCGGCGCACGGACGCGGTGGAGACGCTCACGAAGGCGATGCCGGGCTGGCTGAAGCAGGGGCTCGACGCGCATGTCACGGTGGACGGCCGGCTCCGGCAGATGCGCGACCCGCTGGCCTACACGGAGTTGCTCTGCGGACTGCATCCGGTGGGCACGCCCCGGCTGTGCGCGGACCGGCTCGCGGCGACCAGCGAGCGGACCGGCATCACCCGCTTCGCCCTGCTCGTCGAGGGCTCGGGCGATCTGGCGGCCACCGAGGAGAACGTGCGGCGGCTGGGCACCGAAGTGCTCCCGCAGCTCGACTGACCATGGATGAACCCCAACTGCCCTGCCCGGCGTGGAGCTTGCCGCCCCGTACTGAAATGCACCTCCCGCGTACGGAGCGGCAAGCCGGCGGTGCCGCTCAGCAGTCCCTGAACTCCGGGGACTGGTTGAGCAACTGACTGCGCACCGAGGTGAAGCGGGCCAGCGTCTCGTCGACCGAGGCGTCCAGCGGGAACACCGCCACCCGGTGGCAGTTCTGGAAGGCCAGCCGCACGCCGAAGTGGCGTTGCAGCGCGCCGCGTATCGCGTCACTCGCGAGCGCACGCAGGAGCTGACCGCGTGCCTGCTCGTCCGGCGGCGGCGTCTGGTTGTCGGCGAAGTTGCCGCCGTCCACCTTCAGCTGGGCCACCAGGGAGCTGATCATCTCCCAGGCGTAGGGCAGGGAGGTCCGGACGCAGTCGACGAATTCCGCTTCGTCGACCTCGCCTCGCTCGGCCTGTTCGAGTAGGGCCGGTGAGACGTCGAGCGACATGGGTTCTCCTCTCAGACCCCTGTGGTCCACAGGGGTTCCCGGACAGGTAAGGGAGTTCGCGATGTCGAACACGCTGCGTACACGTTTCGCGACCTCCCGTTTACTACGGTAAGCAACCGACCGTGACGGCACCAGGCGAATGCGTACATGCGACGCCCTTGTTAGACCCACAACCGGCCATAAATGAACAGGCGTTGTCTTGGGTGTACTGGGGCGAATCGCGTGGACCACTGCCCGTCGAGTAGCGTTGCCGACCATGCGTCTCGTCATTGCCCGTTGCTCCGTCGACTACGCGGGCCGGCTCACCGCCCACCTCCCCGCGGCACCCCGCCTGATCCTGGTGAAGGCGGACGGCAGCGTCTCCATCCACGCGGACGACCGGGCCTACAAGCCCCTGAACTGGATGTCGCCGCCCTGCACGCTCAAGGAGGGCACGGGCGAGGAGGAAGGCGTGTGGACCGTCGTCAACAAAGGCGGCGAGAAGCTGATCATCACGATGGAGGAGATCCTCCACGATTCCTCGCACGAACTCGGCGTGGACCCGGGCCTGATCAAGGACGGCGTGGAAGCACACCTTCAGGAACTGCTCGCCGACCGCATCGACACCCTCGGCGAGGGCTACACGCTCATCCGCCGCGAGTACATGACGGCCATCGGCCCGGTCGACATCCTGTGCCGGGACGCCGAGGGGCAGACCGTCGCGATCGAGATCAAGCGGCGCGGCGAGATCGACGGCGTGGAGCAACTCACGCGCTACCTGGAGCTGTTGAACCGCGACCCCCATCTCGCCCCGGTCCGCGGCATCTTCGCGGCCCAGGAGATCAAGCCCCAGGCCCGCGTCCTCGCCACCGACCGCGGCATCGGCTGCACGGTCCTGGACTACAACGCCCTGCGCGGCATCGAGGACGACAAACTCCGCCTGTTCTGAGGCCTGTTGCTACGACAGTGAGGGCCGGGTCCGTCGACAACGGACCCGGCCCTCATGCGTCGCGCCTGCCTCAGATCACGTCGGCCGAACCGCTCGCGGTGGTGGCCTCCGGCGCGCTCGCCGAACTGGTCGTTTCCACGGGGGCACTTGAGGCCGGGCCACTGGCCGTGTCGGTGGTGCTGGGCTCGGTCGGTGTCGTCGTCGGCGACTCGGTGGGCGTGCCCGGGTCCGTCGGCGTGCCCGGATCGGTCGGCGTGCCGGGATCCGTGGGCGTACCGGGATCGGTGGGCGTGTTCGACGGGGTGTTCGACGGCGAGTGCGAGGGCGAATGCGACGGCGAGTGCGGCGCACCGCCGCCATGCGTCCCGCTCGGGTTGTCCGACGGCTTCGACGTGTCCGCGGGCGGCGTCGGGTCGTCGGACGTGCCGAAGGTGCCGTCGGGGCCCGGGTCGGTCGGTCGGCTGGTCGCCGTACCGGTGTCGCTCTTGCCGTCGTCGTTCGCCGGCAGGTCGGCGCCGAGGCTGCCGTCCTCCAGGCCCTGGCTCGCGGACGGGTTGGGGCCGACCTGGTTGGACGGATTGTCGGCGTCGTTGTTGGACGTGGCGCCGAGCGTCACCACCGTGCCGAGCACGGCCGCGAGCAGGGCACCCGCGCCGGCCGCCACGAGGTTGCGCCGGGCCAGGCCCCGCAGGCCGCCACGGCGGGCCCTGGAGGGGCCGGGGGCCCCGGAGTGGTGGGTGACCAGTGTCGTGCCGTCGCCGCCCGGTGGCAGCGCCAGGACGACCGCGGGGACTCCGCCGGGCGGCGACTGCGACTCCTCGGAGCGCGCGTCCGGCACCTCCTCGCCCGCGGTCGAACCCAAGCCAGGCGTGGTGCCGGTGCGGTCGGCGACCAGGGTCAGGGCACGGCGGCCGGCGACGGTCCCGCGCTTGTCGGCGACCGCGCCGCGCATGCCGACGGCGATCTCCAACTCGGCGCGGGCCTGGTCGAAATCACCGCCGCAGAGCGCGAGGATGCCCAACTCGTGGTGGAAGTAGGCCTGTTCCGACACCTCGCCGGACAGCTCGGCGGCCTGGGCACCGGACCGCAGGGCCCGCTCCCAGGCGCTCCAGTGCAGCCCCGCGGCGAACGCGGGCGCCGCCGTGCGGGCCAGCTGGACGGTGACGCTCTCCTCGTCCTCGGCCGGGGCCGTGGTGCCCGGCACCAGGAGGTCCAGGGCGGTGAGCAGGGCGTCGGCCTCGGCGCAGACCCGCTCCGGGGTGACCGAGGGGTGCCCGGCCCACCAGGCGTAGTGCCGGGCGGCGGCCAGCGCCTGCGCCTCGACGTCGTCGCCGTATCCGGCGGCCATCAGCTGGGCCGGCACACCGGCGGCGAGCCGGTAGCGGGTGCCGACCGGGGTGACGAGGCCGCAGCCCGCGAGTTCGCCGAGGGCGGCGTCCGCGTGGGTGTCGCCGACCAGCGCGGGCAGGTGGGCCTGGTGCGGTACTTCACCGCCGAGCGCGACGGCGAACCGCAGGGTGGCGCGGGCCGAGGCGCTGAGCCGGGCCGCGAGCAGCGGGGCGGGCGCGGCGGCCTCACCGAGAGACGGCAGGGGCACCTCGTCGCCGGGCTCGGTCTCGAAGGGCGCGTCCACCGGGAGGGCGTCCGCGAAGACGCCGAACTCGTCGACCGCGCCGGTGCCGTTGCGGATCCGGTCGCGCTGGCGCAGCAGGGCACCGGCCTGGACGAAGCGCAGCGGCAGGCCCTCGGACTCGAACCAGAGGTCGCCGGCCCAGTTGGCCTCCTCCTCGGTGAGGACCCGGCCGACGGCGCGCTCCAGGATCTCCACGCCGCCCGCGCGGTCGAGGCCGGCCAGGAAGACCTCCTCGACGGCGGAGTCGACGGAGGGCCCCGGTACGTCGGGCGTCGCGGCGATCAGGAAGGCGCACTCGGGTGTCGCGTCCAGGAGTTCGTCGAGCGCGGCGCCGCCGAACTCGAGATCGTCCAGGACGACGACCGCGCCGATCTCCCGGACCAGGGCGCGCAGTTCCTCGGGGGCCGGCCGGTACAGGGGTGCGTTGTAGACGGCGTAGAAGAGGTCGTGGAGCAGGTCGTCGGCGGTGCGGTGGAAGCCGTCGAGGCGGACGACGCCGTCGGGGGCGAGGTCTGCGCAGTCCCCGGCGACGAGGTCGAGCAGGCTGGTGCGGCCCGAGCCCGCGGGGCCGGTCAGCAGGACCGAGCGGCCGCGCGCGAGCAGCCGTACCAGGCGCTCGCGGTCGTCCTGGCGCTCCAGCAGGGGCAGGGACGGCTGTGTCTGTCCCGGTGGGACGGGCGGGCGGGCGGCGCGGTCGGTCTCGACGCGCTCGTCGGCCGTGAGCTTCACGGGCCGCTCGGGGCGTTGGCTGGGCGGGCAGGCCTCTATCTCGCTGCCGTCGACGGGATTGACGGTGAGCAGGTAGTCGCCGGTGACGAGCTGCACCGTGCGCGCGAGCGCGGGTGTGTGCTGTCCGAAGTCGGTGGTGAGGGGGTCCCTCGGCGGGCGTTGACGCGGCGAGCTGCCGTCGGCGTCATGGCCGTACTCCTCGGGTCCCCGGTCGTTCGGGTCCATAGGTTTCAAGCCCCCCAAAAGCGCTCGTGTGCTCTTCAAGCCCCTCCCGGCCTTGCCGCACACCACGCTGTCGCTTCTGGTCCGGTGCCCACTCGAGGGATCTAGGTGGCGGGCAGGCGAACCCTAAACCTTCGCACAGTATGTCCGACAGCCCGGGGTACCGCGCCGCCCGAGACGTCACAGTCTCGTGAGGATTGCGCGCGTCCGGTGTCTCGCGCCCCGCCCGTCCGTCCGCGCCGGGCGTCACACCCGGGGCAGTGACTCCACGCCGATGCCGCCCTCGATCGCCAGGATCCGGTGCAGCCGGGTGGCCACCAGCAGACGCTGCATCTGCGGCGGTACGTCGCGCAGCACCAGACGCCGGCCGCAGCGGCCGGCCCGCCGGTGGACGCCCATGATCACGCCGAGTCCGGTGGCGTCCCAGGAGTCCAGTTCGGACAGGTCCAGCACCAGATCGCCGACTCCGTCGTCGACGGCCGAGTGCAGGACCGTACGGGCGTCCGCCGCGCTGCGGACGTCGAGGCGGCCCCCGACGACCAGCTCGGCGTGGTCGCCCCTGATGTGCATATGCGCTCCCCGTGAGTGCGGTGGTGTGTCCTCGTACTCCGTGACGGTGGCTGTGCAACGTCTGACTGCTTCAGCGGCGAACAGGTTGCCGTCTGTAAGCGAACCGATACCGAATTCACCCCGGAGGGTGATACCTCCGGGGGCTGTGCGGTTTCAGTGGCTGTCCGTACGGGTGTGTCAGTACGTGTAGAAGCCCTGCCCGCTCTTGCGTCCGATGTCACCGGCGTCAACCATCCGGCGCATCAGCTCCGGCGGCGCGAACTTCTCGTCCTGCGTCTCGGTGTAGATGTTGCCGGTGGCGTGCAGCAGGATGTCGACGCCGGTCAGGTCCGCCGTGGCCAGCGGGCCCATGGCGTGGCCGAAGCCCAGCTTGCACGCGAGGTCGATGTCCTCGGCGCTCGCCACGCCCGACTCGTAGAGCTTGGTCGCCTCGACGACGAGCGCCGAGATGAGACGGGTCGTCACGAAGCCGGCGACGTCGCGGTTGACGACGATGCAGGTCTTGCCGACGGACTCGGCGAACTCCCGCGCGGTGGCGAGGGTTTCGTCGCTCGTCTTGTAGCCGCGGACCAGCTCGACGAGCTGCATCATCGGCACCGGCGAGAAGAAGTGCACGCCGACCACCCGCTCGGGGTGCTCGGTGGCCGCCGCGATCTTGGTGATCGGGATGGCCGAGGTGTTGGACGCCAGCACGGCATCCGGGCGCACGATCTTGTCGAGCGCACGGAAGATCTCGTGCTTGACCTCCAGCTTCTCGAAGACGGCCTCGACGACGAGGTCGGCGTCCGCGGCGGCGTCCAGATCGGTGGTCGCGGAGATCCGGCCGAGGGCGGCGTCGGCGTCGTGCGCCTCCAGCTTCCCCTTGCTCACGAACTTGTCGTACGAGGCCTTGATGCCGTCGGTGCCACGCTTCAGCGCCTCGTCGGTGACGTCCCGAAGGACCACCTCCCAGCCTGCCTGCGCGGCGACCTGGGCGATACCGGAACCCATCAGACCGGCGCCGATGACGGCCAGCTTCCGTGCCACTGTGCGACTCCCCTTTTGAACGCCTTACCCGCTGTTTAGTTGCCTCTTCGGCGGACCTTAGCGCTCGTGAAGCGCTGTGTGACCGGTAAGTAACGCGCGTCACGTCTCATCTGACGGACATCACACCGGCACGGCTCACGGGGCGCCACGGACGGCGTAGTTGAGCACCTTCTCGCCCAACAGCTCCTCGATCTCGTCGAGGAGGACGAGCACTTCTCGTGACACTACGTCCGGATTGCGCCCGGCGAGCATCGCGCGGCTGACGCTCACCATGACCATCTGCTGGACCCAACAGATCTGACCGGCGATCAGACCGGGCAGGGGGTCGTCCGCGGCGGCACCCACCTCTTCGCGCAGGGTGGCTTCGAGGTGGTCGAGGATCTCCTGCTGGAGCGTCCACAGCCGCGAACGCAGGGGCGGCGCCTCGTGGATGACGCGCATGAAGTTGCCGTAGCCCGCCATGAGACCGACCCGCGGCGAGACCACCTCGACCTCGGCGCGCAGCTCGCGCAGGACGGCCCGGGCCGCCGACTCCCCCGCGTCCCGGCCGCGCACCCAGCGGGAGGCCCGCTCCACCACCTCGACGGAGCGGTCGAGGAAGAGGTCCTCCTTGGCGGGGAAGTAGTTGTAGACGGTGTTGACCGAGACGTCGGCCGCCTCCGCGATCTCAGCGATGGTCACCTCCATGAACCCGCGCTCCAGGAACAGCCCGGTGGCCATGTCCGAGATGCGCTGCCGCGTCTCGCGCTTCTTCCGCTCCCTGAGCCCTTCCGCCATGGTCCACATCCTAACTTCGATGGACCCTATGAAACTTTGGGGTCATTGCAAACTTTCAGAGACTCTGTTTTTCTAGGGCCATGCCCATCATCAGTACGGCCTCACTGGCCCGTACCTTCCGGACCAGGCTCGGCCCCGTGGCGGCCGTGCGCGGTATCGACCTCGCCGTCCGGGAGGGCGAGATCCTCGGCCTCCTGGGCCCGAACGGCGCCGGGAAGACGACCACCCTCCGCATGCTCACGACCCTCCTGAAACCCACCGGCGGCGCGGCCACCATCGCCGGCCGCGACCTCGCCGGCGACCCGGCCGGGGTGCGCCGGGCCTGCGGATACGTGGCCCAGTCGGGCGGCGTCGACCCGCAGATCTCCGTACGCGAGGAACTGGTCACGCAGGGACGGCTGTACCGGCTGTCGAAGGACCGAGCAGCCGAGCGGGCCAGGGAGTTGGCCGACACCCTCGATCTCACCGGCCTCCTCGACCGCAGGTGCGGCACGCTCTCCGGCGGCCAACGGCGGCGCCTGGACATCGCGTTGGCGCTCGTCCACCGCCCGAAGGTCCTGTTCCTCGACGAGCCGACGACCGGACTCGACCCGGGCAGCCGCGCCGACCTGTGGGACCTGATCCGCGGCCTGCGCGACGAACACGGCACGACCGTCTTCCTGACCACCCACTACCTCGACGAGGCAGACGCCCTCGCGGACCGGCTGGTCATCGTCGACAAGGGCGTCGTCGTGGCCGAGGGCACGCCGAGCGCGCTCAAGCTGCGGTACGGCGGCTCGATCGACGCCACCCTCCAGGACACCTTCCTCGCCGTCACCGGCCGCGGCCCCGCCCCGGCCGACTCCGCCCCCGTAGCCGTATAGCCACCCGAACCGCCGTACAGGAGACCGATGTTCGTCCACGACACCGCGCTGATCTACGGGCGCTATCTGCGTCAGTCGCTGCGCTCACGATTCGCGCTGCTCTTCGGGTTGTTGATGCCGCTGCTGTATCTGCTGTTCTTCGGTCCGCTGCTCACGGGGCTGCCGCTCGGCGGTCGAGGCAGTTCCTGGCAGCTGCTCGTGCCGGGGCTGCTGCTTCAACTGGGGCTGTTCGGGGCCGCGTTCGCGGGGTTCACGGTCATCGTCGAGAAGGGGCAGGGGGTGGTCGAGCGGATGCGGGTGACGCCGGTCAGCCGGCTCGCGCTGCTGCTCGGCCGGGTGCTGCGGGATGCCACGGTCCTGATCGTCCAGGCGGTGCTGCTGGTGCTGGCGGCGGTGGCGATGGGGCTGCGCGCGCCGCTGGCCGGGGTGCTGATCGGGTTCGCGTTCGTCGGGCTGCTCACCATCTCGCTGGGCTCGCTGTCGTGCGCGCTGGCGATGCGGGTCTCGACCCCGCAGGAGTTCGGCCCGCTGGTCAACGCCGTGACCCTGCCGTCGATGCTGCTGTCCGGCCTGATGCTCCCGATGACCCTGGCCCCGGGGTGGCTGGACCTGCTCTCGCACGTCATGCCGCTGCGCTATCTGGTCGACGCGGTGCGGGACGCGTACGTCGGCTCGTACACGAGCGACCACATGCTCCACGGCGTCCTGGTGGCCGTCGCCTTCGCGACACTGACCGTGACGGTGGGCACACGCGTCTTCCGGACCGCCGGGGCGTAACTACGCTGGCCCCATGGTCAATCTGACGCGCATCTACACCAGGACCGGCGACCAGGGCACCACCGCCCTCGGCGACATGAGCCGGGTCGCCAAGACCGATCTGCGGATCTCCGCGTACGCCGACGCCAACGAGGCGAACGCGGTGATCGGCACGGCGATCGCGCTGGGCGGCCTGGACGAGGAGATCGTCAAGGTCCTCGTCCGCGTCCAGAACGACCTCTTCGACGTGGGCGCGGACCTGTCGACGCCGGTGGCGGAGAACCCCGAGTTCCCGCCGCTGCGCGTCGAGCAGTTCTACGTCGACAAGCTGGAGGCCGACTGCGACCGCTTCAACGAGGAACTGGAGAAGCTGCGCTCCTTCATCCTCCCCGGCGGCACGCCCGGCGCGGCCCTGCTCCACCAGGCCTGCACGGTCGTCCGCCGGGCCGAGCGGTCGACATGGTCCGCGCTGGAGGTCCACGGCGAGGTCATGAACCCCCTCACCGCGACCTACCTCAACCGGCTATCGGACCTGCTCTTCATCCTTGCCCGTACGGCCAACGCGGCGGTCGGGGACGTGCTGTGGGTCCCCGGCGGAGAGCGCTGACCCGGCCTCGAACTCCGCCCCCGGGCGCTTCTTCGGCCAGATCACGTAGGTCAGCGCGATCAGGCCGTGGATGCCTGCGGCCCTGAGAGCCACCCACTGGAAGCTGCGCAGGGACGTGGTGTCGCCGTCGCCGACGTACCAGATCGCGGCCTGGAGCAGGGCGCAGGCGACGGCGGCCATCAGGACCGTGCGCAGCCACAGCCGGCCCTCGTGCAGGGCCCGGGGCGCTCCGTAGCGGGGCGGCCTGGGCGGGCGCGGGGCTCCTGCCAGGCGGTGGGCGGCGTGGCCGTCTAGCCAGCGGATCGTGTAGTGGCCGTAGGCGACGGTGAAACCGATGTAGAGGGCGGCGAGACCGTGTTCCCAGCTCGGCTCGGCGCCGTTCTTGAGGTCCACGGCCGTCACGGCGAACAGGACCAGTTCGAGGACCGGCTCGCACAGCAGCAGCGCCACGCTCGTGCGGCGCATCCTCAGCAGGTAGCGGACGGCCAGCCCGGCGGCCAGCAGCACCCAGAACCCGACCTCGCAGGCGATGATCAGGGCGACGATCACGGTGTGCTCCCTTCGTTCCTTCCAGGCTCCCGTCCGTCGGCGGCCGGTTCGTCGTCGCGGGTGACGAAGTCGCGGTACATCGAAGGATGCAGTTCGGGACCCTTCCCGGGGAGCAGGCGGGCGGGCCGGGTGCCGTGTTGGATGGAGTCATGGCCGTGACGCTCCCCCGCCCGCACCGCGACGACGTACGCATCGCCGTCGGGGGCCTGCTCGGCGGACTGCTCGTCTGGGCGGTGAGCGTCGGCATCCGGCCGCACGACGACCCGCTCGTCCGCTGGCACGGCCACTGGCCGATCCTGGTGCCGCTGGTCGTGATGGCCGGCTGCGAGCTGCTGCGCCGGACCCGACCGCGTACGGGCCTGCTGATCGGCGTGGCCGCGCTGACCGTCGACACCCTCACCCAGGGCAACCTGGCCACCCTGGTGATGTTCACGGACCTCGTCTACGCGGGCGTCCTGTACACCCCGCCCGCGGTCGCCCGCCGGGTGCTGTGGATCAGCGGGCTGATGACGGTGGTCGCCACGGTGCTGCCCGTGGCCACCCTGCGCAAGCCCGAGGCGCTGCTGATCGGGGTGGCCGTGGGGCTGGTGGCGTTCACGCCCGCGGCCACCGGCTGGATCGTCCGCAATCATCGTGACGCCGCCGACAGCGCCCGGCTGCGCGCCGAACAGACCGCGCTGCTGGCCGAGATGGACCGCGTCCAGGCGGTGACCGCCGAACGTGCCCGGATGGCGAGGGAGTTGCACGACATGGTCGCCAACCACCTGTCGGCGATCGCCATCCACTCCACGGCGGCGCTCTCGCTCGACGACCCGAGGACGTCGCAGGAGGCGCTCGGCGTGATCCGCGAGAACAGCGTCGAGGGGCTGTCGGAGATGCGCCGGCTGATCGGCATCCTCCGTGACGACAGCGGAGACACCGAGCCCGCCGTCGCACCCACCCTCGAAGGGCTCGGCGCCCTGGTCGCCGGCGCCCGGTCCAACGGCCTCGACGTCACCCTGGAGGCCGCCCACGCCGAACGGCTGCCCGCGCCGGTGGAGTTGGCGGCGTACCGGATCGTCCAGGAGTCGCTGACCAACGCCCTCAAGCACGCCGGACCGGGGGTCGTCACGGTCGTTCTCGAAGAGTCGGACGGGGCGTTGGCCATCGCCGTGACCAGCCCGTACGGCCATCGCGACGGCCCCCGCGCACCCGGCTCCGGTGCCGGTCTGGTCGGCATGCGGGAGCGGACCGCGCTGTTGAGGGGCACCTTCGAGGCGGGGCCCGGGACGGACGCGTCGGGCGGCAAGGTCTGGTCGGTCCGGGCCGTCCTCCCCCTCGGTGAAGGAGATTTGGAATGATCCGTGTCCTGGTCGCCGAGGACCAGTCCGCCGTGCGCGCCGGGCTGGTCCTCATCCTGCGCAGCGCACCCGACATCGAGGTGGTCGGCGAGGCGGCGGACGGGGAGCAGGCGGTGGCCCTGGCGCGGGAGCTGCGGCCGGATGTGGTGCTGATGGACATCCAGATGCCGCGCCTGGACGGGGTGTCGGCGACCCGGCAGGTGGTCGCGGAGCGGCTCGCGGACGTCCTCGTACTGACCACGTTCGACCTGGACGAGTACGTCTTCGGGGCGCTGCGCGCGGGCGCCGCGGGTTTCCTTCTGAAGAACACCGACGCCAAGGACCTGTTGGAGGCGGTGCGTACGGTCGGACGCGGCGAGGGCCTGATCGCCCCGGCCGTCACCCGGCGGCTCATCGCGGAGTTCGCCGCGGGCCCCGCGCGGCGGCCGGCGGCCGACCTGGCCGTCCTCGACGCCCTGACCCGGCGCGAGCGGGAGGTGTTGTCGTGCCTCGGCGAGGGAATGTCCAACGCGGAGATCGCGATCCGGCTCGACATGGCGGAGGCGACGGTGAAGACGCACGTCAGCCGACTGCTGGGGAAGCTGGAGCTGCGCAGCCGGGTGCAAGCGGCCGTGCTGGCGCAGGAGTTGGGGATCTGATCCCGTATACGAGCGGTGGTCCAGACCTCTTGACCTGTGGTCCAGACCTTTCTATTCTCGCGGCACCGTGGGTGCGAAGGCTCAGTCGCACCCCCACCCCCGCTCTTTGAGCTCTTTGAAAAGAGGAGGCGCACCATGCGCTTCAGACACAGAGCCGCCGCAGGGTTCGCGTCCCTGCTGCTCCCGCTGGCCGGACTCGTCGGCCTCGCGAGCCCCGCCCAGGCCGCCACCACGGCGACCGCCACCTTCGCCAAGACCAGTGACTGGGGCACCGGCTTCGGCGGTCAGTGGACCGTCAAGAACACCGGCACCGCCGCCATCAGCACCTGGACCGTCGAGTGGGACTTCCCCTCCGGCACGTCCGTCACCTCCGCCTGGGACGCCGACGTCACGTCCTCCGGCACCCACTGGACCGCCAAGAACAAGTCCTACAACGGCACCATCGCCCCCGGGGCCTCCGTCTCCTTCGGCTTCAACGGCGCCGGCTCCGGCTCGCCCTCCAACTGCAAGCTGAACGGCGACAGTTGTGACGGCACCACGGTTCCCGGCGACGCGGCGCCCTCCGCGCCCGGCACCCCGACCGCCTCGAACATCACCAACACCTCGGTGAACCTGTCCTGGTCGGCGGCCACCGACGACAAGGGCATCAAGAACTACGACGTGCTGCGCGACGGCGCCAAGGTCGCCACGGTGACGACGACGTCGTACACCAACACCGGCCTGACCGCCGGCACCGACTACTCGTACACGATCCAGGCCCGGGACACCGTCGACCAGACCGGCCCGGTCAGCGGCGCGGTCGCCGTGCACACCACCGGCGGCACCACGACCCCGCCCACCGGCAACAAGGTCAAGCTCGGCTATCTCACCGAGTGGGGCACCTACACCCGCAACTACCAGGTCAAGAACCTGGTGACCTCGGGCTCGGCCTCGAAGATCACGCACATCAACTACGCGTTCGGCAACGTGACCAACGGGCAGTGCGCGATCGGTGACGCCTACGCCGACTACCAGAAGACGTTCACCGCCGACCAGTCGGTCAGCGGCGTCGCCGACACCTGGGACCAGCCGCTGGCGGGCAACTTCAACCAGCTGCGCCAGCTGAAGGCCAAGTACCCGAACATCAAGATCCTGTGGTCCTTCGGCGGTTGGACCTGGTCCGGCGGCTTCGCCCAGGCGGCGGCCAACCCGACCGCGTTCGCCAACTCCTGCTACAGCCTGGTCGAGGACCCGCGCTGGGCCGATGTCTTCGACGGCATCGACATCGACTGGGAGTACCCCAACGCCTGCGGTCTGTCCTGCGACACCAGCGGTGCCGCGGCGTACAAGAACCTGATGCAGGCGCTGCGCGCCAAGTTCGGCTCCAACAACCTGGTCACCGCCGCCACCACGGCGGACGGCACCTCCGGCGGCAAGATCGACGCCGCCGACTACGCGGGCGCGGCCCAGTACGTCGACTGGTACAACGTGATGACGTACGACTTCTTCGGCGCCTTCGACGCGGACGGCCCGACCGCCCCGCACTCCCCGCTCACCACCTACACCGGCATCCCGCAGGCCGGCTTCACCACGGCCGACGCGATCGCCAAGTTCAAGTCGAAGGGCGTCGCCGCGAGCAAGCTGCTCATCGGCATCGGCTTCTACGGCAGAGGCTGGACCGGCGTGACCCAGGCCGCACCCGGCGGCTCGGCGACCGGCCCCGCGCCCGGCACCTACGAGCAGGGCATCGAGGACTACAAGGTCCTCAAGACGTCCTGCCCGGCCACCGGCACGATCGCCGGCACGGCGTACGCCTACTGCGGCAACAACTGGTGGTCCTACGACACCCCGAGCACGATCGCCGGAAAGATGAGCTGGGCCAAGACCCAGGGTCTGGGCGGCGCGTTCTTCTGGGACTTCAGCGGCGACACCAGCAACGGTGAGCTGGTGACCGCCATCAACAACGGCCTCGCGTAAGCGAGTTGCCGCTAACAGCTAAGCGACGTTGACGCGCTGACCGGGCGGGGCTGCCTCAAGCCACGCGAGAAATCCGGTCAGCGCGTCATCGCTCATGGCGAGTTCGAGACGCGTGCCCCGGTGCAGACAGGTGAGGACCACGGCGTCGGACAGCAGCGCCAACTCCTCCTCGCCCTCGGGCAGTCGGCGGCCGGCCACCTCGATCGCGGCGCGCTCCAGCACCCGGCGCGGGCGGTAGGCGTAGGAGAAGACGCGGTACCACTCGATGCGGTCGCCGTTGTAGCGGGCGACGCCGTAACTCCAGCCTTTTCCACTGGTGTCGGATTTCGCCGGGACGTCCCAGCGCAGGGAACAGTCGAAGGTGCCGCCGGAGCGCTGGATGAGTCTGCGGCGCAGACCGAAGACGAACAGCCCCAGTACCACCAGGGCCACCAAGATTCCGCACACAGTCAGAGCGAGGACCATCGACACCGACCTCCTCGTCTCCTAGGTACCGAAAACAGATAACGGAACGGAAAAAACATCCAGATCTGCCTCAGCCGCGACCGGCTCCGGATTGCTCCGGTGCCGATCGCGGCTGAGTGACGTCATCGCAGCTGTGCTGGGTTCAAGCTCAGCTCCCGGCCGCCGTACGCAGTCGTACGTCCGCACGGCGCTCCGCGGAGGCGTCGCCCTCCGCCTTCGCGCGCTCCAGCTCCCGCTCCGCGCGCTGGACGTCGATCTCGTCCGACAGCTCGGCGATCTCGGCCAGCAGGGACAGCTTGTTGTCCGCGAACGAGATGAAACCGCCGTGGACAGCCGCCACGACCGTTCCCCCGTCGCTCGTACGGATGGTCACCGGGCCCGACTCCAGCACACCGAGCAGCGGCTGGTGACCGGGCATGACGCCGATGTCGCCGGACGTGGTGCGCGCGACGACCAGGGTGGCCTCGCCGGACCAGACCTCTCGGTCGGCCGCGACCAACGCGACGTGCAGCTCAGCAGCCAAGGTTGGCTCCTCGGGTCACCACCCGGCGGTTGTGCCGGGTGTTGGTTACAAGTCTAGTGGGCGTGAATGAGGGGGCGGGACGTGCCCCGCCCCCTCACCGGTGAGTCATGGGACTCACATCGAGCTCAGGGCTCAGGAGACGCCCAGCTCCTTGGCGTTGGCCTTCAGGTCCTCGATGCCACCGCAGAGGAAGAACGCCTGCTCCGGGAAGTGGTCGTACTCACCGTCGATGATCGCGTTGAACGCGGTGATCGACTCCTCCAGCGGGACGTCCGACCCGTCGACGCCGGTGAACTGCTTGGCGACGTGGGTGTTCTGGGACAGGAAGCGCTCCACGCGACGGGCGCGGTGGACGGTGAGCTTGTCCTCCTCGCCGAGCTCGTCGATACCGAGGATGGCGATGATGTCCTGGAGGTCCTTGTACTTCTGCAGCACCGTCTTGACGCGCATGGCGGTGTTGTAGTGGTCCGCCGCGATGTAGCGGGGGTCCAGGATGCGGGACGTGGAGTCCAGCGGGTCCACGGCCGGGTAGATGCCCTTCTCGGAGATCGGACGGGAGAGAACCGTCGTCGCGTCGAGGTGGGCGAAGGTGGTGGCCGGGGCCGGGTCGGTCAGGTCGTCCGCGGGGACGTAGATCGCCTGCATCGAGGTGATCGAGTGACCACGCGTCGAGGTGATGCGCTCCTGGAGGAGGCCCATCTCGTCGGCCAGGTTCGGCTGGTAGCCCACCGCGGAGGGCATACGGCCGAGCAGGGTCGAGACCTCGGAACCGGCCTGCGTGAAGCGGAAGATGTTGTCGATGAAGAACAGCACGTCCTGCTTCTGCACATCGCGGAAGTACTCCGCCATGGTCAGACCGGCAAGCGCCACACGAAGACGCGTGCCCGGCGGCTCGTCCATCTGACCGAAGACCAGGGCGGTCTTGTCGATGACGCCCGAGTCGGCCATCTCCTCGATGAGGTCGTTGCCCTCACGGGTGCGCTCGCCGACGCCGGCGAACACGGAGACACCGTCGTGGTTGTTGGCGACGCGGTAGATCATCTCCTGGATGAGCACCGTCTTGCCGACGCCGGCACCGCCGAACAGGCCGATCTTGCCACCCTTGACGTAGGGGGTGAGCAGGTCGATGACCTTGACGCCGGTCTCGAACATCTCGGTCTTCGACTCGAGCTCGTCGAAGTTGGGGGCCTTGCGGTGGATGGACCAGCGCTCGCCCTCGTACTTCTCGTCGCTGTTCAGGACCTCGCCGAGGGTGTTGAACACCTTGCCCTTGGTGAAGTCGCCGACCGGGACGGTGATGCCCGTGCCCGTGTCGGTGACGGCGGCCTGGCGGACCAGACCGTCGGTGGGCTGCATCGAGATGGTGCGGACCAGGCCGTCACCCAGGTGCTGGGCGACCTCCAGGGTCAGCGTCTTCTTCGCACCGTCGAGGGCCGGGTCGGCCACCTCGACGTGCAGAGCGTTGTAGATCTCCGGCATCGCGTCGACGGGGAACTCCACGTCGACGACCGGGCCGATGACCCGGGCGACGCGGCCCGTGGCAACGGCCGTCTCAACTGTCGTCGTCATTACCTGTCACTCCCCGCGGTCGCGTCGGCCAGGGCTGCGGAGCCACCGACGATCTCGCTGATTTCCTGGGTGATTTCGGCCTGGCGGGCCGCGTTGGCAAGTCGGGAGAGCGTGGTGATCAGGTCTCCCGCGTTGTCGGTGGCCGACTTCATCGCACGGCGCGTGGCGGCGTGCTTGGAAGCGGCCGACTGGAGCAGCGCGTTGTAGATACGGCTCTCCACGTACCGCGGCAGGAGGGCGTCCAGGACGTCCTCCGCCGACGGCTCGAAGTCGTACAGCGGAAGGATCTCGCCCTTGGGCGCCTCTTCCGCGACCTCGTCGAGGCTGAGCGGAAGCAGTCGGCTGTCGATCGCCGTCTGCGTCATCATCGACACGAACTCGGTGTAGACGATGTGGAGTTCGTCCACGCCGCCCTCGGTCGTCTCCGTCTCGATCGCCTCGATCAGCGGACCCGCGACCTTCTTCGCGTCCGCGTACGAGGGCTCGTCGGTGAAGCCCGACCACGACTCCACGACCTTGCGCTCGCGGAAGTTGTAGTGGGCCAGACCGCGGCGGCCGACGATGTACGTGTCGACCTCCTTGCCCTCGGCCTCAAGACGCGCGGTCAACTGCTCCGCGGCCTTGATGGCGTTGGCGTTGAAGGCGCCGGCCAGACCGCGGTCGCTCGTGAGGAGCAGGACCGCGGAACGGGTCGGCGACTCGGCCTCGGTGGTCAGCGGGTGCTTGGTGTTCGAACCGGTGCCGACCGCCGTGACCGCGCGGGTGAGCTCGGTCGCGTACGGCGTGGAGGCCCTCACCTTGCGCTGCGCCTTGACGACGCGCGAGGCGGCGATCATCTCCATCGCCTTGGTGATCTTCTTGGTCGCGGTGACGGATCGGATGCGACGCTTGTAGACCCGGAGCTGGGCTCCCATGAGTCAGGTCCCTTCCTACGTCACTTGGCCGCGGCCGGGGCGTCCTCGCCGAGGAGCTTGCCGTCCGAGGTCTCGAACTGCTTCTTGAACTCGGTGATCGCGTCCGCGGCGGCGGTGAGGGTGTCGTCCGACATCTTGCCGCCCTCCTTGATGGAGGTCATGAGGCCCTGCTGCTTGCGGTGCAGGTACTCCAGGAGCTCCTTCTCGAAGCGGCGGATGTCCTCGACCGGTACGTCGTCCATCTTGCCGGTGGTCGCGGACCACACGGAGACGACCTGGTCCTCGGTGGGCATCGGCTGGTACTGCGGCTGCTTGAGCAGCTCGACCAGCCGCTGACCGCGCTCCAGCTGGGCCTTCGACGCGGCGTCCAGGTCGGAACCGAAGGCGGCGAACGCCTCCAGCTCGCGGTACTGGGCAAGGTCGAGGCGCAGTCGGCCGGAAACCTGCTTCATCGCCTTGTGCTGCGCGGATCCACCGACTCGGGAGACGGAGATACCGACGTTCAGCGCGGGGCGCTGACCGGCGTTGAAGAGGTCCGACTCCAGGAAGCACTGGCCGTCGGTGATGGAGATGACGTTGGTCGGGATGAACGCCGAGACGTCGTTGGCCTTGGTCTCGACGATCGGCAGGCCGGTCATCGAGCCCTTGCCCATCTCGTCGGAGAGCTTCGCGCAGCGCTCAAGGAGACGGGAGTGCAGGTAGAAGACGTCACCCGGGTAGGCCTCGCGGCCCGGCGGACGGCGCAGCAGCAGGGACACGGCGCGGTAGGCGTCGGCCTGCTTGGAGAGGTCGTCGAAGATGATGAGGACGTGCTTGCCGTCGTACATCCAGTGCTGGCCGATGGCCGAACCGGTGTACGGCGCCAGGTACTTGAAGCCGGCCGGGTCGGACGCCGGGGCGGCGACGATGGTCGTGTACTCAAGGGCGCCGGCCTCTTCGAGCGCACCACGCACGGAGGCGATGGTGGAGCCCTTCTGACCGATGGCGACGTAGATGCAGCGGACCTGCTTGTTCACGTCGCCCGAGCGCCAGTTGTCGCGCTGGTTGATGATCGTGTCGACGGCCAGGGCGGTCTTGCCGGTCTGGCGGTCGCCGATGATCAGCTGACGCTGGCCACGGCCGATCGGGGTCATCGCGTCGACGGCCTTGTAGCCGGTCTCCATCGGCTCGTGCACCGACTTGCGGACCATGACGCCCGGGGCCTGCAGCTCCAGGGCGCGGCGGCCGGTGGTCTCGATCTCGCCGAGGCCGTCGATCGGGTTGCCGAGCGGGTCGACGACACGGCCGAGGTAGCCCTCGCCGACGGCGACGGACAGGACCTCTCCGGTGCGGGTGACCGGCTGGCCCTCCTCGACACCGCTGAACTCGCCGAGGATGACGGTACCGATCTCACGCTCTTCGAGGTTGAGCGCGAGACCGAGGGTGCCGTCCTCGAACTTCAGCAGTTCGTTGGCCATGGCCGAGGGGAGGCCCTCGACCTTCGCGATGCCGTCGCCGGCAAGGGTGACCGTACCGACCTCCTCGCGCGAGGCCGCGTCCGGCTTGTACGACTGGACGAAGTTCTCCAGCGCGTCCCGGATCTCCTCCGGCCGGATCGTGAGCTCCGCCATCTGGGTTCCCTGCTCTCCTTGTTGGGCCCGAAGTTTCACTTTGGGGGGTGCCTGAACTTCCGGACTCCCCCCTGAAAGAGGTGAATCCTCTGCACGGCCCAACCGGGCCGTAGGTACGTACTGCTCTGTCGCTACTGCTGTCCTGCTGGTACTGCGGTACTGCTCTGCTGCTGGTACTGCTCTGCTGCTCTGAAGTTGCTGCTAGCTCGCCAGGCGGCGGGCGGCGTCCTCGATGCGGTCCGCGACCGAACCGTTGATGACCTCGTCACCGACCTGCACCCGCAGCCCGCCGACGACCTCGGGGTCGACGTCGAGGTTCAGGTGCATCGGGCGGCCGTAGAGCTTCGTCAGGGCGGCGCCGAGGCGCCGCTTCTGCGAGTCGCTCAGCGGCTCGGCCGAGGTGACCACGGCCACCATGCGGTCCCGGCGCTCGGCGGCGAGCTTGGACAGGGACTCCAGTCCCGTCTCCAGGCTACGTCCCCGGGGCGCGGTGACCAGACGCGTCACCAGACGCTCGGTGGTCGGGTTGGCCCGGCCGTCGAGCAGGCGGTGCAGCAGCTCGGTCTTGGCGGTGCCGACGTCCTTGCGGCCGGTCAGCGCGGCGCGCAGCTCGGTGCTGGAGGAGACGATCCGGCCGAACCGGAACAGCTCGTCCTCCACGTCGTCGAGCGCGCCGGCCTGCTGGGCCGCCGTGAGGTCGGCGATGTTGGCCAGTTCCTCCAGCGCGTCCGCCAGGTCACGCGACTGCGACCAGCGCGAGCGGACCATGCCGGACACCAGGTCCACGGTCTGCCCGCCGACCTGACCGGCGAACAGGCGCTCGGCCAGCTGGGCCTTGCCCGCGCCGTCCTGCGCCGGGTCGGTGAGGACCCGACGCAGGGACACCTCGCGGTCGAGCAGCGCGGTGACGGCGGCCAGCTCGTCGGCGAGCGAGCCGGCGTCCACGGACGTCGAGTCCGTCAGGGCGTCGAGACGCTCGCGTGCGGCTGCCAGGGCCTCGCGGCTCGCTCCGTTCATCGAGCCGCCTCGGCCTTCTCCTCAAGGTCATCGAGGAAACGGTCGATCACGCGGCTCTGCCGGGCGTGGTCCTCGAGGGACTCGCCGACCAGCTTGCCGGCCAGGTCGGTGGCGAGCTTGCCGACGTCCTGGCGCAGCGCGGACGCGGCGGACTTGCGGTCGGCCTCGATCTGGGCGTGACCGGCGGCGACGATCTCCTCGCGCTGACGCTGGCCCTCGGCCCGCATCTCCGCGATGAGCGCGGCGCCCTGCTCCTGCGCCTCCTGGCGCAGACGCGCGGCCTCGTGCCGGGCCTCGGCGAGCTGGGCCTTGTACTGCTCAAGGACGCTCTGGGCCTCGGTCTGCGCGGCCTCGGCCTTCTCGATACCGCCCTCGATGGCCTCGCGACGCTCTTCCAGGACCTTGTTGATGGTCGGGAGGAGCTTCTTGGCGAGGAAGCCGAAGACGATGACGAAGGCGATCAGGCCGATGACGAGCTCCGGCCACGGCGGAACGAGGGGATTCTCCTTCTCCGCCTCGGCCGCCAGCTGAACCAGTGCGTGGTTCACATCAGTGCCTTTCGTCGAATGGGGCTGTCGTCGTGGTTCGTCTTAGTAGACGAACGGCATGACGAGGCCGATGAGGGCCAGCGCCTCACAGAACGCGAAGCCGAGGATCTGGTTGGCGCGGATGAGGCCGGCCGCCTCGGGCTGGCGGGCGAGGGCCTGGGTGCCGTTGCCGAAGATGATGCCGACGCCGACGCCCGGGCCGATCGCGGCGAGGCCGTAACCGATGGAGCCGAGGTTGCCGTCGACCGCAGCGAGGGTCTGGAGAGCGGACATGCCGGTTCTTCCTTCTCTTTCAGTGACCGGTGGGGGTTGGCCACCGGTGGGTCTGTCGGTTGGGTCAGGGGGTCGCTCAGTGGTTCTCGGCGAGCGCGCCCTGGATGAAGGTGCAGGTCAGGAGGACGAAGACGTACGCCTGAACCGCCTGGATGAAGAGCTCGAAGGCGGTCATCACGATGACCATCACGAACGAGACAGCGGAGTAGGCGATGCCGATGCCGTTCAGCATGTACCAGCTGGCGATCGTGAAGAGCAGCAGCAGGGTGTGACCGGCGAACATGTTCGCGAAGAGTCGCACCGCGTGCGTGAACGGACGGACCAGCAGGTTCGAGAAGAACTCGATGGTCATGGAGAGCGGCAGGACGGCGCCGAGCGACTTGTCGTAGCCGGTGACGTTCTTGAAGAAACCGACGAAGCCGTGCCGCTTGAAGGTGAGCGAGACCCACGTGATGTAGACGATCGCCGCCAGCACCATCGGGTAGGCGATGATCGACGTCACCGGGAAGGACGCGAGCGGGACGATCGACCAGAGGTTCATCATCCAGATGAAGAAGAACAGCGAGACGGCGAGCGGTACGTACTTCTCGCCCTCGCGCTTTCCGATCGTCTGGTAGACGATGCCGGTCCGGACGAAGTCGTAGCCGGCCTCGGCGACCATCTGGAGCTTGCCCGGCACGATCTGGGGCTTGCGGAACGCGGCCCAGAAGAAGCCCACCACGAGGATCGAACCGAGCAGGGCCAGCAGCATCGGCTTGTTGAAGTACAGGCCGTCGGTGTCGCCGGCGATCGGCTCGAACAGGAACGAGTGCAGGCCCGGAGCCGGGAAGCCGCACCCGTCGAACAGGTGGCAGCTCGTGTCGAAAGCGAGCGTCTGCGTCGGATCAGCACTCACCGCGGGCTCCTTCATCGTGGCGCATAGGTACGGCAACCTCGTTGTGTCGGCGCGGCGCGAGGCCGCGGTTCGGCACGGGACTGGTGTGACGGATGTGGGGGCGGCTGGGGGGCATCTCGCCTCGCGATTGAGCAGGCGTCAGCTCAGATGCCCGCGCCCGCGATGCCGCAGTTGGCACCGGACGATAGCAGGGTCCCGCGTGCGCTTTTATCCCGGCCCTACCTCTCACGACGAGTGCCCCGTCTTTTCGGGCTCGACGTAGAGGATCTTGGCTTTCATGTGGGCTCGCGTCTGCGCGGCGATCCAGGCGAGAGTGCCGGCGACGAGCGTGAGCGCGAAGGCCCGGGGGTGGAACAACGTCGTGTTCTTGAAGATCGCGAGGAACATGAACAGCAGAAGAATCTGTGCCGCGTAGAGCATCAGACCCATCATCTGGAACAGGTGCGGAAGCGATTTGGCAGTGCGCTGCAGAACGTAGAGCCCGATTCCCATGAAGAGGATGACGATCAGCGTCGCGACGGCCGCCCCGATCGCGCCCTTGCCACCCGCGACCACGCCGCTGACGACGGCGGCGATCGCGCCGACGGCAGCCGTGGGCACGGCGGCCTGGGCCAGGATCCGGACGTCATTGGACGGCATGGCGGCAACTCCGCTTTCGCAGGGGGGCTGGGGGTGTCGTCATGGACGAGCGTAGCCCCGGGGCGATGAGGAGTCTCACGCCAATGGACCGTCGCACTACGGTCCTTCGGCTCTGTCCGGGGTTCTCGTGAACCGTATCACAAACTATTTGATGCGGTCTTTACCAAGTGGGTGTGCTCGCTGTCACACATGAGAGTGACAGTGCGCGTCTGTGCGGAATCACGGGCAACTTGTCTGGTATTGGGAAGCTTTGCTCCCCCACGAGTTGGCAATGCTCTAGTCAGATTCTTACCTACGGCGTCGGGCACCGAGTGCGGTCGCCCCGTTGACTCCCGATACCCCGACGGCAACCGGAGTGCGAGATTCCGCACAGTCCGCCGCCGCTTCCTCCGCCAAGGCGGCGGCCACCGGCTCCAGTTCCTCGCCCTGCTCCTGCTCGGCGGCCCGCCGGCGGCGCCGGTAGCGCGGCGGCACGAAGGCCTCGGCCCAGCGCGGGGTACGCGGGGTGAAGCGCGGCAGCAGAAGCAGCGCGAGACCGATCGCGCAGAGGAACACGATCCCCAACACGATCCACATGGAAGCCGAGTTGACCGAGTAGGCGAGCGCGCCGAACGCGATCAGCGCCGACCAGAAGTACATGATCAGCACCGCCCGGCTGTGCGAGTGGCCGATCTCCAGGAGCCGGTGGTGCAGATGCCCGCGGTCGGCGGCGAACGGCGACTGGCCCTTCCAGGTGCGGCGCACGATGGCGAGGACCAGGTCAGCGGCGGGGATCGCGATGATCGTCAACGGCAGCAGCAGCGGGATGTAGACCGGCACCATCTGGTGCACCGCCTGGCGCTCGGAGCCGCCGAACAGGCTGTCGGGGTCGACCTGGCCCGTGATGGAGATCGCGCCGGCGGCCAGCACCAGCCCGATCAGCATCGAACCGGAGTCGCCCATGAAGATGCGCGCCGGATGCATGTTGTGCGGCAGGAAGCCCAGGCACATGCCCATCAGGACGGCCGCGAACAGGGTGGCGGGGGCGGCGGCCTCGATGCCGTACGAGTACCAGATGCGGTACGAGTACATGAAGAACGCGGCGGCGGCGATGCAGACCATGCCCGAGGCGAGGCCGTCGAGACCGTCCACGAAGTTGACCGCGTTGATGGTGATCACGACCAGCGCCACCGTCAGCAGCGTGCCCTGCCACTGGGTCAGCGCGACCGTGCCGACCTTCGGAATGGGCAGCCACAGGATCGTCAGACCCTGCATGACCATCACGCCCGCGGCGATCATCTGGCCGCCCAGCTTGATCAGGGCGTCGATCTCGAACTTGTCGTCCAGGACACCGATCAGCCAGATCAAGGCAGCCCCGGAGAGCAGCGCCCGCGGCTCGTTCGACTTGTCGAAGACCTCGCTGAGATTGGTCAGATGGTCCGCGACCAGCAGACCGGCGCACAGCCCGAAGAACATCGCGATACCGCCGAGCCGCGGAGTGGGTTCCCGGTGCACGTCACGGGCCCTGATCTGCGGCATCGCTCCGGCCACGATCGCGAACTTCCGCACCGGCCCTGTCAGCAGATACGTCACCGCGGCCGTGATGCAGAGCGTCAGCAGGTATTCACGCACAGGCTTCCCCACAGGTCTCGCTGGCCATCTCAGCCCCACACCCTAGCGAGGGACGCATATGAGTGGGGACTTCCGGGTAGCGACGATGGTTGCACGCGTGCCTGTGCACGCGGATTGCACCCAGGTGTACGCAGGTGCGTGTACCCCCGCTCAGCCGCTGTACGGAGGAAATCTACCCGCCAGCTCACGCACCTCGTCACGCGCCTTCTGGCTCTCGGTCTCCCCGCGCAGCACCCGCGCCATCAGCGCCGCCACGTACGCCATCTCCTTCTCCCCCATGCCCTGCGTGGTCAGGGCCGCCGTGCCCAGGCGCAGTCCCCGTCCGTCGCCGTGCGGGAGCGCGCAGCAGTCCAGGACCAGCCCGGCCGCGGCGAGCCGGCCGCGTGCGGCCCGGCCCTCGATGCCGAGGGGCGCGGGGTCGGCGGTGATCAGGTGGGTGTCCGTCCCGCCGGTCGTCACGACAAGGCCCTCAGCCGCCAGAGCGGCCGCCAGTACCCTCGCATTGGCGACCACCTGATGGGCGTACGCGGTGAACGCCGGTGTTGCCGCCTCCCCGAACGCGACCGCCTTCGCGGCGATGGTGTGCATCTGCGCCCCGCCCTGTGTGAAGGGGAACACGGCCCGGTCCACCCGCCCCGCGAGCTCCGCGCCGCACAGCAGCATCCCGCCGCGCGGCCCGCGCAGCACCTTGTGGGTGGTGGCACAGACGACATCGGCGTACGGCACCGGATTGGGCGCCGCTCCCCCGGCGACGAGCCCGATGGGGTGGGCCGCGTCGGCGATGAGATAGGCGCCCACCTCGTCGGCGACCTCGCGGAAGAGGGCGTAGTCGATGTGCCGCGGATAGGCGATCGAGCCGCACACGATCGCCTTCGGGCGATGCGTACGGGCCAGGGCACGGACCTGGTCGTAGTCGATGAGGCCGGTCTCCGCGTCCACCCCGTAGCCGACGAAGTCGAACCAGCGGCCGGAGAAGTTGGCGGGCGAACCGTGCGTGAGGTGGCCGCCGTAGGGCAGGCCGAGGGCGAGGACGGTGTCGCCGGGGCGCAGCAGGGCGGCGTAGGCGGCGAGGACGGCCGAGGAGCCCGAGTGGGACTGGACGTTGGCGTGCTCGGCGCCGAACAGGGCCTTCGCGCGGTCGACGGCGACCCGTTCGGCGACGTCGACGATCTCGCAGCCGCCGTGGTGGCGGGCGCCCGGGTAGCCCTCGGCGTACTTGTTGGCCAGGGGTGAGCCGAGTGCGGCGAGCACGGCGGGCGAGGTGAAGTTCTCGGCGGCGATCAGCTGGAGCGTCGTCGACTGCCGCTCCTGTTCCCCGAGCAGGATCTCGGCGAGCTCCGGGTCCTGGCGACGCAGGACGTCCGTGGCCTCAAGGGTGTGGATGACCGCCATGATGGGCTCCGGGGGCGTCGAGGATGACGTACGTCCAATGTAGGCCCGGGGCCGACGGGGTGCGCGGCCGTTACGTGCGCGCGGAGACGCCGGTGAGCGCCGTGACGACCGGATCCACGGCCTGGTGTATCTCGTCCCCGATGGAGCGGAAGAACGTCAGCGGCGCGCCGTAGGGGTCGTAGACCTCGTCCGCCTCGGCGGTCGGGGCCAGGAGCCAGCCGCGCAGGGCGGCGGCCGCGCGGACCAGGGCACGCGCGCGGAGGACCACGCCGTCCTCCAGGGGCGGCAGGGTCGCGGTGTCTATCGCCCGCACCAGGCGGGTGAACTCCTTCAGCGTGAAGGTGCGCAGGCCCGCGGAGTGGCCCATGGAGATGACCTGCTGACGGTGGTCGCGGGTCGCGGTCAGCACCAGGTCGGCCCTGATGACGTGCTCGTCGAGCAGCTCGCGGCCGACGAAGCCGGAGGCGTCCGCGCCGAAGTCGGCCAGGACCGCCTCCGCGTTGGCCTCCATGGGCGCGCCCTCGTGACCCCAGGTGCCCGCGCTCTCCACGATCAGCCCGCCGCCCAGGATGCCGAGCCGCTGCTTCACGTAATGCCGGGTCAGCCGCTCGGTGATGGGCGAGCGGCATACGTTTCCGGTGCTGACGTGGAGGATGCGGAAGCTGTCGCGCGGGAGCCCGACGAACGTCGTCGTGATCTCCGTGGCGCGTTCCCCGTTGCCTATGCCACGCCCCGCTTCAGGGGCCGTCAATTCGCCACCTCGAGGTCGGGTACGACCTTCCTCAGCTCCTCGGCCGACAGCGCGCCCGCGCGCAGCAGCACCGGCACCGGGCCGGTGACGTCGACGATGGAGGACGGCACGTTGCCCGGGGTCGGGCCGCCGTCGAGGTAGACGGAGACGGAGTCGCCGAGCATCTCCTGCGCGGCGTCACAGTCCTCCGGCGCCGGGTGGCCGGTCAGGTTGGCGGAGGAGACGGCCATCGGGCCGACCTCGGTGAGCAGTTCGATGGCGACGGGGTGCAGCGGCATGCGGACGGCGACCGTGCCCCGGGTGTCCCCCAGGTCCCACTGCAGGGACGGCTGGTGCTTGGCGACGAGCGTGAGGGCGCCCGGCCAGAAGGCGTCGACCAGCTCCCAGGCCAGCTCGGAGAAGTCCGTGACGAGGCCGTGCAGGGTGTTCGGGGAGCCGATGAGGACGGGCGTGGGCATGTTGCGGCCCCGGCCCTTGGCCTCCAGCAGGTCGGCGACGGCCTCCGAGGTGAAGGCGTCCGCGCCGATGCCGTACACCGTGTCGGTCGGGAGGACCACGAGCTCGCCACGGCGGACGGCGGACGCGGCCTCGCGCAGACCGGTCGTGCGGTCGGTCGCGTCGTTGGTGTCGTATCGCCGTGCCATATCTAGCGGGCCTCCTCGTACACGTACTGCTGCGGGTCGAAAGTCGGGGCGGAACTCACGGCATCGCCCTGCGGGCGGTGGCGAAGCGCGGGCGGTTGTTGAGGTCGGGGTGATCGGCCGCGTCGGCCCAGCCCCGCTCCTCGGTGAAGATCCACGGCACCTGGCCGCCCTGGGTGTCGGCGTGCTCGATGACGACGACACCGCCCGGGCGCAGCAGCCGGTGCGCGGTGCGCTCGATGCCGCGGATCAGGTCGAGGCCGTCCTCCCCCGAGAACAGGGCGAGTTCGGGATCGTAGTCCCGTGCCTCGATGGCCACGTACTCCCACTCGGTGAGCGGGATGTAGGGCGGGTTGGAGATGACCAGGTCGACATGGCCGTCGAGGTCGGGGAAGGCGTCCAGGGCGTTGCCCTGGCGCAGGTCGACGCGGGAGCCCTGGACGTTCTTGCGGGTCCAGGCGAGGGCGTCCTCGGACAGCTCCACGGCGTGCACGCGCGAGCGCGGGACCTCCTGGGCCAGGGCCAGCGCGATGGCGCCGGAGCCGGTGCACAGGTCGACGATGCGGGGCTCCACGACGTCCATGGCGCGCACGGCGTCTATGGCCCAGCCGACCACGGACTCGGTCTCGGGCCTGGGCACGAACACACCCGGCCCGACCTGGAGTTCCAGATAGCGGAAGTAGGCCCGGCCGGTGATGTGCTGCAGCGGTTCGCGCTGCTCCCGCCGGGCGATGACCTCCCAGTAGCGGGCGTCGAAGTCCGAGTCCTTGACGGAGTGCAGCTCGCCCCGCTTCACACCGTGCACGAACGCGGCGAGCTCCTCCGCGTCGTTGCGCGGCGAGGGCACGCCGGCGTCGGCCAGCCGCTGGGTGGCCTGTGCCACCTCTGCGAGCAGCAGGTTCACGCATTCCTCCGTGTCGTACTGGGTCGTGCGTACGTGCGTGCCTTACGCCGCCGCGAGCTTGGCGGCGGAGTCCGCGTCGACGCACGCCTGGATCACCGCGTCGAGGTCGCCGTCCAGGACCTGGTCCAGGTTGTACGACTTGAAGCCGACGCGGTGGTCGGAGAGGCGGTTCTCCGGGAAGTTGTACGTGCGGATCTTCTCGGAGCGGTCGACGGTGCGGACCTGGCTGCGGCGGGCGTCGGCGGCCTCCCGCTCCGCCTCCTCCACGGCTGCCGCGAGGAGCCTGGAGCGCAGGATACGCATCGCCTGCTCCTTGTTCTGCAGCTGGCTCTTCTCGTTCTGGCAGGAGGCGACGACTCCGGTGGGAATGTGCGTGATGCGCACCGCGGAGTCGGTCGTGTTGACGGACTGCCCACCGGGCCCGGAGGAGCGGTAGACGTCGATGCGGAGGTCGTTCGGATTGATCTCGACGTCGACCTCCTCCGCCTCAGGGGTGACGAGGACACCGGCCGCGCTGGTGTGGATACGGCCCTGGGACTCGGTCGCCGGCACGCGCTGCACGCGGTGCACGCCGCCCTCGTACTTCAGGCGGGCCCAGACACCCTGTCCGGGCTCGGTGGCGCCGTTGCCGCCCTTGGTCTTCACGGCGACCTGGACGTCCTTGTAGCCGCCCAGCTCGGACTCGGTGGCGTCGATGATCTCGGTCTTCCACCCCACGCGCTCCGCGTAGCGCAGGTACATGCGCAGCAGGTCACCGGCGAACAGCGCCGACTCGTCACCGCCGGCCCCCGCCTTGACCTCAAGGATCACGTCCTTGTCGTCGTTGGGGTCACGCGGCACGAGCAGCAGCCGCAGTTTCTCGGTGAGCTCGTCGCGGTGCTTCTCCAGCTCCTTGACCTCGGCCGCGAACTCCGGGTCGTCGGCGCCGAGTTCACGCGCGGTCTCGATGTCGTCGCCGGTCTGCTTCCAGGAGCGGTACGTGGCGACGATCGGGGTGAGCTCGGCGTAGCGCTTGTTCAACGTGCGCGCGTTGGCCTGATCGGCGTGGACCGACGGATCGGCGAGCTTCGTCTCCAGGTCGGCGTGCTCGGCGACGAGTTCCTCGACGGCCTCGAACATCTTGGGCTCCTGAACTACGTAAGAAGAGGGAAGGCGGGCGACCAAAAACGCCGGTCCCGGCACGCCTGTGGAGGGCGCGGCCGTGGACCGGCGAAATGGAAGCTCGCTACTTCTTGGAGCCGGCGCCAGCCTTGCCGAAGCGGGCCTCGAAGCGGGCCACGCGGCCACCGGTGTCGAGGATCTTCTGCTTGCCCGTGTAGAACGGGTGGCACTCGGAGCAGACCTCGGCGCGGATGTTGCCGCTCGTGATCGTGCTGCGGGTGGTGAACGACGCGCCACAGGTGCAGCTGACCTGGGTCTCGACGTACTCGGGGTGGATCTCGCGCTTCAAGGTGTCTCCTAGTTTCGGGAGGGCACCGGGTCGCTCCGCGGGTTTGCGGGGCGTGAACCGGGGCCGACTGTCCAGTCTGCCAGGACTGGGGCCATCCCCCAAAACCGGGGGCGGGTGTGGTCTATTCCCCTGCGGCTGCGTGGGGGCTGAGCGCGCAGTTCCCCGCGCCCCTACGGGGCGGCGCTCACGACGCCCTTGGCCTCGCCTGTCGCCGTGCCCTTCGTGGCCGCTGCCGGGATGGCCTGGTCGTTCTTCAGGGCCGTCCAGACCTGCTGGGCCTTGGACTTCTCGACGATGACGCGGTTGGGGTTGGCCGGGTCGTACTGGACCGGCATCGTGACCATGGTCATGTTCTTGGAGCTGATGCTCTTGAGGCCGTTGGCGAAGGACATCAGCGAGTTGACCGAACCGAGGTCGGAGTCGGTCGTCACGGCGCTGGTGGCGGTGTTGGCGAGGTCGTAGAGCTTCTTCGGGCTGGTGAAGACGCCGATGTGCTTGACCTGGTTGACCAGCGCCTTGATGAAGGCCTGCTGGAGCTGGATGCGGCCGAGGTCGGAGCCGTCGCCGACGCCGTGCCGGGTGCGGACCAGGCCCAGGGCCTGCTCGCCGTTCAGCGTGTGCGTGCCGGCCTTCAGGTTCAGGTGACTGTCGGGGTCGCTGATGTTCTTGGTCGTGGTGACCGGAACGCCGCCCAGCTCGTCGATGAGCTTCTCGAAGCCGCTGAAGTCGACTTCCAGGTAGTGGTCCATGCGGATGCCGGTGAGGGACTCGACGGTCTTCACCGCGCAGGCCGCGCCACCCGTGGTGTACGCGGAGTTGAACATGACGCCGGACGCGGCATCGTGCGTACCGCCCTTGGTGTCGGTGCACTCGGGCCGGTCGATGAGGGTGTCGCGGGGTATGGAGACCACGCTGGCCTTCTTGTGGCCCTTGTAGACGTGCACGATCATCGCGGTGTCCGAACGGGCGCTGCCGTCGTCCGTGCCGCCACCGAGCTTCTTGTTGCCGCCGGAGCGGGAGTCGGAGCCCAGCACGAGGATGTTCTCGGAGCCGTTGTCGACCTTCGTCGGCCGGGCGCTGCCCAGGGCCTGGTCGATGTTCACGCTCTTGATGTTGCCGTTGAGCTTGAAGTACAGATAGCCGGCCCCGGTGCCGCCCAGCACGACGATGCCCGCGGCGACCCAGGCCGTCACGACCAGACCCTTACGACGCTTGTCGCGGGTCCTGCGGTGGCGCGGCCCGTCGGTGTCGGGCTCGGGCGTGCTGTCGGCGGACATGTGCTCCTCGCGGGTCGGTTTACAGCTCCATCGTCGCTCCCGTCCGGTCAGACGGCGAAACTCGACAAAGAGTTGCACAACACCATGTGCCCGATTCGCACACTTTCAGGCACAGTGCGTAAGGGCCTGCGGCGCTCACGCGCCCCTCACCTGCGCTTTCGCGCCGAAACGGCATATCTGCGGAAACCCGCACCGACGGCCACGGTTGTGGCAAAGATCTCGCACGAGAAAGGCCGACCCCCGTCATGGATGACGGGGGTCGGCCTCAGTTCCCTTGACGGGCGTCGTCAGTCACCGTTGCCGGGAGTGGGCGTCGTCTTCTGAATCTGCAGCAGGAACTCGGCGTTCGACTTCGTCTGCCTCATCTTGTCCAGCAGCAGCTCGATCGCCTGCTGCTGATCAAGCGCGTGCAGCACCCGACGAAGCTTCCACGTGATCGCCAGCTCATCGCTGCCGAGCAGGATCTCTTCCTTACGAGTACCGGACGCGTCGACATCGACCGCCGGGAAGATCCGCTTGTCCGCGAGCTTCCTGTCGAGCTTCAGCTCGGCGTTACCCGTGCCCTTGAACTCCTCGAAGATGACCTCGTCCATGCGCGAGCCGGTGTCGACGAGCGCGGTGGCGAGGATCGTCAGCGAACCGCCGTCCTCGATGTTGCGCGCCGCACCGAAGAACCGCTTCGGCGGGTACAGCGCGGTCGAGTCGACACCACCGGACAGAATGCGGCCGGAGGCGGGCGCCGCGAGGTTGTACGCACGGCCCAGACGCGTGATCGAGTCGAGCAGGACGACGACGTCGTGACCCAGCTCCACCAGGCGCTTGGCGCGCTCGATGGCCAGCTCCGCGACCGTGGTGTGGTCCTCGGCCGGACGGTCGAAGGTCGAGGAGATGACCTCGCCCTTCACCGACCGCTGCATGTCGGTGACCTCTTCCGGACGCTCGTCGACCAGGACGACCATCAGGTGGCACTCGGGGTTGTTGTGCGTGATCGCGTTGGCGATCGCCTGCATGATCATGGTCTTGCCGGTCTTCGGCGGGGCCACGATCAGACCGCGCTGACCCTTACCGATCGGCGACACCAGGTCGATGATGCGCGTGGTGAGGACACCCGGGTCCGTCTCCAGGCGGAGGCGGTCCTGCGGGTAGAGCGGCGTGAGCTTGTTGAACTCCGGGCGGCCGCGGCCGTGTTCGGGCGCCATGCCGTTGACGGAGTCGAGACGGACCAGCGCGTTGAACTTCTCGCGCCGCTCGCCTTCCTTGGGCTGGCGGACCGCGCCGGTGACGTGGTCGCCCTTGCGCAGGCCGTTCTTGCGGACCTGGGCGAGGGAGACGTACACGTCGTTCGGGCCCGGCAGGTAGCCGGAGGTCCGGATGAACGCGTAGTTGTCGAGGATGTCGAGGATGCCCGCGACGGGGATCAGGACGTCGTCGTCGGAGACCTGCGGCTCGCTCGTGCCGCCGATCTCGTCACGGCCGCGGCGACCGCGACGGTCCCGGTAGCGACCGCGCCGGCCGCGCCGACCGCCCTCGAAGTCGTCGTCGTCCTGGGGGCCGTTGTCCCGCTGCTGGCGGTCCTGGCGTGCGCCGCCGCCCTGCTGCTGACGGTCCCCGCGGTCCTGACGGTCCTGCCGCTGCTGGCCCTGGCCGCCCTGCTGCTCGTCGCTCTTGGTGCCACGACGGTCGCGGTCGCGTCCGCCGCGGTCACGCTCGCCGCGGTCCTGACGGTCGCGACGGTCACGGCGGCCCTGACGGCCGTCCGCGTCGGCGTCGCCCCTGGCCTCGCCCTGCGGCTGCGCCTGGACGGGCGTCTCGGCCTTCGGCTCGCTCTTCGCCTCGGCGACGACGCTCTCGGGGCTGCCGGCCTCGGCGGTCGCACGGCGACGACGGCGCTCAGCGGGGGCGTCGTCGGACGCGGGCTGGCCGGGAATCTCGATCTGCTGCTGGGCCACGGCCTTCTCGGCGGGGGCCTCGGCGACCGCCTTCTCGGCGGCGGGGGCGACCTCGTCGCCCGTGCGGGCCTTGGAGGTGGCACGGCGCTTGGGCTTGGTCTCGGCGGTCTCCCCGGCGGGGGAGGACGCAGCCTTCGCCGGGGCACCCCCGGCCTGCGCTTCCTTGATGACCTCGATCAGCTGGCTCTTGCGCATACGCGCGGTGCCCCTGATTCCGAGGCCCGAGGCGACCTGCTGCAGCTCGGCCAGCACCATGCCGTCGAGGCCGGTACCGCGGCGCCGCCGGGAGCCGGCACCGGTGGCAGGCGCGGAGGCGTCCGTGGCGGGCGCGGCAGCGGTCTCCTCGACACGTGCGCCCATCAGATCGGTGGTGTCGCTCACGAAGGGTCCTTCCCTGGAGCGGACGTCGGCCTTCTGGCTCGGCGACCGGTTGTGCTGTCCGGCAGTGGTCCTTGCTGTGTGGACCGTGCCGGGGCGGTGGTCCGCCAATGCAGGCGGAGGGAATTTCTGGGATGGCACTTGCCTGAGCCTGGGCGTGGCACCGGTGTTTCAGTGTCACGTGGCTCGGTAGCACCGATTCCGGAGCGTGCCCGGCAAGTCGCTCAGCGCCCGCGTACGAGGTACTGCCCACGTACGTCGTACGGAACACAGTGCGGCTTGGGAGGCTCCCGGAAGAATGTCTGTCCCTGACGGGGACAACAAGCACCTCGCCATGGTGGGGTCGGGTGCAGACTTGAGATTAACACTACCGGATCCAACAAACATTCCCCCTCTCGAAATCCGGCAACCGTGCACTCCTAGATGTCACCGGAGGCCGCGAGCGGCAGTACGCACGCGCCTTGGGCGTCGAGGTCGAGCCGGTTGGCGGCCCACCCCTCGCCCGCCAGATGGGCCACCTTGTCCGCGCTGTCCCCGTCGACGAGCGCGAGCACGGTGGGTCCTGCTCCGGAGATGACTGCCGGGACTCCGTCGGCCCGCAGCCGCTCCACCAGAGCGGCGCTCTCCGGCATGGCCGGAGCGCGATATTCCTGGTGGAGCCGGTCCTCGGTGGCGGCCAGCAGCAGCTCGGGGCGCCTGGTGAGGGCCTCGACGAGCAGCGCGGCACGGCCCGCGTTGGCGGCGGCGTCGACGTGCGGCACGGTGCGCGGAAGCAGACCGCGCGCGGTCTCCGTGAGCACCGGCTTTCCGGGCACGAAAACCACCGGAACGACGGAATGGGCGGGCTCCATGGAAATGGCGCGGGCGGCGCCGGACTCCATCCAGGAGAGCGTGAATCCGCCGAGCAGACAGGCCGCCACATTGTCGGGATGGCCCTCGATCTCGGTCGCGAGCTCCAACAGCGCGATGTCGTCGAGCCGCGCTTCGCCGCCTATGGTCACGGCGCGCGCGGCGACAATGCCGGCGCAGATCGCGGCGGATGAGGAACCGAGACCGCGGCCGTGCGGAATGCGGTTGGCGCACACGATCTCCAGGCCGCGCGGCTGTCCGCCGAGCAGGTCGAAGGCGGTGCGCAGCGCGCGTACCAGAAGGTGGTTCTCGTCGCGGGGCAGCGTCTCGCTGCCCTCGCCCGCGATGTCGATGTGCAGCCCGGAGTCGGCCACGCGGACGACCACGTCGTCGTAGAGCCCCAGCGCGAGGCCCAGGGCGTCGAAGCCCGGGCCGAGGTTGGCGCTGGTGGCGGGGACGCGCACCCTGACGGCGGCGGCGCGGAAGGCTGGACCGGCCATCGCTCGATGACTCTCCTTGAGCTGCGTGACTGTCGAAGACATTCGATGGAGTTCGATGCGTACGGGAAACCCACGGGGAATCCCCTGGGGCCGTCGCCGGGCCGTCTCCGGGCCGCGGAGACGGCGCGGCACCGCCCTCATGCTCCATGCGTGGAGGCATATGCATCAGGCGGGTTCGGTACAGCCTATCGAAGGAAGGTTCTGTGGCGACATAGGGCGCACAGGAGGCGCACGATGCGTGTCGTAAGCCCCCTGTGCACCCCCGAGGGGGAAACCCCTGGCGCGCCGCGTCCCGGAGGCCTCCCCTCCGCCGGTGCTACGGCGTCAGGGGCCCCTCGGACGTGCGGAGTTACGCCAGCCCGAGGCGTTCGGCCGCCGTCGCCGCGTCGACCGGGACGGTGACGGGCTGCGGGGCGCCGGCGACGGCCCAGTCGGGGTCCTTGAGGCCGTTGCCGGTGACGGTGCACACGATGGTCTGGCCCGGGTCGACCTTGCCCAGCTCGGCCGCCTTCAGCAGACCGGCGACCGAAGCGGCCGACGCGGGCTCCACGAAAACACCCTCCTGCGCGGCCAACAGCCGGTAGGCGCGCAGGATCTCACGGTCCGTCACCTCGTCGATGGCGCCGCCGGACTCGTCCCGCGCGGCCAGCGCGTACTGCCAGGAGGCGGGGTTGCCGATGCGGATCGCGGTGGCGATGGTCGAGGGGTCCTTGACGATCTCGCCGCGCACGATGGGCGCCGAGCCGGAGGCCTGGAAGCCCCACATGCGGGGCGACTTGGCGGCGATGCCGTCGGCGGCGTACTCCTTGTAGCCCTTCCAGTACGCGGTGATGTTGCCCGCGTTGCCGACCGGGAGGACGTGGATGTCGGGCGCGTCGCCGAGCATGTCGACGATCTCGAAGGCGGCGGTCTTCTGGCCCTCGATGCGCACCGGGTTGACCGAATTGACCAGCGCCACCGGGTAGTTGTCGCTCAGCTCGCGCGCGAGGGTGAGGCAGTCGTCGAAGTTGCCGTCGACCTGGAGGATCTTCGCGCCGTGCACGAGGGCCTGGCCCATCTTGCCGAGCGCGATCTTGCCCTGCGGGACCAGGACGGCACAGACCATCCCGGCGCGCACCGCGTAGGCGGCGGCGGACGCGGACGTGTTGCCGGTGGAGGCGCAGATGACGGCCTGCGCGCCCTCCGCCTTGGCCCGCGTGATGGCCATGGTCATACCGCGGTCCTTGAAGGACCCGGTGGGATTGGCACCCTCCACCTTGAGGTGGACCTCGCAGCCGGTGCGCTCGGAGAGCACCTGCGCGGGTACGAGGGGCGTACCGCCCTCGCGGAGGGAGACGACCTCCGTGCTGTCGGACACCGGAAGCCGGTCCCGGTACTCCTCGATGATTCCGCGCCACTGGTGGGTCATTGCTGGTTACTCTCCTTCAACCCGCATGATGCTGGCGACACCCCGCACGGTGTCGAGCTTGCGCAACGCCTCGACGGTCCCGGTGAGGGAGGCGTCGGACGCGCGATGGGTGACGACGACGAGAGAGGCCTCGCCGTCTCCGTCCTGCCGACCGTGCTGGCGCACGGTGTCGATCGACACCCCGTGCTCCGCGAACACGGTGGCCACCTGCGCCAGGACGCCCGGTTTGTCGGCGACGTCGAGGCTGATGTGGTAGCGCGTGACGACATCGCCCATGGGCGACACGGTCAGGGCGGCATACGCCGACTCGCCTGGCCCCGTGGTGCCGTTGAGCCGGTTGCGGCACACGGCGACGAGGTCGCCGAGCACGGCGGAGGCGGTCGGGGAACCGCCCGCGCCGGGACCGTAGAACATGAGCTGCCCGGCCGCGTCGGACTCGACGAACACGGCGTTGTAGGCGCCGCGCACGGAGGCGAGGGGGTGGCTCAGCGGGATCATCGCGGGATGCACGCGCGCGGTGACGGACCCGCCGTCCTGCGCCCGCTCGCAGATGGCGAGCAGTTTGATGGTGCAGCCCATGTTCCTGGCGGAGGCGAAGTCGGCCGAGGTCACCTCGGTCATGCCCTCGCGGTAGACGTCGTCGAGACGCACGCGCGTGTGGAAGGCGATCCCGGCGAGGATGGCGGCCTTGGCGGCGGCGTCGAACCCTTCGACATCGGCGGTGGGATCGGCTTCCGCGTACCCCAGGGCGGTGGCCTCGTCGAGGGCCTCCTGATAGCCGGCCCCGGTGGAGTCCATCTTGTCGAGGATGAAGTTGGTCGTCCCGTTGACGATCCCGAGCACCCGATTGACCTTGTCGCCTGCGAGGGACTCGCGCAGCGGCCGGATCAGCGGAATGGCGCCGGCGACGGCGGCCTCGTAATAGAGGTCCTTGCCGGCCTCCTGGGCCGCCGCGTGCAGGGCGGCGCCGTCCTGCGCGAGCAGCGCCTTGTTGGCGGAGACGACGGAGGCGCCGTGCTCGAAGGCGGTGGTGATGAGGGACCGGGCGGGCTCGATCCCCCCGATCACCTCCACCACGACATCAATGTCCCCACGCTTGACGAGGGCGGTGGCGTCGGTGGTGACAAGACCCGGGTCGATCCCGTCCCGAACCTTGGAGGGCCGGCGTACGGCGACACCCGCCAGCTCCAGCGGCGCACCGATCCTCTGAGCCAGGTCGTCGGCGTGCGTCGTCATGATGCGCGCCACCTCTGAGCCGACCACTCCACAGCCCAGCAGCGCCACCTTCAGCGGACGCGTACGCATCATCCGACCTCGTTTCCTCATACCGTCTACCGTGGGAACAGTCTCACGCACCGGACGGGACTTTCTGTCCTTTGTCCGGATCGTGAGACATTGATTTCATTTCTACGGCCCCGGAAAACCGGAGATCTTCCGCCCCGTAATTCTCGTGGACGTCCGGACCACCGGCCCCTTTCCCGTCAGCCCACATCGAGCCGCAGCAGGTCCTCCTCCGTCTCGCGCCGCACGATGACCCGCGCGGCGCCTTCGTTGACCGCGACGACCGGCGGGCGGAGCACGTGGTTGTAGTTGCTGGCCATGGACCGGCAGTACGCACCGGTGGCGGGTACGGCGATGAGGTCGCCCGGTGCCAGGTCGGCAGGCAGGAACGCGTCCTTGACCACGATGTCCCCGCTCTCGCAGTGCTTGCCGACGACCCGGGCGAGCATGGGTTCGGCGTCGGAGGTGCGGGAGACGAGGGCGACGCTGTACTCGGCGTCGTACAGCGCGGTCCGGATGTTGTCCGACATCCCGCCGTCGACGGAGACGTAGGTACGCAGCCCGTCGAGGGGCTTGATGGTGCCGACCTCGTAGAGCGTGAAGGCGGTCGGGCCGACGATGGCACGCCCCGGCTCGACGGAGATCCGCGGAGTCCGCAGCCTGGCGGATTCGCACTCGCGGGTGACGATCTCGGTGAGCGCCTTGGCGATCTCGTGGGGCTCGCGCGGGTCGTCGTCGCTGGTGTAGGCGATGCCGAGCCCACCGCCGAGGTCGATCTCGGGCAGCTCGACGCCATGCTCGTCCCGAACGTCCTTGAGCAGCCCGACAACGCGATGGGCGGCGACTTCAAAACCGGACATGTCGAAGATCTGCGACCCGATGTGGGAGTGGATCCCGATGAGCTCGAGCCCGTCCAACTGAAGAGCGCGCCGCACGGCTTCGGCGGCCTGCCCGCCGGCAAGCGGAATCCCGAACTTCTGGTCCTCGTGGGCGGTGGCGATGAACTCGTGCGTGTGCGCCTCCACACCCACGGTGATACGAATCTGCACGCGCTGCCGCTTGCCGAGGGACTGCGCGATGTGGGCGACGCGCACGATCTCCTGGAAGGAGTCGAGAACGATCCGCCCGACACCGGAGCCGATGGCCCGGTGGATCTCCTCGGTGGACTTGTTGTTGCCGTGGAAGGCGATGCGGTCGGCGGGCATGCCAGCGGAGAGGGCGGTGGCGAGTTCGCCGCCGGAGCAGACGTCGAGGTTGAGCCCTTCCTCGTCGAGCCACCGCACGACGGCACGCGACAGGAACGCCTTGCCGGCGTAGAAGACGTCGGCGTCGTGCCCGAAGGCGCCGCGCCAGGCCCGCGCCCGGGCCCGGAAGTCGGCCTCGTCGAGGACGTAGGCCGGGGTGCCGAACTCCTCGGCCAGCGTCTTGACGTCGATACCGCCGACGACGACGACACCGTCCTCGTCCCGGGTGACCGTCTGCGCCCACACCTTGGAGTCGAGGGCGTTGAGGTCGGTGGGCGGGGCGGCGTAGTGCCCCTCGGGGAGGACGTCTGCGTGGCGGGGCCCGGCGGGGTGTGCGGAACGGCTCATGACTGTGTGGCTCTCTCGTGGCTCTCTCAGAGGTGACGGGTGCGTCGATCTGGGTGATCGAGTACGTCGGTCAAGGTGATCGGGTACGTCGGCCAAGGTGATCGGGTACGTCGGTCAGAGGTGATCTGGTGCATCGATGCCGAGCAGGGACAGGCCACCGGCGAGCACCGCCCCGGCGGCTTCGGCGAGCGCGAGCCGGGCGCGATGGGCGGCCGAGGGTTTCTCGTCCCCGAACGGCAGCACGGTGGGCACAAAAGCGAGCGTGGCATCGGCGACGGTGACGAGATGCCGGGCGAGACGATCGGGGGCGCGGTGGGCGGCGGCGCGGGTGAGGGCGGTGGGGTGGGCGGCCAGGGCGGTTAGGAGGGGGGTGGTGTGGGCGGGGGTGAGGGAAGGAGGGAGGTCATATGGGACGGGCGCGGAACCGGAGACGGCAGGAAGCGGCGCGCCGCCGGCAGGGGTGGTGGCAGTCCCGGGGGCGGCGGCATCCGGCCCGGGGTTGGTAGTGGCCGCACCGGCGGTTAGGGAAGAAGGTGCCTCGCCTAGGAAGGAGTCGCTGCCAGGTGCCGCGACGTCGAGGCCGAGGGCGGTGGAGATGGCGGCGGGGTCGGCGGTGAAGCCGAGGGTGGTGGCGTTGCGGGTGAGGGCACGGGTGCGGGCGTAGGCGTAACGGACCCGGAAGAGGGGGTTGCTCGCGCGCTGCACCAGGTGGTCGGCGGTGATGCGGGGCCGGTCGTGGGCGGCGGGATGGAGGAGGGCCCAGCGGGCGGCATCGGGGCCGAGCGGGGCGGGGTCCTCGGGCGCGGGGACGGGTCGGAGATTGACAGGTTCACCGTGGTCGACCTCGACGCGGCCGCCCTGCGCGGCGACGATCCGCACGATCGCGTCGGCGACGACCTCGGCACGGACGTCGTACGGAATGCGCAACTCGATGACCTGCCCGGCGAGGGCGTCACCGTGCCCGTACCGCGGGCCGGCGCGCAGGATCTCCTCGACGAGAGCGGCGGCGCCGTCCGCCGCGTCCCGCAGGCTGATGTTGATGAACCCGGGCCCGGTGACGACGACATCGGCGACGCCGGCATTCTCGATGAGATGCGGTCGCAGGATCTCGGCCACGCGCCGGGGCGGCTGCCCCGCGGGGCGGGCGAGCTGCAGGGCGATATTCGTGGCGTAGTCGCCACAGCCCCCGGGACCGGGCGCGGTCACCACGGCCCGCTCCGGCACCGCCACCTCCAGTTCCCCCTCGTCAACAGCACGACGCACCGCGCGCAGCACGGTACGGGAGAGCTCGACGGGGGTCACGGGACAAGCGTATGGGAGGAGGGGGGTGGGTAGGCGAGCCGGTTTGGGTGGGGTCCCGGGATGTGGACGGGGTGGTGGCGCGGAGGTGAGGCGTCCGGCAGGTCGGGGAGCAACGCGCTCGCTGCGGGACGGGGCCAGCAGCACCCGCCGCCCGGTCCGGGTCACACCGAGCACGGAGCTACTGCGGGAACAGTGACGCGGACCCCGGCACCGACCCAGCGCACCACTACTCAACAACGACGAACGACTCGCCTACTAACTACCGGCCTACTAACTACTGGCTACTGGCGCGCTCGGCCTCTAGCTACTGAACTACTAACTACTGGCGCGCTCGGCCTCACCGACGGCCCCGAAGGCGCTCCCCAGCCCGCCGCCCCCGCCGACCGCGTCTTCCCCGTCCGGCTCGCTCGACCCGTCCCACCCGCTTCGCCCACTCCGCCCACTCCGTTTCCGCTCGATCAACTCCTGGACGAGGCGTACGAGTTCGGCGGGCTCGAAGGGCTTGGCGAGAAAGGCGTCGACGCCGACGTCGAGGCCGCTCTCGACCTCGTACTGGGTACAGGCGCTGATGATGGCGAGGGGCAACTCACGGGTCCGCGGGTCGGAACGCAGCCGAGCCGCAGTCCTGAGCCCGTCCAACCGGGGCATGACCACGTCCAGGGTGACCACATCGGGCCGCACTTGATGAATGACATCCAGACACTCGGCACCATCGGCCGCGGTCACGACCTCGAGACCCTCAAGCTCGAGATTGACCCTGATCAACTGCCGGATGACCTTGTTGTCGTCCACAACAAGAACCCGGCCCGACGCGCCTGGCACAACTCGAGAGTAGGTCCGGACCGGCCACCGCGTCCGGGTTTTCCCCACTTCCACCCCGTGCGGGGGACGCGGGGTCGGCGCCCCGACGCCGCCCCGACCCCGGGAAACCCGTTCATGAACACCCCGGGGGAGCTGGTAGTGTTCAACCCGTCGCAGCGCACACCGCGCCGCCGACACGCCCCCGTAGCTCAGGGGATAGAGCAACGGCCTCCGGAGCCGTGTGCGCAGGTTCGAATCCTGCCGGGGGCACTCGCCAGTCAAGCAGCAAGAATCATGCTCTGACCTGTGCGGATGCCGACATGAGAGAGCGGGAGTCAGTCTCACTGACTCCCGCTCTTTCTCGTTGTCTCTCACGGTTCGCGTGTGAGGAGCGTGTGGGCGCCTACGAAGCAGGGATGACCACTTCGGCCTCCCCCTCCTCAGAGGCTTCGCGAGTAGCCTGATCATCTCGCCACAGCGGCAGTGCATGAGCAAGCACGACGAACCACGGGGGGCACGTGGCTGCAGCAGAAACCCTGCTCTCGACCGAACAGAAGATCATCGAGGTCGAAGCAACCCTCACACAGCTTCAGTTCTTCAGACGCCTGACGCTCCTATGGATGTTTGCAGGGAATACTGCCCTGACAGCTCTCCTGGTCGGCGCTAATTTTGCGATCGACTGGTCAGATATCAAATCCGGCCAGTCTGGGCTTAATATTTACGGGTGTATAGCCGTTGGCGCTTCAATCCTTTCCTCTGCCTGGTGGGCAAATCACCGCAGAGGGAAAATTTCAGAAACCCTAGTAGAGCTGCGAAAACTCGAAGCGGAGCGCCGATCACTTCAAGCTGGGGACCCTGATCAACAATCTATACCTAGCGCCTTTCACGCCTACTTCGAGAGCATCCCCTCATACCGAGACGAATACAGGAGAAGCGCAGAGAAGTATCGCAGCAGGCACAATCTCTTCCAGCTCACCGTAATCATTGGTTCGATCCTCACGTCTGTCAGCACCACAGCATCAGCCGAACAGGGCTTCTGGAGTTGGTTCGCAGTGGCCGTCAGTGCGTTCGTCAGCATCTCTGCCGGAATCATCTCTTACTTCAAATTCCGTGAACGAAGCCTCAACCTCCAACAAACTGCAGATTCAATCGACCTCGAACTTGCGGCGTATTCTTTGAGGATCAGACGTTACAAGAACCTTTCCCATGAGGAGGCGTCTGCAACTTTCGCCGAGGAAGTCGAGCGACTACGAGAAGAACAACGCAAGAAAGAACTCCAACTGGAACAGCCTCCCGAGGCATCACCTCAACGCAATCAGGCAACATAGTGACAGCACCTGCGGGAGCGGAACCCGTCCCTTCGGGTCCCGCTCCTCTATTTGCAGGAAGCTCAATGACTGGGAACTCGGACGAAAGCGCTACCTGTACTCTTGGTCCCATCCCATGGTTTTTTCGATCCTTTTGTTATTCTCCCCCTCGCTGTCGTCGATGACGCCCGCGTAGCGACGATGAATGACCTCTGGCGAGTTGCCCGCACGGCGGGCCACCTCGGCTACCGGAAGGCCGGCGCGGAGCCAGTTCGTGATGCACGTGGCCCGCAGGTGGTACGGCTTCCGGGCCAAGGGTGAGTCCACCTTGTCGAGCGGTAGTGCCAGCGGTCGGGCTTCCTGCCACACCCGCCAGTAGCTGGACGTGCCAAGCAGATCTCCTCGCTCGTTCGGGAAGAGCCGTCCGTCCTTGGCGGTGCCGAATTCCTTGAGGTGGGCCCGGAGCATCGCAACGAGCACGGGCGGAATCGGTACTGGCCGGTCTTCACCAGGCTCGCGTGATTTCAGCCCTCGCCTATCGTGACGATCTCCCGAGTCCGTCCAACTCTTGCCTGAGATCGGGCGCGTCTCGCGGAGGGTCAGAGTCCCCCACCCCGTTTCGGGGAGATGACAGTCAGCCAGCCTGAGTCCGACCACTTCCGCCGGCCGCATCGCCGCGTACAGGATGCATCCAAAGAATGCGACAAGGCGCCTCCCTCTGTTGCGGTGAACGGAACCGACATACGAGACAGCCAAGAGGAGTTGCCTCCCCTGCGTCTCGTTGACCAGGACCCGACGGTCTACTTTGTCGCTCCCCGGAGAGGTGGGACGCTTCAATCCCGCAAGCGGGTTTGCGTCCAGATACCCCTCCTGAATCGCGTACTCCATTGCCGTGTTGAAACCGCGGCGACGACGCCTATATGTGTCCGTTGCCGCCGGCTTGTCGTCCAGTCGGAACGACAGCCGATAGTGGACGTCCCGAACGACTCTGGGCTCCCCTAGAGCCGAAAGATGGAGCGCATGAGTCGACAGCCACGCACAGGCCTTTTCCAGGTCCGGCGGGGGCTCTTCGTCCTTGTGGCTGGGCACGACCGCCCAACGCACCGCGCGCCGTACGTCCTCCAACTCCGGCGCCCCCGGGTTCTCCCCCATCATGCCGAGCGCTGCGGTAGCGAGGCTGTCAGCCAGTCCCTCACGGGTCTTCGCGGCGGCAGTGCGCCAACGAACTCCCATGTACTCTCGGACGAATTCCCACCACGACGGGTCTGGTCGAGTGTTCTCCTTCGCTTTCTCTGCCGCCGCTCGGACCTCAGATTCAGGAAGGCCGGTTTCTACGTCGAAAGCCTCGCCCTTGCGCATGGCGTGCCACAATTCAGACCGGCGGCTCTCGGCAAGAGCCGACGTCGTGAACGTCGCGTGGCGCACCTTCCCAGCGACCTTCCAACGGAGCTGGTACGGCGCCGTCTTGCTGGAGATCTTGCTGACTTTCCACACCCGGACGTCGGTGGAGACTGTTGGCTCTTCGGGCGCGGTCGGGCGCTCGCCTTCGCGGGCGCCCGGAATTGAACTGGTCCTGCGATGGTTCACGCGGCTTCCTCCAGAGCAGCAATCCAGCGCTCCAGTTCCGAACGACGGATGCGAACGGAGCCGTTCGGGAGCTTGATGGCTTTCGGGCCTTTCCTCGTCTGCCGCCAGCGGTAGAAGGTCGACAGAGGTACGCCGATTTCCTCGATGACCTGGGAAATCGTGAGCATCTCGTCACGCGCCACGGTCGGTTCCCTCCGGGTTCTCACCAGCGGAACGGGAGTCGGACAGGTGGGACAGTCCCGATTCCGGCTGTCCCACCCCTTCGTGCAGGTCGGGGGGCATGTTGGGACAGTCGGACAGATGAGACACCCCCGGTGTGCCCTCTGTCCTGGTCTCGGTATCTGGGTAGTAGCGGCCGGCGCCGTCCTTGGTGAGCTGTCCGTCCGTAACCATGCGGGAGCAGGTACGGCGGACGTTGTCGGCATCGAGCTGCGGCAGTGCGGCGACGATGTCCTTGGGCCGGGTGCCGGGGTGGGCGCGGACGTGCCGGAGGATGGCCGCGCGGGTGTCGCCGATGGTGTGGTCGGTGACCGGTCCATCGAGCATCTGCCAGGCGCCGGACGCGGCTTGGAACAGAAGCGCGTACTCGGCTTCGTCGACGTCGCGTCCGGTGACGTGCAGGATGCCGTCCGCCTGCCCGCGCGCCCGCTTGAGTACGAGGGTGGCGTCTGCTGCTCCGGCGATGCCGTTGGTGCCGGACACCTCGGTCAGGAAGTCGTCCGAGCCTGCCTTGCGGACGTGGTGAACGAGCACCACGGCGATGCCGTAGTAGTCCGCGATCCGCTTGGCGTAGCCGACGGAGACGTAGTCCGCGTCGTAGGCGGACACACCCTGAGGTGCTTGGCCGCGCATCTTGGCGAACACGTCGATGACGACCATGCGAGCGTCCGGGTTGCGCTCCAGCCACCCGGCGATGGCCTCGCTGCCGCCCTGGGGGAAGGGTGGGCATTCGGTGACCAACGTCAGCCCGGCCGGGGCCGGTTGGCCCCCGAGCATCTTGCCCATGCGGGTCTTCAGACGGCGCGGGGTGTCTTCCAGGGCGAGGTAGAGCACGGGGCCGCTGTCGACTGGCAGGGTGTCGAAGGCGTGTCCGCCGGAGGCAACCGCGAGGGCGAGTCCGAGGGAGAGCCAGGACTTGCCTACCTTGGGCGGTCCGGCGAGCAGGCTGACGCCTTCCGCGAGGATGCCGGGCACCGCCCACTTGGGCTCGGGGAAGTCCGCAGCCATGAGCTGGTCCGCAGTCCATGCGGTGCGCGGGCGCTCCCGCCTGGTCAGCTCCGGTGGGGCCGGTTGGGGGTCGGTGGGGACGGAGTACAGGTGCAGTGGGGGGATGGGGTTGGCGCTCATGCCGCGACCTTCCGGGGCCGGTTGGCGCCGGCGCGCAGTCCGGAGGCGATGGTGCGGCGTGCCTCGCCCTCGCCCTGGCCGACATTGAGCGCGGCGTCTAGGAGCCAGCCGGTGACGTCGTGCTCGGTCAGCTCTCCCCCGGCGGCCAACTGTCCCAGTGCCACAGAGGCGACGTAGAGCGCCTTGTTGTGCTGGTGGGGGCCGGAGTTGAGGACCCGTGTCACCTCGCCGTCGACGGCCGAACGCAGGAACGCGGTGCGCCGGTCGTGCGCGGCGAGCGCGATGACCACGGGCCGTTGCGGCGGCAGCGGCGCAGGACGCAGCAACGCGGTGAGCCAGTTGGGCAGCACGGCGACGGGAGCGTCGTGAACGGTCGTGTAGGGGCGGCCGTTGACGATGCTGCCCGCGGCGACGACGTAGCCGCCGGCCGCGCGGGTGTCGACCTTCCAGCCGAGTTTGCCCGCGGTGTTGCGCGGCGGCTCGCCCTCGGGTGCGTCGTAGTACAGGTGCGTGCCGCCGCTGGGGGTCTTCACGATGTGCGCTGCGGGCAGCAGTTCGCGGAAGCCGTTGTGCGGCGCGCACGTGACGAGCGGACCGTCCCCGTCGTAGCGCTCGCGCAGGGCGAAGAACACGCCGACGCCGTCGCGGATGTCGGGATGCGTCCACGCGGCCGGCGGGGTGTCGTCCGGGTCCTTGGGCATGTCCAGGTCGACGACGACCAGGGTGGAGGGGCCGGTGGCGATACCGACGGACGTCCCCGGGCCGCGATCGGTCAACTCGTGACGGGTGGGCGCAGGTTCGACCGCGAACATGATCGGCGGGCGACCTGGCGGGCCCTCCGAGGCCAGCGGGATCGGTACTCAGCTGGCGAGACTCCGTGTATAGAACGAATACCTTGCCAGCTTCGGGCACCATCGCTGATAGACAGCGGTATCCATGATCACTGGAGCTTCAGCATGGATCTGCTCGATGAGTTCCGCGACGCGGCTTCCGATCAAAGTATCGGAGGGCATTTCCCGCAGAGTCTCTGTGATCTTGGTGTTCGGTGCGGCTGCCAGCAATGCCCGAAAGACGTCCTCTGATTGGCGTGGGCTGCCCACGAGCAAGGCAAGGAGGATCTGAACCACCTGATGCTCCCCAGGCATCTCGCGGGTGCCCTCGAACCGGGGAAGGTCGAGGGGTGGCACCCCAATACGCACGAGCCGGTACAGATTCACCATCTTCTTGGCTGCACGCGGCGTCTGAGTGAGGCTGCCTACCTGGGACATGAAGGCGATCTCATGGGGCTGCAGTTGCAACTGAACAGGACCGTCAACGACAGTCTCCTCCTGTTCGACCTCCTCTGAGGGCGCGGACTGGTTTGTGCCAGGCCCGGAAGACTCCACTTCATCGTCCGCCAACTCGTCGCCAGTCCCGGCGGACGAGGGCGGAGCTTCGGAAGGCGCGAGGAGGGCATTGATGAGGCGCGCGGTCTTCTCGGGCGTGCTGGGTGGGACGACAAAGGGAATTTGAAAGATCTTGTCGAGATAGTCGAGGGGAGTGGCCGCGTCCTGAGCGCCGGTGATGTGTGATGCTCCGGCCGAGTCAGTGAACAGTTCGCTGTAGTGGTACTCAAGGGACTTGAGCAACCACCTCGGGTCGACAGCAACGACGACGACGAAGAGCGGTAGCGCCAGCATCAGATGAACAGCTGCGAGTACCTCCACGACGCGCTGCGGGGAGCACCGGTCGAGATCGTCGATGTACAGGATGATTCGTTCAAGAGGCGGCCGTTGGGTGGACTCAGTGCTTGACCACTCGTCGTGGGCTTCCCGAAGCTTCTCACTCAGCTGGGACAAGTCCTGGTGGACAGTGCCCAGCAAGCCGCGCTGCGATTGGTAGGTGTCGCTGCGTCCCGTGAGGAAGTCGGAAAGGCCGACGGCTGCGTCTATCTCTGCGAGCCGAGCGCGCGCGGTGGTGATCTCTTCACGCAGATTGCGCTGGCGTTCCTCCAGCGATCCTCGGAGCTTTCCTGTCCAGGTGAGGCCTTGTGCGTGCCGACGCTGCACAACCATCCACAGCGGCAGCAGCGGGGCGGCGAGGGCGGAGGCAGCTCCCACGAGAGCTGTGATCCACGCGGTCAGCCAGTGCCGGGCAAGGAGGACAGTGCCGATGAGTAGCAGCCACGCTACTGCCCACAGCCATCCATATCTGACGTCGCGTAGGCCTAGGCGCACCGCTGTGCAGAGCAGGCGCGCACCCTCTCCCGGCGATCTGAGGAAGGCCATAAATCCTCTGGGGCGATCTCTTGCTGTACGAGCCAGTTCCTCGTCAAGTTGGTGCTGCTCCGTTTCCAGCCGTGCTAGCTCTGCCGCCTGCCGCTCGCGTTCCGCGATGGGGTTCTCAGTTGTCTCATCGGGCGCTGACTCCCGCGCGAGAGCGCGAAACAGGTGGTCGACCAGGCCTGGCCAGAGATGGTCGTCGTTGTAGTGCCAGGCATTGAAGTGGACTTGGATGACACTGGTGTTGAAAGCGCCGTAGGGACCGGCGTTCCCCGGTGAAGGGAGAGCTAGATCGTCGATCCGGCGGCTCATCTGGCTGATGAAGCTTGACTTGCCGGCTCCCCATTCGCCGAGCAGTGCCACCGCCAAGGGCGGGCTGGTGAGCTTCGCTATGGCAAGCTTCGCCAGCATGTCCACGTCTGTCTCATTGCCCAAGAGATCAGCCGGGCTCGCCAAGTCACTGTGCAGTCCCGGAAGTGGCGTCTCCAGGTCATCGAGAGGCGGTGACGGCCTCAGCAGATAGCGCCCTTGCAGTACATCCGACTCGTCCTCGCTGAAGGCCTGGAAGCGCATGATGTTGCGGTTGGAGTTCCAGCCCAGAAGTTCCCGAAGCTCCTCGATCGGGATATCGAACTCCCTGGTGCCAGCGAGAGCGTACATATACTCCCAGGTCTGGCCATTGTCGTCCGCGCCCCACAGACGTTCAGCAAGCTGCGGATTACGCCAGGCGAGGGCGACCGTACCTCCCAGATAGAGTCGCTTGTCTCCGCTGAAGAAGACCCAGTCCCCTGGCGACATCTTGCGAATCTCGGGCAGATTTGCCCCGTTCTTGCCTGGCATGACGCCCCACATCTGGGCGGCTCCGTTGGGGTACAAGCGCTGGAGGGCACTCAAGGTCGAGGGTTCGAGCACGTCCGCATGCGCGTTGAAGACCACCGGCTGAGCAACGGTGTCCTGGAAGTGCTGCTCGACGGTCCGATCCGACCGTCGAGCCGGCTGCGCGAGAACTCGCATAGCGCTACTCCCCGCAGCTTGCGTCTTGAGGCGCATACAGGACTCCAACGGGGACGGCGGAGTTCCTTGAGGTAACCGACTGCGCCTGGTCCCGCTCATCTATGAACCGCATCGAGGCGCCTTGGGGCTCTGGGGTCAGCATGTTTATATGCTTATCAGTCTCATCCGACAGGCGCGTAGGCGAGCGCGCCACAACTGCGGCTTCTTTGGGACCAGTTGTGGCCCTCTCTGGCACATCCAAGCTCCCCGCGGGACGGGCAGCCGTAGTAGCAAGTGATCTACCCCTGTCTACGGGCGTCCTAGAACCCGGCCGGGGGTAGCGCCCTGTTCTCTGCAGCAGCTACTGCGCCCGCGCCCGCCGCTGAGCAGGCCCCTCAAGGCAGCCCAACTCTGGACGGCCACACTGCGGAGCAGTCGGCCCCCCTCGCAGCAGCCGCCTGACATGGGAGCAAGCAGACTTGGTATGTCGGGCGCGGGCGAACGTACTGCGTCTCGCGAGTCCCTGCGAGCGCTGGGACGAGCAGGACGCGGACTTCATCCGCGAGATCCTCGACCTGGTTCCTGGTCATCGGCGCCCTGGCCGGCGGCGGCGCCCGCTACTCGGATCTCGACACCACGATCCCCGCCGTCTCGAGGCGCATGCTCACCCTTGCCCTCAAGCGCCTCCAGCGCGACGGCCTGGTCGACCGCACCGCCTACGCGGAGGTGCCGCCCCGCGTCGAGTACGCCCTCACCGACCTCGGCACCTCCATGCTCACCGCCGTCCAGCACCTGGCCGCCTGGAGCGCCGAGCATCACACCGAGATCCGACGCCACCAGGAAACGTACGACAAGGACAGCGACAACAGCAGGAACGGCAAGAACGCCACACGCGGATAGCACTCGGGACTCGGACTCGGCCGTCAGCTCCTGGCGCTCACCTCCCGCCACCCGGCCGTCAGCCCTCAACCTCCCCCGCAAGCCCCGTGAGTGCGTCCCGCAGCCCCGCCCTCGACGTGACGTTCAGCTTGGGATAGGCGTTGCGGAGGTGGGCCGCAACTGTCCTGGGGGACAGGAACAGTTGGGCCGCTATCTGTTTGTTCGTGAGGCCCGTCGCCGCCAGTTGGGCCGTGTGCCATTCCTGAGGTGTCAGAGGAGAAGGGCGGGCCTTCGTCGCATTCGTGGGGCGGGGCTGGAGGCCCGTCGCTCGGAGTTCGTTCGCCGCGCGGGTGGTCCAGGGGCTCGCGCGTAGGCGTTCGAACGTGGCCAGGGCGGCCGTGAGGTGGGGGCGGGCCGCGCCGCTGGCCCGGGCCCTGCGGAGGCGTTCGCCGTAGGCGAGGTGGATGCGGGCCAGGTCGAAGGGCCAGCACTCGGCGTCGGGGGTGGCGAGGGCGCGTTCGAAGAGGTCCCGGTCCACCGAGGCCTGGTCGGCTATGGCTGCCGCGCCGTCCGCGATCATCGCCAGGCGTGGGGAGAGTTGATGGACTCCGAGGGCGCGGATCGTTTCCAAGTGGGCGGTCGCTTCCGCGTGATGGCCGCTGTGGGCCGCGGCCTCGACGAAGTCCCACAGGAGCCACAGGTCGTGGGGGGAGGTCAGGCGGCCGGCCTCCGTCACCGACGTCAGGTGGTAGTACGCCATGCCGAAGTCCGCGTCGCCCAGCGCCGACAGGGCCTTGACGTGGGCGGAGTAGGTGCGCAGGATGCCCAGGCCGCGCGGGTTTCCCCAGGAGACCAGGGTGTTGGCGACGGTACGGGCGGTCTCGTCGTCGCCTCGGGCGGCGGCCAGCAGGCCCTGCAGGAAACGTCCCGGCCAGGCCTGGAGGCGGTAGTTGTACGTCGTGCACCAGCCCAGGCCCTCATCGGTGAGGGCGGTGATGTCGTCCCATTGCCCGGTGGCGTAGGCGTCGTTGGCCAGGAGGAAGAGCGCCTCGATCGCCAGGGTGACGGCGCCTCCGCCGCGGCCGTCGTCGACCACGCGCCGGAGTGAACTGCGGCTGCCCGGCAGGCGGTCGACGTAGGCGCCGGCCGCGGACGTACGGACGATGCGGGTGGGGTCCGTCTCGCGGTGGAGATCGGAGGTCAGTTCGTCGAGGCGGGGCAGTACGGGCAGCGCCAGGTGGGCCGGGTCGCCCAAGGCGGCGCGCATTACCGGGAGTTGGGGGTCGGGAGCGTGGGGGTGGAGGCGGCTCAGCGCGGTGTCGACGGAGCGCCATACGTCCGGTCGGCCGCTGAAGAAGCAGACCCTGAGCAGGGTGTGCAGTGCCTCGGAGAGCATGGTGTCGTCGCTCTGCCGCAGGGTCGCGTCGTTGTCGATCGCGTTGACCAGGAGCCGCTGGGCGGTGTCCACGTCGCCCTCGCCGTTGAGGAGTTGACTGGCCGCGGCGACGGCGGCCGGGAGGGACCTGGTGGCCCGGGAGTCCGCGCCGGTGGCGTTGTCCAGGAGGTCGCGCACGTTGCGCAGATCGCCGGTGATGTTGGCCCCCAGGCAGGCCGCCTCGGCGAGCCTGCGCCCCTTGCCCGCCCCGGTGGCACTGAGTTCCGAGGCGCGCAGCAGGGCGTTGATGGCGCCGACGGCGTCCCCGCGGCGCAGGGTGTCGTAGGCGAGGTCGTGCAACAGGACGGCCACGTGCTCGTCGGGTCCGACCGCCGCGTCGGCCAGGTGCAGGGCCCGGCGATCGGAACCGGCCGGGAACTCCTCGGCGAGCACCTGATGGGCCCACCGGCGCTCGGCGCTGGTCGACAGCTCCATGACGGCGGACCTGGTCAGCGGGTGCCGGAAGACCAACTTCCCTGTTTCGACGTCGACTTGTACGAGGCCGCCGCGTTCGGCGGGGCACAGTCCGGGCCGGGCTTCCGGGGTGGCCATGGCGCGCCGCAGGGTGCGCAGGTCGCCTGAGCCGTCCAGGACCGCGAGCAGGAGCAGCCTGCGGGTGCCGGCCGGGAGGGCGCTGACCCCTTCGCAGTAGATCCGCTTGAGCCGGTCGGACAGCGGGAGGACCGCCGGCAGCGTGCCGCGCTCGGTCTGCTGCGGCTTGTCGAGCGTGCTGGGCAGTTCGAGCAGGGCCAGCGGGTTGCCGCGGGCCTCCGCGACCAGGCGCCGGCGGACTCGGGGGGCCAGGGCGGGGAATCGTTCCGCCACCAACGCGGTCGCCGCGGTGTCGTCGAGCGGCCGGATCTCGTGCGTGGCCATTCCGGTGCCGCTCAGGAAGGACTCGTCGCCGGTCCGGGACGCGGCCAGCAGGGCGATGGAGCCCGTGCGGACGTAGCGGGAGACGATCCCCAGGACCATCGCGCTGGGCCGGTCCAGCCAGGCAGCGTCGTCGACGATCAGTGCCAACGGCCTGGCCCTGGTGGCGGTTTGGGAGAGCACCGCGTGTACGGCGCTGGCGATGGCGATGAACTCGACCGGCTGCCCCTCGGACAGGCCGAGCACGGCCTGCAGGGTCGCCGCCTGGTGGGTCGGCAGGGCCGCGATCTCCTCGGACAGCGGCTGCAGCATCTGGTGCAGCCCCGCGAAGCTCACGGTCCGGTCGAACTGCGATCCGGTGACGCGCAGTACCCGGAAGCCGGCCTCGGCCGCCCGCTGCGCGGCCACGTCGAGCAACGCGGTCTTGCCCACCCCGGCCGCTCCGGTCAGCATCAGCCCGGAGCCCCGGTCGATGGCGGTGGCGAGCAGCGAGTGGACGACTCGCAACTCCGCCGACCGTCCTACGAGGCTGACGGCGGCGCACGGGTCCATCGCGGAGAGCGCGCCGGTCAGCTTGTCACTCACGGCGGGCGTACCGGCCACCGTGTCCCTCGCGACAGGCGCGCTGACCACCGTGTCCCTGACGGCAGGCGTGCCGGTCACCGTGTCGCCGCCGGCCGCGGGTCCGGTGCGAGGAGCAGCCTCTTGTCCATGCCGGGCAAGCGGGAAATCGTGCGGCTCATCCTGCACTCCCCCTGTGTTCTGGGTAGGGCGCCACGGTGCGCTGCGCTGCTGTGTCGGCAGCTGGAAGGTCGGTTCGCCGGAGCGGGAAGGTCGGTTCGTCGGGGCTTCGAGCGCACCTTCGTCTTGTCGTCAGTCTGGGGTGACGGCGGCTTCGGCGGCTTCTGTCAGACGACCTGACTTGCCCGATCAGGTAGTCATCGGGCGCGTCTTTCTGCCCGTTCAGGCGACGACGTCCCGCAGTTGGAAGCGTGAGGTGACACCAAGCTTGGGGAACGCCCGGTTGAGGTGAAAGCCGACCGTGCGCGGCGAGAGGAACAACCGGGCGGCGATCTCCTTGTTCGACAGTCCCTGCGCGGCGAGTTGGACGATGGCCAGTTGCTGCGGGGTGAGTTCCATGGTCGCGTCCGGGCGGCGCCCTTCGGCGGTGTCGACCCCGGTCGCCCGCAACTCCGCTGCCGTGCGGGTCGTCCAGGGTGCCGCCCCGAGTCCCTGGAAGAGTTCCAGCGCCTCACCCAGGGGTGCCCGGGCGTCGGCAGGGCGTTGACGACGGCGCAGCCACTCCCCCAAGTCGGCGAGCGCGAGGGCGCGTTCGAAGGGCCACTGGTCTCCGTCGGGCGTGGAGGCCGCTTCGCGGAGCAACTCCTCCGCGCGGGTGGCGTCGTCGGTGAGCAGGCCTTGGGCCCGGCACAGGATGAGGTGCAGCCGCAGCGAGATGTTGGCGGGCAGTTGTCCCATGGCCGTGTCGAGCGTGGCCTGCGCCTCCGTGGACCGGCCGGTGCGTACGGCACTGGCCGCCAGGTCGCCGAGTCCGTGGTAGGAGCTGTGGAAGTGCACGGGGCTGCCGTCGCGGTGGAAGTACCGGCTGAGGTGGAAGTACGCGACCTCGTGATCACCTTCCGCCAGTGCGGCCAGCGCGCTCGCCTGGCGGGCGCGCACGTCGAAGGTGCGGGTGCCGCGCAGGTCGTAGTCGCGGACGGCGTCGGCGAGCGTCTGCTTGGCGCGCTCGCTGTCCCCGCGCACCGCGGCGAGCGTGCTGGCGAGGATGTGGTTGCTGAGGGTGGCGATCTCCATCCCGCCGGCGGCGGACGCCGCCCGGTCGGACTCGCTCAGACTGGCGAGGGCGGCGGGCCAGCGGCCGACTTCGAAGAGGGCGAGCGCGTGCGCCGAGGCGACGGTGGCGTTCGCTCCGGCGGTGGCGGCCTGGCGGTAGATCTCCAGCATGGTGCCGAGCAGGTTCACGGCCATCTCGGTCTCGTCCAGCGCCCAGGCGGCGGCCCCGAGCGCCGCCCAGGCCATGAGCGACTGGTCCTCCTCGGCGGCCGCGTGACGCAGGTGGGCGAGGGCCTCCTCGCGCGCGTCGAGCGCGTCGCAACCGGCCAGGATCCAGGCCGAGTCGAAGGTCGGCTCGCGGGGCGGAAGACGCCGGTAGCGGCTCAGGATGGCAGCGCGGAAGCGCGGGTCGCCGCTCTGGTAGCCGACCGTGGCCGCGGTGCCGAGCGCGTCCATGACCCGGTCGGGCCGGTCCGGCCACGAGGCGTCGGCGGCCGCCGTCAGGCGGTCCATCGCCTCGCCGTGCCGGCTGGTCAGCACGAAGGCCCACCCGCCCATCGTGTCGGCCAGGACCCGGGCCTCCTCGGTGTCGGCGATGGCAGCGACGGTGGAGGTGAGTTCGGCCACCCAGCGGGGATGGCCGGCCCACGCCGCGAACTCCGCGGCCGCGTTGAGCCGCCGGACCCGGTCCTCGGTACGCGGGCTGAGCTGGGCGGCCCGTTCCAGGGTCACCGCGGCCGCCGCGTAGCCGCCCCGACGGCGGGCGCGTTCCGCGGTGGCCTCCAGAGCGGCGGCGACACCCTCGTCCGCCGTGACCATGGCGGCGGCCCGGTGCCAGGCCCGGCGGTCCTCGTCGAGGTCCGGCACGGACGCGATCAGCCGGTGCGCCTGGGAGCGCTCGTCGAACGGCGCGGCGGCCAGGACGGCGGACCGGACCAGGGGATGCCGGAACCGGACGACACCCTCCCGGAGGGTGAGCAGCCCGGCCTTCTCCGCCGCGGCCCAGGCTTCGTCGGCGGCGCGGGCGACCTGGGCTCGGCGAGTGGGGGTTCCCTCCGGGGGGTGCGGCGTGAGGTCGGGTGAGGTGGGGGTGGTGGCGTGGAGGTGCTGGGAGTCACCATCCGTGTCCTGCGAGTTGGCCGGGGCGCCCTGCGAACCCCCGCCACCATCCAGGGAATCGCCGTGCCGAACCCGCGCGTTGGCCCGCCCGTCCTGTGAACCCCCGCCCCCATCTACGGAGTTGCCCTCCGCCCCCTGCCCCACCGGCACCGCCCCCTCCAGCCCCACCTCGTCCGGCTCCGGCAGCAGGACATCGCCCAGGATCTCCGTGAGCGCCGCCATGTCGGGCAGGTCGGCGACCGCGGCCAGCGTGAGGAGGCGGCGGGTCGGGCGTGGGAGGGCCTCCAGGTCGGCGGCGAAGAGCTGCTCCAGGCGTTCGGTGAGGGGGAGTTCGAGGCCGGCCCGCTCCTCGCCGAGCGAGCGGGTGGCCGCCGCGCGGGTCAGTTCGACCAGGGCGAGCGGGTTGCCGCCGGCCTGACGCAGCACCTGTCGGCGGGTGCGGCCCTCCGGCGGTGTCGCGAGGGAGTCGAGGAGGCGGGCGGCCTGGATCTCGTCGAGGTCCTCCAGCCGGTGCAGGGTGCTCTGGCGCGTCCAGGCGGCCGGCAGCCCCGTGGGACGGGAGGCGAGGAGGAAACCCACGGGCTCGCCCTCCAGGCGGTGGGCGCACAGGCTCAGGAGGTCGTGGGAGGACCGGTCGAGCCACTGGAGGTCGTCGATGATCACGAGAACCGGCCCCGCGTCGGCCCACGTGGACAGCACGCGCAGCAGCGCCCCGGCCAGCGCGAGCGTCCCGCCGGTGACCGTCTCTCCCCCGCGCAGGACGGTCCGGAGGATCGAGCGGTCCTCGGCGTCGATGCCGGCCAGGGTCTTGCGCCAGGGGTGCAAGAGGGCGTCGAGTCCGCTGAAGGCGAGCCCGGCCTCCTCGGTCCGGCCGACCACCCAACGGGCCTGTCCGCCAAGGTCCTTGGCCTTCCTGGCCCCGGCCTCCAGGAGCGAGGTCTTGCCGATACCGGGCTCGCCCACGAACAGCAGCGTGCGCTCGATCGCACCGCCCTCAGGGCCCCGGGCCTCGGTCGAGGCCTCTCCGCGCAGTCGATCGAAGAGGGCGTCGATGGCGTTCAGTGCCTGCTCCCGGCCGAACACCCCCATCGGAATCGATGACATCCGGGGCCTCCCCCACCTCGCTGCTGGAGCGCCAACCCTAGCCCGGCTTCCTATAGGAAACGGTTGCGTTCAGCCGATCATCGCCCTGCCGAAAAAGTGACAGCGCGCGACAGCGAGGCCCGGATCAGGCCCGGTCCGATGAGGCGCGTCAGGCCGAACGCTTGCGGGGCGCCGCCTTCTTCGCAGTGCTCTTGGCGGTGCTCTTCGCCGTGGACTTGGCCGCCGCCGTGCTCTTGGCCGCGGTCGTCCTCTTCGCGGTCGTGGTCTTCTTCGCCGCCGCCTTCTTCGTCCCCTGGGCCGACTTCGCCGTCGACTTCCGGGCGGCCGACTTCGTCTTCTTCGCGGCCGTCTTCTTCGTCGCCGTGGACGTCGACTTCTTGCCGGTCGTCTGCTTCGGTGCCGTACGCGCGGACTTGCGCTGCGGAAGGCGCCGGACCTCGGCCTCTTCCGGTGCCGCCTCTTCCGCCTCCGCCTGCCCCTCGCCCCGGGACTCCTGCGCCGCCCGCACGCTTTTCTCCAGGGCCGCCATCAGGTCCAACACCTTGCCGCCGGACGCCGGTTCCGGGGCGTCGGGGATGGACTCGCCCGCCGCCTTGGCCGCGATGACCTCCTCCAGCGCCTCGCGGTACTCGTCGTGCAGGTCGGAGAGTTCGACCTCGCCGAGGGTGTCCATCAGGGCGTCGGCCAGGTCGAGTTCCTTGGGGTTGACCGTGACGTCGATGTCCGGGGCGACTCCCGAGGGGGCACGGACCTCATCCGGCCAGAGCAGGCCGTGCATGGCGATCGCCTCGTCGACGACCCGCAGCATGCCGAGGCGTTCCCGGCCGCGCAGGGCGTACTTGGCGATAGCGACCTTGTTGCTGCGCTTCAGGGCCTCGCGCAGGAGGGTGTACGGCTTCGCCGCGGGGGCGCCGCCCGCCTGGAGGTAGTACGCCGCGTCCATCTGGAGCGGGTCGATCCGGTCGGCCGGGACGAAGGCCACGATCTCGATCGTCCTGGCGGTGGGGAGCGGGAGGTGGGACAGGTCGTCGTCCGTGATCGGGATGATCGTGCCGTCCGCGTCCTCGTACCCCTTGCCGATCTCGGCGGAGGTCACCTCGCGGTCCTCCAGGTCGCAGTACTTGCGGTACCGGATACGGCCGCCGTCCTCGGTGTGGATCTGGCGGAAGGAGATCGAGTGGCTCTCGGTGGCGTTCACTAGCTTGATCGGGATGCTGACCAGGCCGAACGAGATGGCGCCGTTCCATATGGATCTCACGTGCAGCACCCTTTCGGTCGGTTTACTCCGGTCTCTGCCCAATCGCGTGAGATTCTCATCGTATGACGCCCATCACAGAGGTGGAGGGGAGACGGCTCGCGCTCAGCAACCTGGACAAGGTGCTGTATCCGGCGACCGGCTTCACCAAGGGCGAGGTGCTGCACTACTACGCCACCACCGCCGCCGCGCTCCTGCCCCATCTGCGGGACCGGCCCGTCTCTTTCCTGCGGTATCCCGACGGCCCGGACGGGCAGGTGTTCTTCACCAAGAACGTTCCGCCGGGTACGCCCGACTGGGTCACCACCGCCGAGGTGCCGCGGTCGGAGGGGCCGGCGCGGATGGTGCTCGTACAGGATCTGGCGAGTCTGATGTGGGCCGCGAATCTCGTCACCGAGTTCCACACGCCCCAGTGGGTGATCGACGCGCCCGCGGAGGCCGACCGGATCGTCTTCGATCTCGATCCGGGGGCGCCCGCCACGATCGTCGACTGCTGCGAGGTGGCGCTCTGGCTGCGCGAGCGGCTCGCGGCGGACGGGATCGACGCCCATGCCAAGACCTCGGGCGCGAAGGGGCTGCATCTGCTGGCCGCGCTGCGGCCGACGCCGTCCGAGCGGGTCAGCGAGTACGCCAAACAGCTGGCCGTCGAGGCCGAGCGCGTCCTGCCCCGGCTCGTCGTGCACCGGATGACGCGGAGCCTGCGGCCGGGGAAGGTGTTCGTCGACTGGAGCCAGAACGCGGCCCGCAAGACGACCGCCGCCCCCTACACCCTGCGCGCCCGCCCGGAGCCGACCGCTTCCACGCCGGTGACGTGGGCCGAGGTGGAAGAGTGCGGGGCGCCCGACCGGCTGGCGTTCCGGGCCGCGGACATCGCGCCGCGCCTTGAGGAGTACGGCGACTTGTTGGCCCCGCTCATGGAAGCCGACGCGGCGGGTTCACTGCCGTGAGGCTCAGCGGGGAGGTGAGGAGCGGCGACGGAGGGGCAGCGGGCGTCTCCGCCCGGCCGCCGCTGCCGAGGCCGAGGCCGAGGCCGGCGGGACGGAAGCCCTGCTTCCGCGGGCACGCGGGCGCCGCCGGCTCGGCGCACCGCCCCACGGTCAACCGCCGGAAGAACCTCGCGACGCCCCCCGTTCGACTGTCCAGGACACCTCGTGACGCCCCTTGCCCGACCGTCCAGGACACCTCGTGACGCCCCTGTCCGACCGTCCAGGACATCTCGTGACGCCCCCCGCCCGACCGTCCAAGACACCTCACCCCACCCCCGTTCAACCGCCGGAGGCACCCCCGCTCCCCTTCACACCCGTACCCACGTCCCCCGGTCCCGGGCCATCGCGTGCAGGGCCTCCACGTCCGCCGGTTTGAGGACTCCGCCGAGGCGGGCGAGGCCCGCGAGGTCGGTGTCCTGGAGGACGCGGACCTCGCGGAGCGGTCCGGGGACCGAGACGTCGGCGGGGCCGACGAGGGCCAGGACCGGATGGACCTCGGCGGTCAGGGCGTACGAGGCGCGGTCGGCGTCGGCGCGGACGCGGCGCAGCAGGGGCTGGGGCTCTCGGCGGCCCAGCGCGACCATCGGATCGGCGATCGTGACCCGCTGCTTGCGCGCGTACAGCGTGTGCACGGCGAACAGGCCGCCCGGCCCGATCACCAGGTGGTGGACGCGGTCGCCGCCCGGCAGCGGGACCGAGTGCAGGGCGTGCCAGCCCGCGCCGTCCAGCCGGTCCAGGGCCTCGCCGACCGTCTGTTCCGCGGTCAGGGCCCGGCGGCGCGGGTCCGCGCGGAGGCGATGGGAGGGCCCCGGCTCCCGGTCCAGGTCGACCAGCAGCGCCTCGCCGGGGCGGTTGGGCGCCAGGTCGTCGTCCGGATGCAGGGAGAGCCGGGCCAGCTCGGCCGGGGTCGGGACGGGGGGCGGGCCCACCGTCACCGGGCCGGTGAGGAAGGGCCCGAGGGCTTCCAGGACGTCTTCTCTCTCGTCCTCGCTGAGCAGATTGATCCTGGCCGCCTCACGGTCGTACCAGGCGATGTTCCTGCCGTCCGTGAGACAGACGTAGAGCCGCTCGTGGCCATGCCGCCAGGCGGGTACGACGCGTAGTCCGGTCATGCACCATCACCCCTTGACCATGGGAACAGGCGGGGTGCTCCCCGGGCAAGAACCCGGTTACCTTTGAGACCAGTTGGGCGTGGAGTTGGGGAGGCGTTGTTGCGTACCCGCAGGAAGCAACCCGACGTACCGGCTCCGGACACCCCGTGGAGCGAGATCGTGCCCGGATTGTGGATGGGCGGGCACGAGTTCAGGGGGACCTCCGGACAACTCGAATTCGCTGTGGTGCGGGACGAGTTCGACCTCGTCCAGACTCTGCTCAGGCTGCCGGGGCACGGCCCCGATCCCGGTGCCGAGCACCATGTGTGGCCGATACCGGACGGGCCGCTGGACGGGACGCAGCTCGCGGGCGTCATCCGTCTCGCACGGGCCGCGAGCGACGCGATGGACGAGGGCCGAAAGGTCCTCGTCCGCTGTTACAGCGGCTACAACCGCTCGGGGCTCGTGGTCGCGCAGACGCTCGTCCAGCGCGGCGGCTCCGCCGACGAGGCGATACGGCTGATCAGGACCCGGCGTTCGCCGTGGGCGCTGCACAACGAGCTGTTCGTGGACTATCTGCGGACGGGTCTGTCGACGGCACGGCTGCTGGAGGAGCTGACGGAGTAGCGCGTGAGGGTGGGAGGGGGCGGGTCGGGTGGCATGCGATCGTTTCTCCAGAGGCGTCCCACGGGCCGGCTTCCCGGGGGAATTCTCCGGATGAATAGGGTGTACTGGGTCATCGATCACCCTCGCACCCAGGAGCACCGTGCCCCGCACCAGCCCCGCGCGCACCCGTCCCGCGCGCACCGCCCTCGCCGTCGCCCTGCTGACGGCGACCGCGGCGGTCACGGCGGCCTGTGGTGACACGGGCGGACTGCGCGGGGCCGGCGCGACACCGACCGCGACCAGTCCGGCCAAGCTGTGGCCCCATCTGTCCCCGGCCACCAGCCCCGCCTGGAACTACGACGACGGCGAGTCCGAGCTGGTCCGGGACATCACCGCGCCCGGCGACGACATCCACAAGGTGGACCCCGTCGCCGTCGTGCGCGAGGAGATCCGCCGGCATCCGGACGACTACACGCGCGCGTCGGCGCCGTACGCCGGGACGACCCGCCGGCTGGCCGACTGCGCCGAGGGCGCGGGGCACGGGAAGTGTCCCGTCCTCAAGCCGTACTACCGCGATCTGACCGGCGACGGGCGCGACGACCTGACGCTGGGGTTCCGGCTGCTGCCCGGCAATCAGACGGCCGTGCGCGTCTACACCTTCGAGTCGGGCCGGCTGGTCCAGGTCATGTCCAACGACGACGCGGTGAGCGGGGTCGAGCTGGCCGGCCGGTCCGTGATCATCCACTCGCCGTCCGACATCGCCGACTACGAGTACCGCTTCCAGTGGACCTGGGACCCGGACCAGCGCCTGATGCTGCTGACCCATGACGAGATGCTCCGCATGGGGGGCGCGAAGGCCGGGAAGCGGGACCGGCGCGTGCCGCCTTCGGTGACCCCCTCCCCCTCGGCCTCCCCCATGGTCTCCCCGTCGGTCTCGGTGGGCGCCGGATGAGGCTCGCGCTTCCGCACTGGGCCGGCACTCTCGCGGTCAAGGCCGCCGTGTTCATCACCGTGATGTGCTGCGCGCTGGCCGCCCTGCTCGGCGTCCTCGTGCATGTCTCGGTGAGCGACCAGATCGTCGGCCAGGCCCGTGATCTCGCGCTGTCCCGGCTGGGCGACGCCACGGAGTCGTTCGAGGCCGGGGACACGCTGACGCCGGGTGTCGGGGTCGATCCGCCTGGTCTGCCCGACCGGTTGCGGACGCTGGCGGCGGGCGGTGAGCGCGGCACGATGGTCGCCGACCACCGCGGGCGCCCCACGATGTGGGCGGCCGGGCCCGTCGACGGCGGGCGCGCGCTGGCCGTGCGGGTCGACTACGCGCAGGGCAGGCGCACCATCGTCGGGCTCGACCGGGCGATCGTGTGGTCGTCGGCGCTGGCGATCGGGGCGACGCTGCTGGTCGGCGCGTTCGCGGTGACACGGGTGACACGGCGGCTGCACGCGACGGCGCAGGTGGCGCGGCGGATCAGCGCCGGTGATCTGGACGCGCGCGTGGACGACTCGCGGACGAAGGATCCGTCGCGACCGCAGGACGAGGTGGCGGCGGTGGCCGCCGCGCTCGACTCCATGGCGGGCTCGTTGCAGGGGAAGTTGCTGAGCGAGCAGCGGTTCACGGCCGACGTGGCGCATGAGTTGCGTACGCCGCTGACGGGATTGCACGCGGCGGCCGAACTGTTGCCGCCGGGGCGGCCCACGGAGTTGGTGCTGGATCGGGTCGCCGCGTTGCGGACGCTGACCGAGGATCTGCTGGAGATCTCGCGGTTGGACACCGGGCGGGAGCTGTTGGAGGTGGACACCGAGGAGTTGGGGGCGTTGGCCGAGCGGGTGGTGCGGGCGTCCGGGACCGACACCGAGGTGGTCGTCGAGCGGGACGCGCGCGTGGAGACGGACCGGCGGCGGCTGGAGCGGGTGCTGGGGAATCTGGTCGCCAACGCGCATCGGCACGGGCGCGCGCCGGTGTCTGTGACGGTTCGCGGGGGTGAGGTGGTCGTGCGGGATCACGGGGACGGGTTTCCGGAGTATCTGCTGGCGCACGGTCCGCAGCGGTTCCGGACGGAAGGGGGCGCTCGGGGGCACGGGTTGGGGTTGACCATCGCCGCGGGGCAGGCGGAGGTGTTGGGGGCGCGGCTTGAGTTCGCGAACTCCGTTGACGGTGGGGCCGTTGCGACGCTGACGCTCGGCTAGAAGGCCGCAGAAAGAGCTCGGGCCCTCAGGTTGTTCGTTCACCGCGGCCTCGTGGGGCTTGTCGCGCCCACGCGGCGGAGCCGCACATCGATACAGCCCCGCGCCCCTGACGAGGCGCCCCGGTGCGCGGCACCTATTGGCCCAGCTTGGCGGGCGATCCCGCCACCCTCCTCCTAATGTGGCGATTAGTCCGCTTTGCGGCTCCGACTCCCCCTCACGGAGGTCTCCATGTCCCTGCGTCACACCCTCACCCGCCTCTCCATAGCCGCGGCCTCCGGTGCGCTTCTCGCGTCCGTCGCCGCCACTCCCGCGCTGGCCGACGACGACTGGGACGGCGGTGACGACCCGGGGGTCAGCAGGCAGGACGACGGCTTCGACAACCGCGGGGACTGGAACGACCACCAGAACAGCCCCCGGCTGTACCGGGGTGTCGTGACGGCGAGTGAGCTGCTGCTGCGCAGCGCGCCGAACCGGGGCGGACAGGTGATCCGGGTGGCCTACCGGGGCGACCACGTCAAGATCTTCTGCAAGACCCAGGGGCAGAACATCCAGGGCAACCGGAACTGGTACCTCCTCACCGACGGCACGTGGGCCTGGGGTTCGGCCAGGTACATCAAGACGCTCGGGCCCTCGCCACGCTGGTGCTGACGCCCTGAGGTCACAACACGCACTATTTGGGTAGGTTCCGGACATGACGAAGGCCGGAATCACCGTGGTGGCGGCGGATGCTCCCGCTCCCGCGGTCCGCCTGCCCCGACGCCGTGGCATCGAACTCGCCCTCATCGTCCTGGCCGTACTGCTCTCGGTGTACGGCTACTGCGCTGTCGGCCTCGCCAAGCACGGCACCGTCCCGCCCGGCGCCGCCGGTTACGGCGCCGGGCTCGGCGCGCTCGCGCTGCTCGCGCATCTCGCGGTGCGCGTGCGCGCCCCGTACGCCGATCCGCTGCTGCTGCCGATCGGTGTGCTGCTCAACGGGGTCGGCCTGGTGCTGATCTACCGGCTGGACCTGGAGACACCGGGCGATCGCGCGGCTCCCACCCAACTCGTCTGGTCCGCGCTGGGCGTGACCCTGTTCACCGTCGTCGTGCTGGCCCTGCGTGACCACCGGGTGCTCCAGCGGTACGCGTACGTGTCCGTGGTCGGCGCGCTCGGCCTGCTGCTCCTGCCGATCTTCTTCCCGGCGGTCAACGGCGCCCGCATCTGGCTGCGGATCGCCGGATTCTCCATCCAGCCGGGCGAGTTCGCGAAGGTGCTCCTCGCGATCTTCTTCGCCGCCTACCTGGCGGCCAACCGCAACGCCCTCGCCTACGCCGGCCGCCGTGTGGGATGGCTCCAACTGCCCACCGGGCGCGTGCTGGGCCCGATCGTCGCCGTCTGGCTGCTGAGCGTCGGCGTCCTGGTGCTCGAACGTGACCTCGGCACCTCGCTGCTGTTCTTCGGCCTGTTCGTCGTCCTCCTCTACGTCGCCACCGGCCGCACCGGCTGGATCGCGGTCGGCCTGCTGCTGGCCTCGCTCGGCGCGGTGGCCGTCGGCTGGCTGGAACCGCACGTGCACAGCCGGGTGCAGGACTGGCTGCACCCCTTCGCGTCGATCGAGGCCGGTCAGGGACCCAACCAACTCGCGCAGTCCCTCTTCGCGTTCGCGGCCGGCGGAGTCCTCGGCACGGGCCTGGGCCTGGGCCACTCCATCCTGATCGGCTTCGCCGCCAAGTCGGACTTCATCCTGGCGACGGCCGGCGAGGAACTGGGCCTGGCCGGGCTCTCCGCGCTCTTCATCCTCTACGGCCTGCTGGTGGAGCGCGGCTTCCGGGCGGGCCTCGCCCTGCGCGACCCCTTCGGCCGGCTGCTCGCCGTCGGCCTGGCGTCGATCGTCGCGCTCCAGGTGTTCGTGATCGCGGGCGGGGTGACCGGGCTGATCCCGCTCACCGGCATGGCGATGCCCTTCCTCGCCCAGGGCGGCTCCTCGGTGGTCACCAACTGGGCGATCGTGGCGCTGCTGATCCGCATCAGCGATTCGGCGCGCGGCCAGTACGACGGTGAGGCGGACCGGTGACGCGGCACATCGAGGTGGGCCCATGACGCGGTACATCCGGCACGCGGCCGTCTTCTGCGCCCTGCTGCTGGTGGCGCTCCTGGTCAACGCCACCCGCATCCAGGTCTTCCAGGCCCAGTCCTACGACGACAATCCCGCCAACCGGCGGCCCGGCATCGCCCGTTGGGAGCAGCGGCGCGGCGACATCCTGGTGGAGGGCGGGAAGATCACCGGCTCCCGGGACACCGGCGAGCAGCTCCGCTACGAACGGACGTACACGGACGGGCCGTTGTACGCGCCGGTCACCGGCTTCGCCTCGCAGGTGTACGGGACGTCGTTCCTGGAGCACTCCGAGGACGCGGTGCTGGCCGGGACCGATCCGATGCTCACGCCGTTCCCGCTGTGGAACGAGCTCACGCGGGCGCAGAGCCCGGGCGGGAACGTCGTCACGACCCTGGACCGGGCCGCGCAGCGGGCGGCGTTCGAGGGGCTCGGTGGGCGCAAGGGGGCGGTGGCGGCGGTGGAGCCGGCGACCGGGCGGATCCTGGCGCTGGTGTCGACACCCTCGTACGACCCGGGCGTGCTGTCGGGCAACTCCGCGGCCACGGAGCGGTCCTGGGCGCGGCTGAACGGCGATCCGGACAAGCCGATGCTCAACCGGGCGATCCGGCAGACGTATCCGCCGGGGTCGACCTTCAAGGTGGTCACCGCCGCGGCCGCGCTGGACGCCGGGGTGATCACGGACGTGGACGCGCCGACCGACTCCCCCGCGCCCTACACGCTCCCCGGCACCACCACCTCCCTCACCAACGAGTCCGACGGATGCGAGGACGCCTCGCTGCGGACCGCCTTCGAGTGGTCGTGCAACACGGTGTTCGCCAAGTTGGGCGCGGACGTGGGGGTTTCGGACATGGCGGCGACGGCGGAGGGCTTCGGTTTCAACGACGAGGGGCTGCGCGTCCCCTTCTCGGTCGCGCCGAGCACCTTCGACACCTCCGTCGACAAGGCGCAGTTGGCGCTGTCGTCGATCGGGCAGTACAACACGCGGGCCACGCCGTTGCAGATGGCGATGGTCGCGGGGGCGGTGGCCAACGGCGGGCAGGTGCGGACGCCGTACCTGGTGGAGCGGACGACGACGGACGACGGGGACACGGTCGGGTCGGCGGGCTCGCGGCCGGTCCGCCAGGCCATGCACCCGGCCACCGCGGTCCGGATGAAGGAACTGATGGAGGACGTCGTCACGGAGGGCACCGGCACGAACGCCGCCATCCCGGGCGCCGTCGTCGGCGGCAAGACCGGCACCGCCCAGCACGGCATCGGCAACTCCGGTACGCCGTACGCCTGGTTCGTGTCCTGGGCGCAGGGCGAGCGGGACATCGAGCCGAAGGTCGCGGTGGCGGTGGTGGTGGAGGACGCCTCGGCGGTCCGCGGCGACATCACGGGAGGCGGGGTGGCGGCGCCGATCGCCCGGGCGGTGATGGAGGCGGTGCTCACTCCGTGAGATATCCGGTACCGGGGCGATCGGTCGCTACCTAGCGTTCGGTCCATGACGTCATCGACGGCGACAGCCGCCCACCAACTCGCCCAGGTCAACATCGGCCGCCTCAAGGCCCCTTTGGACTCACCCCAGTTGAAGGACTTCGTCGACAACCTCGACCCCGTGAACGCCGACGCGGACAGCGCCGACGGTTTCGTGTGGCGCCTGGAGAGCGAGTCGGGCAACGCGACCGACGTACCCGTCCTCGGGGACGAGTGGCTGATCATCAACATGTCGGTGTGGCGGGACGTCGACGCCCTGACGGCGTACATGTACGAGGGGCGCCACCGCGCGATGCTGGCCCGCCGCCGGGAGTGGTTCGAGCGGGTGCGGGAGGCGATGGTGGCCCTGTGGTGGGTGCCGGCCGGACACCGGCCGACGGTCGCGGAGGCGGAGGAGCGGCTGCTGCACCTGCGCGCCAACGGACCCACGCCGTACGCCTTCACACTGCGCGCGCCATTTCCCGCCACAAGTGACGCCCAGGGGATTGACGAGCTTGCTGACAGGCAGTCTCATAAGACACGGAGGATGTGACCCCGGGTAACAAGGTGGGAGAACCATGACGACCCAGACGGAAGCCGTCGACCTGGCCGGTCTGCGTGACGCGCTCGGACTGCTCAAGGACCGGGAGCAGGTGGCCGAGCGGTTGCTCGACTCCTCCGCCAAGCACTCCTTCGACCCGGACAAGGAGCTCGACTGGGACGCGCCCTTCGAGGAGGGCAAGTGGTTCTGGCCGCCGGAGCTGGTGTCGCTGTACGACACGCCCCTGTGGAAGCGGATGGGCGAGGAGCAGCGCATCCTGCTCTCCCAGCACGAGGCCGCCGCGCTCGCCTCGCTCGGCATCTGGTTCGAGCTGATCCTGATGCAGCTGCTGGTGCGGCACGTGTACGACAAGGCGGCCACGAGCGCGCACGTGCGGTACGCGCTGACCGAGATCGAGGACGAGTGCCGGCACTCCAAGATGTTCGCCCGGCTGATCTCGCGGGGCGGCACGCCCTGGTACCCGGTGAGCCGCGTGCACCAGAACATGGGGCGGCTGTTCAAGACCATCTCCACCACGCCGAGCTCCTTCACCGCCACGCTGCTCGGCGAGGAGGTCCTCGACTGGATGCAGCGGCTGACGTTCCCGGACGAGCGCGTGCAGACCCTGGTCCGGGGCGTCACCCGCATCCACGTGGTGGAGGAGGCGCGACACGTCCGGTACGCCCGTGAGGAGCTGCGGCGCCAGATGGTGACGGCGCCGAGGTGGTCCCAGGAGTACACCCGGGTCACCTCCGGCGAGTTCGCCCGGATCTTCTCGGTGGCCTTCGTGAACCCCGAGGTCTACGCCAACGTCGGCCTCGACAAGCGCGAGGCCATGGCCCAGGTGAAGGCCAGCGGCCACCGCCGGGAGGTCATGCAGACGGGCGCGAAGCGTCTGACCGACTTCCTGGACGACATCGGGGTACTGCGGGGCGCGGGGCGGCGGCTGTGGAAGGCGTCCGGATTGCTGGCGTAGGAGGGCGGAGGCGGCGGCCGAGGTGCGGTTACGCTGCGAGGCATGACCCCGCCCGCCGCCACCCCCGCCTACCGTCGGCTCAGTGTCGAGGAGCGGCGCAGTCAGCTCCTCGACGCCGCGCTGTCCCTCTTCGCGCACCGCGTCCCCGAGGACGTGTCCCTCGACGACGTGGCGGAAGCGGCCGGAGTCTCCCGCCCCCTGGTCTACCGGTACTTCCCGGGCGGCAAGCAGCAGCTCTACGAGGCCGCCCTCAGGTCCGCCGCCGACGAACTCCGGCAGTGCTTCGACGAGCCCCGCGACGGCGACCTGCTGCCCCGCCTGTCCCGTGCCCTGGACCGGTATCTCGCCTTCGTCGACCAGCACGACGCCGGTTTCAGCGCGCTGCTCCAGGGCGGCAGCGTGGTCTCGACGTCCCGGACGACCGCCATCGTGGACGGCGTGCGCAGGGCCGCCGCCGAGCACATCCTCAGCCACCTCGGCGTCGCCGATCCCAGTCTGCCGCTGCGGATGACCGTACGGATGTGGATCACGGCGGTCGAGGCGGCCTCCCTGATCTGGCTGGACGAGGGCAAGCAGCCGCCGGTGGAGGAGCTGCGGGACTGGCTGGTGGAACAGTTCGCGGCCGTCCTGTCGGTGACCGCGAACCGGGACCCGCAGACCGCGGCCCTGGTCGAGGCGCTGGCCGGGGGTGTCTGACACTGGTGCCGTGAAGAGCGAAGACACCCCCTTCGAGGGCGGCCCGATGGACGGCCGGGTGCTGCCGGTCCTGGTCGGCGCCACCGGGCACCCGCCCAGGACCTACCGCATCCCGGTCCCGGACGCGGCCGGCGGCCCGCCCACGGTCCACGTCTACCGCCGCGTGCCGCGCGGCTTCAGCAAGCGGCTCGGCCTGCAGAAGGGCTGGAAGTACGCGTACGACCCCGAGGGCAGGGCGACCGACAGGCTCAGGTGGCCCTGGTCCAAGCCGGACGCCACGCCGGGCGGCAAGCCGGACGACACCGACGGGTGACGAGGTTGGGCCAAGCCGCCCACACCCGGCGCGCGCGGTCCGCGTCCGCGTCTGAAGCTCACGGTGCGGGGCAGAGGGGCTGCCCGCACCGGAGGTGATGACGTGTCAGGAAGGCTTCTGCGTCTGGTGTGTACGGCGGCGGTGGCGGCCGGCACCGTCCTGGCGCCGCTGCCCGCGGCGGCCGTGCCCGAGCCCGACCCCGGTGAGCGGCCCGTCTCCCAGCTGCTGACGGACCTTCAGAAGCTGTACCGGGAGGCCGAACAGGCCACCGAGACGTACAACGCCACCGAGGAGAGGCTGCGCAAGCAGCACGCCGAGGTCGACCGCCTCGACCGCGAGCTCGCCCGCACCCGCCTCTCGCTGCACGACAGCCGGGGCGCGGCAGGCCGGCTCGCCCGACAGCAGTACCAGAACAGCACCGACATCTCCCCGTACGTCCGTCTGCTCCTCGCCCGCAACCCCCAACAGGCCCTCGACCAGGGCCATGTGATCGAGCAGGTCTCCCGGGAACGCGCCGAGACCCTCGGCCGCCTCACCGGCACCGAGAAGAAGGCCGACGCACTGGCCCGCAAGGCCCGCAAGGCCCTCGACGACCGGCTCTCCCTCGCCGCACGCCAGAAGAAGGACCGCGACGAGGTGCTGGGGCGCCTCAAGGACGTACAGGAACTGCTCGTCGCCCTCTCCCCCCAACAGCTCGCCGACATCGCCGAGTTGGAGGAGAAGGACGCGGACAGGGCCCAGCGGCAGCTCGTCGCGTCCGGCGCCCTCAGCGACGAACACGAACCCTCACGCGAGGGCGACCGGGCCGTGCGGTACGCCGTGCAGCAGCTGGGCAAGCCGTACGAGTGGGGCGCGGAGGGCCCGAAGACGTACGACTGCTCGGGCCTGACGTCCCAGGCCTGGGCCCACGCGGGCGCCCCGATCCCCCGGACCAGCCAGGAGCAGTGGGCCCAGCTGCCGAGGATCCCGCTGCGGGAACTCCGCCCGGGCGACCTGGTGATCTACTTCCCCGAGGCCACCCACGTGGCGATGTACCTGGGCGAGGGCCTGATGATCCAGGCCCCCAGGACGGGCGAGAAGATCAAGGTCTCCCCGGTGGCGTCGTTCCCGATCCTGGGAGCAGTACGTCCGGACGAGGTTCAGGCCGCGCCCGCGACCGAGCCCAGGTAGGCGTTGGTCTTCTCCGGCTCGTAGAAGAAGTTCTCGAAGTCGGCCGGGTCGTTGAACGCGTTGGCGAACCGGTCGGCGACGGGCTGCAACTGCCCTGCCGCACCGATGAGGTTGAGGATGTGCTCCGGCGGCGGAGCCAGCATCGCGTTCGTCCACTTCGTGACGTGCCGCGCCGTCTCCCAGTAGCGCTCGAACGTCGCCCGCATCCACTCCTCGTCGAACTCCTTCTCGCCCTGGTCGAGGATCGAGGCGAGATACGAAGCCGCGCACTTGGACGCGGAGTTGGAGCCCTGGCCGGTGATCGGGTCGTTCGCCACGACGACGTCCGCGACGCCGAGGACCAGGCCCCCGCCGGGCAGCCTGCCGATCGGATTGCGGACGGTCGGCGCGTACCGGCCCGCCAACGTGCCACCGGCATCCGTGAGTTCGGCCTTCGTGGCCCGCGCGTACTCCCACGGCGTGAACTTCTCCATGAGTTCCAGGGTCAGGGAGAGGTGCTCGGCCGGGTCCTTGACGCCGTTGAAGACGTCGAGCGGGCCGCCGGGTATGCCCTCCCAGAAGAGGATGTCCGCGCGGCCGGAGGTGGTGAGCGTCGGCATGACGAACAACTCGCCGACACCCGGGACCAGGTTGCAGCGGACCGCGTCGAACTCCGGGTGCTCCGGACGCGGGCCGAGGCCGTGGACGTAGGAGACGGCCAGGGCCCGCTGCGGCTCGCTGTAGGGCGAACGGGACGCGTCCCGGCCGAACATGGAGACCAGCTCGCCCTTGCCCGCCGACACCATCACCAGGTCGTAGGTACGGGCGAAGTAGTCGAGGTCGGAGACCGCCGCGCCGTGGATGACCAGTTGGCCGCCGCGCTGCGCGAACGTCTCCATCCAGCCGGCCATCTTCACCCGCTGGTCGACCGACTGCGCGTACCCGTCGAGCCTGCCCACCCAGTCGATGGCCCGCTGGGTCGGACCGGGGTCGTGCGAGCCGGGGGCCGCGACCGAGACGCCGAGTCCTTCGATCTTCGGGGCCTGGGACTCCCAGAAGTTCAGCTGGAGATCGCGCTCGTGCTGCAGTGCCGTATGGAACATGCACTGCGTCGACATGACCCGGCCGGAGCGGATCTCGTCCGCCGTCCGGTTCGACATCAGGGTGACCTCGTACCCGTTCGACTGGAGTCCGAGGGCGAGTTGGAGGCCGGACTGGCCGGCTCCGACGACGAGTATCTTCCGCATGCGGGTGGTGTCTCCTAAAGGGCGGTCACTCGGGGGTGACGTCCAGGGCGTGGCCGACGAGGGACAGAAGGGTCTCGATCGCCGAGATCCGCCGGCGCGCATCCATGATCATTACAGGTATGTGCGCGGGGATCGTCAACGCCTCCCGTACGTCCTCGGGTTCGAACCGCTCGCTGCCGTCGAAGTGGTTGACCGCGACGACGTACGGCAGCCCGCAGCTCTCGAAGTAGTCGAGCGCGGGGAAGCAGTCCTTGAGGCGTCTGGTGTCGGCGAGGACGACCGCGCCGATCGCGCCGCGCACCAGGTCGTCCCACATGAACCAGAACCGCTGCTGCCCCGGCGTGCCGAACAGGTAGAGCACCAGGTCGTCGTCGAGCGTGAGGCGGCCGAAGTCCATGGCCACCGTGGTGGTCGACTTGCCGGGCGTGCCGGAGAGATCGTCGGTCTCCTCGCTCGCCTCGGTCATCAGCGCCTCGGTCTGCAGGGGCGTGATCTCCGACACGGCGGTGACCAGCGTCGTCTTGCCGACGCCGAAGCCGCCCGCCACCACGATCTTCGTGGCCACGGGGGCACGGGTGCGGTCCGTCTGCCAGGACCGCAGGTGCTCCTCGTCATCGGGGAGCGGGGTGACGCCGAAGGAGGCGGCGGCGTCAGAGACGACGGAGTCCACTCAGCACCCTTTCCAGCAGAGCGCGGTCGGGACGGCCCGTACCGTGACCGGTACCGGTGCCGTACACACGGATCTTTCCCTGGTCCGCGAGATCGCTCAGGAGCACGCGGACCACACCGAGCGGCATCTTCAGCAGCGCGGCGATCTCGGCCACCGTGCGCATACGGCGGCACAGTTCGACGATGGCCCGCATCTCCGGCATGACCCGGGTGTTGAGGGAACCATTCGTCAACTCCTTGCGCTCCTCGGGCGCTTCGAGCGCCGCGACGAACGTCTCCACGAGGAGTACGTGACCGAAGCGGGTACGCCCGCCGGTGAGCGAGTAGGGACGGACGCGGGCGGGTTTGCGCTCGCCGCCGCGTACCGGGAGCTTCTTCGGCTCGCTGCTCATCGGGTGCTCCCCGTCGACTCGGACCCCTCGGATTCCTCGGACTCGATGGACTTCCGCAGTTCGCTGCGGAGTTCGGGCGTCAGCGCGTGGCCGGCCCGGCCGACGAAGAGTGCCATGTGGTACGCCACGACGCTCATGTCGCAGTCGGCGGAGCCGTGCACGCCGAGCAGTGAGCCGTCGCTGATCGACATCACGAAGAGGCTGCCCTCGTCCATCGCGACCATCGTGTGCTTCACCGGGCCCGAGTCCATCAGCTTCGCGGCGCCGACGGTGAGGCTGCCGATGCCGGAGACGATGGTGGCGAGGTCGGCGGCGGAGCCGCGGGGTCCGGTGCGCTTGGTCTCCAGGGCTTCCCTGGCCTCCGTGTTCCGTCCCGGGTCGGAGGAGAGGAGGAGCAGGCCGTCGGAGGAGACGACCGCGACGGACTGGATGCCGGGGACCTCTTCGACCAGGTTGGTCAGTAGCCAGTGCAGGTTTCGGGCTTCACTGCTCAGTCCGAAGGTACTGGGCGCGGTCAACTGCTTGCCTCCTCGACTGTGCCCCCCGTGGCTGCGTCGGATGTGGGTGATCCGGTGGCCGGTTGCTTGGTCTGGCCTGCCTGTTCGGCCTGTTCGGCGATCTCCGCCTGTACGTCTCGGTGGCCTGCCTGGGCGCCTTGGCGGAACCCGCCGAGTCTCCTGCGGAGGGCTTCCGGGTCGACGCCGGTGCTTCGCTGGCGTGGGGTGTGGGTGGGGGCGGTGATTTTGGGGGTGCGCTTCGGTAGGCCCTTGGCTGTGACGGGGTCTTCGTCCGCGTCGGGGCCGTCGGGTGTGCGGGTGTGGTCCGCCTCGGCTTCGCCTTCGGCGGGATTGCTCCCACCCGCACCACCCGTGCGACTTTCGTCGCCGGGTGCGGGTGGCCCCTGTGGGGCGAATTCGCCATCGGCGGCCGACGGGTGGTGGGCGGGGGCAGCGGCGGACGACGGGTGCGCGGGAGGCGTGGGCGAATCCGGTGACGGTGTCGGGGTCGGGACCAGCAACTCCATCGTCATTTCCGACGGGCGCTCCGGGGGCTCCGTACTCGCCTGCGCATGCGCCTCCGTACCCGTCTCCGCGTGTTCCATCGCCTTCTCCGCCAGTTCGACCAGGGGGTCGTCCGGCTTGGGGCGGGTGTGGAGGACGTTGGAGTTGGCTTCGGCGTCGGCGCCCGGGAGGGAGAAGGTGTGGGTGCCGCCCGGGACCGGGGACTTGGCCGGGGCGGAAGGGACCGCTGCCGTGGAGGCCGCGGCCAGGAGAGGGCTCGGGACCACCACCACCGCTGCCACTCCGCCCTGCTTCTGCTCGCGGAGTTGGACTCGGGTGCCGTGGCGGTGGGCGAGGCGGGCGACGACGTAGAGGCCGAGGCCCAGGCCGTCCTCGCCCTCCTGGTCATAGGGGGAGTCCGGGTCGAACTCGGCCAGGCGGGTGTTGAGGCGGGTCATGCGCTCGGGGGCCATGCCGATGCCCTCGTCCTGGACGGAGAGCATGACCTCGCCGCTCTCCAGGAGCCAGCCGGAGACCTCGACGGGGCGGTCCGGCGGCGAGAACGAGGTGGCGTTCTCCATGAGTTCGGCCAGCAGGTGGGAGAGGTCGTCCGCGGCGAAGCCGGCCACATGGGCGTGCGGCGGGAGGGCCGCGATGCGGACCCGCTCGTAGCGCTCGATCTCGCTGACCGCGGCGCGTACGACGTCCACGAGCGGGACCGGGCCCGCGCTCTGCTGGACGTGTTCGGTGCCGGCGAGGACCAGGAGGTTCTCGCTGTGGCGGCGCATGACCGTGGCGAAGTGGTCGAGCTTGAAGAGGGTGGAGAGCCGGTCGGGGTCCTGCTCGCGCTCCTCCAGGCTCTCGATCACGGTGAGTTGACGCTCCACCAGGCCGAGCGTGCGCAGGGCGAGGTTGACGAAGGTGGAGCCGATGCTCGCCCGCAGGCGCTCCAACTGACCCGCCGCGTCGGCGACTTCGGTGCGCAGCTCCTCGCGGGCGTCGGCCATCCGCTGGCGCTGGCCGACCAGGTGCTTGCGGTCGGACTCCAGAGTGGTGACGCGCTCGTGGTGGGCGACCGCGTGCGCGTGCAGGGCGTTGACGGAGCGGACGACCTGGGCGAACTCGTCGTTGCGGCCGGTGAAGGTGATGGGTTCCTCGGCCGCCGGGTTCTCCGCCTGGGCGAGGCGGGCCGAGCCGCGGCGCAGCACGGAGAGCGGCCGGGTGAGGGTGCGGGCCATCGCGGTGGCGACGCCGATGGTGAGCAGGACCAGCGCGCCGAGGGCGGCGATCCGGATCTCCAGCGCGGTGACGTCGTCGTCGCGCAGCTGGGCGAGTTCCTTGCTGCGGCGCTCGTAGAGGCCGGACTCGGCGCCGCGCATCAGGTCGACGCGGGCGGAGAGCGCTGCGTCGGCCTTCTTCACGCCGGTGGACAGTTCGTCGTCGGTCAGCGTGGGCTGGTCGGTGAGGGTGGCGAGGTACTTCTCGGCGGAGTTGACCTCGGCGCCGGTGACCGTGGAGTCGTAGGACTCGCGGGCGGCCTTGGGCGCGGTGTCGCGGAAGTCGGCGAGGGCCGAGTCGGAGCGCAGCCGGGCCTGTTGGGCGGCCGCGGTCAGGGCGTCGCGCGTCTTGGTGTCGGCGGCCGAGGAGGTGGTCGTCGTGGTCGGCAGGCCGGTGACGGGGTCGACGGCGCTCTGCGTGCTGCGCGGCACGTTCAGCGCGGCGAGGAGCAGTCCGCGGGCGGCGGCGGCCTGCTGGACGGCGGAGTCCAGCTCGGCGAGGGCGTACCCGCCGGAGCTCGCGCGCGTGGGCATCCGCTCGGCCAACTCCTCGGCGAGTCGGTGCAGTTCGGTGATCGCGGCGGAGTAGGCGTTGTGCGCTTCCAGGGCGCTGCTCTGCCCGGTGAGCGCGGCGCGGCGCAGGGGCGCGATGCCGTCGAGGTCGGTGCGGAGCGCGGCGGGCAGGTCGGTGTCGGCGCGCAGATCCTGGACCTGACGGTCGACGCGGGTGCCGCTGTCCTCGGAGGGGGCCTTGGACTTGGGCCGTCCGGCGGCGATGTACGAGGTCACCTCGTCGCGCTCGTCGGCGAGCGAGTGGGCCAGCGAGAGGGCGTCCTGGGTCTGCTCGGCGAACGTCACCAGGTCCTGGGAGTCGCTCAGTTGCCCGGACGCGGTGAGGACGGTGGGCGCCCCGGCCCCGGCGACGGCGGCGGCCACGACCGCCACGGCGACGATCAGCCGGTTGCGTACGTGGGTGGGGCGGCCCTTGCCGGTGACGGTCTCGGGGGCGCGTTCCGCGCTCCCTGTGGAGGCCGTCTGCTTGCCTGTGCGACGAGGCCGCGTCTTCTGCACCGGTGCTCGCATTCCTGACTCGTGATACCCAAGGGCCGGGTGACGTTCCGCCACTTCCCGCCGACTGTGCGTACACCCTCCCCCATGGTCCCGGCCGAGCGGGCGCAGGGGGTGTCCCCACCGGTCCCCGACCCTCCCATGCCGGTGGGCGGTGGTCGCGCATCACCGGACCCGCCACCCGAAGGAGTGAACATCGGAGGGGAGTTGGCGGGCAAGTTCCTCCGGCACTTCGAACGGCCGCCCGCGGCGGGCCGGTTGGACGTCCGCGGCGGGCGGTGGCACTATGTGCCGCCACGCGTTCCGCGATCATCGGATTCCACCCCAAAACTGGCTTCTGACCTGCGCGGGTGTGTCAACTCCGCGACCGGTGCCAGCCTTTGGTGAAGCCTGTGAAGACGTCGTGCAGACTGGCCGGATGCGTACGGAACTTGTATCGGAACCCGGCGATCCGGCCCGCCCCAACGAGGACTTCGCGAGCGTCACGCTGCCCGCCTCCGGCCAGGGTGGCTCGCTGGTCGTCCTGGACGGGGTGACACCGCCGAGGGACGGCACGGGGTGTCTGCATTCCGTCCCCTGGTTCACGGCCCGGCTCGGTGGCGCGCTGACCGAACTGACCGTTTCCCTCCCGGATGTTCCGCTCACCGAGGCCCTGTCCCGCGCGATCACCCGCACCGCGGCGGCCCACGCGGACATCTGTGACCTTTCTCACCCACGCACCCCACAGGCCACAGTGGTCCTCGCCCGCTGGTCGGCCGAGTCGGTCGAGTACCTGGTCCTGTCGGACTCCGCGCTCCTGGTCGAGTCCCCGGCGGGCTCGGTCACCCCTCTCCTCGACGACCGCATCGCCCGCCTCCCCCGCTCCGCCCTGGCCACGGACGCGCTGGTGGACTCCGCGGTCCGCAACAAGGAGGGCGGCTTCTTCACGGCGGCCACGGATCCCTCGGTGGCCGGGCGCGCGGTGACCGGCACACTCCCCCGCGCGGAGGTCCGCACCCTGGTGGCCCTGACCGACGGGGCGACCCGCTGGGTGGAGAAGTTCCACGAGGGCGACTGGGAGGACTGCTTCAGGTTCGTCCGCAAGGAGGGGGCGGCGGCCCTGGTCGCCCGGGTGCGGGCCCTCGAAGTCGCGGACACCGAGCGGGTGTTCCTGCGGCGGAGCAAGACCCACGACGACGCGACGGTGGTGTTCGCGGAGGTGTGAGGGGGACGGCGGGAAGAACCCGTGCGGGGGTGGTCGCGGTACGCGGGCGCTGATTCCGGGTGCCGCCCCCGGCTCCTGATTCCGGGCGCCGCCCCCGGCTCCTGTTTCCGGGCGCTACTTCTCCACCTGCCGGTTCAACTGCGCCAGCAGCCGCGCCAGTTCCGAGACCTCCCGCCGGTCCCAGTGGGCGAGCTGGCTGACGTACCGGGCGCGGCGGGCGTCGCGGACCTTGGCCACCCGGCCGCGGCCCTCCTCGGTGAGGTCGACCAGCCAGGCGCGGCCGTCGGCGGGGTCGGGCTCGCGGGCGATCAGGCCGAGCTCCTCCAGGGCGCGCAGCTGGCGGGACATGGTGGCCTTGCCGACGCCGATGTAGGCCGCAAGTTCGGTGGCCCGCTGCCGGCCGCGCTCGTCGAGGCGTACGAGGAGGCCGTACGCGGCGGTCTCCAGGTCGGGGTGGACCTCGCGGGCCATCTCACCCTGACTGGCCCGGGCGCGCCGGAGCAGGACCGTCAGTTCGCGCTCCAGGGACAGGTACTCCTGGTCGGCGCCGCTCGGTGCCGCCTGTGCCTCCACACGGTGTTCGTCACCGATTGTGCCTTCGTCCACGTCAGCCCCTGCCTTGCTGTTCCGGGGTTTCCCGGTCCTGAAAGTTTCCGCCGAACACTGTCGTCTCCGCAGCTCGGCAAGTATTTCGCAGGGCTAGACCAACGGCAGCCTCTGGCCCCTCTTCCCACCTGCTCGTCCAGCTGCGTAGCGTCTCCGTCAGCCCTTGACTGGCATGCTCACGCCAGCAGAGGCCGTTCCCCCCACCTCTCCCTCGGAGGCACGCCATGCCCGTGCACAGACCCGGATCGGCCCGCCCAGGACACCTCTCCCCCACCGTCCTCACCTTCCTCGCCGGACTCCTGCTCGCCGCCCTCACCGTCGTGCTCGCCGTCCCGGCCTCCGCCGCCGACACCCCCGCCCGGGGCTCCGCCCGTATGGGCATCGGCGTCCTCTCCCACGACGGCAGCGCCGGCACGCCGGTTCCCGGTGACGCCACCCAGACCGAGGGCGTCGACGTCTCCGGCTACCAGGGCAACGTCGCCTGGGCGACCCTGTGGAGCAGCGGGGTCCGGTGGGCGTACAGCAAGGCGACGGAAGGCACGTACTACACGAACCCCTACTTCGCCCAGCAGTACAACGGCTCCTACGACGTCGGCATGATCCGCGGCGCGTACCACTTCGCCACCCCCGACACGACCAGCGGCGCCACCCAGGCCAACTACTTCGCCGACCACGGCGGCGCCTGGTCCCGGGACGGCAGGACCCTCCCCGGCGTCCTCGACATCGAGTGGAACCCCTACGGCGCCGCCTGCTACGGCAAGACCACGGCCGCGATGGTCAGCTGGATCGCCGACTTCCTGAACACCTACAAGGCCCGCACGGGCCGTGACGCCGTCATCTACACGGCGACCAGCTGGTGGACCCAGTGCACCGGGAACTACGCCGGCTTCGCCACCGCCAACCCGCTCTGGATCGCCCGGTACGCCACGGCCCCGGGGACGCTGCCGGCCGGCTGGAGCTACTACACGATGTGGCAGTACACCTCGTCCGGACCGACCGTCGGCGACCACGACAAGTTCAATGGGGCCCTCGACCGGGTGGTGGCGCTGGCCAACGGCTGAGGCGCGCACGGCATAGGAGAGCGCAGGAAAAAGGCGCGAGAAAAAGGCCCGGGCCTCCCTCACGGGACCCGGGCCTTCCCCTATCCGATGCCGTCCGTCACGCCGCCACCGGAACCTCCGACTCCGTCTCCGCGCCGTTGGTGGCCGGCGACAGGGCCAGTTCCAGGACCTGCCGGACGTCGGTCACGGCGTGGACGTCGAGCTTGTCCAGGACCTCCGCGGGGACGTCGTCCAGGTCGGGTTCGTTGCGCTTGGGGATGATGACGGTGGTGACACCCGCCCGGTGCGCGGCCAGCAGCTTCTGCTTGACGCCGCCGATCGGGAGCACCCGGCCGGTCAGCGAGACCTCGCCCGTCATGGCCACGTCCGTGCGGACGAGCCGCCCCGACAGGAGCGACGCCAGGGCCGTCGTCATGGTGACGCCGGCGCTCGGGCCGTCCTTGGGGACCGCGCCCGCCGGGAAGTGGATGTGCACGCCGCGGTCCTTCAGGTCCGCGACCGGCAGTTCCAGTTCGGCTCCGTGCGAGCGCAGGAAGGACAGCGCGATCTGCGCCGACTCCTTCATCACGTCGCCCAGCTGACCGGTGAGGGTCAGACCCGCCGCGCCCGTCTCCGGGTCCGCGAGGGACGCCTCGACGAACAGGACGTCTCCGCCGGCTCCGGTGACCGCGAGGCCGGTGGCGACACCCGGGACCGCCGTACGGCGCTCGGCCGGGTCCTGCGCCGACTCCGGGACGTGGTGCGGGCGGCCGATCAGGTCGCGCAGCTCCGCGTCCGTGACGGTGAACGGCAGCTCCCGCTCGCCCAGTTCGTGCTGCGCCGCGACCTTGCGGAGCAGCCGTGCGATGGAGCGCTCCAGGGTGCGGACGCCCGCCTCGCGCGTGTACTCACCGGAGAGCTTGCGCAGCGCGCTCTCGTCGATGACCACCTCGTCCTCGTTCAGACCCGCCCGCTCCAGCTGGCGCGGGAGCAGGTGGTCGCGGGCGATGACGACCTTCTCGTCCTCGGTGTAGCCGTCCAGCCGGACCAGTTCCATCCGGTCCAGGAGGGCCTCCGGGATGGCTTCGAGCACGTTGGCCGTCGCCAGGAAGACCACGTCGCTCAGGTCGAGCTCGACCTCCAGGTAGTGGTCGCGGAAGGTGTGGTTCTGCGCCGGGTCCAGGACCTCCAGCAGGGCCGCCGCGGGGTCGCCGCGGAAGTCCGAGCCGACCTTGTCGATCTCGTCCAGCAGGACGACCGGGTTCATCGAACCGGCCTCCTTGATCGCCCGGACGATCCGGCCGGGCAGCGCGCCGACGTACGTACGCCGGTGCCCGCGGATCTCCGCCTCGTCGCGGACACCGCCGAGGGCGACACGGACGAACTTGCGGCCCATGGCGTGCGCGACGGACTCGCCGAGCGAGGTCTTGCCGACGCCGGGCGGGCCGACGAGGGCCAGGACGGCACCGCCGCGCCGGCCGCCGATGACGCCCAGACCGCGGTCGGTACGGCGCTTGCGCACCGCCAGGTACTCGGTGATGCGCGCCTTCACGTCCTCCAGGCCGGAGTGCTCGGCGTCGAGGATCGCCTTGGCGCCCCGGATGTCGTACTCGTCCTCGGTCCGCTCGTTCCACGGCAGTTCGAGGACCGTGTCCAGCCAGGTGCGGATCCAGGAGCCCTCGGGGGACTGGTCGCTGGACCGCTCCAGCTTCTCGACCTCCTTGAGCGCGGCCTCACGGACCTTCTCGGGCAGGTCGGCGGCCTCCACGCGGGCGCGGTAGTCGTCGGACTCCTCGCCCTCCTGCTCGCCGTTCAGATCGCGCAGCTCCTTGCGGACCGCCTCCAGCTGGCGGCGGAGCAGGAACTCGCGCTGCTGCTTGTCGACGCCCTCCTGGACGTCCTTGGCGATCGTCTCGGCCACGTCCTGCTCGGCGAGGTGGTCGCGCAGCTGCTGGGTGGCGAGCTTGAGGCGGGCGATCGGGTCGCCGGTCTCCAGCAGCTCGATCTTCTGCTCGGTGGTGAGGAACGGCGAGTAACCGGAGTTGTCCGCGAGCTGGCCCACGTCGTCGATGGCCTGGACGCGGTCCACGACCTGCCAGGCGGCGCGCTTGCGCAGCCAGGCGGTGGCGAGGGCCTTGTACTCCTTCACAAGTTCGGTGACGTGACCGGGCAGCGGCTCGGGCACGGTCTCCTCGATCCGGGTGCCCTCGACCCACAGGGCGGCACCCGGTCCGGTGGTACCGGCGCCGATCCGGACCCGTCCGCGGGCGCGGATCAGGGCACCGGGGTCACCGTCGGCCAGCCGGCCGACCTGCTCCACGGTGCCGAGCACGCCGGTGCTCGGGTAGGTCCCGTCGATCCGTGGGACCAACAGCACCCGCGGCTTTCCTGGCTCGTTGCGGGCGGCGGCCTGCGCGGCCTCCACGGCGGCACGTACATCGGTGTCGTTCAGGTCCAGCGGAACCACCATGCCGGGCAGCACGACCTCGCCGTCGAGCGGCAGCACGGGCAGGGTGAGCGGTGTGGACGTCGAAGCCATGATCTCCCCTTCGGCATTCAAGTTGAGCTATGCCGACTCAATGCGTGGCGCTTCGCGGATGTTCCCGGTCCACTGTTCGCTGTGAGCAAACCGGCGTTGAGCTGGACGTTTACTGAGGGCTGCGCCCCCAGACCCCCCTTCGGCCCTTAAGGGGCCTCGTCCTCAAACGCCGGACGGGCTGAGTTTGTGCCGGGCCGCATTTGAGGGGTGTCGCCGGTCCAGGGTTGCGTAATACTCTGAGTGCTTGATCGATCCTTACTGGAGGACGAAACGTGAACGACCTCGTGCGCGCCTGGGTGGACGGATGGGTTCTGTCTCGCGGAGCAGCCCCGCCCGTCGAAGAACCGTGGGGGTGGAGCGTCGACGTGGGGCAGGTCGAGCAGGTCTCCCGGAGGGTGCTGGGGGACATCGGCGCCGACGTCGAGGAAGCCGTCGTACGGAAGGTGGCGGACTCCGTGACGGGCTACGGCGTCTGGCTGAAGGTCTTCGCGGATCCGGCGCTGGTACGGGGGTGGCTGGGCCCGGGGTGGTGGATCGACCCGGAGCCTGGGTTCCTGATGTCGGTGCCCCTGACTCGGGACGCGCCGCCGGCCGCGCCGGACGGCTACCGGCTGCGCACCTGGAGCCGCGGCCCGGTCACCCAGGCAGTGGTGACGGCCCCGGACGGTGCTCTGGCGGCCCGCGGGCAGGTCGGCGTCAGCGGGGCGACGGCCGTCGTGGACCGGGTGGAGACCGCCGAGGCCCACCGCCGCAAGGGCCTGGGGGGCCTCGTCGTACGCACCCTCCAGGCGACCGCGGCCGAACAGGGCGCACGGACAGGCGTCCTCGCGGGCACCCCCGACGGACGAGCACTGTACGAACACCTCGGCTGGACCACGACCGCACTCCTGACGAGCGCCAAGTTCACCGGCTGAGGGTTCCCCGCCATCGTCGAACCACCGGCCACATCGCCACCCCTATGGCCAGCGAGATCACATGCCCCCAGTTCGTCAGAGGATCCGTGAACTCGATCAAGTCCTCGATCAGCGAGCCGCCGAACAGCACGAGCAACGGCCATCGCACCCACGGGGACACCAGTCCGGCCAGAGCACCGACGCTCGTGGCGACGCCGAAGCTGATCCCGTAGTCCATCCGGTGCAGCGAGCTGTCCGGAAGGTGCCCGACCAGCACCGCGAGCCCCACCGGGACCTCGGTCGCGAGGGTCGCCAGGACGTGGCCGGCCAGGAAGACGACCGCCGTACGCGCTCCGCCTATCCGTCGCTCCAGCGCGGTCAGGACGAGCAGGAAGAGGACGGCGTACGGCGTGACGATCCCGCCCGCGATCCACAGCGCGCTGGTGAGCAGCACGAACACCGGCGTCCGCAGGAGGTGGTCCACGTCCGTGCTGGAGCCCTGGTGGAGGGCGTGCACAAGAGAGGGGGCGGCGTCGGCGACGATCAGCGACGTGAGGGCGAGGACCACCGCGAAGCCGAAGGTGAACGGTGTGCCGGTGGGGGTGGGGAGGAGACGCAGGACGCGCGGGACGCGAAGGGCTTGCGCCGGGGGTGTCGCTGCCGGCGTTCCTTGCATGTCACCGGCGGACGCGGCACAGCGGCTCCGCTGCCTCGGTACTCCGTCCAGCAGGCCGGAGGCCTTCGCGTCGGCCGGTGGGGCGGGATCCACGGTGAGGCACTCCTTCCGTTTCGTCCCAGCCTTCGACGCCCCGGGGCCCCCTGTCTATGACGAGCGCCACGTGGGGGGTGATTCTCAGGAAGCTCTCAAGCTTCCGGCGCGTCCGGCGGCCATGGGTGGTCAACCCCTCATTCCCGTGGCCGTAAAGCCGAGTTCGTGCAGGATGGGCTGATGACCGCCTTCTATGACAGCCCAGTGGTCCTGGACCGGCGCGAGGGACCGTACGGCGAGGTCGTGCTGCGTCGGCACGGCGACCTGCTGCAGATCATCGCCAACGGGTGCTTCCTGATGGACACCTCGGACGGCCGTTCGGAGCGGCTGCTGGTCGACGCGGCGCTCTCCGCGCTGGACGGCCGGGAGCGGCCGGAGCTGCTGATCGGCGGGCTCGGCGTCGGCTTCTCGCTCGCACACGCGGCAGCGAACCCGCGTTGGGGCGCGATCACGGTCGTGGAGCGGGAGCACGCCGTCGTGGACTGGCATCTGGACGGGCCGCTGTCCGGTATTTCGGACAGGGCGATCGCCGATCCGCGCACCCGCATCACCGAGACCGACCTGCTCGATCACGTCAATGAGACGTGCGACACGTATGACGCGCTGTGCCTGGACATCGACAACGGCCCGGACTGGACCGTCACGGAGGGCAATGACGGGCTCTACTCGGCGGCCGGACTCGCAGGCTGCGCACGGGTGTTGAGGCCTGGTGGGGTGCTCGCGGTGTGGTCCGCGCAGCCCTCTCCGGAATTTGAAGGAACACTGCGGAATGCCGGGTTCCAACGGGTGCGTACCGAAGAGATCCCGGTTGCCCGGGGAGTTCCGGACGTCGTGCACCTCGCTGTCCGACCTGGATAGCCGTGGCACCGTTACTCCCCGTACCCTGCTGCCCTGGCGCGGATCATTCAAGCGTCAATCGCAAGCATGCCCAGGCATGGGCAGCCAAGGGATCACCCCACGGATTCCGGAAAGCAACTCAGGGGCGGGCGATGGAGCAGACACACACCGCACACAACGGCACAGCGACGACCCCGGGCGCACAGCGCCGGGTACTGGTGGTCGAGGACGACCCGACGATCGTCGACGCCATCGCGGCCCGCCTGCGCGCCGAAGGTTTCGTCGTGCAGACCGCGAGCGACGGCCCGTCGGCCGTCGACACGGCCGAGGCCTGGCAGCCCGATCTGCTGATCCTCGACATCATGCTGCCCGGCTTCGACGGCCTGGAGGTCTGCCGACGTGTGCAGGCCCAGCGCCCGGTGCCGGTGCTGATGCTGACCGCGCGCGACGACGAGACCGACATGCTGGTCGGGCTCGGGGTCGGCGCCGACGACTACATGACCAAGCCGTTCTCGATGCGCGAGCTGGCCGCGCGGGTGCACGTCCTGCTGCGCCGGGTGGAGCGGGCCGTGGTGGCCGCGTCCACCCCGCGCTCGGGCATCCTGCGCCTGGGCGAGCTGGAGATCGACCACGCACAGCGCCGGGTACGGGTGCGCAGCGAGGACGTGCACCTCACCCCCACCGAGTTCGACCTGCTGGTCTGCCTGGCCAACACCCCGCGCGCGGTGCTCTCCCGTGAGCAGCTGCTGGCCGAGGTGTGGGACTGGGCGGACGCCTCCGGCACCCGGACCGTCGACAGCCACATCAAGGCGCTGCGCCGGAAGATCGGCGCCGAGCGGATCCGCACGGTGCACGGTGTGGGCTACGCGCTGGAGACACCGACGCCATGAGCGACGGGCGGCCGACCGCACGGAGGAGCCCCGGGGAGGAGCCCTGGGGCGGCGTACGCCCGTTCTCGATCAAGACCAAGCTCGGCGGCCTCGTCGTCATCTCGGTGCTGATCACCACCGGTCTGTCCATGATCGCGGTGCACACCAAGACGGAACTCCGCTTCATCACGGTCTTCTCGATGATCGCCACACTGCTGATAACGCAGTTCGTGGCCCATTCGCTCACCGCCCCGCTGGACGACATGAACACGGTCGCCCGGTCCATCTCGCACGGCGACTACACCCGCCGGGTGCGCGAGAACCGGCGCGACGAGCTCGGTGACCTGGCCCAGACGATCAACGTCATGGCCGACGAGCTGGAGGCCCAGGACCGGCAGCGCAAGGAGCTGGTGGCGAACGTCTCGCACGAGCTGCGCACGCCCATCGCCGGCCTGCGGGCGGTCCTGGAGAACATCGTGGACGGCGTCTCGCCCGCCGACCCCGAGACCATGCGCACGGCCCTGAAGCAGACGGAGCGCCTGGGGCGGCTGGTGGAGACGCTGCTCGACCTGTCCCGCCTGGACAACGGCGTCGTACCGCTGCGCAAGCGGCGGTTCGAGGTGTGGCCGTACCTCTCGGGCGTCCTGAAGGAGGCCAACATGGCCGTGCCCGCGCGCGCGGGCATCGCCTCGGGCTCCGGGAGTCACACCCGTACCGACGTCCATCTGCACCTCGACGTCTCGCCGCCGGAGCTGACCGCGCACGCGGATCCGGAGCGGATCCACCAGGTCGTGGCGAATCTCATCGACAACGCGGTCAAGCACAGCCCGGCGCACGGCCGGGTGATCGTGAAGGCGCGGCGCGGGACGCTGCCGGAGTCGCTGGAGCTGGAGGTCCTGGACGAGGGTCCTGGCATCCCGCGCTCCGAGTGGCACCGGGTCTTCGAACGCTTCAACCGGGGCGGCGCGGGCACCTCCAAGGGTCCGGGCAGCGACGGGGGTACGGGACTCGGTCTTGCGATCGCCAGTTGGGCCGTGGATCTGCACGGCGGCCGGATCGGAGTGGCCGAATCCGAGCGGGGGTGCCGGATCCTCGTCACCCTTCCGGGAGAGACTTCCGTACCAAGTTGACGTAAAGTCCGATCCGGAACTTCAAGATCCAGGTGCGTCCGCGCTGACGGGCACGTGTGATCTGCGACAGGCCCGCCCGTTCAGTGCGCAGGGCCTGCGTTCGCGCGTTCCGGCCACCCCGTTCCGGAGCGGAACCACGCTTGTTTCCCGCCATTTCACGGCCCGAAACACGATTTCCGGTGTGACTTACACGACGATGAACCGGCCCGGCCTGACCTTCGCGGTCAGGGGGGCGTAGCCTTAATTCCCGCTGTCCATCACCTTGTGAAGCGGAAGAGGGCGGTTGCCGCCGTGTCGTCACAGTCCCCCAGTAACTCGACCATCTCGACCGAGTCCGACCAAGCAACGGGGAAGAACCCCGCTGCCGCGTTCGGCCCCAACGAGTGGCTCGTCGACGAGATCTATCAGCAGTACCTCCAGGATCCGAACTCGGTGGACCGAGCCTGGTGGGACTTCTTCGCCGACTACAAGCCGGGCGCCGCTGCCGCCCCGACTTCGGCGGGCACTGCGGCCGCGGGGGCCGCAGCGACCACCCCGACGAACCCGGCTCCGGCTCCCGCTCCGGCGGCGCCCAGCGCTCCGGCCGCGGCCGCCCCGGCGGTTCCCGCGCCGGCCCCCGCGCCCCCGAAGCCCGCGGCCGCGGCTCCTGCGCCTGCCGCGGCCCCGGCCGCGAAGCCGGCCGCTGCTGCTCCGGCACCGGCTCAGGCGAAGCCCGCCGCGGCCAAGCCGGCCGCGCAGGCCGCGCCCGCCGAGGGCCCGGAGCTGGTGACGCTGCGCGGCCCCGCCGCCGCCGTCGCGAAGAACATGAACGCCTCGCTGGAGGTGCCCACGGCCACGTCCGTGCGCGCGGTCCCGGTGAAGCTGCTCTTCGACAACCGCATCGTCATCAACAACCACCTCAAGCGCGCCCGGGGCGGGAAGATCTCCTTCACGCACCTCATCGGGTACGCGATGGTGCAGGCCATCAAGGCCATGCCGTCGATGAACCACTCCTTCGCGGAGAAGGACGGCAAGCCGACCCTGGTCAAGCCGGAGCACATCAACTTCGGCCTCGCCATCGACCTGGTGAAGCCCAACGGCGACCGTCAGCTGGTCGTCGCGGGCATCAAGAAGGCCGAGACGCTCAACTTCTTCGAGTTCTGGCAGGCCTACGAGGACATCGTCCGCCGTGCCCGTGACGGCAAGCTGGGCATGGACGACTTCACCGGCGTGACGGTCTCCCTGACCAACCCCGGCGGCCTCGGCACGGTCCACTCGGTGCCGCGTCTGATGCCCGGCCAGTCGGTCATCATGGGCGTCGGCTCCATGGACTACCCGGCGGAGTTCCAGGGCACGAGCCAGGACACTCTCAACAAGCTCGGCATCTCGAAGGTCATGACGCTCACGTCGACCTACGACCACCGGGTCATCCAGGGCGCCGCCTCCGGCGAGTTCCTGCGGATCGTCGCCAACCTGCTCCTCGGTGAACAGGGCTTCTACGACGACATCTTCGAGGCGCTGCGCATCCCCTACGAGCCGGTCCGCTGGCTCAAGGACATCGACGCCAGCCACGACGACGACGTCACCAAGGCCGCCCGTGTCTTCGAGCTGATCCACTCCTACCGGGTCCGCGGCCACGTCATGGCCGACACCGACCCGCTGGAGTACCGCCAGCGCAAGCACCCCGACCTGGACATCACCGAGCACGGGCTCACCCTGTGGGACCTGGAGCGCGAGTTCGCGGTCGGCGGCTTCGCGGGCAAGTCCCTGATGAAGCTGCGCGACATCCTCGGCGTGCTGCGCGACTCGTACTGCCGCACCACCGGCATCGAGTTCATGCACATCCAGGACCCCAAGCAGCGCAAGTGGATCCAGGACCGCATCGAGCGCTCGCACACCAAGCCGGAGCGCGAGGAGCAGCTGCGCATCCTGCGCCGCCTGAACGCGGCGGAGGCCTTCGAGACCTTCCTGCAGACGAAGTACGTCGGCCAGAAGCGCTTCTCCCTGGAGGGCGGCGAGTCCGTCATCCCGCTGCTCGACGCGGTGCTGGACTCGGCCGCCGAGTCCCGCCTGGACGAGGTCGTCATCGGCATGGCCCACCGCGGCCGGCTGAACGTGCTCGCCAACATCGTCGGCAAGTCGTACGCGCAGATCTTCCGCGAGTTCGAGGGCAACCTCGACCCGAAGTCGATGCACGGCTCCGGCGACGTGAAGTACCACCTGGGCGCGAGCGGCACCTTCACCGGCCTGGACGGCGAGCAGATCAAGGTCTCGCTGGCCGCGAACCCGTCCCACCTGGAGACGGTCGACCCCATCATCGAGGGCATCGCCCGCGCCCAGCAGGACATCATCAACAAGGGCGGTACGGACTTCACGGTCCTGCCGGTCGCCCTGCACGGTGACGCGGCCTTCGCGGGCCAGGGCGTGGTGGCCGAGACGCTCAACATGTCGCAGCTGCGCGGTTACCGCACCGGCGGCACGGTCCACATCGTCATCAACAACCAGGTCGGCTTCACCGCCGCCCCGGAGTCCTCGCGCTCGTCGATGTACGCGACGGACGTGGCCCGCATGATCGAGGCCCCGATCTTCCACGTGAACGGCGACGACCCGGAGGCCGTGGTCCGCGTGGCCCGCCTGGCCTTCGAGTTCCGTCAGGCGTTCAACAAGGACGTGGTGATCGACCTCATCTGCTACCGCCGCCGCGGTCACAACGAGTCGGACAACCCGGCCTTCACCCAGCCCTTGATGTACGACCTGATCGACAAGAAGCGCTCGGTGCGCAAGCTCTACACCGAGTCCCTGATCGGTCGCGGCGACATCACCCTGGAAGAGGCCGAGCAGGCCCTCCAGGACTACCAGGGCCAGCTGGAGAAGGTCTTCACGGAGGTCCGCGAGGCCGTCACCGCCCAGCCGAGCGCGGGCCCGATCTCGGACCCGCAGGCGGAGTTCCCGGTCGCGGTGAACACCGCGATCTCCGCGGAGACCGTCAAGCGGATCGCCGAGTCCCAGGTCAACATCCCGGACTACTTCCACGTACACCCGCGTCTGCTGCCGCAGTTGCAGCGCCGGGCGGCGATGGTCGAGGACGGGACGATCGACTGGGGCATGGGCGAGACGCTGGCCGTCGGCTCCCTCCTGCTGGAGGGCACCCCGGTCCGGCTGTCCGGCCAGGACTCGCAGCGCGGCACCTTCGGCCAGCGGCACGCGGTCCTCATCGACCGTGAGACGGGCGCGGAGTACACCCCGCTGCAGTACCTCGCGGAGGAGCAGGCTCGCTACAACGTCTACAACTCCCTGCTGTCCGAGTACGCGGTCATGGGCTTCGAGTACGGCTACTCGCTCGCCCGTCCCGACGCGCTCGTGATGTGGGAGGCGCAGTTCGGCGACTTCGTCAACGGCGCGCAGACGGTGGTCGATGAGTACATCTCGGCGGCGGAGCAGAAGTGGGGCCAGACGTCCGGCGTCACGCTCCTGCTCCCGCACGGCTACGAGGGCCAGGGCCCGGACCACTCCTCGGCCCGTGTCGAGCGCTTCCTCCAGCTGTGCGCGCAGAACAACATGACGGTCGCGATGCCGACCCTCCCGTCGAACTACTTCCACCTCCTGCGGTGGCAGGTGCACAACCCGCACCACAAGCCGCTGGTGGTCTTCACCCCGAAGTCGATGCTGCGCCTCAAGGCCGCCGCGTCGAAGACGGAGGAGTTCACGTCGGGTCAGTTCCGCCCGGTCATCGGCGACTCGGCGGTCGACCCCGCCGCGGTCCGCAAGGTCGTCTTCGTCGCGGGCAAGCTGTACTACGACCTGGAGGCCGAGCGCACCAAGCGCGGCATCACGGACGTGGCGATCATCCGCGTGGAGCGCCTGTACCCGCTGCCGGGTGCCGAGCTCCAGGCGGAGGTCAACAAGTACCCGAACGTCGAGAAGTACCTCTGGGCCCAGGAGGAGCCGGCGAACCAGGGTGCCTGGCCGTTCATCGCCCTCAACCTGATCGACCACCTGGACCTCGCGGTCGGCGCGGACGTCCCGCACGGCGAGCGCCTGCGGCGCATCTCCCGCCCGCACGGGTCGTCCCCGGCGGTCGGCTCGGCGAAGCGGCACCAGTCGGAGCAGGAGCAGTTGGTGCGTGAGGTGTTCGAGGCGTGAGCCTGTGAACAGGCTTCGACACGTGTGACTGAGGGGCCCGTTCCCGGAGCGATCCGGGGGCGGGCCCTTCGGCGTGGACGGGCTCGAAGGAGTCCGGGCTCGACGAGGTGGCGGGCGTGCGCCCGCTCGCGCAGGTTGCGCAGGCAGTTGATGTTCCCGCGCCCTCGCGTTCACCGTTCCCCGAGTCCCCGTGGTTCTTCCTGCGCCTATCCTGGTTTCTCACGGGCCTCCCTGTCGGAAGACCGTATTTCTCCCTCCCACCAGGAAGAGGGGTCTTCCCGCGCGGGAGTGTGCCAACCCCTTCGACGAACCCACGGAGCACGATCCATGTACTTCACCGACCGCGGCATCGAGGAGCTGGAGAAGCGGCGCGGCGAGGAGGAAGTCACCTTCGAGTGGCTCGCCGAGCAGCTGCGGACGTTCGTCGATCTCAACCCGGACTTCGAGGTGCCGGTGGAGCGGCTGGCGACATGGCTGGCCCGGTTGGACGACGAGGACGACGAGTAGAGGTTCGTTCCGCGAAGGCGCCTTTCGGGGCGCCTTCCGCATGTCAGCAACGGCTTCCGCGTCTCCGCAGTGGGCGAGGCCGCTCCAGTCCTCACCGGCAGGGCTCCGGGGGCACTTCGGGCGACCTTCGGATGCACTTCGAGACCCTCACGAGGGCGTCTCCCAAGGCCCCTAGGAAGCCCATATCTCCCGAACGGGTGTCTTGACTTTCCTCGACCGCGATATATCGTGAATAGCGGAAGACGCGATATGGCGCGTCAGGACGGGGAGGTCAGGAACATGTCCGAGTGGTCCGTCGCAGAGCCGCGGAAGCTCACGTTCGACGAGCCCGTGCGAGAGCTGCACGTGCGAGTCGTCAACGGAACGGTGAACGTGGTGGGCACCGAGGAAGGTTCCGCCCGCCTGGAGGTCTCCCGGATCGAGGGACCTCCCCTGACAGTGACCCAGCGGGACGGCACCCTCACGGTCGCCTACGAGGACCTGCCCTGGAAGGGCTTCCTCAAGTGGCTCGACCGCAAGGGGTGGCGGCGCTCCGCCGTCGTCTCCCTGGCCGTTCCGGCGGACACGCGCGTCGAGGTGGGCGTGGTCGGTGCGGCGGCCGTCGTCTCCGGGCTCGACGGGCGCGCGGAGGTCAAGGGAGTCACCGGTGACACCACGCTGGTACGGCTCACCGGCCCGGTCCGCGCGGACACCGTCTCAGGGAACGTGGAGGCGCAGGCGCTCAGCGGCGACCTCCGTTTCAACTCCGTCTCCGGCGATCTGACCGTGGTCGAGGGCGCGGGTTCCTCCGTCAAGGCGGAGTCGGTGAGCGGCTCGATGATCGTCGACCTCGACCCGGCCGGGCGCCCGACCGACGTCAGCCTGACGAGCGTCTCCGGCGAGATCGCCATCCGGCTGCCGCATCCGGCGGACGCGGAGGTGGAGGCCAACACCGCGAGCGGCTCGGTGTCCAACGCCTTCGAGGACCTGCGGGTGAGCGGCCAGTGGGGCGCCAAGCGGATCACCGGCCGACTCGGCTCGGGCAGCGGCCGTCTGAAGGCGACCACCGTCTCGGGCTCCATCGCCCTGCTCCGACGACCGCCGACGGAGGACGGCCCCGAGGACGGGCCTTGGGACTCGACGCCGGACGGCTTCGAGGCGGAGGCTGACGGCTTCCAGGCGAAGGTTTCGGATGCGGCTTCGGATGCGGCTCCGGAAGTCGGTGACACGACCCGGAACGCCGACCTGCTGACCAAGGACGACAGCACGGACGACACCAAGGGCGCCACCGACGACGTCGACCCGTCGGCCGAACCTGACAGCAATTCGGGGGACAATTCCGTTTCCGGTCCGGGCGACGGCACGAGTGACGCCCCGACCGACGGTACGACCGACAAGAAGGTGCTCTGACATGCCCCCCGTCTTCGCCCACGGCCGCCTGCGCCTCTACCTGCTCAAGCTGTTGGACGAGGCCCCGCGCCACGGCTATGAGGTGATCCGCCTCCTCGAAGAACGGTTCCAGGGGCTGTACGCGCCGTCGGCGGGCACCGTCTACCCCCGTCTCGCCAAGCTGGAGGCGGAGGGCCTGGTCACCCACACCACCGAGGGCGGCCGCAAGGTGTACGCCATCACGGACGCCGGCCGCGCCGAACTCGCCGACCGCAGCGGCGAACTGGCCGACCTGGAGCTGGAGATCCGCGAGTCGGTCGCCGAGCTGGCCGCCGAGATCCGCGCCGACGTGCGCGGCGCGGCGGGCGACCTGCGGCGCGAGATGCGGGCCGCGGCGAGCGAGGCCCGCAGCGGTACCGGCGCCGGCGCCAAGAGCCGCGGCGACGGCGAACACGCCGGCCCCGCGGGTGACTTCGGTGACTTCACCGACAAGGAGTCCTGGCGCGTCGCCAAGGAGGAGATGCGGCGGGTCAAGCAGGAGTGGAAGGAGCAGGCCCGGCGGGCCAAGGACGAGAGCCGGCGGGCCCGCGACGAGGCCCAGCGGGCCCGGCGCCAGGCCAAGGAGGCGCAGGAGCGCGCCCGGGCCCAGGCGCAGGAGGAGCTGCAGCGCATCGGCAAGCGGGTGCAGGAGCAGGTGCAGGACCACTTCTCGCGGGGCGACTGGCCGACCGGGGTGCGCGAGGGGCTGACCGAACTGGCCAAGGAGTTCGGCGATTTCGGAAAGGACTTCGGCAAGGAGTTCGGGAAGGACTTCGGGTTCGGGCGAGGCGCCGCGGGGGCGGGCGCGGGCGCTGGAGCGGGTGCGGGTGCCGCCGGCACGCAGCCCGACTACTCGCAGACACCGGAGGACTTCCCGGCCGAGTACGAGCCGAGCTGGGCGCACGACGACTCGACGACCGGTGACGCGGCGCGTGACCTCGACCGGCTGCTCGACCGCTTCCGGGACGACATCCGCGACGCGGCCCGGGACCACGGAGTCACCGACGACCAACTGCGCGACGCCCGCCGCCACTTGTCGACGGCGGCGGCGCACATCGGGGCGATACTGCGTACGCCGAGGGCCTGAGCGGGGGAGCGGGACGGCACCAGGCGCACCGCACGGTGCGCCCGGCCGGCCCCTCACAAGCGCCGTCAGCCGCAGGAGCCGCCAGTCCCACGGCGCCCCTCACATGCACTGCCAGAGGAAGCGGCCCTCTTTGCCGTCCGGGGCGAGGAAGGCGTAACCGACGCCCGAGTCGCCGAAGTCGACGTCGAAGGGCAGTTTGCCGGAATCGAGCTGGACGACCAGGGACCAGCCGTCGCCGGGAGGCTCCTCGCCCTGGAGCCAGTGCGGTTCGACGCCGGGTCCACCGAGGTACTGCCAGGGCCTACGGTTCTCCCCGTCGCCGTCCTCCTCGGCCCCCTCGGCCTCGGCGGCACCCGGCACATGGTCGGCGCACGCACTCGGCCCCTCCGCCCGGTCGTCGACGGTCACGAACTCGGGGACGCGGCCGTCGGGTTGGACCACGAGCGCGTTCTCCCCGCCCTCCGGGTCGAAGGTGCCGTCGACGGAGTCGTTGCCGTCCCCCGTCATGAAGAGGTACGCGAGCCGACCGCCCGCCAGGGCGAACTGCCCGAGGAACTCCATCGGTCGCCCGGTCCCACGGGACAGCGGCCACTGGGGCTCCGCCAGCCACACCGGCTGCCCGCCCACCTTGGTCACCGCGTCCCGCACGGCCCCCTCCGCCGGGACGAGGACCAGCGGCACGGGCTCGGACATCGAGGACACCGGTTCGGACACGGTCATGGGCTCTCCTTCGAAGGACCAGGTCATTCTCGGCAGACCCAATCCCAGTACCCACCCCTGACTCCCCCACGGCCACATCTCCGCCGCCCGGTCCCGCCGCCGCGCCCGATCAGCCGGCCTTCGCCTCGCCGCCGCCGGCGCCCACCCCGTACAGCACCCGCGACAGCGACTCGTGCGTCACCCCGTGATCGGCGAGCACCTCGGCCGGTACGCCCGGCTGGACGGTGAGGGCCAGCAGCAGGTGTTCGTCGCCGACGTGCCGGTCGCCGTGGGCGACGGCGGTGCGCAGCGCTCGTACGAGGAGGTCCTTGGCACCCCGTTCGAAGGGCCGGCGCCCCAGGCCACGGCTGCCGCTCCCTCGACCACCGCTCCCCCGGCCACCGTCTCCCCGACTGCCGGTCCCCCCGCGGCCGTTCCCGCGGTCGCCGGACATCGCCCCGACGCCATGGACCTCCTCGATGCGGGCGACGATCTCCGAGACGTCGATGCCCAGTCCGGCGAGTGCCTCGGCCTCGGCCTGGGACAACCCGGCACGGCGTCGCGCCTCGGCCAGGGCCCGGCGTACGGACTCCTTGCGCTCGGGGTCGGTGACGCCGAGCGCGGCCAGGGCGCGCGGCTGCCTTCGCGGTCCAGCAGCGCGAGCAGTATGTGCTCGGCGTCCACGGACCGCGCCCCCGACCGTTCCGCCTGCTCCACCGCACCCTGGACCACCGTGCGGGCGTCCTTGGTGAACCGCTCGAACATCAATGCCTCCCGTACTTCTTGTGCACGGCCTGCCTGCTCACTCCGAGTTCCGCGGCGATCTCCTGCCACGACCAGCCCTGATTGCGGGCGTTGCGCACCTGCACCGCCTCCAACTGCTCAAGGAGTCGGCGCAGGGCACTGACGGCCCGTAGGCCGACCCGTGGGTCGCGATCGCCCGCGCGCTCGGCGAGATCCGTTGCTTCGGTCATGGTGTCAACTTACGTTGACGCCAGCCGCATGTCAACCACAGTTGACACACGCCGACGGCCGACCCGTCGTGCAGCACAGGTCGGCCGTCGCGCAGAAAGGGGAGCGGGGTCAGTCGTTGGTGAGGACGATCTTTCCGAACTGGTCGCCGGACGCCAGCCGTTCGAAGCCCTCGCGGGCCCGGTCCATCGGGAGGATCTCGTCGATGACGGGACGTACGCCGGTGGTGGCGCAGAAGGAGAGCAGGTCCTCCAGTTCGTCCTTGGTGCCCATCGTGGAGCCGACGACCTTGAGTTCGAGGAAGAAGATGCGGGTCAGTTCGGCGTGCGAGGGGCGGTCGCCGCTCGTCGCGCCGGAGATGACGACCGTGCCGCCGGGACGCAGGGACTTGATCGAGTGCGACCAGGTGGCCGCGCCGACCGTCTCGATGACGGCGTCCACACGTTGGGGCAGCCGCGCCCCCGGCTCCACCGCCTCGACCGCGCCGAGTTCCAGCGCCCGCTTCCGCTTGGCCTCGTCCCGGCTGGTGGCGAAGACCCGCAGCCCCGCGGCCTTGCCGAGCACGATCGCGGCGGTCGCGACACCGCCGCCGGCGCCCTGGACGAGGACCGAGTCGCCGGGACGTACCCCCGCGTTGGTGAAGAGCATGCGGTACGCCGTGAGCCAGGCCGTGGGCAGACAGGCGGCCTCCGCGAAGGAGAGTTCCTTCGGCTTGGGCAGGATGTTCCAGGTCGGGACGGCGACCTGCTCGGCGAAGGTGCCCTGGTAGCGCTCGGTGAGGATGGAACGGGGTTCCTTCGGGCCGACGCCGTGGCCGCTCTGGCCGATCACGGAGTGCAGGACGACCTCGTTGCCGTCCGCGTCGACACCGGCAGCGTCACAGCCGAGGATCATCGGCAGCCGGTCCTCCGGGAGACCGACGCCCCGGAGCGACCAGAGATCGTGATGATTGAGGGAGGCGGCCCTGACATCGACGGTGCTCCAGCCGGGACGGGCCTCGGGGGCGGGTCGGTCCCCCAGCTCCAGTCCGGCGAGCGGTTGGTCGCGGTCGATTCGGGCGGCGTAGACGGCGAACATGGCGTTGACGATAGGCTCCGCCGGTTGCGCGGGGAACCGGCGGACGCTGTGACACACGCCCTCTTGCGTCTTTCATCCTGTCCGGCGTTTGAGGACGAGGCCGCGTAGGACCGCAAGGCCGATGGGGGGCTGGGGGCGCAGCCCCCAGGACGCGCACCCCCACCGGCCCGCACAACCGAACCGTCAGCGACGGGCAACGCCCTCGGCCCGAGCAGCCGCGGCCACCGCCGACGTCACCGCCGGGGCGACCCGCTCGTCGAACGGCGACGGGATCACGTAATCCGCGGCGAGGTCATCCCCGACAACACCGGCCAGGGCCTCCGCCGCCGCGATCTTCATCCCCTCCGTGATCCGAGAAGCCCGCACCTGCAGCGCGCCGGCGAAGATGCCCGGGAACGCCAGCACGTTGTTGATCTGGTTCGGGAAGTCGGACCGCCCGGTCGCCACGACCGCCGCGTACTTGTGCGCGACGTCGGGGTGCACCTCGGGGTCCGGGTTGGCCATGGCGAACACGAACGAGCCCTCGGCCATGGAGGCGACGGCCGCCTCCGCGACCGTACCGCCGCTGACGCCGATGAAGACGTCGGCGCCGGACAGGGCGTCCTCCAGGGAGCCGGTCAGGCCCGCCTTGTTGGTGAAGCCGGCCACCTCGCGCTTGACGGAGGTCAGGTCGTCCCGGTCGGCCGAGACGACGCCCTTGCGGTCGGCGACCGCGACATCGCCGATGCCGGCCTCGACCAGCATCCTGGCGATGGCGACCCCGGCCGCGCCGGCGCCGGAGATGACCGCCCGCAGATCCGCGATGGACCTCCCACTCAGCCGCGCCGCGTTGCGCAGGGCGGCGAGCGTCACGACCGCCGTGCCGTGCTGGTCGTCGTGGAAGACCGGGATGTCCAGCCGTTCCTGGAGCTTGCGCTCGATCTCGAAGCACCGGGGCGCGGAGATGTCCTCCAGGTTGACGCCGCCGAAGGACGGGGCCAGCCGCACCACGGTCTCGACGATCTCGTCGACCTCGGTGCAGGCCAGCGCGATCGGCACCGCGTCGACGCCGCCGAACTGCTTGAACAGGATGGCCTTGCCCTCCATCACCGGCAGGGAGGCCTCCGGGCCGATGTCGCCGAGGCCGAGCACGGCCGTACCGTCGGTGACCACGGCCACCACGGACGACTTCCAGGTGTAGTCGTTGACCAGGTCCGGCTGCTCGGCGATGGCGGTGCACACCCGCGCGACGCCGGGCGTGTACGCCAGGGACAGGTCGTCCTTGTCACGGAGCGGCACGGTGGCCTGCACGGCCATCTTCCCGCCACGGTGGAGCGCGAACGCCGGGTCGATGGAATCGAGGGGCTCGGCCCCGCCGTCCTGGTCGGTATGGCCCGGCTTGTTGTCGCTGCGAGGATTGACGATCTCCGCTGCCACTTTGTTTTACCCCTTAAGTGTTCAATGGTTGAGGGTGGGCCACTTCGGGTGAGAAGTGGGCGGGACCGCGCATGCCCGCTCGATTGATGCGTACGGGTCATACGCGACGGGCGCGTCGCACACGCGCCCGGGGCCCCGGATGAGGGGTGTAAAGCACCTTCTTACCGGACGTCCCGCACCGAGGACGAGTCCATTCGGCGCAAGGTCACATCGCGGGTTGAGAAGGTCACATCTCGATGACAAGAATCGTCACGAAATAAGGGGACACGTCCTCGACAAGCCCCTGACCGGCGCTCAAACAGTGATCAACGCCTCGGGGCGCAGGTCCGCATCGTGGGATGCGCCGGAGATCTTCCGGCCGGAACAGTGGATTCCCGCAGATGGTCCGGACATGTCGTACCGAACCGGTGCGGTTCGGGGGTCACCCGTTATCCGATTTTGACATGGCTGGCACCTTGAACGGCTCAGTCCGAATGGCAAGATGCCGTAATCACACAAGGTCGCGACACCCGAAGCCGTGTGTTCTCGTCGACCCAACGGCACTGTCGACCTGTCGGCAAATCAACCCATCCGCCGGAGGAACCCAACATGACCGCACGCTCCACGCTTCGTACCACCGCCGCGCACCACCGCCTGGCCGCAGTGGGTGCGATCGCGGTCGCAGGCACTCTGCTGCTCGCCGGCTGCGGTGACCAGACCAAGGACAAGGACAGCTCCGACAGCGGCAGCGCGTCCACCAGCTCGGCCCCGCTGGCCGCCAAGCTCCCCCAGGCGATCCGCGACAAGGGCGTCGTCAAGGTCGGCTCCGACATCGCCTACGCGCCGGTCGAGTTCAAGGACAGCTCCGGCAAGACGGTCGGCATCGACCCGGACCTCGCGGACGCCATGGGCAAGCAGCTCGGCGTGAAGTTCCAGTTCGAGAACGGCACCTTCGACACCCTGATCACGGGTCTGCGCTCCAAGCGCTACGACATCGCCATGTCCGCGATGACCGACACCAAGGACCGCCAGGACGGCGTCGACTCCGAGACCGGCAAGAAGGTCGGCGAGGGCGTCGACTTCGTCGACTACTTCACCGCCGGTGTCTCGATCTACACCAAGAAGGGCGACGACCAGGGCATCAAGACCTGGGCCGACCTGTGCGGCAAGAAGATCGCGGTGCAGCGCGGCACGGTCTCCGAGGACCTCGCCAAGGCCGAGGCCAAGAAGTGTCCGAGCGGCAAGAAGCTGTCGATCGAGTCCTTCGACAACGACCAGCAGGCCCAGACCCGGGTCCGCTCGGGCGGCGCCCAGGCCGGCTCCTCCGACTTCCCGGTCACCGCGTACGCGGTGAAGACCTCCGGCGGCGGCAAGGACTTCCAGATCGTCGGCGAGCAGGTCGAGGCGGCTCCGTACGGCATCGCGGTCGCCAAGGACAACACCCAGCTGCGGGACGCCCTGCAGGCCGCCCTCGACGCGATCATCAAGAACGGCGAGTACGGCAAGATCATCCAGAAGTGGGGCGTCGCCGACGGCGCCGTCACCGCGGCCGCCGTCAACGGCGGCAAGTGACCGCGGCCGGCGGGCACTGAGAGGCAACAGCAGTGACAGCTGACATCGACAAGACGGCGGGGCCGCAGGACACTCCCCCGGCCGGACCGGAGGCCATCAAGGCCGTCCCGGTCCGGCACTACGGGCGGTACGTCTCCGCCGTCATCGCGATCGCCGTCCTGGTCGCGATCATCTACGCGTTCGGCCAGGGCAAGATCAACTGGAACGCCGTTCCGGACTATTTCTTCGACCACCGCATCCTCAAGGGCGTCGGCCAGACGATGCTCCTGACGCTGGTCTCGATGGTGATCGGCATCGCCGGCGGCATCCTGCTCGCCGTCATGCGCCTGTCGAAGAACCCGGTGACCTCGTCGATCGCCTGGTTCTACATCTGGTTCTTCCGGGGCACCCCGGTCCTGGTCCAGCTCTTCGTGTGGTTCAACCTGGGCCTGGTCTTCGAGTACATCAACCTCGGTCCGATCTACAAGAACTACTGGTCGGACTTCATGACGCCGTTCCTGACGGCGCTGCTCGGCCTCGGTCTCAACGAGGCCGCGTACATGGCGGAGATCTGCCGGGCCGGTCTGCTCTCGGTCGACGAGGGCCAGACCGAGGCCTCGCACGCCCTGGGCATGAGCCACGGCAAGACCCTGCGCCGGATCGTCATCCCGCAGGCGATGCGCGTGATCGTGCCGCCCACGGGCAACGAGGTCATCAACATGCTGAAGACCACCTCGCTGGTCTCGGCGGTCCAGTACTACGAACTCCTGCGCTACGCCCAGGACATCGGGCAGACCTCCGGCGCCCCGGTGGAGATGCTGTTCCTGGCCGCCGCCTGGTACCTGATCCTCACCTCGGTGCTGAGCGTGGGGCAGTACTACATCGAGCGGTACTACGCCCGCGGCTCCAGCCGCAGCCTGCCGCCGACGCCGTGGCAGCGGATCAGGACCAACCTGGCACCCGTGTTCAGCAGGAAGGGGGCCACGGCATGACCGAGCAGACGACGACGGCGCCCGTGTCCGACACCGGCGTCCCGATGGTCAAGGCCGAGGGCGTCCACAAGTCCTTCGGTCCCGTCGAGGTCCTCAAGGGCATCGACCTGGAGGTGAAGTCCGGCGAGGTCTTCTGCCTCATCGGCCCCTCCGGCTCCGGCAAGTCGACCTTCCTGCGGTGCATCAACCACCTGGAGAAGGTCAACGCCGGGCGGCTGTACGTCGACGGCGAGCTGGTCGGCTACCGCCAGCGGGGCGACAAGCTGTACGAGCTCAAGGACAGCGAGGTCGCGCTCAAGCGCCGGGACATCGGCATGGTCTTCCAGCGCTTCAACCTGTTCCCGCACATGACGGCGCTGGAGAACATCACCGAGGCGCCCATCCAGGTCAAGGGCGCGAGCAGGGCCGCCGCCCGGGAGCGCGCCGGGCAGCTCCTGGAGCGGGTGGGCCTGGCCGACAAGGCGGGCAGCTACCCCTCGCAGCTCTCCGGCGGCCAGCAGCAGCGCGTCGCCATCGCCCGGGCCCTGGCCATGGACCCGAAGCTGATGCTCTTCGACGAGCCGACCTCGGCCCTGGACCCGGAGCTGGTCGGTGACGTCCTCGACGTCATGCGCGACCTCGCCGAGTCCGGCATGACGATGATCGTCGTCACCCACGAGATGGGCTTCGCCCGCGAGGTCGGCGACAGCCTGGTCTTCATGGACGGCGGCGTGGTCGTCGAGTCCGGCAACCCGCGCGAGGTCCTGACCAACCCGCAGCACGAGCGGACGCAGTCGTTCCTGTCCAAGGTGCTGTAGCGGTACGACGGTGAAGGGGCGGTACGGAGATCTCCGTACCGCCCCTTTCCGCGTCGGCCGGGCTACTTGAGCGCGAGCAGCAGCGTGTCCGACGGCGAGCACCACACCGGACGCGCCTCCCCGAACCCCTTCTCGCGCAGCACGCGCGCGTGCCACTGGGCGGAGGGCATGTCGCCGTCCGCGTGGGCGCCGTAGATCTCGAAGCGGCGGGCGGTGGGGGCGGCGAGGACGGGGTCCTCGGCGGCGCGCTGCCACCACTCGGCCCAGTCGAGGGCGCCGTCGCGCAGGGCCTGGTCCATCTGTCGGTGACGTTGGCCGGATTCCGCCGCGTTGATGCGGGGTGTGGTGTCGTCGATCATGTGGTCGGCGTTCATGAAGACGCCGCCGTGGCGAACCAGTCCGGCGATCTGGCCGTAGAGGGTGGCGAGGGGTTCGGTGTGCAGCCAGTGCAGGGCCGTTGCGGTCAGGACGGCGTCGTACGACTCGTGGGGCAGCCGCGCGGGCCAGTCGGGGTCCTTGAGATCGGCCTCTACGAAGGTGACGCGGTCGTCGCCGTCGAAGGTGCCGCGGGCGATGGCGAGCAGGGCGGGGTCGAGGTCGACGCCGGTGCTGGTGGCGTTCGGGAAGCGGGCGAGCAGGCGGGCGGTGATGCTGCCGGTGCCGCAGGCGAGGTCGAGGACGCGGGGTTCGGGTCCCGCGAAGGCCTCGACCATGTCCAGCATGATCCGGAACCGCTCCTCGCGGTCCGGCATGTACCACTCCTGCTGCCGGTCCCAGCTCTCCTGCCAGGACTGCCAGTCGGTTCCGGTCGCAGTGGCCATGGAAACCCCTCTTCCCTTCAGCCGCGTAATACCCTGGATACACGACCGGCTGTTACCCGACCGCACCCACGACCATAGAGCGCCTCTGTAAGGACTACAAGTGGAACTGGCCTATTACTCGGATTACGCCGTACGTCTCGTCAACACCGAGGAGCCGGCCCGGGGGACGGACGGGCTGACCTCGGTCGAGGCCGTGCGGGAGCTGTTCGGCGCCAACCAGGAGTCGGCCCGGCGCACCACCGACGCCGACGTCACGCGCTTCCGTTCGGTCCGGGCGCGGCTGCGGGCGGTCTTCGAGGCGGCCGACGGCGGGGACGAGACGCTCGCGGTGAACCTGCTGAACTCGCTCCTGCTGGAGTTCCCGGTGAGCCCGCAGATCTCCGGCCACAACTTCCGGGACGACGACGGGCGCCCGCTGTGGCACATTCACCTGGCGGACCACCCGTCCAACGCGACCGCCGGCTACGCGGCCATCGCGGCGATGGGCCTGGCGTTCCACCTCACCGAGTACGGCGTCGACCGCCTGGGCCTGTGCGAGGCGCCCCCGTGCCGCAACGCCTACCTGGACACCTCGACCAACCGCTCCCGGCGCTACTGCTCCGACCGCTGCGCCACCCGCGCCAACGTGGCCGCCTACCGGGCCCGCAAGCGCCTGGAGGCCGACCGTCCGGACAGCACGGGCCGGGCCGCCGAGAGCACCCAGCGGGCCACCGCGAGCGGCGAGCGCTGATCCGGCTTGGGCGGCCGGTAGCGGAAGAGCACCTTGCCCAGCACCAGGTCCTCGGGGACGGCGCCGTAGTCGGTGCTGTCCCCGCCCGCGTAGGAGTTGTCACCGAGCACCCACCAGCCGCCGTCGCGGCGCTCCACCGCGCGCTTGACGACCAGCAGGTCCTGTTGGAACGGATGCCGCAGGACGACGACGTCACCGGGCCGGATCCTGGCCCCCCACCGCACCACGAGACGGTCCCCGTGGCGCAGTGTGGGCACCATCGACGGCCCGGTCACCTCCGCCACCCCGAAGGGCAGCAGCGCCCTTCCCCGCTCGATCTCCTGCGACAGCTCCGGCATCCCGGCACCTCCCCGGTCGTTCATCCACCAGTCTCAGTCTGACCCTGGACTTTTGTCCTAAGCCCTAGGGGGCACCCGCGAAATCAAGCTTCTCAGGGAGTAATGTCCCACCTGAGAAGACGATCACGAGGAAGGAATGCTCCATGCTTTCCCGCCTGTTTGCCCCCAAGGTGAAGGTCAGCGCGCACTGCGACCTGCCCTGCGGTGTGTACGACCCGGCCCAGGCCCGCATCGAGGCGGAGTCGGTGAAGGCCGTGCAGGACAAGATGGCCGCCAACGACGACCCGCACTTCCAGGCGCGCGCCACCGTCATCAAGGAGCAGCGCGCCGAGCTCGCGAAGCACCACGTCTCGGTGCTCTGGAGCGACTACTTCAAGCCCCCGCACTTCGAGAAGTACCCGGAGCTGCACCAGCTGGTCAACGACACCCTGAAGGCCCTCTCGGCCGCCAAGGCGTCCACCGACCCGGCGACCGGCCAGAAGGCCCTCGACTACATCGCCCAGATCGACAAGATCTTCTGGGAGACCAAGAAGGCCTGACGGACTTCCCGTCCACGGACCGGCGATCGGTGCACCATCGCGGGTCAGCGGGCACCCCGAAGGGGCCCGGCCGAAGTTCTGGCCGGGCCCCTTCGGCATGCGGAGAGACCTCAGGCGCTCTCGAAGATCCCCTGGTCGTCCTCGCCCGCCTCCAGCAGCCCGGCCGCCTCGCCCACGATGCGTGGGTCCGGGCTGCCGACGACCTCCTCGTCCTTGTCGTCGTAGTCGAAGCGGGCCAGCACGCTGCGCATGGCCTCGACGCGGGCGCGCTTCTTGTCGTTGCTCTTGACCACGGTCCAGGGGGCGTGTTCCGTGTCGGTCTCGCGGAACATGGCGACCTTGGCGGCGGTGTAGTCGTCCCAGAGGTCCAGGGACGCGAGGTCCATGGGGCTGAGCTTCCACTGCCGTACCGGGTCGACCTGGCGGATGGTGAAGCGGGTGCGCTGTTCGCCCTGGGAGACCGAGAACCAGAACTTGATGAGGTCCACGCCGTCGTCCGCGAGCATCCGCTCGAACAGCGGGGCCTGGCGCATGAAGCGCTGGTACTCGTCGTCCGAGCAGAAGCCCATGACCCGCTCGACGCCGGCCCGGTTGTACCAGGACCGGTCGAAGAGGACGATCTCGCCGGCGGTGGGGAGGTGCTGGACGTAGCGCTGGAAGTACCACTGGCCGCTCTCGCGTTCGGTGGGCTTCTCCAGGGCCACCACCCGTGCCCCGCGCGGGTTGAGGTGCTCCGTGAACCGCTTGATGGTGCCGCCCTTGCCGGCCGCGTCCCGTCCCTCGAAGACGATGACGAGCCGGCGGCCTGTCTCCTTGATCCAGCTCTGCAGCTTCAGCAGTTCGATCTGCTGGAGCCGCTTGTGCCAGTCGTACTCCTTGCGCTCCATGCGCTCCGAGTACGGGTAGTTCTCCCGCCAGGTGTCGACCGGGCTTCCGTCCGGCCGGATGAGCACGGGTTCGTCGGGGTCGCTGTAGTCGACCTTCAGGTCGGACAGCAGGGGTTGCGTCGTCATCCCGTCCTCCTCCTGTGGTGGGTCATCGAGTCAGTGGAACTGCGGCACGATCAGATAGATCCCGTACCCCACCACGGCAGCACATGCCAGGAAGCAGAGACCGGCCTGAGCGGCCCCGATGGTGGACGTACCCCCGCCATCGTCCCGCGCACCCTCGAATCGGGCGAGACCGAGGACGCCGAGGGCGAAGACGACGACCACGGCCACCGTGACGCCGATGCTCACCGCGGCGACCTGGCCGAGTGCGTTCCAGTCCAGATTCATGTCGGGTCTCCCTGGCTCAGGCGGCGGTGCCGACGGGGGTCGGTGCCGCGGTGCGGACGGCGACCTCGTGGTGGTCGTTGACGTTGTCGGCGCGCACCGGGTTGCGGCGCGAGAGGACGACGATGCCCGCGGCGACGGCGGCACCGACCAGCGCGACGACGACCGTGCCGAAGTTGCCCCCGTGCTTGACCGCGGCCGCCGAGATCCCGCCGACCAGGGCCGCGCACGGCAGCGTGATCAGCCAGGCGGCGGCCATGCGGCCGGCGACGCCCCAGCGGACCTCCGCGAGACGTCTGCCCAGACCCGCGCCGAGGATGCTGCCGGAGGCGACCTGCGTGGTGGACAGCGCGAAGCCGAGGTGGGCCGAGGTGAGGATGACGGTCGTGGAGGCCGTCTCCGCGGCGAAGCCCTGCGGGGACTGGATCTCGGTCAGACCCTTGCCCATGGTGCGGATGATGCGCCAGCCGCCGAGGTAGGTACCGAGGCCGATGGCGAGACCGGCGGCGGCGATGACCCACACCGGCGGGCTCGCGTCGTGGCCGAGGGCGCCCGCCGAGATCAGGGTCAGGGTGATGACGCCCATCGTCTTCTGGGCGTCGTTGGTGCCGTGGGCGAGCGAGACCAGCGAGGCCGAGGCGATCTGGCCGAGCCGGAAGCCCTTGGTCACCGAGTCCTTGCGGGCCCGGGTGGTGAGCTTGTACGCCAGGAAGGTCGCGATCAGGGCCGCGACACCCGCCACGATCGGCGAGGCGACGGCGGGGATCAGGATCTTCTCGACCACCTTGTCGAAGTGGACGCCGTCGGCCCCCGCGCCGACCCACACGGCGCCGATCAGGCCACCGAACAGCGCGTGCGAGGAACTGGACGGCAGGCCGACCAGCCAGGTCATCAGGTTCCACAGGATCGCGCCGATGAGACCGGCGAAGATCATCCCCGGCGTGACCAGGGTGTCGTCCACGATGCCGCCGGAGATCGTCCTGGCGACCTCCGTCGACAGGAAGGCGCCGACGATGTTGAGCACACCGCTGATGAGCACGGCGGTTCTCGGCTTGAGGGCACCGGTGGCGATGGAGGTGGCCATCGCGTTCGCGGTGTCGTGGAATCCGTTGGTGAAGTCGAAGGCCAGGGCCGTGACGATGACGACGGCCACGAGGAACGTGATGTGGTCCATTCCTTCATGGGAACAAGCGCTTCCGTACGGCAGGCGAACTCAAGGCAAAGGCAGGTACAGGACCCGGCGCCCGTGCAGTGTGGATCGTGCGATCCTGACAAGGTGAATCTCGACGACCTGGTTCGGCTGCGGCAGGCCCGCGACCGGATGGACCGCGAGTACGCCGAACCCCTCGATGTGGCCGCCCTCGCGAGCACCGCCCTGATGTCGCCGGGCCACTTCCAGCGCAGCTTCCGCGCCGCCTACGGCGAGACCCCGTACGGCTACCTCATGACCCGCCGGATCGAGCGCGCCAAGACGCTGCTGCGCCGCGGGGACCTCACGGTCACCGAGGTCTGCATGGCGGTCGGCTGCACCTCCCTCGGCTCCTTCAGCGCCCGCTTCACCGAGCTGGTGGGCGAGACGCCGAGTTCCTACCGGGCCCGCTCGCACGAGGAGAGCGCGGAGATCCCGCCCTGCGTGGCGCGGGCGTACACGCGCCCGCGACGGACGTGACGCCGTATCGACCTTAGGTTGGAGCCATGGACCTGAAACTGAGCAACTGTTTCATCGCCGTCGACGACCACGACAAGGCTGTCACCTTCTACTGCGACGTCCTGGGTCTGGAGATCCGCAACGACGTCAAGTACGAGGGGATGCGCTGGGTGACCGTCGGGTCGCCGCTGCAACCGGACGTGTCGATCGTCCTGGAGCCGCCCGCGGCCAACCCGGACCTCTCCCCGGCCGACCGCGAGGCCATGGAGCAGCTGCTGGCCAAGGGCATGCTGCGCGGGGTCAACTTCACCACCGAGGACTGCGACGCCCTCTTCGCGCGCGTCCGGGAATCCGGCGCCGACGTGATCCAGGAGCCGACGGACATGCCCTACGGAGTGCGTGACTGCGCGTTCCGGGACCCGGCGGGGAACATGCTGCGGTTCATGGAGCGGAAGGGATGAGCCCACAGGTCCTGTGGACCTACGCGTTCGTGGATCGACCGTACGAACTCTTCGGGCCCGCCTGCGAGTTCTGGACTGCCGTCACGGGCACGCGGCTCTCCGAGTTCCGTGGCGAGAAAGAGGAGTTCACGACTCTCCTGCACGACGGGGCCGACGCCTGCGTCAAGGTGCAGGGGGTCTCCTCGGGTCCGGGCGGTGCGCATCTCGACTTCCCCGTGGACGACGTGCGGGCATTCGCACGGTCGGCGCTGCGGCTCGGCGCGGAGACGGTCGCCGATCACGGGACGTGGGCCGTACTGCGGTCGCCTGCGGGGCAGTTGTTCTGCACCATGCCGTGGCGCGGGGAGGCCAGGCGCCCGCCCGTCGTCCGCGGCAGCCGCCTCGACCAGGTGTGCCTGGACCTCGCGCCGTCCGTCTTCGAGGCCGAAGTCGCCTTCTGGAGTGCCCTGTTGGCCGACTGGCAGTCGCAGCCCGGCTCACGCCCCGAGTTCCACGTGCTCAAGCCGCCGGCCGGCCTGCCGATCCGCATCCTGCTGCAACGCCTCGACGAGGAGCGGCCGGCCTCCGCCCATCTGGACCTGGCCTGCGCCGACATCGACGCCACTCGGGCCGAACACGAGCGCCTGGGCGCCGAGTCGGTGGCCCGCGCCCCCCACTGGACGGTGCTGCGCGACCCGACGGGCGGCCTGTACTGCCTGACCGGCCGGGACCCGGAGACGGGTGGACTGCCGACCGGGGGCGCTACGGCCGGGCCCTGAAGAAGCACAGGACACCCGCGTTCCCGTCCCGCTCGGCGGCCTCCGTGACCTGCGGGCACAGGCTCTCCCAGCCCTCCGGAAGGGACGGACTCGGGCTGCTCTCCCCCGGCCCGACCCGCGACGCCGACTCCGCCGCGTCGCGCAGCAGGAACGTCAGCCCGCCCCCGAGGACCACGACGACCGCCCACACCAGCAGCGCCCGGCGCCACACCCGACGGCGCGGTAAGCCGGTCACGTCCACGGCTCCACGTCGACGACCGCGGCCACCGGGATCGGCCCGTACACGTGCGGGAACTCCTCGCCGCCGGGCGTCGCGGACTCGAACTTCAGGGGTACGTCGAGCAGGTCGGGGTCGATGACCAGGACCACCAGGTCGTCCAGATCGGCGAAGAACGCGGCGGCGGTGCGCGGGAGTTGGGCTCGGGTGGAGCAGTGAACGAAGCCCTCCTCCCGGAGGGTCCGGCCACGCGTGGAGATCTCGTACGTTCCGGTCGCGCGGGCGGCGTCCCACAGGGCGCGTTCGGTCAGGTGCAGGATGGGCTCGGGCATGGCATCACGTTACGGGTCACGGCCCCGCCCCGACACAGCACGGCCCCGCCCCCGGCACCTCACGGCCCCAGCCGTGCCGCCCGCGCCCGCAGATACCGCTGCTCGGGCAGGCTCAGCGTCTGCCCGGCGGCCGACTCGTAGGCGGCGCGGGCCTCCTCGTACGCGCCCGCCCGCTCCAGGAGATGTCCGCGCACCGCGTCCGGGCGGTGGCCCAACTCGCCTTCCAGCACTGCGAGTTCGGCGAGTCCGGCGTACGGTCCTTCGACCATGGCGACGGCTACGGCACGGTTGAGGCGCTCGACGGGGCCCGGGACCAGGCGGATCAGCACCTCGTACAGGCCGAGGATCTGGTGCCAGTCGGTGGCCGCGGCTTCCGGTGCCTCGTCGTGCAGGGCGGCGACGGCCGCGCGTACCTGGTAGGGCCCGGCCGGTCCCCTGGCCAGCGCGCGGGTCACCAGGGCGACGCCCTCCTCGATCGCGGCCTTGTCCCAGCGCTCGCGGTCCTGTTCGTCGAGCGGGACGAGTTCGCCGTGCGGGCCGGTGCGGGCCTCGCGGCGGGCGTCGGTGAGCAGCATCAGGGCGAGCAGTCCGGCCACCTCGCCGTCCTCGGGCAGCAGTCGGTGGACGGTCCGGGTCAGCCGGATCGCCTCTCCGGACAGCTCGCGGCGCTGCAGGCTCGTACCGGAGGTCGCCGTGTAGCCCTCGTTGAAGATCAGGTAGAGGGTGTGCAGGACGGCGGGCAGCCGGCGGGGCCAGTCGTCCGGGCGGCCGAAGCGCACGCCGCACACCTTCGCCTTGGCCCGGCTGATGCGCTGGGCCATCGTCGGTTCGGGCACCAGGTACGCCCGGGCGATCTCGGCGGTGGTCAGGCCGCCGACCGCGCGCAGCGTGAGCGCGATCTGGGCCGGCGGGGGCAGGTCGGGGTGGCAGCACAGGAAGAGCAGCGAGAGGGTGTCGTCCTCGCGCGGGGCCCGGTCCTCCGCAGTGATCGGCGCGCGGGATTCGAGGGCCACCGCCTTCTCCTCGCGCGCCCGGCGGGCCTCGTCGGCGCGCAGCGCGTCCGTCAGCCGCCGTGAGGCGACCTTGATCAGCCAGCCGCGCGGGTTGTCGGGCACGCCCGCCGAGGGCCACTGCCCGGCCGCCGCGAGCAGCGCCTCCTGTACGGCGTCCTCGGCGGCGTCGAAATGACCGTACCGGCGCACCAGCGCGCCGAGGACCTGCGGCGCGTGGCGGCGCAGCAGGTCCTCGATGCCGGTGGTCCCAGTGGTGTCGCGCATCCGGCTCAGATGTCCCCGGAGCCGTCCTGAATGGGCCGGATGACCACCGCGCGGTTGACGGCGCCCTCGGGCTGGGGACAGCGGGTGACGCGGTCGGCGATCTCCGTGACGCGCTCCAGGCTCGCGCAGTCCAGGACCCAGTAGCCGGCCATCAGCTCCTTGGTCTCGCTGTACGGCCCGTCGGTGATCACGGCCTTGCCGTCCTCGCCGAGCGCCACCAGCCGGGTCTTCGCCGGCTCGGTCAGCCCCTGCGCGTCGATGAGCTCGCCCGACTCGGACAGGTCGTCGTTGATGGCGCCCATGTAGGCGAACATCGCCTGCATGTCGGCCTCGCTCCAGGCCGGGGAGCCCGGGGTGGGCTTGCCCTGCATGCCGTCGTAGTCCGCCTGTGTGCCCTGCACCATGACCAGGTACTTCATGAGTCCGCTCCTTCGGCTCGTGCCGCCCGGCCGTGGGCGGCTCTCACGGGGGACGTCGGAGCCGGATCCGGGTTCTCGACAGGGATGGGGTAACTACTCGGGAATTTTCTCCGGGGATTCTTCCTCCCGGTCCAGGAAGGTCTCGCACTTCGGGTTCTTGCAGGGTCCCGCCACCCAGCGCGGGACCCACGCGCCCAGCGTCTTGTGGCGCCGGACGACCGTCTCCACAGGCTGTCCGCAGGCCGGACAGACGTGCTCTGAGCTGTCCATGCCCTCAGCGTAGGACGGTCGGCGCTCGCGCGCGTGCGACGCGTCGCCCGCTCTTGCCGGCGGGCTCGCGTCAGCTGCGGGGTTCGCGCCACATCGGCCACATCCGCGGGCCGTCCGGCAGGTCGAGCGGGCGGCCGGTGAGCGCGAAGCCGAGGCGTTCGTACAGGGCGCGGCTGCGGGCGCTGCTCGCCTCCAGATACGCGTGCAGGCCCTCGCGGTCACAGCGGTCGAGTACGTGGCCGATGAGCGCGGCGCCGAGGCCCTGGCCCTGACGGCCCGGTGCGACGCCGATCATCCAGAGGTACTCGTGGGGGCGGTCGGTGGGGTGGATGTCCTGCGTCAGCCGGCCGATCAGCTCGACGCGCTCGTTGTCCGGGTCGACGGCGTCGCGCAGTTGGACGGGCCCGTCGTCCTCGCCTTCTTCACCTTCGGCCTCGGCGTGCTCCCCCGCGGGCACGGACATCCACAGCGCGCACGCGGCACCGTCCTCGGCGATGTCGATCCGGCCCTCGGCGAACACGATGTCCGTGAAGGCCGCCATCAGCCGGTGATGGGTCCTGCGGCGGTACTCCTCGCCGGGGAAGACCCAGTTGCTGACCGGATCCTCCTGGAAGGCCTCGTCCAGCAGCCGCACCACCAGCTCCCGGTCGCCCTCGCCCGCCGTCCGGATCACCACGCCCATGGATCGCCCCACCCCTCGTCTCAACCAGCCTTGGCTGTACGGGCGTTGACCCTATCGAGTGTGTGGGGGCGCACAAGGGCGGGCCCCGCACACCGTGGGGATGTGCGGGACCCGCCCGAACCGGGCCCGACGCCGACCGCGCGGGGTCAGGAGCCGCACGATCGGTCACTCGGTCCCGGGGTCCGGATACCTGCCCAGAACCTGCCTCCGCTATCTGTCCGGTGGCTGTCCGGTATCCGCCTCCGCGCTCAACTGCTGCGCCGCGTGACGAACTCCGCCAGCGCCAGCAGCCCGCCCGCCGATTCCGGGTCGGCGACCGCGCGGGTCAGTTCGTCCATCGCGCGGGCCATTCGGTCGGCCGCCTGGACCTGCGCCCAGTCGCGTCCGCCGGCCCGCTCCACGGCCCGTACCGTCCGCTCCAGGTCCTCCTTGGCGTAAGGGAGTTCGTACAGCCGGGCCAGCTCCGTCGCCGCCGGGGTGCCCGAGGTGAGCGCGGCGACGACGGGCAGGGACTTCTTACGGACGGCCAGGTCCGCACCGGCCGGCTTGCCGGTGCGCTTCGGGTCGCCCCATATGCCGATGACGTCGTCGATCAGCTGGAAGGCGAGCCCGGCCTGACGGCCGAACGCGTCCAGCGCCTCGACGTCCTCGTCCGGCGCCCCCGCGTACAGCGCCCCCAGGGCGCACGCACACCCCAGCAGGGCGCCCGTCTTGGCCTCGGCCATCGTGAGCACCTCGTCGAGGGTGACCTCACCGGGGTGCCGCTGCTCCAGCGCCGTGTCCGCGTGCTGTCCCGCGCACAACTCGACGACACAGGCCGCGAGTCGGGCGGCCGCCGCCGAGGACGCCGGGTGCGGGTCCTCGGCGAGCAGCCCCAGCGCGAGTGCCTGCAGGGCGTCCCCGGCGAGGATCGCGTCGGCGTCGCCGAACACGGTCCACGCGGTGGGCCGGTGCCTGCGGGTGGTGTCGCGGTCCATCACGTCGTCGTGCAGCAGCGTGAAGTTGTGCACCAACTCCACTGCGGCGGCTGCCCGTACGGCCGAATCCCGCGCCCTCGGTCCGCCGAGGGCGGCGGCCGCGGTGAGGACCAGCGCCGGGCGTATCGCCTTGCCCGCGCTGCCCGCCGCCGGTGTGCCGTCCGCGTGTTCCCAGCCGAAGTGGTAGAGCGCGATCCGGCGCATGGAGCCGGGCAACGAGTCGATGGCGGCGCGCAGTTCGGGGTCGACGGACGCCCGGGTGCGCTCCAGGATCACTGTCGCCTCGTGCCCGTCGACCGGCGGCCCCGCGACGGACGGCCGCTCGGCCCCCGTGCGTTGCTCCCCGGTCGACTGCTCCGCCGTCGTGAACTCGGCCATGGGATCTCCCTCGGTCAGTCCGCGGACGGTGGAGCTTCCGCTTCCGCTGGGCGCGTACGACCGAGATCTACCCTCACCGACCGGCGCGGACACGGCACGGAGGTGCAGAAACGTCACCTCCAGCGGCCGATCTCGACGTTCTCCAGCACGCCGAGCGCGTCGGGCACCAGGACCGCGGCCGAGTAGTACGCCGTCACCAGGTAGTTGATGATCGCCTGTTCGTTGATGCCCATGAAGCGCACGGACAGGCTCGGCTCGATCTCGTCCGGGATGCCGGCCTGCTGCAGACCGATCACGCCCTGCTCGGCCTCGCCGGTGCGCATCGCGATGATCGAGGTCGTACGGGCCTCGCTGACCGGGATCTTGTTGCACGGGTAGATCGGCACACCGCGCCAGGTCGGGATGCGGTTTCCGGCCACCTCGATGGTCTCCGGGACCAGTCCGCGCTTGTTCAGCTCGCGGCCGAACGCGGAGATCGCGCGCGGGTGGGCGAGCAGCAGCTTGGTGCCGCGCCGCCGGGAGAGCAGCTCGTCCAGGTCGTCGGGGCTGGGCACGCCGTCGTGCGGCTGGAGGCGCTGGTCGTACTCGCAGTTGTTGAGCAGTCCGAACTCGCGGTTGTTGACCAGCTCGTGCTCCTGGCGCTCCTTCAACGCCTCGACCGTCAGCCGCAGCTGCTGCTCGGTCTGGTTCATCGGCTGGTTGTAGAGGTCGGCCACGCGCGAGTGGATGCGCAGGACGGTCTGCGCGATGCTCAGCTCGTACTCGCGCGGCCGGGCGTCGTAGTCGACGAAGGTGTGCGGGATGTCCGGCTCGCCGGAGTGGCCGGCCGCGAGGTCGACCTCCTTCTCGCCGAACTTGTTGGTGCGCTGCTCCGGGATCGAGCGCGCGTGCTGGAGGTGCTCGCGCAGGGAGTCGGAGCGCTCGGCGACCATCTCGACGTCCGAGCGGGTCAGGGTCAGCACCGTGCAGGCGGTGACCGCGCGGGCCGTGCACTCCCAGATGGCGTCCGGGCCCAGCAGGGCCGCCTCGCCGAAGTAGGCGCCGTCGGCGAGCACCCCGAGGACCGCGTCGTCGCCGTAGGGGCCCTGGCCGATCTTCTCGACCCGGCCGTGCGCCAGCAGGTAGACCTCGTCGGTCGCGCTGCCGAACTCGGCGATCACCTCGCCCGCCGCGATCTCCCGCTGCCGGCAGCGCTGGGCGAGTTCGGCGAGCACCTCCTCGTCCTCGTAGGAGCGCAGGACGGGCAGTTCGCCCAGCTCGGCGGGGATGACCTCGACCCGGTCCCCGGTCTTCACGAAGGTGACACGGCCGTCCCCCACGGCGTAGCTCAGTCGCCGGTTCACCCGGTACGTACCGCCCTGGACGTTCACCCACGGCAGCATGCGCAGCAGCCAGCGCGAGCTGATCTCCTGCATCTGCGGCGCGGACTTGGTCGTGGTGGCCAGGTTCCGCGCGGCAGCCGTGCCGAGACTCTGCTGCGGCTTGCCCTGCTCCGTACGGACCTCTTCGCCTACCGACATATGAGAATTGCCCTCCCGGTCTGCACCGGCGCCGATCAGCGCCGGAGCATCGATGTGCACGGGCAACCCTTCCATCACGGAGCGTGCCGGTGCTATTACACGAAAGAGCGGGAATGGATCACCGGGGGCTGGGCAGAGGCGGACGCATAGTCGATTGGCACGTCGAACACCGAACGAGCGGGGACCGCCCCACGGCCGCGACAATGGTCGGGTGACCGGCTCCGACACCCCCTCCGCCCCCGACCTGGCAGCCGCCCTGCGCCCCCGACTCCCCTCTCCTCAGCAGGAGTTGGCCGACGAGCGGTTCGCGCGCCACGGCGTCCGCCTCCTCCTCAAGCGGGACGACCTGATCCACCCGGACCTGATCGGCAACAAGTGGCGCAAACTCGCCCCCAACCTCGCCGCCGCGGCCGGCTGCGCCGTCGTCACCTTCGGCGGCGCGTACTCCAACCACCTGCGGGCCACGGCCGCCGCGGGCCGCCTGCTCGGCCTGCCCACGATCGGCGTGGTCCGCGGCCAGGAACTGGCCGACCGCCCCCTCAACCCCTCCCTCGCCCGCTGCGCGGCCGACGGCATGCGACTGCACTTCGTCGACAGGTCGACCTACCGCCACAAGACCGACCCCGACACCCTCGCGCGCGTGCTGCGCGAGGCCGGCGCCTCGGACGCCTACGTCGTCCCGGAAGGCGGCAGCAACGCCGAGGCGGTACGCGGCTGTCGGGCCCTGGGCGCGGAACTGCGAGGACACGCGGACGTCGTCGCCCTCCCCTGCGGCACCGGCGGCACCCTCGCGGGCCTGGCGGCGGGCCTCGCCCCCGGCCAACGCGCCCTGGGCGTCCCGGTCCTCAAAGGCGGCTTCCTGGCCGACGACATACGGTCCCTGCAACACGCGGCCTTCGGCGGCCCGCGCGGCGACTGGACCCTCGACGACCGCTTCCACTTCGGCGGCTACGCGCGCGTGTCCCCCGAACTCGACGCGTTCGCGGACGACTTCGAGGAACGGCACGGGGTGCCGGTCGAGCGCCTTTATGTCGCCAAGTCGCTGTACGGACTTGTCACCCTTGCCGGGGAAGGCGCATTCCCGCGCGGGACGACGGTGGCGGCGGTGGTCACCGGGCGGCCTTTTCCCTGAGCCGGCCCACGGCACGCAGGACGTCGTCCCGGTTCTTCGCCCGCTTGATCCACACCGGCAGGCGGGCCACCAGCGTCATCTTCTGGCCGGTGTCGTACCAGGGCGCCCGCTCCCGAAGCCGCGCCTGGACGAAACGGCTGATCAGGTCGAGGTGTTCGAGGTCGTACGCCCACAACCAGCCGTGCCGGGTCTCGACCTGGAGCCTCAGCGGCATGCCGAAGTACGGATCCGTCACGGGACCGGCCGAGCCGCGGGGCAGCTCGACATCGCGGCCGCTCCGCACCGCGACAGCCCACAGCCGCGGCAGACGAGACGGCGAGACCTGAACAGCGTCCGGACCCGGGGGTCGGAGGGCTCCGGCCCCGGAACCACACGGGCGGCCTTCGCGCTGCCCGGGCAGCGCACGACGATCGAGCCGAGGAAGTCCTCAGCGGTGTATCGCGGGTCTCGGAAGCGGCCGGAGGGCTGAGCCATGCCGGGAGTGTGCGACCGCCCCGCAAGCCGGCGCATCCGGATTTCGCTCGCCGCCGGTCGTCTTCGATCACCGTGACCGGTCGACGCCCCCTCCCCGCGCTTCCGGCGGAGCCTCACGCCGCCTCCCGGAAGGCCGCCGCCTCCTCCAGGTCCAGCCTGCGCAGCATGGTGCGCAGCATCTCGTCGTCGATGTAGCGGCCGTCCCGCAGCCGGACGAACATCGCGCGTTCGGCGCTGATCATCTCGCGGGAGAGGCGGCGGTAGGTGTCGTCGACGGATTCGCCGGTGATGGGGTTGACCTGGCCGAGGCGTTCCCAGACCGCGTTGCGGCGGCGCTCCAGGGCCGAGCGGAGGCGGTCGGCGAGGGGCGGCGGGAGCGCGTTGCTCTCGTCGGCGAGGAGTTCGTCCAGGCGCTGTTCGGCGACTCGGGAGGCCTGCGCCTGGGCGTTGGCCTCGGCGAGGGTCTCGGCCTGGGTGTCGCGGCCGGGGAGCTTCAGGAGGCGGATCAGCGGGGGCAGGGTGACGCCCTGGACGACGAGGGTGCCGATGACCGTCGTGAAGGTCAGGAAGAGGATGAGGTTGCGGCCGGGGAATTCCTCGCCGTTGTGCATGTTCTCCGGGATCGAGAAGGCGATCGCCAGCGAGACCACGCCCCGCATACCGGCCCAGGCGATGACGAACGGCCCCTTCCAGGTGGGGTTCTCCTCGCGTCTGCGGATTCTGGCCGAGAGGATCCGGGGCAGGAAGGTCGCCGGATAGACCCAGATGAAGCGCGAGGCGACGACCACGAGGAAGACGGCGACCGCGTACCAGGCGGCCCGGCCGCCCTCGTAGGCGCCAAGGCCCTTGAGGACGACGGGGAGTTGCAGGCCGATCAGGGCGAACACCGCTGATTCCAGGACGAATGCCACCATCTTCCAGACGGCCTCCTCCTGGAGGCGGGTGGCGAAGTCGACCTCCCAGTTGCGGTGGCCCAGGTAGAGCGCGACGACGACCACGGCGAGCACACCGGAGGCGTGCACCTGCTCGGCGACCGCGTACGCGACGAACGGGATCAGCAGGGAGAGCGTGTTCTGGAGCAGCGCTTCCTTGAGGTGGGTGCGCAGCCAGTGCAGCGGCACCATCAGGATCAGGCCGATTCCGACGCCGCCGACCGCGGCCAGCAGGAACTCGCCGATCCCGCCCGCCCAGGTCGCGCCCTCACCGACCGCTGCGGCGACCGCGACCCGGTAGGCGGTGATCGCGGTGGCGTCGTTCACCAGGGACTCGCCCTGCAGGATCGTGGTGACCCGGGAGGGCAGTCCGACCCGGCGCGCGACCGCCGTGGCCGCGACCGCGTCCGGCGGCGCCACCACCGCGCCCAGCACCAGCGCCGCGGTCAACGGCAGCCCCGGCACGATCTGATAGGCGGCCCAGCCGACCATGAAGGTCGCGAAGAGCACGTACCCGACCGACAGCAGCGCGACCGGCCGCAGTTGCGCGCGCAGGTCGAGGTAGGAGCTGTCGGTGGCCGAGGTGTAGAGCAGCGGCGGCAGGACGAGCGGCAGGACTACGTCAGGATCGAGGGTGTACTCAGGCACTCCTGGGACGTACGAGACCAACAGGCCCGCCGCGACCAGCAGCAGCGGCGCCGGCACCGGTGTGCGCCGCGCCGCCGCGGCCACCGCGGCGCTGCCCGCCACCAGCAACAGCAGTGGCATCACGTCCATCGTCCTCGCCCGCCCTCTGGTTTTCCGCGCGGTCATCCGCACAGCCGTCGTAATCTGGCAATCATGAAACAGTGCACGCATGCCGACGCGCTGCCGCACCCGCAACCCGGACCGCTCAATGAGACCTGCCCCGAGTGTCTACGGGACGGTACGCACCCGGTCCAGCTCCGGCTGTGCCTCACCTGCGGCCATGTCGGCTGCTGCGACTCGTCTCCGGGACGGCACGCGACCGAGCACCACAAGGATTCCGGTCATCCGATCATGCGGACCTTCGAACCCGGTGAGAACTGGCGCTGGTGCTTCGTGGACCATGTGCTCGTGTGACGCGGCACGACTCCGCCGCACCGACGGTTCGACGGTCTGACGTCTGGGTACGTCAACCCGGCGCGCGCTCTTCCCAATTGGGCCCGCCGACCCCCTAGCCACGGAGCGTATCCGAAGGTTTACTATGAGTGACAGCAGGGGGTTGGGGTCCTGGGGACAGGAAAGTTCGGAGCGCGATAGCGTCACCGCTGAAGCACACGTCGCGTTACCCCGGGGGGCGACCCTCGGCCCTGAAATGCTTGTACCACCTTGGAGGTGAGGGTGTCCCAGATCGCAGGCGAGCCCGCGACCCAGGACTTCGTGGAAGTCCGGCTGCCGGCTGCGGGTGCCTACCTGTCGGTGCTGCGTACGGCCACGGCCGGCCTCGCGGCCCGTTTGGACTTCACCCTCGACGAGATCGAGGACCTGCGCATCGCGGTGGACGAGGCCTGCGCGATCCTGCTCCAGCAGGCCGTGCCCGGCTCGGTGCTCAGTTGTGTCTTCCGGCTTGTCGACGACTCGTTGGAGGTGACCGTCTCGGCGCCGACCACGGACGGTCACGCCCCCGCGCGGGACACCTTCGCCTGGACCGTCCTGTCCGCCCTGGCAGGCAAGGTCTCCTCCGCGGTGGACGACGACAAAACCGTTTCGATCAGCCTCTACAAACAGCGCGGCGCGGGACCCGGGCCGGCGTGAGGACAGGGGACGGGCCGGTGCGTGACGAAGAGCGCGGCACACGGGAGCTGCCGGCCGAGGGCACAGGCGGATCCCGACGCATTGGTGACGGCATCGACGGTATGGCCGGCATCCCCGAGCAGGCCCGGCCGCATCCGGAGGAGGACTCCTCGGAGACCGCCTCCCCGGACGGACCGCGGGATCGGGAAGGTGCCGTGCAGAGCGCGCCCGTGGACGGACGGACCGGGATCCCCCCGCTCCGTCCGGCGGCCGGCGCTCGGAGAAGGACAACGGGCGGGACGATGAGCGAGCACGAGCGAAACTCCGAGGCCGACGGGCAGGGCGCGCCGAGCGTCCAACAGAGCGCCCCGAGCGTCCAGCAGGCCACGCGGCACGACCCACAGGACCGCAGCGGAGCGCGCCTGCTCTTCATCGAGCTGCGCACGCTGAAGGACGGCAGCCCGGAGTACGCGGACCTGCGCAACCGGCTGGTCCGTATGCACCTGCCGCTCGTCGAGCACCTCGCCCGCCGCTTCCGCAACCGCGGCGAGCCGCTGGACGACCTCACCCAGGTCGCCACCATCGGTCTGATCAAGTCGGTCGACCGCTTCGACCCGGAGCGCGGGGTCGAGTTCTCGACGTACGCGACCCCGACGGTCGTCGGTGAGATCAAGCGGCACTTCCGTGACAAGGGCTGGGCGGTCCGCGTCCCGCGCAGGCTCCAGGAGCTGCGCCTGTCGCTGACCACGGCGACCGCGGAGCTCTCGCAGCTGCACGGCCGCTCCCCCACGGTGCACGAACTGGCCGAGAAGCTGGGCATCTCGGAGGAAGAGGTCCTGGAGGGCCTGGAGTCGGCCAACGCGTACTCCACGCTGTCCCTGGACGTCCCCGACACCGACGACGAGTCCCCGGCCGTCGCGGACACCCTCGGTGCGGAGGACGAGGCCCTGGAGGGCGTCGAGTACCGCGAGTCCCTCAAGCCCTTGCTGGAGGACCTGCCGCCGCGCGAGAAGCGGATCCTGCTGCTTCGCTTCTTCGGGAACATGACGCAGTCGCAGATCGCCCAGGAGGTGGGCATCTCGCAGATGCACGTCTCCCGGCTGCTCGCCCGCACGCTGGCACAGCTGCGGGAGAAGCTGCTCGTCGAGGAGTAGGCAGGAACAGCGGGTGGGCAGGGCGAGTCGGGCAGGGCTACTTCTGGTCGCCCTGCGCTCCGCCGGGCCCCCGGATCCCGAGGGCCCGGTTCGTCTCCGGGTTGACCAGCAGCACCAGCGCGGCCACGGCCACGACGGCGAGCGCGATCCCGGCCGGGATGGCCACGCTGTCGGCCTGGAGCAGGGTGTAGGCGACCGGCAGCGCCATGATCTGCGTGATGACGGCGGGGCCCCGACTCCAGCCGCGGCGCAGCAGCAGCCCCCGCGCGGCGAGCAGCGGCAGCAGCGCGAGGACGACCAGGGTGATGCCGCCGGTGACGGCGGACCCGCGGTCGTCGGGGTCACCGGCCAGGCCCTCCACGAGCATCCACAGGCCCCCGACGGCCAACGCGATCCCCTCAAGGCCGGCGAGCGCGGCCGCGTAGGTCAGGCGGCGCGGGCGCGGGTCGGTGCTGTCCGAAGCGCTGGGAGTCTGCTCACTGGTCACCCCTGAAGGGTAGTCCCGGGGCTGCCGCCGGCCGGAGCGGGCGGCCCCCGCAATGCGATCCGTCCCGAGCGGGCGACCCCAGCGATGCGATCCGTCGCAAGCGGGCGACCTTAGCGGCGCGATCCGTGCCGAGCAGCGAGCCTGCGGTGGGATCCGCCCCGAGCGGCGACTCCTGCGGCCCGATCCGCCCCGAGCGGGCAACCCCCGCGTCCCGGTTCGCCCCGAGCAAGTGGCCCTTCCGGTGCGGCCGGGCCCCGACTCCGCCGTGGTGAGGCTCACGTCCCCCGCTCTTACCTGATCCCTACTCGACCTGTGCCGAGTACCACCCAGTAGGTACGCTGCAACTCATGCGTGCACTTCTCGTGGTCAATCCGGCGGCAACCACCACAAGCGCACGTACGCGCGATGTCCTGATTCACGCACTCGCGAGCGAGATGAAGCTGGAAGCGGTCACCACCGAGTACCGCGGCCACGCGCGCGACCTGGGCCGGCAGGCGGCGGACAGCGAGGACATCGACCTGGTGGTCGCCCTCGGCGGCGACGGCACGGTCAACGAGGTGGTCAACGGCCTGCTGCACGCGGGCCCCAATCCCAACGGCCTGCCCCGTCTCGCCGTCGTTCCCGGTGGCTCCACCAATGTCTTCGCCCGTGCCCTGGGACTGCCCAACGACGCCGTCGAGGCGACCGGCGCCCTGCTCGACGCCCTGCGCGAGGGCACTGAGCGGACGGTCGGCATGGGCCTCGCCGCCGGCACCCCGGGCACCGAGGACGAGGCGGTGCCCTCGCGTTGGTTCACCTTCTGCGCGGGGCTCGGCTTCGACGCGGGCGTGGTCGGCCGGGTCGAGCAACAGCGCGAGCGGGGCAAGAAATCCACGCACGCCCTTTACCTGCGCCAGGTCGCACGCCAGTTCATCCAGGAGCCCAACCGCCGGCACGGCACGATCACGCTGGAGCGGCCGGACACCGAACCGGTGACCGATCTGGTGGCCTCCATAATCTGCAATACCTCACCGTGGACGTATCTGGGTAATCGTCCGGTGTACGCAACGCCTAAGGCTTCGTTCGATACCGGGCTCGACGTACTCGGCCTCAGCCGCATGTCCACGGTCTCCGCCGCCCGGTATGCCACACAATTGCTCACTTCGTCCCCCGAACGCGGAGCACACGGCAAGCACGCCGTCACCCTGCACGACCTGGACCAGTTCACCTTGCATTCGAAGGTCCCCCTGCCCCTTCAGATGGACGGCGACCACCTCGGACTGCGCACGAGCGTGACGTTCACAGGCGTACGCCGTGCACTGCGTGTGATTGTGTGAGCAGAAAGGGCTGAAGTCCTTTCACTCGAACGTTTAGGCCAGGGTCCACCCCATGGAAGTACGGCTGTGACCTAGTCGACACCGAGGAATCAAAAAAAACTTTCCAGAAGGGGTTGTATCCGCCGCTGAGGTTTGCGAGTCTCTACGTGGCGATCGAGACGGCCCGCAACACCGGCCTCCACGGATCACCGGAACCCCTCTTCAATCCACAGGACCCCGCCAGCGAACCTGGCGTTCGGCCCTTCACTTGTTGAGGGATTCGTGAAAGCGTTCACATTCACAAGCAACCCGCACGTAATACCAAGGAGAGGTAGCAGCCATGGACTGGCGTCACAACGCCGTTTGCCGCGAGGAAGACCCCGAGCTCTTCTTCCCCATCGGCAACACCGGTCCTGCGCTGCTGCAGATCGAGGAAGCCAAGGCCGTCTGCCGTCGCTGCCCCGTTATGGATCAGTGTCTGCAGTGGGCGCTCGAGTCCGGTCAGGACTCCGGCGTCTGGGGTGGTCTCAGCGAGGACGAGCGTCGCGCGATGAAGCGCCGTGCCGCCCGCAACCGGGCCCGTCAGGCAACCGCCTGACAACACCCGCCCCACAAGCCTGAGCTTGGCGGCGCGTACAGCGAGTACGCATCTCCCGCCCCCGAGCCGCAGCGCGCAGTACCCCCGATGCGCTTACGCTTTGCGAACGAGCAGCAACGAGCACTGGCCCCGGACCACACAAGGTCCGGGGCCCTTTGCTGTCCCCGGACTTCTGCCGGGCTCCTCCCGGGAGTTGGCGCGGCCCGACACCGGATCCCCGGGTGCCGAGGGCTACTTGTGCGCCTCGACCGGCACGTCCAGGATCACCCGGGTCCCCCGCTCCGGCGCCGGGACCATGTCGAACGTGCCTCCCAACTCGCCCTCCACCAGGGTCCGTACGATCTGCAGGCCCAGGTTGCCGTCGGTGTGCGGGTCGAAGCCCTCGGGCAGGCCGACGCCGTCGTCCTGGACGGTGACCAGGAGGCGGGCCTCCTTGCTGGGGCCGCCGCGCACGGCCGACACCTCGACCGTGCCCATCTCGCCCTCGCGGAAGCCGTGTTCGAGGGCGTTCTGCAGGATCTCGGTCAGGACCATCGACAGCGGGGTGGCGACCTCGGCGTCCAGGATGCCGAAGCGGCCGCTGCGCCGGCCGGCCACCTTGCCCGGTGAGATCTCGGCGACCATCGCGAGGACGCGGTCGGCGATCTCGTCGAACTCCACGCGCTCGTCCAGGTTCTGGGAGAGCGTCTCGTGCACGATCGCGATCGAACCGACCCGGCGCACCGCCTCCTCCAGGGCTTCCCGGCCGCGGTCCGACTCGATGCGCCGGGCCTGCAGGCGCAGCAGGGCGGCGACCGTCTGGAGGTTGTTCTTCACCCGGTGGTGGATCTCCCGGATGGTCGCGTCCTTGGTGATCAACTCCCGCTCGCGACGGCGCAGTTCGGTGACGTCACGGAGCAGGACGAGCGAACCGATGCGCGTGCCCTTGGGTTTGAGCGGGATGGCCCGGAACTGGATGACCCCGTCGCGCGCCTCGATCTCGAACTCGCGCGGCGCCCACCCGCTGGCCACCTTGGCGAGCGCCTCGTCCACCGGCCCCCGGGTCGGCGCGAGTTCGGCGGTGGTCCGGCCCAGGTGCTGACCGACCAGGTCGGAGGCGAGGCCCATGCGGTGGTACGCCGACAGCGCGTTCGGCGAGGCGTACTGGACGATGCCGTCCGCGTCGAGGCGGATCAGGCCGTCGCCGACGCGGGGCGCGGCGTCCATGTCCATCTGCTGGTTCGCGAACGGGAAGGCGCCGGCGGCGATCATCTGCGCGAGGTCCGAGGCGCTCTGGAGGTACGTCAGCTCCAGGCGGCTCGGGGTACGCACGGTCAGCAGGTTGGTGTTGCGGGCGATGACACCCAGGACGCGCCCCTCCCGTCGTACCGGGATCGACTCGACCCGGACCGGGACCTCCTCGCGCCACTCCGGGTCGCCCTCGCGCACGATCCGGCCCTCGTCCAGGGCCGCGTCCAGCATGGGGCGGCGGCCGCGGGGGACGAGGTGGCCGACCATGTCGTCGTGGTAGGAGGTGGGGCCGGTGTTGGGGCGCATCTGGGCGACGGAGACATAGCGCGTCCCGTCGCGGGTGGGCACCCACAGGACCAGGTCGGCGAAGGAGAGGTCGGAGAGCAGCTGCCACTCCGAGACCAGCAGATGCAGCCACTCGAGGTCGGAGTCGTCGAGTGCGGTGTGCTGGCGGACCAGTTCGTTCATGGAGGGCACGTGGCGAGCGTACCTGGGGGTATGTGAGGGGCATAAAAACACCCGCGGGCCGCGGCGCCTGGGAGGGACCCTCAACCCTCCCGGCACCGCAGCCCGGAGCAACAACGGCCGTGGGGTGTGCGATCCCGGTCGGCCGAAGGGTGAGGATCCGGGGCAGTCAGGGCAGAGAGCACCGGTTCCTCGGTCCGCCTTCCTGTGCGGGGAAGGCGGAAGTCTCGCGACTGTGCGTACAGCGCTTCAATTCTGGACTAGACCACTCTGCGTGTCCATGCGTTGAAGCCTGTTGATTGTTGTTATTTCCCCGACGGGCAGCCTAACCCGTGGGGGTTCGTGTGCGGGGGCGGTTGACGAGCCGATCTCAGCGGGTCTCCGTCACTTTCGCCAGGGCGCGGGGCGCGTCCGGGTCCTGGCCGCGGGCGATGGTGACCTCGTAGGCCAGGAGCTGGAGCGGGAGGATCTCCAGGATGGGCTGGACCTCCTCGGCCACGCCCTCGGTGGGCAGCACGAAACCGGCCGAGGCCTGCTCGACCTGGCTCTTGGGCCCGATGACGACCAGGTCGGCGCCGCGGCCGCGCAGCCGGTCCAGGACGGGCTGGAGGGCCTCACCGCCCTTGCCGTCGGTGACGACCGCGATCACCGGGGAGACGTTGTCGACCATGGCGAGGGGGCCGTGCAGGAGGTCGGCGCCGGAGTAGGAGAGGGCGGGGATGTAGCTGGTCTCCATCAGCTTCAGGGCCGCCTCCTTCGCCGTGGGGTAGCCGTAGCCGCGCGAGGTGATGACCATGCGCTCGGCGAAGCGGTAGCGGCCGGCGAGGGCGCGGATCTCGTCCTGCCGGGCGAGGAGCTGCTCGGCGAGGTCGGGGAGCACCTGGGCGGGGGCGCCGTCGCCGTCGCGCAGGCCCTCGACGAAGAGGTAGAGCGCGAGCAGGGAGGCCGTGTACGTCTTGGTGGCCGGGAGGGCCTTCTCCGGTCCGGCGAGGACGTCGATGTGGTACTCGGACACACCTGCCAGCGGTGAATCGGCGTTGTTGGTGACGGCCAGCGTGATCGCGCCGGCCTCGCGGGCGGCGCGGGTGGAGGCGACCAGGTCCGGGGAGCCGCCGGACTGGCTGACGGTGACGACCAGGACGTCGGTGAGGTCGGGCCGGGCGCCGTAGGCCGTGGTCGTGGACATCGAGGTGAGTCCGCAGGGCAGGCCGAGGCGGATCTCCAGGAGGTACTTGGCGTAGAGGGCCGCGTTGTCGGAGGTGCCGCGGGCGGTGAGCAGGACGAAACGGGGGTTGCGGGCGGCGATCTCCCGGGCCACCCGCCGGATGCCGGGGGCGCCCTCGGCGAGGATGCGGCGCAGCACGGCGGGCTGTTCGGCCATCTCGCGGGCCATGATCCCGCCCGGGAGGTCGACCGGGACGTTTCGCTGGGGGTCCGGTGTGGTGGCGGTCATGGGTTTCCTCCGAGCGAACTGTGGGCGGCTGGGGCTCATTCGACTCCCCCACGGCGAATGATGCCCGTCCTCCGGGTGGAATGCGGGGGCCGCCCGATCACCTGGGAGAACAGCAGGTTCCACCTGGGAGGACAGACCCGATTCTGTTAGATTGGCCTCACTATTGGTCTAAACCACATGGCACTCTTCAGATCGGCAGGCCCAGCGTGGAAGTTGTCATCGTTCCGGACGCCAAGTCGGGCGGCGAGCTCATCGCCGAGGCCATGGCACAGCTGCTGCGGCACAAGCCGGACGCCCTGCTCGGCGTGGCCACCGGCTCGACGCCGTTGCCCATCTACGAGGCGCTGACGGCCAAGGTGCGCTCCGGTGACGTGGACGCCTCGCGGGCGCGGGTCGCTCAGCTCGACGAGTACGTGGGGCTGCCGGCCGAGCACCCGGAGTCGTACCGCTCGGTGCTGCGGCGCGAGGTGCTGGAGCCGCTGGGGATCTCCATGGACGCGTTCATGGGGCCGGACGGTACGGCCGCCGATGTGCTGGAGGCTTGTGAGGCGTACGACAAGGCCTTGAGTGAGGCCGGCGGTGTCGATCTGCAGGTGCTCGGGATCGGGACCGATGGGCATATCGGGTTCAACGAGCCCTGTTCCTCGCTTGCTTCGCGTACGCGGATCAAGACGCTGACCGAGCAGACTCGGGTGGACAACGCGCGGTTCTTCGACGGTGATATTGATCAAGTACCGCATCACGTGATCACGCAGGGGATCGGCACGATTCTGGAAGCGCGGCATTTGGTGTTGCTGGCGACGGGTGAGGGCAAGGCGGATGCGGTGGCGGCGACTGTGGAGGGGCCCGTTGCCGCGGTGTGCCCCGCGTCGGCGTTGCAGCTTCATCGGCACGCGACGGTTGTCGTCGACGAAGGGGCCGCGTCCAAGCTGAAGTTGGCTGACTACTTCCGGCACACGTTCGTCAACAAGCCTGCGTGGCAAGGGATTTAAGGCACGGATTCGTCTGCCTGGTTCTGTGAGTTTCGGGGCGCGGGTCGTGCGTGGCTGGTCGCGCAGTTCCCCGCGCCCCTAAAAGCACTACAGCTGACCGGCGATGATCTCTGCCGCCGCCTGGCCGCAGACCCTTGCCGCTCCGTGGGTTGCCACGTGGAGGGCGCCTCGCGGTGGAGACATGGGGACGCCCATTTCCACGATCACCGTGTCGGGGCGGGCTGCCAGGAGGGTGTCGAGGGTCGCCGCCATCCACGCGTGGCGGTGTTCGTCCCGGACCACGGCCACGATGCGGCGGGAGCCGGCCGTCGTCAGGATCGTCTCCGCCGCGTTCTCTCCGGAGTAGCTGTCCGTCTCCGTACCGGGGAGCAGGGCCGCCAGTTGGGCCGCTGCGCCCCACGGGGTGTGGTCGCCGACCGCGATGTTCGGGACCGGGGTGAGGAGGGCCACGTAGGGCGCCTCGGTGAGGGGGGTGAACGCGGTGTCCGGGGCGGCGGTGACGCGTACCGCTCGGCGGGCGGCGATCAGGCCGACCTCGTCCGCGTCGGGGGTGTACGGCTCTGTCGTCGCCGTGGTCGCCGTCCAGCGGGCCAGCTCGCGGACTCGTTCCGCCGCGTCCGCCAGGCGTTCCTCGGGGAGTTCGCCGGAGCGTACGGCCGCGACCAGGGCGTCGCGCAGGCGGCTCACCGTCCCCTCGTCGCTGTGGCCGCCGCCCACGCAGATCGCGTCGGCGCCGGCCGCGATGGCCAGGACGCTGCCGCGTTCGATGCCGTAGGCGGCCGCGATGGCCTGCATCTCGATGCCGTCGGTGACGATCAGGCCGGTGTAGCCGAGCTCGACGCGCAGCAGATCGGTCAGGATGCGGCGGGAGAGGGTCGCGGGGAGGTCCGGGTCCAGGGCCGGGACCAGGATGTGGGCGCTCATGATCGCCCGTGAGCCGGCCGCGATCGCGGCTCGGAACGGGGAGAGGTCGCGGTCCGCCAGTACCTCCGCCGACACGTCCACCCGCGGCATCGCGTGGTGGGAGTCGACGGCCGTGTCGCCGTGGCCCGGGAAGTGCTTGGTGCAGGCGGCCACGCCGGCGGCCTGGAGGCCGGTGACATAAGCGGCGGTGTGCCGGGCGACCAGGGCGGTGTCGGCGCCGAAGGCGCGTACGCCGATCACCGGGTTGGACGGGTTGGAGTTGACGTCGGCCGAGGGGGCCCAGTCGAGGTTGACCCCGCAGGCCGCGAGCCGGCGGCCCATGTCGTGGGCCACGTCCCGGGTCAGCGTGACGTCGTCCACCGCGCCGAGCGCGAGGTTGCCGGGGTAGGAGGAGCCGGTGCGCACTTCGAGGCGGGTGACGTCGCCGCCCTCCTCGTCGATCGCCACGAGCACGTCGTCGCGTTCGGTCCGCAACTGGGCGGTGAGCGCGGTGACTTGCTCGGGGGTGGCGATGTTGCGGCCGAACAGGCCGACGGAGGCGAGTCCTTCGCCGAGCCTGCGCAGCACCCAGTCGGGTGCGGTGGTGCCCGCGAAGCCGGGCTGCAGGACGGTCAGGGCATCGCGCGTCAGGGTGTCCGCGCCGTGGGCGAGAGTCGTCATCGGGGGGCGTTATCCCTTCACGGCGCCAGCGGTGAGACCCGCGGCCATCTTGCGCTGGACGAGGAGGAAGAGGACCACGATCGGCACGGCCATCATGGTGGCGCCGGCCATCATCGGCGCGTATTCGGTGCCGTGCTTCGTGGTGAAGTTGCCGAGCCAGACGGTCGCCGTCTGCTTCTCCTGGCTGAGCAGCATCAGGGCGTACAGGTACTCGTTCCAGGCCTGGATGAAGCCGTAGACCGAGGTGGCGACCAGGCCGGGGGCCAGGAGGGGGAAGACGACCCTGACGAAGGCGCCGGTGCGGGAGCAGCCGTCGACCATCGCGGCCTCCTCCAGCTCCTTGGGGATGTTGACGATGAAGCCGCGCAGCGTCCACACCGTGAAGGGGAGGATGAAGGTCAGGTAGGTGAGGATCAGGCCCGAGAGCTTGTCGTACTGGCCCAGGTCGTTCAGGAGCAGGAAGACCGGGATGATCATGGCGACCAGCGGGACCATCTGCACCGCGAGGATGCCGACGATCACGATCTTGCGGCCGCGGAAGGCGAACCGGGAGATGGCGAGCGCGGCCAGCAGGCCGACGGCGATGCCGATCGCGACCACCGTCAGGGAGACGATGAGGCTGCGGCCGACCGGGCCCCAGAAGTCGGCGATGTCCAGCGCACGGTTGAAGTTGGACAGGGTGAAGCCGGTGGGCAGCAGGCTCGGGTCCGGGTCGATGGCGTCCTTGGCCGGCTTGATCGCCGTGTTGATCATCCAGTAGACGGGGAAGCCCGCGACGAGGAAGACCAGGAGGCCGAGGATGTTCCAGCCGGCCTTCGACCGGCCCTGCCGGTTGCGGCGGCGGCCCATGGAAGCGATGGCGCTCATTCGACCTCTCCGATCTTGAGCATCTGGCGCATGTACACGGCGACCACGCCCAGCAGCAGCACGACGGTGATCAGCGCGATCGCCGAGCCCTGCCCGTAGTCGTTGACGACGAAGGCACGGTCGTAGGAGTAGGTGGTCAGGATCTGGAACTCCTGCTCGGGGTGCCCGTTGCGCATCACGAAGACCTGCGGGAAGACGCCCATGTCCCAGATGACCGAGAGGGTCGTGAGCATCACGATGATCGGCTTGAGGATCGGCAGGGTGACGTAGCGGAACACGCTGAACGCGCCCGAGCCGTCGAGCCGGGCGGCCTCCTCCAGTTCCTTGGGGACCTGGGTCAGACCGGCGCTGAGCGTGATGACGACGAAGGGGACGGCTCCCCAGACCACCAGGAGCATGATCACGGCGAGGCCCTGCGGTCCGCTGGCGAACCAGTTGTGGCCGATCAGTTCGACGCCGGGCAGCTTGCTGAGCATCGCGTTCAGGACGCCGTAGTCGGCGTCGAAGAGCCACTTGAAGACGGTGGTGGCGACGATGATCGGCATGCCCCAGCTGGCCACCAGGGCGATGTTGACGAGGGTCTTCACCCAGCCGGAGACCTTCTGCAGGAGCAGTGCGATCAGCATGCCGGCGACCATCGTGAAGATGACGCAGCCGGCCGCGAAGATCACCGTGCGGAGGACGACCTGCCAGAACTCGCCGTCGCCCAGCACGTTGGTGAAGTTGTCGAACCCGACCGACTCGGCCGGCTGGAAGCCCCACAGCTGGGACTGCCCGAACTTCTGGAACGACAGGGTGACCAGGCGGACCAGCGGATAGCCCATGACCAGGATGAGGATCAGCAGGCAGGGCGCGAGCAGCAGCCAGGGCGTCCCGGCTCCGCCGCCCGTCCGCTTTCTCCTCGGCCGGTCCGGAACGTCCGGTGGTGGTGCCTGGCGCGGGGTCGGCACCTTGGCAGGGGTGGTCGTGTCTGCGGCACTCATCGCGCGCTCCTCAGCGGTCCCTCAGGTCGTACGAGGAGCAGGGCCCCGTCCCCCGGACGAGGCCCTGCTCTCAGGTCACTTGGTGTTGATGACCTTGTCGATCGCGGCGTCCGCTTCCTTCGCGGCGTCCTCGACGGACTTCTTGCCGGTGCCGATGCTCTGCAGCATGGTCTGCAGGACCTGCGCCTTCTCGACCTGACCCCAGCCCGGTGCCATGGGCACGAACCAGCTGGACTCGGCCGCGGTGGCCGGGACCTCGGTGGCGGGGTCGGACTTCAGGGGGGCGAGATCGGTCTTGTTGTTGGGCAGGTTGCCCTTGGCGATCAGGCCCTTCTGGCCGGTGGTGCCGGTGAAGGCGTTGATCCACTCGGCGGCGACGCCCTGGGCCTTCGACTTCACCGGGACGGCGAGGTCGGAACCGCCCAGGAAGACCGGCATGTTCTTGCCGGACGGACCGGGCATCACGAAGTTCTCGAGGTTGTCCTTGAGCTTGCCGGTCTTGTCGTTCTTCGGGTCGGCGGCGGTCGCGCCCTCCCAGGCCGCACCGAAGATCATGCCGGACTTGCCCTGGCCGTAGACGATGTAACGGTCGGACTCGTCCTTGGTCTTGTCACCGTGCATGTACTTGTCGATGACGTTCTTGAACTCGGTGAGGCCCTTGACGGACTCCGGCGAGGAGAGGTTGGCCTTCCACTGGCCGCCGCTCTCCGTGGCGATGGAGCCGCCGGCGTCGTAGACGTAGGACATGGCCGCGTACCAGTCACGGGTGGGCTGGTACCAGGCGGAGAACTTGTCGCCCTCCTTCTTCTGCACCTTGTCCAGCGCGGAGGTGAGCTCCGCGTACGTCTTCGGCGCGGTCTTGACGCCCACCGAGGCGAACAGGTCCTTGCGCCAGTTGCCGACGCGGCCACCCGCGTAGTACGGCACGCCGTAGGTCTTGCCGTCGTACGTCACCGAGGCCTTGAGGCCGTCCAGCCACGCGGCGGAGTTGTCGAACTTCGCCGCGTCCACCGGGGCGAAGGCGCCCTTGACCATGTAGGACAGCATCTCGGTGTTGCCCATCTCGACCACGTCCGGCACCTTGTCGGTGGCCAGGACCGCGTCGAGCTTGGTGTTCTTGTCCGGCCAGCCGTAGTACTCGTGCTTGATCTTGATGCCGGGGTGCTTCTTCACGATCGCGGCGTCGGCGGCCTTCACCAGCTCGGGCCAGTTGTTCTGCGCGTCGACGGTGAGCCAGACGGTCAGCGACTTGACGTCCGCGCTGTCCGACCCCTTGTCCTTGTCACTGTCCCCGCATGCCGCGATGGAGACCATCATTCCCGCGATACCGATCGCGGCTATCAGCTTGCGCTTCACGCCACCCTCCTCAGGGATGCCACAAACCCCCCTGGCCTCCCCGCATCGCGTTAGGCCGGGACCTGGACCAGTGGTGTAGACCAGTACCGGGAGCTTGGACCAGACCAGATGCCCTGTCAAGGGTGCTCGAAACCGCCCTGACCAGCCGTTATGGGACCTACATATGCAGGAACCTTTAAGTAAGAAGGCAGCGAAAACCCTGGCTGCGGAGTACGCTCCTCCGCTAGACCACTTGGCTCTGTGGACTAGACCAAAACTGGTGGCGACGGTATACAGAGGGGATCACGAAACGAGCCGCATCCGGAGCGGGAAGGCAGACCATGAGCACCGACGTCAGCAGTGCGGAGAACGAGGGTGGGGCGACCGTCCGTACCGCGCGCGTGCCCAAGTACTACCGCCTGAAGAAACACCTGCTCGACATGACGGAGACGCAGACGCCCGGTACGCCGGTGCCGCCGGAGCGGACCCTCGCGGCCGAGTTCGACACCTCGCGCACCACGGTCCGCCAGGCCCTTCAGGAACTGGTGGTCGAGGGACGCCTGGAGCGGATCCAGGGCAAGGGCACGTTCGTCGCCAAGCCCAAGGTGTCGCAGGCGCTCCAACTCACCTCGTACACCGAGGACATGCGCGCCCAGGGCCTAGAACCCACCTCGCAGCTCCTGGACATCGGCTACATCACCGCCGACGACCGGCTCGCGGACCTGCTGGACATCACCACCGGCGGCCGGGTGCTGCGCATCGAGCGGCTGCGCATGGCCAACGGCGAGCCGATGGCCATAGAGACCACCCACCTCAGCGCCAAGCGCTTCCCGGCCCTGCGCAGGTCGCTGGTCAAGTACACGTCCCTCTACACGGCGTTGGCCGAGGTCTACGACGTCCACCTGGCCGAGGCCGAGGAGACCATCGAGACCTCGCTGGCCACCCCGCGCGAGGCCGGCCTGCTCGGCACCGACGTCGGCCTGCCGATGCTGATGCTCTCCCGCCACTCGCTGGACCGGGACGAACAGCCGGTGGAGTGGGTGCGGTCGGTGTACCGCGGCGACCGCTACAAGTTCGTGGCCCGCCTCAAGCGCCCGCAGGACTGAACCTGCAACTCGACAGACCGAACGGGTAACTCGCCAACTCGCGCCACTGAGCCGGTCGCGACTTGCGACAGCGCACACCGCGTGGTGCACGCGGTGTAGCGCAACTCCCTTTCCTGCTCTACGTTCCTCCCGTCGCCGCATGGACGGGAGGACATCCCAGTGCGTACCGCGAACGTCCGCAGCATCGTCGTCTGGACCCTTGTCGCGCTGATCGGCGCGACCGGCTGGTCCGTACTGGCGCTCTCCCGGGGCGAGGACGTCTCGGCCGCCTGGATGGTCGCCGCCGCCCTCGGCACCTACGCCATCGCCTACCGCTTCTACGCGAAGTTCATCGCGCAGAAGGTGCTCAGGGTCGACGGCACCCGGGCCACCCCGGCCGAACGCCTCGACAACGGCATCGACTTCCACCCCACCGACCGCCGCGTCCTGCTCGGCCACCACTTCGCCGCCATCGCCGGCGCGGGCCCCCTGGTCGGACCCGTCCTGGCCGCGCAGATGGGCTATCTGCCGGGCACGATCTGGATCATCGCGGGAGTCGTCTTCGCCGGCGCCGTCCAGGACATGGTGGTGCTGTTCTTCTCCACCCGCCGCGACGGCCGGTCGCTGGGGCAGATGGCCCGCGAGGAGATCGGCCCCTTCGGCGGCGCGGCGGCCCTGATCGCCGCCTTCGCCATCATGATCATCCTGCTCGGCGTGCTGGCCCTGGTCATCGTCAACGCCCTCGCCGCCTCACCGTGGGGCACCTTCTCCATCGGGATGACCATCCCCATCGCCCTGTTCATGGGCTTCTACCTGCGGGTCCTGCGCCCCGGCCGGATCGCCGAGGTCTCCCTCATCGGCGTGGGCCTGCTGCTGCTCGCCCTGGTCGCGGGCCGCTGGGTCGCCGAGTCCTCCTGGGCCGACACCTTCACCCTCGCGCCCGCGACGCTGGTGGTCTGGCTGGTCGCGTACGGCTTCATCGCCTCGATCCTGCCGGTCTGGATGCTGCTCGCGCCCCGCGACTACCTCTCCACCTTCATGAAGATCGGCACCATCGCGCTGCTCGCCCTCGGTGTCGTCATCGCCCTGCCGACGCTGAGGATGGACGCGGTCACCGACTTCGCCCGGCACGGCAACGGCCCGGTCTTCGCCGGCTCGCTCTTCCCCTTCGTCTTCATCACCATCGCCTGCGGGGCGCTGTCCGGCTTCCACGCGCTGATCTCCAGCGGTACGACGCCGAAGATGATCCAGAAGGAGACGCAGGTCCGGATGATCGGCTACGGCTCCATGCTGATGGAGTCCTCGGTCGCGATCATGGCGCTGCTCGCGGCGAGCATCATCGACCCCGGTCTGTACTTCGCGATGAACGCGCCGGCCGGGGTCATCGGCACCACCGTGCAGAACGCCTCGCAGGTGGTGGGGGGTTGGGGGTACCAGATCTCGCCGGACGCGCTCGCGCGGGCGGCGCAGCGGGTCGAGGAGTCGAGCCTGCTCTCGCGCACCGGCGGCGCGCCCACCCTGGCCGTCGGTGTCTCGGAGATCTTCTCCAAGGTCACCGGCGGGAGCCTGCGGGCCTTCTGGTACCACTTCGCGATCATGTTCGAGGCGCTGTTCATCCTGACCGCGCTCGACGCCGGCACCCGGGTCGGCCGGTTCATGCTCCAGGACATGCTCGGCAACGTCATCAGGCCCTTCAAGAACGTGAGTTGGAAGCCGGGCCTGGCCATCACCAGCGCGATCGTGTGCGCACTGTGGGGCTACTTCCTGTGGGTCGGCGTCCACGAACCGCTCGGCGGGATCAACCAGCTCTTCCCGATCTTCGGCATCTCCAACCAGCTTCTCGCGGCGGTCGCCCTCGCCGTCTGCACGACCCTCCTGGTCAAGTCCGGGCGCCTCAAGTGGGCCTGGATCACCGGGATCCCGCTCGCCTGGGACGCCACGGTCACCCTCACCGCGAGCTGGCAGAAGGTCTTCTCCGGCGACCCGCGGGTCGGCTTCTTCAAGCAGCGCCAGGTCTTCCAGGACGCCATCGACTCCGGCAAGGTGCTGCCGCCCGCCAAGACCATGGACGACATGCACACGGTGGTCACCAACTCCACGGTGGACGGCGTCCTCACGGCCGTCCTCGCGGTGCTGATCATCGTGGTGATCGCGGACGCGGCCCGCGTCTGCGTCCGCCATGTCCGCCGCCCGGCCCTGTCCACGCTGAGCGAGTCGCCGTACGTCGAGTCGAAGCTCACCGCCCCGGCCGGCCTGTTCCCGACCCGGACCGAGAAGGAGGAGGAACGCGATGCGGCGACTCCGACGAGCGTTTAGGAGCGTGCGCTGGTACGTGCGCGAGCTGACCGACGAGTCGGCGTACGACCGCTACGTCCTCCACCTGCGCACGGGCCATCCGCAGGCCGAGGTGCCCACCCGGAGGGCCTTCGAGCGGATGCGCACGGACCGTCAGGAAGCGGATCCGCGACAGGGCTTCCGTTGCTGCTGAGAGCCTTTCGCGGAGCCCCGTTGGGCCATCTGTCGGGCCTTCACAGAATCGACATACCGATATGCGGACGAGGTCTTCCGCATCCGTGACACCGTGACCTACATTGCCTGCGCGTTACCCAGGTGATCACAGGCGATCCCTGGTGGCCAGTGAGGGGACGGAGCCGCGGAATGTCAGATGTACCCGAAGTGAAACCACCGGTGGTGACACCGGCCCGCGTGGTGATCGCCCTCTGCCTGATCGCCCCGTTCGTGGCGATGCTCTGGGTCGGCTCGTACGCCAAGACCGACCCGACGTTCATCGGCATCCCCTTCTTCTACTGGTACCAGATGCTGTGGGTGCTGATCTCCACCGCGCTGACCATGACCGCGTACCAGCTGTGGCAGCGTGACCAGCGCGCCCGCACGAAGGGGAGCGCGAAGTGAACGACGGCGTGAACGGCGTGGCGCTCGCCGTCTTCATCTTCTTCTTCGTGGCCGTCACGGTCGTCGGCTTCCTGGCCGCCCGCTGGCGCCGGGCCGAGAACGAGGCCAGCCTCGACGAATGGGGCCTGGGCGGACGGTCGTTCGGCACCTGGATCACCTGGTTCCTGCTCGGCGGCGACCTCTACACCGCGTATACGTTCGTCGCGGTCCCGGCGGCGATCTACGCGGCCGGCGCGGCGGGCTTCTTCGCGGTGCCGTACACCATCCTCGTCTACCCGCTGATCTTCACCTTCCTGCCCCGCCTCTGGTCGGTCTCGCACAAGCACGGCTATGTGACGACCTCCGACTTCGTGCGCGGCCGGTTCGGCTCCAAGGGCCTGTCGCTCGCGGTCGCGGTCACCGGCATCCTCGCGACGATGCCGTACATCGCGCTCCAACTCGTCGGCATCCAGGCGGTGCTGGACGTGATGGGCGTCGGCGGCGGTGACGACACCAACTGGTTCGTGAAGGACCTCCCGCTGCTGATCGCCTTCGGCGTGCTCGCGGCGTACACCTACTCCTCGGGACTGCGCGCGCCCGCGCTGATCGCGTTCGTGAAGGACACGCTGATCTACATCGTCATCGCGGTGGCGATCATCTACATCCCGATCAAGCTGGGCGGCTTCGACGACATCTTCGCCAAGGCCGGCGAGGCGTTCGCGCAGACCAACCCGGCGACCGGCAAGCCACGAGGCGCCCTCGCACCGGCCGAGGCCGGCCAATGGACGTACGCCACCCTGGCGTTGGGCTCCGCGCTGGCGCTCTTCATGTACCCGCACTCGATCACCGCGACGCTCTCCTCCAAGAGCCGTGAGGTGATCCGCCGCAACACCACGATCCTGCCGCTGTACTCGCTGATGCTCGGCCTGCTGGCACTGCTCGGATTCATGGCGATCGCGGCCGGAGTCAAGGTCAGCAACGGACAGTTGGCGATCCCGCAGCTGTTCGAGGACATGTTCCCGGACTGGTTCGCGGGCGTGGCCTTCGCGGCGATCGGCATCGGCGCTCTGGTGCCCGCGGCCATCATGTCCATCGCGGCCGCGAACCTCTTCACCCGCAACATCTACAAGGAGTTCATCAAGCCGGACGCCACGCCGGCCCAGGAGACCAAGGTCTCCAAGCTGGTGTCCCTCCTGGTGAAGGTCGGCGCGCTGGTCTTCGTCCTGACGATGGACAAGACGGTCGCCATCAACTTCCAGCTGCTCGGCGGCATCTGGATCCTGCAGACCTTCCCGGCCCTGGTCGGCGGCCTGTTCACCCGCTGGTTCCACCGCTGGGCCCTGCTCGCCGGCTGGGCGGTCGGCATGATCTACGGCACGGCCGCCGCGTACGGAGTCGCCTCCCCCACCCAGAAGCACTTCGGCGGCTCCTCCAAGGAGATCCCGGGCATCGGCGAGATCGGCTACATCGGCCTCACGGCGTTCGTGCTGAACGTGGTCGTCACGGTGGTCCTGACCTTCGCCCTGAAGGCACTGAAGGCCCCGGAGGGCGTGGACGAGACGCAACCGGGCGACTACACGGCGGACGCGGGCGACCCGGGCGTGGCGGTGGAACTGCCGCCGGCCACGGCGGGGACCTCGCACTAGGCGCTCCCGCTCATCGGGCCGCCGGAGGAAATCCGGCGGCCCGTTGTCGTACCCGTCGGGCACACTCGCCTGCATGGACATCGTGATCCGGGCAGCGCGCCCCACCGAATACGAGACCCTCGGCGAGATCACCGCCCAGGCCTACCTCCAGGACGACCTGCTGGCCTTCGGGGACAGCGACTGGTACCTCGGAGAGCTCAGAGACGTGGCCAAGCGGGCGGCCGCCGCCGACGTACTCGTCGCCGCCGATCACGACCGCATTCTCGGCGGAGTCACCTTCGTCGTGGCCGGCACGCACATGGCCGAGCGGGCCGGCCCCACCGAGGCCGAGATCCGGATGCTCGCCGTCGACCGGGCGGCCCGCGGCAGAGGCGCGGGCGAAGCGCTCGTCCGCGCCTGCGTCGACCGCGCGCGAGCCACCGAGGGCTGCACCGGCATCGTCCTGTCCACCCAGCCGACCATGCGCGCCGCCCACCGCATCTACGAACGCCTCGGCTTCGTCCGCGTCCCGGAGCGCGACTGGAACCCCGTTCCGGAGGCCGCCGACTTCGTGCTGCTCACCTATCAGTTGACGTTCTGACACGCTCCGAAGTCGGCACACGACACAACATCTAGGGGTGCTACTACAACCCAACACAAGATGTATGCTCGTGCTCGCTGTCGTCGCAGGGGAATCCGGTGCGAATCCGGAACTGTCCCGCAACGGTGTACTCATGCGTGTTCGCACACGTATGGGCGTCAGTCCGAGGACCTGCCGACAGTGCGCCCGACCGACGTGGTCCGGGTGCCAGACGTCCGGGCCTCGTGGAATGGGCCGGGGACGCGACGCCGTCGTGCGCTCGTGGCTGCCCCCTGCCCTCCGCCAGGCCCCCGTGCCCAGCGAGGGAGAGCCCCACGTGACCATCGCGCCAGCCGACCCGGCTTCAGTCACCGCGCCGGAGACCGACGGCCCCGGTACCGCGTTGCTGCGGATCCTGACCGAGCTGACCGCCGACCTCCCCGACGCCGACCCCGGCCGGGTCGCCGCCGCCGCGCTGCGCGGCCGCTCCGCCCGGGCCGACGAGGCCGAACTGCGCGAGCTGGCCACGGAGGCCGCCGCCGGTCTCATCTCGGAGGACCCCGCCTACTCGCAGGTCGCCGCCCGGCTGCTGACCCTCTCGATCCGCGCCGAGGCCGCGTCGCAGGGCGTGACGTCGTTCACCGAGTCCGTCGCCGTCGGCCACCGCGAGGGCCTCATCGCCGACCGCACCGCCGAGTTCGTCCGCCTCCACGCGGCCCGCCTCGACGAACTGATCGACCGCACGGCCGACGACCGCTTCGGCTACTTCGGCCTGCGCACCCTGCACAGCCGCTACCTGCTGCGCCACCCCATCACCCGCAAGGTCGTCGAGACCCCGCAGCACTTCATGCTGCGCGTCGCGGCCGGTCTCGCGGAGGACGACAGCACCCGCGCCCTGGACGAAGTCGCCGCGCTCTACCGCCTGATGAGCCGGCTCGACTACCTCCCGTCCTCCCCCACCCTCTTCAACTCCGGCACCCGGCACCCCCAGATGTCGTCCTGCTACCTCCTCGACTCCCCACTCGACGAGCTGGACTCCATCTACGACCGCTACCACCAGGTCGCCCGCCTCTCCAAGCACGCCGGCGGCATCGGCATCGCCTACTCCCGCATCCGCTCCCGGGGTTCACTGATCCGCGGCACGAACGGGCACTCCAACGGCATCGTCCCGTTCCTCAAGACCCTCGACGCCTCCGTCGCCGCCGTGAACCAGGGCGGCCGGCGCAAGGGCGCCGCCGCGGTCTACCTGGAGACCTGGCACTCCGACATCGAGGAGTTCCTGGAGCTGCGGGACAACACCGGCGAGGACGCCCGCCGTACGCACAACCTGAACCTCGCGCACTGGATCCCGGACGAGTTCATGCGCCGGGTCAACGATGACGGCGTCTGGTCGCTGTTCTCCCCCGCCGACGTGCCCGAGCTGGTCGACCTGTGGGGCGCGGAGTTCGACGCCGCCTACCGCAAGGCGGAGGCCGCCGGGCTCGCCCGCAAGACCATCCCGGCCCGCGACCTCTACGGCCGCATGATGCGCACCCTGGCGCAGACCGGCAACGGCTGGCTGACCTTCAAGGACGCCGCCAACCGCACCGCCAACCAGACCGCCGAGCCGGGCCACACGGTCCACTCCTCCAACCTCTGCACGGAGATCCTGGAGGTCACGGACGACGGCGAGACCGCGGTCTGCAACCTGGGCTCGGTCAACCTCGGCGCCTTCGTGGTCGGCCGGGACATCGACTGGGACCGGCTGGACGAGACCGTCCGCACGGCCGTCACCTTCCTCGACCGGGTCGTCGACATCAACTTCTACCCGACCGAGCAGGCGGGCCGCTCCAACGCGAAATGGCGTCCGGTCGGCCTCGGTGCCATGGGCCTGCAGGACGTCTTCTTCAAACTCCGCCTGCCCTTCGACTCCCCCGAGGCCAAGGCCCTCTCCACCCGCATCGCCGAGCGCATCATGCTCGCCGCGTACGAGGCGTCGACGGACCTGGCCGAGCGCAACGGCCCGCTGCCGGCCTGGGAGAAGACCCGCACGGCCCGGGGCGTCCTGCACCCCGACCACTACGACGTCGAGTTGACCTGGCCGGAGCGCTGGTCGGCACTGCGGGAACGTATCGCCAAGGTCGGCATGCGCAACAGCCTCCTGCTCGCGATCGCCCCCACCGCCACCATCGCCTCCATCGCGGGCGTCTACGAGTGCATCGAGCCGCAGGTCTCCAACCTGTTCAAGCGCGAGACGCTGTCCGGCGAGTTCCTCCAGGTCAACTCCTACCTGGTCGACGAGTTGAAGCGCCTCGGCGTCTGGGACGCCCGCACCCGCGAGGCCCTGCGCGAGGCCAACGGCTCGGTGCAGGCCTTCGCCTGGATCCCGGCGGACGTCCGCGCGCTGTACCGCACGGCCTGGGAGATCCCGCAGCGCGGCCTGATCGACATGGCCGCGGCCCGCACCCCGTACCTGGACCAGTCCCAGTCCCTGAACCTGTTCCTGGAGACGCCCACCATCGGCAAGCTCTCGTCGATGTACGCGTACGCGTGGAAGCAGGGCCTGAAGACGACGTACTACCTGCGGTCGAGGCCGGCGACGCGGATCGCCCGCGCGGCCCAGGCACAGACCGCGGCCCAAACCCCCATCCCCGTCCAGCAGATCGCCGACCCCGACGCGGTCGCCTGCTCCCTGGAAAACCCCGAGTCCTGCGAGGCCTGCCAGTAATGACGACCGAAGCCAAGAACCTTCTCGACCCGGGCTTCGAGCTGACCCTCCGCCCCATGCGCTACCCCGACTTCTACGAGCGCTACCGGGACGCCATCAAGAACACCTGGACCGTCGAGGAGGTCGACCTCCACTCGGACGTCACCGATCTCGCGAAACTGACGCCGGGTGAGCAGCACATGATCGGCCGGCTGGTCGCGTTCTTCGCGACGGGCGACTCGATCGTGGCGAACAACCTCGTGCTGACGCTGTACAAGCACATCAACTCCCCCGAGGCGCGGCTGTACTTGAGCCGCCAGCTCTTCGAGGAGGCCGTGCACGTCCAGTTCTACCTGACCCTCCTGGACACCTATCTCCCCGACCCCGAGGACCGGGCGGCCGCCTTCGACGCGGTGGAGAACATCCCCTCCATCCGCGAGAAGGCCGAGTTCTGCTTCAAGTGGATCAACGAGGTCGAGAAGCTGGACCGGCTGGAGACGAAGGCCGATCGACGGCGTTTCCTCCTCAATCTCATCTGCTTCGCCGCGTGCATCGAGGGGTTGTTCTTCTACGGGGCCTTCGCGTACGTGTACTGGTTCCGGAGCCGGGGGCTGCTGCACGGTCTCGCGACCGGCACGAACTGGGTGTTCCGAGATGAGACCTGCCACATGAACGCCGCGTTCGCCGTGGTCGACACCGTCCGAAAGGAAGAACCCGACCTCTTCGACGACGAGCTGGACCAGCAGATCACCGACATGATCCGCGAAGCAGTCCAGGCCGAGCTGCAGTTCGGCCGGGACTTGTGCGGAGACGGGCTTCCCGGCATGAACACCGAGTCGATGCGCCAGTACTTGGAGTGCGTCGCCGACGAGCGACTCGTACGTCTCGGCCTGGCCCCTGTCTACGGTTCCGAGAACCCCTTCTCCTTCATGGAGTTGCAGGGCGTCCAGGAGCTGACCAACTTCTTCGAGCGCCGCCCGTCGGCCTACCAGGTGGCGGTGGAGGGGTCGGTCGACCTCGACGAGGATTTCTGACGGTACGTCACTGATGGTTGCCGGGCTGTATGTTGCAGCCCGGCACTTTCAGCCCCTCTTCTTCAGGACGACATCGATGAGGCCCGGGTCGAACGGAGCGTTTCTGGTCCGGGTCTTCGGAATCGGTCGGATCATCACCTCGTCCACCACGGCATCGAGCGCGAGACGCTGCTGCCTGATGTCGAACGAGGCCCAGCGTTCCGGTGTGAAGCCGACGAGCAGGTTCCGGTCGTTCTGCTGGGCGTAGAACTCCGCGCGATCTTCCGCCAGGTCACGGAGTTGCAGATCCATTGTCGGCGTGCGTGCCTCGCATGCCTTGAGAAGGGTGAGTCGCTCTTCTCCCGGGAAGGCGCTCGCGTCAGGAACGGCATCGCCGTACTCCGCTTCCAACGCATGGAGCGCCACGCCGATCACGTACTCGTCCACGAGATCCACTCGCCGTCCCACCTTTCGACACTTTGCCGCATCACACCGATAGGAGGACTGGCGGTTCGTTCCACGGGGTGGCTGACCTCCCATGCGGCAACCGCACAGTGTGCCGTCGTCTCGTCGGTAGCCGCAGCGCAGGAACCCGCTGAGGAGATATTTCCGGCACGAATCCGTCTGGGCGCTGCGCTCCCGCGCGGTGCTCGGCATATCCCGATCCCTTGTCCGGGATGCGTGCTCCTGCTTGTAGGTGGGGCGTCGCCCTCCGGGGGAATGCCAGCGGCCACAACGCTCGATGAGCTTCCCCCACTCCTCGGGGGTGGCCACCGTCTGCCAGTCCCCGATGACCGGCGTCCCTGTCTCCCGATTGCGGATCAGGTCGCCGTCCACAATGCGGTAGCCGCAGATCGCCGGGTTCGTCACCATCGACTGCACCGTACTGACGGTCCATCGGCTGCTACGCACCGTCGGAACTCCTTCCTCGGTCAGCCAGTCGGTGATCGCCGTCCACGACTTTCCTGCCAACGCCATGTCGATGGCCCTACGGAGGTGGGCCGACTCGTGCGGATTGAGCACGGTGTTGGTGGGCCGGCTGGTGACCGCGTCGGGTCCGTACCAACCGAAGCGGCGACATCCTCCCGTCACCCGCCCTTCCCGGGCGTGGTCCCGCACGGAACGCAGTCGGCGACTGCTCATCCGCTCCGCCTCGCGCTTCCCACCCATGCCTGATGTACCGCTGTGGGGGGCCATCTCACCTGTCACGTCAACGAGTTGGTCCTTGTCCACCAGGTAGAGGAAGCCGTTCTCGACCAGTCCCAGGGCTCGGAGCAGGAGTGAGTGGTCGCTCTGGAGTCGGACAAGGCGCTCCTCCTCGACGGCGACAACGCCGTGTACTCGGAAACCTTGCTCCGTCCGACCAGCGCGTATGACCCGGAGCATGTGCCGGAACGCAGGCCGTTCCACGCCGGGATCGGAGGCGGTCAGCGCATTGTCCGTGAACCGGAAGATGACAGCCCAGCCGCGTCCGGCCGCCGCGTCGTCGTTGTTGAGGTGCTGCCGACCGACGCCCCGCCCGTCGCCCTCGGCGTCACGGCTGACCCTGGCGTAGGAGACCACGGGAATCCGCCCCGCGAGCCATCTATCGAAACTGCACCCGAGGGCGAGAGCATCCACAAGAGCTGGATGCGGGGCCCAGTGCGATGCCGATTCCAACGGTCCTCCTCGGCGATGACATGCAGCTTCCGGCCCGTCAAATACCGTTCCCTGAGCTGCTGTTTGCTACTTGCGGCTTCACTGTGAAGGCAGTGCGACACCGCGTGCAACATGCTTCATCGAATACATTCGATCGAGTGACCTGCCTCGACGATGGCGCGTATCGTGTCGGCTCGGCTACGCAGGCCCCCTCGGAGACACCGGGCGCCATGAACAGAGGAGACGGCATGTCCGCTCACCCGGGCGCAGGCATCCGGCAACGTCGTCTGGGCTCGGAACTGCGCAGGCTTCGCGAAGAGGCAAAGGTCTCGCAGCGTGACGCCAGCGCACACATCGACGGAGGGCAGGCCAAACTCTCGAAGATCGAGACAGGTCGCCAGAACATCCGGCGGCTGGAGCTCCTGGCCCTGCTCGATCTCTACGGGGTGGCGGACCCGGAGTTGCGCGAAGTACTGGTCTCCCTGCTCCCCAAGAGCCGCAGGCCGGGCTGGTGGCACGAATACGGCAACGCGCTGCGCACGGATTCGCTCGACATCATCTCACTGGAGGCGGAGTGCGAGCAGATCCTCCAGTACTGCAACGTGGCGCTGCCCGAGCTCCTGCAAACGGACGAGTACGCGAGAGCTCTGATCGGCGGCCTCGACCCTCACCTTCCGGACGAGCAGGTGCAGTTCTTCGTCCACCTGCGCATCCGGCGACAGCACATCCTCCACCGTGCCGATCCCCCCCGGTTCGTCGCCGTACTGGATGAGGCGTTGCTCCGACGCCCCGTGGGCGGCCCCGGGACCATGGCACGGCAGTTGCGCGGATTGGTCGAGATGAGCCGCCGCCCCAGGACCACGATTCAAGTCGTACCGACCGAGCAGGCCGTCTATCCCGGCATGTACGGGTCCTTCCGGGTGCTCTACAGCTCACCTCCCGCAGCCCTGAACGTGGTTGAGACGGACCACTGGACAGGCAGTCGTTATGCGGACGAGCCCGGACAGGTCGAGAGCCACCGCCTGCTCCATGACACGATTCGCTCGTCCGCCCTGTCGTCGCAACGATCCCTGGAACTCATCTCACAGCTCTCGGAAGAGTTCGACGACCGTGACGGTGCGGCCTCTCGTGACTCGTCCATGGACCGTCCATAGACCCTCCATCGGCCGTCCATGGTGTTCCTATGCGGCGGCAAAGTTCTCCCGGCGCATCTGGTTCCGCCTCCACACCCCCGGTTACGTTCTGGCCGTCCTGTTCATGCCATGCATAGCGGCAGCACAGGGTGTTCGAGATGTCATGCTCATGACTGCGCACTCTGCCGCCGCTACGCGCGTCACGGGCCTGCCGAAACCCCACCGTTGGAGGCAGTACCCCATGCGTGAGTCACGCCCGAGCAAGCGCCGCCGGAGTCTGCGAAGACTTCTGGCCCTGTCCGTTCCCGCCTTCGCCCTCACCGTCGCGGGCCTGATGGCGGCACCGGCCGCCGGGGCGCAGACCGCCCCGGCCACCTCGTCCGCCACGCCCCACACCTCCCGCGTCACCCAGAACGCGACCGCCCTCACCTCCCCCACCCGTCAGACCTTCCACTCCACCGGCAAGGCCGGTCAGAAGGTGCCGACCACGCACCTGTGCGCCACCGCCGCCCCGGGACACGCCTCCTGCTTCGCGCAGCGGCGTACCGACATCAAGCAGAGCCTGGCCGCCGCGCTCGCCGCCGCGCCCTCGGGGCTCAGCCCGGCCAATCTGCACAGTGCCTACAACCTGCCCTCGACCGGCGGTTCCGGTCTGACCGTCGCGGTCGTGGACGCGTACAACGACCCCAACGCCGAGTCGGACCTGGCCACATACCGTTCGCAGTACGGCCTGTCGGCGTGCACGAAGGCCAACGGGTGCTTCAAGCAGGTCAGTCAGACCGGTTCCACCACCTCGCTGCCCTCGAACGACACCGGTTGGGCGGGTGAGGAGGCGCTGGACCTCGACATGGTCAGCGCGGTCTGCCCGAACTGCAACATCACGCTCGTGGAGGCGAATTCGGCCAACGACTCCGACCTCGGCACCGCCGAGAACGAGGCCGTCGCGCTCGGTGCCAAGTTCGTCTCCAACAGCTGGGGCGGCAGTGAGGCCTCCTCCCAGACCAGCGAGGACACGGCGTACTTCAAGCACCCGGGCGTCGCGATCACGGTGAGTTCGGGCGACGAGGCGTACGGCGCCGAGTACCCGGCGACCTCCCAGTACGTGACGGCGGTCGGCGGTACCGCGCTGTCCACGTCCTCCACCTCCCGCGGCTGGACCGAGTCCGTGTGGAAGACCAGCAGCAGTGAGGGGACGGGGTCCGGCTGCTCCGCCTATGACGCGAAGCCGAGTTGGCAGACCGACACCGGGTGCGGCAAGCGCATGGAGGCGGACGTCTCCGCGGTCGCCGACCCGGCCACCGGCGTCGCGGTGTACGACACCTACGGCGGCTCCGGCTGGGCGGTCTACGGCGGTACGAGTGCCTCGGCGCCGATCATCGCGGGTGTGTACGCACTCGCCGGTACGCCGGGGTCGAGTGACTACCCGGCGAAGTACCCCTACAGCCACACGAGCAACCTGTACGACGTGACCAGCGGCAACAACGGCTCCTGCTCAACCAGTTACTTCTGCACCGCGACCACCGGCTACGACGGTCCGACCGGCTGGGGCACCCCGAACGGCACGACCGCCTTCACCTCGGGCACCAGCACCGGCAACACGGTGACCGTCACCAATCCGGGCAGCCAGTCGACGAAGACCGGCGGCTCGGTCAGTCTGCAGATCAGCGCGAGCGACAGCGCCGGCGCGACGCTCACCTACAGCGCCTCGGGGCTGCCGACCGGGCTGTCCATCGGCGGTTCGTCCGGCCTGATCTCGGGCACGGCGTCCACGGCGGGCACGTACCAGGTCACCGTGACCGCGAAGGACTCCACCGACGCGACCGGCTCGACGTCCTTCACCTGGACCGTCGGCTCCAGCGGCGGCACCTGCACCTCGGCGCAGCTGCTCGGCAACGCGGGCTTCGAGTCGGGCGCCACCACGTGGACCGAGTCCAGCGGGGTCATCACCAACGACAGCGGTGAGAGCGCGCACGCCGGTTCGTACTACGCGTGGCTCGACGGGTACGGCTCCACGCACACCGACACGCTGTCCCAGTCGGTGACCGTGCCGACCGGCTGCAAGGCCACCTTCACCTTCTACCTGCACATAGACACCGCGGAGACCTCCACCAGCAGCGCGTACGACAAGCTGACGGTCACCGCCGGGTCGACGACCCTGGCCACCTACTCCAACCTCAACAAGGCGACCGGTTACGCCCAGAAGTCCTTCGACCTGTCCTCGTACGCCGGCTCGACCGTCACCCTGAAGTTCAGCGGTGTCGAGGACTCCTCGCTCCAGACCAGCTTCGTCGTCGACGACACGGCCGTCACGACCAGCTGACCTCCACGACCTCCACGAGACCCCGGGCCCCGGTCGCCGCCTTCGCGGCCGGGGCTCCGGCGTGCGTACGGGACGACAGTCGCGTGGATCCAGGCGTACGGGTCATACGTCCAATGGCAGAGGAGGCCCCATGCGTATTCACCGCACGACCCCCGCTCTCGCCCTGACCACCCTGACCGCCCTCACGCTCGTGCTCACCGGCTGCGGCACCGATTCCGGCGGCGACGAAGGCTCGGCGGGCGGTGTGTCGCCGTCCACGGCAACCACGTCCCCGACGCCCGAGTCTCCGACCGCCGACCCCTCGCAGTGCGCGACCGTCTCCGGTTCGCTCGGCGCCGGCGACAGCGGTCGTACCGTGTGCCTCTCGACCGGGCAGGTGGTCCGGGTCGAACTGGACGGCACCGCCGACCGGCCGTGGAAGGCGGTGACCGCCGACGGATCCGGCCTGGAGGCCACCAACAGCGGCTTCGTGATGCAGCCCGGTGACGCGAACGCCGCCTACAAGGCCGTCTCGACAGGAAAGATCCGGCTGAGCTCGACGCGTCCGCTGTGCGGCGCCGAGTCCGGCCGGATCTCCTGCAAGGGCATTCAGGAGTGGTGGGTCACGGTGGTGGTGAGGTAGCCGTGCCGCCGGGCGGGGCGGGTCGGCTCCGGGTGCTCCCGGCGGGCCTCTTCGGCCTCACGGATCTGCCGGTCGATACGACGGTCGTGCGCGATGCCGATGACGGACGGGAGCACCAGCAGGACGAGGAGGGCGAGTACAGCGAGCATTCCGATCAGTCCTTCTATCTGTGCGGTATCCATGGACACCACTGTCGCGCTGTTAGCTCCTTACCGTCAGTGGCAGGACTGCCGTAGACCCTCGACTTCCTGCCAATGTCGAGGCACAGTGGAGACATGCTGAAAAACGTGGCCGCCATCGTCCTGGACGGTGTGAACCCCTTCGAACTGGGCGTCGTCTGCGAGGTGTTCGGCACCGACCGCAGTGACGACGGACTGCCGGTGTACGACTTCGCGGTGGCCTCGGCCGAGGGCCCGCGGCTGAGCTCCCACGCGGGCTTCACCATGAACGTCGAGCACGGCCTGGAGCGCCTGGAGTCGGCGGACCTGATCGCCGTACCGGCCGGGTCCTGCTACGAGACCCGGGAGTTCCCGCCCGAGCTGCTGGCGGCGCTGCGCAGCGCGGTGGACCGCGGGGCCCGGGTGCTCAGCGTCTGCTCCGGCGTCTTCGTGCTGGCCGCGGCCGGGCTGCTTGACGGCCGGCGCTGCACGGTGCACTGGCGGCACGCGGACGAGCTGGCGGTGGCGTATCCGGGACTGAAGGTCGAGCCGGACGTGCTGTACGTCGACGAGGGTTCGGTGATCACCTCCGCGGGGACCGCCGCCGGCATCGACGCCTGTCTGCACATCGTGCGCAAGGAGCAGGGCCCCGAGGTCGCCAACAAGATCGCCCGGCGGATGGTGGTCCCGCCGCACCGGGACGGCGGTCAGGCGCAGTACATCGAGCGGCCGCTCCCTCGCTCCCAGGTCGACACGGTCGCCGAGGTGCTGGTGTGGATGGAGCGGCACCTCGACGAGGAGGTCACCGTGGAGCAGCTCGCCGAGCGCGCCCACATGTCCCCGCGCACCTTCGCCCGCCGCTTCCAGCAGGAGACGGGAACGACTCCCTACCGCTGGATCCTGCGTCAACGGGTGCTGCTGGCGCAGCGGTTGCTGGAGGGGACGGACGAGACGATGGACGCGATCGCGGGCCGAACGGGGTTCGGCACCGCGGCCGCGCTGCGCCATCACTTCGTGCGGGCGCTGGGGACGACCCCCAACGCCTACCGGCGCACCTTCCGGGGCTCGGACGCGGAGGAGGCCGCCTGACCCCCACCCCTCACCTCGGCACGGGTTTCAGCAGGAGGCTGTGCGGGCGCAGGGTGATGCCCACCCGGGTGGTGTCGTCGGAGCCGGCCACCTGCTCCAAGCGGAACGCGGTCGCCACCGCCGCCGTGATCAGGCTGAGCTGGGCCATCGAGAAGTGGTCGCTGGGGCACTTGCGGTTGCCGACACTGAACGGGCTCATGGCGTATTTGGGTACGTCCTTGGCACGCTCCGGCAGCCAGCGGTCGGGGTCGAACTCCAGGTTGTCGGCGTACGACTTCGCGTCGCGTTGGATCGCGTACGGGCTGTACACGATGTCGGCCCCGGCCGGAATGCGATAGCCACCGAGTTCGGTGTCGGTGACCGCCCGCCGGGTCAATATCCATACGGCGGGGCGCAAACGCATGGCCTCGACGACGACATTGTTGGTGTGGGTGAGCTTGCGGACGTCGTCGAATGCGACAGGTCGGCCGCCGGTGACGGATTCGACTTCGTCGCGCACTCGGTCCGCGTGTTCCGGGTGTTCCGCGAGGACCTGGAGCAGCCACATGATCGTGGAGGCGACGGTTTCGCTGCCGGGGGTGAGTATCGCGACGACCTGGTCGTGGATCTCCTGTTCCCCGATGGGGTCGCCATTGTCGTCCTTCGCCGCCAGCAATGCCGTCAGCAAATCGTCCGGCTTTTGACCAGATGCCCGGCGTTCGGCGACGATCTCGTCGACGAGGAGGTGCAAATCGGCCAGCGCCCGGTTGAATTCCCGGTTGGCCGGCAGGGGCAGCCGGTACAGCGGCCCGAGCGGGACGACCATCCGGCGGTACATGCCGCGGAAGACGGTGGCGAGCGCGACGCACAGCCGCTCCGCCCGCTCGTCCATGAAGTCGCCGCGCAGCAGGCAGCGGGCCGCGATGCGTACGGCGACGCGGAAGGACTCGGAGGTGCAGTCGACCCTCTCGCCGGACCGCCAGCGCTCGGTGAGCGCGTGCGCCTCCTCCTCCATGATCGGCCCGTAGGCGGGGATGGCGTCCAGCCGGAAGGCGGGCTGGATGGTGCGGCGCTGGCGGCGGTGGCGCGGCCCGTTGGCGGTCGCGACCCCCTCCTTGCCGAGCAGGCCCTCCAGGGACTCCCAGAGCGGGCCGTCGATCTTGTAGTCGGTGCTGAGCGCCATGGCTCCGGTGAGGTCCGGGGTGGTGACCGCGTACACCGTCTTGGGGCCGAGCTTCAGCCGGACGACGTCGCCGTGCTCGCGCAGCCGGGACATGAAGGCCAGCGGGTCGCGGACCAGTTTCAGGCCGTGGCCGAGGACCGGGACACCGCCGCCCGCGAGGGGCGGTTCGCGCAGCTCCCGGGCCTGGACGGCCGCGGGCTTCACAGACTCGACGGTCATTTCTCACCTGCCGCTTCGTTGGTGACGTACGGGGGTGTGGACCGGTCGTCCCAGCTGTCGACCATGTAACGGCCGGACTCGTGGTGGAACCAGTAGACGGAACTGAACCAGTTCCGCATATTGGCGACGCAGGCCCTGACGGCGGTGCCGAGTTCTTTTCCGTGCACCGTGCCGTCGTCGAGTTCGTCGGCGAACCGTAATGCTTCGCGTTCCGCGACGACGAATTCGGATATGCATTCCTCGACGCGCCGCCTTACTTCGGCGACCGCCTCTTCGAGTGTCAGTCCCTCGTGCGTGACGAGACTGATTCCGAGATTGTGGACCTCGGCTCCCGCGATTTCCTTGGGGAGCGAGCAGAGGTCGTTGTACCACGCGGCGAATTCCTGGCTGAGCAGCGCGGGCCGCCGGAATGCCGGGTGTTTCCTCACCGAGTCCGGGAGTTCCACGCCCGCGCTCGGCTCCAGGAGGTCGGTCCAGATCCAGTGCGCGAAGGTCAGCCGGCGCAGTGCGAGGTATTCCTCGACCGTCGGGATGATCCCTTCGATACGGTTGTGGAACTCCCGGTCGTACGCCTCGATCACTTCGTGGAAGTGGCGCGCGAAACGGGCGTTCCACGTTCCGGGAAGGAACGAGTAGAGCCGCGCCACACTGTCCGCGAGCCCCGCGACCAGGGAGTCCTTGTGGTGCAGATGCTTCTCGGGAGCATCCAGCGCCGCATGCAAACGGAACCTCAACCGCCGCCACTCGGCGGGTCGCCGGTGGACGATGTCGCGGTCATGCCGGTCGTCCCAGACGAAGAACCACGCGCTGTAGTCCGCTATCGCCTGGAGTACCTCGTCGGGGGCGCCCAGGTAGTATCCCGCCATCAAGTCCGTATAGCACAGACCATCGGCATATTCCTCGACCTTGTCCGCCGGCATCAGGCGCTTTTCCAGCAGCCAGGTCCTGGTCTTCTCCTGGAGTCGAGGCCAATACGGATGCAGTTCCCGGGGAAACGCCGCCTCGATCACCGGAAGAGCAAGTGAGGGTGGAACCGCGATCGCTGTCGATGTGGTGCTGTGTGGGAAAGCAGGCACGAACAAACCCCTCTCAGCCGCCAAGTCGGCGTACGCCCCTCCCGCTGTGCCGGGCGCACGCCGTTGCGCATCCCCGCACTTACTATTCAGCACCACAACTGACCGTTCTGGGAACGGATTTGCTCCCTTCACTACCCCACGATGCCTAGAACACCCCCTTGCGTGACCGAATCTGGATCACTAGCTGCGCATACGCGATCGAACGTGCGACGCACACACGAACGGCGCCTGTTCCGGCAGGGATGCCTGAACAGACGCCGTACGGACGGGACCTGTGGGGTGTCAGTCGTTCGCGACCACCGGGTAGCGCGGCTCGTTCTCGGCCATCTGCCGCAGCGCGTCCTTGCGTTCACGCTTGGAGAGCCGGTCGATGTAGAGGTAGCCGTACAGGTGGTCGGTCTCGTGCTGCAAACACCGCGCGAAGTAGCCGGTGCCGCGGACCTTGATCGGGTTGCCCTGCTCGTCCTGCCCGGTCACCTCGGCGTAGTCGGGGCGGGCCAGCGGCGCGTACGCGGTGGGCACCGACAGACAGCCCTCGTTGCTCTCGTCCAAGTGCCGCTTGTCCGCGGGCAGATCGACCAGCTTGGGGTTGCAGACCACACCCACGTGCCGCTTGCCCTCGTCGTCCTGGCAGTCGTAGACGAAGACCTTCAGGTCGACGCCGATCTGGTTCGCGGCCAGGCCCACGCCCTCGGCGGTGCGCTGCGAGGCGAACATGTCCGCGACCAGCTGCGCCAGCTCGTCGCCGAACTCGGTGACGTCCCTGCACTCCTTGTGCAGCACCGGGTTCCCGACGACGGTGATCGGCCGCGAGACACCCCGCTCCCGCCAGCCGTTCTCCCGCTCCTCCGCCTCCTCGACGTCGATGACGAAGCCCTCGTCGTCCACGGGAAGCACGCCCACGTGCTGCTGATCGGTGTCCTGCTGCGCCATGCCGACGTACGCCTTCCTCAAAAACCGGGGGTTTGCTGCTGATACAGGGTACGGGGAGCGCCCCGTCAGGGGCGCGGGGAACTGCGCGACCAGCCACGACGAACCCTCGCCCGGCAGCAGTCCTCAACACACCTCTTCGAGATCCCGCCAGTCCCGAGAATCAGGACTGTCGGCAACCCACCCGTCCAGCAACCCCCGTACCAGCGAAGCCGGCGCAGCCACCCCGCACTCCCGCTCCGGCACCCACATCTGCCCGTCCGTCCGATGCCCCAGCGGCCCCGGATGCCCCGGCTCACTGTGATCGTGCGGATCGAGATGCTCCCCGTCACCCTCGTCGGACGGCATCCGCGACTCGGAACACGTCCGGCAGAGCAACCGCACCGACGACGACCAGTCCTCGGCGGCGAATCCCGCGTCCGCCGCCAACTGCTCCAGCGCGTCCCGGTCCGTCTCGCTCGCGGCCTCAAGGAGCACCACCCACGTCGGCACGGGCGACGGCGCCCACAGCTCGATCTCGTCGAAGACCGGGTAGGCATGCCCCGCGGTCGTGGTCCGCTCACCGTGCGGCACCCCGTCGTGCAGGACGACCTCACCCCAGCGCCGCCCGGAGGACGGCAGCGGGATCGACAGCACCTCCATACGGGCGGGGTCCAGGCGCCGGCCCCAGACGACCTCGGCCTCCCCCTCGGGAGACAGCCGTACGGCCGCGCTGCCGAGGTCCATCCCGACCGGCTCGCCGGAGTTCGTCGCCCCGCCCGGTACCCGCAGCCCGTACGCCTGCCAGGCCCGCCGGGCGAGCGGCCAGTCCTGGAGGGCGGTGGCCGCGATGCCCACGTTCCACCAGTCAGGTGCACCCGTCTCACGGTCGAGGAGGGCGACGGCCCTGAGGCCCGCGGCCCGGGCCTGCTCCCAGTCGTGCCGGAACTTGTGCAGCAGGGCGAGGTTGAACCAGGACTCGGACAGCCAGGGCTCCAGGTCGGCGGCACGTGTCAGCAGCGCGCCCGCGTCCTCGTAGCGGCCGTCGCCGATCAGCGTGAAGGCGCGATCGGTGGCCTGCCGCCAGGAGGCGGAGGGCCGGTGCCGTCCCTTGCCGAAGATCCTCACGATTCCCGCCTGCCAGTTCCGTTCTGTGGGCTGGCCAGTGCTGCCCCCGGACACCTTCTCATTCTCTTTCGCATCCAACCACGTAGGTCTGGGAGGCCGCTCATTACCCATGGGTTACCCCGCCATGGGCAGGGTCAGACAGTCCCGTGCCAGGACGCGGGCCAGCGACTCCACGACCTCGGGCGCGTAGTCCCCCGCGGTGGCCAGGCGCAGTTCCTCCAGTGCGGTGAGAGGCCCGCCGGGACCGGCGCCCTGCACCTTCTCCTCGTACGCGTTCACGGCCCGCACGATCCGGGCGGCGACGGGTTGCTCGCGATAGGGGTCGGCCTGCCGCTCCACGACCACGGCGACCGCCGCGTCCACCCCGGTCTGGCGGACGACGGCCCCGCCGAGCAGCGCGATCCTGAGCTGCTCGGCGGCGGGCAGTACGGCGGTGGCGCCGGCCGGTACCGGGTCGACCAGGCTGAGCTGGCCGATGTCGTGCATGAGCGCCGCGTACTCCAGGACGGTGAGCTCGGGCCGGGTCAGGCCCAGGTCGCGGCCGACGGCCCGGCTGAGCTCGGCCACCCGGCGGGCGTGCCCCGCGGGGGTGTATCCGGCTATCTCGGTGGCGCGGGCCAGGGAGGCGATGGTCTGCCGGTAGGTGGTGCGCACGGCCGCGTAGCGCTTGAAGGAGAGCTGGGTGAGCAGCAGGGGCAGCGAGAACACCGGGAGCGCCCACAGGCCTACGACGGCCACCGCGAGGGCCATCACCGCGCCCGTGGCGCACACGGCGGAGCCGATGCCGAGCAGGGCCCGCAGTTCGTCGCGGAGCAGCGGGCCGAAGGGCCAGCCGGTGCGGGAGTGGGCGAGCGCGGCGGCGAGCACGCAGTCGCACAGGGCGGTGAGGGAGAGCAGGGCGAGCAGGAGGAGTGCGTAGGCGGGGCCGACCCATGCGCCGAACACGCCCTGGTTGTAGAGGGGTTGGAAGCAGACGGCGGCGAAGGCGACGGTGAGCACCCGGCGGGCCAGATGGTCGAGGACCGGTCCCTGTCCGCGGGCGATGTGCGGCACGCTGCCCAGGAGCGCGGCGGCGCACACGACGGTGACGATCTGCGCGACCCCGTGCTCGGTGGGCCGTCCGGCGTCGGCGCCGAGCAGCGCGTACGACAGTGCCCCGGCGGCCCCGAGGGGCGCGGCCTCTCGCACGCGGGCGCCGGTCCACCGGGCCAGTTCGCCGACGGTGATGAGCACTCCGAAGGCGAGCGCGGCAGGCCGCTCGTCGAGGCCGCTCCAGAGGGTGACGGCGAGGGAGCCGGCGGCCAGGAGGGCGGCGGCGGTGTGGATGAGGAGCTTGAGCGAGGGAGGAGCGGTCATCGGCGTGCCCCTTGCCGGCATCACGCCACCCCCGACCGACCGGACACCGGCGAGCCCGGGACGGCGCGCACGCCCCGTTCCTCGTCGGCCGTCACCGCCGGGTGCCAGCCGTCCCTGGCCAGCGCACGCGTCAGCGCGGTGACCATGCGGGGGTCGAACTGGGCGCCCGCGCACCGCTGGAGCTCCTCCAGTGCGGCGGCGACCGGGCGGGCCCTGCGGTAGGAGCGGGTGGACGTCATCGCGTCGAAGGCGTCGGCGACGGCCACCACCCTTGCCGGTTCCGGGATTTGGCCGCCCATCAGCCCGTAGGGATAGCCGCTGCCGTCGAGCCGTTCGTGGTGGTGGAGCACCGCGGCCCGGGCCTCGCCGAGGAAGCCGATGCCGCGCACCATCTCGTGGCCGTACTCGGGATGCAGTTCGATCACCCGCCGTTCCTCGGGGGTGAGCGGGCCGTCCTTGCGCAACAGCCGGGTGGGGACGCCGAGTTTGCCGACGTCGTGCAGGATGCCGGCGAAGCGCAGCACCTCAACTCGGGCGTCGTCCATGCCCAGTTCGCGGGCGATCATCATCGAGGCCTGGCCGACCCGCTCGCTGTGCCCGCGGGTGTACCCGTCCTTGATGTCGACGGCCTGCACCAGCGCCCGGATGGTCGCCTGGTGGGCGGCGCGCTCGCGGTGGTACTGCGCGAAGACCCACCAGGACACGCACATCGGCAGCAGCACGAGCAGCGCGGCGACGGGTCCGTACCGGCTGCGCCACAGCACGGCCATCATCAGCCCGGCCAGCCCGTGCACGGCGATCGGCGCGAGGGAACGCAGGAACAGCCCCCGCCAGGCCCGGCGTACGGGTACCCGCTCCGCGAACGCGCGGATCCCGCCGTCGAGCACGGTCAGCGCCAGGCAGAAGGCGAGGACGGCGGCTCCGGCGGGGACCAGCGCGTACGGGAAGTCGGAGCCGACGACCGCGTCACGGCCGCCCAGCGCCCAGTGCACGCGGGCGGCCGCCCATACGGCGAGGGCCAGTTGGGCGGCCCGCCACAGGCGGCGCAGCCAGGGCTGGCGCCGGTCGACGCGGGACAGCAGCGCCCCCGGCAGCGGCACCAGGGCCGCGGCGGGCGGCGGCAGCAGGAACGCGCCGGCGAGCAGGACGGGGTAGAAGGTGCCGGCGAACCGCCACCGTGCGGCGGCCTGCTCGCAACCGACGTACACCAGGGCGAGCAACCCGACGGCCCACCACGGCGTCTGAACCGTGGGGAGCGGCAGCACGCAGGACAGGGCACCGAGGACCGCACAGGCGACGTACGCACGAGCCCGTGCCGGAACCGCCTCCATCACGCCCCTCCCCGGCCGAGCCTGCCCAGACTTCAGGAGCCTAGGGCGGCACAGGGGGAGTCCGCGGGCCGATGACCCGCCGATTAGCACGTTCGAGTGACGACAGCCCGTTCAACCCGGGGTCCGGGGGAGGCTACGACTCCTGCGGGGCCGCGGCGACGTCGTGGTCCGGCACCGCCTGCCCGGAGCGGATCAGATCGAGCCGCCCCAGGACCTTGGCGCGCAGGTCGGTGGGCACGTCGTCGTGACCGCAGCACCGCTTGACCAGCTTCTTCACGGCCTCTTCGAGACCGTACTTCTCCAGACACGGCGAGCACTCGGTGAAGTGCTGCTTGAACTTGGCGCGGTCGACGTCCGGCATCTCGCTGTCGAGGAACTCGTAGAGATGGTCGAGGACCTCACTGCAGTCCGTTTCGTGCGGCTCTCCGCAGCTCATGAGCCCGAGCCTTTCGCTTCGTTCGACTCTCCGGCACCGGCCGGGACGAGCCCGCGCTCACGGGCGTAGTCCTCCAGCATGCCGCGCAGTTGACGGCGGCCCCGGTGCAGCCGGGACATCACCGTTCCGATGGGTGTCCCCATGATGTCCGCGATCTCCTTGTACGCAAAGCCCTCTACATCGGCGAGATAGACGGCGATGCGGAACTCCTCGGGGATCGCCTGGAGCGCTTCCTTCACGTCCGAGTCCGGCAGATGGTCGAGCGCCTGCGACTCCGCGGAGCGCAGCCCTGTCGACATGTGCGACTCGGCACGGGCCAGCTGCCAGTCCTCGATCTCCTCGGCCGCGGAGCGCTGGGGTTCACGCTGCTTCTTGCGGTACGAGTTGATGAACGTGTTCGTGAGGATCCGGTACAGCCACGCTTTGAGGTTGGTGCCTTCGCGGAACTGGTGGAAGGACGCGTACGCCTTCGCGTACGTCTCCTGCACCAGGTCCTCCGCATCGGCCGGATTGCGCGTCATGCGCAGCGCGGCCGAGTACATCTGGTCGAGGAATTCGAGCGCGTCCCGCTCGAAGCGCGCGCGGCGCTCCGTGGTCGACTCCGCGCTGACGCCCTGGCCCTCGGGCAGCTCCGCCTGGCCGTTGTCGGTCCCTGCGTCGATCCCAGTGACCGGACCCACCTCCTCATGATTGCGGGTGGCACCGAGACCGGCCCCACCAGCTTCGGAGGATAGACGACGACCCGTCCCCGCCGCCCCTCGAATCGGGGTGGTCTTGGCCGCAGTCAGCACTGTCCAGTCCAGGTCAGTGCGGCTGTCGCGGCTCGGGCAGATGGTCGAACCCATACGGCGGACTTCCTCTCCCACGGCTACAAGTGCTGCTTGTTCAGCACTTCTGTCCCGCTCAACAGTGGGCCGCCGCCGCACATTCCCGCTCTTTACCCGAGTGACGCGATCCACCGGACGACACCGTCCGTGATGATCGCGAGCGCCTGGTCCTGGCCGATGTCCGCCCGTTTGGGCACCGCGAACCCGTGATCCCCGAAAGGCACCTCGACCAGCTCGTACGTTCCGTCGGGAAACTCCTCGGGCCTGCCGAAGGGGTCGTTCCCGCCCTGTACGACGAGGGTGGGCACCCCGGATCCGAGCAGTTCCCCGGCGCGGGACTTCTCCGGCCGCCCGGGCGGATGCAGCGGGAAGGAGAGAGCGAGGACGGCATGGGCACCGAGCTCGGTCGCCGTACGGCAGGCGACCCGGGCGCCGGCACTGCGTCCGCCGGAGACCACCGGGAGCCCGGGGGCGCTCAGCGCGGGCCACAGGCCCCGCCAGCCGACGTCGAGGGTCTTCGGCGCGGGGGCGACCTTCTTGCCGGCCACCCGCCAGGGCTGCTCGACGAGCGCGACGCTCACCCCGTGCCCGGGCAGGACGGCGGCCAGGGCGTGGAGGTCCCGCGCCTCGATGCCACCACCGGCGCCGTGGCTCAAGGCCAGCACGAGCCGGGGCTTCTTCGCCGGGTGCCAGGTGACGCGGGCGTCCCCCGCGTCCGTACGAACGGTCTCGGTCACGATCGCGGTCTTGGCCTCGGTCTTGATGATCTTCGTCGTCACATCAGAAGAGTGTGCCCTCTTCGGGCCCCTCCAGCTCCTTCAGCAGCTCCGGGCCGTTGTTGCGGACGTTGCTGACCGCCGTGGAGACCGGGTAGGCGCGCATCAGGCCGGTGGGCGGGGGCACGAGCAGGGAGCGGAGGTCCTCGACGTCCGTGCGGGACGGGTCGAGCCAGGTGTCCCAGCGGTCGGGGGTGAGCATGAGCGGCATCCGGGGGTGGATGTCGGCGAGGGCGCGCGGGCCCTCCTCGGGGGCGACGGCGAGCGGGGTGGTCTCCGCCTCGGTGGTGATCACCGAGCAGGTCGCCCACCAGGCCAGCGGATGGTCGTCGGGGAGGGTCTTGTCCCGCCAGAACTCGTACAGCCCGGCCATCGCGAAGACCGAGCCGTCGGCGGGCAGCACGAAGTAGGGCTGCTTGCGCGGCCGCTTCTTCTTCCCCTCGACCTCAAGGTCCCGCTCCTGCGTGCCGGTGACCCACTCGAAGTAGCCGTCGGCCGGGATGATGCAGCGGCGGGTGGCGAAGGCCCGCTTGTACGACGGCTTCTCGTGGACCGTCTCGGCGCGGGCGTTGATCATCCGGGCGGCGCCCTCGGGCGTCTTCGACCAGGACGGGACCAGGCCCCACTTCAGCTTGCGCAGCTGGCGAACCGGCCGTGGATCGGGCACGTCCTTAAGAGGACGGTCGAGGACTGCGTAGACCTCCTTGGTCGGGGCCACGTTGTAGTCGGGAGGCAGCGTCTCCTCGGGCTCCCACTTCTCGATCTCAAAGATTCCTGCGAGATCCTCGGGTCCACGACTCGCTGCATACCGTCCGCACATACGTGCAACACTGCCAGATTCCGCGTCACCAGAGGGAGCCACCGCCGAACATGGACAGCCTCGCCGCCACCTCGCTGCCCGACCTCTGGGACCGGGTTTTCGGCACCCAGCCCGATCCTGATCTGTGGGTGGTGATCGCGACCCTGGTCGCCGCGCTCGCGGTGATCGTCCCGCACGGCCTGTGGCGGCTGTCGCGCAACGCCATCACCATCGCCCACGAGGGCGGCCACGGACTGGTCGCGCTGCTGACCGGCCGGCAGCTCAACGGCATACGACTGCACTCGGACACCAGCGGTCTGACCGTCAGCCGCGGCAAGCCGCACGGCCTCGGCATGATCCTCACGGCGGCGGCGGGTTACACCGCTCCCCCGTTGCTGGGCCTCGGCGGCGCCGCGCTGCTGGCCGCCGGGCACATCACGCTGCTGCTGTGGCTGGCGACGGCGCTGCTGGTGGCGATGCTGGTGATGATCCGCAACGCGTACGGCGCGCTGACGGTCCTGCTGACCGGCGGCACGTTCCTGCTGGTGTCGTGGCTGGCGGGACCGCAGGTGCAGGCGGCCTTCGCGTACGCGGTGGTGTGGTTCCTGCTGGTGGGCGGGGTGCGTCCGGCGTTCGAGCTGCAGGCCAAGCGGAGCCGCGGTGGCGCGGGCGACTCGGACGCGGACCAGCTCTCGCGGCTGACGCACGTACCGGCGGGGCTGTGGTTCTTCCTGTTCCACGCGGTGTCACTGTGCGCGCTCATCGGCGGCGGGCGCTGGCTGCTGGACGTGTGAGCGGCGGCGGCCCCGGCCGGCCGAGCGGGGCCGCATGAGCGCATATATGCACGGCACTTCCCATGCCGTTGTTTCGCCGTGGTTTCGCCGCATTTGATCAAGATCTCCGGTCACCGACAGCCACTAAGGTGGAGCGCATGACCGTGAACCCCGCACACACCTCACTCTGGCCCGCCCCGCACGCGAGCGGAGCCGTCCGCGCGACGGTCCACGTGCCCGGGTCCAAGTCGGTCACCAACCGGGCCCTGGTGCTCGCCGCGCTGGCCTCGGAGCCCGGCTGGCTGCGCCGCCCGCTGCGCTCGCGGGACACGCTGCTGATGGCGGCGGCCCTGCGCGAGATGGGTGTGGAGATCGAGGAGGGCGTCGGCCCGGACGGCACCGGCGAGACCTGGCGGGTCCTCCCGACCGGCCTGCACGGCCCGGCCACGGTGGACGTCGGGAACGCGGGCACGGTCATGCGCTTCCTGCCCCCGGTCGCCGCCCTCGCCGACGGTCCGGTCCGCTTCGACGGCGACCCGAGGTCGTACGAGCGTCCCCTGCACGGGGTCATCGACGCACTGCGCGTCCTCGGTGCGCGGATCGACGACGACGGGCGCGGCACGCTGCCGCTGACGGTGCACGGGGGCGGGGCGCTGGACGGCGGTCCGGTCGAGATCGACGCCTCCTCCTCCTCGCAGTTCGTGTCGGCGCTGCTGCTGTCGGGGCCGCGGTTCAACCAGGGCGTCGAGGTGCGGCACATCGGTTCGTCGCTGCCCTCGCTGCCGCACATCCGCATGACGGTCGACATGCTGCGCGCCGTCGGCGCCCAGGTGGACACCCCGGAGTCGGGCGGCGAGCCGAACGTGTGGCGGGTGACGCCGGGCGCGCTCCTTGGCCGGGACCTGACGGTGGAGCCGGACCTGTCGAACGCGCAGCCGTTCCTGGCGGCGGCCCTGGTGACCGGCGGCAAGATCGTGATCCCGGACTGGCCGGCCCGCACCACCCAGCCCGGCGACAAGCTGCGCGAGATCTTCACCGAGATGGGTGGTTCCTGCGAACTGACCGAGTACGGGCTCGAGTTCACCGGATCCGGCGCGGTCCACGGCATCGACGTGGACCTGAGCGAGGTCGGCGAGCTGACCCCGGGCATCGCGGCGGTCGCCGCCCTCGCGGACTCCCCCTCGACCCTGCGCGGTGTCTCCCATCTGCGCCTGCACGAGACGGACCGGCTGGCCGCGCTCACCAAGGAGATCAACGAACTCGGCGGTGACGTCACCGAGACCGCCGACGGCCTGCACATCCGCCCGCGCCGGCTGCACGGCGGGATCTTCCACACCTACGAGGACCACCGCATGGCGACGGCCGGCGCGATCATCGGCCTCGCGGTCGAGGGCGTGCAGATCGAGAACGTGGCGACGACGGCGAAGACCCTGCCGGACTTCCCCGACCTGTGGACCGGGATGCTCGGGGCGTAGGGGCACGGGAACCAGTCATGCGCCGCTACGGCAAGAACACCGACGAGGACGACATCCGTCAGCGCCCGAACCGCAAGGGCAACCGGCCGCGTACGAACATCCGACCCAAGCACGAGGAAGCGGTCGAGGGCATGGTCCTCACCGTCGACCGGGGCCGGCTGACGTGTCTGGTCGAGGACCGGGTCGTGATGGCGATCAAGGCCCGCGAACTGGGCCGGAAGGCCGCGGTGGTCGGCGACCGGGTCGCCATCATCGGCGACCTGTCCGGCGACAAGGACACCCTCGCCCGGATCGTCCGCATCGAGCCGCGCACCTCGGTGCTACGCCGCACGGCCGACGACGACGATCCCTACGAGCGCGTGGTCGTCGCCAACGCCGACCAGTTGGCCATCGTCACCGCCCTGGCCGACCCCGAACCGCGCCCCCGCCTCATCGACCGGTGCCTGGTCGCGGCCTACGACGGCGGTCTCGACCCGCTGCTCGTCCTGACCAAGTCGGACCTGGCCTCCCCGGACGAACTCCTGGAGATGTACGGCGCGTTGGGCGTCCCCTACGTCGTCACGAGCCGTGAGGAGCTGGAGAACGGCACCGCGGTGGAGCGGGTGCGCAAGCAACTGGACGGCAAGATCACGGCGTTCGTCGGCCACTCCGGTGTCGGCAAGACGACCCTCGTCAACGCGCTGGTCTCGCTGGAGCGGCGGCGCAGCACCGGCATAGTCAACGCCGTCACCGGACGCGGCCGGCACACCACGACCTCGGCGCGCGCGATCCCGCTGCCGGACGATTCGGGCTGGGTCGTCGACACCCCGGGCGTCCGTTCCTTCGGCCTGCACCACGTCGACCCGTCCCGGGTCATCAAGGCGTTCCCCGACCTGGAGCCGGGCACCGTGAACTGCCCGCGCGCGTGCAGTCACGACGAACCGGACTGCGCGCTGGACGCGTGGGTGGCCGAGGGGCACGCGGATCCGGCCCGGCTCTACTCGCTGCGCCGGCTGCTCTCCACCCGGGAGCGCAAGGAAGGCGACTGACCTCCGCGTTGTTTGGCGCTACTCGAGTGCGGCAAGTGCATAATCGCACCGAGCCGCATACGGGAGGACAAGCACATGGCGTGGCTGCTGGTGGTGGTGGCCGGGTTGCTGGAGACAGGATTCGCCGTGTGCCTCAAGCTCTCGCACGGTTTCACGCGACTGTGGCCCACGATCGCGTTCTGTGCCTTCGCACTCGGCAGTTTCGGTCTGCTCACCCTGTCCCTGAAGAAACTCGACGTCGGCCCCGCCTACGCCGTCTGGACCGGCATCGGCGCGGCCGGCACCGCGATCTACGGAATGATCTTCCTCGGCGACCTGGTCTCCACCCTGAAGCTCATCTCGATCAGCTTCGTCATCGTGGGCGTGATCGGGCTGCAGCTGTCGGGGTCGGCGCACTAGAGCCGTCCGGCGGATCAGGCGGTTGTCGGTGCTGGGCGTCCTGGCCGGATCGAGCGAAACCCGGCAGGCGCGGGGGCGTTGCCACGAGCGCGGCCGGACGGGGTCGAGTCGGCGGCCGGCGAGACGACGGCGCGGCCCGGCTTCCCACCCCGTCGAGGCGGTGGGTGAGCGCGTCCCGCCGCTCGCGACGCCGGCAACTCTGTGCCGCACCGCCCCCAGGACCCGTCAGGCCGGCTGGCGGGACAGGGCCGTGCGGATCAGGTCGGCCACTCCGCCCTCTCCCGGCGGCGCCGAGACACAGGACAGGGCGAGGCGGGTGACCAGTTCGCAGGAGCGGGTCAGGTCGGCGGTCTCCGACTTGGGCGTGCCGGGGGCGGAGAGCTGGACCACGGCCCGGTCGCGGACGATCGCCACGAAGTCGCCGGGGGACGGCAGGGGGCCGTCGGCCCGCCGCTGTGCCGGTACCGCCGACGAGGACGGCACCGCGGACAGCGTCGGCGAGGGCAGCCGCTCGCTCCAGCAGCCGGTCAGCATGGCCCGTACGAGCGCGTTCTCGCGGGCCGAGGACACCGTCCACTCGGCGGTCGCGGTGAGCCGGTCGCGGGCGTCGGAGTGGGTGGCCAGCGCCCGTTCGACACCGGCGAGATAGCCGTCGGCCTCTCGTCTGACCAGCGCCCGGGCGAGCCCCTCCTTGCTGCCGAACTCGTTGTAGAGCGTCTGCCGGGACACACCGGCCGCGGCGGCGACGTCGACCATCCGCACCGTGGACCACGGCCGACCGGCCAGCGCCGTGTACGCGGCGTCCAGTAGGGATTCCCGCGCTGCAGGCATCATCGCCTCCCTCGGGCGGAGCACTCTGCGCCCAGATTTGACGCGCGAGGGAGCACTGTCAAGGGTTCGCGAGCGCACTGGGGGGCGCCCGTCGGACACTACGTGCCGTCACACCCCGTGGACCGATCGGCCGCGGCCCGTCAATGTGCCGCCAAACCGTGAGGTGGGGACGCTGGCACCGGCGCGACGCCGACGGATAGCGTGCGTTCCATGCCGGACTACCAGGATGACCTCCGTTTCGCCCACGTCCTCGCGGACGCCGCCGACTCGGCCACCATGGGCCGTTTCAAGGCGCTCGACCTGAAGGTCGAGACGAAACCGGACATGACTCCGGTGACCGAGGCGGACAAGGCGGCGGAGGAGATCATCCGCGGTCAGCTCCAGCGCGGCCGCCCGCGCGACGCGTTCCTCGGCGAGGAGTTCGGCGTCCAGGGCACGGGCCCCCGGCGCTGGGTGGTCGACCCGATCGACGGCACCAAGAACTACGTCCGCGGGGTCCCCGTGTGGGCCACGCTGATCGCCCTCATGGAGGCGGCCGAGGGCGGCTACCGGCCCGTCGTCGGCGTCGTCTCCGCCCCCGCGCTCGGCCGCCGCTGGTGGGCCGCCAAGGGCCACGGCGCCTTCACCGGCCGCAGCCTCTCCTCGGCCTCCCGGCTGCGCGTCTCCCGCGTCTCGAAGCTGACGGACGCCTCCTTCGCGTACTCCTCGCTCTCCGGCTGGGAGGAGCAGGGCCGCCTCAACGGCTTCCTGGACCTGACCCGCGAGGTGTGGCGCACGCGCGCGTACGGCGACTTCTGGCCGTACATGCTGGTCGCCGAGGGCGCGGTGGACATCTGCGCCGAACCGGAGCTGTCCCTGTGGGACATGGCCGCCAACGCGATCATCGTGACGGAGGCCGGCGGCGAGTTCACCGGCCTCGACGGCCGCCCCGGCCCGCACAGCGGCAACGCGGCGGCGTCGAACGGTCTGCTGCACGACGAGTTGCTGGGATACCTCAACCAGCGCTACTGAGCAGCGTGGCTCCAGCGGTACGGCGCGGCGCTTGTGAACGGCGTGACCGAGGGGCGCGTCGACACACACCGTGAGCACACATGAGCGCGTACGCCCTCAATTGGCCGTGCACGCCCCCTTGTTGACCGTTGCTTTACCTGGGACTCTGATGGCACCCTCAATTTGTGAACTTGTGAATCCCTGAACTATCAGGGGTTCCCGGGAGGTGACTCGCAGCCCATGCTCGTCCGCGAAGCCATGAGCACCGTGGTGCTCACGATCGGTCCCGCCCACACCCTCCGCCAGGCAGCCGCCCTGATGTCCGCCCGCCGAGTCGGCGCCGCCGTGGTCCACGACCCCGACGCCGGCGGCATCGGCATCCTCACCGAACGAGACATCCTCAACTCCGTCGGCCTCGGCCAGGACCCGGACTCCGAACGCGCCCACGCCCACACCACCACCGACGTCGTCTTCGCCGCCCCGTCCTGGACGCTGGAGGAGGCGGCCGCGGCCATGACCCACGGCGGCTTCCGTCACCTCGTCGTCCTCGACCGCGGCGACGCCGTCGGCATCGTCTCGGTCCGCGACATCATCCGCTGCTGGGTCCCGGCCCGCCAGCACGTACCGGCCTGACCGCACGCCGTTGGTCGCACGGTGGCGCCCGCGCGGGCGCCACCGTGGACAAAGTCCAAGACCGGTCAGGCTCCAAAATCACACCTGTTCGGCTTCTGGGCCGCCCACTGTTAAGCTGGCCTGCATGAGTGACCTTCTGGAGCGGCTGCGCGGACGCGGATGGCGGATGACCGCACAGCGGCGGGTCGTGGCCGAGGTCCTGGAGGGCCAGCACGTCCACCTGACCGCCGACGAGGTGCACGCGCGCGCTGTCGCGAAGCTCCCCGAGATCTCCCGGGCGACGGTGTACAACACGCTGGGCGAACTGGTCTCCCTGGGCGAGGTCCTCGAAGTCTCCACCGACAAGCGCGCCAAGCGGTACGACCCGAACGCGCACCAGCCCCACCACCACCTGGTCTGCGCCCAGTGCGGCACCATCAAGGACGTCCACCCGAGCGGCAACCCGCTGGCCGACCTCCCCGACTCGGAGCGCTTCGGCTTCAAGGTCTCGGACGTCGAGGTGACGTACCGCGGCGTCTGCCCGAACTGCTCGGCGGCCTGATCCAAACGACAGCCCCTGGCCACACCCAAGCTCCCTCGAAGCCCCGGCATCCTCCATGGATGCCGGGTTTCTGTTGTCGCCTACAGGCTTCCTCAATCTGACGGCCCGTCATATCGTCGTGCGGCACCCTCCACTCCGTCACCCTCCACTCCGTAACGAACTCCGCAAGGAGCAACCGTGGGAGACCCGCACCCCAAACTCCACGCCACCGATCTGACCCGCGCCTTCGGCCGCGCCCCGCACACCGTCGACGCCCTCGGCCCGCTCGAACTCACCGTCGCCCCGGGCGAGTTCGTCTGCGTCGTCGGCCCCTCCGGCTGCGGCAAGTCCACCCTGCTGCGGATCGCCGCGGGCCTGCTGCGCCCGAGCACCGGCACGCTGTCGATCCGTGCCTCGTCCGTCCGCCCGGCGGCGATGATCTTCCAGGACTACGGCATCTACGACTGGAAGACGGTCCAGGCCAACGTCCGCTTCGGCCTGGACGTCCAGCGCGTCCCGCGCCGGGAGGCGAACGCCCGCGCGGCCGACTGGCTGGCCCGCATGGGCCTCGCGGAGTTCGCCGACGCCTATCCGGCGACGCTCTCCGGCGGCATGCGCCAGCGCGTGGCGATCGCCCGGGCGCTCGCGGTCGAGCCCGAACTGCTCCTCATGGACGAGCCGTTCGCCGCCCTGGACGCCCAACTCCGCATGATCCTCCAGGACGAGCTGCTGGAGATCACCCAAGCCCTGCGCACCACCACGCTGTTCATCACCCACAGCCTGGAGGAGGCGATCGTCCTCGGCGACCGCGTCCTGGTGATGTCCGCCCGCCCGGGCCGGATCATCGCCGAACACCGCCCGCCGTTCCCCCGCCCACGCACCGGCGACATCCGCTCCGCGCCCGAGTTCACGGCGCTGAAGAGCCAACTGTGGGAACTGCTGCGGAAGGAGGCGGTGCCGGCATGACGACGATCGCCCCCGGCAGGCAGCCGGAAGCTGTCCTGGTCCGCCGCCCCGGCCCCGAGGAACTCCACCCCGTACGCACCCACCGCCGCAGGCGGGCACTTGAGCTGTCGCTGGCGGTGGCCGTACCCCTCGTCCTGGTCCTGTGGTGGCAACTGGCCGCGGATCAGCGCTGGATCGACGCCCGCGTCTACCCCGCGCCCTCCACGATCCTGGCCGACGGCTGGGACCGGGCCGCGGCCGGTGACCTGTGGCCGGACGTGTGGGCGACCCTGAAGCGCGTCCTGGGCGGCTACGCGATCGGCACCGCGGCGGGCTACGCCCTGGGCCTCCTCATGGGCTCACTGCCCCTGATCAGAGCGGCGCTTGAGCCCCTCCTGGACGCCCTGTACGTCGTCCCGAAGCTGGCGTTGCTGCCGGTCTTCCTGAACATGTTCGGCCTCGGCGAGGGACCGCAGGTGGCCCTGGTGGCGGCGACGGTGTTCTTCTTCGTCTGGATCTCCACGATGTCCGCGGTGATCGCGATCCCGTCCGGCCACCTCGACGCGGGCCGGGTCTTCGGCGCCTCGCCCTGGCAGATGTTCCGGCACGTCCTGCTGCCGGCCTCGCTGCCTGCGGTCCTGGTCGGCGCGCGGATCGCGGCGGGCGTGGCGGTCCTGGTCATCGTCGCCTCGGAGCAGATCGCCGCGAGCGACGGCCTGGGCCACCTGATCTTCGACTCGCGCGCGCTGTTCCAGAACGACGTGATGTTCGTCGGCATCGTCTGCGTGGCCGTCCTGGGGGTCCTCTTCTCCGAACTGGTGCGGATCGCGGGCAGGTTGCTGACGCCATGGGCACCTCGGGACCGGGGAAGGGGACAGTCATGAGAAGGCGTGCGTACGGTCGCCGGCACGGTCGCGGGCGTGCCTACGGTGTGATGGCGGCCGTGGCCGCGCTGCTCGCGTCGGCGGCCTGCTCGTCGGCGCCTTACTCGGACGACTCCGGAGCACCGGCGAGCGCGGGCGGGCGCACGGTCCGGCCCGTCGACGGCTGCGGCAAGACGTCCTGGACGGACCCGGCCGACCTCGCGACCGACCGTCTGCCGGCCCGCTGCATGCCGCTGGCGCCCGGCCCGCAACCCCTCGCCGAGAAACGGAAGGTGACGATCGCGACGGGCACGCTGAGCGCGGAGTACGTGGCGCCGCTGGAAGTCGCCCTCGACAAGGGCGAGTTCGAGAAGGAGGGCCTGGACGTCACGCTGAAGGTCCTGCCGACGCCGGACGCGCTGCCGCTGCTGGCCAAGGGGGACATCGACGCGATGTGGGCGGCGCCGGAGGCGGCCGTGATGAACGGCATCAAGGGCGGCTTCGACATCAAGTGGGTCGCGGGGAACTTCTCGCCCGCCGCGAAGTCGAAGAGCGGTCTGTGGGCGCGGCTGAAGGACGGCGAGACGGCGGACCGGGTCCGGCTCGCGGGCCGCAGCCTCGGCACGATGATCGGCAAGGGCTCCGTGATCGCGTACCCCATGGAGAAGACCCTGGAAGGACACGGCGGCGGCCTCGACAAGATCCAGTACCGCCAGCTGGGCTCCGCCGACGTCCTCACCGCCCTGCAGAACGGCGGCGTCGACTCGGCCTGGCTGCTCGACCCGATCTGGCGCAAGGTCGACGGGAAGCCCGGATACGCCTTCCTGGGCGGCCAGCCGCTCGGCGAGCCCCTCGGGGGCATGCTGTACGGCCGCAGCCTGCTGCACGACGACGTGGACGCCGGGGTGGCCCTGCTGCGGGCGTACATCCGCACGGTGAACACGTACTTCGCGAGCGACTACAAGCAGGACGCGGGCTTCGTCGCCTATCTCGCGAAGCTCCTGAAGACCGACGAGGCGGTCCTGAGCTCCACCCCGTCGCTCCGCATGGACTGGGAGATCCGCGAGGGCACCACGACCCGCCTCCAGTCCGCCTACCGGGCCCAGGGCGTGGCGACGGGGGATCCGCTGCCCGAGTCGAGAACCGTGGACCGGATGCTGTACGAGGAGGCGGTGGGCCACGTGCCGTGAGGAGCCGTGAACGCACCGAAGGCCGGAACTCTGATGAGTTCCGGCCTTCGGCCTTCAGTAGCGGGGACAGGATTTGAACCTGCGACCTCTGGGTTATGAGCCCAGCGAGCTACCGAGCTGCTCCACCCCGCGTCGGTAAACGCAACATTACGTCAGCCACGCGAGCAGAAGCAAATCGATTAACAGGCAGCCTCCGGTAAGCCTCCGACCAGGGCTTTCGCGGTCAGAGCCTTCGCGGCTCAGGCCGACAGCTCCTGGCCCAGCGCGTCCCGCAGCCGGGCCGCCCGCTTGCTCACCTCGGCCGGCCCCAGCGTCACCGCGCGGGCGGCCCAGCGCTGCCCCTCGGCCAGCTCGCCGCGGCGCGCGTAGACGAGGGCGAGGCGCAGTGCCGCGCGGCCGTGCCCGGCATCCGCGGCGCGGGTCCACCACACCGCCGCCTCCGGCTCGCTGCCCTCCCGGGCGAGCAGCAGCCCGAGGTTGAAGGCGCCGTTGCGGGAGCCCGCCTCGGCCGCCGCGCGGTACCAGCGGGCCGCCTCGACGACGTCGCCGCGAGCGGCGGCCATCATCCCGACGCGCACCTGGGCACGCCGGTGCCCCTGGGAGGCCGCGCGCTCGTACCACTCCTCGCACTCGGTCTTCTCGTGCACCGTCTCGCCCAGCTCGTGCGCCGGCTCCGGCGGACGCCGCGCGTCGAGCACGGTGGCCAGCCGGTACGCCGCCTCGGGGCTGCCGCCGCCGGCCGCGCACCGCAGATGCCGCTCGGCCGCGCGCTCGTCGCCGTCGCGCAGCCGGGCGATGCCGACCTGCAGCGCCGCCTCGGTGTGACCGGCCGCCGCGGCACGCTCGTACCAGCGCAGCGCGACCTCGTCCTCGTCCCGGCCCGCGAACAGAATCCCCAGGTTGAAGGCCGCGTCCACGCTGCCGGCCTCCGCCGCTTTGGAGAACCAGGGCTCGGCGCCGGCCGTGTCGCCGCCCTGCAGGAGCAGGATGGCCAGCGCGTTCGCCGCCTCGCGGTGTCCGGCGTAGGCGGCGCGCCGGTACCACTGCTCGGCCTGCGCGGTACGGCTCTGCTCGGCGCAGAGCAGCCCGAGGTTGTACGCGCCGTTGTCGTCGCCCGCGTCCATCGCCGCGCGGTACCAGCGCTCGGCGGTCTGGGTCTCGCCGCGCTCGGCGTGCAGGGCGCCCAGCGCGTTGGCCGCGTTGCCGTCGCCGTCCTGGGCGGCGCGCAGCCACCACACGGCGGCGCTCTCGGTGTCGCCCGCGTCGCGCAGCAGGAAGCCCAGGGCGCAGGCGGCCCGCGCCTCGCCGTCCTTGGCGGACGTCAGGTACCAGCGCCCGGCCTCCTTGAGCTCGCCGCGCCGCTCCAGGATCGCGCCGAGTTGGAGCGCGGCCCGCCGGTGGCCGCGCGCGGCGGACTGCCGGTAGAACCGCTCGGCCTCCGCGAGCAGCGCGGCGCCGTCGTCGGCCCCGGTCCCGGTCTCGCTCTCGTGCGCGGCCCTGCGGTCGATCGCACGCGCCAGCCGGTACGCCGCCTCCCGGTGCCCCCGCTCGGCGGCGGCCCGCATCCAGTCCTCGGCGCCCGCGTCGCCGCGGTGCTCCAGCAGATCGGCGAGCGCGTAGGCGCCCAGGGGGTGGCCCTGCTCGGCGGACTGGCGCAGCCAGTACTCGGCGGCGGGCTCGTCCCCGCGCTCGCGGTGGTGGCGTCCGAGGGCATGCGCGGCGGCGGCCGATCCCGCGACGGCGGCAATGCGCCACCAGCCGGCGGCCTCGTCGGCGTATCCGCGCTGGTGGAGGAGGACTCCCAGGTTGTTGGCGGCGGCACGGTCGCCCGCCGCGGTGGCGGCACGCAGATGGGGCTCGGCACCGTCGAGGTCGCCACGGCGCAGCAGCATGGCCCCGAGGACACTCTTCGCCTCGGCGTCACCGGCCTCGGCCGCGAGCCGCTGACGAAGCTCCTCGGCAGCCTCCTCGGCGGCCTCCACGGCATCGTCCTGCCCGGAGGGCTGCACAAATCGCCCTGTCTCGAACAGAGTTGCCTTGTCCCCCATAACGTCCATCGTCGCACCACCTGCAACCTGGGTACACCTGGTATACCGCAGCCAGTGAGGTCACTTCAGCGTTTTGTCGACATGCCCACAGAGAGACAAGTCAAACACAGTTCCCCCAACTCCCCGCAGCGGCACGGCCAACTCGGGCTCGGTACATGCGTTCGCACACGTCGAAGGCCCGGATCCGTAAAGGATCCGGGCCTTCGAACTGCAGTAGCGGGGACAGGATTTGAACCTGCGACCTCTGGGTTATGAGCCCAGCGAGCTACCGAGCTGCTCCACCCCGCGCCGTTGTGTGGCAACCGTACCACGGTGCGAGGTGGGCACTTGACCGGTCATCGGCCGGTCAAGTGCCCCGCGGACTTCCGTCAGGTGCTGCCGGGACTGCTGCTCGGTCTGCTCGTGGCGCTGGGACTGGTGCTGGGCTTGGGGCTGCCGCTGGGACTCGGGCTGCTCTTGGCGCCACCGCTGCCGCCGGCCTTGTCGGCCTTGGACTGCGCGTCCTCGGCCCGCTGCAGCGCGTCCTCCAGATCCTTCTGCGCGGTGCCGTACGCCTCCCAGTCGCCCTTCTTCAGGGCCGCCTGGCCGGCGTCGAAGGCCTTCTGGGCGTCGTTCAACGCCTCTTGGACCGTGGGGTTGTTGGACGTCGGTGGCGGATTGGTGGTGGTGTCGTCCGGTGGTGGGGTGACCGGACCCTCCGCTCCGAAGACCTTGTTGAGGGCCTCGTCGAGGGTGTCCTCGAAGGCGGTGTTGCCCCCGTAGGTCACCAACACCTTTCTCAGCAGCGGGTACTTGAGTCCGCCACCGCGTACGTAGACGGGCTCCACGTACAGCAGTCCGCCGTCCAACGGGACCGTCAGCAGGTTGCCGTACTCGACCTCGGAGTCGCCGCCCTTGAGCAGCTTGATCGACTCGGCGATGTCCTGTTCGGAGTTGAACTGGCTCTGCACCTGTTTAGGCCCGTTGACGGTCGTGCTGGTCGGCAGTTTCAGCACTCTGATCTTGCCGTAGTCGGTGCTGCCCGCCTCGGCGTCGACCGTCATGAACGCACTCAGGTTGTCCCGGCCGTTGGGCGTGAAGGTCGTCGTCAGCGAGAACGCCTGGGACGCCTGGTCGGGCATCTTCATACTGAGGTAGTACGGCGGCACCGCGTTGCCCGACTTGTTGGTCGGGTCGTCGGGCACCTGCCACACCTCGCTGCCGGACAGGAACGTCTGCGCGTCCTTGACGTGGTAGCGGGTGAGCAGCTCGCGCTGGACCTTGAACAGGTCCTGCGGATACCGCAGATGGGCCATCAGCTCGGGCGAGATGGACGACTTCGACTTGACCGTGTTCGGGAACGCCTTCATCCAGGTCTTCAGGACCGGGTCCTCGGTGTCCCACTGGTAGAGCTTGACCTCGCCGGTGTACGCGTCGACGGTCGCCTTCACCGAGTTGCGGATGTAGTTGACCTGGTTCTGCTGGGCCACCACCGCGCGCGAGTTGTTCGTCGCGGTCAGCGAGTCCGCCGTCGTGTCACCGAGGGTCGTACGGGAGGCGTACGGGTATCCGTTCGTCGTGGTGTACGCGTCGACGATCCACTGGATACGTCCGTCCACCACCGCCGGATAGGCGTCGCCGTCGATGGTCAGCCACGGGGCGACCGCCTCGACGCGCTCCTTGGGCGTGCGGTTGTACAGGATCCGCGAACCCTCGCCGATCGCACCGGAGTAGAGCATCTGCGGCTCGCTGAACGCCACCGCGTACGCGGCCCGGTTGATCGGGTTGGAGAGGTTGACCCCGCTCTTGCCGGTGTAGCTGGTGGTCTTCTCACCACTGTCGTCGGAGTAGTCGATCTCCTTCTGGGGACCGCCGACGATCGAGTACGTGGTGGTCTTCTCGCCGTAGTAGATCTGCTGCTCGTACGAGCCCAGGTCGCCCTTGGAGGGCAGGTCGGACTCGGTGAAGACCGGGCGGCCCTCGGAGTCGGCCGTGGTGCCCTTGGCGGCGACCACGCCGTAGCCGTGGGTGTAGCGGAAGTGGTCGTTGATCCAGTTGTTCTTCGGAATGCCGTTGAGGTTCAGCTCACGCAGACCGATGACCGTGTCCTGGTCCTTGCCGTCCTTGCTGTAGCGGTCGACATCCAGGTTGGTCGGGAACGCGTAGTAGTTCCTGATCTGCTGGAGCTGCTGGAAGGTCGGCGAGACGATGTTCGGGTCCAGGATGCGGATGCTCGCCGTGGAGTCGACGTCGTCGCGCAGCTTGGTCTTGTCCTTGGTGTTGCTGGTGCCCGAGTACTCGGTGACCTTGGCGTCGTCGATGCCGTAGGCCTCGCGCGTCGCCTTGAGGTTCTTCTCGACGTACGGCGCTTCCTTGGCCTGCTCGTTCGGCTGGACCTGGAACTTCTGGACGATCGCCGGGTAGAGGCCGCCGATGAGGATCGCCGAGAGCACCATCAGACCGAAGCCGATCACCGGGAGCTGCCAGGTGCGCCGCCACAGGGTGGCGAAGAACAGCAGCGCGCAGATGACGGCGATGCAGAACAGGATCGTCTTGGCCGGCAGATAGGCGTTCGCGTCGACGTACCGCAGGCCGGTCCAGTTGTCCGTCGCCTTGAAGTCGCTGGACTTCACCGCGAGGCCGTACCGGTCGAGCCAGTACGCGACCGCCTTGAGGGCGACGAAGATGCCGAGCAGCACCGACAGGTGCCCGGTCGCAGCGGCGGTGGCACGCGCGCCCGGGGAGGTGACCCGCAGCCCGCCGTACAGGTAGTGGGTGAGGGCGGCGGCGATCACGGAGAGGATCGCGGCGGCGAAGCCGAAGCCGAGCAGGAACCTGTACCAGGGCAGGTCGAACGCGTAGAAGGACACGTCGAGGTGGAACTGCGGGTCCTTCTGGTGGAAGGACACGCCGTTGACCCACATCAGCCAGGTGCGCCACTGGCTGGACGCCGACGCGCCGGCGATCAGACCGACCAGGGAGGTGATGCCGAGCAGCAGCCACCTCTTGTAGGGCGCGATGCCCATCCGATAGCGGTCCAGGCTCTGCTGCTCCATCGACATGGCGCTCAGCGGCGGCCGCAGCCGGTGCGCGAGCCAGATGTTGAAGCCGACCGCGAGGGCCATCAGCAGGCCGAAGACGAAGAACAGGCCGATCTTGGTCCACAGCGTGGTGGTGAAGACGGACGAGTACTGCACGGACCGATACCAGAGCCAGTCCGTCCAGAAGCCCGCGAACATGGTGAACGCCATGCCGAGGACGGCCAGCACCCCCAGGGTCATGAGCAGGGTCCGGACGCGCCGCGAAGGACGGCCCACTCTCATCCGCGGCCCCGTCGGGCCTCCGCCGCGGTCGGGCATCTGGAAAGCCAAGGTGCGCACCTCGAAGTTCGCTGTCGATCCGTCAGGCCCGCGTGTTCGTGGACCTTCCGTGGCCCCCCGTGATCGCGGGCCCACACCTATGCAACTTACTCACCGTTTACTCGGTTCCCGATTCAGGTGACGAACGAGAGAGGATTGTGACCATGTCGAACACTCCCATGGCGGCGAGCCCGCTCACCCGGGCCGTACTCGAGATCGACGAGTACGTCTCCGGCCTCGGCTGGGACCAGCCCGCCCGCCTCTTCGCACTCGTGGACACCGCACGGCTGCGGGTCCAGGAACCCGCCCTCGCGGCCCAGCTCGGCCTGACGGACGAACAGGAAGTCACCGGTCTCACCCCGATCGAGCAGGAGGAGATCCCGGCCGGCAAACCGCTGGACGAGTTCCTCGGCACGATCGCCTGGCCCGACGCGGTGGTCGGCTGCGCGCTCACGGTGGAGCGGCTGATGCTGCCGCCGTCGGCCGAGGCGTCCGTCCCCGAGGGGCTCAACGAGAAGAAGCTCGCCCAGTGGGTGGCCGAGCACCCCAGCCGCCAGGAGGTCCGGATGACGGTCGCGGTGCTGCGTGACGGCGCCCGCGACTCGGCCCTGCGGCTGCGCGAGAAGGACACCCCGACGGAGGTCCTCACGGGCGGCGACCTGGTACCGGGCCTCGCGGAGGCACTGTCGGCCACGTTCGAGGAGTAGCGGCTCCTACGAGGGGTGCCGGGGAGTCCGTTCGGCTAGGAGGTCGTGCACTTCGGCAGGGCGGAGGTCTTGCCGGAGCGGATGTCCTTCAGCGCGCCGAGGGCGTCGTCGATGGTCTTCACCTTGACCAGGGTGAGGCCGTCGGGGGTGTCCTTGGCGGCGGCCTTGCAGTTGTCGGCCGGCGTCAGGAAGTACTGGGCGCCCTTGCTGCGCGCGCCCACCGTCTTCATCTCGATGCCGCCGATCGGGCCGACCTTACCCTCGTCGTCGATGGTCCCGGTGCCGGCCACGAACTTGCCACCGGTGAGGTTGCCCGGGGTGAGCTTGTCGTAGATGCCCAGCGAGAACATCAGGCCGGCGCTCGGTCCGCCGACGTCGGCGAGCTTGATGTCGATGGTGAACGGGAACGTGTGGTCGGTCCCGGCGGAGATCCCGACGATCGCGCGCTTCTCGCCCTCGTCGTGCGAGGCGGCGGTGGTGAGCGTGATCTTCTGCGTCTTGGTCGCCGTCTTGTGCTCCTTCTCGGCGGCGGCCTGCTCCTTGGCCGGCACGACCGTGAAGACGACGTCCTGGCCCGGCTGATGCTTGGTCACGAGGTCGGCGACGTCGGTCGGCTCCTTGACGGCGGTGCCGTCGACGGCCTTGATGACGTCACCGGCGTGCAGTTTGCCCTCGGCCGGGGAGTCCTTGACGACCGTGGAGACGATCACCCAGGACTTCACCGGGACCTTCAGCGCGCGCAGGGCGGCGACCTTGGCGCTCTCCTGGGACTGGCTGAACTCCTCGGCGTTCTCCTGGGTCGACTGCTCCTCCGTCTTGCCGTCGGGGTAGAGCGTGTCGTGCGGGACGACCTTGTTGTCGTGCGCGAGCCAGCCGTACACGGCCTCGACGAGGTTCATCCGGTAGTCGGCGCTGGTGACCCGGACCGTCGTCATGTTCAGGTGGCCGGTCGCCGCATAGGTCTTGTGGCCGGAGATCTGCAGCACCGGCTCGCCGTCGTGGTCCCCGAGCGTGTTCACGGTCGGCCCCGGTGACATCTCCGAGTACGGCACGGGGATGAAGACTCCCGCGCACAGGAGCGCGATCAGCATCAGGGTGGAGGCGAGCATCGTCGCGGTGCGGCGTGGCATGGCACGACAGTACGGGACGTCACTGTCAGCGCACCGTCAGCCCCACCCCCGCTCGCGGTGCCGGCGCGTCAGGTGCGCGAGTCGGACTTCTCCATGGCCTCGCGGAACCGGGCGTAGCCGTCCAGCTCGGGGCCGTCGCTGCGGATTTTGCGGGTGCGGTTGGCCCAGCTTCCCCACAGGCCGGCGCCGACCGCGGCGATGAACGGAATCAACAACCAGACAAGCGCTCCCATGTCGACCTCCCAACCCTGGTGAGTGTGCGCGCGACTGACTGATCAGCAGATTAACCAGCCGCACTGACAACGCTCATGCCCGGGGTCCGGTTACGCAACCGGAGGGAGCGCCAAGAAGGCCGCGCAGTGACTCGCGCGGGCGCGCCCGGTCAGCAGGCGCCGACCCACTCCTCGGTGCCGTCGGAGAACTTCTGGTGCTTCCAGATCGGCACTTCGTGCTTGAGGTCGTCGATCAGCTTCCGTGACGCGGCGAAGGCCTCGCCCCGGTGGGGGCAGGACACGGCGACGACGACGGCGATGTCACCGACCTCCAGGTCCCCGACGCGGTGGACGGCGGCCAGCGCCCGCACCGGGTACTCGGCGACGACCTTCTCGGCGATCCGCCGCATCTCGGCCTCGGCGCTGGGGTGGCACGAGTACCCGAGCCGCTCGACGTCCGCACCGCCGTCGTGGTTGCGCACGGTGCCGACGAACAGCGTGCTCCCGCCGGCCGCCGAATCCCCGACGGCCCTGAAGACCTCGTCCACGGACAGGGCCGTGTCGCGGATCGCGATCAGCCTGATGGGGTCGTCCGCGGCCTGCTCACCGGGGTGGTCGCTCGTGGATGCCATGACTCCATCGTGCCTCACACGCGCGACAGCGTGGAATAGCACTTTCACCAGGCACACGCGCGTGCCGCCTTGGAGCCTCCTACAGAGCGTGCGCCGCGGGGAGCACGCCGGTCAGATCCGCCGCCGCGCCTTCCGCGCGCGGCGCACCACGGCCGCCGCGCCGAGCAGGGCCACCGTCGCGCCCGCCGCGCCGGCCGCGGTCGCGTCCTTGCGGCCCAGCCGCCGGCCGACGACCGTGTGCCGCCCGGTGACCTCCTCAAGGAGTTCCGCGAGCACTTCCTCGTTGGTCCACTGCGGGCGCCACCCCGCGTCGTGCAGCCGGCTCCCGCTCACCACCCACGGGTACATCGTGTACGCCAGGTCGCCGGCCGGGGACGGCGTCAGCCCGATGCGGTGCAGCCGGGCCGCCGCGCCGAGCGCGACCGCCGACGGCAGCTCCATGCGCCGGATCCCGCTGAGCTCCTCGACCTCCTCCTGCTCCAGCCAGCCCTCGCAGCCCACGGCGAGTTCCCCGTCGACCTTCTCCAGGACGGCGTACTCCAGGGCGCTGCACAGGTCCTCGACGTGGCAGAACTGCCAGGCAGGCCGCGAGCCGGCCACCACGAGCAGCCGGGGCGACTCGAAGTACCTGGTCAGCGCGGTGTCGGTGCCACCTACGAGGACGGCGGGCCGCACGACGGTGACATTGAGGCCGGGGTGCGCCCGGGGCGCGCGCCGCGCGAGCCGCTCGACCTCCAGGAGGTCGCCGACGCCGGTGGCCTCGGCCGTCGCACGCAGCTCGGCGTCCTCCGACAGCGGCAGCTCGTTGTCCGGCAGCGCCCCGTAGACCATCGCGGACGTGCACAGCACGACCCGGTGCACGCCGGCCGCGGCCGCCGCCGTCAGCACGGTCTGCGTCCCACGGACGTTGTACGCCGTCCGGGCGGCGGCGTCGGTCTCCAGGTCCAGGTCGAGCGCGAGGTGCACGACGACGTCCGCGCCGCGCAGCTTGTCGGCGATGGCCGGATCCCGTACGTCCAGGATGTGCCACTGGGCCGCCGCGCACTCGCCCCGCCGCTCGTCGATGGCGATGACCTGCTTGATCTCCCGCGAGGCGGCCAGCCGCTCGGTGAGCAGCGCTCCGATGCCGGACGCGGCGCCGGTGACCGCGACGACGGGCCCGCGGGTGGCGGGCGGGGTTGACTCGTTTCGCGCTGCGCGAACCTGCGGATCTGGGGAACTCACCGGGCGTCTCCAGCGGTTGTCTTCAGTACGAGCGCGAGTGACGCGTACGTACCAGGTGGCATCCATCCTGCCGCAGGCCGCGAGTCGGCGAAGCACCGAGGCCCGATCGGTCCGCGGTGTCTACGCTGGGTGGTGTTATCGGGCAGTCGTGCCGCCGGAGGCAACCGGTGGCCTTACCAGCCGAGGAATCCCGTGAGTGACACCCCATTCGGATTCGGCCTTCCGCCGGAGGAGCCGGACGACGGCGACGAGGGCAAGAAGAAGGACCAGCAGAGCGGTGGTGGTCAGGGCCCGGCCAACCCGTTCGGATTTGGCGGACTGCCCGGCGCCGGCGGCTTTGGCGGCCCCGGCGCGGACAATCCGCTCGCAGCCATGTTCGGTTCGCTGAACCCCAACGACCTGGGCGCGGCCTTCCAGCAACTGGGCCAGATGCTCTCGTACGAGGGCGGCCCGGTGAACTGGGACATGGCCAAACAGATCGCCCGCCAGACCGTCGCCCAGGGCACCGAGGACGGCACCAAGGACGCGAGCGTCGGCCCCGCCGAGCGCACCGCGGTCGAGGAGGCCGTGCGCCTGGCCGACCTGTGGCTGGACGACGCGACCTCCCTGCCGTCGGGCTCCGGCTCCGCCGTGGCGTGGTCCCGCGCGGAGTGGGTCGAGGCGACCCTGCCCGCGTGGCAGGAGCTCGTGGACCCGGTCGCGGAGCGCGTAGGCGCGGCGATGGGCGATGTCCTGCCGGAGGAGATGCAGGCCATGGCGGGCCCGCTGATCGGCATGATGCGCTCGATGGGCGGCGCCATGTTCGGCACGCAGATCGGGCAGGCCGTCGGCGTGCTCGCGGGTGAGGTCGTCGGCTCCTCGGACGTCGGGCTGCCGCTCGGCCCGGCGGGCAAAGCCGCGCTGCTGCCGGTGAACATCGAGGCGTTCGGCAAGGACCTCGGTGTGCCCAAGGAGGAGGTGCGGCTGTATCTCGCCCTGCGCGAGGCCGCCCACCAGCGCCTCTTCGCGCACGTGCCGTGGCTGCGCTCGCACCTGTTCGGCGCGGTCGAGGGCTACGCGCGCGGGATCAAGGTCGACACGGCCAAGCTGGAGGACGTGGTCGGCCAGTTCGACCCGCAGAACCCGGAGCAGCTGCAGGACGCTCTGCAGCAGGGCATGTTCCAGCCGGAGGACTCGCCCGAGCAGAAGGCGGCCCTGGCGAGGCTGGAGACGGCTCTGGCGCTCGTCGAGGGCTGGGTGGACGCGGTGGTCCACGCGGCCGCGAAGCCGCGGCTGTCGTCCGCGGACGCGCTGCGCGAGACCCTGCGCCGCCGCCGTGCGACGGGCGGCCCGGCGGAGCAGACCTTCGCCACGCTGATCGGCCTGGAGCTGCGTCCGCGCCGGCTGCGTGACGCCTCCCGCCTGTGGGCGTCCCTCACGGACGCGCGCGGGGTCGACGGCCGGGACGCCCTGTGGGCCCACCCGGACATGCTGCCGACCGCCTCCGACCTGGACGACCCGGACGGCTTCGTGCACCGCGAGCAGCTGGACTTCTCCGAGCTCGACAAGATGCTCGGCGAGGCGGCGGACGGTTCCGCCGAGAAGCCGAACCTGAAGAAGGACGCCACCGAGGACGGCACCGACGACGTCAAGGGCGACGGCAGCGAGTGAGCCTGTACGACGACGCGGTCCTCGTACTGAAGGGGTACGAGGGCCAAGAAGAGCTGCGCCAGGCCTATCTGGATCATCTCCAGGCGCACCCGGACGGCCTGTGGAAGGCCTGCCACGCGGGCCACATCACGGCGAGCGCCCTGGTGATCGATCCCTCGCGCGAACGCGTGCTGCTGACCCTGCACAAGAAGCTGGGGATGTGGCTCCAGATGGGTGGCCACTGCGAGCCGGAGGACGCCTCGCTGGAGGCGGCGGCCCTGCGCGAGGCCACGGAGGAGTCCGGCATCCCGGGGCTGACCCTGCTGCCGGGCGGGCCGGCCCGCCTGGACCGCCACGCGATCCCGGCGCCCTGCCACTGGCACTTCGACGTGCAGTACACGGTCCTGGCGCCCCCGGGCGCGGTGCAGGCGATCAGCGACGAGTCCCTCGACCTGCGATGGTTCGGTTACGACGAGGTCGCCGCCGTGGCCGACGAGTCGGTCCTGCGGCTGCTGGAGGCGACCCGCGCGCGGCTGGGCGCCTGAAGCCGGCTCCCGGGATCGGCGTCCGCGATCGGAGCCTGGGACATGTGTAAGGGGCGCCCGCGATTGCCGGCGCCCCTTACGTCGTACTCCTGCTACGTCGTAGTCCTGGCTCAGCTCCAGGCGTTGCCCTGGTTCTGCGCCCGCACCCCCTGCTGTCCCATGCCGTACTGCCCCGCGAGGCCGCCGCCGATCTGGGCGTGCTGCGGTGGCAGCAGCTCGCTGGGCTGGACGAGTGCGAACCCGCTGCCCATGAAGCTGAGCTCCCAGCCCTCACCGGTGTTGCCGCGCCGGCGCCACACCCCGGAGGAGTGCGTCTGGGCCTGCATCTGCACGCGCAGGCCGGTCGACCAGGCGACGATCGCGTCGGCGTCGCAGTTGACGTACTTGTCGGGCGTCACCTGCATCAGCAGCGGCGCGCCCGACGTCATCAGGGCGACCCGGCCGCGGCCGGTGATGTTGAGCTGGTACTTGCCCGAGCCGGAGATGCCGTACTGGCTGTCGACGGCGATGACCTCGTGGTGCAGCGAGGAGTCCATCGCCAGCACATAGCTGCTGTCGACGGTGAGTCCGTCCTGCTCGACGTCCATCACATGGACGTGCTGGGCGAGGTTGGCGAGGTAGACCGTGCCCTGCCCGTGGCAGCGCATCAGGCTGAGGCCCTCGCCGGTGGCGGCACGCGCGTACGCCTGCTGGGTGCTTTGGTACTCGGCGTCGAACTCGACGAGCCCCTGGTAGGCGACCATCGTGCCCTTGCGGGCGAGGATGTCGTCGTGGCCCTCCAGGGTGACGCGCAGCATCTGCTTGTTCTGCAGGCTCCAGCGTTCCTGGGTCTGCTGGTCGTTGTAGGCGAAAAGCGAGCTCTGCATGACGGTTCTGGCTCCCCCTCAGCCCCGGACCCGGAGGCGGTCGGTGCTGTCCTCGCTGGGCTGGACGACGACGATGCCCTGGCCGGAGAAGGCCATCTGGTAGGCCTCCCCGCTGCCGCGGCCGATGAGTGACTGCGCCTTGAAGCTGCGCTTGCCCTTCACCTTGAGGTTCGGGGACCACGCGACGAGCGCGTCGGGGTCGACGTACGTCTCGTCCTCACCGCCGCCGCAGTCGACGACGATCGGCTTGCCCCGGGAGGTCAGCGCGACCCAGCCGGATCCGGTGATCTTGGTGTTCCACAGGCCCTGTCCGGCGAACTTCGCCAGGCCCTTGACCCGCTCGACACCCCAGGTGAGGTGGCTGTCGAAGGCGAGCAGGTTGGTGGCGTTGACGGAGATGCCGTCGCCGTTGAGGTTGATGACGACGACGTCGGCGCCGTAGTCGGCGAGGTAGAGCAGTCCGTCGCCGGAGCACTTCATCAGCGGAGCGCCCTCGCCGGTCATCCAGTCGCGGGCGATCTGGCGGACGGCGGGCGGGTTGGGCTCGTACTGGATGAAGCCTTCATAGGCGACCATCGAGCCCACGCGCGCGAAGAGGTCGCTTCCGGACTGCATGGCGACCTTCAGCATGTGGTTGCCGTGGTTCTCCATGCGGGCGGTGACGGGTGCGGGCGCGAAGCCCGCGAGCGGCTGGTTCATGACGGGCTCCCTCAGACCTCGTAGGGCTGGACGACGACGAAGTTGCCGGGGGCGGCCCGGAACTGCAGGTTGACGCTCTCGCCGGTGTCGCCCGGGTAGGCGTTGCGGCGCATGCGGACCTGGCTGGAGACGATCACCTGGGCCGCGGCCGACCAGGCGACGACCGCGTTGCAGTCGGCGAAGGTGGTCGGCGTGACCGGCAGCACCACGGGCGTGCCGTGCGTCTTGACGACGATCGTGCCGGTGCCCTGGAACTGCATCGTGAACAGCGCGCCCCCGGGGATGCCGTGTCCCTCGATCCTTCGGACCTCGTACTGAAGGCTCTCGTCGAAGGCGAGGACGTTCTCCGCGGAGACGCAGATCGCGTCGCCCTGGAGTTCGACGGGGTGCAGATGGGTGGCCTCCTCGGCAAGGAAGACCTGGCCCTGGCCGGTGCAGCGCATCAGCTGCATCTCCTGGCCGGTCGCGTTGCCCACGAGCCGGCCGGCGAACCCGGCGCCCTTGTAACTGAAGTCGACCTTGCCCTGGTAGAGCACCATGCTGCCCTGCCGGGCGAGCACGGGCTGGCCGCCGATGCCGAGGTCGACGCGGACGAGCTTCTTGTTCTGCTGCGTCCAGCGCTGGCCGGTGGGCGTCTCCTTGAACTGCTGGAGCGCCGCGGTCACACCGGCACCGCCCTGCGGAGCTCCCTGGGGGACGCCGTACGCCTGCTGCTGCGCCGGGACCTGCCCGAAGGCGGGGGGCTGCTGGCCGTAGCCCGGCGGCGGGGTCGGCTGCCCGTAGCCGGGCGGCGGGCCCGGGGCGTGGGGCGCCTGCGGTGCCTGGGGCTGTCCGTAGCCGGGCGGCGGCGGGGCGCTCTGGCCGGGCGGCTGACCGTACTGCTGCTGCTGGGGCGGCTGGCCGTAGGGCGCGGGCGCCGGGGCGGGCGGCGGCACCGGGGCACCGCCGGGCGGGGTCATCGGCGCGATGACGGTCGGCGCGCCGTGCACGTTCGGTGCAGGCGCCGGAGCCGGGGGCGGCGGCGGTGTGAAGCCCTGCGGGGCGGGCTGCGGGGCCGCGAAGGGAGCGGGCGCCGGGGCTGCCGGGGCTGCCGGGGCTGCCGGGGCGCCGAACGCCGGCGGGGCGAACCCGGGGGCGGCGCCGGTCTGCGGCTGCTGCGGAGCGGGCGCCGCGGGTGCCTCCTCCTCGGCGACCTCGCCGCCGAAGTTCTTCAGCAGCGCGTCCAGACCGCCGTCGAAGCCCTGTCCGACGGCCGCGAACCGCCACACGTCCTTCAGGTAGAAGTCGCCCAGCATCACGGCACGCTCCGTGGAGAACTCCGTGCCGTTGAAGGAGTACCGGGCCACCTCCTCGCCGCCCGCGACGATCCGGAGGTATCCGGGGGCGACCTGCGACATCTGCCCGGCGCCGTCGATCGTCGCCGTGAACGACAGCTTGTGGATCTTCGCCGGGATCCGGTCGAGCGTGACCCGGAAGGACTCCGTGTCGCCCGCCTGGGCGCCCAGCAGCTGGATGGACTCCTCGGGAGTCTTCGGCTGGTTGAAGAAGACGAAGTACTGGTCGTCCGAGAGCCGTTCGTCGGCGTCCAGACCGAAGCAGCTGATGTCGAACGTCAGCCCGGGGCCGCCGATCTGCACACCTACGTACAGATCGGTGCCCGCAGTGAGGTCACTGATCTTGGCCTTGTGGCCGCGTTGGAATTCCCTGGCCATGCGTAACGACCGTCCCCCATCCCGAATGCGAGTGCGTCGCGTCAGGCTAACGGCAAACGCCGACACCGGAGGAAGTCGGTACAGACCCGGTACACAAGACCCATCTGCGCCAAGGAGGAGACGTCAGTCGCCGCGGGCTCCTGGCGGGTGCGGCAGCCGATCGGCGGCGACCACCCCTTCGAGGTAGCCCCGGGCCCGCTCGGTGCGCGGGTAGGCCTCAAGGAGCCGCCAGAAACGCGGCCCGTGTCCGGGCACCAGCAAATGCGCCAGCTCGTGCAGGAGCACGTAGTCGACGACGTACTCGGGCATGCCCTGCAGCCGGTGCGACAGCCGGATGCTGCCCTCGGCCGGGGTGCACGAGCCCCAGCGAGTGTTCTGGTTGGTGACCCAGCGCACCGAGGTGGGCCGGGCCCGCCCCTCGAAGTACTGGGCCGACAGCCGCGCGGCGCGCTCCGCGAGCTCGTCGTCGCCGAGCACCCGTTTGCTTTCCTGTGCGGCGAGCTTGTCGAGCATGACGGTGACCCAGCGTTGCTCCTCCGCCTCGGACATCCGGGCAGGGATCAGTACGACGGTGCGATCGCCCTCGCGATACGCGGAGACCGTCCTACGGCGACGGGCGCTCCTGCGGACCTCGATCGCGCTCGCCCCCGAGCCGCTCGGCGGCTGGCTCGTCGTACTGCGCTGTGGCATTGCGGCGCGGTGCAGTGGGTCGGCGGGCACGCCCCGACGTTACCCGTTGCACACGGGGGAAGTCCCGACTCCGGGACGGTTCCCTGTCGATCCCCCACCAAGCGTTTGATTCGTACGACGAATATCCACCGCCTGTGGACAACTTTGGGCACCCTCTCGCCCGGTCCGGGCATGCTGATCTCTCGCCGGCGGAGCAAGGACGGGCTTCACCGGCTCACGGGGACGTACGACGGGGGCCTGCCATGCAGTCGATGGACCGAATGGATCAGACGAAGCAGACGGAGCAGACGGAGCAGACGGATGAGGTGGGTCGGGCGAGTCCGGAGGATCAAACGGGTCCGGCCGACCGGACGGGGCGCACGGAGCGCGTCGGCGACCAGATCCGCGACCGGATGGTTCCGGTCGTGAAGCCCGCGTTCAGGCGGGCCTGGCGCGATCTCAACACCGTGCAGTTCGGGATGGCCCCGGCCCACGCGCTGACGCTGGGGCCGATGGACACGGCGACCGGCAGCTTCCTGGACCAGCTCAACGGCACCCGTGGGCTGCCGCTGCTGCGCGAGGAGGGCCGTCGCATGGACCTGTCCGACGGGCATGTCGACGCGCTGGTGGAGGGGCTGGCCAAGGCCGGTCTGCTGGACGACGCGAGGGGCGGCGGCGCCGCGGCGGACGTGCTGCGCGGCAAGAAGGACGTTCTCGACCGGCTGCGCCCGGACCTCGCCTCCCTGTCCGTGCTCACCGCCGAGCCGGGCGACGCGATGGGCCGCCTCGCCGCTCGCCGGTCACTGCGCGTGCAGGTTCGGGGTGCCGGGCGGGTGGGTGCGCTCATCGCCGCGCTGCTGGCGGGTGCCGGTATCGGCGAGGTCGACGTGCGCGATGTGGGCCGGGTCGAACCGTGGGACGTCTCCCCGGGCGGACTGCCCGTCGAGTCGGTGGGTGACCGCAGGGACGAGGCCGCCCGTCGCTCGGCACGCCGATCCGCGCCGGACCGACCGCCGCGCCGAGGTCCGAGGTCGACCCGCTTGGCCGACGGCCCCGTTTTCTCCCTGGTGATCCTGGCCCCTCGGGACGACGTCGCGGTGCACGCGCCCGCCCCCGCCGAGGCCGAACCGCTGATCGAGGCGGGCACCCCACATCTGTACGCCGGTGTGGTGGAGGCGACCGGTGTCGTGGGCCCCCTCGTCCTGCCAGGTGAGACGGGCTGCGCGCGCTGTCTGCACGAGGGACGCACCGACCGGGACCCCGTCTGGCCACGGCTGGTCGCGCAGTGGCGCTCCGGGACACCGCGGCAGGCGCGGCCCTGCGACCTCACGCTGGCCACGACCGTCGCCGGCCTGGCCGCCGCACACGCGCTCACCTTCCTCGACGGTCGGCGGCCTTCGAGCACGGGCGCCCGCTGGGAGGTGTCCCTACCGGGTCTGAACTGGCATGCGCGGCCGATCTGGGCGCATCCGGGATGCCCGTGCGGGGCCGCGGAGAGAGGTGCCGAGAAAGGTAAGGGGGAACACACACCTAAGGACGAGCAGTCACACGAGACAATGAAGGGGCATCGGTCGTCGAAGGAGTCCCGCCGTAAGGCAGACACGGCACGACCGGCTGGGACTTGGAGGGCGCATGTCTGATCTTCCCCGCAAGGCGGTCACCCGTACTGCCAAGCTGGCCGCGCTGCCACTCGGCTTCGCCGGGCGGGCCACCTGGGGACTGGGCAAGCGGATCGTCGGTGAGTCGGCGGAGCTCGTCGGCCGCGAGCTGCAACAGCGCACGGCGGACCAGCTGTTCAAGGTCCTCGGTGAGCTCAAGGGCGGCGCGATGAAGTTCGGCCAGGCCCTGTCCGTGTTCGAGTCGGCGCTCCCCGAGGAGGTCGCGGGCCCCTACCGGGCGGCCCTGACCAAACTGCAGGAGGCGGCACCGCCGATGCCGACGCGCACCGTGCACGCGGTGCTGGAGGAGCGGCTCGGGAAGGACTGGCGGGAACTGTTCCTGGAGTTCGAGGAGAAGCCCTCGGCAGCGGCCTCGATCGGCCAGGTGCACCACGGGGTGTGGCACGACGGCCGCGAGGTGGCGGTCAAGGTGCAGTACCCGGGAGCCGGCGAGGCCCTTCTCTCGGACCTCAACCAGTTGAGCCGCTTCGCCCGTCTCCTGGGTCCGCTCATCCCGGGCATGGATATCAAGCCCCTGATCGCGGAGCTGAAGGACCGCGTCTCGGAGGAGCTGGACTACGGCCTGGAGGCACAGGCCCAGGAGGCCCACGCCGAGGAGTTCCTGGACGACCCGGACGTCGTGGTGCCCGGGGTGGTCCACCAGTGCGAGCAGGTGCTGGTCACCGAGTGGATGGAGGGGATCCCGCTCTCGGAGATCATCTCGGAGGGCACGCCCGAACAGCGCGACCGCGCCGGGCAGTTGCTGGCCCGCTTCCTCTTCTCCGGCCCGGCCCGCACCGGCCTCCTGCACGCCGACCCGCACCCGGGCAACTTCCGTCTGCTGCCCGGCGGCCCGGCGGGCGAGGACGACTGGCGGCTGGGCGTCCTGGACTTCGGCACGGTCGACCGCCTCCCGGGCGGTCTGCCGACCACGATCGGCGACTCTCTGCGGATGACGCTCGACGGAGACGCGGAGGCGGTCTACGAACTCCTGCGCGCGGAGGGCTTCGTCAAGGACTCGATAGAGCTGGACCCGAGCGCGGTCCTCGACTACCTGGTGCCGATCATCGAGCCGGCCCGGGTCGACGAGTTCACCTTCACCCGCGGCTGGATGCGCAGCCAGGCGGCCCGCGTCGCCGACCCCCGCTCCCCCGCCCACCAGCTCGGCAAGCAGCTCAACCTGCCGCCCGCGTACCTGCTGATACACCGGGTGACGCTCAGCACGATCGGTGTCCTGTGCCAGTTGGGCGCGACGGTCCGCATGCGCGACGAACTGGAGGAGTGGCTGCCGGGGTTCGTCCTGGAGGAAGAGGACGTCGTGGACGTGGCTGAGGAGTCCGCCGCGGAGGCGTGATCACGGGGCTGCGGGGCAGCCGCATGACATGACCGCGGGGCCGGTCCGTTCGGACGGACCGGCCCCGCGGGGAGCTTTCACCTCCCTGATCGGGAGGCCACTGCTTCAGGTGTGATCGGTTACTGCATGACGGCGATGGCCAGCGCACGGCGGGCACGCCTCGAGGCGCGCTCGGCCCGGCGCTGCATCCGGCGGGCCGACGCCAGGCTCACGGCCCGGCGTTCGCTCTCCGCCTCCTGCAGTCGGTCGTGCATATGCGCACGAGCCAGGGCTTCTGGGATGAGTTGCATCTCGCGGGTCCTGTTCTGGCGCGAGTCGGTCGCGCCGGTGGTGGTGTCTTCGATCGCGGAGCCGGCAGTGGGCTCGTTGGTGGACGGCTTCATCGGGGCCTGCTTCTTGGGGTCGTGCGTGACGGGGCGGTCGATCGTTCCTGTGATGTTCATGCCGTGACCGGGTTCTTGCGCGGGCGGCCACGCGGCCGCTTCCGGGCGACGACAACACCCTGGACGAACAGCTCGCCACCCCAGACGCCCCAGGGCTCACGCCGCTCCTTGGCGCCGGCGAGGCAGGCCTCGATCAGCGGGCAGGTGCGGCACAGGGCCTTGGCGTACTCGACATCGGCCGGCGACTCGGCGAAGAAGACCTCCGGGTCGTAGGAACGGCAGGGGACGGGTACGCCGAGGTTCTCGATGGCGTCGTCGAGCGCGGTGAGCGCGGTGAGCGGAGTGAGCGCGGTCAAGGTGGAGTCCTCCGTGAGGCCGGGCGGGGGGATCGTTTCGGAAGGCGGTACGGACGGGGCGTGCGCTTCGAGATGCACGGTCGGTCTTCCTCGTCTGGTCGTTCCGGTCCTGTTGGACCGGGTGGCGGCTGGGTACCGGGTGCTGCTTCTGTCCCGAGGCCCCTTCGCTCCGTCGTCCCCGTTCGGGGACAAACAGAAGGGCCGCGGATCCCGGGTGGGGTTCCGCGGCCCTGAAGGCGCCGGCCTGATCGACGATCAGGCTGGATCACTCCAGGGTTCTGGCCCACGGAAGGCCCACATCAGGTGGTGCTGCGTCGTCTTCTTCCGGCTTCCGGCACCGGTCGCCGTAAAGGCATAGGCCTGCGCCTGTGCCACTACTGCTTCCAGTGCCTTGGTCGGTCGCTCATTGCGCTCGTTCACGGGGAGACCCACGACGGGCAGACCCGCGAGAGACACGGAGGACGCCGGCCGGGCGGCACGGATGCCGGACAGACCGGTGCCCTGGAACGAGGCGTCGAGGATGCACGTGGAGGCGACGACCGAGCGATCGGTCATTTTGACGGCGCTGGTGTAGCTGCTGTTGATGCTGATCACTGGACTCGCCTCCTCTCGGCGTCTCGGGGGGACTGGGGTGAACCAGTCCACGGATATGTAAGTAGAGCACGGAATCAGGGCCTTCGAGAAGGCCTCCGTCCCCGTGGATAAGAACCTATGGGGATTGCCGGGGCATGCGCAAACTATTTTCTCGACGAGTTTGAATCAGTCCTCCTCGTCGGCCCCGCCGCTCTCCTGGCCTGCGCAGATGGCCAGGACTTCGGCCCCGTAGCGGTTCAGCTTGCGCACGCCGACGCCGGGGATCCGTGCCAACTCGCCGTCGTCGTCCGGGACGGCCTCGGCGATCGCCATCAACGTCTTGTCGGTGAAGACGCAGAAGGCCGGCTGCCCGCTGCGCTGCGCCTGGACGGCGCGCCACTCGCGCAACCGCTCGTAGAGCCCCTCGTCCATGTCGGACGGACAGTCCTCGCAACGCATCAGTTTCATCTCACCGGCATCGGTGAGCGTGCGTCCACAAACTCGGCAGCGAGCCGGCGTGCGCTGGGTGCGCCGCGGCACGGCAGCAGCGGGTCTGCTCGTGGTGAAGCCGCGCTCGACACCCCCCGGACCGCCCACGGCGGCGCGCCCGGCGGCGCCGGTGGAACCGGGACGCAGTCCGTCCAGGAAGCGGCTCGGACGGCGGCTCGGACGGCCGCCGGGCGACCGGGAGAGCGCCCAGGAGACGTGCAGGCGCTCGCGGGCACGGGTGACGCCGACATAGAGGAGGCGGCGCTCCTCCTCGATCTGCTCGTCGGTCTTGGCGTAGGTGATCGGCATCATGCCCTCGGCGACACCGACCAGGAAGACGACGTCCCACTCCAGGCCCTTGGCCGAGTGCAAGGAGGCCAGGGTGACTCCCTGCACGGTCGGGGCGTGCTGGGCGTTGGCCCGCTCGTCCAGCTCCGCGACGAGATCGGCGAGGCTCGCGCCGGGTTTGGCGGCGGCGAAGTCCTGGGCGAGGTTGACCAGTGCGGCCAGCGACTCCCAGCGCTCTCTGGCGGCGCCTGAGCCGGCCGGGGGCTGGGACGTCCAGCCCTCCCCCGACAGCACGGCACGCACCTGTGACGGCAGGTCGACGACGTCGTCCAGGAGGGAGTCGTTGCCGCCGAAACGGGCGCCCGCGCGCAGGGCGATGCTCGCCTTGCGCACCTCGGGGCGGTCGAAGAACCGCTCGGCACCGCGCAGTTGATAAGGGACGCCGGCATCGGCGAGCGCCTGCTCGTAGGTCTCGGACTGGGCGTTGGTCCGGAACAGGATGGCGATCTCGCTCGCCGGGACTCCGGCGTCCACGAGCTCACGGATGCGCCGGGCGGCGCCCTCGGCCTCGGCGGGCTCGTCGGCGTACTCGGTGTAGCCGGGCTCGGGGCCGGCCGCGCGCTGGGAGATCAGCTCCAGGCGATGGTCGGCGGCTCGCCCGTGGGCCTGCGCCAGGAGGCCGTTGGCGAGGTGGACGACCTGGGGTGTGGAGCGGTAGTCGCGGACGAGTTTGACGACGGTGGCCCCGGGGTGGCGGGTGCGGAAGTCCAGGAGGTGGTCGGGGGTCGCCCCGGTGAAGGAGTAGATCGTCTGGCTGGCGTCGCCGACCACGCACAGGTTGTCCCGCTCGCCCAGCCACAGTTCCAGCAGCCGCTGCTGGAGGGGGCTGACGTCCTGGTACTCGTCGACCACGAAGTGCTGGTACTGGGAGCGGACCTGCTCGGCGATGTCGTGCCGGTCCTGGAGGACGGCGACGGTCAGCAGCAGGACGTCCTCGAAGTCGATGACGCCTCGGTCCCGCTTGAGGTCCTCGTAGACCGAGTAGAGCTGGGCGATCTCCGCCGGGTCCCTGGGCGCGTCGCGGCCCGCCTTGACGGCCGCGAGGGCGTAGTCGGAGGGGACGGTCTGGGTGACCTTGGACCACTCGATCTCGGCGGTGACGTCTCGCAGTTCGCCCCGGTCGAGGCGGATGCGGCAGGCGGCCGCCGCGTCGGCGACGAGCTGGATCTTGCGGTCGACGAGCCGGGGCATGGAGCCGCCGACCGCCTTGGGCCAGAAGTACTGGAGCTGGCGCAGGGCGGCCGAGTGGAAGGTGCGGGCCTGGACGCCGGCGGCGCCGAGCTGGCGCAGCCGGCCGCGCATCTCGCCCGCGGCACGGTTGGTGAAGGTGACGGCCAGCACGCTGGAGGGGTGCAGGATCCCGGCGCGCACTCCGTAGGCGATGCGGTGGGTGATCGCCCGTGTCTTGCCCGTGCCGGCGCCCGCCAGCACGCACACCGGACCGCGCAGGGCGGTGGCCACCTCGCGCTGCTCGGGGTCGAGCCCCTCGAGCACCGCGTCGGCCGAATCCGGTACCTGCGGGAAGAGCGTGGAGTGCGTTGCTGCTGTCACACGGCCATGCTGCCAGGTCGCCGGAGACAGGTGAGCCCGTTGTCCACAGGGAGACCCCCGCGGTCGTACTAATGCGGCAGGCGTCACGCCGGTGCGGCGGGCATCACGCCCGGCGCTGCACCGGGTGCGGGAATGGTGGCCCTTTCACGTACGTTCCCTCTCTGCGAGGACGGATCCCCGAGCAGCTGAGGAGTGCGAGAGACATGCCGGGCACTGTGACGATGTACAGCACCACGTGGTGCGGCTACTGCCGCCGGCTGAAGAGCCAGCTCGACCGCGAGGGCATCGCGTACGAAGAGATCAACATCGAGCAGGACCCGGAGTCGGCACTGTTCGTGGAGAAGGCGAACGGTGGCAACCAGACGGTTCCCACGGTTCTCTTCCCGGACGGGTCGACGCTGACGAACCCTTCGTTGGCGCAGGTCAAGCAGAAGGTCGGCGCCTGACCGCTCCCGCTGCTGTGGCAAAGGAAGGCGGCCTCCGAGACACGCACGTGTGTCTCGGAGGCCGCCTTCCTCGTTCGGTCAGACGCTCCTCGTCGGCAGCGGCTTGCCGTACCAGAGCTCGATCAGGCGGGCCGCGATGGAGATGCCGTAGGGCGGGAGCACCTCGCCGGACTCGAAGGCGGCGCCCAGTTCGTCGCGGGAGAACCAGCGGGCCTCGTGGATCTCCTCGCCGTCCACGTCGATCTCGGTCGAGGTGGCGTGGGCCATGAAGCCGAGCATGAGGCTGGAGGGGAACGGCCAGGGCTGGCTGGCGACGTACTCGACCTGGCCGACGGCGATGCCGGCCTCCTCGAAGACCTCGCGGCGCACCGCCTGCTCGATGGACTCGCCGGGCTCGACGAAGCCCGCGAGGGTCGAGAAGCGGCCCTCGGGCCAGTGGACCTGACGGCCCAGGAGGATGCGGTCCTCGTCGTCGGTGACGGCCATGATCACGGCGGGGTCGGTGCGCGGGTAGTGCTCCGCACCGCAGGCGGGGCAGCGGCGGATGTGGCCGGCCGCCGCGATGGCGGTGCGCTCGCCGCAGCGGGAGCAGAAGCGGTGGGTGCGCTGCCAGTTCTCCAGGCCGACCGCGTGCACCATGAGGCCCGCGTCGCGCGGTGACAGGAGCAGGCCGGCCTCGCGCAGTCCTGCCGCGCGGGCGGACTGGTCGATGCGGCCGGGCAGGGCGTCCTTCTGGAGGGCGAAGTAGCTGACGCCGTCCTCGTCGGTGCCCAGGAAGTAGCGGTGTGCCTCGGTCAGAGGGGCCTCGAACGCGGGGGTCATGACGATCTCGGTGCGTCCGTCCGGGGTCTCGTCTATGAGGACCTGGCCGCCGGAGACCACGAAGCAGCGCGTTGTGGGGTGGCTCCACGCCGCCGCGAGCCAGGCCTCGTCGAGCCGGTGGTGGGCGGCGCGGTCGATGCCGCTCGGGGCGGTGAGCGAAATGGGGCGGTCGGCGGTGTGGTCGGTCCAGGTGGTCACGTGTGCTTCCAACTCCCCCAGGGGAACGGGCTGTTTCGGCGGGCGGTGCGGCGGGACGTACGGCGGGAGGCGACCGGGTCCGGCGGGATCGAGCGGTTCGGGACGGTTCTTCCAGTGTGCCCCTCGCATGCTGTGACTTCGGACCGCGCGGAGTGGTCAGGGCGCACGGCGCCAGGTCTCCGCGAGGTCGCCCCACAGGTAAGCGGCGGTCTCGACGCCCTTGCGGAGCAGGTCGAGCTCGACCTTCTCGTTCGGTGCGTGCCAGCCGTCGGAGGGGACGGAGATGCCCAGGAAGAGCACCGGCGCCCCGAGGACTTCCTGGAGGTCGGCGGCCGGTCCTGAGCCGCCCTCACGGGTGAAGCGGACGGGTTTCTCGAAGGCGCGGCCCATCGCGCGGGCGACGGACTGCAGGGCGGGGTGGTCCAGCGGCGTCAGGCACGGGCGCGTGGCGGCGCCGAAGACGATGTCGTGCCGAATGCCGGCGGGCAGTTGCTCGGCGACCCAGGCGCGGACGGTCTTCTCGATGTGCTCGGGGTCCTGTCCCGCGACCAGGCGGAAGGAGAGCTTCACCATGGCCGAGGACGGGATGATCGTCTTGCTGCCGGGGCCCTGGTAACCGCCTCCGATGCCGTTGACCTCGGCGGTGGGGCGGGCCCAGACGCGCTCCAGGGTGGTGTGGCCGGCCTCGCCGTGGGTGGCGTGCGACTTGGCGGTGCGCAGCCACTCCCTCTCGTCGAAGGGCAGCTCGGCGAAGAGTTCGCGCTCTCGGTCGGTGAGCTCGACCATGCCGTCGTAGAAGCCGGGGATTGCCACGCGTGCGTGCTCGTCGTGGAGGGCGGCGACCAGGCGGGCGACGGCGGTTGCCGGGTTGGGCACGGCACCGCCGAAGGAGCCGGAGTGGATGTCCTGGTCGGGTCCGTGCAGCCGGATCTCGCACTCGGCGAGGCCGCGCATGCCGGTGCACACCGTGGGGGTGTCCTCGGACCACATGCCCGTGTCGGAGACGATCACGGCGTCGGCGGCGAGCCGGTCCGCGTGCTCCTCGACGAGGGCACGGAAGTGCGGGGAGCCGGACTCCTCCTCGCCCTCGATCAGGAGCTTGAGATGGACGGCGGGGGCGGTGCGGCCGGTGGCGGCGAGGTGGGCGCGGACGCCGAGTGTGTGGAAGAACACCTGGCCCTTGTCGTCGGCCGCTCCGCGCGCGTAGAGGCAGTTGTCCCGGACGACGGGCTCGAAGGGCTCGCTGTCCCAGCCGTCCTCGCGGGCGGCGGGCTGCACGTCGTGATGGCCGTAGACGAGGACCGTGGGCGCCTCGGGGTGGTTGGAGGGCCACTCGGCGAAGACTGCGGGGGCGCCCCCCGTCTGCCAGACCTCGGTGGTGGGGAAGCCGGTCTCCTTGAGCTTGGCGGCGAGCCAGTCGGCGCTCTTGCGGACATCGGGCGCGTGGTCGGGCTGGGCCGACACCGACGGGATGCGCAGCCACTCGGCGAGTTCGTCGAGGAAGGCCGCGCTGTGCTGCTCGATGTACGTACGGACGGCGCTGTCCGGGGTCTGGCTCATGGTCACGAGCCTATCGGCCCGCGCTGACATCCTCGGTGGGCGGTTCCTCACAGTTTGCTTGCCCGTCCGGCTCCTCCAGCAGCAGCCGTTCCAGGGCGGCCCGGTCCGGCAGACCCTCGGGACGTACGACTTCACCGCCCCGCACGTACAGGAACGCGGCGCCCACCGACTCCAGCGGCACGCCCCGCTGCTCCGCCCAGGCCAGCCGGTACAGGGCGAGCTGGAGAGGATCGGCGGTACGGGTGCGGCTGGTCTTCCAGTCGACGATCTCGTACGTCGCCGACTCGCCGTCGCCCTCTTTGTAGACGGCGTCGATGCGGCCGCGGACCACCCGGCCGGCGATGGCGAGCTGGAAGGGGGCCTCCACGCGGTACGGCGTGCGGTGGGCGTACTCGGTGCGTTCGAAGGCGTCCTTGAGGGCTTCCAGGTCGCGTTCGTCGGCGATCTCGGCCTCGCTGCCGGGCAGGTCGTCCGGCTCCAGCATGGGCAGCGTCAACGCCTCGAAGCGGGCCTCCACCCATGCGTGGAAACGGGTGCCCCGGCGCGCGGCGGGTTGTGGGGGGCGCGGCATGGGGCGCGCGAGTTCCCGTGCGAATCCGTCCGGGTCGGCGGCCAGGCGCAGTACCTGGGACGCGGTGAGCGACGCGGGCAGGGTGACGTCGGTGACGGCCTCACGCGCGCGCAGAAGCTCTCCGGTCAGAGCGTCGAGATCACGGTCCCAGGAGGCGATGGCGCGGGCCTCCTCGGGGGTGAGGCGGGGGGTGGCGCGGGTGCGCTCCGGGCCTGCGCGGGTGTGCTCCGGAGGCACGCGCGTGTGCGTGGCGCGGTCGGGAGCCGTGTCCTGGTGGCGATCCGGGGGGCCGGCCTGATGGGGGACGGCCGGGCGGTCCGGGGACAGGGCGTCCCAGTCGGTCGGCTCCTCGTCGGGGAAGGGGACCTCGTCCTCGGCGCCGTACTCCTCCCCGTCCGGGCCGGGCGGTCCCTCGTAGCTCTCGTACGGGTCGTCGTCCGGTGGCGGCGGCCAGTCCGGGTCGCCGTGGTCGTCGGGGTCGTGCGTGGCCGCCGGGTGGCCGTCCTCGTGGGAGGCGAGATCCTCCAGGTGGGCCAGGACGGTCTCGGCGGCGGCCCTGCGGCGGGCGAAGGACACGTCGTCCAGGGCCAGGGGCCACACCTGGTCGGCGCCCTCCTGGTGCAGGGCGGGGTTCTCCTCGTCCTCGGCGGGCTCGTCGGCCCAGGCCTCGATCTCGCCGAAACCGGCCGCGCAGTGCTCGTAGAGATCCTGGAGGAACTCGGAGGGTCCGCGCGGCTTCTTCTGGCTGGGGCCCCACCAGTGGCCGGAGCCCAGGAGCAGGGAGCGGGGGCGGGTGAAGGTGACGTAGCCGAGGCGGAGTTCCTCGGTGTGCTGGTGCTCCTTCATGGACTCCTGGAAGTCCTTCAGGCCCCGGGAGGTCCAGGAGTCGATGTCGGGCAGGGTGTCGGCGTCGCCGCGCAGTTCGTGCGGGAGCACCTTGCCCTGGGCCGTCCACTTCTCGCGGCCCCGGGTGCTGGGGAAGCTGTCGGTGACCAGGCCCGGGACGGCCACGACGTCCCACTCCAGGCCCTTGGACTTGTGCGCGGTGAGCACCTTGACGGTGTTCTCGCCGCCGGGGAGGGCGTTGTCGAGGCCCTTCTCGTACTGGGCGGCGGTGCGCAGGAAGGCGAGGAAGGCGAGCAGGGTCGCCTCTCCGTCGCCCGCCGCGAACGAGGCGGCGACATCGAGGAAGTTGGAGAGGGTCTCGCGGCGGCGGGCGGCCAGCGCGTGCGGGGACGCCGACAGCTCCACCTCAAGGCCGGTGACGGCGAGGACGCGGTGCAGGACGTCCATCAGCGGGTCGGCCAGCGAGCGGCGCAGGTCGCGCAGTTCGGCGGCGAGGCGGGCGAAGCGCACGCGCGCGTCCGGCGAGAAGGGCAGTCCGTCGTCCTCCCCTTCGGCGTCGAACGGCATCTCCAGGAAGGTGTCGAGGGCGTCCGCCAGCGATATCACCTCGGAGGGATCGACCCCCTCGACGGCCTCGGCGAGCCTGCGGTCCCGGTCGTCACCGGCATCCACGCGTGCGTGCGCCACGAGGAACCGGGCGCGGCGGCCGAGGAGGGCGAGGTCGCGCGGGCCGATGCGCCAGCGGGGGCCGGTGAGCAGACGGACCAGGGAGGCGTTGGCGCCGGGGTCCTGGAGCACTTCGCAGACGGCGACGAGGTCTGCGATCTCGGGCAGGTGCAGCAGCCCGGACAGGCCGACCACCTCGACGGGCACGTCCCTGGCGACGAGCGCGCCCTGGATCTGCGCGAAGTCGGTCGCCGTGCGGCACAGGACGGCGATCTCGCCGGGCGCCCTGCCGGTGCGGACGAGGTGGGCGATCGAGTCGGCGAGCCAGTCCATCTCCTCGGCGTGGGTGGGCAGGAGCGCGCAGCGGACCGCCCCGTCGCGTTCGGCGCCGGGCGCCGGGCGGAGGGCCTCCACGCCCGCGTGCATGGCGCGCAGAGGCTCCGCGAGGCCGTTGGCGAGGTCGAGGAGGCGGCCGCCGCTGCGGCGGTTCTCGCTGAGCGACTGGCGGGTGGCGAGGCGGCCGTCGGGGTGCGCGAAGTGCTCGGGGAAGTCGTCCAGGTTGGCGACGGAGGCGCCGCGCCAGCCGTAGATCGCCTGGCAGGGGTCGCCGACCGCGGTCACCGGGTGGCCGGTGCCGCCGCCGAACAGCCCGGCCAGCAGGATGCGTTGGGCCACCGAGGTGTCCTGGTACTCGTCGAGGAGGACCACACGGAACTCCTCGCGCAGGAGCCGGCCCACCTCGGGAATCTGGGCGAGCCGCGCGGACAGGGCGATCTGGTCGCCGAAGTCGAGCAGGTCGCGCTCGCGCTTGGCGGCCCGGTAGCGGACCACCAGGTCGGCGAGTTCGCGGCGTGCGGCGGCGGCCTCGGGGACCTTGCGCAGGTCGGCGTTGGTGAGCTTGACGCTCTCCAACGACCGCAGCAGCCCGGCGTCGTACGCACGCAGGGCCTCGGGGCGTACGAGGTGTTCGGCGAGTTCGGCGTCGAGCGCGAGGAGGTCGCTGACCAGGTCGGCGAAGGAGCGGGTGAGCGCGGGGTAGGGGCCCGGGGCCTCGCGCAGCACGCGCGCGGCGAGTTGGAAGCGGGTGGCGTCGGCGAGCAGGCGGGAGGTCGGCTCCAGCCCTATGCGCAGCCCGTGGTCGGTCAGGAGGCGGCCGGCGAAGGCGTGGTACGTCGAGATCACCGGCTCACCGGGCGGGTTGTCCGGGTCGATGACATCGGGGTCGGTGACGCCCGCCTTGATGAGCGCCTTGCGGACGCGCTCGGCGAGTTCCCCCGCGGCTTTGTTGGTGAAGGTGAGCCCGAGGACCTGCTCGGGGGCGACCTGGCCGGTGCCGACCAGCCACACCACGCGGGCCGCCATCACCGTCGTCTTGCCCGACCCGGCCCCGGCCACGATCACCTGCGGGGCGGGCGGCGCGACGATGCAGGCCGTCTGCTCCGGGGTGAAGGGGATGCCGAGGAGCTCCTTGAGCTGATCGGGATCGGTGATACGGGCGGCCATGTCGCAGAGGCTAGCGGCGCGCACTGACAGCGGCGGACGAATCGCCCCTCGGTCCGGAAGAGGCGCTGGTCAGCACGTGTGGTGCGACCGGTCACACCGGCGCGCCCACTCCACCAAGGGCCCCGCGGGCCGCGCGCTCACTCCACCACGTGCCGCCCCTCGGGCCGCGCGCTGCACGACGCCCGGAACGCGCAGTGCGCGCAGTGCTGTCCGGCGCTCGGGGTGAACCGCTCGTCGAGGACCTTGCCGGCCGCGGTGGCGAGCAGGTCGCCCACCCACTCCCCCTCCAGCGGCTCCTGCGCCTGCACCTTGGGCAGGGTCTCGCCGCCGTCGCGCTGGGCGGCACCCTGGCGCAGCTGCACGAGTTCGGCCCCGCCCGGCTCGGGCCGTACGCCGTCGAAGGCCTCGTCGACCGCTCCCTCGCGGACGGCGAGCTGGTAGACGGCGAGCTGCGGATGGTGGACCAACTCGGCCTTGCTGACGGCCTGTTTGCCGGTCTTGAAGTCGACGACGTACGCGCGGCCCTCGCCGTCCGCCTCGACACGGTCCATCTGGCCGCGGATGCGCACCTCGTAGCCGCCGGCTCCGAGGGTGACGTCGAAGTCGTGCTCGCTGGCCACGGGGGTGCGCCCGGTGCGGTCCATGACGTGCCACTTCAGGAAGCGTTCGAGCGCCACGCGCGCGTTCTCCTTCTCCTGCGCCGACTTCCAGGGCGCGTCGAAGGCGAGCGCGTTCCACACGGAGTCGAGACGCTCCATGAGGACGGCGAGATCGGCCGGGGTGTGTCCGGAGGCGACCTCGTCGGCGAGGACGTGCACGACGTTGCCGAAGCCCTGGGCGACGGTCGCGGGCGCGTCGGCCTTCACCTCGCGGCCCAGGAACCACTGCAGCGCACAGGTGTTGGCGAGTTGGTCGAGGGCGCTTCCGGAGAGCACGACGGGGTGGTCGCGATCGCGCAGGGGCACCTTGCTCTCGGTCGGCTCGTACATGCCCCACCAGCGGTAGGGGTGCGCCGACGGGACGAGCGGGCGGCCATCGTCGTCGGCGAGCGCGGCCAGGCGTGCCAGCCGGTGAGCGGCGGCCTCCCTGAGGGTGTCCGAGACGCGCGGGTCGACCGTCGTGGCGCGCAGTTCGGCGACGAGCGCGGCGATGGACAGGGGGCGGCGCGGGCGGCCGGTGACGTCCTTGGGTTCGACGCCGAGTTCGGTGAGGAAGCGGGAGGGCTGGTCGCCGTCGTCGGCGGGGGCCTTCACGGCGGTGACGACGAGTCGCTCACGCGCGCGTGTGGTGGCGACGTAGAAGAGGCGGCGTTCCTCGGCGAGCAGGGCTCCTGGGGTGAGCGGTTCGGCGAGTCCGTCGCGGCCGATGCGGTCGGCCTCCAGGAGGGAGCCGCGGCGGCGCAGGTCGGGCCACAGGCCCTCCTGGACGCCCGCGACGACGACCAAAGTCCACTGGAGGCCCTTGGAGCGGTGCGCGGTCATCAGGCGTACGGCGTCGGGGCGCACGGCACGCCGCGTGAGGGTGTCGGCGGCGATGTCCTCCGCGTCGATCTCCGCGAGGAAGTTGAGGGTGCCCCGGCCGCCGCTGCGCTCCTCCGCGCGGGCGGCGGTCGCGAACAGCGCGCACACGGCGTCGAGGTCGCGGTCGGCGTTGCGTCCGGCCGCGCCGCCGCGCCGGGCGGAGCGCTCCAGGCGCGCGGGCCACGGCGTGCCCTCCCACAGGTCCCACAGCGCCTCCTCGGCGCTGCCGCCGCCCGCCAGGCGCTCACGGGCCTTGCGCAGCAGCGCGCCGAGGCGTTGGGCGCCCCGGGCATACGCGGGGTCGTGCGCGACCAGGCGCTCGGGCTCGGCGAGCGCCCGCGCGAGCAGTACGTCCGACGGTGGCGGCAGTGCGTTGCCGGCGGCCCGCTCCTCGTCCCGCAGGGCCCGCCCGAGGCGGCGCAGATCGGCGGCGTCCATGCCGGCGAGAGGGGAGGCGAGCAGGGCGAGGGCGGTCTCGGTGTCGAGCCAGGAGGTGTCCGACGGCGGCTCTTCGGGAGGCTGTTGCGGCCCGTCAGAGGCATCTTCGGAGGCGTCCATCGAGACGCGTACGGCGTCGGCTTCGGAGGCGTGCACGGCATCGGCGTCCGAGCGCACGGATGCCTCCGCATCCGCGCCCTCCTCGGGATCCGTAGCTTTCGCGCCCCCCTCGGGGCCCGTCGCGCCCGCGCCCCCTTCGGGACCCGTCGCATCGACGCCTGCCGTAGGACCCGTCGTCTCCGCGGCGGCCTCGGGACCCGTCGCCTCCGTGGCCGCCTCAGGACCCGTCGCCTCCGCCGTCGCCACCGCCCGAAGCGCCGTCAGCAAAGGCGCCACCGCCGGTTCGTGACGCAGGGCGAGGTCGTCGCCGTCGATGTCCAGGGGCACGCCGGCCGCGGTGAGCGCGCGCCGGACCGTAGGGATGGTGCGGGAGCCGGCGCGCACCAGGACGGCCATCTCGCCCCAGGGGACGCCGTCCTCCAGGTGTGCCCGGCGCAGGATGTCGGCGATGTTGTCGAGTTCCGTACCGGGCGTCGGATACGTGTACACCTCGACGCGGCCGCCGTCCCGGACCGGGGCGAGTTCGCGGTGGGCGCGCACCTTCTCCGCCGGGAGCCGGGTCAGCGGCATGCGCTGGGTGAGCAGCCGGGTCGCGGTGAGCAGTCCGGCGCCGGAGCGGCGGGAGGTGCGCAGGACCTCGACGGGCGCCGGGCGGCCGTCCGCGCGCGGGAAGGCGTCCGGGAACTCCAGGATGCCGTTCACGTCGGCGCCCCGGAAGGCGTAGATCGACTGGTCGGGGTCGCCGAAGGCGACGAGGGTGCGGCCGCCGCCGGCCAGCGCGTGCAGCAGCCGTACCTGCGCGGGATCGGTGTCCTGGTACTCGTCGACCAGGACGGTGTCGTAGCGCGCGGCCAGTTGTGCGGCGACCTCGGGGCGGCGAGCCAGGAGCACCGCGCGGTGGACCAGTTCCGCGTAGTCGAGCACGCCCTGGAGGTCGAGCACGTCGAGGTACTCGGCGAGGAAGGCGGCGGCGGCACGCCAGTCGGGGCGGCCGATACGGCGGGCGAAGGCGTCCAGGGCGCCCGCGTCCAGGCCGAGTTCACGGCTGCGGGCGAGGACCGCGCGGACCTCGTCGGCGAAGCCTCGGGTGGTCAGACAGGCGCGCAGTTCGTCGGGCCAGCGCACGTGTGCGAGGCCGAGCCCTTCCAGGTCGGGCTGTCCGGCGAGCAGTTCGCGAACGGCGACGTCCTGTTCGGGGCCGGACAGCAGCCGCAGCGGCTCCACGAACAGGTCGGTGTCCTGGTGGGCGCGGACCAGGGCGTAGCAGAACGAGTGGAAGGTGGTCGCCTGAGGAGCGCGGGCGGCGCCGGTGCGGGTCGCCATGCGGTCGCGCAGTTCGACCGCCGCCTTGCGGCTGAACGTCAGCACCAGGATGCGTCCCGGGTCGGCGCCCCGGTCGATCCGGGCGGCGACCGACTCGACGAGCGTGGTCGTCTTCCCGGTGCCCGGACCGGCGAGGACCAGCAGTGGTCCGGACCGGTGGTCAACCACCGCGCGCTGTGGCGCGTCCAGACGAGGGGGAGCAGGTCGGTCCGGTGGGGTTCGCACCAGTCGGTAAGCGCCACGGTCCCCCTGACGCACCTGAGGGTGCGCCAGGCGCCTGGTGGAGGAAGAGGAGCTCACGTGGTTCGCCGGTCCTGGTGGTTGTACTGGTTGTCGGGCCACCGCGCGTGCAGGGCGGTGATCGCGGGGTGAGCGGGACGCCTGCAGCCGACGCTACGCCGACGAATTCCCTGGAAGCAGCGCTTCCGCTTCTTCCCACAAGACGCTCACGGCACGCGGGTCACGTGCGCCCCCTGCCCCTCGAACGTACGTCATGCCACGGACGTGCCCCCGTTCCCCCGTACGGAGCACACGACGCACTTGGGGGCGGCGCATGGCGGAAGCTGTCAGGTGTGACCGTCCGCGCGCTCGCCGCCGTCCCACCGCGCCCGCTTCATGTCGACGCGCGGCAGATGGCCCTCGGCGGCCCTGCTCGCCTCCTTCAGGGGCGTGCCCTCGGACCGGTAGTGGCCGATGGCCTCCAGTTCGTGGCCCGGCAGCAGCACACCGTCCGCGCGCATGACGCGCCACCACGGAACCGCACTCCCGTAGAGGGCCATCACCCGGCCGACCTGCCGGGGCCCGCCCTCCTCCAGCCACTCGGCCACATCTCCGTACGTCATGACACGCCCGGGCGGAATCAGTTCGGTGACCTCCAGGACGCGCTCGGCGTACTCCGGCAGCGCGTCCGGGAGCTCCGGGTGGACGTCCCGCGGCAGGCTCTCCTCGCTCATCCGGCCCATCCTGCACCACGCCACCGACAATGTGACGGGCCCGCCACGGTGGGTGTCCCTCGCCCCCAGGCGGCGCATCGGGCAGACTGTGCGCCCCCGCATTTGCACCCTGATGCCCCCGTGTGTCGGTGGGGCATGCCACCATCATGCGGGCGGTGACCGGTGATACGAGATCAAGAAGAGACGATGAAGCAACAGGGTGCGCACCCGGAGGATGCGGAAAGCACCTCTGACGCTTCGTCGCGCCCGGACACCGCCGACGGAGAGGAAACGGCTCCCGAGGAGACGGCCGCGAAGGACGTCGGCCGAGGCGTCGAGGACGACGCCGACTGCGCCGATGAGGTGCACAGCGAAGAGGTCGAGGGCGACGAACCGCTGCTCCCCGCGCGCGTGCACCGTCCCTCCGACCTGATGCGCCTCCTGGTGGGTGTGCTGGCCGTCGCCGTGCTGCTCGCGATCGCCGCGTTCGCGCACGGCACCACTTCCGGTCTCGAACAGGACATCAACAAGGGCACCGGACAGGCGCCCGATCTGCTCATCAAGATCGCCGGTCTGGCCTCCAGCATCGCGATCCTTCTGGTGCCCGTCGCCTTCGCGATCGAGCGGCTGATCAAACGCGACGGTCTGCGGATCGCCGACGGTGTGCTCGCCGCGGTCCTCGCGCACGGTGTGACCCTCGCCACGGACCTCTGGGTGGCCAAGGCCGCCCCCGGCTCCATCCAAGAGGCGCTCACCCAGCCCTCCCCCGGTGACATCCACGCCCTCACGGACCCGGTGCACGGGTATCTCGCGCCGGTCATCGCCTACATGACGGCCGTCGGCATGTCGCGCCGGCCGCGCTGGCGCGCGGTGCTGTGGATCGTGCTGTGCCTGGACGCCTTCTCGATGCTCGTCACCGGGTACACGACCCCGTTCTCGATCATCCTGACGGTCCTCATCGGCTGGACCGTCGCCTACGGGACGCTCTACGCGGTCGGCTCGCCCAACGTGCGTCCCACCGGGCGCACCCTGATGGCCGGGCTGCGGCACGTGGGCTTCCGCCCGGTGAGCGCCGCGCGCGAGGAGGTGCCGGAGACCTCGGAGACCGGCGACCGCGGCCGGCGCTACTTCGTCACCCTGGAGGACGGTCCACCGCTGGACGTGACGGTGGTCGACCGCGAGCAGCAGGCGCAGGGCTTCTTCTACCGCGCCTGGCGCAATCTGACGCTGCGCGGCTTCGCCACCCGCAGCAGCCTCCAGTCGCTGCGCCAGGCCCTGGAGCAGGAGGCGCTGCTCGCGTACGCGGCCATCGCGGCCGGCGCCAACGCGCCCAAGCTGATCGCGACCTCCGAACTGGGTCCCGACGCCGTGATGCTCATCTACGAGCACACCGGCGGCCGCACCCTGGACTCGATGTCGGACGACGAGATCACCGACGAGCTGCTGCGTGACACCTGGCGCCAGGTGCAGGCCCTGCAGTCCCGGCGGATCGCGCACCGCAGGCTCGTGGGTGACGCGATCCTGGTGGATCGTTCCGGCACGGTGATCCTCACCGACCTGCGCGTCGGCGAGATCGCGGCCGGCGATCTGCTGTTGCGCATGGACATCTCGCAGTTGCTGGTGACGCTCGGTCTGCGGGTGGGCGCCGAGCGCGCGGTGGCGTCCGCGGTGAGCGTGCTCGGCCCGGACGCGGTCGCCGACTGCCTTCCGATGCTGCAGCCCATCGCACTCAGCCGGACCTCACGCGCGACCCTGCGCAGACTGGCCCGGGAGCGGGCCCAGCGCGAGCGCGAGGCGGTCCTGGAGGCGTCCCACCAGGACAAGCAGGCCCGCCTCGCCGCGGCCGGGCACGACCACACCACGCCCGTTCTCGAGAAGCCCGACAAGAAGGCCGTGCGCGCGGAGCAGCGGGCCGAGAAGCGGGCCATCGACAACGCGCTGGAGGAGGCGCGCGAGGACGACCTGCTGACGCTGATCCGGCACGAGGTGCTGCGGATCAGGCCGCAGGCGCCGGTCGAGCCGGCCCGGCTGGAGCGGGTGCGGCCGCGCACGCTGCTCAGTTTCATCGCCGGTGCCATCGGCGCGTACTTCCTGCTCACGCAGCTCACCCACATCGAGCTCGGTCCGCTCGTGGCCAACGCCGAGTGGGGCTGGGTCGCGGCGGCCGTGCTGTTCTCGGCGGCGAGCTACTTCGCGGCGGCGATGGCGTTGCTCGGGTTCGTGCCCGAGCGGGTGCCGTTCCTGCGGACCGTGGGGGCGCAGGTCGCGGGCTCGTTCGTGAAGATCGTCGCGCCGGCCGCGGTGGGCGGTGTCGCCCTCAACACGCGCTTCCTGCAGCGCGCTGGGGTGCGGCCGGGGCTCGCGGTGGCGAGCGTCGGCGCCTCGCAGCTGTTCGGACTCGGCTGCCACATCCTGATGCTGCTGTCCTTCGGCTATCTGACCGGCACCGAGAAGACGCCGTCGCTGTCGCCGTCCAGGACGGTCATCGCGGGTCTGCTGACGGTCGCGGTGCTCGTGCTGGTGGTCACCTCGGTGCCGTTCCTGCGCAAATTCGTCGTCACGCGCGTGCGGTCGCTCTTCGCGGGTGTCGTGCCGCGCATGCTGGACGTGCTCCAGCGGCCGCAGAAGCTCATCACGGGCATCGGCGGCATGCTGCTGCTGACCGCCTGCTTCGTGATGTGTCTGGACGCCTCGATCCGTGCCTTCGGCCAGGAGGGCACCTCGATCAGCATCGCCAGCGTCGCGGTCGTCTTCCTCGCCGGCAACGCGCTCGGTTCCGCGGCCCCGACCCCGGGCGGTGTCGGCGCCGTCGAGGCCACCCTGACGGTCGGTCTGATCGCCGTCGGCCTCCCCAAGGAGGTCGCCGCCCCCTCCGTGCTGCTGTTCCGGCTGCTGACGCTGTGGCTGCCGGTGCTGCCGGGCTGGCTGGCCTTCAACCACCTCTCGCGCAAGGGCTCCCTGTAGGACGTACGCGCGCGTGCGCCGCACCCGGCATCACCCCGCGTACGCGCGCGTGGGCGCCGTACCTCGTACGGCCCGCGCCCCGAGCGCTCCGTCGCGTACGACCGCAGGATGGGACCATGCCGAACCCTCCTCGCCTGCGCGCCGCTGCCCTGACCGCCTCCGTCGTGCTGTTGTCGTCCGTACTGGCGGGCTGCGGCGGCGACGGCGCCCAGGACGAGGATCTGTCGGCCCAGACGCTGAGTTGGAAGGAATGCCCGGCGCCGTCCCAGGCGGAGGGCGGCGGCGGTGCCCCCTCGCCGCTGCCGGGTGGCGACGAGTGGCAGTGCGCCACCCTGAAGGCACCGCTCGACTGGGACGAGCCCAAGGGCGACACGATCGGCCTGGCGCTGATCCGCGCGAAGGCCAGCGGCGACAAGAGCAAGCACATCGGTTCGCTCGTCTTCAACTTCGGTGGCCCCGGCGGCTCGGGCGTCACCACACTGCCCGCCTTCGGCACGGACTACGCGAAGCTGCGCACCCGCTACGACCTGGTCAGTTTCGACCCGCGCGGAGTCGGCCGCAGCGCCCCCGTGGAGTGCGAGAACGACCAGCAGCTCGACGCGTACTTCCAGCAGGACGCGACCCCCGACGACGCCGCCGAGCGCACCGAGCTCCTGGACAACACCAGGAAGTTCAACGCGGCCTGCGAGAAGAACTCCAAGAAGGTGCTGCCGCAGGTCCGCACCACCGACGCGGCCCGCGACATGGACCTGATGCGCCAGGTGCTCGGCGACACCAAGCTCCACTACTTCGGCATCTCCTACGGCACCGAACTCGGCGGTGTCTACGCCCACTTGTTCCCCAAGAATGTCGGACGCGCGGTGTTCGACGGGGTCGTCGACCCCACGCAGACCTCCGAGCAGGGCTCGCTCGGCCAGGCCGAGGGCTTCCAGCTCGCGCTCGACAACTTCGCGAAGGACTGCACGTCGAAGGTCGAGGACTGCCCGGTCGGCGACACCGCGCAGGACGTCAAGGACCGCATCGCCAAGCTGCTCGAGGACCTCGACAGCAAACCGATCCCCGGCATCCTCCCGCGCCAGCTGACCCAGACCGCCGCGACCAACGGCATCGCGCAGTCGCTGTACTCGAAGGACTTCTGGGAGTACCTCACCGAGGGCCTGGAGCAGGCCTACGACGGCGACGGCAGGATCCTGATGCTGCTGTCCGACTCGATGAACGGGCGCAGTGAGAACGGCGAGTACAGCAACATCTCGGCGGCCAACATCGCCATCAACTGCGCCGACGACAAGCCCCGGTACACCGCGGACTTCGTGCAGGAGAAGCTGCCGGAGTTCCGTGCCGCCTCGCCGCTGTTCGGCGACTTCCTGGCGTGGGGCATGGTCAGCTGCACGGACTGGGCCGTGCCGGGCGCGGCCGACCATCCCGACGTGAGCGCGGCCGGCTCGGCGCCGATCCTCGTCGTGGGCAACACGGGCGACCCGGCCACGCCGTACGAGGGCGCGCGCAAGATGGTGGACGCCCTCGGCAAGGACGTCGGCGTCGAACTGACCTACAAGGGCCAGGGGCACGGCGCCTACGACAGCAAGAACAAGTGCGTGCAGAGCGCGGTGAACGGCTATCTGCTGGACGGGAAGGTGCCGACGGCGGGCACCGTCTGCTCCTGACCCCGGCCACGCCGGACACCGTCCGCCCTTGAAGCCGGCCACGCCAAACACCTCACGCCCCTGGACCCGCCACGCCAGACACCGCACGCCCCCGAACCCGACCATGCCCCCTCCCCCGAATTCCGGGAAAATCAGCAGGTCAGAGGGTTATCCACAGGCTCCCGCAGGCCCGGCGTGATCCGCCTACTATGGCCTGACCGCCGTCGGCCGGCCGATGTGCCGACGGCTCGTGAGGGGGGAACGCACATGGCGCGACTCGTACGGTGGGCGGCGCTGGGGGCCGCCGCCGCGCTGCTGGTCGGGGGGTGCAGCGGCGGCTCGTCGTCCGACGACGGCAAGGGTGACGGGGACACGGGCGCGGCGGCCACGCCGTCGGCCGACTCCTCCGATCCTTCGGGTACGAGCGCGGCCCTGCCCTCCTCCCTGACCGGGCAGCGGCTCGACTGGGGAGGCTGCAAGGCCACCGCCGACTCCGCCGCGCCGGGCAGCGACTGGCAGTGCGCGACGCTCAAGGTGCCGCTGGACTGGTCGAAGCCGGACGGCGAGACGATCGGCCTCGCACTGATCCGCGGCAAGTCCCGCGGTGCCAAGCCCATCGGCTCGCTCCTGTTCAACTTCGGCGGTCCCGGCGGCTCCGGTGTCTCCACCCTGCCGTCGTACGCGGCCACGGCCTCCTCCCTGCGGGAGCGGTACGACCTGGTGAGCTGGGACCCGCGCGGGGTCGACCGCAGCGAGGGCGTGCGCTGCCGCGGCGACAAGGCGATCGAGGCCGCCGAGGACATCGATGCCACGCCGGACACCCCGGCCGAGGAGAAGGCGTACTTCCAGGACGCCCTCGACTTCGGCAAGGGCTGCAAGAACGCCACCGGAAAGCTGTTGGCGCACGTGTCGACGACGGACACCGCGCGCGACATGGACCTGATGCGCCAGGTCCTCGGCGACGCGAAGATGCACTACTTCGGCATCTCCTACGGCACCGAACTGGGCGGTGTGTACGCCCACTTGTTCCCCAAGAACGTTGGACGGCTGATTTTCGACGCGGTCGTCGACCCCAGCGCCGACACCGTGGGTCACGCGGAGAACCAGAGCAGAGGCTTCCAACGCGCCCTCGACGACTACCTCAAGTCGACCGGGCAGGACCCGAAACAGGGCACCCAGAAGATCGCGGACCTGCTCGACCGGCTCGACGCGAAGCCGTTGGAGACATCGTCCGGGCGCGAGCTCACCCAGACGCTGGCCGTCACCGGCATCGTCCTGCCGCTGTACAGCAAGGCCGGCTGGCCGACGCTGACCAGCGCCCTCGACGCGGCGGAAGGCGGCGACGGCTCGGAGCTGCTGGATCTCGCCGACGGCTACAACGAACGTGACGCATCAGGGCACTACGGCACGACGACCCACTCCCAACGGGTCATATCGTGCTTGGACGACAAGCAGCGGCCGACCGCCGAGGAGACGAAGAAGCTGCTGCCGACGTTCGAGAAGATCTCGCCGGTGTTCGGGGACTTCCTCGGCTGGGACACGGCCGGCTGGTGCCACGACTGGCCGGTGGCCGGGCAGTACGACACCCCGGAGGTGAGCGCGCCCGGCGCGGCGCCGATCCTGGTGGTCGGCAACACCGGCGACCCGGCCACGCCGTACGAGGGCGCCCGGAAGATGGCCGACGAGCTGGGCAAGGGAGTCGGTGTGGAGCTCACCTGGAAGGGCGAGGGCCATGGTGCGTACGGGAGCGGGAGCGACTGTGTCGACTCCACGGTGAACGCGTATCTGCTGAAGGGGACGGTGCCGAAGGACGGCAAGGTCTGCGCTTCGTAGGAACCGGGGATACGGAAAGGGGCCCGGCACCCGCGGTGCCGAGCCCCTTCCGAAAGGGCGTTCGCCCAGTGGACCAACCTGTCCGGCTGGTACACCGGCTTGTCCCTCTAGTACACCGGCTTGTCCGGCTCGATCTGGTTGACCCAGCCGATCACGCCGCCGCCGACGTGCACGGCGTCGGAGAAGCCCGCGGACTTCAGGACCGCGAGGACCTCGGCACTGCGGACACCCGTCTTGCAGTGCAGGACGATCTTCTTGTCCTGGGGGAGGGTCTCCAGGGCGGTGCCCATGAGGAACTCGTTCTTCGGGATCAGCTTGGCGCCCGGGATGGAGACGATCTCGTACTCGTTGATCTCGCGGACGTCGATGATCTCGATGTTCTCGCCGTCGTCGATCCACTCCTTGAGCTGCTTGGGAGTGATCGTCGAGCCGGCGGCCGCCTCCTGGGCCTCCTCGGAGACGACGCCGCAGAAGGCCTCGTAATCGATGAGCTCGGTGACGGTCGGGTTCTCGCCGCAGACCGCGCAGTTGGGATCCTTGCGGACCTTCACCTGGCGGTACTGCATCTCCAGGGCGTCGTAGATCATCAGGCGGCCGACGAGGGGCTCACCGATGCCGGTGAGGACCTTGATGGCCTCGGTGACCTGGATGGAGCCGACGGACGCGCACAGCACGCCCAGGACGCCGCCCTCGGCGCAGGAGGGGACCATGCCGGGGGGCGGGGGCTCCGGGTAGAGGCAGCGGTAGCAGGGGCCGTGCTCGGACCAGAAGACCGAGGCCTGGCCGTCGAAGCGGTAGATCGAGCCCCACACGTACGGCTTGTTCAGCAGCACGCAGGCGTCGTTGACCAGGTAGCGGGTCGCGAAGTTGTCCGTGCCGTCGACGATCAGGTCGTACTGGCTGAAGATGTCCATCACGTTCTCGGCCTCGAGCCGCTCTTCGTGGAGGACGACGTTCACGTACGGATTGATGCCGAGGACCGAGTCGCGCGCGGACGCGGCCTTGGAGCGGCCGATGTCGGCCTGGCTGTGGATGATCTGACGCTGCAGGTTCGACTCGTCGACCTCGTCGAACTCCACGATGCCGAGCGTGCCCACGCCCGCCGCGGCCAGGTACATCAGCGCCGGCGAGCCCAGGCCGCCGGCGCCCACACACAGCACCTTGGCGTTCTTCAGCCGCTTCTGCCCGTCCATCCCGACGTCCGGGATGATCAGGTGGCGGGAGTACCTGCGGACCTCGTCTACGGTGAGCTCAGCAGCTGGCTCGACCAGGGGTGGCAGCGACACGGGGACTCCGTTGATCGGTCAATCACTACGGTTGTTCTCCCTGTAACACTGCCATGCCCATCTTCATTCCGAGACACCCGTCCCGACCCGCGAGACGATGTCGTCCCAGTAGCCGGGCAGGGTCTCCCAGGGATCGGCGCGTCCGCCTCTGTCCGTGCGGTCGGTGAAGTAGATCGTCGCGGCGCCCTGCCAGCGGGCGATGCGCAGCGCCTCTTCGAGGTGGGGCCCGGGCACTCCGTGGACGAAGTGGCAGAAGCGCTCGGGCGGATGGTCCGCGGTCCACTCGGCCACCTGCGACCAGCGGTAGTCGCTCCAGGACCCGGTGAAGGTGACCAACTGGTCGCCGCACTCGACGTACCCGGGGTGCGGGTGGGTGCCGTGACCGAGGACGACGTGCGCGTCGTCGCAGATCGAGCGGAGCGTGTCCACCGTGCGCCGGATCTCGGGGAGCGGGGCGAGCTCCGTCGGGCAGCGGTCCACGAGGAAGCCGTCGACCCGGTACCAGTCGCGGTAGCGGTGCGCGTCGGAGATCAGCTCGCCGAAGGTGCGGGCCCCGTACGCGCTGTCGAGGTTGCCGAGGACCCGCACGCCCGCGTTGCGCAGCCGCCCCGCCGCCTCCAGGCAGTGCGGGTCGGGGCGGGCGCCGGGGCCGTCGGCGACGTCGAGGACGACCCAGTGCAAGGGGGTGCCGGGGCGGGTGAGTTCGCCCCACTCGGTGGGCGCGACCAGGGGGTGGGCGTAGCCCGGGATGCCGAGCCCGGTACGGACGTCGGTGCTCGCGGTGCCGGTCCTGGTGCTGGTCAGATGCGGCATGCCGCCTCCATCCAGATGTCGGCCAGGGACTCTTCGAGGTTGATCCGGGGCCGCCAGCCGAGCCGGTCGCGCGCGGTGCGCACATCGGCCTGCTGCCAGCTGCCGCAGCCGTCCGGGTACGGGTACGCGACCGGGGAGGCGTGGTCGGACTCGCCGCGCGGGTGGCCGATGCCGGTCCGCATCAAGGGGCCGGGCGGGCCGTCCAGTTCGTGCAGGGCGCCGCCGTATCCGGCCACCCGCGCGAGCGTGGCGGCGGCGTCACGCAGCCGGACGGCACGGCCCGAGCCGATGTTGATGACGCCCTGGGCGGCGGAGAGCGAGGCCGCGTGCACGGCGCGCGCCACGTCGCGTACGTCGACGAAGTCGCGCTGGGCGCCGAGGCCGGCGAGTTTCAGCTCGCCGTCGCCTGACTGCATGGCGCGCCGCATGGCCTCGGCGAGCCGGCCCAGCGGCGAGCCGGCGGGCGTGCCGGGTCCGGCCGGTGAGAAGACCCGCAGCACGACCGCGTCCAGGCCGGAGCCGAGGACGAGTTCGGTGGCGGCGAGTTTGCTGACGCCGTACGGGCCGCCGGGGCGCGGCACGGCGTCCTCCGCGGTGGAGGAGCCGGGCTGGCTGGGGCCGTACTCGGCGCCGCAGCCGATCTGCACCAGCCGGGCGCCGCAGCCGCTGCGGCGCAGGGCCTCGCAGACGGTGGCGACGGCGACGGTGTTGTGCCGCGCGAGTTCACGGGCGCCGCCTCGGGTGGCGCCGGCGCAGTTGACGACCACGCCGGGATGGACCGCGTCGAGGAAGCGGGTGAGGGCGCCGGGGCTGCCGGACGCGAGGTCGAAGCGGACGTCGGCGTCGTCGCCGCGGCCGAGCGCGGTGAGCTGGACGGCGGGGTCGGCGAGCAGACGGTCGGCGACGAAGCGGCCCAGGTAGCCGTTGGCTCCGATCAGCAGAACTCTCATCGCACGGCTCCCGGAGCCGAGGGTTCGGGTCGGGAGGTGATCATTTGGTGTTCTCCTTCAGCGAGGGTGGTGCCGTTGCCTCGGGGTCGGGCGCCCGCGGCGCGATGGGCGGTGGGCGGGGTGTGCCGGGTCAGCACGGCCGGTCGGCCGGTGCGTGGGCCGAGGCCCGGGTGAGGGTGCGGGTCGCATGGACCAGCAGGGTCAGGGCGGCCGCCGCGCAGGCCAGGGCCGGGACACTGCCCGGGCCCGTGGCGTCGACGAGGGCTTCCACGGGGGCGGCGAAGAAGCCGCAGCCGGGAAGGCGGGCCGCGAAGACCGTGACCAGGGCTGCCGCCTCGGCCGTGGCCGTGGCGGTGAGGACGAGCGCGGGTGCATGGGTGAAGCCGTGGGTGGTGAGGAGGCGGGCGAGGAACAGGAGGGCGCCGAGGGCCAGTGCCTGGGCGTAGGCCGCGGGCTGGTCCAGCGCGGCGGCGCACCCGGCGAGCAGGGCCGTCAGGGCGCACAGGAACAGGGCGAACGTGCCCAGCAGCAGCGGCCGTACGGAGGCGGCGAAGTCCGCCAGGCCGCGGCTGGTCGTCAGTCTTCGCCGGGCGCGCACCGTGAAGAGGTGGGCGCTCCAGACGGCGGGGGCGCAGGCCAGGGTGAGCGCCAGGACGGAGGCGGTGGCGACGGGCCAGGGACCGTCGGCCGCGCCGGTGGGCAGGCTGTCGGGGCCGCCGCCGACGGCCGCGTTCAGGAGCCCGTCGCCGAACAGGGCGTAGGCGATGAGCCAGCACGCCCACAGACCGGTGGCGGGGGTGTGCGGGGCGGGGCGTCCCGACGGCGTGCGGTCGGTCACGCCCAGCGGGCCGCGGGCGAGCACCGCGCGCAGGCCGAGCGCCACGGCGAGAACGCCGACGCCTGCGACGATCAGACGGGTCCGGCCGTGGGTGAAGGGCAGGCCGATCACGGTCGCCGCGCACAGCGTGCCCGGCAGGAGGGCGAGCAGGATCCAGCCGGCGCGTGCGTCCGGGGCCGACGGGGTCTCGGGGGTCGGCCGTGTCTCCTCGCCGTGGGAGGCGCGGGCGTACATCTCCTCCGCGAGCGAGAACACGTCCCGGTGCCGGAAGCGCGTCGCCGTCCGGTCGGTGACACCGTGCGCCTCCAGCCCGGCCGCGATCTCCAGCGGGTCCACGGCCCGTTCGCACAGGTCGCGGTGACGGTGCATCAGTGCCTTGACCGGGTCGGCGGCGGTGGCGCGGCGACGGGGGGCGGGGGCTTCGGTGCCCGGTGCGGGGAGTGCGGTGGGGAGGGTTGCGGCGGCGCGTACGCCGGTGCGCCCTTGTCCCGCGCTCCCGTCGCCACGGCTCGCGCCGCCGCTCCCGGGTTCCCCGCTCCCCGCGCTCCCGTCACCACGGTCCGCGCCGCCGCTCCCGGGTTCCCTGCCTCCCGCGCTCCCGTCACCAGGCTCTCCGTCCCCCCGAATCCACTCCCCCGACCGCTCGTCCCACGCCCCGGGATTCGTCGGCGTGCCAGGTCGGTCCAGTTCTCCCAAGTCGCTCATCGGGCCCCCTCCGCAGCAGGCGTCGTGGCCGGTGTCGCGGTCGGCGTCACCGTCGTCGCCCTCACCGGGGCGCCCGCCGCCCAGCCGGGTCCGCCGCGGGCGACGACGCGGGCGGCGGGGCCGGTCCAGCGGCCGGGCACGTGGGCCTCGGCGGGGGCGGCGAAGGGCAGCGGTTCACCGGTGTCGTCCAGGACGACCCGACGTACCGGTGTGTGCGAGACGATCTCCAGGTAAATGCTGTGAAATGCCGTGACGTTCTGCTCGACGGTGAACAGTTCGAGCGCCCGCGCGCGGGCGGCGGCGCCCAGGCGCGCACGGCGCTCGGGGTCGCGCAGCAGCGTCACGCACGCCTCCGCGAGCGCCCGGGGGTTGCGCGGCGGTACGACGAGCCCCGTGCCCCCGATGACCTCCACCACCGCGCCGACGTCCGTGGACACCGTCGCCCGTCCGCAGAACATGGCCTCGACAAGAGTGATCGGGAAGCCTTCGACGACGCTGGACAGCACGGTCACCGCGCCGGCGGCGTACGCGTCGGCCGGTGCGGGCATGTCCGGTCCGCCGATCTCCTCGAAGGACACGGGGTTGTCGCCGACGGCGTGCATCCCGTCGGCCTCGTCTGGGAAGAGCTGCGCGGCGAGCGCCCGGCAGTGCCCCAGATAGGCCGCGCCCTCGGTGCCGACCGGCGTACCGACGATCCGCAGCCGGGTCTTCGGCTCCTCCTTGCGGATCTCCGCGAAGGCGTGCAGCAGTGACACCAGGTCCTTGGTGGGCTCGACGCGCCCGACCCACACCAGCGTGTCGGGGTCCGCGCACTCCGAGGACTCCCCCACCTCGGCGAAGTGCGTGGCGTCCATGCCCGGGTAGACCGTGCGCAGCTTGGCCCGGTCGGCGCCGCAGCGTTCCTGCCAGCGGCGGGCGTGCGTGTTGCCGGGCGTGACGATCGTGGCCCGGTCGTAGATCTCGGCGGCGAGCCTGCCGTGGAAGGCGGCGAGCAGGGACCGCACGGCCGGCGGCGCCTCGGCGGCGGCCAGGTAGTGCGTACGCAGCCGCACCCCGTACTCGGTCACCAGCAGGGGCACGCCGAAGAAGTGGTGGGCGAGCAGCCCGGGCAGGGCGGCCGGGCCGCCGGACGCCGCGTGGCAGAGGTCGACCGAGCCGAGCCCGTCCTCCTCGCACCAGTCGAGCGAGAGGGGGCGCAGGGCGCGCTCCAACTGCGCGGCCACGGCGAGGAGATCGGGTACGCGCGCCTCTCGCGCCGCACGCAGGGCGCCAGGCGCACGACAAGCGCGCTCAAGGGCGCTCACGGCGGCCTCGGAGCGCAGCGCGCCCACCAGCCCGCCCTCGTCGCGGGCGAGTTCGGCGAGCCCGTACAGAGCAGTGCCGAAACGGTCCGCCTGAACGGCGGACGCCTCCTCGGAGGAACCGGAATCTCCCCCCGCGCCCTCCGCGGCCGCCCCCGCACACAGCACGGCGGCCAACTCGCCGTAGTGCTCGGCGAACCGTCGGCGCGCGCGGCGCCCGTAGCTCACCCCGTCGTCCTCCGCGCCCCACAGCGGAGCCGTCCGCACCCGGCTGACCTGCGGCGGCAACTCGACCCAGCCCTCGGCCTCCTGGCGCTCGCTGCGGCTGAGCGCGTAGATGTCGAACTCGTGCTGCCCGAGCCCGCGCACGAGCCGGTCGCACCAGAGCCTGGCATCACCGCTCACATACGGATAGCCACCCTCCGTAAGCAGTCCGATGCGCACAGGTGCACCCCCGATCTCCCGTATGGGGAGCCGCCGTTGACCCGGCGACTCGCAGCGGGACGAACGTATGCGGACAAGGCGGTGGGGGGGGGGGGGGGGGGGGGGGGGGCCCCCCCCCCCCCGCGCCCCGGGGGGCGGGGGGGGGGGGGGGGGCGGGGGGGGGGGCGGGCGGCGGGGCGGGGGGGGGGCGCGGGGGGGGGGGGGGGGGGGGGGGCCCCCCCCCCCCCACCAGAAGGGGTGAACGCTCGTAACTTTCCCGTGCGGATCGCGTTCGATCGCGCTAAGGGATCAAGCAGTTACGTTCCGTCAGGCAGCGGCCAGCTCTCGCCGTTCGGCCCGGCGCCGCGCCGCGACCTGCGGATCCAGTGCCGGTACGGCGGCCAGGAGCTGCTTGGTGTACGGGTCCTGCGGGCTGTCGTACACCTCGTCGGCGGGGCCGGACTCGACGATCCGGCCACGGCGCATCACCGCGACCCGGTCGCTCACCTGCCGCACGACGGCGAGGTCGTGCGCGATGAAGACGAGCGCGAGTCCGAGTTCCCGCTGCAACTCGCCGAGCAGGGCCACCACCTGGGCCTGGGTGGTCACGTCCAGCGCGGAGACGGGCTCGTCGCAGACGATCACGCGCGGGTCGGCCGCGAGCGCCCGCGCGATGCCCACGCGCTGGCGCTGGCCTCCGCTGAACTCGTGCGGGTAGCGGTCGTAGTGCGCCGCTTCGAGCCCCACACGCTCCAGCAGTTCCGTCACGCGCCCCCTGATCCGCTGCTCGTCCCGCTCTCCCCGCGCGCGGAGCGGATCGGCTATCGACTCGCCCACGCTGCGGCGGGGGTTGAGGGAGGAGACGGGGTCCTGGAAGACCATCTGCACTGCCGGTCGCACGCCCACGCGCGTGTGGCCCTCGTAACGGACCTCCCCCGCCGTCGGCTCCAGCAGCCCGACCAGCATCCGCCCGAGGGTCGTCTTGCCGCTGCCGCTCTCGCCCACGACCCCGAGGGTCTCGCCCCGGCGGATCGTCAGCGACACGTCGCCCACGGCCGTGAACGCCCGCTTCCCGCGCCCGAATTCACGCCTGAGCCCGACGGCCTCCAGGACGACCTCCTCGGACGGCTGCGAAGGTGCTCGCGGCGCGTCCACGCGCGGGACGGCAGCCAGCAACTGCTTGGTGTACGGCTGGACGGGCGCCCCCAGGACGTCAGCGATCGCCCCGTGTTCCACCACGCGCCCGTGCCGCATGACGAGCACGTCGTCGACGCTCTCGGCGGCGACGCCCACGTCGTGCGTGACGAGCAGCAGCCCCATGCCCGTCTCCTCGCGCAGCGTGTGCAGCAGGTCGAGGATCTGGGCCTGGACGGTGACGTCGAGCGCGGTGGTCGGCTCGTCGGCGATCAGCAGGTCCGGCTCGCACGCGAGCGCCATCGCGATGAGCGCGCGCTGGCGCATACCGCCGCTGAACTCGTGCGGGCGGGACCGCGACCGGCGCTGTGCGTCCGGAATTCCAACTCGCTCCAGCACCTCCACCGCACGCGCGCGTGCCGCTCGCCGCGACACGCGCGTGTGCACGCGGTACACCTCGGCGATCTGGTCGCCGATCGCGTAGTACGGGTCGAGCGAGGACAGCGGGTCCTGGAAGACCATGGCGGCCTTCGCCCCGCGCAGCCGCCGCAGTTCGTCGTCGGACGCCTTCTGTACGTCCACGCCGGCTACCTCGATCGAGCCGCCGACCCGCGCGCCCGTGCCGCGGTGCAGCCCCAACAGGGCCGAGGCGACGGTGGACTTCCCGGAGCCGGACTCGCCGACCAGGGCGACCGCGGCCCCCGGCGCCAGGCTGAAGGAGAGGCCGTCGACGGCCCGCAGGTCGCCGAACTCGACGGTCAGGTCCGTGACTTGGACGAGATTCACGTCAGTACCACCCGGACTCACGCCAGTACTTCCCGGACTCACGTCAGTACCACCCGTCGGTCGGCCAGCGCGTACAGCACGTCCGCGACGGCGTTGGCGAGGACCACGAAGAACCCGATGACCAGGACCATGCCGACGACGACCGGCAGATCGACCACATTGACCGCGTGGACGAGCTCCTGGCCGATGCCGGGGAGCCCGAAGAGGGTCTCGGTGAGGACCGCGCCGCCGATCGCCGAGCCGACGTTGTTGGCGTTGAGCGCGATGACGGGCGCCAGCGCGCCGCGCAGCGCGTGGCGTCCGACGATCGTCCGCTCGGCGACGCCGTAGGCCCGGAAGGTGCGGATGTGGTCCTCGGCCAGCGTCTCCAGCATCGACGCCCTGGTCATCCGGGCGAAGGCCGCGGCCTCGATGAGGGCGAGCGAGAGCCAGGGCAGCAGGAGGTTCCACGCCCACTGTTCGGGGTCGTCGGTGAACTTCACGTACTGCGGGAAGGGCAGCAGTTGCAGTTCGCCGCAGACGACGATCATCAGGACCAGGCCGATGACGAAGACCGGGGTGGCCCAGCCGGCCAGCGTCAGGGCGGTCAGCAGCCGCTCGGTGAACCGGCCGCGTCGCCAGGCGGAGAGCACACCGGTGCCGACGCCGAGGATCAGCCACAGGACCATCGCGCCGAGCACCAGCGAGAGGCTCACCGGGAGCTTGGTCAGGATGATGTCCATGACCTGCTGGTCGCTCTGGTACGAGAGGCCGAGGCAGGGCGCCGAGCAGTGCTCCACCGAGGTTCCCGTGGAGTAGTCCTGACCGGCGACCAGGCCCACCAGGAAGTGCCAGTAGCGCACGTACAAGGGGTCGTCGAGCTTGAGTTGCTGGGCGACCTGGTGCACCTGCTCCGGGGAGCAGCGCGGGCCGCAGGTGATCTGGGCGACGTTGCCGGGAGTGGCGTAGAAGACGACGTAGACGATCACCGAGATGGCCAGCAGGGTCACCACGGTGCCGACGGCGCGGCGCAGGACGAAACCTCCGAAGCCGCTCATGCGGTGCCCTCCTCGCCTGTCTCGGTCACGCCCTTCCCGGACCCGGCCTCGGCCTCACCCTTCGTCGTCGCCCTCGCCTCGCGCCTGCGGCCCGTGCCGACGCTCAGGCGGGACGCGGCGCGCGGGTCGAGGGCGATACGGACGCCGTCGCCCAGGACGGTCAGCGCGAGCACGGTGACGAACAGCGCGCCGGCCGGGAGCAGGAGGTACTGCGGGGCGGCCTGGTACCAGACGTCGGCCGAGGTGAGCATCTGCCCCCACGACGGTGTCGGCGGCTTCACGCCGACGCCGAGGAAGGACAGGGCGGCCTCGATGCTGATGTTGACCGGCATGAGGATCGCCGCGTAGGTGATGACCGGCGCGGCGAGCCCGGGCAGCAGTTCCCTGCGGGCGATCCGCCAGGTGCCCCAGCCGCTGAGCCGGGCGGCGGAGACGTAGTCCAGCCCCTTGAGGGTGAGCGTCTGGGCGCGCACGATCTTCGCGATGGTGCCCCACGCGATGAACCCGATGACCAGGGTGACCAGGACGGGCCGCGGGAAGCTCGACGGGACGATCGCGAGCAGTGCCAATGCCATGATCATCAATGGCATGGCGATGAAGATGTCCGTGATCCGGCTCAACAGTTGATCAACCCATCCACTGCCGAGCGCGGCCGCGATGCCCATCACCACGCCCACGAGGACCTGGATGACGGTCGCGGCGAACGCGACCCCCAGGGAGACGCGGGCGCCGTAGACCAGCCGCGCGAACAGATCGCGCCCGGTCTGCGGTTCGACGCCCAGCCAGTGGTGGCCGCCGATGCCCCCGAAGGAGCCGATCGGCACGCCCCCGCGCGCGGAGTCGATGAGCGAGGGGTGGTAGGAGGTCGGGTCCTGGCCCTCGATCGCCGTGAGCAGCGGCGCGGCGAGCGCGACCAGGATCAGCAGGGCGACGAGGGCCGCCGCGACGAGGGCGGCCCGCTGCGCGCGCAGCCGCCGCCAGAACTGACGGGCCCCCGAGACCCCCGGGACGGGTTCGATGCCCGTCCCGGGGGTCTCGGCGGCGACAAGTGCCTCGCTCACGGCGCTACTTGACCGCGACCTGCGAGATGTCCAGCACACCGGTCCAGTCGCTGATCACGACGTTCTTGATGTCCTGGCCGACCAGTCGCTTGTAGACGGGGTGGAACAGCGGCACGGTGAGCGCCTGCTCGCCGATCTTCTTGTCCAGAGCACCCCACCGCTTGGCGGCAGCGTCAAGATCGGTCAACTTGTTGATCGCGTCAATCTCGGCATTGACCGACTTGTCGTTCAACAGGCCGTTGTTGAAGTTGGAGCCGTCCTTGACGATCTGCCGGCCGTCGAAGATCGGCGCCAGGAAGGGACCGCCGGAGGGCCAGTCGGCACCCCAGTGGGCGAGGAAGAAGCCGGGCTCGGTCTTCACGTTGTGGATCTTGTCCCGGTAGTCGTTGTCCTCCAGGCCCTGCAGCTTGACCGTGATGCCGGCCTTCTTGAGCGCGTCCTGGATCGCGGTCGCGATCTCGGGGCTGGTCTCGAAGTCCTTGCTGTTGGAGTGGGTCAGCGTGACGGTGAGCCCGTTCGGATAACCGGCCTCCTTCAACAGCTCCTTGGCCTTCGCCGCGTTGCCGGTCGCCCCCGCCGGGAAGAGGTCGTAGGGCGTGTAGCCGAAGGACTTCTGGTTGGGCAGGAAGGTCGTCGCGGACTCCGCCAGCGCGGAACCGCCGGCCGCGTTGATCACGGACGAGCGGTCGATGGCGTACGAGACCGCCTCGCGCACCTTGGCGTTGTCGAACGGCTTCACCGTCGGGTTGAAGGCGATGTAGTTCGTGTAGCCGAAGTGCCCGGTGCCCACGCGCGCGGCCAGCTTCTTGTCGCCGGACACCTTCGCGAGCTCGGCCGGACCGAGGTTGGTGTCCGTGGTGACCGCGGTCGCGTCCGCCCCTTGGGACGCCGACAGCCGCTGGTTGATCACGGAGGAGTCGAGCCCGGACCGTACGTCGATCTTGTCCGGGTACGCCTTGCGCTCGTCGTCGACGGAGGCCGACCAGTAGGTGTTGCGCTCCAGGACGAGGTGCTCGCCGTCGTTCTCGTTCGTGACGACCTTGTAGGGGCCGGACGAGACCGGGTGCTCCTCGTACTTCGTGCCGGTGTCCTTGGCCTGGGGGACGGGCGTGAACTGCGTCTGCGTGGCCAGGTACGGGAACTCGCCCTCGGGCTTGTTCAGGTGGAACACGATGGTGCTGCTGTCCGGCGTCTCGATCGCCGACAGACCCTTCTTGTCCTTGTAGGGCCCCTGGTAGTCGGCCGCGCCGACCAGCCAGTCCCGCAGGTAGGGCGCGCCGCCGGACAGCTCGGGCGCGAAGGAGCGCTCGATGCCGTACTTGATGTCGGCGGACGTGATCGCCGTGCCGTCCTCGTACTTGAGGCCCTTCTTCAGGGTGTACGTCCACTCGGTGGCGTCCTTGTTGGGGCGCCCGGTGTCGGTGGCGAGGTCCGGGACGACCTTGGCGCCGGCCGCGCCGCTCTCGCGGTTGCGGGTGGTGAGCGTACGGAAGACCAGGGACGGGACGTTGCCGCCGCCGGAGGTGTACAGGCGGGCCGGGTCGAAGTCCTGCTGCGGGTCGGAGTTCAGGACCGTGAGCGTGCCGCCCTTGTGCGGCGTGGAGTCGCCGCCACCGGAGGCCTTGGCATCGTTGTCGTCCGGTCCGCAGGCGGCGACACCCGCTGCCAGAACCAGGCCTACGGATGCCGCGACCACTCTGCGGCTGTGTACGGACGATTGACGCATCGGAATGACGACCTCTCGGGTGGTTCGAGCCACGTGGCTCGAATGGTGAGACGGATTGACGAGGGGTGAGACGAAAGTGAACAGACGTCTGCCCGGGCGTCAGGTCGTCGAGAGGCCATGACCAGGTCACGGCGGAGAAGAGAGATCGCGACGCGAACGCCCAGGGGCGAACGTCAGCGACAGTGGATGTCGGCCACGCAGAGCGGGGTCACGCCGATGAGCGCCAGCTCGATGGCGGCGCTGTTCTCGACGGATTGACTAGACCACATGCGCAGCAATATGTATGACCGATCAACGCATGTCAATGTGACATAAGCGCCACCGGTCACCCTGTGCGTCAACTTCCGGGGTACGGCCAGGGGTTGGGCAGACAGTGGATTCCGTCATGGTCAAGGAACTTGGTCTGCTGCTGCATCACTGGCGCGAGCTGGCCGTTCTTGTCGCAGGTCACATGGTGGTAGCCCAGTCGGTGACCCACCTCATGGTTGATCAACATCTGCCGGTAGGCGTGAATCTCGTCACCGTAGGTCGTCGACCCCTGCGCCCATCTGTATGCGTTGATCATCACTCGCTCGGTGGAGGCCGAGTCGCAGGACACGTTGTCCTCGGTGGTATCCAGACCGGACTTGGCGCACCACTCGGCGGTCGTCCCGGGGCTGGCGAGCGTGATCACGAAGTCCGGTTCGCCGGAGTAGACGCGCTCGAAGGTACGGGCGCCGTTGTGCGCCCAGCTCCGGTCGTCGTTGAGCGTCTTCTGCACGGCGGCGGCGAACAGTTCCCCGTCGAGGCCGAGCCCCTGCTCCACGTCCACGCGGTAGGTGTACTTCTGCCCCTTGCCGGACGCCTTGGCGATCCCGGGGATCGCGTCGAACTTCCCGGACCCCTTGAGCTTGGCGCTCAGCGGGTACTTCTTGTCCATCTTCTGCGTGTACGTCAGCGTCGCCACACGCGGCGACGAGGACGGCGTCGGCCGCCCGTCCCCGCGCGAGGACGAGTCCCGGGCGTCCCGCCCCTGATCCGTGGCCGCCTGCGTCCGTACGCCGTTGTCGTCACGTCCGTCCGCGACCTGGCCGGCGACGACGACGGCCAGCACGGTGACGACGGCGGCGGCCGCGATTCCGGTGAAGGCCCGCCCCTTGGCGCCCTTGGCCGTCGCGGGCACGCCCGTCGGCGGCGCGTCGAGGTCGTCGGTGTCGGTCTCGGAGGGGACACCGACGCGGGTACGGCGGTCCCACTCGGTACCGGAGTCGTAGAGGTCGGTCGCGGTTCGGCCACGCGGGGCGAAGACGTCGTCGTCCTCACCGAAGGCGTCGACGTAGTCCTGCCGCGGACCGCCCGAGGGTTTCTGTCGCCGCCGCGGCGCGGCAGCACCGGTCCCCGGCGCGCCTGCGCCCCTCAACTCGCCCCACCCACCACCGGATTCACGCTGCTGCGGGTGCCCCCCGCGCACCTGGGGGAAACCATGCGCGGGTGTCCCGTCGGGAAGCCGGGGGAAACCGTGCGCGGGGGTCCCGTCAGGAAGCCGGGGAAAACCGTGCGCAGGCGTGCCGTCGGGAAGACGAGGGAAGCCATGCGCAGGCGTGCCATCCGGAAGCCGGGGAAAACCGTGCGCAGGCGTCCCGTCAGGAAGTCGCGGTACCCCGCGCGCGGGCGTCCCGTCGGCGGGCCTCGGAAAGCCGTGCGCCGGCGTCCCGTCAGCCATCCGCGCCGCTCCACTCCGACCGCCCGGACCTCCCGGGCCCTGCCACTGTCCCTGCTGCTGTTGCTGTCTCTGTTGCTGTCTCTGTCCCTGCTGCTGACCTTGCCGCTGTCCTTGCTGAGGCCAACCGGCGCCCTGCTGAGGCCGGCCGGCCCGCTGCCACGCCCCGGGAACCGCACCGGAAGCCGGACCGTCCCCACGCCGAGGCCCGGGCACCTGAGGCACCGCACCGGAACCGGGCCCCCGGCCCGCGTCCGCCCCGGTCCCCGAAGCCGCACCCGGCCACTGCCGTTGCTGCCCCTGTTCCGGTCGCCGATCCGGCTGCCGCCCCTGCGAGGACGCCGCACTCGGCCCCCCGCCCGCGGCAGCGGCGGACGCGGCCCCGGACTCCGATCGCGCCGTCCGAGCACCCCGCCCCGCGCCTATGTCCGCGGCCTCGCCCTTGGCGAGCCCGCGACGGCTGTGGCGTCCCACGTCCCCCCTCAGCTCCTCGCGCTCTCGCCGACTCCGTCACCCTCGCCGGCCACCTTCGCACGCCCCGTCCTCGAACCCACAGTCCTGGAGCGCTCGGATTTCACGCTCTCGCCGGCAGCGTCGTTCTTGACGCCACCGTCACCGCGCCCGGCGACTGACGAGCCGTCGGCGACACCGGCACCGTAGGCATCATGGGTCCCACCGGCCAAGTCGCCCCGCGCGTCGGAGGGCGCCGACTCCCCCGTATCGGCCAGGAGTTCGCGGAAACTCCGGGCCACCAGCTCCGGGTACTCCATCATCGCCACGTGCCCCGCGTCCGGCAGGCTCAGCAGGCGGGAGTCGCGGAAGGTGCGGGCCGCCTTGCGGGCCATGCGGTAGCCGACGAGCTGGTCCCGGCCGCCGTAGACGAGCAGGGTCGGCGCGAGGACGCGTTCGGCCTGGCGCCACAGCCCGTGCTGACCGCCCAGCGTGTACGCGTTGACGATCCCGCGCGCGGAGCGGGTCATCGCGTCCCAGAAGTACGGCAGTTGCAGCCGCCGCTCCATCTCCTCCACGGCGTCGTGGAGCCCTTCCGGCGTCACCATCCCGGGGTCGCCGTAACACAGCGTCAGAACGCCCTGGACGCGCTGCTCCGCCGTCCATTCCCGGGTGAGCCGGGTGAACAGCCCGGTCACTCCGGGCAGCGCCATCAGCACCGTGGGCACGGCGCTGCGCTGGACCCGGATCTCGGGCAGTGCCGGCGACACGAGGGTCAACGTGCGCACCAGGTCGGGCCGCAGCGCCGCGACGCGCGTGGTGACCGCGCCGCCGAGCGAGTTGCCGAAGAGGTGCACGGGACCGCGGCCGGCCGCGTCGAGGTAGCGGATCACCGCGCGCGCGTGCCCGGTGATCGAGTAGTCGCCGTCGTCCGGTGGCGGGGAGTCGCCGAAGCCCGGCAAATCGAGGGCCTCGCCGTCGACGACGCCCTCCAGGTGCTCCATCAGCACCGACCAGTTCTGCGAGGAACCGCCCAGGCCGTGGACGTAGAGCGCGGGCGGCAGCCCCTCACGCGCGGGAGGGCGCGAACGGACTGTCAGCGTGATGCCCGGCAGCCCGACCGATCTGAGCCGCTCACCGTCCGCGACCCTGACGGGAGACACCTTCGGGAGCACATTGGACGCCGGCACGGACGGCGGCTCGGTCGAAGACATGCGGCAATGTTACGAGACGATCACGTAGGGGCCCGTGTGTTGGCCGTCACAGATCGCACCCACGGTCGCATAGCGTCCGGATCCTGTGTCTCCTACGCTCGTGGAGGGCACCCGCTGGTAGACCCTGCTTCTTCCAGGGACATTCGTAGGAAGGGAGCCCATCATGGCCATCGACCCCACCGATCCCGAGACATTCGAGGACGAGCGCGCCGAGGAAGCGACGGAGATCGACGTGGAGGCACCGGAGGCGGACGCGGCGGAGCAGTCCGCCGATGTCGTGCCGGACCGCGACGAGCCGCTGGAGGACGTCGACCAGGCCCGGGCGTCCGAGGCGGACCTGATCGAACAGCGCCGGGTCGTCTCGCTCGACGAGGACGACTACCGCTGACGACCACGAGGCCGACGGCCCCTGACCGGGCGGAAGAGGCTTTCTGCCCACACCGAAGAGGTCCGAAACCGCCTTTTCGGGTATCACCACGGTCCGGTCCGTGAAATTCTGCGCTCGCACCGCGCACACCAGGGTTACCGAAAAGTACGATGGCGACGCGGCGCTCACCGCAAGAGGACGACTTTGGGAGGCGGCGTGACAGCCATCGAGCAGACAGAGGCCGCGCGCCCGAGGGGTACGCGGCTGCCGCGCCGTGCCCGACGGAACCAGCTGCTGGGCGCCGCGCAGGAAGTGTTCGTGGCGCAGGGCTACCACGCGGCGGCGATGGACGACATCGCCGAGCGGGCGGGCGTCAGCAAGCCGGTGCTCTACCAGCACTTCCCCGGCAAGCTCGACCTCTACCTGGCACTTCTCGACCAGCACTGCGAGTCGCTGATCCAGTCGGTGCGCGTGGCGCTCGCGTCGACGACCGACAACAAGCAGCGTGTCCGCGCGACGATGGACGCCTATTTCGCGTACGTCGAGGACGACGGCGGCGCCTTCCGGCTGGTCTTCGAGTCGGACCTGACCAATGAGCCCGCCGTGCGCGAGCGCGTGGACAAGGTCACGAACGAGTGCGCCGAGGCGATCTGCGAGGTCATCGCCGAGGACACCGGTCTCTCCCAGGCGGAGTCGATGCTGCTGGCCTCCGGGCTCGGCGGCCTCGCCCAGGTGGTGGCCCGCTCCTGGCTGCACAGCGACCGCAGCGTCCCGCGCGACCAGGCGGTGCAGCTGCTGACCTCGCTGGCCTGGCGCGGTATCGCGGGCTTCCCGCTGCACGGCACCGACCAGCACCACTGACGCCACCGCGGCCCCGGGCGGCCGTTTGTTCCCGTCCGTTGTTCGCTCCTGGCGTTGGGGCGCGGACCGTGTACGTCCCCTCACCGGGCTAATGTGTGCTGGGTAGGGCGCGGACAGGTCGCGCACTTCACTGACCGTCGGAGGGACATAGCCGTGGAGGTCAAGATCGGCGTGCAGCACGCGCCCCGCGAGATCGTTCTGGAGAGCGGTCAGAGTGCCGAGGAGGTCGAGCGGATCGTGGCCGAGGCACTTGCCGGGAAGTCGCAGCTGCTGACCCTCGTGGACGAACACGGCCGCAAGGTCCTCGTCCCGGCCGAGCGACTCGCCTACGTCGAGTTGGGTGAGGCGGCCCCGCGCAAGGTGGGCTTCGGCGCGCTCTAGGCACACGCGAAGCAGAGGGGCCCGGCGACGTTTCGTCGCCGGGCCCCTCTGCCGTTCTCCGCCACGAACGGAGCACAACTCACTCACAGAGGAGGATTGCATTCCGCAGGTCACGGGTATGACGGGGTACGACCGTGATGCGCAGGCAGGCCAGGTGGGAGGGACCCCTCGTGATGTTGTTGGAAGCGCTCGCCGCAGCCGTTCTCGGTCTGGTGCTGGCGGCCCTGACATCCCATCGGCTGGCACACCGTCTGCCGGCCCGTTCCCTGGTCCTGGCCACCGGCGTCGCCGGCGCCCTGTTCGGCGCCTTCATCACCCACAGCGCCCTCGACCCGGGCAACCTCTTCGTGATCCTCCTGGGCGCGGCCGTCATCTCCGCCGCCTCCCTCTCCTTGCTGCTACGCCCGAGCCGCGGACTCCGCAGGCGCTCAGCCCCGGCGTAAGGCGGTAGGGGTAGCGGGCGGCACTTCAAGTCGCCCTAGGTGTGAGGTACTTAGGGGCGCGGGGAACTGCGCGACCAGCCCCCACCGGCCGGCAGCCGCAGATCCCCCCGCAACCACCCCCCACAGAGCGCTACGCCGCCAACCCAAGCGCAGCCATCCGCTTCGTGTGCGCCTCAGTGATCCGCGAGAACATCCGCCCCACCTCAGCAAGATCGAACCCATCGGCAACCCCACCGACCAGCATCGTCGACAACGCGTCCCTGTCAGCGACAACCCGCTGGGACTGCGACAACGCCTCCCCCATCAACCGCCGAGCCCACAACGCGAGCCGCCCGCCCACGCGAGGCTCCGCGTCGATCGCGGCCCGCACCTTCTCCACCGCGAACCCCGCATGCCCGGTGTCGTCGAGGACCGCCAGCACCAGTTCCCGCGAATCCGTGTCGAGCCGCGCGGCGACCTCGCGGTAGAAGTCGGACGCGATGGAGTCACCGACGTACGCCTTGACGAGCCCTTCCAGCCAGTCCGAGGGCGCCGTCTGCCGGTGGAAACCGTCCAGCGCGGCGACGAACGGCTGCATCGCGTGCGTGGGCTCCTCGCCGATCTCCGTGAGCCGGTCCCGCAGCCTCTCGAAGTGGTGGAACTCGGCCGACGCCATCTTCGCCAGCTCCGCCTTGTCCGCCAGCGTCGGCGCCAGCTTGGCGTCCTCCGCGAGCCGCTCGAACGCGGCGAGTTCCCCGTACGCCAGCGCGCCGAGCAGGTCGACGACCGCGGCACGGTACTGCGGGTCGGCGGCGGCCGTCGCCCAGTCCTGGGCGGCGACCCCGGTGTGCGCGACGGGGGCGTCGACGGTCGCCTCTCCGGTCGCGTCGGAGGCGTTGTCAGGCTTGTCAGAGGTCGTCATGAAGCGCACAATAGCCCGCTCGCCGCGAGGCGGAAGTCCCTGGTCAATCAGTGTGACGACGACTACGTGACCAATTCGGCCATCGCGTGTGCACGTTTCCGGGGTATGGTGGTAATGCGCCTGCTGAGTACGCACGTCCGTAACGACGACGTACCTCGTGCGGCCGCACGTTTGAGGATGCCCGGTCGGTGGCCCGATCGGCTCCGACCCGACAGCCCTCTGGGCCGTACGCACTCTGCGTACGGAGTACGGAGGGAACCCTCAGCGGTACGAGCGCTAGAGCGTCGGCAGAGGTCCCGTGCCCTACGGCCCGATGTCCGTAAGGCAGCCGACGTCCCCGGCACGGTCCGTCAACGACCCCTTCGCTCGCCTCGCGCCGCGCACACAGAAGAGGCAAAACCCTGACTACGACGTTCAGAGATCTCGGAATCCTTCCCGAGACCGCCGAGGCGCTTGAAGCCGTCGGCATCATCACGCCCTTTCCCATCCAGGAGATGACCCTCCCCGTAGCCCTCTCGGGCACGGACGTCATCGGCCAGGCCAAGACCGGCACCGGCAAGACGCTGGGCTTCGGCCTCCCGCTCCTCGAGCGCGTCACCGTCCCGGCCGACGTAGAGGCCGGCCGCGCCAAGCCCGAGGCCCTCACCGACGCCCCGCAGGCGCTCGTCGTCGTCCCCACGCGCGAGCTCTGCACGCAGGTCACCAACGACCTGCTGACCGCGGGCAAGGTCCGCAACGTACGCGTGACCGCGATCTACGGCGGCCGGGCCTACGAGCCCCAGGTCGAGGCCCTCAAGAAGGGCACCGACGTCATCGTCGGCACCCCGGGCCGACTGCTGGACCTCGCGGGCCAGAAGAAGCTCAACCTCAAGCACATCAAGGCGCTCGTCCTCGACGAGGCCGACGAGATGCTCGACCTGGGCTTCCTGCCCGACGTCGAGAAGATCATCAACTTCCTGCCGGCCAAGCGTCAGACCATGCTGTTCTCGGCGACCATGCCGGGCGCGGTCATCGGCCTGGCCCGCCGCTACATGTCGCAGCCCACGCACATCCGCGCCACCGCGCCGGACGACGCGGGCGCGACGGTCGCGAACACCGCGCAGTACATCTACCGCGCGCACAACATGGACAAGCCCGAGCTGGTCTCGCGCATCCTGCAGGCCGACGGCCGGGGCCTGGTCATGGTCTTCTGCCGTACCAAGCGCACCGCGGCCGACCTCGCCGACCAGCTCAAGCAGCGCGGTTTCGCCGCCGGCGCGGTCCACGGCGACCTCGGCCAGGGCGCCCGCGAGCAGGCGCTGCGCGCCTTCCGCAACGGCAAGGTGGACGTGCTCGTCTGCACCGACGTCGCCGCCCGCGGCATCGACGTCGAGGGCGTGACGCACGTCATCAACTACCAGTCCCCCGAGGACGAGAAGACGTACCTGCACCGCATCGGCCGTACCGGCCGCGCGGGTGCCAAGGGCATCGCGATCACCCTCGTCGACTGGGACGACATCCCGCGCTGGCAGCTCATCAACAAGGCGCTGGACCTCGGTTTCAACGACCCGCCGGAGACGTACTCCACGTCCCCGCACCTCTTCGAGGAACTGAGCATCCCCGTGGGCACCAAGGGTGTCCTGCCCCGGGCCGAGCGCACCCGCGCCGGGCTTGAGGCGGAGGTGCTCGAGGACCTCGGCGAGACGGGCGGCCGTGGCGGCCCGCGTGGCCGCGGCGGACGAGGCGACCGGGACAACCGGGGTGACCGCAACGACCGTGGCGACCGGAACGAATCCCGCTCCGGCGACCGCGAGCGGCCCGCGCGCACGCCGCGCAGCCGCCGTCGGACGCGCAACGGAACCCCGCTGGACGGCGCGGCCGCTGCCACCGCCCCGGTGACCGCCGTGCCCGAGGCCGAGGAGGCCACCGGCACGCGGACCCCGCGCCGCCGGCGCCGCACCCGTAACGGTGCGTCGGAGCCGGTGACGGCTGCCGTGACCGTATCGACCGAGGCCGCCGAGGCCGCGGTCACCACGGCGGAGGGCCCCGCCCTGGACGCCCCCGAGACCGCGTCGAAGTCGCGCCGCCGCCGGACCCGGCGGTCCGCGGAGACGCAGGTCGACGCCGCGCAGCCCGCTGTCGCAGTGGCTGCTCCGGCTGTCGTGGAAGCTCCGGTCATCGTGGAGACCCCGGTCTCCGTGACCGAGCCGGAGGCTCCCGCCGCCCCGCGTCGCCGTACGCGCAAGGCGACGGCCGCCGCGGAGACTGCCGTGGACACGGCGGAAGCGGTGGAGACCAAGCCGAGGGCTCGCCGCACCCGCAAGGTCGCCGAGCCTGTGGAAGCGGTCGCCGACGTCACCGAGCCGACCGAGGCCAAGCCGCGCCGCACCCGCAAGGCCGCCGCTGCCGCGGAGACTGCCGTGGACACGGCGGAAGCGGTGGAGACCAAGCCGAGGGCTCGCCGCACCCGCAAGGTCGCCGAGCCCGTGGAAGCGGTCGCCGAGGTCACCGAGGCCAAGCCGCGCCGTACCCGGAAGGCCGCGGCGACCGCCGAGGCCGTCGTGGACACGGTCGAGGCCACGGAGACCAAGCCCACGGTCCGCCGCACCCGCAAGGCCGCGACCGCCGCCCCGGAGACCGCCGAGGTCACCGAGGCACCGGCCGAGGTCAAGCCGCGCCGTACCCGCAAGGTGGCCGCCGCTGCCGAAACCGCCGTGGACACGGCGCAGGGCACGGAGACCAAGCCCGCGGCTCGCCGCACCCGCAAGACCGCCGCGACCGTCACCGCCGACATCCCGGCGCAGGCCGTGGAGGAGCCGGCGACCAAGCCGCGCCGCACCCGGAAGGCGGCGGCGACCGCCGAGGCCGTCCCGGAGGCGACCGAGGCGAAGCCCAAGACGGTACGGCGTACGCGCAAGGCGACCGCCACGGCCACGGAGCCCGCGGAAAGCTGACCGCGCACTCTCACCGACGGCCCGTCCCACGTCCTGTGGGCCGGGCCGTCGGCGTTTCCGCCCACGCCCTCGGCGAAATGCGCGCCGCCCCTGGTCCCCGCTCGCCCCGATCCGCACCCTCCTCGGTCCCCCTCCCGGACACCCCCGTGAACCGGCCCGACACGCTCCCCGTCACAGCCGCCAGATAGCCTCGCCCCATGAGCAGGCCTCCGTCCTTCACCCCGCCCCCCGGCGCCCGCGCGTACTCGTTGCGTACCGCGCGCGGAGAGTTCGCCGTCGTCGACGCAGCCGTGGCCGCCGGTGTCGAGCCGCGAGGCGTGGCGTTGATGTTGCCCGGGTTCACCGGCAGCAAGGAGGACTTCAATCCGCTGCACGAGCGGCTCGCGGCGCGCGGGTACCGGACGGTCGCCGTGGACGGGCGCGGACAGTACGAGTCCGACGGGCCGGTGGACGACGAATCGGCTTACGCGCAGGAGGAGTTGGCGCGGGACGTGCTCGCCCAGGTGGCTGCCGTGGACGCCGGTCCCGTGCATCTGGTCGGGCACTCCCTCGGCGGCCAGATCGCCCGTGCCGCCGTTCTCCTGGACCATTCGCCCTTCCGGTCCCTGACCCTCATGGCCTCCGGTCCGGCCCAGATCTCCTCCTCGCAGCAGCAGCGCGTGAAGCTGTTGCGGGACGCGCTGGCCGTGATGACCCTGGCCGAGGTGTGGGAGGCCATCCAGGCCATGGAGCCGCAGCCGCCGGAGGAGACGGACGCGGGTGAACTGGACGACGGTCTCGGGGACCAGGAAGACCTGCGGCGACGCTTCTTGGGCAACAAGCCCGCCCAACTCATCTCCACGGGACGCCAGTTGTGCGTCGAGCCGGACCGCGTGGCCGAACTGGCCGCCGTACCGCTGCCGTTCCACGTCCTGTCGGGTGCGCGTGACGACACCTGGCCGGTGACGCTGCTCGATGACATGGCCCTGCGGCTGCGCGCCCATCGGACCGTCGTCCAGGGCGCCGAGCACTCCCCCAACACCGACAACCCGGCGGAGACGGCCCGCGCCTTCGCGGACTTCTGGGACGGCGTCCACCAGAGCCGCTAGCACCGATCGTGCCACTCACCGCTGTGCCACTCACCGCTAGTACTGCGTCTGCAGGTGCTCCCAGAACCCGTCCCGCAGCGCCCGCCGCAGATCCGCCTGTCCGCGCAGGGAGTACTGGAGAAGGCCCTCCGCCTCGACCAGCAGGTCCTGGTCGACCGAGCCCGGCAGGTAGGGGTGGCCCGGCAGCAGTTCCACCAACGCCTCCCGGCCCCGCGCGGCCAGCCATTTCGCCGCGATCTGCGCGCCGACGAAGCGGACGTCCTCGCGGGTGGGCCGGGTCGCCGTGGTCTCGTAGGCGGGGGCGGTGCGGCGGGCGACGTACGGCTTGAAGAAGTCGAGGTCGAAGGTGCGTTGGCTGTCGACCTCCCAGAGCAGCGGCTCCGCCTGGTTGCGGCCCTCGGGGGCCTCGATGCCCCACAGGTGGACCCGGGCGCCGTACCCCTGCGCCGCCTCGACCGCCGACACCAGGTCCTCGTCGCCGCCGAGCAGGGCCGCGTCGCTGATGGCGCGGTGCCGGGCGAGGGATTCGAGGTCGGTACGGATGAGCGAATCGACGCCCTTCTGCTGGTTGTTGGCGTTCAGGTTGCCCAACCGGACCTTCACGTCCGGGAGTTCGGCGATGGACTGCTGCTCGGCGGTGTGGATGCGGCGCCGGGCGCCGTCGTACCAGTAGACCCGCAGCAGCCTGCTGTCCGCGAAGATCGTGCGTGCCTTGTCGATGAGCGCCTCGATCAGGCCCTCGGAGTCGAGGTCGAAGGAGCGGCGGTCCTCGGTGCCGGCGACGAGACGTCCCGCGGCGGCGTACAGGTAGCCCGCGTCGACGAAGATCGCATGGGTCGAGGGCGTCTTCGCCACCTCGGCGAGCATGCGTCTCAGCAGCTCGTTCGTGCGGTCGATACGGGCGCCGAGCGCCGTCAGGTCGTCGTCTCTCATTGCCTCCATTGTCTCGGCGGTCACGCTGCGAACACAACCGGTCCCGGTCAGTCTCCTGTGTGCACCTTGGGAGTCCCTTACCGGTCAGTAATTAGCCGTTCGAAAAATTTCCTTAGCGTAGGGAATGTTTGTAACACGCACCCCGTTGACTACATCAGTACCCAAGTAGTTCTCCTCAGGAGGATGACCAGACGAAGGGAGAAGCCATGCGCTTCGAAATCATGCGTCTCGACGAGGTCGACGGCACCACCGTGGACAGCACCGTCGTGGACGCCGCCTCCGTCAACCGGATCGTGCAACAGGCCGCCGCCATAGGGCAGCGTCTGTGGATCCGCCCCGCCGAGACCAAGGCCTCGTAACACTTACGCGGACTCCTCAACACACTTCAGAGCCCCGTACGGCGCACGCCGTACGGGGCTCTGTGTATACGAACGGACGATTCAGGCGCCCTTGATCACCTGCGTGATCCCGTTGATGATCTGCTGCACGGCGATCGCGGAGAGCATCATCCCGGCGAGCCGCGTCACGAGCACCACGCCGCCGTCCTTGATGACCCGGATGATCAGCAGCGAGTACCGCATCACCACCCACAGCACGACGTGGATCGCGAGGATCGCCGCCCACACCGACACCTGAGAGGCGACACCGTCGGCCTTCTGCACGGCCAGGATGACGGACACGATCGCGCCGGGGCCGGCCAGCAACGGCATGCCCAGCGGGACCAGCGCCACGTTGACGTCCTTGGTCTGCTTCGGCTCGTCGGTCTTGCCGGTGAGCAGATCGAGGGCGATCAGGAGGAGCAGCAACCCGCCCGCGATCATCAGCGCGGGCACGGAGACGTGCAGATAGTCGAGGATCTGGTGCCCTAGCAGCCCGAAGACGGTGATCACGCCACCGGCGACGCAGACCGCCTGGAAGGCCATCCGCTTCTGCACCTTGCCGGGCCGGCCGGCGGTCAGGGCGAGGAAGATCGGGGTGATCCCAGGGGGATCCATGATGACGAACAGGGTCAAAAAGAGGGAGCCGAAGACGGCGACATCGAACATGGGTGAGCACAGGCCTTGCGAGAGAAACGGGAAAGGGGGAAGCGGTCGACCGGGCGTGGGTGTCAGGCCCCGCCGGCCCCCGGCACCGGGAACGCGCCCGTCGCCCGGCGCGTGATCTCCCCGTAGACCTCGGGATCCGTGACGTACTCGCCGAGCACGCACGTCTTGCGGCTGCCGTGGTAGTCGCTGGAGCCGGTGGTGAGCAGCCCGAGTTCCTTGGCGAGCCCCCGCAGCCGCGCCCGCGTCTCCAGGTCGTGGTCCATGTGGTCGACCTCGATGCCGTCGAGCCCGGCGGCGGCCAACTCGGCGATCGAGGACTCCGGCACGGTACGACCGCGCTTGCTGGCGCCCGGATGCGCGAACACGGTGACGCCGCCGGCGGCCTTGACCAGCCGGATCGCCTCGAAGGGGTCGGTCTCGTGCTTGGGTACGTAGGCCCGGCCGCCGTCGGCGAGCCACTGCCGCGTGAACGCCTCGTCCACCGTCTTCACCACGCCCAGTTCGACCAGAGCGGTCGCGACATGCGGCCGCCCGACCGACCCGTCCCCGGCGATCCGCGCCACCTGCTCCCAGGTCACCGGCGTTCCGGCGTCCTGCAGCCGCGCCACCATCGCCCGGGCCCGCGGCACCCGGTCGTCCCGTACCAACTCCCGCTCGGCGAGCAGCGCCGGCTCCTCCGGATCGAAGAGGTACGCCAGCATGTGCATGGACACCCCGTCGATACGACAGGACAGCTCGGCCCCGGTGACGAGCGTGAGCCCCTCGGGCAGCGCGGCGATCGCCTCGGCGTATCCACGGGTGGTGTCGTGATCGGTCAGCGCGACCACGTCAAGCCCGGCAGCGGCAGCATTGCGCACCAGCTCAGCGGGGGTGTCCGTACCGTCGGAAGCGGTGGAGTGGGCGTGCAGATCGATACGCACTACGCGACTCCAGCCGGTGACGGAAAAAGGGGACCGCCCAAGAGTAACGGCTACACCGACCCACTCAGGGGCGCGAGGAACTGCGCGGCCAGCCACAACCAACCCGCAGCCGCCCGACGAGAGAACCCCCACGTCAGTAGGCGCTACGGCTGAAGCAAGCGCGGCGCCAACGCCCCACAGGGCACCAGCTCGACTTCGGCCCCCGCGTCCCGCAAGTCCGTGAGCACCAGCTCGTCGTACATCAGCAGTCCCGACTGCTCAGGCCACACCACGGCCCAGAGCCACAGCCCGAGCGCCTCTCCCGCGAAAACGGCCCGGTCATCGGGGCCGCCGGGGACATGCCACAACGGCGTAGGGCGGCCAGCCGCAAGCACCTTCGCCTGGGGCGGCTTCTCCACGTTCATGTACGGCCCGGGGTCCGGCCCGTCGATCCCCGCGTAGCGCGCGCCGAGGCCGACACCGAGTTCCTCCGCCACGAGGATGAGCTCTCCGATGCCACCGAGCGGACCCGGCCCGGAACACGCCACGGCCGTCGCACGGCCCCCGCTGCGGTCGTCGCCCGCGCACGCCACGCCCGTGAACAGCCAGCCGACCGGCAGCGGCCACGGCATCCACACCGGTACCTGCGTGCGATGCACGACGACTTCGAGGGCCTCGACGCTGGGCGGGATCACGGGCTGCAGCGGATGCACGGTCCCGTGCACATCGCACTGCCAGGAATCGGCGAAGAGTCCGGGAGCCCTGACCCGGCCACCACACTTCGGGCAACTGGGTTCGCCCCTCATAGGGCCCCACGGTCCTACCCTCGCTCGCGCACGTCAAGGACGATCACCCGTCCGGACTGAACCCTTCACCGGGCACAACTAGCTGTAGCTTGCATTAATTAGCCTCTCTAACTTAGTATGTGTATATACCAACTACCATCGACCGAGAGAGGCGTGAAGAAGCATGGACGACCCCTTCGACGCGGGAGCGACCGGCATCCTGCGACAGCCCAAGTCCGTGTGGGCGACGGCCGGCGCGTCCGTCGTCGCCTTCATGGGCATCGGACTCGTCGACCCGATCCTGCCGTCCATCGCCAAGGGCCTGGACGCCACGGCCAGTCAGGTCTCCCTGCTCTTCACCTCGTACTTCCTGATCACGGCCGTCGCGATGCTGGTCACCGGCTTCGTCTCCAGCCGGATCGGCGGTCGCAAGACCCTGCTGCTGGGCCTCGCCCTTGTGGTCGTCTTCGCCGGTCTCGCGGGCACCTCGAACTCGGTCGCCGAACTCGTCGGCTTCCGCGCGGGCTGGGGCCTCGGCAACGCGCTCTTCGTCTCGACGGCCCTCGCGGTCATCGTCGGCGCGGCGGCGGGCGGCAGCTCCGCGGCGATCCTGCTGTACGAGTCCGCGCTCGGCCTCGGCATGGCGTGCGGCCCGCTGGTGGGCGCGCTGCTCGGCGACGCGAGCTGGCGCTACCCCTTCTTCGGCACCGCGTTCCTGATGGCGATCGGCTTCCTGTGCATCACGGTGTTCCTCAAGGAGCAGCCGAAGCCGGCGACGAAGACCTCACTGCTCGACCCGATCAAGGCGCTCGGCCACGGCGGCCTCGCCTCCGCGGCGGCCTCGTCCTTCTTCTACAACTACACGTTCTTCACCGTGCTGGCCTTCACCCCGTTCGTGCTGGACATGACCCCGTACAAGTCGGGTGCCGTGTTCTTCGCCTGGGGCGTCCTGCTCGCCGTCTTCTCCGTGTTCGCGGCGCCGAGGCTGCAGGAGCGGTTCGGTTCGCTGAAGGTGCTGGGCGGCTCGCTGGTGCTGCTCGCGGCGGACGTCCTGATCCTCGGCTACGGCGACCACACCACCGCGATCGTCTGCACGATCCTGTCCGGTGCCTTCATCGGCGTGAACAACACCGTCTACACGGAGCTGGCGCTCGGTGTGTCGGACGCGCCGCGCCCGGTGGCGAGCGCGGGCTACAACTTCGTACGGTGGTTCGCCGCAGCGGCGGCGCCGTTCTTCGCGCCGAAGATCGAGGAGTGGAGCGACATCCACATCCCGTTCGTGGTCGCGGCGGTCACCGCTCTGCTGGGCGCGGTCGTGGTCGTCGTACGGCGCAAGGCGCTCACGCACGAAGCCGAGGAGCTGGAGACGCGGCACGCCGTCGAGGACAGTGTCACCGTCTTTGCCGACTGAAGCTTTTCGGCCACCGTCCGGTGAGCTTGCTCACTCCAGCGGGACGGACCTGCGGGACGGATCCCGCAGGTCCGTCCCGTTCGTCAGCCAGCGCTCCTGGATGGCCTGGGCGCCGTGGACGCGTTTCCAGGCCGCCTCGTTCGGGGTCATCGGGAGCAGCGGCAGGAAACGGACCGGGTCGAGGGGGGCGTCCAGTTCGAGGTCCTCGACCAGTCCGCCCGGCTCGGCCACCAGGACCGAGGTGAACGGGGCACCCGGCCACAGCGGCTCCCCCACGTCGAGGGAGGCGCCCGGCGCCACGACCACACCCTCCACCTGCGGAGACGCGGCGAGCACGGCGAGCGGGCGGAGCACCTTGTCCGTCTCGGCGAGTCCGGCGCGGACGGAGAGGACGAGTTCGGCGCGCGGTCCCGCGACCGGGTCGGCGAGCATCGCGGTGGGGTCGCTCATCGGCTGCGCGGACATCCCGAGCGTGGCGTAGCGGACGACGTCGCCCTCCTGGAAACGCAGCACCTCGACGCGGTCCGTGCCGAGGAAGGTGACCGCCGCGCGTGCGTCCGGCGCGCCCAGCGCGGTGCGCAACCGGGCCTCGACCAGAGGAAGAACATCAACCATGTCGCGAGCATAGAACTCGTCAGTACCGGGCAAAGCGGCGGCTTGACACTTCGCGTCACTGCTAGTCTTGCCCGGTGGTTCGGGGCAGCACGCTTGAGCGTCGCGATCAGGTCCCGACGCCGACACCACTCCCTTTCGAGGGATTGAGACTCCCTTACGAGGGACCGGCCGGAGGAGGTGGGGCTGTCATGGATCGAAGTCGACCGTGCAGTACCACTCGTTCTTCCGCCCGCTGATGCAGCTGCTGTGACTCCGGCAACCGCCGCCTCTCACACTCGCGTCCTTGCACGGAAGAGCACTTCATTCCGTTGTGCCTGATCCCTGTGATCTGTCTGATCTGAAGCAGTAGCTGATCCAGCAATGAAGCTCCGCTGCCGCGACGATGCGGTGCTCCCCGCTTTGTGGACGTGCCAAACACACCCGCAGTCAGGACGTCCCCATTCCGGGTAGTTCCACCCGTCGCCGCCGCCCTTTGTTGCCTGTCACGAAGGAGCCTGCCATGTCGATGATCCGTGACCTGCGTGCCGCAGTACGCCCGTCGCGCCCCTCGCTGCGCAAGGACACCGGCGCGTACGACACCACCCGCGACCCCGGTACGCCCTCGGCCGTCGTCGACTGCGCCGTCTACCGCGACGGCACCCGCGTCGTGACGCCGGCGCCGCTCACCCCGCACGAGGCGATGCGTCAGGTGCGCCGCGACGGGGGCTTCGTGTGGATCGGTCTGCATGAGCCGACCGAGGCCGAATTCGCCGGTATCGCAAGCGAGTTCGGGCTGCACCCGCTGGCCGTGGAGGACGCCGTCCAGGCCCACCAGCGCCCCAAGCTGGAGCGCTACGACGACTCCCTGTTCACCGTCTTCAAGACCATCCACTACGTCGAGCACGACCAACTCACCGCCAATAGCGAGGTGGTCGAGACCGGCGAGGTCATGTGCTTCACCGGACGGGACTTTTTCATCACCGTCCGGCACGGCGGCCAGGGCTCGTTGCGCGCGCTGCGGCACCGGCTGCAGGACGACCCCGAGCTGCTCGCGAAGGGCCCCTCGGCCGTGCTGCACTCGATCGCCGACCACGTCGTCGACGGCTATGTCGCGGTCGCCGACGCCGTGCAGGACGACATCGACGAGGTCGAGACCGAGGTCTTCTCGCCCGGGCGGGGCGGTATCTCGCGCGGCGTCGACTCGGCCCGGATCTACCAACTCAAGCGTGAGGTACTGGAGTTCAAGCGCGCGGTGTCGCCCCTGCTGCGGCCCATGCAGCTGCTGAGCGAGCGGCCGATGCGGCTGGTCGACCCGGACATCCAGAAGTACTTCCGGGACGTCGCCGACCACCTCGCCCGGGTCCAGGAACAGGTCATCGGCTTCGACGAACTGCTCAACTCGATCCTCCAGGCCAACCTCGCGCAGGCGTCCGTCGCGCAGAACGAGGACATGCGGAAGATCACCGCGTGGGCCGCGATCATCGCCGTACCGACGATGGTGTGCGGCGTGTACGGCATGAACTTCGAGCACATGCCCGAGCTGCACTGGCGCTACGGGTACCCGATGGTGATGACGTTCATCGTGGGGGTCTGTCTGGTCATCCACCGCACCCTCAAGCGCAACGGCTGGCTGTGAGGGTGCCGGGGCCGGTGCTGGATAGGCTGCGCCCATGACCGCGGAGCCGATGCCAAGCGAGCTGCTCGACCAGGCCCTCGTCGAGGAGGCCACGAAGAAGTCCGGTCTTGTCTGGGTCAACGGTCCCGGCGTCCCGGCGCGCGCCCTGTGGCACGTCTGGCACGAGGGCGCGGCCTGCCTGGTCGGCGACGGTCCGGGCGAGCAGCCGCTGCCGGGGCTGACCGACGGCGGCCCCGCCGAGGTCACCGTGCGCAGCAAGGACAAGGGCGGCCGGCTGGTCTCCTGGTCGGCCAAGGTCGTCGAACTCGCTCCGGACTCCGAGGCGTGGCAGGCGACGGTCGCCGAGCTGAAGGGCAAGCGGCTGAACGCCCCCGACGGCGAGGCGATGCCGGAGCGCTGGGCGCGCGAGTGCCGGGTGCTCCGCCTGGTTCCTACGGGGTCTGTGGCGCCGTTGCCCGAGGGGGACTTGGCGCAGGCGCCGCTGTCTTCACCGGCGACAACGCGTCAGCCGATTCCGGCGGGGCTGCCCCGGCTGCTGTTCCGCAAGCGGCGACGGAAGTAGCGGGCAGTGCGCGGAAGCAGTCGGCGGCAGGGGCGAGTTCGGTCCCGCTACGACGCCGGCAACTGCTTGCCGTAGTCCACCGTCTCGTCGTCCTTCGGTTCGGTCAGGGGGAATTGTTCGCCCCAGGACGAGAAGGTGAGGGTGCCCGCGCCGCCGGCGCGTTGGAGGCGGAGGGGATAGGGCTCGCCCTTGAGGGAGACGTCCAGCGTGCCGCCGGAGCCCTCGTCGCCGGTGATGCGGATGGTGCGGGTGCCCGACTGCTCGTGGTGGCCGTCCGTCGCGAGCGTGCCGTGCAGGGTCAGCAGTCCGTCGAGGAGGACGTCCTTCTCGGTGAAGCCACTGAACTTCTGGTAGGAGGGATCCCCCTTGGGCACCTTCACGTACTTGCCGTCGAGCGTGCTCGCGGCGCCCGCGTCCGAGCCGCCGTCGGCCTGGTTCCAGAACGCCGCGTCGGCCTTCAGGTACAGCTGCTCACCGACGCGCAGCAGCCCGAAGGCAACGCCCTTCGAGGTGACGGAGCCGGTGCCGCCGTCGGCCGACAGCCGCATGTCGAGCGTGTACGTCCGCCCGTTGGTGACGACGTTCCCGGCAAGGCGCACCGCCGTGGCGGAGTCGGCGGCCGCCTTGGACTTGGACTGGATCGTGGCGGCGGGCAGCTTGCCGACCCCGTTGGTGCCCGCGTCCGGATCCTCGCTGCAGCCCGTGAGCAACCCGGTCCCCGTCACCACCAGAGCGCACACCGCGCTCACCAGCGCGGCTCGGCGGGTACGGCCCTGGGCAATCGCGGTCACAGCTGGGGCTGCCTTTCTGTCGCGGGACGGAGGCAGCGTACCGGGGCCGCGCGGACTGAACGGAGCCGGTCCGTCCGGACCACCTACCAGGGCGGACCCGATCGGGACGGGCTAGCCTGAAGCCCATCCGAGCGGGCAATTCGGAAAAGGAACACCGTACGAAACACCCGTAGGAAACCGTAGGAAACACCCGTCGGAAACAGGAAGAAAAGGAGGCGCGTTCATGGCAGCGGGCGCCCCTTCCCGGATCTTCGTCTCGCATCTCGCGGGCGTCCCCGTCTTCGACCCCAACGGCGACCAGGTGGGCCGTGTCCGCGATGTCGTCGTCATGCTGCGCGTGGCCCGGCGCCCCCCGCGCGTGCTCGGGCTCGTTGTCGAACTGACCACGCGCCGCCGGATCTTCCTGCCCATGACCCGGGTCACCGGCATCGAGTCCGGCCAGGTCATCTCCACCGGCGTGCTCAACGTCCGCCGCTTCGAGCAACGGCCCACCGAGCGCCTCGTCTTCGGCGAACTCCTCGACCGGCGCGTCACGCTCGCCGAGACCGGCGAGGAGGTCACCGTCCTCGATCTGTCGGTGCAGCAGCTGCCGGCCCGCCGGGACTGGGAGGTCGGCCGCGTCTTCGTCCGCAAGGGGAAGAAGGGCGGCGCCTTCAGGCGGGCCCGAGGAGAGACGCTGACGGTGGAGTGGTCCGCGGTCACCGGCTTCTCCCTTGAGGAGCACGGACAGGGCGCCGAGAGCCTCCTGGCCACCTTCGAGCAGCTGCGCGCGGCCGACCTCGCCAACGTCCTGCACCATCTGGCCCCCAAGCGGCGGGCCGAGGTCGCCGCCGCCCTCGACGACGACCGGCTCGCCGACGTCCTCGAAGAGCTGCCGGAGGACGACCAGATCGAGATCCTCGGCAAGCTCAAGGAGGAGCGCGCCGCCGACGTCCTGGAGGCGATGGACCCGGACGACGCGGCCGACCTGCTCGGCGAACTGCCGGCGGAGGACCAGGAGCGGCTGCTGAACCTGATGGAGCCCTCCGACGCGGCCGACATGCGGCGCCTGATGTCGTACGAGGAGCACACGGCCGGCGGTCTGATGACGACCGAGCCGATCGTGCTGCGCCCCGACGCGACCGTCGCCGACGCCCTCGCGCGCGTGCGCAACGCCGACCTCTCCCCCGCGCTCGCCGCCCAGGTCTACGTCTGCCGCCCGCCCGACGACACCCCGACCGGCAAGTACCTCGGCACGGTCCACTTCCAGCGCCTGCTGCGCGACCCGCCCTACACGCTGGTCAGCTCGATCCTCGACGACAGCCTGCAGACCCTCGACCCGAAGGCCGCGCTGCCCGTCGTCGCCGGGTTCTTCGCGACGTACGACATGGTCGCGGCGCCCGTGGTGGACGAGGCCGGGTCGCTGCTGGGCGCGGTCACCGTGGACGACGTACTCGACCACATGCTGCCCGAGGACTGGCGGGAGACCGAGTTCCACCTCGACGGGACCGAGGAATCCGAGGAATCCGAAGAACCCGGGGAACCCGACGAGCGCGACGGACGCGACGGACGCGACGAACCGATCGAAGGGGAGGAGGCGACGGCGCATGGCTGAGCGTGAGACCGGCCGCGAACGCACCCCGGCGGGGGCGACGGCGAGCACGCGCGCGCGGGCCCGCCTGGACCAGCCCCGGCCGACGCGGCGCCGGCTCCTGCCCGAGTGGGACCCGGAGGCCTTCGGACGGTTCTCGGAGCGCATCGCGCGCTTCCTGGGCACCGGGCGCTTCATCGTCTGGATGACGGTCGTCATCATCGCGTGGGTGCTGTGGAACATCTTCGCGCCGCGTGACCTGCGGTTCGACAACTACCCGTTCATCTTCCTGACGTTGATGCTGTCCTTGCAGGCCTCCTACGCGGCCCCGCTGATCCTGCTCGCGCAGAACCGGCAGGACGACCGCGACCGGGTCAACCTCGAACAGGACCGCAAGCAGAACGAGCGGTCGATCGCCGACACCGAGTACCTGACCCGCGAGATCGCCGCACTGCGCATCGGTCTCGGCGAGGTGGCGACCCGCGACTGGATCCGCTCCGAGCTGCAGGACCTCGTCAAGGAGATAGAGGCCCGGCGGGACGGACACGTCGTATTCCCGGCAGAACGGTCCGCCGGGCGTGACGCAGACGACCGCTGAGGGGCTGGCCGAAGGGCCCGGTGGGCGCCGTACCATCGACCCTATGGCTAGCGAAGACGCGGTGCGCCAGGCACTGGCGACGGTGAACGACCCCGAGATCAACCGGCCCATCACCGAGCTCGGGATGGTCAAGTCCGTGGAGATCGACGCGGACGGAGCGGTCGCGGTCACCGTGTACCTCACCGTCTCCGGCTGCCCGATGCGGGAGACGATCACGCAACGCGTGACCGATGCGGTCGCCGCCGTCGACGGTGTCAGCCGCGTCGACGTGACCCTCGACGTGATGAGCGACGAACAGCGCAAGGAACTCGCGACCGCCCTGCGCGGTGGCAAGACCGAGCGCGAGGTCCCCTTCGCGCAGCCCGGCTCCCTCACCCGCGTCTACGCGGTGGCGTCCGGCAAGGGCGGCGTCGGCAAGTCCTCGGTGACGGTGAACCTGGCGGCGGCGATGGCGGCCGACGGTCTCAAGGTGGGCGTCGTCGACGCCGACATCTACGGCCACTCCGTGCCGCGCATGCTGGGCGCCGAGGGGCGTCCGACCCAGGTCGAGAACATGATCATGCCGCCGTCGGCGAACGGCGTGAAGGTCATCTCCATCGGCATGTTCACCCCGGGCAACGCGCCCGTGGTGTGGCGCGGTCCGATGCTGCACCGCGCGCTGCAGCAGTTCCTCGCGGACGTCTACTGGGGCGACCTGGACGTCCTGCTCCTCGACCTCCCGCCGGGCACCGGCGACATCGCCATCTCGGTCGCCCAACTGGTCCCCAACGCCGAGATCCTGGTCGTCACGACCCCGCAGCAGGCGGCCGCCGAGGTCGCCGAGCGGGCCGGCTCGATCGCCGTGCAGACCCACCAGAAGATCGTCGGTGTCGTCGAGAACATGGCGGGCCTGCCGTGCCCGCACTGCGGCGAGATGGTCGACGTCTTCGGCACGGGCGGCGGCCAGTCGGTGGCCGACGGCCTCACGCGCACGACGGGCGCCTCGGTCCCCGTCCTCGGCTCCATCCCGATCGACGTCCGCCTCCGCGAGGGCGGCGACGAGGGCAGACCGGTCGTCCTGACCGACCCGGACTCCCCGGCGGGCGCGGCGCTGAAGGCGATCGCGGGCAAGCTCGGGGGCCGGCAGAGGGGCCTTTCGGGACTGTCCCTGGGGATCACGCCCAAGAACAAGTTCTGAGATGTACGACGATGGGGTGCCCTCCAGGCTGGAGGGCACCCCATCGTCGCACTCCCGACTAGGCGTAGGCCGAGATGTCCTTGATCATCGCGAAGCCGAGCCCGTACGCGCTCATGCCTCGCCCGTAGGCCCCCACGTGCACCCCCGCTTGGGTGGACCCGGCCAGGACCCAGCCGAACTCCGACTCCCGGTAGTGGAAAGGCGTCGGGACGCCGTCCACCGGCAGGGACAGGGACGACCAGTCGGACCCGGCGAGATCGTCCGCCAGGGCCCACGCCGTCTCCGTCTGCTGATCCAGCCAGTCGTCCCGCAGCGAGTGGTCCATCTGCCCGGGCCAGGTGAAGGACAGCAGCCCCACCCCCGCGAGCCAGGCCGCCGAGGAGACCGACGTGGCCTCCAGCAGCCCCGTACCGTCGGCGCTCCTGCGGGACGGACTCGCGGCGACGGTCACGACGACCGCGAACTTCTCCTTCGGCTCACCGGCGGAGCCCACCGCGTACTCGTTCTTCACCGAGGGCTCGTCGCCGTGCCCGATCGACCCGTGCTCCACGGCCCCGTCGGCCGCCGTACCCACCTGCATCAACCAGCGCGGCCCCGTGAAGGCCTCGTCGAGGCCGTACCACGGGAAGGCCGCCTGCAGGTAGCCGTCGACCGTGCGCCGGGCGAAGGGGACCTGCTGTCCACCCTCCGCGGCCGGCGCCTGTGCGACCGCCTGACTCGTCGTCTCCATGTGCCCGGACGCCTCCTCGCTCTCGTCGGACCGAAGCGGCCCGCCCCCCTTCGGGCGGCGTTGCTTGTTCGCCGCCGGCCCGCACAACAACTCGGCAGCATAGCCACCCCGCCGCGGGCAACCGGGAAACCGCCCGGCGCGTGGGTCGCTCAGAGGGCCGGTTCAGGGCGCGCGAAGGCCCCCCCGGGTATGAAACGCGTCACGTACGGCGGGGGTGAACAGTCGTGTTCGTACGGCTCAGGTGGCGTCCGCGTCGAAGGGCGGGCGGTCGTCTTCCTCGGGCTTCTTGGTCATGTCGAGACGACCGCCGGAGGAACCGGACGAGGAGGAACCCGACGGCGAGGAGGAGTCCGACTTGTCGGTGTCGCGGCTGTGCACCGCGTCCGTGACCTCGGCCATCTCCTTCTTCAGGTTGAAGCCGTTGCGGATCTCCTTGAGCCCCAGTTCATCGTTGTCCAACTGCTTGCGGATGAACGTCTTGGGGTTGAGGTCCTCCAGCTCGAAGTCCTTGAACTCCGGGCCGAGTTCCTGCCGGATGTCCTCCTTGGCGCTCTCCGAGAACTCGCGGATCTTGCGTACGGTCCGCATGACGTCCTGGATGACCTTGGGGAGCTTGTCCGGACCGAAGACGAGCACGGCGAGGACAACGAGCGTCACCAGCTCCAGCGGTCCTATGTCATTGAACACCTGATGCTCCTTGTGGTCCGGGCCGGATCCACGGTACCCGGCGATCCGCTTCGACCGGTACTGTCCCGAGCGCTCCGAGTGCGCCCGCATGCCGGTTTTCCCGGTTGTTTGCCTTGTGGACCGTGGCTCGTGACCTCACGTGTGAGGTTCCTGTCAGTTGCTGCCGGAGATCAGCCGGTGTCAGGCATCGGCTGATGCCGGGGATCAGTCGCCGTCGGAGGATCCGAGCACCAGCGAGATCGTCAGCTCCCTGCCGTCGCGCCGCACGGTCAGCTCCAGCCGGTCGCCGGGGCGATGGGCCCTGGTCTTGACGATCAGCTCCTCGCCGGAGTGCACGCGCTGACCGTCGACCTCGGTGATGACATCGCCCGCCTCGATGCCCGCCTTGTCGCCGGGGCCGCCCGCGTTGACGGCCGGGGCGCCGCCGCTGCCCTTGGTGCCGACGCGGGCGCCGTCGCCGGTGTAGTCCATGTCGAGGGTGACGCCGATGACCGGGTGGGTCGCCTTGCCGGTGTTGATCAGTTCCTCGGCGACGCGCTTGGCCTGGTTGACGGGAATCGCGAAGCCGAGCCCGATGGAACCGGCCTGACCGCCCCCGGAGTCCGAGCCGTCGTCGGCGGAACGGATCGCGGAGTTGATGCCGATGACCCGGGCCCGCGAGTCGAGCAGCGGTCCGCCGGAGTTCCCGGGGTTGATCGGCGCGTCGGTCTGCAGGGCGTCCACGTACGACACGTCGCTGCCGTCGACGCTGTCGCCGGCCGTGATGGGCCGCGACTTGGCGCTGATGATGCCGGAGGTGACGGTGCCCTCCAGGTCGAAGGGGGCACCGATGGCGACGACGGGGTCGCCGACCTGGACGTTGTCGGAGTTGCCGAGCGGCAGGGGGCTGAGTCCGCGCACGCCGCTGACCTTCACCACGGCGAGGTCGTAACCGCTGTCCCGGCCCACGACGGTGGCCTTGGCGGTGTCCCCGCTGTTGAAGGTCACCGATATCTCGCCGGAGGAACCGGCGGGTTCGACGACGTGGTTGTTGGTCAGGATGTGTCCGAGGTCGTCGAGCACGAACCCGGTGCCGGTGCCGGACTCCTCGGAACCGGTCACATGCAGGGTCACGACGCTGGGCAGGGCCCGCGCGGCGATCCCGGCCACACTGTCGGCGGCCCGCCCGACCGGCTCCTTGCCGGCCTGCGGCAGCTGTACGCCCCCCACACCGCCGTTGCGCTCCAGATACGACCCGATGGCACCCCCGACGCCCCCGGACAGCAGCGCGAGCGCCAGCGCCCCGCCGACCAGCGCCCGCCGCACCCGCCGACGCCGTGAGGCGACCCCGTCGACTGCGGCGCCGGTCTGCTGGAGAGGGGCGGCCGGGGCGGCCCAGGGGTCGTAGTTCTGCCAGGGGGTGGCGGGAGTGGCGGGAACGGGGGCAGCGGAGGGCGTAGCGGGAAGTGGTTGTCGGACCGGTGGGGCGGGGGCCCAGGGGCCCGGTTCGCCGTAGGGCGGGGTACTGAAGGGGTCGGGGTCGTGCAGGGGTTGGGGGCGGTCCTCGGGCACCAGGGCGGCGGGAATGGGGGCTGTCTCCTCCGTCGGGGGCCCGTCCTGCGGGGGCCGCGACTCGACGTCGCCGGCGGCCAGTCCCCCGACCGGATCCGCGTCGCCCACCGCCACGGGCGGCGCCAGCGCGAAGTCGTCCTCCGCGGAAGCGGGCCGGGCCAACTCGAAGTCGCCGTCGGGGGAACCGTCCTCCCCCGCAACCCCCGAAGGGCCTTGCGGGTGTGGACGATTCCACCACTTCGCCTTCGTCGGCTTCCCCTCGTTCACTGCTCTCCCCACAGCTGACCGCGGCACGGCTCGTCGTCGGCGGTCGCGGTTCGTCGACTCCGCGTCCGGCTGCCTGCGCAGGGCGCGGCCCTCACAGGATTCAACCAGGTTCGCGGGCCGTGGCGCAGGGGCCGGTCAGCGGGCCGTGCGCGAAGAGGCGGAGGAGGTGGGGGAGGAAGGAGCGGAGGTCGTGTCGGGGACGGGTGCGGCGAGCAGGCTGCCGGGGGTCGTGACCTCCGACGGGGTGGACCACGAGGTCAGGGTGAACGGCGGGGTGGTGCCGAGCGGGCGTATCAGCGGGGACATGACGGCGACACCGGACACCACGGGCGTGGCCAGCGTGTGCATGGTCTCCTCACGTCCGGCGACCGCGGGGCTCGGTACGCCGGGCAGCAGGGGCGCGGACACCGAGGTCGGGGCGACCGGGGTGCCGAGCGAGCGCTGGCTCTGGCCCTGGGCGAGCAGGGGACCCACGCCACGGCGCCGGGACTCGGGCGCCGTGGCGGCTCCCGTGCCCTGCGTGCGCATCGGGGTCACGTTGCTGCCCGTGCCGGTGCCGCCTCGGGCGTCGGCGGTGTCGGTCGGGACGCCGCTGGTGACGCCGCCGAGCGCGATCGCGGCCAGCGACACCGCGCCGGCGGCGACGAACGCGAACCGCATCCCCCGCGAGGCGGAGCGGTCGGCCTCGTGCCGGCTGACGTCGTGTATACGGAAACCACCGTCGGCCGCGGCGGGCAAGGGTACGGGCCCGGGCCTGACCGACGAGGTGTGCGGGCGGGCCGGCACATAGCCGAACTCGAAGCGCTCACCACGCCTCAGTCCGAAGACCCCGGAGGTCCCGGCGCCTGCTCCGGCTCCGGCGGTGGGGCGGGCGGCGAAGCCGTCGGAGAATCCGCCCCCGCCGAACGGCGAGCCACCGCCATCCGTGTCACCTCCCCCGGGGAGCCCCTGGAGTCGGGCCAGGAAGCTCTCGGAGGGCGGCGGGGGTGCCGCCTCCGCGAACACGTTCTTCAGGCGTCGCTGGGCGTCGGCCTCGGCCTTGCACTTGGCGCAGGTGGCCAGGTGGGCGAGGACCCGCTCGCGCGACTCATGACCGAGCTCTCCGTCCACCAGGGCGGAGAGTCGGTCTCCCAGGTGCTGCTCGGAAAAGCGCCCCTCGGCGGGGCTGGGTCGTGATCCACTCACGCGGTCGCGCCCCCTCCCCCCAGTGCGGGCACCCTCGGCACGAAGGAGGAACGGCGCTCGGCCGCCCTGGCCTCCGGCGAACGGTGCGCCAGGGCCTTGCGCAGCTGGGAACGGCCACGATGGATCCGGGAACGGACGGTGCCGAGCTTCACGCCGAGGGTCGCGGCGATCTCCTCGTACGACAGTCCTTCGATGTCGCACAGGACGACCGCGGCGCGGAACTCCGGGGCGAGGGTGTCGAGGGCCTGCTGGACGTCCGCGTCGAAGTGCGCGTCGTTGAAGACCTGCTGGGGCGAGGGCTCTCGGCTGGGCAGCCGCTCGGCCGCGTCCTCGCCCAGCGCGTCGAAACGGATGCGCTGCTTGCGGCGGACCATGTCGAGGAAGAGGTTGGTGGTGATGCGGTGCAGCCAGCCCTCGAAGGTGCCGGGCGTGTAGGTGGACAGGGAGCGGAAGACGCGGACGAAGACCTCTTGCGTGAGATCCTCGGCGTCGTGCTGGTTACCTGTCAGGCGGTACGCGAGCCGGTACACACGGCCGCTGTGGGTGCTGACGATCTCCTCCCACGTGGGCGGAGTCCACGCCTGCCCGTCCGCGTCGGTGGAGAAAGTCGCGGTCTGGGTCTGGTCAGCGGCGTGGCTGGGGTCAGCAGCGGTGTCGTTCACGGATTTCGGCCTGCCCGCCGATCCGAGGAAGCGCCGCAGCACTCCTCCCCGATCCATAGGCGCAGCCGCACCTCCCCTGTCGGCTCTGGTGGTGTCCAGTGGAGCCCCTACCATAGCCACCTCGCCCGTTAGCTCCGGATAAGCGGTTTTACGAGAATTTGATGAGAGCCGGTCCGGCTCGGGCGGCCGCGTCAGCAGTCGTGCGAGGCCCTGCCCGTCCCCCTGCTCGTCTTCGTGATCCAACTGTGTCCCCCCGCTCCTTCTTCCTTCCCTCTAAACGCCTGGTCCCATCTGCGGGTTCCCGACGCCAGCGGATACAGTCACGCCCAGGCAACCACGGGGACAGGAGAGGGTCATTACCGGCAACCGGCAGACGAGCTGGGCGTTCTCCGACGCCTACGTCGCCGAGGACGAAGTGCTCCGCTGGGCCCGCGACCGGGCCCGTGAGGCGGGGCTGCGCTCGGTGTCGCCCGGCACGGGCTCCGCGCTGCGTCTGCTGGCCGCCTCCGTGGACGCGAAGGCGGTCGCGGAGATCGGCACCGGCACCGGCGTCTCCGGTGTCCATCTGCTGCACGGCATGCGCGCGGACGGCGTGCTGACCACCGTGGACCCCGAGCCCGAGCACCAGAGCTTCGCCCGCCAGGCCTTCCGTGCCTCCGGTTTCGCGAGCAACCGGGCCCGTTTCATCCCGGGCCGCGCCCTGGACGTACTGCCCCGGCTCGCGGACGCCGGCTACGACCTCGTCTTCTGCGACGGCGACCGGCTGGAGTTCCTCGACTACCTCGCTGAATCGTTGCGCCTGCTCCGTCCGGGGGGTCTGGTGGTCTTCGAGGGCGTCTTCGCCAACGGCCGCACGGTCGATTCGGGCCCGCAGCCGACCGAGGTCCTGCGGCTGCGTGAGCTGCTGCGCGCGGTGCGCGAGAGCCAGGAGCTGGTGCCGTCGCTGCTGCCGGTGGGCGACGGCCTGCTGTGCGCGGTCAAGCGCTGACGGGAAGCGAGAAGCGCGGAAGCGAGAGGCGCGGAAGCAAGAGGCGGAGAACCAAGAGGCGCAGACAAACTGCCCCGGCATCGAAGACGATGCCGGGGCAGTGACGGGTCTGGTCGCGTGCGCGTCAGCCGACGACCTTCTTGAGGGCGTCGCCGAGCGCGTCGGCCTCGTCAGGGGTCAGCTCGACGACGAGTCGACCGCCGCCTTCGAGCGGAACGCGCATGACGATGCCCCGCCCCTCCTTGGTCACCTCGAGCGGGCCATCGCCCGTTCGCGGCTTCATGGCCGCCATGCTCGTTCCCCTTCCTGAAACCAGCTCATCGTCAAAGCCGACGGCCCGGGAGGGCACGCGTGGCCACAGCGAGTGACTGGGACGCACGACACCGGCATCGAACACATTGCTTCCAGGCCATTATCCCGCATCTCAGGACCCGATGACCAACATCAGTCGGCATCGCTTGGGCAACGCGCGCGAGCAAAACCACTCAATTCGGCGATGTGACTGCGATACTCCGCCGCCGCACGGACTTCCGCGGACCGGAATCCGTCCAGATTTCTTTGACGCAGGTCACACGTCCGCTCCGGTCCCTCGGCGGTGATCTCCGCCATGCTGTCCTTCGGACAGGGGCGTACCGGACGGTACGCCCGAGCCGCGACACCGGAGGGGACATCACCATGGCCGACACCGTGCTCTACGAGGTGGGCGACGGACTCGCGACGATCACGCTGAACCGCCCCGAGGCGATGAACGCGCTGAACATCGCGACGAAGGTCGCCCTGCGCGAGGCGGTCGAGTCCGCGGCGGCCGACGAGGCCGTGCGCGCGGTGCTGCTGACGTCCGCCGGCGACCGGGCGTTCTGCGTCGGGCAGGACCTCAAGGAGCACATCACGCTGCTGGCGTCGGACCGCGAGACGGGGTCCGGGCAGACCATGACCACGGTGAAGGAGCACTACAACCCCATCGTGCGGGCGCTGACGGAGATGCCGAAGCCCGTGGTGGCGGGGGTGAACGGGGTCGCGGCCGGTGCCGGTCTCGGGTTCGCGCTCGCCGCGGACTACCGGGTGGTGGCGGACACGGCGGCCTTCAACACCTCGTTCGCCGGGGTGGCGCTGACCGCCGACTCCGGGATCTCGTGGACGCTGCCGCGCGTGGTGGGCCCCGGCCGCGCCGCCGACCTGCTGCTGTTCCCGCGCAGCATCAGCGCCCAGGACGCCTACGAGCTGGGCATCGCGAACCGGGTCGTTCCCTCCGGCGAGCTGCGGGCCGAGGCCGAGAAGGTGGCCCGCGCGCTCGCCGTCGGACCGACGGTGGCGTACGCGGCGATCAAGGAGGCGGTGGCCTACGGGCTCTCCCACTCCCTGACGGAGACCCTGGACAAGGAGGACGAGCTGCAGACGCGGGCCGGGCAATCCGAGGACCACGCGATCGCGGTGCAGGCCTTCGTGAACAAGGAGAAGCCGAAGTACCTGGGCCGATAGGGCCCGGACCGGGCGGACAGGGCCGACACGGAGTTCCCGCCGGGCGTGTCGGCCTCTTTCGCGGCCTCTCGCGCAGCCTCCCGTGCGGCCTCTGCCGGCCGCGTCGAGTACCGCGGGGATCCCCTACGGACCCCTGGGGCCCCTACCGGTCGCCTCTGGCCGCGCAGTCCGCCAGGTGGTCGTCCACCAGACCGCACGCCTGCATCAGCGCGTACGCCGTCGTCGGGCCCACGAAGCGCAGGCCGCGCTTCCTGAGGTCCTTCGACAGGGCCGTCGACTCCGGGGTGACCGCCGGGACATCCGCCGTCGTCCTGGGGGCCGGACGGGTGGCGGGGTCCGGGGCGTGGGACCAGATGAGGGTGTCCAGGTCGCCCGGGGCCCAGTCGGCGACCACGCGCGCGTTGGCGATGGTCGCGTCGATCTTGGCGCGATTGCGGATGATGCCCGCGTCGGCCAGGAGGCGTTCGCGGTCCTCGTCGGTGAAGGCGGCGACGGCCTCGATCTTGAAGTCGGCGAAGGCGGCGCGGAAGCCCTGCCGGCGGCGCAGGATCGTGATCCAGGACAGGCCGGACTGGAAGGCCTCCAGGCTGACCCGCTCGAAGAGGGCCTGGTCACCGTGGACCGGGCGGCCCCACTCCTCGTCGTGGTACGCCACGTAGTCCTCGGTGGACAGCGCCCAGGGGCAGCGCAGTGCGCCGTCCGGACCGGCGAGGGCGGTGCCTTCGCTCACTGCTGCTCCCCCGGGCCGTGCGCGGGCTTCTCCATGGAGATGTGGGCACCGGAGACATGGGCGCCGGCACGCGCGCCCGCCAGCGCGGACTCCAGGTCGGCGATGCGCGCGTCGCGCTCCGCGAGCTCGGCGGCGATGCGGTTCAGGGCGTCGTCGACGTCCGCCATGCGGTAGCCGCGGGCGGCGAGGGGGAAGCGGAGGTCGTCCACGTCCGCGCGGCTGACGGGGCGGTCCGGCGGCAGCGGGTCCTGGAGCCGCTCGGGGGCCACCTCGGGCAGCGGGCCGTCACTCTCGCCCCCGCCCACCACGGCCAGCGTCACCGCGGCCACCACGACGGCGAGGGCGACGACCAGGAACAAGAACATAACCATCGCTGTGGTCCCCAAACTCGATGTTCGGAAGCTGAATGTGTCAGGGTCCGATCGTGCCATGCGGGTCTGACAGTTAGGGTCGCAGGCGGCCGAAGACGGGCTCGTACGAGGAGAGGTCACAGGGGATGCTCAGGCTGGGCAGGCGCGAATTCGAGGCGCACGAGCCGGTGATCATGGCGATCGTGAACCGGACCCCGGACTCCTTCTACGACCAAGGGGCGACGTTTCTCGACGAGCCCGCCCTCGCGCGCGTGGAGCAGGCCGTGGCCGAGGGCGCGGCGATCATCGACATCGGCGGGGTCAAGGCGGGCCCGGGCGAAGAGGTGACGGCCGAGGAGGAGGCGCGGCGGACCGTCGGGTTCGTGGCGGAGGTGCGGCGGCGGTTCCCTGATGTCGTCATCAGCGTCGACACCTGGCGGGCGGATGTCGGGGCGGCCGTGTGCGAGGTCGGGGCGGATCTGCTGAACGACGCGTGGGGTGGCGTGGACGCGCGGCTCGCGGAGGTCGCGGCGCGGTACGGGGTGGGGCTGGTGTGCACGCACGCGGGTGGGGCGGAGCCTCGGACGCGGCCGCATCGGGTGGCGTACGACGATGTCATGGCCGACATCCTGCGAGTGACGGTCGGGCTTGCGGAGCGGGCGGCCGAGTTGGGGGTGCCGCGGGAGTCGATTCTCATCGACCCGGGGCACGACTTCGGCAAGAGCACGCGGCACAGCCTGGAGGCGACTCGGCGTCTTGGGGAGATGGTCGAGACCGGGTGGCCTGTGCTGGTGTCGCTGTCCAACAAGGACTTCGTCGGCGAGACCTTGGACAAGCCGTTGAAGGAACGGGTGGTGGGGACGCTCGCGACAACGGCGGTGTCGGCGTGGTTGGGGGCGCAGGTGTACCGGGTGCACGAAGTGGCAGAGACGCGGCAGGTGCTGGACATGGTGGCGTCGATCGCGGGACACCGTCCACCGGCGATTGCGCGACGGGGGTTGGCGTAGGACTTTCCTCGCCCCCGCCGCCCCTACCCGTCCCATCCTTCCGGGGCTCCGCCCCGGACCCCGCTCCTCAAACGCCGGAGGGGCTGACAGATCAGCCCCTCCCGCATGTCAAAGCTCCGCGCCTAGCGGCCCGCCTCCTTCGACACCAACGCCACCGCCTCGTCCACGTCGTCCGTCACGTGGAACAGGAGGAGGTCCTTTTCCGAGGCCTTGCCCTGGGCTACGAGGGTGTTGCGGAGCCAGTCGACGAGGCCGCCCCAGTACTCGCTGCCGAAGAGGACGATCGGGAAGCGGGTGACCTTCTGGGTCTGGACGAGGGTGAGGGCCTCGAAGAGTTCGTCGAGGGTGCCGAGGCCGCCGGGGAGGACCACGAAGCCCTGGGCGTACTTGACGAACATCATCTTGCGGACGAAGAAGTACCGGAAGTTGAGGCCGATGTCGACGTAGGGGTTGAGCCCCTGCTCGAAGGGCAGCTCGATGCCGAGGCCGACCGAGACGCCCTTGGCCTCGCCGGCGCCCTTGTTGGCCGCCTCCATCGCGCCGGGGCCGCCGCCGGTGATCACCGCCCAGCCCGCCTCCACCAGCGCCCGGCCCAGCCGTACGCCCGCCTCGTACTCCGGCGAGTCCGCCTTGGTCCGCGCCGAGCCGAACACGCTGATCGCGGGCGGGAGTTCGGCGAGCGTGCCGAAGCCCTCGATGAACTCCGACTGGATGCGCAGCACCCGCCAGGGGTCGGTGTGGACCCAGTCCGAGGGGCCGCCCGCGTCCAGCAGGCGCTGGTCGGTCGTGCTCGCCGTCACCTGGTCGCGCCGCCGGAGTACCGGCCCCAGGCGCTGCTCCTCCGGTGGCTGCTGCTTGCCCTCGGGGTTCCCGGTAGCCATGTGCGCTCCCTCCGCTTGCAGGTGTTTCCACCTCAGCGTAGATCTCCGCCGGTTACGGACGGGGGACGTCGGCATGTCCGCCGTGCAGCGGCGCCCCGCCCATCGGCCGGACCGGGGCGAGGATCAGGCCGAGAGCCATGCCCTCAGCCGCTCCTCACCCGCCAAGATCTTTGCCGTTTCGACCCTTTCATCCCGTTTGTGCGCCAAGTGCGGGTTCCCCGGGCCGTAGTTGACCGCCGGGACGCCGAGCGCGGAGAAGCGGGACACGTCCGTCCATCCGTACTTGGGCCGGGGTTCGCCGCCGACCGCCTCGATGAAGGCGACCGCGGCCGGGTGGGAGAGGCCGGGCAGCGCGCCGCCGCTGTGGTCGTCGACCACGAACTCCTCGACCCCGCAGTCCGCGAAGACCTCGCGCACGTGCGCGATGGCCTCCTCCTCCGTACGGTCGGGCGCGTAGCGGAAGTTGACCGTCACCACGCACGCGTCCGGGATGACGTTCCCGGCGACCCCGCCGGAGATGCCGACCGCGTTGAGGCCTTCGCGGTACTCCAGGCCGTCGATGACCGGGTAGCGGGGTTCGTACGAGGCGAGGCGGGCGAGGATCGGGGCGGCGGCGTGGATCGCGTTCGAGCCCATCCAGGAGCGTGCCGAGTGGGCCCGCTCGCCCTTCGTCTTCAGGAGCACGCGCAGGGTGCCCTGGCAGCCGCCCTCGACCTCGCCGTCCGACGGTTCGAGCAGGACCGCGAAGTCGCCGTCCAGCCAGTCCGGGTGGGCCTCGGCGACATGGCGCAGGCCGTTCAGCTCGGCGGCGACCTCTTCGTTGTCGTAGAAGATGAAGGAGATGTCCCGGTTGGGGGCGGGGACGGTGGCCGCGATGCGGAGTTGGACCGCCACCCCGGACTTCATGTCGCAGGTGCCGCAGCCCCACAGGACGCCCTCGTCGTCGAGGCGGGAGGGGACGTTGTCGGCGATCGGGACCGTGTCGATGTGGCCGGCCAGGATGACGCGCTCCGCGCGGCCCAGGTTCGTGCGGGCGATCACGTTGTTGCCGTACCGGTCGACCGTCAGGTGCGGAAGCGCGCGCAGGGCGGACTCGATCGCGTCGGCGAGCGGCTTCTCGGTGCCGCTCTCCGAGGGGAAGTCGACGAGCTGCGCGGTCAACAGAGCGGCGTCCAGCGTGAGGTCAAGGGGGGTGTCGGCCATGCCGTCGACCCTAACGCGCCGAGGCCGGGACCTCTGTCCACACCCGGCTCGGCAGCCACAGCGGCCTCCGCTACCTTGTACGCGTGTCAGAGCTGTCACCTCACTCCCCCAAGCGTCGTGGTCGCTTCCTCCGCATCTCGGCGGCCTTCGTAGTCCTGCTCGGTGTGGCGGGATATCTCGTCGTGCAGTACGAGACGGGCGGGAGAGGCCCGGGTTGCGAGGTCGTCTCCGGCAAGGGCGGTGAAGCGGCGTACGAGTTCACGCCGGAGCAGGCGGTGAACGCGGCGACGATCGCCGCCGTCGGCACCGGACGCGGCATGCCCGAGCGGGCCGTGGCCATCGCGCTGGCGACCTCGATCCAGGAGTCGGGCTTGCGCAACATCCAGCACGGCGACCGGGATTCACTCGGCCTGTTCCAGCAGCGTCCCTCGCAGGGCTGGGGCACCGAGAAGGAGATCCTGGACCCGACGTACGCGGCGGGCATCTTCTACGAGCACCTGGCCAAGGTGCCCGACTACACCGAGCTGCCGCTGACCGTGGCCGCGCAGCGCGTGCAGCGCAGCGGCTTCCCCGAGGCGTACGCCAAGCACGAGCCGGACGCGACGCTGCTGGCCGCCGCCCTCACCGGCTCCTCGCCGGCCACGCTGACCTGCCAGGGCCGCCCGGACCCCACCACCGTGACCGAGGCGGGCCCCGACGCCGTACGGGCCGCGCTGGTACGGGACTTCGGGCGCGACGCGCTGCAGCCGGCCGCCGCCGAGGTGAGCGGCGCCTCGACGAAGTCCACTCCCACGCCGACGGTGAGCGCGACGCCGGGTTCGCGGACCGTCACGCTGCCGGTGACCAAGGACACCGGCGCCGGCAAGGGCCGCGACGTGCGTGAGCGCGGCTGGCAGCTGGCCCACTGGGCCGTGGCCAACGCCTCCGCGCTGCACATCGAGCGCGTCTCCTACGGCGGGCGCGAATGGAGTGCGGGCAACACCGACAGCAAGTGGCGTACGACGGGTACGCGGGACGCCGAGAGCGCGAAGCAGGCCGCGAACGCGGTCTCGATCGTCACCGGGCAGTAGTGCGAGTGATCACCCGCGAGGGTCAGCCGCGGGCCCCTCGCGGCGAGGTGTGCGCAGGTTTTCGCGCAGTCACTCCCGAAACCGCGAAATCCCTTGAGAACAAAGGGCTGTAAGCATTCGGCAGACTTTCGGACCAGGCACTCTTTGCCCGTTTTTATCCGCAGCCGATTATGCGACGCATTGCCAACTCTTTACGTTGTCGCTGCGCAACCTCCGGGGGGCTTCGAGCGGTAGTCACGACGTCCGAGCAACGTTTCCTCCCGTCACAAGGAGCATCATGTCCCTCCCCCTGACCCGTCGGATTGCCCGTGCCGCGCTGCTCGTCGCGGCGGGAGCGGCTGCCGGGGTCGGTGCGGCCGGCGCCGCGAGCGCGGCCCCCGAGCTGCCCGCCACCCCCAACCTCGGCGGCCTGACCGCCCTGGACGGGGCGAACGTGGGCAACACCGTCGACGGAGCGGCACAGAACGTCACCGGGCTCGCGGGCGAGGCCGGCAGCAAGGCCGTCAAGAAGGCGGTGCCGGCCGCGGGCAAGACCGGCGGCAAGGCGGTCAAGAAGGCCGCGCCGGCCGCGCAGAAGACCGCGGGAGAGGCTGCGGGCTCCGCCGGGGACCTCGTCGGTGACACCACGAAGACCGCCACCAAGGGCGGGCTGCCCACGGACTCCCTCACCAAGGGCGGCGGCCTCCCCTCCGCGGACACCCTCCCCCTGAAGGGCCTGCCGCTCGGCGGCTGATCACCCGCGTACGAAGGGGCCCGGTATCGCCTCCCGGGCCCCTTCGCCGTGCGCGTGGTCGTGCACGTCGTCATGCACGCACGCGTACGTACGTCTACGCGTCTACGCCAGCCGCTCCACAGCCGCCCGCACCCGCTCGTCCGTCGCCGTCAGGGCCACCCGTACGAACGTGTCGCCCGCGGTCCCGTAGAAGTCACCGGGTGCCACCAGGATGCCCAGTCCTGCCAGGTGGGCCACCGTGTCCCAGCAGGACTCACCCCGGGTCGCCCACAGATAGAGGCTGGCCTCGCTGTGCTCGATCCGGAAGCCGTGCCCGACCAGCGCCTCGCGCAGGGCCGTGCGCCGGGCGAGGTACCGCTCCCGCTGCTCGCGCACATGGCCGTCGTCGCCGAGGGCCGCGACCACGGCGGCCTGGGTCGGCGCGGAGGTCATCATGCCGCCGTGCTTGCGGATCTCCAGGAGCGGGCCCAGGACGGCCGGGTCACCGGCCAGGAAGGCCGCGCGGTACCCGGCGAGGTTGGAGCGCTTGGAGAGCGAGTGGACGGCCACGATGCCGTCGTACGAGCCGCCGTTGACGTCCGGGTGCAGCACCGAGACCGGGTCGGCCTCCCAGCCCAGTTCGAGGTAGCACTCGTCGGAGAAGACCAGGACGCCGTGCTCGCGGGCCCAGGCGACGATCCGGGTCAGCTCGTCCTTCGACAGGACCCGACCGGTCGGGTTGGAGGGCGAGTTGAGCCAGAGGAGCTTCAGCCCGTCGGGGTCGAGGGTGGTCGGGTCGTCGTAGACCTCGTACTCGGCGCGGGCCAGGCGGGCGCCCACCTCGTAGGTCGGGTAGGCCAGGCGCGGGTACGCGACCCGGTCGCCGGGGCCGAGACCCAGCTGCGTGGGGAGCCAGGCGACGAGTTCCTTGGAGCCGACGATCGGCAGGACGTGCCGGTGGGTGACGTCCCGGGCGCCCAGGCGCCGCTCGACCCAGCCGGTGATCGCGTCCCGCAGCGCCGGGGTGCCCCAGACCGTCGGATAGCCGGGCGAGTCGGCCGCGTCGACGAGCGCCTTCTGGATCAGGTCGGGGACCGGATCGACCGGGGTGCCGACGGACAGGTCGACGATGCCGCCGGGGTGCGCCGCGGCCGTCTTCTTGTACGGCTCCAGCTTGTCCCAGGGGAAGGTGGGCAGGCGGTCGGAGACTGCGGACACGGTTACTCGCTCACTTTCTTCGGTACGGCAAACGCCTCGGCCCCGTACGGCCGCGATCCGGGGATCAGGCCGTACGGGACCGAGGCGACGCGATGTGCGGCCCGCGGGCGGCGGCTACTCGGCCTCGGCCTGCGGGGGCAGCGCGGCGATGAAGGGGTGGTCGCGCTCGATCAGACCCAGCTTGCTGGCGCCGCCCGGGGACCCGAGCTCGTCGAAGAACTCGACGTTCGCCTTGTAGTAGTCCTTCCACTCCTCGGGAGTGTCGTCCTCGTAGAAGATCGCCTCGACCGGGCACACCGGCTCACAGGCTCCACAGTCGACGCATTCGTCCGGGTGGATGTACAAGGACCGCTGGCCCTCGTAGATGCAGTCGACCGGGCACTCCTCGATGCACGCCTTGTCCTTGACGTCGACACAAGGCTGCGCGATGACGTAGGTCACGCTGTCGTTCCTCCTCGATAGGGCGCCGGCGGGCCTCCTCAGGCTCCGCCGCCTGGCGCGCGGGAGCGCGGCGTCGTCGATGCCCGCCCCTAGTATCTCCGTTCCGGGGCATGATCCGAACAGGAGGGGTGGACAGACCTGTGGAAATCTCGGCCGCCGGACGGCTTGAGGTCCGTATCACCGCAGCTGACGTGGGGAAACGAGTATCCGTACGGCGGTTGAACGAACCTGGGACAACCCAGGAGAAGTTCACCGACACGGTGGGTGTTCTCACATCATGGGACGACGGTGTGCTGCTGATCACACGCAAGAGCGGCGAGAGCGTCCACATCGCGGAATCCTCGCTGGTCGCGGGCAAGGTGGTGCCGACCGCGCCGGCCCGTCGCCGGGGCCCCGCCGCCTCGTACGAGGAACTCGCGCACGTCTCCTCGCGCGCGTGGCGGCCGGTGGAGAGCGAGCGGCTCGGCGACTGGGAGCTGCGGGCCGCGAGCGGATTCACCCGGCGCGCGAACTCCGTGCTTCCGCTGGGCGATCCGGGCGTGCCGCTCGACGAGGCGCTGGATGTCGTACGACGGTGGTACGGCGACCGGGGGCTGCCGGCGTACATCCAGACCGCGACCGGGGCCGAGGGCACGCAGGAGGCGCTGTGCGCGGAGTTGGAGCGGCGGGGCTGGGTGCGTGAGGTGAGCGCCGAGCTGTGGATCGGGGCGCTCGCGCCGGTCGCGGACCGGGCCGAGGGTGGGGGTGTCGTGCTCTCCCGGGAGGCCGACGAGGCGTGGCTGTCGCGGTATCAGCGCAAGGGGGTGAGCGAGGTGGCCTTGAAGGTGCTGGGCAGCGGGCCGTCCGTGTGGTTCGCGACGGTTCCCGGTGAGGAGTCGCCCGCTGCCATCGGGCGGTGCGTGGTGGACGGGCGATGGGCTTCGTTCGCCGCGGTCGAGGTCGATCCGTCGATGCGGCGGCGGGGGCTGGGGACCGTGGTGATGGCCGCGTTGGCCCGGCGGGCGCTGGAGGAAGGGGCCTCGGCCGCGTGGCTGCAGGTCGAGGCCGACAACGTGGGGGCGCGCGCGCTGTACGCCGGGATGGGGTTCGGGGCGCATCACGCGTACCACCACTATCGGGAGCCGGCGGACGGCGGCGACGCGACTGTCGGCGACGGCCGGTAGCGATCGCCGGGAAAGGGCACGAGCCTGCTATGCGTCACCCCACTCCCCCACCGCCCGAGCGGGCCGCCGAGGTGCGGCGGCGGTTCGCCGAAGAGGCCCGCTCCGAGCGGCCCGATCTGTCCGCGCTGTGCCTGCTGGTCGGTGCGGCGGCGGACGGCACGCTGGAGGAGCCCGGGCTGGATGCCGCGCAGATGGAACTCGACCGGCTGGCCGGGCAGTTGCCGTTCCGGCCCGGTGGGCCGTTGTCCTGGGCGACCGCGTTGCATCATCTGCTGGGCGTTCAGGAGGGGTTCCGCGGGTTCCCCGTCGACTACCAGCGGCTCGAGTCGTCCCTGCTGCACGAGGTGCTGCGGCGGCGGCGCGGGTTGCCGATCCTGCTGTCGGTGGTGTGGATGGAGGTCGCGCGGAGGGCGGGGGCGCCGGTGTACGGGGTGGCGCTGCCCGGGCACTTCGTCGTCGGGTTCGGGCCGCCCGAGCAGCAGGTGCTCGCGGATCCGTTCGCCGGGGGTCGGGTGCTTGGTGGGGGCGACGCGGAGTTGTTGGTCGCGGGGGCGACGGGGGCTCCGCTGGACGCGTCGATGTTGACGCCGGCGGATCCGTTGGAGGTGGTGTTGCGGATTCTCAACAACGTTCGGGCGTGGGCGGTGGCTCGGCCCGAGCGGTCGGATGTGGCGCTGTGGGCGGTCGATCTCTCGTTGCTGTTGCCTTCGCATCCTGCGCGGTTGCGGTATGAGCGGGCACAACTCCTCGTTCAACGGGGGGAGTTCCTCGGCGGGGCGGCCGAACTGGAGGCGTATGCCGATGTTGTGGCGGCCGTTGATGAGCCGGCTGCGGAGAGGGTGCGGGGGCAGGCTCGGGCTGCTCGGGCGTTGCTCAACTGAGTTCGCCGAATCGCCGTAGGGGTACTTCGAGTTGGGCGTGTGCGGGTGCGTTGTGGCTGGTCGCGCCCACGCGGCGGAGCCGCAAATCGATACAGCCCCGCGCCCCTGGGCCGGCTGCCCTGACGGCGTTCGAAGCCAGCCCTTCCAATCCCCCCAACTACAGCCAGCCCTTCTCCCTTGCGATGCGTACCGCCTCCGCCCTGTTCCGTACCGCCAGCTTCTGGATTGCCGTTGAAAGGTAATTTCGGACCGTGCCCTGGGACAGATGCAGGGCGGACGCCAACTCCGCGTTCGTGGAGCCGTCCGCTGCCGCGCGGAGTACCTCCCGTTCCCGCTCGGTCAGAGGGTTCGCTCCGTCGGCCAAGGCGGCAGCCGCGAGCGTGGGGTCGATCACTCGGTCGCCGTCGAGGACCTTGCGTACCGCTTGGGCGAGTTGGGCCGCGGGCGCGTCCTTGACGAGGAAGGCGTCCGCGCCGGCCTCCATCGCGCTGCGGAGGTAGCCGGGGCGGCCGAAGGTGGTGAGGACGACCAGCTTCACGGACGGGAGTTCCTTGCGTACGGCGGCCGCCGCCTCGATGCCGGTGCAGCCGGGCATCTCGATGTCCAACAGGGCCACGTCCACGGCGTGTTCGCGGACCGCGGCCAGGACCTCGTCGCCGCGCGCCACTTGGGCGACGACCTCGATGTCGTCCTCCAGACCGAGCAGGGCGGCCAGCGCCTCGCGGACCATCGACTGGTCCTCGGCGAGCAGGACCTTGATCGTTCGGCTCATGCCCCGGATCCTACGTCCGCCGGGGTGCCCGCGGGCACGCGGACGACCAGGCGGAAGCCCTGCTTGGTGCCGGCGGTCTCCAGGGTGCCGCCTGTCTTCTCCAGGCGTTCCGCCAGGCCCGTCAGACCGTTGCCGGGGCCCTTGCCCGAGCCGCCGGAGCCGTTGTCCTCGACGGTGAGTTCCAGTACCGGGCCGCCCAGGGTCTGGCGGGCGAGCAGCTCCACCGTGCAGCGCCGGGCGCCGCTGTGCCGGACGACGTTGGTGATCGCCTCGCGCAGTGCCCAGGCCAGGGCCGACTGGCTCTCCTCGGGGACACCGGTGAGGTCGAGGGCGGTTTCGTCGGGGAGTTCGGCGGTGACGCCGGCCGCGGTCAACGCGACCTGCGCGCCCGCCAGTTCGGCGGCCAGGCGCGGGCGGCGGTAGCCGGTGACGGCCTCCCGGACGTCGACCAGGGCCTGCCGGCTGACCTGTTCGATGTCGGCGACCTGCTGGGCCGCCTTCTCGGGCTGGCCGGGGAGCATCCGGCCCGCCAGCTCGCTCTTCAGCGTGATCAGCGAGAGGGAGTGGCCGAGCAGGTCGTGCAGGTCCCGGGCCAGGCGCAACCGCTCCTCGTTGGCGGCGAGCTGGGCGACGGTGGCGCGTGCCTTGCGCAACTCCACTGTCGTACGCACCAGTTGGCGTACGCCTGTCATCGAGTAGCCGACCAGGAGCACGATCAGGAACAGGCCCCAGGCGTCGTCCAGGTCGTCGACGTACCAGCCGGTCAGCATCATCGCGGCGGTGGTGAGCGGGATCGTCCAGTACGCGGCGCGCAGGGGGAGGGTGATCCCGCAGGTGACGGAGACGTAGACGTAGAGGCCCAGCCAGTGGCTGCCGAGGGAGAGGGACAGGGTGACGGCCAGGACCCACATGGTCGCCACGAGGGCCGCGATGAACCAGCCCGCGTAGGGGCGGCCCATGGTGCGGAAGACGACGGCCAGGTAGATCCCGGTGAAGCTCACCAGGCCCACCCAGCCGACGATCGTGGCCGCGGTGGTGTGGTGGTCGGCCAGCAGGTCCTGCACGGGGGCGCTGAGGAAGACCAGCCACGGCAGGACCCACACCAGTTTGCGGATCGCCTCGCCCCGGTTGCGGGGCGGCCGGCCGATCCGCACCAGCCGGTCCGCCCGGGCTTCCTCGTCCGACCGCAGATCTTCCGTCATCGCGCTCACGCCTTCAGCGTGTCCTTCCGGTACAGCCATGCCGCGCCGCCCGCGAACAGGGCGAAGTAGACGACGAGGAGGGCGACGTCCTTCGAACTCGGGGACTGGCTCCGCTCGATCGCCTGCCCCAGGGCAGCGTACGCGTGCGTGGGCAGCCACTTCGCGATGTCCTGCAGCCACTGCGGGAACGTCGTCGCGGGCATCCACAGACCGCCCAGCAGGGACAGGCCGAAGTAGGTGATCATCGTGATCGGGCGGACCGCGTCTCCGGTGGCCAGGTAGCCGATGGCCACGCCGAGCGCGGCGAAGACCAGGCTGCCGGCCCAGATCGCGCCGGTGAGCGCGAGCCACTGCCAGGCGTCCAGGCGTACGTCCTTCACCGCGGCCGCGACCAGGAAGACGATCACGATCGACGGCAGGCTGACCACGGCCGCGCTCGCGGTCTTCGCGATCACATAACCGCGCCCCGGCAGCGGGGTCAGCCGCAGCTGCCGTACCCAGCCGCTCTCCCGCTCCTTGGCGATGCGCTCGCTGTTGCCCATCAGGACGGCGGTCAGGGCACCGAAGGAGGCCATGGAGACCATCATGTACGTCGCCACGGTCAGGCCCGTGCCGTCGACCTTGTCCGTGCTGCTCGCGCTGCCCGCGATCAGCAGGAACAGGGCCGAGGGGTAGATCACGGAGAAGAACAGGAACTTGCGGTTGCGCAGGGCGCGGGTGAGTTCCAGCTTGATCAGGCTGTTCACTTCGACTTCGCCTCCTCGGCGGCGGTGATGGCCACGAACGCCTGCTCCAGGCCGAGCCCGGCGACTTCGAGGTTGCGGGGGTAGACGCCGAGGCCGTAGAGGGCGTGGACGGTCGCGTCGGCGTCGGTGGACTGGATGCGGACGGTCTGACCGGAAATGTCGACCGAGGTGAGGAACGGCAGTTCCCGGATCGCGGCCTCGTCGATCTCGCCCTCCAGGTCGAAGGCGACCTTGCGCGCGCCCGCCTTCGCCTTGATCTCGGCGGCGGTGCCGTCGGCGAGGAGCCGGCCGCGGTGCAGGACCAGCACGCGGTCCGCGATCGCGTCGGCCTCCTCCAGGTAGTGCGTGGCGAACAGGACCGTGCGGCCCTGGTCCGCCTGCTCGCGCATGGTGGCCCAGAAGGCCTGGCGGGCGGAGACGTCCATGCCGGTGGTCGGCTCGTCCAGCACGATCAGATCGCTGTCGCCCGCGGTGGCGAGGGCGAAGCGGACGCGCTGGGCCTGGCCGCCGGAGAGCTTGTTGACCTTGCGGTCGGCGATCTGCGCGATGTCGGCACGGGCCAGCACGTCGCTCAGCGGGTACGCCTTGGGGTGCAGATCGCAGGCGAGCCGGACCAGCTCGGCGACGGTCACCTCGTCCATCAGCCCGCCGCTCTGCAGCATCGCGCCCACCCGTCCGGCGACGATGGCCTCACGCGGACTGGACCCGAACACCCGCACCGAGCCACTGTCGGCCTGCCTCAGCCCCAGCAGCAGATCGAGGGTCGTCGACTTGCCGGCCCCGTTCGGCCCCAGCAGGGCCACCGTCTCCCCCGGGTGCAGAGCGAGCGTCAGCCCGTCCACCGCCCGCACGTCCCCGTAGACCTTGCTCACCTGGTCGAACCCGACCACTGTCGTTGTCATGTGATCCAGAATGGCCCGCCGGCCTTTTCACCCGTCAGTGTCGGCGGTCCTGAGTGCCGGATGACAGATGTCATACGACGAAGGGGGCGCCCGGCAATCACCGGGCGCCCCCTTCGAAGTCGACGTCAGCTGGGGTTCGTGTCGATGACCCCGATGCGCTCCTCCGCCGTCTTGCCGACCAGCGCCTTGCGCAGCGCGCCGGCGACGTCCTGGGGAGTGACGGCCGTCTTCTGGCCGGTGCCCCGGGTGATCAGTACGCCGTCGAAGGTGGTGCCGTACGCCTCCTTGAGCGCGTCCAGGTCGTACGTCTCCACCAGCTTGCCGTCCACCGCCTTGAAGCCGAGGATCTTCGGCAGGGACAGGGAACCGAACGGGATGCTGTGCGTCGCGTCGGTCTGCACGAAGACCTTCGCGGACATCGCCGGCTCCGCGAAGTCCTTCATCTCGCGGTCGACCTCGGCGTTCGAGATGGTCGGCTGTCGGGTGGTGGTCGCGACCGTGACCGGTGTGGTCGTGTTGGTCTCCACCTGGGTGCGGTAAGCCTGCACGACGGCGTCGATCGACTTCGCGGCGTCGATGCCCTTGCCCGCCTTGCCGTAGACGGCGACCGGCTTGCCGGACTTGAACTCGATCGTGCCCTCGGTCACGGAACCGGCGCCGCCGGCCGCGTCCTGGAGGGCGGCGGTCAGCTTCTCCTCGTCGACCGGCATGACCGGGGCGATGATCCGGTGGTTGCCGAAGAGGGAGCCGACGACGGAGACCGGGTTGTAGTCGCTCTGCGCGGCCGCGGCGACCGTGGCCTGCTCGTCGAACTGCAGGCCCGCCTGGTCCGGCGTGAGCGAGACCGTGCTGCCGCCGACCGACAGCTTCAGCGGCTTGTTCACGCGGTCGCCAAAGGCCTCGTCGAGCTTCTTGACGGCGTCGTCGCGGGTGCCGCCGCCGATGTCGACGCCCAGCACGGTCGAGCCCTTGGGCACGTCGGTGTGGTTCATCAGCAGGCCGGCGCCGTAGGCACCGCCGCCGATGACGAACAGGGCGACGACGAGGAGCACCAGCTTGCTGCGCCCCTTCTTCTTTTTCTTGCCCGCCTTGCTCGACGCCGCGGCCGGCACGTCCTGCGAGACCGGCTCGGGCAGCTTCGGGGGCGTGTGCGGCAGCGGCCCGTCGGTGTGGGCGCCCGGTCCGAAGGGCGCGCCCTGGCCGGACGGGACGACCGGGATGCCGCTGGTGACGGTGTGCCCGGAGACGTTGTCGGGGTTCGGGTAGCTCTGCGGGGTCCGCGCGGAGGCGGGAATCTGCGGGGTGAGGATCGCGGTGTCGTCGCTCAGACCGCCGCCGGGACCGAGCCCGCGCGGTCCGGCTCCGGGACCCGTGCCGGGAGCGCCCATGCCACCAGGACCGCCGGGGCCGCCGGGAGCACCGGGGCCGCCGGGCGCCGAGAAGTCGTGCGGGTCGCCCGGGCTGCCGTAGCCGCCCTGGCCGGTGGGGCCGCCCGGGCCGCCGCCCATCGGCGGGGCCATCGGCCCGTCGCCGGTGACCGGACCGCCGGTCGGTCCCGCGGGGCCGTGCGGGCCGCCGCCCTGGCCGCCGGGGCCGCCCGGTCCGTTGAAGCCGCTCGCGCCACCGGGGCCGCCATAGCCGCCCTGGGCGCCTGGGCCGCCCTGCTGGTCGCCCTCGGAGAAGTAGGGCAGCTCGGCGCGCCGCGGTTCGCCGCCGCCGGGACGCGAGCCGGGGCCCAGCGGTCCCGCGGCCAGCGCCTCGGTGACGTCGAAGGAACCGGTGCCGCCGCCGTGTCCGGGGGCCACCGGGCCGCCGGTCGCGCCGGTGAGCCCCGAGCCGTTGGTCCCGCCGGGCCGACCGCCGCTCGCGCCGCCCGGGCGGGAGCCGCCCGGCACGCTCATGGAGCCGACGACACCGCCGGGACGACCGGCGCCTGGACGGGCGCCGGGGGTCGGGGTGCCCGCGGGAGGCGTGGCGGGGGCGGCCGAACCGCCCGGGATTCCGGCGCCGTTGGTGGCACCGGTGCCCGGATCGGGTTTGCCCGCCGAGGACTTGCGGGGCGCGAACCAGTCGCTCGTCTTCTCCCCGCCCGAACCGCCCTGTCCACCGGGTCCCCCCGGTCCTGAGGGCAGCTCGGGAGAGCCCATGGACGGCGTGGCGGGCGGCGCCGGAGCCTCGGCCTCCGCAGCGCTGCCGTCGGAGGCGTCCGCGTCCGTGACGGGCGTCCGTACGACGACCGGCGGAATGGGCCGCGACCCGGGGATGTTGATCCGGATCCGGGTCGTCAGCGTGGTCTCGGTCTTGCGTTCCTCCGGCTGCGCGGCCGAACGACCCGCGTCCGTACCGGCGTCGGGAACCGCGGGGGTCCCGTACGGCGGCGTACCCGACGGGTAGGCGGCCCCGCCGCGCCCGTTGGGCCCGGAGGACGGAGTGTCAGTTTCACGACTCAAGGCAGGTTCTCCCGGTTGGCTCCGCCGCCCGACACAACCTCAGCGGGCGGCTCGGCGGCGCGCACCACCATACTGGCCACGTCTGGCGCGTATCCCGCGACCGCCGAGTAAACCCACACGGCACTTGCACGCGCCCTTAACGGCGAAGTGGTACGTCACTTGCCAAGTCGGACGTCACGGGCGCCTGGTTGCCGCCCTTGTCCAAGGGTGGCGCAGATCACAGCGACGGCCATCCCTCCGAGGAGGAAGAGATAAGAGCCACCTCCCGCGGCGAACAGGAAGTCGCCCTCGGGTCTGCTCGCGGTGAGCAGGATGACGGAGACCATCCAGCCGGCGGCGGGCGCGATCGCCCCGCCCCGGCCGCCGATCGCCCAGCCGCCGCCGAGACAGAGCCCGGCCTCGCCGACGAGCGCGAGCAGCAGTCCGCCCGGGAACCAGCCGGACTGCACCAGCGCCCCGGCACCCCCGACGACCGCACCGAGCACGAACAGCCCCGCGTAGAGGAGCGCCCGCCCCAGGGAGGGCCGCTGCAAGGGCTGGGCGAGCATGGAACCCCGGTCGCTCATGACGCCTCCTCGGTGCCGATGCCGGCGAACAGATCGGTCTCGCGCCCGCCGAAAGCACCTTCCGCACCGGAAGCCCGCTCAGCGCCCCCGGGCCCCCGCACGAGTTCGTAGTACTCAGTCGTGAAGAGCGGTTGCGCCAGCTCGTTGGAGAGCGCGAAGTACGGTTCCGCGACGGCGATCTGGGTCGCGTGCGCGCGCATCGCGGCGGCCTTGGCGGAGGCGTACGCGATGCCGTCGATCTCGGTGGTGATCAGCTCGTCGGCCACCACGCCCGGCACGTCGTCGACGGCGGCGGACTTGGCGAAGGGCAGGCCGAGCAGGGCGCCGGAGAGGCGGGCGAACGCGGCCTCGGCGACCGAGCGCGGCACGCGGTTCCAGTAGACCTTGGGGATCCGCCAGCCGGCGTCGGCGGCCAGCTCGGCGGCGCGCATGGCGACGCGGTGGGCCTGGATGTGGTCGGGGTGGCCGTAGCCGCCGTGCTCGTCGTAGGTGACGAGGACCTGGGGGCGTACCTCCAGGATCACCTGGACGAGGTGTCCTGCGGCTTCGTCGAGGTCGGCCTGCCAGAAGGCGGCCGGGTCGTCGTTGTCGGCGAGGCCCATCATTCCGGAGTCGCGGTAGCGTCCGGGGCCGCCGAGTTGACGGAAGTCCTCGACGCCGAGCGCACCCAGGGCCGCCGCGAGCTCGCCCCGGCGGTACTCCCCCAGGGCGGCACCGGTCAGGTGTCGCAGCTGCGGCGGGATGACCTCGCCGAGCTCGCCGAGAGTGCAGGTGACCAGAGTCACGTGGGCACCCTCGGCCGCGTACCGGGCCATGGTCGCGCCGTTGTTGATCGACTCGTCGTCCGGGTGCGCGTGCACCAGGAGCAGACGCCGAGCGGGCAGTTCCGTCATGGAGCCACCCTACGAGGCGCCACCGACGAGCCCGGCGCGGCCCGGGTCAGAACTTGAGGCTGCCGATCATCCCCGCGATGTTCGTCGTCAGCTCGCTGATGGTGGGAGCGACGGTCGAGGAGGCGAGGTAGAAGCCGAGGAGGACGCACACCACGGCGTGCCCGCCCTTCAGACCTGACTTCTTGACCAACAGGAAGACGATGATCGCCAGCAGCACCACCGCCGAAATCGAAAGTGCCACGGCGGCTCACCTCCAAAGATCCCAAGTACGCGGGGTCGGACCAGTCGGACCAAGGGGCAGATGAATCCAGCAGATAAATCCATACGTCAGCCAGCGGATTCATACCCACCATGCGTCAGTGATCATAACTATCCACACGCGCGCATCGATCGGCGCACGGCCGCACAAGGGGGCGCATGGCCAATATGGTCGGAGCATGACGACGACGTCCGACTCTTTCCCCCGCCGGCACGCCCGCACCCAGCGCTTCACGCTCGGCGCGCCGCGCGCGTTCTCGGTGGCGCCCGACGGTTCGCGGGTCGTGTTCCTGCGCTCCACCTCCGGTACGGACAGGGCGAATTCACTGTGGGTGCTGGATCCGACGGACGGCGGGGAGCGCGTGGCGGCGGACCCGCGCGCCCTGCTGGACGGAGCCGCGGAGGATCTCTCCCCGCAGGAGCGCGCCCGCCGCGAACGCGCTCGCGAGGGCGGCGCCGGCATCGTCGGCTACGCCACCGACGCGACCGTCGAGCTGGCCGCTTTCGCCTTGTCGGGGCGGCTGTTCACGGCCGAGCTGCGGGCCGGCACGGCACGTGAACTCACCGTCCCCGGACCGGTGATCGACCCGCGCCCGGCCCCCGACGGACGGCATGTCGCCTACGTGGCCGGGGGCGCCCTGCGGATCGTGGGCGCCGAGGGCGAGGGTGAACGGGCCCTCGCCGAGCCGGAGTCGGCGAACATCACCTATGGCCTTGCCGAGTTCATCGCGGCCGAGGAGATGCAGCGTCAGCGCGGTTTCTGGTGGTCGCCCGAGTCCGACCGGCTGCTGGTCGCGCGCGTGGACGACACGCCCGTGCAGCGCTGGTGGATCTCCGACCCTGCGCATCCCGAACGTGATCCACAGCACGTCCCGTATCCGGCGGCGGGCACCGCCAACGCGGACGTGCGGCTGTTCGTGATCGGCCTGGACGGGGCTCGCACGGAGGTCGTCTGGGACCGGGCGCGCTATCCGTATCTGGCGCATGTGCACTGGTCAGAGGCGGGTGCGCCACTGCTCCTCGTACAGGCGCGCGACCAGCGCAGTCAGCTGTACCTGGCGGTGGATCCGGAGACGGGAGAGACCCGTCTGGTGCACGCGGACGAAGATCCAATTTGGCTTGATCTTTTCCCCGGTGTGCCCTGCTGGAGTCCCTCGGGACGGCTCGTGCGGATCGCCGACGAGGGTGGCGCGCGGGTGCTCGCGGTCGGTGAACGCCCGCTGACCGGACCGCAGTTGCACGTGCGCGCGGTGCTGGCGGTCGGGGACGACGACGTGCTGGTCTCGGCGTCGGCGGGCGCGGAGGCCGAAGCGCCCGAGATCGGCGAGGTGCACGTCTACCGCGTCAGCGAACTCGGTGTGGAGCGGTTGTCGCAGGAACCCGGCGTGCACACGGCGGTGCGCGCCGGGGGCGTGACCGTGCTGGTGTCCGCCTCGCTCGACCACCCGGGCGCGCAGGTCCGACTGCTGCGGGACGGCAAGCAGTTCGCGACCGTGACCTCGTACGCCGAAGATCCTGGTTTGTCCCCGCGTGTGACGCTTGTCGAGGGGGGCGCACGACGAATCCCGTGCGCCGTGCTCTTGCCGCGTGACTACGCCGGTGACACCTCCCTGCCGGTCCTGCTCGACCCCTACGGTGGCCCGCACGGTCAGCGGGTGGTCGCCGCGCGCAATCCGTATCTGACCTCGCAGTGGTTCGCCGACCAGGGGTTCGCGGTGGTCGTGGCCGACGGGCGGGGCACACCGGGCCGCTCCCCCGCGTGGGAGAAGGCGGTGCGGGACGAACTCGCGGCCGTCGTCGTGCAGGACCAGGTCGACGCGCTCCAGGCGCTCGCCGCCGACTTCCCGCTCGACCTGAGCCGGGTCGCGATCCGCGGCTGGTCCTTCGGCGGCTACCTGGCGGCGCTCGCGGCGCTGCGCCGCCCCGACGTCTTCCACGCGGCGGTGGTGGGCGCCCCGGTCACCGATCTGCGCCTGTACGACACCCACTACCAGGAGCGGTACATCGGTCACCCGGGCGAGCAGCCGGAGGTCTACCGTCGCAACTCGGTCGTCCACGACGAGGGGTTGGTCGACGCGGCCGAGCCGCACCGCCCGATGATGATCGTCCACGGCCTGGTGGACGACAACGTCGTGGTCGCCCACTCACTGCGCCTGTCCTCCGCCCTGCTGGCCGCCGGCCGCCCGCACGAGGTGCTCCCGCTGTCCGGGGTGACCCACATGACCCCGCAGGAAGAGGTCGCCGAGAATCTGCTCCTGCTTCAGCTGGACTTCCTCAAACGATCATTGAAATAACCGCACAAATGCCCGCGAATCGTGTTTACACGCAGGCAACTTCGCGGAAGCGGTACCGATATACGGACGCGCCAGTCTGAACAGCGTACGGCCGTGCGGGTGCCGTAAACGGGCCGGGATGCGCCATGTCATCCCGGCCCGTTGCCGTCCTCTCCCGACTTCTCCTGCCCCGCCTCGTCGGTCGGCTCCTCCGTCGGCACGACCTGCTTCTCCTCCGCGAAGTGACAGGCCGAGTCGTGCGCGGCGGGACCGCTCATGAGCCGGAACTCCGCCGGCACCGCGAGCAGCGGCACCTCCAACTCGCAGCGCTCCCGGGCCTTCCAGCACCTGGTGCGGAAGCGGCAGCCGGAGGGGACGTTCGTCGGTGACGGCACGTCACCCACGAGGATGATCCGCTCCCGGTGCTCGCGGGCCTCCGGGTCGGGCACGGGGACGGCGGACAGCAGCGCCTGGGTGTAGGGGTGCGTGGGATGGTCGTAGATCTCGGCGTCCTTGCCGATCTCCACGATCCGGCCGAGGTACATCACGCCGACGCGGTCCGAGATGTGCCGGACGATGGACAGGTCGTGGGCGATGAAGAGGTACGACAGCTCGAACTCGGTCTGCAGCCGGTCGAGCAGGTTGATCACCTGGGCCTGCACGGAGACGTCGAGGGCGGAGACCGGTTCGTCGGCCACGATGATCTCGGGGCGCAGTGCCAACCCGCGGGCGATGCCGATGCGTTGGCGCTGGCCGCCGGAGAACTGGTGCGGATAGCGGTTGATGTACTCGGGGTTGAGACCGACCACGTCCAGCAGGTCCTGGACCTTCTTGCGCCGGTCGCCCTTGGGGGCCACCTCGGGGTGGATCTCGTAGGGCTCCCCGATGATGTCGCCAACCGTCATACGGGGGTTGAGGGAGGTGTACGGGTCCTGGAAGACCATCTGGATGTTGCGCCGTACGGTTCTGAGGGCGCGGCCGGACAGGGTGGTGAGGTCCTCGCCCTTGTACTTGATCGAACCGGCCGTCGGCTTCTCCAGGTTGACCAGCATCTTGGCGACCGTCGACTTGCCGCAGCCGGACTCGCCGACGATGCCGAGGGTCTCGCCCCTGCCGAGCGCGAAGTCGACGCCGTCGACGGCCTTGACGGCACCGATCTGCTTCTTGAAGAGGATGCCCTGGGTCAGCGGATAGTGCTTGACCAGGCCGTTCACTTCCAGGATCGACTCAGCCATTGAGGCACTCCCTCCAGAAGTGACAGGCGCTCACCCGCTGGTCGTCCACCTCGTACAGGGGCGGTACGTCCGTGCGGCACACGTCCTGGGCCATCGGGCAGCGGGGGTTGAAGGCGCAGCCGGGCGGGATGTTCATGAGGTTGGGCGGCAGTCCCTTGATGGCGTAGAGCTCCTGGCCCTTCTGGTCGAGCCGCGGGATCGACTCCAACAGGCCCTTGGTGTACGGGTGCGCGGGCGCCTTGTAGATGTCGTGCACCGGCGCCTGCTCGACGATCCGGCCCGCGTACATCACCGCGATCCGGTCGGCGACGTCGGCGACCACGCCGAGGTCGTGGGTGATGAGGATGAGCCCCATGTGCAGTTCGCGCTGCAACTCGGCCAGCAGGTCCATGACCTGGGCCTGCACGGTGACGTCGAGGGCGGTGGTGGGTTCGTCGGCGATGATGAGCGCCGGCTCCAGGGCGAGCGCCATGGCGATCATGATGCGCTGGCGCATCCCGCCGGAGAACTGGTGGGGGTAGTCGCGGACGCGCTCCTTGGCGGCCGGGATGCGGACGCGGTCCATCAGCTCGACGGCTTTGGCGCGGGCGTCCTTGCGGGACATCCCCCTGTGCACGATGAACATCTCGCCGAGCTGGTCGCCCACGGAGAGCACGGGGTTGAGGGAGGACAGCGCGTCCTGGAAGATCATCGCCATCTCGGCGCCGCGGACCTTCCTGCGCTCCTCCTCCTTCAGCTTCAGCAGGTCCTTGCCCTGGAAGAGGATCTCACCCCCGGTGATCTTCCCGGGCGGCATGTCGAGGATCCCCATCACGGCCTGCGCGGTGACGGACTTGCCGGACCCGGACTCGCCGAGCACGGCAAGGGTCTCCCCCGCGTCCACCCCGTAGTTCACCCCGTTGACGGCCTTGGCGACCCCGTCCCTGGTCCTGAACTCCACGTGCAGGTCACGCACTTCGAGCAGCATGACGCCGACTCACCTCAACTTCGGATCGAGGGCGTCGCGGACCGCGTCGCCGAGCATGATGAACGCGGACACGGCGACCACCGGCACGGCCGAGGGCCTCCGGGTGGGCGAGGCGGCCGGCACATCCGCGTCCACCGCACGGCCACCCCTCCCCGCCGGATCCCGCACAGGGACCCGCAATCCCGCCCCCACCCCGCACTCCTCCAGCACCGTCACGCCGTCACCTCAACTTCGGATCGAGGGCGTCGCGGACCGCGTCGCCGAGCATGATGAAGGCGAGCACGGTGATCGCCAGGGCGCCGGAGGGCCACAGGAGGGCGTGCGGGGCGTTGCGGACGTAGGTGGAGGCGGCGGAGATGTCGATGCCCCAGGAGACGGTGGGCGGTTTGAGGCCGACGCCGAGGTAGGACAGGGTCGCCTCCAGGGAGATGTACGTGCCGAGCGCGATGGTCGCCACGACGATCACCGGGGCGATCGCGTTGGGCGCGATGTGCCGCAGCAGGATCCGGGAGTTGGAGGCGCCCAGCGCGCGGGCGGCCTGCACGTAGTCGTTCTGTTTGGCGGTGATCACCGAGCCCCGGGCGATCCGGGAGATCTGCGGCCAGCCGAGCAGCACCATGAAGCCGATCACCGGCCAGACGGTGTTGCTGGTGACGACGGAGAGCAGGACCAGACCGCCGAGGACGACCGGGATCGCGAAGAAGATGTCGGTGATGCGGGACAGGACCGAGTCCCACGCTCCGCTGAAGAAGCCGGCCAGGCCGCCGAGGACCGACCCGAGGACGGCGACCCCGAGCGTGGCGAGGACGCCGACCGTGACGGACGTACGGGCGCCGTAGACCGTGCGGGTGTAGACGTCGCAGCCCTGGCCGTCGTAGCCGAAGGGGTGGCCCGGCTGGGAGCCCTCCTGGGCCTTGGAGAGGTTGCACTTGAGGGGGTTGCCCGACGCGATCAGGGAGGGCCACAGGGAGATGACGACGAGGAAGAGGATGACCAGCGCCGAGATGATGAAGACGGGGTTGCGGCGCAGGTCGCGCCAGGCGTCGGACCACAGGGAGCGGGCCCGCTCCTGGGGGCCGGTGCCGTCGGGGCCGCCCGGCACCTTGTCCAGCGTCTCCGCCTCGCTCGTCGCGAGGTCCATCGGACCGCCCATGCCGGTGCCGGCGATCGCGAGTTCGGGATCGTGCGGCTGCTCAGGCATAGCGGATCCTCGGGTCGAGTACGGCGTAGAGGAGGTCGACGAGCAGGTTGGCCACCAGGAAGACGAGGACCAGGACGGTCACGAAGCCGACGACGGTCTGGGTGTTCTGCCGCAGGATGCCCTGGTAGAGCTGGAAGCCGACGCCGTGGATGTTGAAGATCCGCTCGGTGACGATGGCGCCGCCCATCAGGGCGCCGATGTCGGTGCCGATGAAGGTGACGACGGGGATGAGTGAGTTGCGCAGGAGGTGGCGGATGATCACCCGGTGGCGGGGCAGGCCCTTGGCCACCGCCGTACGGACGTAGTCCGAGCGCCGGTTCTCCGCGATGGACGTGCGGGTCAGCCGGGTCACGTAGGCCAGGGAGACGGAGGCCAACACCAGCCCCGGCACGATCAGTTCGCCGAAGGTCGCCTCCGTGGAGACGGACGGTTTGATCCATCCCCACTCGACGCCGAGCAGCAACTGGAGCAGCAGGCCGGTGACGAAGGTGGGGACGGAGATCACGACGAGGGTGAGGAGAAGGACCGTGGTGTCCACGGGCCGGCCCCGCTTGAGGCCGGTGACGACCCCGAGCGAGATGCCGATGACGATCTCGAAGAGGATCGCCACGATCGTGAGCCGGATGGTGACCGGGAACGCCGTCGACATCAGGTCGGTGACCTTCTGCCCGTTGAACGCCGTACCGAAGTCACCGGTGAAGACGTTCCCCATGTACGTCAGGTACTGCTGCCAGACCGGCTTGTCGAGGCCGAACTCCTTCCTGAGCTGGGCCGCCGTCGCCGGGTCGCACTGCTTGTCGCCGCACAGGCCCGCGATGGGGTCGCCCATCACGTTCACCATCAGGAAGATCAGCAGCGTGGCCCCGATGAACACCGGGATCATCTGGAGCAGCCGCCTCGCGACGTAGCGCCCCATGGCGGGTCAGCTGACCTTGATCTCGTTGTAGACGGGGACACTGAAGGGGTTGAGCGCGACGTTGGAGAGCCGGTCCGACCAGCCGGCGCTGCCGTTCTGGTACCAGAGCGGGATCGCCGCCATGTTGTCGCGGACCACCTTCTCGGCGTCCTGGAAGAGCGAGATCGCCTTGCCGGTGTCGGTCTCGGTGTTGGCCTGGTTGACGAGCTTGTCGAAGTCCTTGTTGGACCACTTGCCGTCGTTGGAGGAGGCGTTGGTGTAGTAGAGCGGCTGGAGGAAGTTCTGGATCAGCGGGTAGTCCATCTGCCAGCCGGCCCGGAAGGGCCCCGACATCTTCTTCTGGGTGATCTGGCTGCGGAAGTCGGCGAAGGTGCCGACCGGGTTGCCCACGCACGCCTTGTCGTTGCCGAGCGCGTTGTTGATGGAGTTGCACACCGCGTCCACCCACTCCTTGTGCGAGCCCGTGTCCGCGTTGTACGAGATCTTGACCTGACCGTTGGGCAGTCCGCCGCCCTCCTGGATCAGCTTCTTGGCCTCGGTCGGGTCGTAGTCGCAGCCGTCCCCGCACAGCCCGTCCTGGAAGCCGCCCTCCTTGCCGAGGACCGGTGAGGTCCAGTCGGTGGCAGGGGTGCGGGTCTTCTGGAAGATCGTGTCGGTGATCTGCTTGCGGTTGATCGCCATGGACAGGCCCTTGCGGACCTTGTCCGAGTCGCTCTTGTTCCAGTCCTTGTCGTAGTACGGGAACGCGAGGGTCTGGATGATGCCGGCGGGGGTGTTCAGATAGCGGTCGCCGAGGTCGTTCTTGACGTTCTTGAGCTGGGCGGCGGGCACGTCGTCGACCAGGTCGAGGTTGCCGGCCATGAGGTCGGTGTAGGCGGTGTTGTTGTCGGTGTAGACCTTGAGGTCGACACCGCCGTTCTCCGCCTTGTCCGTGCCCGGGTAGTCGGCCCAGGTCCGCAGGGACATCTGCGAGCCCTTGGTGTACGACTTCACCGTGTACGGCCCGTTGCCGATCGGCTTCTTCACCCAGGCCGCGTGGTTGTCGTAGAACGCCTTGGGCAGCGGCGCGAAGGCCGGGTAGCCGAGGGTGTCCGGGAACGTCGAGAACTTCTGCGTCAGCTGGACGGTGAAGGTCCTGGCGCCGGTGACCTTGAGGCCGCTGAGGGTGTCCGCGGTCTGCTTGGAGCCGTCGTCGGGGTGGGTCTTGTCGTAGCCCACGATGTACTGGAAGAAGTACGCGTTCTTCTGGTTGTTCTTCAGGCTCGCGCCGTAGTTCCAGGCGTCGACGAAGGACTTGGCGGTGACTGCCTCGCCGTTGCTGAACGTCCAGCCGTCCTTGACCGTGACCGTGAAGTTCTGCGAGTCCGTGGTGTCGATCTTGTCGGCGAGCATGTCCTCGGCGGCGCCCGTCTTCGGGTTGTACCGCTTCAGCCCGCGGAAGATCATGTCGAGCACCTTGCCGCCCTGCACCTCGTTGGTGTTGGCCGGCTCCAGCGGGTTCTGCGGGTCTCCCCACGAGGAGCTGAGCACCGCGCTGCCGTCACCGCCGCCGCTGTCACTGCCCCCGCCCCCGCAGCCCGTCACGGCGAGTGCGACCGCCGCCGCGCCTGCGGCCCATTTGGCGTGCGTGGCTCCACGCATGGAGTGCCTCCTCAAGACTGCCAATCCGTTACCGGCCAATATCGACACAAAAAGGGCGCACCGCACACCAGTCGAGACCGTTCGGGGGACGCGCCATCCGGATGGCCGCCCGGGACGACGGATGGTCACCGTGTACACATTTCGATACACGCGCGTCCGCATATCGAACTCGATGCCCGTTTGGCGTAGTTAGTCGGAAATCAGGCACGGAACCATCACGGAGTGCTACGCGCGTAGTATCGACTTGGCCAAGCGGGCGCAAATATTGCAAAGAGAAACTCAACTCGACCGAGAATTTATTGACCTTGCATGAATTGCGTTGAAAAAGTCCGGCGTAGCCCGTAGGGGAGCGCCCTGCGGAGTCTCATCAGACCCTCCCTTGGGCCAGGAGCACCATGACCACCCCAACTCCATCCACGGCCCCGCTCGAGGTGACCGACGAGAGCCTCGAGAAGTCGATCACTTCTCCCGACTCGAAGGCCAACGCGAGCAGGTCCCCGGGACAGCTCGCGTGGCGCCGCTTCAAACGGGACCGTACGGGCGTCATATCCGCGGTCATCGTGATCTTCTTCTTCGTGATCGCGCTGGCCGCACCCCTGATCTCCAAGCTGTACGGCAAGAACCCGTACACGACGTACGCGAGCCAGGACCCGGGCCTGCTCGACCCCTTCTCGTACCCGGCGGGCGCCAACGGCGGCATGAGCTCGCAGTTCTGGTTCGGCATCGAGCCGCAGCTGGGCCGCGACGTCTTCACCTTCCTGATCTACGGCATCCGGACCTCGCTGGGCATCGCCCTGGCGGCCACCCTGATCACGACCGCCCTCGGCGTCGTCATCGGCGTGACCGCGGGCTACCTGGGCGGCAGGACGGACTACCTCGTCGGCCGGATCGTCGACATCGTGCTGTCGATCCCCTCGACGCTGTTCATCATCGCCTTCATGCCGGTGGTGTTCGGCCTGTTCGTCGCCGCCGACGACAACATCCCGACCTGGCTGCGGGCGACCGCGCTCATCGTCATGCTCTCGTTCTTCGGCTGGGCGTCGATCGCCCGCCTGCTGCGCGGCCAGGTACTGGGCCTGCGCGAGCGGGAGTTCGTCGAGGCCGCCAAGGTGACCGGGGCGTCACCGGCGCGCATCGTCTTCAAGGAACTGCTGCCGAACCTGTGGACCCCGATCCTCATCCAGTCCACGCTCATGCTCCCGGCCTACGTGACCGCTGAGGCGGGCTTCGCCTTTCTCGGTGTCGGCATGATCGACCCGACCCCCGACTGGGGCGTCATGATCCAGCGCGGCGCCCAGTTCTACACCCAGGACTTCACCTTCATGCTCTTCCCGGGCCTCTCCATGGTGATCTTCGTCCTGGCGTTCAACCTGCTCGGCGACTCGGCGCGCGACGCGCTCGACCCGAAGTCCAAGCGCTGACCCCTCTCTCATCCCCGGCCCGGTCAATGTCGTCCGGCTGGTCCCGTCCCACCCATAAGGCAGGGTTGCTGTGTCTTTTTCCCGTAGAAACTTCATGATCGCCACCGGCGTGGTGGCCGCGTCGAGCACCGTGCTCACCGCCTGCGGCGGCTCCAACTCGACCTCGAACAACAAGGTCCCCTCGGTCAGCAAGGCCAAGCAGAGCAAGATCGCGGTCGGCACGAAGGCCGACTCGACGGGCCCGGCTCCCGAGGTCGCCGGCGCGGTCAAGGGCGGGACGATCTACGGGCTCGACCAGTTCGACATGGACCACCTCGACCCGGCCCAGATCTACGTCTCCACCGAGATCCTCATCACCACGCCGATCATGCGCGGCCTGACCGGCTACAAGCTCGACTCCAAGGGCGGCGCCACCCTGGTCGGCGACGCGGCCACGGACGCGGGCACGGCCAAGGACGGCGGCAAGACCTGGTCGTTCACCATCAAGGACGGCATCAAGTGGGAGGACGGCTCCGACCTCTCCATGGACGACGTCCGCCACACCTTCGAGCGCCTCTTCGCCTCCTTCGTCACCGAAGGCCCGCGCTACGTCCAGCAGTTCCTGGTGGGCGGCGACAAGTACAAGGGCCCCTACGAGGGCAAGAGCCTCGACTCCATCGAGATCGACGGCAGGACCATCACCTTCCGCCTCAACGAGGCCCGTGGTGACTTCAACTTCACGCTCGCCGAGCGGGCGTACTCCTTCGTGAAGAAGTCGAAGGACACCAAGGAGAAGTACGACAAGCAGCCGTTCTCCTGCGGCCCGTACAAGATCTCCGCCCGCGACGTCGGCAAGTCCCTGACGTACACCCGCAACGAGCACTGGGACGCGGCGACGGACCCGATCCGCAACGCCTACCCGGACAAGTACCTCTTCCAGTTCGGCTACGAGCTGCTGGCCTCGACCGACCGCTACATCGCGGACAAGGGCAACGACCAGTACACGATGTCGATCTTCAACGAGGTCGCCCCCGAGCGGATCGCCACGGTCCTCACCAACGCGAAGCTCAAGGAGCAGGTGCTCACCGCGGTCGACACGGTCACCTACTACTGGCCGATCAACACCACCCGGATCACGGACGTCAAGGTCCGCCAGGCCATCAACTACGCCTGGCCGAACCAGCAGTTGCAGACCATCCGCGGCGGCGCGTCCACCAGCGAGATAGCGACCACCATCTTCTCCCCGGTGACGCCCGGTTACACGGACTTCGACCTCTACGGCAAGACCAAGAAGCCCGGCGGCGACCCGGTCAAGGCCAAGGCCCTCCTCAAGGAGGCCGGCAAGGTCGGACAGAAGCTGGTCATCGCCTACCAGACGTCGGACAACGCGGTGAAGCAGGCCGTGGCGATCAAGAACGCACTGGAGGCGGCCGGCTTCACGGTCGTCAACAAGCAGATCGACAAGTCGACCTTCTACACCCAGATCGGCAAGATCGACAACCAGTACGACCTGTTCGCGGCCGGCTGGAGCCCGGACTGGCCGGGCGGCTACTCGGTCTTCTACCCCTGCTGGGACGGCGAGAACATCGGCGACGGCCGCAGCAACTACGCCCAGCTGAAGAACGCGAGCGTCGACAAGGCCATCGCGGCCGCCTCCCTGATCACCGACGCGGACGAGGCCAACAAGGCCTGGGGCGCCATCGACAAGCAGGTCATGGAACTCGCGGCCTGTGTCCCGGACTACCACGCCATCCGCAACTGGATGCACGGCACGAAGGTCGGCGGCTTCGTCTACGACGCCGGAAACACCGGCATCGCGCTCACCCGGCTCTACGCCAAGGCGTAGGCGCCCCGGCACCAGGGGGGCGGTCCCGCAGCGGGCCGCCCCCACCGGCTCCACACCCCTCACGCCCCGGCAACGGCGCCTCGCCCGGAAAGTCCTGACCCCATGTTCCGCTTCCTTGTCCGCCGTACGATCGGCGCGCTGGTCATTCTCCTGATCATCAGCGCCATCACCTTCTGGCTCTTCTACGCCGTCCCGCGTGACCCGGCCATGATGTCCTGCGGCAAGAACTGCACGCCGGCCTCGCTGGCGCAGATCCGGCACAACCTGGGCATCGACCATCCGATCCCGGTCCAGTACTGGTACTGGCTGAAGGGGATCTTCGTCGGTCGGGACTACAGCGGCTTCGGGAACTGCAACGCGCCGTGCCTCGGCTACTCCTTCGCCAACAACGAGCCCGTCTTCGGCACGATCATGGACCGACTGCCGCTGACCCTCTCGCTCGCCTTCGGCTCGGCCGCCATCTTCCTGGTCTTCGGCGTCGGCACCGGCATGATCGCCGCGCTGAAGCAGGGCAAGTTCCTGGACAAGTTCGCCACCTCGGCCTCGCTGCTCGGCTCCTCGCTCCAGATCTACTTCGTCGGCTACCTCGCGCTGTACTTCCTGGTCTTCAAGGCCGGCATCCTCTCCCAGCCCTCGTACACGCCGCTGACCGACAACCCCGTCTCGTGGTTCTCCGGTCTGCTGCTGCCGTGGATCGTGCTGTCGATCATCTTCACCGCCAACTACACCCGCATGGCCCGCTCCCAGCTCGTCGAGCAGCTCAGCGAGGACTACGTCCGCACCGCCCGCGCCAAGGGCCTCTCGCGTGCGAACGTCTTCCTGCGCTTCGCCTGGCGCGGCGCCATGGGCCCGATCGTCACGGTGTTCGGCATCGACCTCGGCACGCTGATCGGCGGCGCGATCATCACCGAGCAGGTCTTCAGCCTCCAGGGTATCGGCCGGCTCGCGGTGACCTCCGTCAACCAGAGCGACCTGCCGATGCTGCTCGGCGTCACCGTGCTGGCCGCCGCCGCGATCGTGTTCTTCAACATCATCGTCGACGCCGCCTACGCCTTCATCGACCCGCGGATCCGGCTCGCCTGACCCTCCGCCCGTACCCCCTACCCCCGCATCACCCCCCAGGAGCGTCTCCCGTGACGAGCACCGATCAGCAGCCCTTCCTCTCCGTCAGGGATCTGAAGGTCCACTTCTCCACCGAGGACGGCGTCGTCAAGGCCGTCGACGGACTCTCCTTCGACCTCGCCAAGGGCCAGACCCTCGGCATCGTCGGCGAGTCGGGCTCCGGCAAGTCCGTCACCAACCTGACGATCCTGGGCCTCCACGACCGCGACCGCACCGCGATCGAGGGCGAGATCCTGCTCGACGGCAAGGAGCTCCTCACCGCGAGTGAGCGGGAGCTGGAGCGGTTGCGCGGCAACAAGATGTCCATGATCTTCCAGGACGCGCTCGCCTCGCTGTCGCCGTACCACACGGTCGGCAAGCAGATCGCGGAGACGTACCGCAAGCACACCGGCGCCTCGAAGAAGGAGGCCCGGGAGCGGGCGATCGAGATGCTGAAGCGGGTGGGGATCCCGCAGCCGGAGATCCGGGTGGACGACTACCCGCACCTCTTCTCGGGCGGTATGCGCCAGCGCGCGATGATCGCCATGGCCCTGGTCTGCGACCCGGAACTGCTGATCGCCGACGAGCCGACCACCGCCCTCGACGTGACGGTCCAGGCCCAGATCATGGACCTGCTGAAGGACCTCCAGCAGGAGTTCGGCACCGCGATCGTGTTCATCACCCACGACCTCGGCGTGATCGCCGACATCGCGGACGACGTCCTGGTGATGTACGGCGGCCGGTGTGTGGAGCGCGGCACCAAGAGGGAGGTGCTGAGTGACCCGCAGCACCCGTACACGCTCGGTCTGCTCAGCTCCATGCCGAGCCTCGAAGGACCGGTCGACGTACCGCTGATGCCGATCCCGGGCTCGCCGCCCTCGCTGCTCAATCCGCCGTCCGGCTGCCGCTTCCACCCGCGCTGCGCCTTCGCCGAGCAGGTCCCGGGCGGACGCTGCTCCAGCGAGCGGCCCGTGCTGGAGGTGGTCGACGGCCGGGGCTCCGCCTGCCACCTCACCACCGCGCAGCGCCAGGAACTCTTCGCCGATCTCGCCGCCGTAGCCCAGCACAACTGACGTACTAGAAACGGGACTTCCCATCATGAGCGACACGAACCCCCTCCTGGACGTCAGCGGGCTGACCAAACACTTCCCGATCAAGGGCGGTTTCCCGATCCGGCGTACGGTCGGCGCGGTCCAGGCCGTCGACGGCCTCGACTTCCAGGTCGCCGAGGGCGAGAGCCTGGGCCTGGTCGGCGAGTCGGGCTGCGGCAAGTCGACCACCGGCCGGCTGATCACGCGGCTGCTTGAGCCGACCGGTGGCAGGGTCACCTACCGCGGGCAGGACATCACCCACGCGGGCCGCAAGCAGCTGGCGCCCATCCGCTCCGAGATCCAGATGATCTTCCAGGACCCGTACGCGTCCCTGAACCCGCGGCAGACGGTCGGCAAGATCGTGTCCGGTCCGATGGAGATCAACAACATCAACCCGGCCGGCGGCCGGGAGGCCCGCGTCCGTGAGCTGCTGGAGATCGTCGGTCTCAACCCCGAGCACTACAACCGCTTCCCGCACGAGTTCTCCGGCGGTCAGCGTCAACGCATCGGCGTGGCACGGGCGTTGGCCCTGGAGCCGAAGCTGATCGTGGCGGACGAGCCGGTGTCGGCCCTGGACGTCTCCATCCAGGCGCAGGTGGTGAACCTGCTCCAGAAGGTCCAGCAGGAACTCGGCATCGCGTTCGTGTTCATCGCCCACGACCTGGCGATCGTCCGGCACTTCTCACACCGGGTCGCGGTCATGTACCTCGGCAAGATCGTGGAGATAGCCGACCGCGACGACCTGTACGGCAACCCGCGCCACCCGTACACACGGGCGCTGCTGTCCGCCGTACCCGAGGCGACGGTGGACGACGGCCCGGCCCGCGAGCGCATCCGCCTGGTCGGCGACGTCCCCTCCCCCATCTCCCCGCCCTCCGGCTGCCGCTTCCGCACCCGCTGCTGGAAGGCGACGGACAAGTGCGCGGCCGAGGCCCCGCCGCTGGTCCAGGTCGAGGGCAACAAGCCCGGCCACCTCACCGCCTGCCACTACCCGGAGACGGAGGCCCTGGTCCCGGCCCCGCGCCTCTCCAAGAACCCCGAGGCGGCGGCCTGACAACACCCCAATCCCGTCAGCCGCCACCCTTCGCGGAACGGACTTTCCAGGCCCATTGACCCGAGCCCACGAACGTCCGCTCCCCGGGGAGAAGAAGGCCCGCGTCACACGCGTCCGCGTGGGGCACGGGCCTTCGCTCTGTACGGGCGTTGTTCTTGGAGGGTGCCGTCACCGGTCAGGGTGACGGCGAGCGCGTGGTCGGCCGGTGATGACCGGCGGGGTCTGCCAACGCGGTGGAGTCCGTGCTCGCGACGGCGCGTAGGCCGTGGTCGACGAGGTCGATGAGGTACTCGAAGCTCTCGCCGATGTCGGCGGACCACTGGAATCCGCCGGATGCCTGAAGGTGGGCGAAGCCGTGGAAGACGCTGCGCACCGCCCGCAGCGCGTGGGTCATCCGCTCCGGGGCGATGTCGTATCCCCGCAGTACGGCTTCGAAGGGTCCGATCCCTCGTCTGGAGGCGAGCATGATCGGGTGGTCGGGACCGGTCGGCGTGAGGGCGAGGGTGGCCGCGTAGCGGCCGGGGTGGGTGAGCATGAAGTCGCGGAGCGCGCCGGCCGCCGCGGCCAGGGCGTCGCGTCCGGCGCGGCCCTGAATCGCCGCGCCGATCGCGTCGGCGGCCTCGTCGAAGGCGAGCGCCGCGATGCGCCGGTGGAGGTCGTCCTGGCTGGCGATGTGCTTGTAGAGCGACGGGGCGCGCACCCCGACCCGCTCGGCCAGCCGGCTCATGGTCAGCTCGGTGAAGCCGATCTCGTCCGCGAGTTCGGCGGCGGCGACGACGATCGTGGCCGCGTCCAGGCCTGCCCTAGGCATCGACACCGGCCAGGAAGGTCAGGATCGCGGCGAGGGTCTGCTCAGGAAACTGGACGTGCGGGTAGTGACCGGCCCCCTCGATCATCTCCAGCCGGCCCAGACCGGTCGGCAGGTCGGCGACGATCGCCTCGCCCTCGGCCTGCGGCGAGGCCCAGTCGGGGTCGAGGGTGCCCTGCACGACGAGCACCGGACAGGTGACGTTGCCGAGCTGCTCACCGGCGTCGGCGGGAGAGATCTTGCCCATCGCCTGGAGGACCTTCATCCGGCCGGGCTCCTCCAGCATCGCGGTGATCTGCCCCATGCGCGTGTCCCAGTCCGCGGGCTTGGCGCCGGGGTAGGCGACGTCCAGGTACTTGGCCCACTGCCGGGTGCTGCCGAGGATGGTGGTGCCCATGAGGTGGGTCGCGCCGCGGCGGTAGGCGGCCACCCGCAGGTCACCGAGCCGGATCTGCTGCTTGCGGGTGAAGGGCGCGAGCTCGACCAGCGCGGTGACGAGCTCCGGGGCCGTGGCCGCGGCGATCGTGACCGCGCCGCCGGCGATGGAGTGGCCGACGAGGATCGCGGGTTCGCCGAGGTGCTTCACCAGGGCGATCAGGTCACCCGCGAGGTCCGTACGGCTGTAGGACGCCCACCCGACGCTGGACTCGCCGTGGCCGCGCAGGTCCACCGCGACGACCCGGTACCCGGCGTCCACCAGGGCCGGGGTGAGGAACCGGTAGGCCTCGCGGCTGTCGCCCATGCCGTGGGCGACCACCACCAGCGGCCCGGTCGTGCCGCTCACCTCGTACGCGATCGTCCCGCCGTTGACGTTCAGGAACTCGGTCACGACTGCCTCCATCGACTCCGCCGGCCTGGCGGCTAACTCCATTAGCTAAAAGCTATCAGCATTAGCCAAGAAGTCAATGCCCGCGAGCGCGCTGCGAGCCGGGCCGTGCCGCACAGGAAGCCAGCACGCTGTGCCACGCCCCAACAAACGCGGCCGCATCGCCGACGCCCGCGCATCATCTACGTCGGCACCGCGGGCCTTGGCCGCGAAGGCCCGATCGAGCTGCGACTCATCCGCACATGCCCGCGAACCCCCGCCCGCAGCACCGCCCCTCGACTCCGAGGCGTGCCCCGCGAACGCGCCGCGAGCCAGGCCGAGCCGCACAGGAAGCCAGCACGCTGTGCCACGCCCCAACAAACGCGGCCGCATCGCCGACACCCGCGCATCATCTACCTCGGCACCACGGGCCTCGGCCGCGAAGGCCCGGTCGAGCTGCGACTCGTCCACGCGTGCCCGCGAACCCCCGCCCGCAGCACGGCCCCTCGACTCCGAGGCCTGTCCCGCGAGCGCGCCTCACCGGGCACTCACCCTGACGGACCTCGACTGCGGACGTCCTGGCAAGCTGCATCTCACCCACGCACCCCGTGCACCCACGGCCGCGCGCCCTCACCCCGAGCGCGCCCGTCCCCCTGCCCGCGGCGCCCCGCGTCCTACGCGCGATCCCCCGGCTCCTGAGCCCGCTCCGAGAGCGAGGTCTCGTCGGCGGGCTCCTCGGCCGGGCGGGTCCCCGCCACGGACGCCCCATCCGGAAGTACCCCGCCTGCGCCCACCTCGTCCGAGGCGCCCAGCCTGCGTACCTCCGGTGACAGCAGGGCCCCCGCCGTCGCTACGACGATCAGGGTCGCGCAGCCCGCCAGGGCCGTGTCCGTGCCCACCCTCGTCGCGACGGGGCCCGCGATCAGAAGGCCGAGGGGGGCGAAGGCCAGGGAGCCGAACCAGTCGTAGGAGCTGACCCGGGACAGGGCCTGTTCGGGGATGCGGCGTTGGACCGTGGTGGTCCACAGGACGCCGAAGACGTCGCTCGCGATGCCCGCGCCGAACATCGTCGTGGCGATCAGCCACACCGGGGCGCGGAGGCTGAGCAGGGTGATGGGCAGCGCGGCCGGGAACGTGCAGAGCACCGCCACCAGGACGGGACGGCCCACCCGTACCCGGGCCGCCAGGCCGGCGCCGGCGATCGTGCCCAGGGCCTGCGCGGCCACGATGACCGACCACGCCCGGGGGCCGCCGAGATGCTGGTCGGCCGCCAAGGGGCCCAGGACGCCGACGTTGGCGTTGTTCGCGGCGACGACCACCGCGTACTGGGCGACCACGACCCACAGCCACTGCCGGGAGGCGAACTCGTGCCAGCCCTCGCGGAGATCGGCCCAGCCGGATGCCTTCGAGCGGGCAGGTGTGGTCACCCGCAACCGGGCCGTCAGCGCCGCGCTGACCACGAACGACGCCGAGTTGAGGGCGAGCGCCCAGCCCGCCCCGACCAGGGCCACCGTCACGCCGGACAGCGCCAGGCCCAGGAGCATCGAGCCGTTGATGCCCATCCGCAGGACGCCGTTGGCCCGTTGGAGGCGGCTCGCGGGGACCAGCAGCGGTACGAGACCGTCCAGCGCGGGCGCGAACAGGGCGGTGGCCGTGCCCGCCGCCACCGCGAACAGGCACATCGCCGGCAGGGGCGCGTGCCCGGTCAGCACCATGGCCGCAAGGCCCGCGTACGCCCCGGCGCCCAGCACATCCGCCAGCGCCATCAGCCGCGACCGGGACATGCGGTCCGCGATGACCCCGCCGACCAGGATGAACACCAGTTGCGGCACCGCCTGACAGGCCAGCACCAACGACAACCGACTCGCGCCCGCCCCCGGCAGGGAGAGCACCGCGAACGCCAGCGCCACCCGCGCGAAGCCGTTGCCCAGCACGGAGATCACCCGGGCCAGGGCCAGCACCACGAACTGCCGATCACGCCACAGCGGCGCCCCGCCGGAAGACTCTGTCACCGTCACGATCAGGCACCCTACGACTCCGACCTGAGCCCGGCACGCACCCCACCGGGAGGTGTCACGCCAACTCCACGCCCTTTGCCGCCAGTTGAATCCGCGATCTTGTCATGTCCCACCCGTCGGTGTGCCACACTTCCCCGGTGGTCGACCGCGCCTTCGCCGATCCATCGCTCGCCGCGCTCTACGACGTGCTCAACTCCTGGGGCCCGGGCGACGACTTCTACCTGAAACTGGTGATGTCCGCGTCCTCCGTGCTCGACGTCGGCTGCGGCACGGGCCGTCTGCTGGCACGGGCCAGATCCGACGGCCACCGGGGCCGGCTCATGGGCCTCGACCCCGCGGCCGCCATGCTCGTACGGGCCCGCGACGCCGAACGGGACGTCGAGTGGGTGCTCGGGGACCTGCGCAGCCGGGCGTGGGACGGGGAGTTCGACCTCGTCGTGATGACCGGGCACGCGTTCCAGGAGATCGTCGCCGACGAGGAGATCCGCGCGGCACTGCGATCCGTGCGCGCGGCCCTCGGCACGGGCGGACGGTTCGTGTTCGAGACGCGCAACCCCTCGGCGCGCGCCTGGGAGCGGTGGACCCCGCAGCGCCGCTGCGAGGTCAGCGACGCCGACGGAACCGCCGTACAGGTGTGGCACGAGGTCGAACTGCCCGTCCGCGGGGACCGGGTGACGTTCACCGAGACCTACGAGGGCGCCCGGTGGAAGGGCCCCCAGGTCTGCCGGTCCACCCTGCGCTTCCTCTCCCCCGACGCCCTCTCCCGCTTCCTCACGGAGGCCGGCCTCACCGTCGTCGGGCAGTACGGCGACTGGGGGCGGGGACCGCTCACCCCCGCCAGCCCCGAGATCGTCACCGTGGCACAAGCAGCCTCTTAGAGGCGGCTACTGCGCCTCGGGCCCCTCCTCCAGCGCCGCCAGCGCCGGGTCGAGCACGATGTCCTCGTCGCGCCCCTCGATCGTCGGCTCCTCCGGGAAGTGGCAGGCCGTCAGATGGCCTTCGCGGTTTCCGGAGATCTGGATCAGCGGCGGCTCCTCGGCCGCGCACTTGTCCTGGGCCTTCCAGCACCGGGTGCGGAACCGGCAGCCGGAGGGCGGGGAGATCGGGGACGGCACGTCGCCGGCCAGGCGGATGCGCTCGCGCCGGCCGCCGTCCGACTCGTCGGAGAGGTTCACCTCGGGCACCGCGGAGAGCAGCGCGTGGGTGTAGGGGTGCCGGGGGCGCGTGTAGATGGAGTCGCGGTCGCCCACCTCGATGATCTTGCCGAGGTACATCACGGCCACGCGCTGCGAGAAGTGCCGTACCACCGCCAGGTCGTGGGCGATGAACAGGAACGCGATGCCCAGTTCCGCCTGGACCTTCTGGAGCAGGTTCACCACCTGCGCCTGGATGGAGACGTCCAGGGCCGACACCGGCTCGTCCGCCACGATCAGCTTCGGCTCCAGGGCCAACGCCCGTGCCACACCGATGCGTTGACGCTGACCGCCGGAGAACTCGTGCGGGAAGCGGTTGTAGTGCTCGGGGTTCAGGCCGACGATCTCCAGGAGTTCGCGGACCCGCTTCTCCCGGCCGCCCTCGGGCTCGATGCCGTTGATCTCCATCGGTCCCGAGATGATCTTGCCGACCGTCTGCCGCGGGTTGAGCGACGAGTACGGGTCCTGGAAGATCATCTGGATCTCGGAGCGGATGGGCGCCAGCTGCTTGCGGCTGGCGTGGGAGATGTCCTTGCCCCGGTACGAGATCGTGCCGGCCGTCGGCTCCATGAGCCGGGTGATCAGCCGGCCGGTCGTCGACTTGCCGCAGCCCGACTCACCGACCAGGCCGAAGCTCTCGCCGACGTGCACGGTCAGGTCGATGCCGTCGACGGCCTGCACCGCGCCGACCGTGCGGCGGATCGGGAAACCGCCCTTGACCGGGAAGTGCTTGGTGAGTCCTGCCACTTCGAGCAGGGGTTCGCCGGCCGAGTCGGCGGCGGCTTCCCGCGGGGCGGGAAGGACGAGGTCCTCTTTCATGACGTCTCCTCCTAGCCCAGTCGGGGCTTGATCTCTTCGATGAAGATGGTGCGTTTCTGCTCCGCCGTGAGGTGGCACGCGGAGGCCCGGTCCGGGGCCAGGAGTGGACGTTCGGTGACGCAGCGGGTGCCGCCGACCCGGTCCTGGAAGGTGCAGCGCGGGTGGAAGCGGCAACCCGACGGCGGGGTCAACAGCGAGGGCGGAGCGCCCGGGATCGGGTTGAGCGGCTCGTCCAGGGCCGAGTCCAGCCGTGGCATGGAGTTCAACAGGCCCCAGGTGTAGGGGTGTTGCGGCGAGCGCAGCACCTCGTTCACGGTGCCCCGCTCCACCGCGCCGCCCGCGTACATCACCATGATGTCGTCGGCCATGTCGGCGATCACGCCGAGGTCGTGGGTGATGAAGACGATCGCGGTGCCGAACTCCTGCTGGAGGTCCCTGAGCAGGTCGAGGATCTGCGCCTGGACCGTCACGTCGAGAGCCGTGGTCGGCTCGTCGGCGATCAGCAGGTCGGGGTCGCAGACCAGCGCCATGGCGATCATCGCGCGCTGGCGCATACCGCCGGAGAACTGGTGCGGGTAGTCCTTCGCCCGCTCCTTGGGGTTGGGGATGCCGACCTTGCCGAGCATCTCCACCGCCCGGTCCCACGCCACCCGCTTGGAGGCCCCGGTGTGCTTCATGAAGGGCTCGGCGATCTGCCGGCCCACCGTGTAGTACGGGGAGAGCGCGGTCAGCGGGTCCTGGAAGATCATCGCGGCCTTGTTGCCGCGCACCTTCTCCAGATCCGACTCGCGGGCGGTCGTCAACTCCTGGCCGTCCAGGAGGATCTCACCCTCGACGGTGGTGAACTTCGGGTCGTGCAGGCCGAGGATCGTCAGGTTGGTGACGGACTTGCCGGAGCCCGACTCACCGACGATGCCCAGCGTCCTGCCGCGCTGCACGTCGAAGGAGAGCCCGTCGACGGCTTTCACGATGCCGTCCTCGGTCTTGAAGCTGACGTGCAGGTCCCGCACCGAGAGGAAGGCGCCCGCGTCAGCCGGTACAGGTGCCCCGGCTTCCTTGGTCAGAGTGGTCACGACAGTCTCCTCTTACCCGGCCTAGGACAGCCGCACGCGCGGGTCGATGAACGCGTAGCAGGCATCGACGATGATGTTGAACAGCAGGATCATGGTGGCGGAGAACAGCATCACGCCCAGCAGCAACGGCAGGTCGCTGAAGGACACCGCGTCCACGGCGAGATGACCCAGGCCCGGCAGACCGAAGGTGTACTCGGTGATGATGGCGCCGCCGAGCAGCGAGCCGAGGTCGATGCCGAAGATGGTGACGATCGGGATCAGCGAGCCGCGCCAGGCATAGCGGAAGAAGACGTACTTGCGGGACATGCCCTTGGCGCGGGCGGTGCGTACGTGTTCCTCCTGGAGCTGCTCGATCATCGACGAGCGCGCCATACGGGTGTACTGCGAGGCGAAGATCGTGGACAGCACCACCCACGGGATGATCAGCCCGTCGAACCAGGCGATCGGATCGGAGGTGAAGTCGACGTAGGCGGGCTTGCTGAAGATGTGCGTCTGGTAGACGAGGATCGCCAGCGCCAGCGGGCCCAGGAAGTAGATCTGCATCGAACTGAGCACCATCGACGCGGCGGTGACCACCTTGTCGACCAGGCTGCCGCGTTTCCAGGCGGCGATCATGCCGGTGCCCAGGCCCACGACGAGGAAGACCGCCGCGCCGCCGATGGTGAGCGAGACGGTGGTGGGCAGCCGGTCGAGCAGGGTCGACCAGACCTGGTCGTTGGTGTGGTACGAGTACCCGAAGCAGGGGGCGGGGCAAGGGCCCTGGGCGAACTCGTTGCTGCCGAAGACGAGGTTGTGCAGGAAGATCCCGTACTGCTCGGGGATCGACTTGTCGAGGCCCAGCACATGATGGATGTTGGCCAGGCTGGTGGGGTTGCACGTCTTGCCGCACATCAGCAGCGCCGGGTCACGCGGCATTCCGAAGAACAGCAGGAACGTCACGATGCTCAACAGAAAGAGAATGACGACGGCACCGAGGAACCGGCGGAAGAGGAAGCGCAGCATGACAGGGGCAGCTCTCTGACGTCGACGGGCGGGGCGGTACCCGGTGCGCCGCCCTGTGGGGCCGCGCACCGGGTACCGGTCCGACGGTGGTTACTTGATGAAGAGACGGCGGGGGTCGACGCCGCCGATCACGTCGTCGTAGACGAAGCCGCCGACCTTGGAACCGGCGATCTGGGTCTGCTTGTAGTACGCGGTCGGGACCGCGTTGACGACCTTGGTGAGCAGGTACTGGTCGACCTGCTCCCACGCGGTCGAGGCCTTGACCGGGTCGGTGATCTTGTTGATCCGGTCGATCTCACTGTTCACGTGAGCGTTGTTGACCTGCGAGTAGTTCTGCGCGCCCTCGGCGATCCCCCGGCCGTCGTACAGCGGCGGGATGACGGTCGAGGCGGACGGCCAGTCGGCACCCCACGCGGTGTGGAAGATGTCGAACTGGTTGTCCAGCTTGCTGACCTGGTCGTAGTAGGTCTCGGCCGGGATCTCCTGGCGCTGGACGTCGAAGCCGGCCTTCTTCAGGCCCGCCGCCATGGCGGTGGAGTACTGCTGGCCCTCGGGGGTGTTGGTGTAGCCGAAGGTCAGCTTCATGTTGAGCTTGCCGGCCTCTTCGAGCAGCTTCTTGGCCTTGACCGGGTCACCCGCGGGCTTCTTCTTCTTGCCGAACGGGTCGAACTTCGCGTCGTAGCCGCTGACGGTCGGGCTCAGGAAGCCGCCGGCGACCTCCATGGCGTCGGTGCCGCCGAAGGCGCGGATGAACGGCGTGATCGGCAGCGCGTACGCGATGGCCTGACGGACCTTGATGTCCTTGAGCTCCGGCTTGCTCATGTTGATGTTCATCTGGCCCACGTAGGGCTGGTAGCCGGAGATCGTGCGGGACTTCAGCTTCGGGTCCTTGAGCACGCTGGACAGGTTGCCCGCGTCGACCTGGTTGCTGAGGCTTATGCCGGTCTGGTCGGCGCCGCTGTCGGCCAGCAGGGCCTTGGTGGACTGCTCGAACTGCTGGTTGAACGTGAAGTCCCACTGGTTCACGTACTGGTTGCGGATCGGGTCCGTCTTCGGGTCCCAGTTGGCGTTCTTGACGAGCACCATCGACTTGCCGGACTTGAACGACTGGATCTTGTAAGGACCGGTCGTCACCGGGTTCTTGTCGTACTTCTCCTTGGTGTCGCCCTTGGCCGACACGATGGAGTAGCCCGCCATGGCGAGCGCGTACGGCAGGTCCGGGTGCGGCGACTTGAACTTGAAGACGACGGTCTTCTCGTCCGGCGTCTCCAGCACGCTGGCGGGCAGGTGCTTGCCCTTGTAGGGGCCGTCCGGCAGCAGCTTGCGGTAGTCGGCGCCGGAGGAGTCGGCCAGCCACTGCTGGATGTAGCTCGGGCCCTGGTTGATGAAGGGCGCGAACAGCCGCTCGAAGGTCTGCCGGACGTCGGTGGAGGTGATCGGCGTGCCGTTGGCGAACTTGAGTCCGTCCTTCAGCGTGTACTTCCAGGTCTTGCCGCCGTCCGTGGTGGTACCGGAGTCGGTGGCGAGGTCGCCGACGACCTCGTGGCCCTTGCCGTCGGTGCCGGTCGCCTTGTAGCCGGTCAGGCCTCTGTGGATGAGCTGCGAGAGCGCCATCTCGTCGGAGACGTAGATCTGCCCGGGGTCGAGGTGGGCGAAGCTGTCGCGCTGCAGCACCTCCATCGTGCCGCCGCTCTTGGCGCCCGCGACCGCGGCCGCGGGTCCGGTGGAGTCCGCCGCGTCGCCGAACTTGATCGACGACTGCTGCCTCGCGGCGTTCTCCTTGTCCTTCTTGTCGTTGTCGCTCGCGTCGCTGCCGCCCTTGCTGCAACCGGTGAGCACGAGTGCCCCGGCCGCGAACACTGACAAAGCGGCGTATGCGTGGCGTCCGCCCCTACTCATCACTGAAGTTTCCACCCATCTGTGTGTCACCAGTGCAATCAGGAATTGCCGTGCGGTATCCGGGCGAGGACGCCCACAAACTGCCGGTCAACGCGACGACTTGGGGTCGAAGGCATCCCGGACAGAGTCCCCGAGCAGGTTGAACGCGACGACGAAGATGATCATCGAGACGCCGGGGAAGAACATGTAGGTGATGTCGTTCTGGAGCACGAGCTCGGTCGACGCCTTGGAGAACATCTGGCCCCAGTCGGGCGTCGGTTCGACGATCCCGACACCGAGGAACGACAGACCGGCCTCGATCGTCACGAAGTTCGGCAGCATGTAGGTGGACTGCACCAGCAGCGGCGTCACCACGTTGGGCAGGATCTCCCTGCGGATGATCCGCCACGGGGCGGCCCCGCTGACCTTCGCCGCTTCGATGAACTCCCGTTCGCGCAGGGCGAGTGTGGTGCCGCGCAGGATGCGCGCGAGGCTCATCCAGCCGAGCACCCACTGGACCACGATCAGCGCGACCACCCGGACATAGGTCGGGGTCTCGTCCGTCGGACTCACGAACAGCGAGACCACGACGGGCATGCTGGCGATGAAGAACAGCTGGGAGGGGAAGGCGAGCAGGAAGTCGATCACGCGGCCGATCGCGTAGTCGGTCCGGCCGCCGACATAGCCCGCGGTCACGCCGAGCAGGATGCCGGTGACGATCACGGCGAGGGTGACGGTGATCGAGATCATCAGCGAGGTGCGGATGCCATAGATCAGCTTGGTGAACACGTCGTAGCCGTTGCCCGGTTCCAGACCGAACCAGAACTCGCTGCTGATACCGCCGTTGGGCTGCACCGGCACGCCCGCGCTGTCGAACAGCTCGGGGCGTTCGTCCGCGTAGACGGTGTACGGGTTCTTTCCGTACACCTTCGAGATCAGGGGCGCGGCGAGCGCGATCACGAAGAAGAACAGCACGACACAGGCCGAGATGACGCCGGTGCGGTCGCGCTTGAAGCGGATCCACATCAGCTGGCCGGGCGAGCGCCCTTCGAGCTTCTCGGCCTCGGGCTGCGCCGGAGGCTGTGGGGCGCCGTCGACGACGACCGACGTACCGCCGCCGCCTTCAACGTCGAGAGGACTTGTCACAGTTGGCCCATTTCACAGGTGTGGGTGTGCCGAGCCGGCGACCGTCGCAGGGTGTGCGCGATCGCGGAACGGATCATGAAGAAGCGTGGGGGGAACCCCGAGGAGGCCGGGAAACCCGCAGCCGGACGCGCGTAGGCGTCGGCCCGCGTTAAACGGCCGCAGGCATCCTCAGACTGAACCGCCGTATGCGCGAGGGCAATTGGCGACGACGGACGGCGTGGCCCACCAGGTGTTCGTGACACCGCGCATGGGGCTCCTCCTCATGACTCCACGTATTCACCGAACGGGAGGGGGCACACGTCTGTCCTCCGACACCCCTGACGGAGGGGCAGACACCCCCATGGTGCTCGCGAGTCGGTGCTGTCCCCACAGCACGAGACCCATTGACCCGAGCGCTACGCGGCTAACTATCTGCCATGAGCCATGCACCGACCACTGTCTTCAAATCTCAATTCGGTCACAGCTGACGCGTACATCTTCCAAAATCTGGACAAACTGTTCGGCCGGAGAAGGCCACGAAACGGACGTGTTACATGGGTATCGGGCGGGGATCTCCGTAATACGGACACCGGTCGCCGAAAAATCGGTTGCAAAAAGCCCGGGCGCCCCCAAGATGGGGACGCCCGGGCTCTGTTTGGCCGATAGTCGACCTTCGTCAGCTGTGCTTGGCCCGGCTCGCGGAGCGGGCGCGCTCGCGGCCGTCCAGCACCACCTTGCGAATGCGAACGGACTCCGGGGTCACCTCGACGCACTCGTCGTCGCGGCAGAACTCCAGCGACTGCTCCAGCGAGAGCTTGCGCGGCGGGACGATCGCCTCGAACGAGTCGGCCGAGGACGACCGCATGTTGGTGAGCTTCTTCTCCTTGGTGATGTTCACGTCCATGTCGTCGGAGCGCGAGTTCTCGCCGACGATCATGCCCTCGTACACCTCGGTGCCGGGGTCGGTGAACAGCACACCGCGCTCCTGCAGGTTCGTCATCGCGAACGCGGTGACGGCACCGGCGCGGTCGGCGACCAGCGAGCCGTTGTTACGGGTGGTCAGCGTGCCGAACCACGGCTCGTGACCCTCGTGGATCGAGTGCGCGATGCCCGTGCCGCGCGTACCGGTCAGGAACTCGGTCCGGAAGCCGATGAGACCGCGGGAGGGGACCACGAACTCCATGCGGACCCAGCCCGAGCCGTGGTTGGACATGTTGTCCATCCGGCCCTTGCGGACGCCCATGAGCTGCGTGACCGCGCCCATGTGCTCCTCGGGCACGTCGATCGTCATGCGCTCGACGGGCTCGTAGACCTTGCCCTCGACGTCCTTGGTGACGACCTGGGGCTTGCCGACGGTCAGTTCGTAGCCCTCGCGGCGCATCTGCTCCACCAGGATGGCCAGCGCCAGCTCACCGCGGCCCTGGACCTCCCAGGCGTCGGGGCGCTCGGTGTCGAACACGCGGAGCGAGACGTTGCCGATCAGCTCGCGGTCCAGGCGGTCCTTGACCTGACGGGCGGTGACCTTGCGGTCCTTGACCGCGGCCTTCGCGGAGGCGCCCTTGCCGGTGCCGCCGCGGCCGACCAGCGGCGAGGTATTGGTGCCGATGGTCATCGAGATCGCCGGCTCGTCGACCGTGATCAGCGGCAGCGGGATCGGGTTCTCGGGGTCGGCGAGCGTCTCGCCGATCATGATGTCCGGGATACCGGCCACCGCGCAGATGTCACCGGGGCCCGCCATCTCGGCCGGCTTGCGGGTGAGCGCCTCGGTCATCAGCAGCTCGGTGATGCGCACGTTGGACATCGTGCCGTCGCGCTTGATCCACGTGACGGTCTGGCCCTTGCGCAGCTCGCCCTGCTCGACGCGCAGCAGCGCGATACGGCCGAGGAAGTTGTCGGCGTCCAGGTTGGTGACGTGCGCCTGGAGCGGGGCGGCCTCGTCGTACTGGGGGGCCGGGACGTGCGACAGGATCGTGGAGAAGAAGGGCTCCAGGCTGTCGCTGTCCTGCGGGACGGTGCCGTCCTCGGGCTTGGTCAGCGAGGCCACACCGTCGCGCGCACACGCGTAGACGATGGGGAACTCGATCTGCTCCTCGTCCGCGTCCAGGTCCAGGAAGAGGTCGTAGGTCTCGTTGACGACCTCGTCGATCCGGGAGTCGGGGCGGTCGGTCTTGTTGATGCACAGGATGACCGGCAGCCGCTGCTGGAGCGCCTTGCGCAGCACGAAGCGGGTCTGGGGCAGCGGGCCCTCGGAGGCGTCGACGAGCAGCACCACCGCGTCCACCATCGACAGACCGCGCTCGACCTCGCCGCCGAAGTCGGCGTGGCCCGGGGTGTCGATGATGTTGATGGTGATGACATCGCTGCCATCCTTCGGGTGGTACTTGACGGCCGTGTTCTTGGCCAGGATCGTGATGCCCTTCTCACGCTCCAGGTCGTTCGAGTCCATCATGCGGTCGTCGAGCGACTCGGCGGCATGCGCGGCGAAGGCACCGGCCTGCTTGAGCATGGCATCGACCAGGGTGGTCTTGCCATGGTCGACGTGGGCGACGATGGCGACGTTGCGGATGTCGTGGCGCGTGGCCATGGTGTGGCGTTCTCCCGGAGTGTGAGGAAGGCCTACGCGTACATCTGTGTTACGCGGACCCTGCCGGGCTGGACACGCCACGGCCTCACCCCATCCTACGGGCCCCGGCCAGGGGCGGCCTCCGCGGAGCGCTCCGCGGGCTCGGCAGCCCTGCCGCGTGCCCTTCGCCCCACCGGGCGCGGGCAGCCGGCCGCGGGGCTCTCGTCAGGGCGCGAAGCGGACCGGGCCCCGCTTCGACGGTCTCCTCGGGCACCCTGCCGAAGCCGCGAATGTGACCGGCCCCACGAGTGCCGGCTCCCCGTGCGAAGGCCGCCGCCCCGCTGGGGTGCGGGGCGGCGGCCTTGGTCACATTCACCGGCCGCGTACAGGCGCCGGCCCTTGTCCGGGCCCTGGTCCCGGCTGGGCGCTAGTCCTTGTCCGGGCTCGCCGAGGGGCGCTTCGTGCCCTTCTTCAAGAAGCCCATGTCCTCGTAGACCGGGGTCTGGAAGCCGAAGGCGCCGGCGTTGACCAGGTCCTTCCTGCTCGCCGTGAGCTGGGGGCGCTGGTAGAGCGGGATCGAGCCGGCGGCGGCCCAGATGCGGGAGTCGGCCTTGCGCAGCAGGCCCGCGCTCTCGTCGCCGTCCAGCGTGCCGACGGCCTGGTCGAAGAGCTGGTCGACCTGGTCGGTGCCGACCCGGGTGTAGTTCTGCTCGACGTTGAGGGATCCGTCGGCGGCCGGCACCGGCTTGGCGTAGACGGGCCGGGCGTCGGTGGCGGGGAAGGCGGAGGCGGGCCAGGAGTACAGCGCGAGGTCGTACTGCCCGGACGCGATGTGGTCCTTGAAGTAGCTGTCGTCGGAGACCTTGGTGATCTCGGTCCGGATGCCGACCCGGTCCAGCATCCCGCGGATCCGGTCCGCGACCGTGCGCAGCGTCGCGGAGCCGGCCCCCGACGGGAGCACGAAGCGGAGCACGAGCGGCTTGCCGTTCTTGGCCAGTGGCGCCGCCGCGGCACCCGGCGCGGGCGTGCCCTTGGGGGCGTACGCCCCGGGTGCGCCGCCCTGCTTCACCTGCTTCTCGGCGTACTGCTTGCCGTCGGCGAGGTGCGTGCCGCCCTTGTCGCCACCGCTCTTCTTCTCGTGCGCGCCCTGATGGTCCTTGGGGTCGGCCCTGCGCTCCCACTCGGGCTCCTGGGGCGCCTTGTCGTCCTCGCCGACGATGTACGTCCCCTCGTCGCCGCCCGCGGACTCCTCGTCGGCCTTCTCGCCCTCGGGTCCGGCGCCCTTGTCCCCCTTCTTCTTCTCTTCCTTCAAAGGCCCGCCGGACACCCACCCGGCGTCCGCGAGCAGCGCCTGCGCCTCACCCGTGTCCTGGCCACCGAGCGCGCCGCTGTTGTCGGCGTAGGCGGCCTGCCCGGACAGCGCGAGATGGCTGCCGACCGGAACCGCGGGCAGCCCCAGCGGCCCGAGCACGGCCTTGGCGAGCGCCTTCCGGTCCAGGGCGCGGGCCACGGCCCGGCGCACCCGCTCGTCGGCGAGCGGCCCCTCCGAACCGTTGAGGGCGAGCTGGGTGAAGGCGGGCTCCAGCGACTTGCGCACCTCGAAGGCGCGCAGCGCCTCCTGCTGCTTCCTGTACTTGGCGCCCTTCCTGCCCTGCTTCTTCAGCTGTTTCAAGGACTTCGCGGCCGCGCGCCCCGAGCCGGGCTCCGCCATCGGCGAGGCCCCCCGCAGCGGCGTGTTCGTGCCCCCGGTCCGCCCAGCCAGGTTGATCCGGTCGGCCGCCGAGGGGTCGATCTCGGCCAGGTCGATCTTCCCGTCGGCCAGCGCGGCGGCCCGCTCGTCGCGCGGTACGGCCTTCAGGACGATCTCGGAGAGCTTGGCGGGGTGGCCCCACCAGCGCGGATTGCGGGCCAGGGTGACCTGGTCGTCCTTGTGGTCGACCTTCTTGACGACGAAGGGCCCGGCGCTGACCTTCAGCTTCCTGCGCGCGCCGTCGTTGAACGCGTCCGGAGTGCCCGTGACGCCCTTGGGGTACAGCGGCGAGAACAGCGACTTCCAGTCGGCGTACGCCCGCCCGAAGGTGACCCTGACCTCCAGGTCGTTGGCCCCGCGCTCGATCTTCTCGATGCGCTCGTACCCGGCGTTGCGGGCGGTCCAGTAGGCGCTGTCCTTGCCGGACAGGGCCCGCCACTGCGCGGCGAAGTCGGCGGCCCCGATCTCCCGGCCGTCGCTCCACACCGCCTGCTGGTTCAGCTTGTACAGCACGACCTGCTTGGGCTCGGTCTCGATGACCTTGGCGGACTCCAGGAAGTCGCCGTCCGCCTGCGGACGCCCGTCCGCGTCCAGCCGGTACATGGCCGGCAGCGTCGCCTGGGCGATCCGCCCGGTGACCTGGTCGGCGTCCGACTGGAACGTGTTCAGCGTCTCCGGCACGTCGTCCACGGCCCACCGCAGCGTGCCGCCGTCGGCGACCAGCTCGCGGCCCGCCGGCGCGATCTCCTGCCCGGCGAGCGGCCTGCCCGCCGAGTCCTCGGAACTGCACCCGGCAACCGCCGGCACCGCGAGCACACCCGCGGTCAGGAAGGCGACCGAGCGCATGACCGCGCGCAGTCCGACGCCGTCGTGGGCCATCTCGTCTACCTCCGGGAGTGGGCCGCCGCAAACGATCACATTTGGCGGTATATGGAGCTGATCAGATCTATGCCGCCACTGAAGAGGAAAGGGTTCAGCAGGGGCCGCCGACACGGCGGGACGAGCCTTGAAGCCCACCCATGCGGCGCAACGGCTCTGTTCCGACGGCCCTGTGACCCGCCGGTCCGACCAACTCCCAGCCCGTCCGGCGCTTGAGGACGAGGCCCCTGGGCCGACGGGGGTCTGGGGGCGCAGCCCCCAGAACGCGCGCCCCCACCCACCCCGCACAAGACAACGCACCGAACCCAATACGTGCACACCGCTTCCCACCGAGAGGTGTGACGCGCAACACTCGCAGGCGCATGAACGTTTACGTCCAGGGCACAGCCGCCCGCGGAAGTGAGGAAACGTCATGTCCGTGCACGACGAACTGACGCATGTCCAGCGCAGTCTCGACGAGCTGTTCCGGTCGGTGGGCCGACTGGAGAAACAGCTCGGCACAGCCGGCCTGGAGATGCGGCGCGTCCGCGCCGACGCCAACCACCTGCGCGAGAGCGTCGCGCTGCTGCGCGACGCGGCCTCCGCGCCGACCGCCCCCAAACGCCCCGATCTCCTCCCCATGTCCGACGCCCCGTACGACAACAGCCTGTGGACGGACTCGGACGACGAGGGACTCGGCGCCCGCGACCGCCGAGCCCCCTGAACCCGACCGGAGTCATGAGTTGGCCACTGGTACGGAACCCCATCCGAACAGCGGCGGCGTACGCACCGGTACGCGCGCCGCCATCGACGCGAACCACCTGCGCACCGACCGGTGGTGGCTGGCCCCCGCCGTCACCGCCGCGGGACTGCTGGCGTTCATCGTGTACTCGACGTGGCGGGCCTTCGCCGACACGAACTACTACTCGGCGCCCTACGTCTCGCCGTTCTACTCGCCCTGTCTGGCCGACCGCTGCGCGACCATGCACGGCGGCCCCAACGCGGACCTCTTCGGCAGCTGGTGGGGCATCTCCCCCGCGATCATCATCCTGATCTTCCCGCTGGGCTTCAGGCTGACCTGCTACTACTACCGCAAGGCCTACTACCGGGGCTTCTGGGCGTCCCCGCCGGCCTGCGCGGTGGCCGAGCCGCACAAGAAGTACACCGGCGAGACCCGCTTCCCGCTGATCCTGCAGAACGTCCACCGGTACTTCTTCTACGCGGCGCTGCTGGTCGCGGGCACGCTCACCTACGACACCGTGCTGACCTTCCGGGACGAGCACTACCACTGGGGCCACATGGGCCTTGGCACCCTCGTCTTCCTGGCCAACATCGTGCTGATCTGGGCGTACACCCTGTCCTGCCACTCCTGCCGGCACATCGTCGGCGGCAAGCTCAAGCACTTCTCCAAGCATCCCGTGCGCTACAAGGCGTGGAAGTTCGTGGGGAAGCTGAACAACCGTCATATGCAGCTCGCCTGGGCGTCGTTGATCAGCGTGGCGCTGGCGGACTTCTACGTGTACCTGGTCGCCTCCGGCGCTTTCGACGATCCGAGGTTCTTCTGATGTCCGTGGTCGACCGACAGGAGTGGGACGTCGTCGTGGTCGGCGCCGGTGGCGCGGGCCTGCGGGCCGCCATCGAGGCGCGCGAGCGCGGCGCCCGTACGGCCGTGATCTGCAAGTCGCTGTTCGGCAAGGCGCACACGGTGATGGCCGAGGGCGGCATCGCGGCGGCGATGGGCAACGTCAACTCCGGTGACAACTGGGAGGTCCACTTCCGCGACACCATGCGCGGCGGCAAGTTCCTCAACCAGTGGCGCATGGCGGAGCTGCACGCGAGCGAAGCCCCGGACCGTGTATGGGAGTTGGAGACCTGGGGTGCGCTCTTCGACCGCACGAAGGACGGCCGCATCTCGCAGCGCAACTTCGGCGGCCACGAATACCCGCGCCTCGCGCACGTCGGCGACCGCACCGGCCTGGAGCTGATCCGCACCCTCCAGCAGAAGATCGTGTCCCTGCAGCAGGAGGACTTCCGCGAGACCGGCGACTACGAGTCCCGCCTGAAGGTTTTTCAGGAGTGCACGATCACACGGGTGTTGAAGGACGGGGGCCGTGTCTCCGGAGTCTTCGGCTACGAGCGCGAGTCGGGCCGCTTCTTCGTCATCGAAACACCCTCCGTGGTGATCGCGACCGGCGGCATCGGCAAGTCGTTCAAGGTGACGTCGAACTCGTGGGAGTACACGGGTGACGGCCACGCGCTGGCGCTGCTGGCCGGAGCGCCCCTGCTCAACATGGAGTTCGTGCAGTTCCACCCCACGGGCATGGTCTGGCCGCCGTCCGTCAAGGGCATCCTGGTCACCGAGTCGGTCCGCGGTGACGGCGGGGTGCTGCGCAACTCCGACGGAAAACGCTTCATGTTCGACTACATCCCCGACGTCTTCAAGGAGAAGTACGCGCAGTCGGAGGAGGAGGGCGACCGCTGGTACGAGGACCCGGACCACAACCGCCGCCCACCGGAACTGCTCCCGCGTGACGAGGTCGCCCGGGCCATCAACTCCGAGGTGAAGGCGGGCCGCGGCTCCCCGCACGGCGGTGTCTTCCTGGATGTCTCCACCCGTATGCCGGCCGAGACCATCCGGCGCCGACTGCCGTCCATGTACCACCAGTTCAAGGAGCTGGCGGACGTCGACATCACGGCGGAGGCGATGGAGGTCGGGCCCACCTGTCACTACGTGATGGGCGGCATCGCGGTCGACTCCGACACGGCCGCCGCACGCGGGGTACCGGGGCTGTTCGCGGCCGGCGAGGTGGCCGGCGGCATGCACGGTTCCAACCGCCTGGGCGGCAACTCCCTCTCCGACCTGCTGGTGTTCGGCCGCCGCGCGGGCTGGCACGCGGCCGAGTACGCGGCGGGCCTCACCGACGCGCGCCCACCGGTGGCCGAGGACCAGATCGACACGGCGGCGGCGGAGGCCCTGCGCCCCTTCTCCGCGGAGGGCCCCGCCCCGGGCGAGGACGACGGCCGCCCGCCCGAGAACCCCTACACCCTCCACCAGGAGCTCCAGCAGGCCATGAACGACCTCGTCGGCATCATCCGCCGCGAGGGCGAGATGGAGCAGGCACTGGAGAAACTGGCGGATCTTCGGGTACGGGCCCGTCGGGCCGGCGTCGAGGGGCACCGGCAGTTCAACCCCGGCTGGCACCTCTCCCTGGACCTGCGCAACATGCTGCTGGTCAGCGAGTGCGTGGCCCGGGCCGCGCTGGAGCGCACGGAGTCGCGCGGCGGCCACACCCGCGAGGACCACCCGGCGATGGACCGCAAGTGGCGCAACATCAACCTCCTGTGCGCCCTCACCGACCCCACGGGCGGCCTGGTCGAGACGGACCCCGTCAGCGGCCAGATCACCCTCACCCGCGAGACCACCGAACCCATCCGCGCCGACCTGCTCGCCCTCTTCGAGAAAGAGGAGCTGGTCAAGTACCTCGCCGAAGAGGAGCTCTACGAGTGAGCAGCTATGAGGCCGCCTTCAAGGTGTGGCGGGGCGACGTCAAGGGCGGGGGCCTGGAGGACTTCAAGATCGAGGTCAACGACGGCGAGGTGGTGCTCGACATCATCCACCGGCTCCAGGCCACGCAGACCCCGGACCTCGCCGTGCGCTGGAACTGCAAGGCGGGCAAGTGCGGTTCGTGCTCCGCGGAGATCAACGGCCGTCCGCGGCTGATGTGCATGACGCGCATGTCGGTCTTCACGCGGGACGAGACGATCACGGTGACGCCCCTGCGCGCCTTCCCGGTCATCCGTGACCTGGTCACAGACGTCGGCTTCAACTACCAGAAGGCCAGGGAGGTTCCGTCCTTCGTACCGCCCGCCGAGCTCGGTCCCGGCGAGTACCGCATGTTCCAGGAGGACGTGGACCGCTCGCAGGAGTTCCGCAAGTGCATCGAGTGCTTCCTGTGCCAGGACACCTGCCACGTCGTCCGCGACCACGAGGAGAACAAGACGGCCTTCGCCGGCCCGCGTTTCCTGATGCGGGTGGCGGAACTGGACATGCACCCCCTGGACGCGGCCGAGTCCACGGGCCTGGACCGCAAGGCCACGGCCCAGGAGGAACACGGCCTCGGCTACTGCAACATCACCAAGTGCTGCAGCGAGGTGTGCCCCGAGGGCATCCACATCACGGACAACGCGCTGATCCCCTTGAAGGAAAGGGCGGTCGACCGCAAGTACGACCCGCTGGTGTGGCTGGGTTCGAAGATCAGGAGGCGGTCGGCAGAAGGCTGAGCGCCTGCCCGAGGTTGTACTCGGCGATGCCCCGCATGAACTCCGGGTCCGGGAAGTCTCCGTCGAGCAGGCGGAGAGGACCCGCGACCAGGGAGAGATGCATGGCGAGGCGGTAGAGCCGGAGCCGGTCCTCGTCCAGGTCGGGGATGCGGTCGGGGGTGCGCAGCACGTCGTAGTGCGGGCCGAAGCGGAGCCGCAGGAAGACGTGCTCCCACTCCACGTCGAAGTACATCAGGCCCTCGATGTCGATCAGGGCCGGATGCCCGTCGGCGGTCACCAGGACGTGGTCCGGGCCGAGTTCGCCGTGGATGAGGGTGTACCGGTCGCGGGGACGGACGGCGGCGGTCAGATCCCGTACGGCGTCCGCCAGTTCGGCACGGACGGCCGCCGCCCGTGGCTCACGTGCGGCGATCTCCGCGATGTCGCTCAGGGCGCGCCCGGCGACCAGTTCTTCGCACGAACTCCCCGTCGGCACACCGCCGTTGTCGACCAGGGCGACCTTGCCGAAGGTGGGTCCCTGCTGGGCGTGGAGCGTGGCGAGCAGGTCGGCGAACCGCTCCAACGTCCCGGCCGCCGCCTGGGGTTCGCGCCGCAAGGCCTCCTCCAGGCTGCCGCCCCGCACGTCCTCGACGATCGCCGCGTCGGCCGGGAGGTGGGTGTGCGTGGCGTCGGCGTGCAGGAGGGCGGGGGTGCGGACGCCGGCTGTCGCGAGGCGGTCGTGCGCCGTGGTGAACAGGCCGAGGCCGGTGGCGTGGGAGAAGGGGTCGCGCGGGTCGGGCGGAGCCGCGTCCCAGTAGTCCTCGTCGGGCGACCAGACGTAGGCGACGGCGGTGGAGTCGTCGTCGAGGGTGAGCCGGTAGACGCCCTTCTTGGAGCCGCCGCGCAGGCGGGTGACGGCGGCGAGGGCGCGGTGGGGTCCGAGGGCGGCGCGGGTGAGGGGAGCGAGGTGGGTGCGGGTCAGGTGCGTGCGGGGTTGCCGCGCGGGCTGTGGGGTCGGGTGCTGCGGCCGGCTCACGATGTGTGTACCCAGTCCTTCCGGTAGGCCGTCCAGTCATTCTCCGTGGCGGCGAAGTCGACGTACAGGGCGACGCCGAAGCGGGCGCGGTCCGCGTCCGTGCGGGTCAGGCCGAGGCGGACGCCCCGGACGGCGGCCGGGACGGTCTCGGCGTGGCCCCAGTGGTCGAAGTTGCTCTCGTAGTAGAAGGGCAGGCCCATGAGGAGGTCGGTGGATTCCGGGGTGACCTCCAGGGCGAGTGAGGTCTGCTGGGCGACGTAGCCGCCGTACAGGCTCTCCAGAGGTTGTGCCGTGTCGTACGACATGACGGCGATCTGGTCGACGCGACGCGCCACCTGGCCGAAGAACGCCTGCGACCACCACTTGGGGTGCTCGGTGAAGACGCCCCAGACGGAGTGGAGGGAGGGGAGCGGGTCGATCTGGTGGGCGGCGACGGAGAGAAGGGCGTGGTGGGACTCGGTGACCGCGCGCAGTTTGTCGAGGAGGTCGAGGTAGTCGCCGTCGCCGGAGTGGAGGGGTTCGAGGTCGAAGTGGGCGCCCTCGAAGCCGGCGGCGAGGATCTGGCGGGTCGAGGCGACGATCGCGGTGCGGGTCGCCGCGCGTTCCAGGTGCAGGCCGTCCGGGCCCTCGGTGGCGAGGACGTCGCCCAACCAGGCCTGGACGCGGACGCCGGGCAGTTCGCGGTGGACCGACTCGATCAGCCAGGCGGCCTTGGGGTAGTCCGACTCCGGAAGGGTGCCGTCGTGCTCCAGGGGTCCTGAATGGACGTACAGGTCGCGGATACCGGTGCCTTCGAGACGGCGGGCGAGGGCGGCCAGGTCCGCGTCCGTCTTCCGGCCGTCGACCCAGGCGTGGCCGAGCCAGATCGCGTCCCGGTTCCGGGTGTACGTACCGTTTGCCGGGTCGCCCGCGTAGTTGACGCGGAGGGCGGTTTCGGCGGCCAGCACGGGCAGGAGGAGGGCCAGGAACAGGGCGAGGGCGGTGAGTCCGAGACGGCGGCGCCATGGTCCGCGCGGACTTTCCGGCCTTTCGGGAGCGGCGACCCCCTCGGCCTCCTCTGCGCCGGAGTCCTCGACCGACTCCTCCTTCTGTTCCTCCTGCCGCTCCGGCACGCCATCCCCCTCCGTCATCGCCTTCGCCCTCCGCCTCCCCGGCCCCCACCCCTGCCCCACCCCGGTCGCGCGCCCGCATTCCTGCTCATACGCTCCGAAATGTGACGTCATCCTTGATTCGGGGCCGGCCGAGGCGGGCCGGTCGGGCCCACATATCCGTGCGGGTGGTGCACACCCTGGTGGGCGGTGTCGCCGGGGTGGTGTGGCTGGTGCTGCCGGGGATGACGATCAACGCCGCCGTCCCGGTTCCGGCGGCCCGCACGACCCCGGGCACGGCGACCGCGACCGTGGCCAAGGTCGACGCGGCGCAGGAGGAGGACGAGAAGTCCACCATCGACCTCGTACTGCCGCTCGTCGCCGTGGGAGCCGCGGTCGTGCTCGCCGGGTACGCGTACGTCCGCCGCACCCGCCGCGCGCGGAACCGGACCACCCCCGCGCGCATATCCGCCCACCCCGTCCAGCCCTCCCCCACCGCACCCCCGCTCCCCGAACTCGACGACCGGGCAAGGGCGTTGCTCATCGAGGCCGACGACTGGGTGCGCACCAGCCGGGAGGAACTCGGGTTCGCGAGGGCACGGTTCGCAGAGGCCGCGGCCGAACCCTTCACGAAGGTGCTGCGGGACGCCGAGGCGGAACTCTCGGCCGCGTTCCGGATGCGGCAGCAGTACGACGACGGCGTACCGGAGGACGCGACGGCCCGGCGCCACGCGCTCGCGGGCATGGTCGGGCGGTGCCAGGAGGCGGGCCGGGTGCTGGACGCCGAGGCCCCGGCCTTCGACCGGCTGCGCGGACTGGACCTGGGTGTGGGCGAGGCCCTGGCGATCGCCGAGACCCGTTTCCGCGAACTGGCCGGCCGCACCGGTGCCACGGAGACGACGCTGACCGAGTTGGGCGACCGATACGGCCCGGCGGCGGTCGACTCCGTCACCGGCTATGTCGAACACGCCAAGGACCGCCTCGTCTTCACCACCTCCCGCCTCAACGAGTCGCGCCAGTCGGCCGACCGGGGCGAGAACCGGCGCGCGATCCGCCACCTGCGGGAGGCCGAGGGCGCCGTGACCCAGGCGGCCGAGTTCCTCACCGCCGTCGACGAGCTGGCCACGGACCTGGCGCGGGCTGAAGCTCTGCTTCCGCCGGCCCTGACGGGCGCGGAGGCGGAACTGTCGGCCGCGCGAGCAGCGGGGGGTGAGGGCAGTCCGGCAGCGCAGGTGCCGCCCGCCGAACTGCACGCCCGCCACGCCCGGGCCGACCTCGTCCTGGCCGCCGTACGGGAAGAGCTGACGGGTGGGCCGTACGACCCTCTCGATGCCCTGCGCAAGGTCGTGCGGGCGGTGTTGCCGGTCGCCGGCGGCCGGGCCGGGGTGCTGGCGGTGGCCGCGTCTCTCGTGGCGGGGTCGAGCGTGCGGGGTGCGGACGGTTTCGTCGCGACGCACCGGGGTGTCGTCGGCGTCACCGCGCGGACCCGCCTCGCGGAGGCGGTACGGCTGCTTCGCGCGGAGCCTGCCGACCCGCTCGCCGCCGATGCCCTGGCCCGCGACGCCCGTGCGCTCGCGGAGCGGGACGTGCGGGCGCACGGCAACCCGATCGCGGGCGCGGCCGAGCACGCGAGCGGGCTCGCGGGCGCGGTCCTCGGCGAGGTCCTGCTTCACGGGGGCACGCCCCCGAGCTTCGGCGGGCCGCGCACCAGGGCCCGGCACACCGACGACGACCTTTCCTGAGCCTGCCGGCCTGCCTCTTGTGCCTGTCCTGCCTGTCCTGTCTCTCCTGTTTCTCAGACCAGGCTCGGCAAGCCCGTCCCTCAGAACAGGCTCAGCAACGCCTCCGCCGGGTCCGTGAGCCCCGTCTCCCCGTCCGGCAGGGGCAGTTCGAACCACACCGTCTTGCCGCGAGGCGTCCGGCGCGAACCCCAGGCCGCGCTGAGCAGGCCGACCAGTTGGAGGCCCCGGCCTCCCTCGTCCGTGTCGCGGGCGCGGCGGCGGCGGGGCTGGACCAGGCCGGAGTCCCAGACCTCGCAGACGAGGGTGCGGTCGAGGAGGAGGCGGAGTCTGATGTCGCCCTCGCCGTAGCGCAGGGCGTTGGTGACCAGTTCGCTGACCAGGAGTTCCGTCGTGTCGACCAGGGGTTCCAGGTCCCAGGTCAGGAGCTGGCCGCGGGCGTACTCGCGGGCCTTGCCGACGCTGCGCGGCTCGCGCGGGAGGGTCCAGTCGCCGACCGAATCGGCGGGCAGTCCCTGGACCCGGGCCATGAGGAGGGCGATGTCGTCCTCGCCGTGGTGGCTGTCGAGGGTGTTGAGGACGTGGTCGCAGACGTCCTCCAGCGGGAGGGTGGGGTCGGTGAGCGCGCCCACGAAGGCCTGGAGCCCCTCGTCGAGAGGGTGGTCGCGGGACTCGACCAGTCCATCCGTGTAGAGCGCGAGCAGCGCGCCCTCGGGCAGTTCGACCTCCACCTCCTCGAACGGCTCCCCGCCGACCCCGAGCGGCATCCCCGGCGGCACGTCGAGCATCAGCGCGTCCTCGCCTGGCTCGACCAGGACGGGCGGCAGATGGCCCGCGTTGGCGAAGGTGCAGCGGCGGGTGACGGAGTCGTAGACCGCGTAGACACAGGTCGCGAGGTACACCTCGGAGAGGTCGGCCTCGCGGGGGCGGCGCGCGGCGCGCGTGGCCTGCTGGACACCGCCGGGCGCGCCGAGGCCGCGGGCGATCTCGTCCAACGCGCTGAGGACTTCCGCCGGTTCGAGGTCGAGCAGGGCCAGCGTGCGGACGGCGGAGCGGAGTTCACCCATCGCCACCGCCGCGCGCAGCCCGCGGCCCATGACGTCGCCGACCACCAACGCCGTGCGGTGACCGGGCAGTTCGATGACGTCGAACCAGTCGCCGCCGACCTCGCTGGGCCGGTCGGCGGAGGAGTTGCCGGGCAGATAGCGACACGCGATGTCCAGGCCGGAGGCGACCGGGTCGCCGGGCGGCAGCAACGACCGTTGCAGTATCAGCGCCCGCTCGTGCTCACGCCGGTACAGCCGCGCGTTGTCGATACAGACCGCGGCCCGCGCGGCCAGTTCGACGGCAAGATCCCGGTCCCGGTCCCCGAACGGCTCGCTCCCCTTGGTCCGGGCGAACTGCGCGAGTCCTACGACGGTGTCGTGGGCGACCATCGGCACGGCCAGCGTGGACTGGACGAGGCCGCCCTCCTCGGGAGGGATGCTCTGCGTGCGGGCGGTGCGCAGGGCGTCCGCGCACAGCGAGTTGAACGAGAAGTGGTGCACGGCGCCGACCGCGACGGGGTCGCCGGAACCGGGCAGCGGCGCGTCCGAGACGGCGCTGGCGAACGCGACCCGGCGCAGCTCGGCGCTGCCGTCGGCGAGGCCCGGCGGGGTCTCGTCGCCGGCCAGCAGCCCCTGGTAGAGGTCGACGGTGGCGAGGTCGCAGAAGCCGGGGACGACCACGTCGAGGAGTTCGCGGGCCGTGGTCTCCAGGTCGAGGGAGTTCCCGATGCGGGCACCGGCCTCGTTCAGAAGGGCGAGATTGCGCCGCGCGGCGGCCGCTTCCCGGGCGGCGGCTCGACGGGCGGTGATGTCGGTTCCGAGCCAGGCGATGCCGATGGGGCGGCCGCTGCCGCTGTGCACGCGGTAGAGGTTGATGGACCAGTGCCGGCGCTCGTCCGAACCCGGCAGAAAGCCGGTGACGTGCATGTCCGTGATGGAGTCGCCGGTCTCCAGGACCCGGCGCAGGGTCGCGGTGACCCGCTCGGCCTCGGGGCGCGGCAGATAGTCGGACACGCCCTTGCCGCGGTGGTCGTCCGGCGTACCGCCGAAGAGGGAGGCGAATCGCATGTTGGCGCGGCGGACCCGCAGGTCCGGGTCGATCAGCAGGAACCCGAACGGAGATTGGCCGAAAATGGCCTGCGAGGCGGCGAGGTCGGTCTCGATGCTGCGCAGGGTCCGCACGTCCACGACGATGCAGACGGCGGCCTTCTCCCCCTCCTCGGTCCGGGTCGGCATGACGTAGACCTCGGCGAGGCCCTCCCGTCCGCCCTCGCCGTCGGCGCTCTCCGGCACCCGGAAGGGGACCACTCCGGTCCACTCGCGCCCGTCGAGGATCTCGGCCATCTTCCGCTGGCCCTGCTCGCGCAGGTCGGAGTCGATGAACGCCTCGATGGGGTCCATGCCCACGGCGTGCTCGGCGGGGATCCCGAAGAGCTGCTCGGCGCGCAGGCTCCACTGGTCGACCAGGCCGTCGGGTCCAATGGAGAAGGACGCGACCTTGATGTAGTCGTAGATCGAGCCGGGCGGGCTGCTCTGCCACATGGCGTCGTAGGGCGGCGCCTCGTCGGAGCCGAACCCGATGTCGTGCCGGCCCGCGCCGGAGAAGGACCCGGCGGAGGACAGCGCCGAGCCACCCGTGGCCCCACGCCTCACGTCGGCCACGGCATCACCCGCGGCCTCCGTCCTCGCGCCGTCCGACGGGTCCTCGGACCCCGTGGCCTTCGCTGGTATCTCGCTCACGCGAACCGTCCCCTCCAGCTCACCGCGTCCGGCACCGGTCACCGGGGGCGGCTGCCCGCAGTATCCAGCACTACGGCGCCGCACAACACGGTGTTCACGATCACAGCACGGTCCCGACGGTTTTCGGTCCGGACCGTGACAACACTTCCAGTCTTCTAACCAGCCCACACGTCGTCGAATCACGCTCGTCGACAACCGCCACTGGCCTGAACCAGCCACTGGACAGCACGAAGGCCCACGTACAGGGCCCCGCTGGACAGTTCCGGCCCGTGCGTACAGGGCTCGCGCGCGGGCCCCGGGCAAGGACACGCTCCCGGACCGGTGCGCGGTTCACCCGGGCACCGCCAGTTCGAACCACACCGTCTTGCCCGCCTCCCCGGGGCGGGTACCCCAGCGGCGCGAGGAGAGGGCGACCAGCTGCAGACCCCGGCCGCTCTCGTCCTCGGCGCGGGCCACACGCTCGCGGGGCGGGTCGGGCAGCGGGTCGGAGACCTCCACGCGCAGCACGTCCCCGAGCCGCCCGGGACGGACCAGACGGACCCCGATGGGACCGGTGGCGTGCCGCAGGGAGTTGGTCACCAGCTCGCTGACCAGCAGCGCGGCGAGGTCACCGAGGGCGTCGAGGTCCCACTCGTGCAGTTGGCGGCGGACCGCGGCGCGGGCACTGCGGACGGCGCCCGGCTCCGCGGGGAAGCTCCACTCGGCGCCCTCGCCTTCGGTGTCGCTCACGCCGATCACTTCCCAGGCCGACAAGCCCACCCATGTCCGTTTTCATGGGGTTAATGGGCACATACCCGATATCCAGCGCCCAGTACCGTCCGCCGCGGCGCACTGTGGCACGAACGGCGTAGGGGGCGCCCGGTCCGGCGCCCCGGCATGGCCGCGCGCTCGCCGCTCACCCCGCCCCGTTCCCCCACCGCAAGGACGCGTACCCCGCCGCTACTCGGACAGGTACCCCGCCAGGAGCCGCCCAGCCACTTCCCGGACGGCGGGCACGTCGGGGTCGAGCCAGTCCACGTCCCAGAGTTCGCCGGGGCTGAGCCAGCGCAGCTCGTCATGGTCTTCGAGGGGCTCGGGTCCCGCGGAGCCGGGGAGCAGCCGGGCGGTCCACACCTGGAGGGCGTAGGGCGGGCGCAGGGGCCACTGTCCGGGGACGCGCTCGACGGGCTCGGCGTCCACGCCGAGTTCCTCGCGCAGCTCGCGCACCAGGGCCGCCTCGGGCGCCTCGCCCTCCTCGACCTTGCCGCCGGGGAGCTCCCAGCGCCCGGCGAGTTCGGGGGGCGCGCTGCGGCGCGCGGCGAGCAGGCGACCGCCGTCGAGCAGGGCGGCCCCCACCACGATCCGTTCCGTCATGCGCGGGAGCCTACGGGAGGCCGGAGTCCCGGAATCCCGGAGAGGTGGAGACCTGGACCGCCTGGGAGGTCGGCCCGGCGTCGGGCGTCAGTTGGCGGTGCTCGTGGCGCTCTGGCCGTTCTGCCCGATCTGTTCTACCCAGTACAGCTGCTTGTGGCCGCGGTCGTCGAGGCTGTCCGCGATCTTCTGGGCCTCGGCCCGGGTCGCGTACCTGCCGACGCGGTAGCGATTGCCGTTGTCGTCCTGCCGTATGACGAGCCAGGGAAGAGTGATCGTGCCGTCGTTCATCAAGCCCCGCCCCTCCGTCCCACCCCAGCAGCTCCGCCGCCCATCCGCGGCTCGTGCCGTGCCCCGCCCGCTAAGGAAACCGCAATCCGCATATGCCCGAGCCTACGCCTAACCTTCACGCAGCGAATACGGCTTTTCACAAAGAGGTACGCAACCGGCCAGAGTGAAGGGGGCGCGCGAGACCGTACGCGCCGCCCGCGGCCACCGACGCGTCCGGTCAGGGGCATCTCGGGCAGCCATGAGCGACCTGCGAGAACGACCGGATTCCACCGGCGGACGACGGGGTCGCAGGGGCGCACGGAGGGGGTACGGACCGGGGCCCGCCGGGGCGGGCTCCGCAAAGGCGTGCGCTACTTCACCGGCAGGTGGTACGCGATCCGGTAGCGGTCGGCCGGGACCACCACGTCCGCGGTCTCGACGGGACGGCCCGAGGCGTAGAACGTGCGCTGGATGACCAGGACGACGTGCCCGGGGACGCCTCCCAGCGCGTGCAGTTCCTCGGCGAGGCCGGGGCGGGCGCCGACCTCCTCGGTGACGTTGTCCACGATCACGTCGATCGCCGCCATGCGCTCGACGACGCCCATGCCGCCCAGCGGGCCCTCCTCGGGGAGCATCACCGGGGTGCGGCCGGTGACCGCGAGGGGCTCCCAGGAGGTGGAGAGCATCATCGCCTCGCCGGCCTCCCGGAACACGTAGCGCGTGCACATCACGCGGTCGCCGGGGTGCAGGCCGAGCCGCTCGGCGACCGCGCCGCTCGCCTCGGCCTGCTCGCTGCGGGACTCCCACGTGCCGCGCGACTCGTCGTCGGCCTGCTCCTGGCGGAACGGTGTGGCCCCGCCGTCCGGGCGGTAGCCGGAGCGGGAGACGCTGCGCGGCACGGGCCGCTCACGCACATAGGTCCCCGAGCCGGAGCGGCCCTCGACCAGACCCTCGGCCATCAGCACCTTGCGGGCCTCCAGCGCGACCGTGTCCGAGACCCCGTACTCCTCGCGGATCCGGGCCTGGGACGGCAGGCGGGTGTGCGGTGGCAGCGATCCGTCCGTGATCTTCTTGCGGAGATCACCCGCGACGCGCAGGTACGCCGGCTGCTCACCGAAAGTCACTGGCCGCTCCCATCAGGTTGTACAGACAGCAACAGCGTGGCAACCGTGGGTTCGACCATGCAAGCAAAGGCCAGAGAATCACCCGATGTGATGACTTGTTCCGGGGGAAGCCTTTACGCAGGCACTTTCTCCCCGCTATGGGAGCCGTCACACCTCAAGACCGGGGTCACCTTCCCCGTCGCCCCCGCCGCCGTCCGTGTCCCCGTCCGAGGGCGGGGTGGTGGCCAGGCCCAGAGCTTCGCGGGCGGTGAGGGAATGGTCGGGGCCGGAGAGCGTCAGGATCCGGTCGTAGGACACGTAGAACGCGTCCGCGTCCTTGGCCTGCGCCGCCCGGGCCCACTCCTTCTGGATGGTCCCGATCTCCGCCGCGACCTTCCCGACCGGCTTGTCCGCCGCGGCCGGCCAGCGGTGGGCGCGCAGTTGACGTGCCTCCTGGGTGAGCGCGGTCGCCATCCGGCCCGCCCACTTCCGGTTGGCCACGAGGTCGTCGTCGGGGCTGTCCACGGGCTGGGTGTCCATGGCCCTGTTCCCGAGGTTGACGGCCGTGAGATAGGCCCGCTGGTCGGCGTCCAGACGCGCCGCGTCGTTACGCAGCGACCCGGTCAGGCTCCCCGTCTCTTCGGTGTTGCCGAACAGGCAGGTGATCTCGCGGTCGCCCACCCGCCAGCTGTCCCGGGTCGGGGTCAGGTAGTAGATGTCGACGTAGTCCGGTACGGCCCACAGGTCCATGGCGTAGTCGTAGCGGAGCGCGTAGCAGCGGGTGTCGGCGATGTCGGTGACCTTGTCGTCCCCGGGGTAGACGGCGGAGTCGCCGTACCCGGGAATCCGGAGGGCCGCGAAGACCTCGCCGTCGTGCTCGCCCGCGCAGGTCACGCGGTCGACGTCGTAGGTGAAGCCGTCGAGGGACCCGCTGGGCGCGTCGAAGCACTCGCCCTTGGTGAGGGTGTAGGCGCTGCCGTTGTCACGGGCGGTGTCCTTGAACGCGTCCCACGGCTCGTCCAGTCCACCGACGGCCAGCACCAGCACCCACAGCGTGAGGCCGAAGGCCGACAGCGCGGACCCGGTGACGGCCATCCCCCTGCCCCGCTCGCCCTTCCGCCGGATCTGCGCGAGCGCGACCAGCCCCAGCACGAGTCCGACGCCCGGGACGCAGCACAGGAAGCCGAGCACCAGGGAGGCGATGGCCACGCCGTTGACCGGGGCGGGCTGCCCGTACGGTCCGTACGGGCTGTGGCCCTGGCCCCAGGGCTGCTGCGGGTACGGGTAGCCGTAGGGGTTCTGCGGGTACGGCCCTTGGGGCTGCGGGGGCCCTGGGGGCGGGGGTATGGACAAGAGTGCAGCGCTCCTGGAGTGGGCTGTACGGATGTGAGCTGTACGGATGTGAGCTGTGCGGGTGCGGATGCGGGCCCTGCTGAGCTGGGCCGTGCTTGATGGGGGCCGTGCTTGATGGGGGCCGTGCTCGATGTGGGGTGCTGAACGGCCGTACCGAATGGTCATACGACTGGCGCATGGTAAGCGGGAGTCGGGCGGGGACGGAATGGGGCCCCGCCCCGGCCCACCCCTGGTCCGCACAGGTCAGTCCGTCGGCTCCTTGACCGGTTCGCCCGCCAGTCTGCGCTGCTCCTCCTCGACGATCCGGCGCGCGATGCCGCCGTCGGTGACGTCGATGGCGTCCGGGGTGGACTCGGCGGTGTCGCTGCGGCGGGCGTAGGCGTCGAAGAGACGGGTCTTGTTCTCCAGGATGCGCAGCAGACGTTCGTCGACGCTGTCGGTCGCGAGCAGGCGGTGCACCTGGACCGGGCGGACCTGGCCCATGCGGTGGGCGCGGGCCACGGCCTGGTGTTCCAGGGTGGGTTTGACCTGCGGCTCGCACAGGATCACCACGGACGCGGCCTGGAGGTTGAGCCCGACGCCGCCGGCCTCGATCTGCGACAGCAGTACCGCGTGTCCGTCGGCGGCCGTGAACTCGTCGACCATCCGCTGCCGGCGGGCGGCCGGGACGGAACCGGAGACGGGCCCGAACTGCGGCTCCGGCAGGGCCTGTCGGACCGTTTCCAGGACATCGCGGAAGTACGAGAACACGACCACCTTGAGGTCGTTCGCCGCGGCCTCCGCGACGAGTTCGCGCAGCCGCTGGAGCTTCGCGGACTTCTCCGCGTCGGCGTAGGCGGCCCTGCGCATCGCCATGAAGTTCCCCTCGGCGACGGCCGCGCGGTAGGCCAGCCGGTCCGCGGCGCCGAACGCCTCCCACTCGTCGACCTGGAGCAGCGCGGGCAGTTCGGTGAGCACGTCCTGCTGGTTGCGGCGCAGGTAGGCGGGGGCGACGGACTTGCGGAAGGCGTACGGGCCGGCCACCGCCGCGCTGTCGCGTATCTGCGGGACCAGTTCCGGGCGCAGGTGGCGGACGAGGGCGCGGAACTCCTCGACGCGGTTCTCCATGGGGGTGCCGGTGAGGAACAGGACGCGGTCGCAGTGCGCGGTCCAGCCGGCGATCGCGCGGGCTCGGCGGGTGTCGGGGTTCTTCACGTAGTGCGCCTCGTCGACGACGAGCATCGCGGGCTTGGCGCCGGCCGGGGCGGGCAGGGTGTGCAGCACGTCGAAGGTGGTGACGGCGACGCCGCCGCGCTCGCGCCACTCGGCGTAGGCGTCCTGGCGGTCGGGGCCGTGCACCGGGAGCGCCCTGAGCGTGCTGCGGGAGCCGATCTCGCGGGTCCAGTTGATCAGCACGCTGGCCGGGCAGACCACCAGGAAGTGGCTCTCCCCGCGCGCGGCGAGGTGGGCCAGCGCGGCGATGGCCTGGACGGTCTTGCCCAGGCCCATCTCGTCGCCGAGGACGACCCGGCGCTGGGCGAGGGCGAACCGGGCGCCGAAGGACTGGTAGCCGCGCAGCGAGACCCGGCGGTGGGTGTCGTCGAGCGGCTGGGCGCGCACCCGCTCGGCGACGTCCGCCGGCAGGAAGCCCTCGGCCGCGGCCTCGTCCGTACGGTGCTCGGCGGCCTCGGCGAGCTGGCTGTAGTACTCGGCGGAACGCAGCTCGAAGTCGACCCAGGCCTCGATGTCGGCGGCCGGGCCGCGCAGCAGGTCGGTCGAGGCCTGGGCCAGTTGCAGACCCGTGCTTCGGGCGGCGGGCCCGCTGGTCAGCTCACGCAGCTCCGCCGTCGCCGCGAGGGCGGCCTCCCTGCGGCGGCGGCCGGCGAGCGCGAGGCGCACTCGGCTCGTCGCCGGCCGGGCGGCGGGCAGCAGCTCGCGCAGCCTGCGGTCGAGCCGCGCGGCGGTGTCCACGGCCCGGCGCAGCTCGGGTCCGGCCTCCACCAGCCGATGCAGGGCCACGACGAGGGCGGTGGTACGAGGTTCAGGGTGATCCACGTCGACCCGGACCGCGACGGTCTGCTCGACCTCCCGGGCGATCTGCCGGGCAGCGGCGAGCACTTGGTCGGCGGTCTGCGCCCCGACACCTGGAATCTGGCGCAGGTCGTAACGGCTCGCGTCGTGCACCGCGCGCACGGTGGTCAGCCCCGCCGCCTCCACGGCCGCCAGCCGTAGCCGCCCCTCGGTGGCGTCCTTGAGCCGGGCGACCGGGATCGACCCGAGCGCCTCGGCGACGAGCTCGTCCCGCAGCGGCGCCAGCGCGGACCGCACGGCCTCCAGCGCGCGGGCGTGATCGTCGAGCACGGCACGCGCGGCCCCGAACAGCCGCGTACCCTCCGCGAACACCCCCCGGGCCCGCCGCCCCACCGGCGCGTCCGTCTCCGACGCCCCCGCCACCTCCTCGCCCCGCGCCATTCCGCCCCTCACCCGCCGTCGTCCCCGTTACGCCCATCTTGACACCGGGGACTGACAACGGGGGTGGGTCGGGGAGGAGGGGTTGCTCGAAGCTGGAAGGTGGGGATGGAGGCGAGGACGCGGGGCTGTTGGCGTCACCCGGTGGAGATGGGCACGGGGGCGAAGACTGAGGGCGACACACGTCGCCCTGTGGCCGGTGGCCGTAGAAGCAGATGGGCGCGCGGACGAACTCTGGTCGCGGCAGCCACCGCCCATGGCCGAAGGCCGTGCTGAGGACACGGACCAGGACACGAAACAGCAGCAGCCGCCGACCAAGTCCTCGCCGCCGCCCGGCCTCACCCCGGAAGCGACAGAGCGAGGCGGACCAGGGGTGGCAGCCTCAGTGGGCGCACGTCGGTGGGGAGCCGACCCTCTGCGGAGCCCTCAGTCGCGAAAGCCCGTCGCCCTGGTGCGCTTCTGCCAGGTCTCGACCTCCTCGCGCACCTGGTCGAGGTGGTCGAGGACCGCGCTGACGCCGTCGTCGCCGAGGGGGAGGTGGAGCGGGGTGTTGCCCGATCGCAGGGCGGCCAGGATCAGGGCCGCCGCCTTGGCCGGGTCGCCTGCCTCGCCGTCGAAGCCGGCCTTCACCATCGCGCGCGTGCCGCCCACCGTGGCGTACACGCGGCTGTCGGCGCTGGCCCGCGTCCCGTCGTACAACGACGTACGGAAGGCGCCCGGCTCCACGACGAGGACCTTGATGCCGTACTCCGCGGCCTCGCCCGCGAGCGCCTCGGACATGCCCTCCAGGGCGAACTTGCTGCCGCTGTACGCCGAGAAGCCGGGGTAGGACGTCTGTCCGCCCAGGCTGCTCATCTGCACGATCGCGCCCGAGCGCCGCGCGCGCATGTGCGGCAGGACCGCACGGACCAGCGCCGCAGGGCCGAACACGTGCACGTCGAAGAGGGCGCGCAGTTCGGCGTCGGTGGTCTCCTCGAAGGCGCCGACATGACCGCGGCCCGCGTTGTTGACCAGGACGTCGATCCGGCCGTGCCGCGCGACCACGTCCCGGACCGCGGGTTCCGCGGCGGCCGTGTCGGCGACGTCCAGCCGCAGCGCCTCCACCTGGTCGGGGTGCGCGGCCACGAGGTCGGCCATCGCCTCGGGCCGGCGCGCCGCGCCGATCACCACGTCGCCGTCGGCCACGGCCGCCTCCACGAGCGCCCGGCCGAGCCCGCTGCTCGCGCCGGTCACCAGCCACACCTTGTTCATGTCGTTCTCCGTCCCCGTCACTGGGTTGTCCGTGAACCACCGTGCCGCGCGGGGCGGTTGCCCGTCCAAGACCTTCGGTGATAACCGATAGGCATGACCACGGACGTCCATGTGCGGGACCTGCGCTACTTCGTCACGGTGGCCGAGGAACTGCACTTCACCCGCGCGGCCGAGCTGCTCTACGTCTCCCAGCCCGCGCTGAGCAAGCAGATCCGGGCCCTGGAACGGCAGTTGGGCGTCGAGTTGCTGCGCCGCGACCGGCACGGGGTCGCGCTCACGGCGGCGGGCGCGGCACTACTGCCGTACGCGCGCCGGGTGTTGGCCGACTGGGCCGAGGGCGCGGTCGCGGTCGCCGAGGCGCGGGCGGCCCAGCGCAGCACGCTGGTGGTGGGCATGAGCACCAGCCCGGGGCGCGGCGGCCTGCTGCCCGCGATCCGCTCCCGCTTCACGGCCACGCACCCGGAGGCGGTGGTACGACTGCGCCAGGTGAGCTGGGACGACCCGACCGCCGGCCTTGCGGCCGGGGACGCCGATGTCGCCTTCGTGTGGCTGCCGTTGCCCGACGAGACCCGCTACACGTGGACGGTCGTCGCCGAGGAACCCCGCCTGGTCGCCCTCCCCCGCGCCCACCCGCTCGCCGCCCGTGCCGGGATCGACTTTGCCGACCTGGCCGACGAGCCCTTCCTCGCCCTTCCGCACAGCGCCGGTCCGCTGCGCGACCACTGGCTCGCCCTGCCCGACCGCGCCGGCCGCCCGCCCCGGATCGGCGCGGAGGTCGCCGGCACGGAGGAGACGTACGAGGCTCTCGTCGCGGGCCTCGGCATCTGCCTGGTGGCCGCGGGCAACGCCCCGCTGATCACCCTGGGCGACGTCGTCACCCGCCCGGTGCGCGGCCTCTCCCCCAGCCGCTACGCCCTCGCTTGGCGCACGGACGACGACAGACCGCTGGTACGGGCGTACGCGGAGGCCTGCCGGCAGGTGAAGGGCGATGCGTAGCGCCCGGCTACGGCTTGGCCCGCACCAACCCGGCGTCGTACGCCATGATCACGGCCTGGATGCGGTCGCGGGCGCCGATCTTGGCGAGGACCCGGCCGACGTGTTTCTTGACCGTGGACTCGGTGAGCACGAGGTGGTCGGCGATCTCCGTGTTGGTCCAGCCCTGGGCGACGGCGACCAGGACCTCGCGTTCGCGGTCGCTGAGGGCGCGCAGCACGGGGTGGTCCTGCGCGGGCGGGCCGGTGGGGGCGAGGACCTGGTGGGCGTAGGCATCCAGGAGGCGGCGGGTCAGGCGGGGGGCCACGACGGCGTCGCCGGTGGCGACCGCGCGGATGCCGGCGACGAGTTCCTCGGGTCGCGCGTCCTTGAGCAGGAAGCCGCTGGCCCCGGCCCGCAGCCCCTCGTAGGCGTACTCGTCGAGATCGAAGGTGGTCACGATGAGGATGCGGGTACGACCGCCCGCGGCGACGATGCGGCGGGTGGCCTCCAGACCGTCCACGCCGGGCATGCGGACGTCCATGAGGACGACGTCGGGCCGGAGTTCGGCGGCCATCCGCACGGCCTCGGCACCGTGCTCCGCCTCACCGACCGCGGTCAGCCCCGGAGTCCCCTCGATGAGCATCCGGACGCCCATCCGCTGCAGCGGCTGGTCGTCGGCGATGAGCACGGTGGTCATGACAGCGGATCTCCCTGCGGTACGTCGAACACGACATCCGCGACCCAGCCGCGGCCGGCGTCACCCGGACCGCGAACATCCCAGCGTTGGCGCGGCTGATCGTCGGTGATTGGCACGGTGGTCATGGCAGTTGGTCTCCCGGCGGTACGTCGAGTACGACCTCGACCGTCCAGCCGTGGCCGGTGTCGGCCGGGCCGACGACGACCGTCCCGCCGTACATGGCGGCCCGTTGGCGGATGCCCACGAGTCCGTGCCCGGGGTTGCCGGGGTCGCTCTCGTGCCTGGTCTGTCTCACGCGCGCAAGTGCTCCCGGTGGTGCGCCGGTGTCGGCGACCCTGATCCGGGCCCGTCCCGCCTCGACCGCGACGGTGACCTCGGCACTCGCGCCGGTGCCCGCGTGCTTGAGGGTGTTGGTCAGGGACTCCTGGACGACCCGGTACACGGTGAGCTGCACGCCGCTGCCCAGGGCGTCGAGGTCGCCCACGGTCCGGTAGGTGACCGACAGTCCGGCCGCGCGCACCCGTGCGATGAGCGGGTCCAGGTCGTCGATCCCGGGCTGCGGGCCGAGCAGGCGTTCGTCCGCCTGGCCCTCGCGCAGCACGCCGAGCACCCGGCGCAGTTCGTTCATGGCCTGGCGGCCGGTGTCGCCGAGGACGCGCAGTGCCTCGGCGGACCGTTCGCCCCGGTTGGCGGCGAGGGTCGCGGCGCCGTCGGCGACGCTGACCATGACGGAGAGGTTGTGGCCGACGATGTCGTGCATCTCGCGGGCGACGCGTGAGCGCTCGGCGGCGGCGGTGAGCCGTACGCGCTGCTCCTGCTCGATCTCCAGGCGTCTGGCCCGGTCCGCCAGCGCCGCCATGTACATCTGCTGGACGCGCAGGGCCAGCCCGACGGCGACGGACGCCGTCACGGTGCCCAGCAGCAGGAAGCTGCCGAGCAGAGGGTGGTCGCCCTTGCCCGGGACCAGCACGAAGGCGGCGAGCAGCAGTTCGCCGGCGGTCAGCGCGATGGCCCAGCCCAGCATCCGCAGGGAACCGTGGCGGGCCAGGCTGTACAGGGCGATGAGCCCCGCGAGTCCGGTGGGCAGCCACGCCCCCATCGACCACTGGAGGATCGATGCGAGCGCGATCACCAGGAACGTGATCGTCGGAGCCTTGCGGCGCCACCACAAGGGGATGGCGTGCGCGGCGACGAAGGCCCACAGGACACCGACCGGCAACTGGACGCGCAGGCCGCCGTCGCCGAAGGGGGACCGCTCGGTTCCGCCGCTGCGCAGCAGGACGGGCAGCGTGACGAGCACGATGAGCAGCACCGGCGCGGCGTCGACCAGCCATGGGTGGCGGGCGCCCAGCCACGGCCGACGCCCCCGGTCGCCGAGCAGCCGGGCCAGGAGCGAGTGCGTCCACACGCTGTCGGACCCGGGGAGCGACGGACGGGCCGCCCCCGGGCCGATGTCCGGGGCGGCCGCCGCGCGGTGCGGACTCATGACGACCATTGTCCGGTACCGGTTCGGACGCCCGGGCATCGTCCGGCCCCGTGTCACGCGTCCGGGCAGCGTCCGGTCCCGGTTCGGGCGTCCGTCCATCGTCCCGTACCGGATCAGGCGTCCGTGCGCAGGAGCCGGCCGGCGGCTCCGACGAGGGCCAGGGCCACCCAGCCGGCGAAGACGGCGAGCCCCGCCCCCGGGGAGAGGGAGCCGGAGGACTCGTGCAGGGCGTAGACGGCCTGGCCCGCGTTGCTCGGGAAGTACGGGCTGAGGGTGTCGTCCCACGAGTCGGGCAGCAGGGAGGCGAGGCCCGGCAGGATCAGCAGGATGCCGACCAGGGACGCGATGGCCCCGGCGGAGGAGCGGATCAGCATCCCGAGGGCCACGCCGAACACGGCGACCAGGGCGAGGTAGAGCCCGGCACCGGCCAGGCTGCGCAGCACGCCGTCGTCGCCCAGGGACAGGGCGATCTTGGTGCCGTCCAGGCCCGGCGCGCCGAATTCGAAGGCGGCCAGGGCGCCCACGGCCGTGAGCACCAGGGCGACGGGCCCGATCACGGCGGCCTTGGTCCACAGGACCGGGAGCCGGCGCGGGACCGCGGTGAGCGTGGAGCGGATCATGCCGGTGGTGTACTCGCCGGCGGAGAGCAGGACTCCGAGCACCCCGATGGCGAGCGAGGCGAAGGTCACGCCGGTCAGGGCCAGGCTCACGGCGTCGCTGTCGCCGCTGTCGCCTCCGGGACCGGGGCGTCCGCCGGCGACGGCGTCGGGGCTGTAGGTGTGGGCGGCGATCGTCCCGAAGAGGATCAGCAGGAACACGGCGACGCCCAGGGTGATCCAAGTGGAGCGCAGGGACCAGAACTTGGCCCACTCCGAGCGCAGGACGCGCGGTCCGGTCACCTTGTGCACGACCGTGCGGGCCGGTGCCGGCGTCGGGGTCGGATTCGTGGACAGGTCGGTGACGGTCATCATGCGGCCTTTCGTGCGGCGCCGGCCGGAGCACTCTGGTACTCGACGGAGTCGCGGGTGAGCTCCATGAACGCCGATTCCAAGGAGGCGGCCTGCGGGGTGAGTTCGTACAGCGCGACCCCGTGCGCGGCCGCGATGGCGCCGATCTCGCGGGCGTCGCGTCCGCGGACCATGAGTTCCTCGGTGGACGACGAGGTGATCGTGACGTCGGGGCCCACCAGCAGCGAGCGCAACTTCGCGGGGTCGGCGGTGGCGACCTTCACCGCTCCGCTGCCGGCGTCCCGGGTGAAGTCGTCGACCGTGGTGTCGGCGAGCAGCCGGCCGCGGCCGATGATCACCAGGTGGTCGGCGATCTGCGCGGTCTCGCTCATCAGGTGCGAGGAGAGCATCACCGCCCGCCCCTCGTCGGCCAGTTGACGCAGCAGGTTGCGCACCCACAGCACGCCCTCGGGGTCGAGGCCGTTGACCGGTTCGTCGAGCATGACGATCGACGGATCGCCGAGCAGCGCCGCGGCGATGCCGAGTCGCTGTCCCATGCCGAGCGAGAACGCGCCCACGCGTTTTCCGGCCACGCTGGTCAGTCCGGCCAGTTCGATGACCTCGTCCACCCGGCCGCGGGAGATGCCGTGGGTGTAGGCGAGGCCCATCAGGTGGTTGAACGCGGTGCGCCCCGGGTGCACCGACTTGGCCTCCAGCAGGGCGCCGACCTCGTGCAGGGGCGCCGAATGGCGGGCGTAGGAAAGGCCGTTGACGGTGACCGAGCCGTCGGTGGGCGAGTCCAGTCCCACGACCATGCGCATGGTCGTGGACTTGCCGGCGCCGTTGGGACCGAGGAAGCCGGTCACCTCACCTGCCTTGGCGGTGAAGCTCAGATTGTCGACGACCGTCTTGTCCCCGTACCGCTTCGTCAGCTGACGTACCTCGATCATGGGGGCGCCTTCCCTGCCTGAACCCGGCCGCGGATACGCCGCGGTGTCCGAGTTCGACGCTATGGGCGCGACCGGCCCGGACCGTGGGCCCCAGGGGGAATCTTCGCCGGGCGGGTGGTACCGCGGTACCACCACGGGATCGGCCGGCTCCTCCTCAGGGCGGGCGACCCCGCCCCTCACGCCCCCGCGAGAAGCGCCGCCACCCCGACCTCGAACCGCTCGTCGAAGGACGCCGGCGCCAGATGTCCGGCCACGCGATGCAGGGAAGGATGGGTCGTCTCGGAGATCGCGCGGGCCAAGAGGTCGCCGAGGGGCCGGTGGTCGACCGCCTGCTCCTCCTGGGTCAGGCCCAGGGCGAAGTAGATGACCGCCCACGAGGTCCACGCGGCCTCGCGGTCTCCCAGGCCGCACTTGAGCAGCGCATCCACCAGGGCCTCCGCGAAGGACAGGGTGCCCGGCTCGGCGGGGTAGGTGCCGACGACCAGGGCCGCGCCGTCGCGGTGGGACAGCAGGGCGCGGCGGAAACGGCGGGCCAGTTCGCGGGCCCGCTCGCCGGGGGCGGCCGGCAGGTCGGTCAGCGGAATCCCGCCGAGTACGGCGTCCGCCATCAGCTCCAGCATCCGGGCCTTGGTCTTCACATGCCACTGCACGGTGTTGATCCGCACGCCGAGCCGGTCGGCGACCGCGCGCGTGGACACTGCGTCGAGTCCCTTGTCGTCCAGGAGGTCCAGTCCCGCACGGATCACGGTGGCCGGATCCAGTCGGTCGCCCTGTTGCGTCTTGGTCACCGACCTAGTTTACTGCACGGCGAGACTTCTTGGTCAGTGACCAAGACAGTGCTCGATCAGTCGACCCGGCGGCAGGAAGAGGGTGGTCACGTGGCAACACAGCAGGCATCCGCGGAGCAGACATCCGCACATCAGACATCCGCAGAGAAGGCATCCGCACAGCGGACGGAAACGGCACAGGTCGTCATCGCCGGGGGCGGTCCCGTCGGGCTCTGGCTCGCCGCCGAACTCCGCCTGAACGACATCTCCGTCACCGTCCTGGAGCTCCGCACCGAGATCGACGACCGCTCCAAGGCGCTCACCGTGCACCCGCGCGGCATCGAGGTGCTGGCCTCCCGCGGCATCCACCGGCGCTTCCTCGACGAGAGCCTGAGGATCTCCACGGGCCACTTCGCCAACCTGTCCGACCGGCTCGACTTCTCCGTCCTGGACACCCCGTTCCCGTACAGCCTCTTCATCCCCCAGGCCCGCACCGAGGCGCTCTTCGAGGAGTACGCCCGCGGGCTCGGCGCCGACATCCGGCGCGGGCATCGCGTCACCGGCTTCACCGAGCACGCGGACTCGGTGACCGTCCAAGTGACGGGACCGCAAGGTCCGTACGAGATCGAAGCGGAGTACATCGCCGGCTGCGACGGCACGAAGAGCACCGTGCGCGAGGCGGCCGGCATCGACTTCCCCGGTACCGACTCCCGCTACCTCGGCTGGCTCGGTGACGTCCTCTTCGACAACCCGCCGGCGCCCGGCTTCAACCGCTTCACCGAACGCGGCGGCCTGATGATCGTGCCGCTGCCCGACAACCGGTGGCGCATCGCCGGCACCAGCCCCGACAGCGAGACCACCGAGTGGCCCGGCGAGCTCACCATGGACGAACTGCGGCAGAAGGTCGTCGACATCACCGGCGACGACTTCGGCATGCACGACCCGTCCTGGCTCTCCCGCTATGGCAACACCACGCGCCTGGCCACCCGGTACCGGCGCGGACGCGTCGTGCTCGCGGGCGACGCCGCCCACCAGCACTTCCCGACCGGCGGCGTCGGCATGAACGTCGGCTTCCAGGACGCCTTCAACCTCGGCTGGAAGCTGGCCGCGACGATCGACGGCTGGGCCTCGGACGGCCTGCTGGACACCTACCACTCCGACCGCCACCCGGTCGGCGAACAGCTCATGGAGCACAGCCGAGCGCAGACCTACCTCTTCCACGCCTTCACACCCGAGGGCCTCGCCCTGCGCGACCTGCTGAGCCGAATGGTCCCGGAATCAAGGGAGTTCAGCGACGTACTGGCCGGCCGCCTCACCGCCCTCGACGTCGCCTACCCGAGCCCCGACCCGACAGCCCACCCGCTGACCGGCACCCGCGCCCCCGACTTCGCCCTCCCCGGCACGGACAGCACCCTCTTCGGCGCGCTGCGGGCGCACTCGTACGTCCTGCTCGACCTGACGGCGGAGGGCACGTTGGCCGACCGGTCCCGGCAGCGCGTGGCGGTGCACGCCGGGTCCCCCGACCGGACGCGCCCGGCCTGGACGGACGTACGCGCCGCCCTCATCCGCCCCGACGGACACGTCACTTGGGCGTGGACGGAGGAGGACGACACGAAGCTGGCGGCGCAGGTGGACGCGGTCATCGCCTCGGCCCTCGGTCTCCAGGAGGAACCGGACTCATGGATCTCGGACTGAGGAACAGGGTGTACGTCGTCACCGGCGGCACCCGTGGGCTGGGGTACGCCGTCGCCCGCGAACTGGTCGCCGACGGCGCCAAGGTGGTCGTCACCGGCCGCGACGAGAAGCGCGCGGCCGAGGCGGCGGCCGAACTGGGCCCGAACGCGGCGGGAGTCGCCGTGGACAACTCCGCCCCCCTGGCACCCCACCGACTGATCGCCAGGGCACGGGAGTTGTTCGGCGCCTTCGACGGCATCCTCATCAGCGTCGGCGGCCCGCCCGCGGGCGGCGTGGCGGCCACCACCGACGAACAGTGGCGGGCAGCCTTCGGGTCGGTGTTCCTGGGGGCGGTACGGCTGGCCCGAACTGCCGCTGCGGAACTGGGAGATGGGGGCGCCATCGGCCTCGTCCTGTCCGGCACGGCCCACGAACCGGCCCCCGGTATGGCCATCTCCAACGGTCTGCGCCCCGGACTGGCAGGCTTCGCCAAGTCCCTCGCGGACGAGCTGGGGCCGCGTGGAATCCGCGTGTTCGGCCTGCTGCCGGGGCGGATCGGCACGGATCGCATGCGCGAGCTGGACGGGTTGGCGCCTGATCCGGAGGGCAAGCGAGCCGCCAACGAGGCCGCGATTCCGCTGCGGCGGTACGGGGCACCGGAGGAGTTCGGCCGCGTGGGGGCGTTCGTGCTGTCGCCGGCGGCTTCGTATGTGACCGGGGTGATGGTGTCGGTGGACGGTGGGGCGCGGCGCGGGTTCTGAGATCGGCCGTGAACGGGGTGCGGCGACCGCAGGGTGCGAGGCGCCCACGGGATTCCCCGCACCCTGCGCCTGTCAGCTCGCGGTGCAGGAGACCGTGGGCCAGGTCCAGTTGCCGTTCGTCTGGATGGTGGCGCCCCAACTGTTGCCGCTGCCGTCGGGTTTGGCGCTCAGCACCTGTGCGCTGGGGTAGGAGGCGATGACGTTCCAGGTCGCGATGACCTTCGCCGGGGACGGCACGTTCATGGTCACGGTCCAGTTACTGCCCCCGGAGACCGAGACGTTGAGGTTGTACCGGTCGCTCCACTGCGTGCCGGCCGACAGGGTGGCGGTACAACTGCCGCCGCTGCCACCACCGTTGCCGCTGCCGTCGGGGGCGACGGCCCGGCCGGTCTGTGGGGAGATCGTCCCGGCGCAGAGATTGCGGGCGGCCAGGCCCTGGGCGATCCGCGGGATCGCCGCGACCGTGTTGGCCGGCCAGTCGTGCATGAGGATGACCTGGCCGTTGGTGAGCCGGCCGGCCGCCTGGACGATCGCGTCGGTGCTCGCGCCGTTCCAGTCCTGCGAGTCGACGTCCCAAATGATCTCCGTCAGACCGTACTTGGCCTCGACGGCCTTCACCGTCGCGTTGGTCTCGCCGTAGGGCGGCCGGAACAGCTTGGGCGTGCCGCCGCCCGCGCTCGCGATGGCCTGCTGGGTCCGGGAGATCTCCGAGTCGACGGTCGCCTGGCTCTGCTGCGTCAGGTGCGGGTGGGTGTAACTGTGGTTGCCGACCCACATACCGGCGTCGACCTGGGCCTTGACCTGCGAGGGGTAAGCGGCGGCGTACTGGCCCTCGTTGAACATCGTGGCCCGAAGGCCGTTCTGCTTCAGCGCGTTGAGCAGGGCGGGCGTGTTGCCGGACGGGCCGTCGTCGAAGGTGAGCCCGACGTACCCGCCGCAGGCGGCGGCCCGCGCCGGCTCGGCGGTGCCGACGGCGAGGGTGCCCGCGGCGGTCAGGGCGACGGTGGCCACCAGCCCGGCGACCAGGGGGCGTAACGGGAAGCGCGGTACGGCTCTCATCTGAAGTGGTCCTCCAGCCTCGGCGGTCGGGGGTCAGCTCGCGGTGCAGGAGACCGTGGGCCAGGTCCAGTTGCCGTTGGGCTGGATGGTGGCGCCCCAACTGTTGCCGCTGCCGTTGGGTTTGGCGCTCAGCACCTGGCTGCTCGGATAGGTGGCGGCGATGTTCCAGGTGGAGAGGACCTTCGCCGGGGACGGCACGTTCATGGTCACGGTCCAGTCGCTGGAGCCGGAGACCGAGACGTTGAGGTTGTACCGGTCGCTCCACTGCTGCCCGGCGGACAAGGTGGCGGCGCAACTGCCACTGCCTCCGCCACCGCCCGAACTGGTGCCGCCCACCGTGATGTTGGAGTTCCCGCTGCTCTGATAACCCTCGGTGGCGAGGATCATGTAGTAGCTGAAGCTACCGAGCGGCATCCCGGCGCGCGACCAGGCGTCGAAGTGATTGCCGGTGGTGATGGTGCCGCCGGTCCGCTTGGACTGCCGGACGCTCCAGTACTGGTCGAAGGTCTTCGTCCCTTCCACGGAGGGGGCGTTGTACCGCGTCGTCTTGTAGATGTCGTACGTCCCGCCGTCACTGGTGACGGTGCCCTTGTACGTGCCCGTGGGCCGGTAGGTGCCCCAGTTGTCGACGATGTAGTACTCGACGAGCGGGTTCGACGTCCATCCGTACAGCGCCAGATACGCGTTGCCGGAGGGATTGAAGGTCCCCGAGTACGTCACGCTCCGACGGCCGCCGTTACTCCAGCCCTTGCCGGCCACGAAGTTGCCGGTGTTGCTCCATGAGGTGCCGTAGTTGCCCCCGGAGCCGAGGTTCATGGAGACCGTCCCCTGGGAGTCGGTCCAGAACGAGTAGTAGTAGCCGTTGTTGGTGCCGGTCTGATTCGTGGTGACAACCGTGTCGGCACTCGCGGTGCCGGGCAGGGTCATCGCCGCGAGGAGGGCCAGCAGCAGGGCGCAGGCGCCGCCGGCTAACAACCTGAAGTGCGTCGTGCGTGCGGGTGTGGTGTCCATGCGGCGTCAGTTTTGAACCGCCCCTGACAACTGTCAATAGTTTCGGTATTGAGAGCGAAATATTCGACACCAGGGCGCCACGACAGATCCCCAGATAATCCCAGTTCAATGCGGCACTTGAACGATTCACGGTTTGATTCATTACACGATGGATAGAGCCACAAGATCCAAAAACCGAATGTTGCGACCGAATGTTTCGAAGTCCTTCGACAGCCTAGGAGCGCCCCTCACACCGGCCAGGCGGTCAGCAGATCGCCCGGGCCGTAGGCGGCATCGAGCCCCGGACAGTCAACCCCGCTGCGCGAGACCGCCACGACGGGAACAGGTTCGTCGGTGAGGGCGGCCCGGTGTCGATGGAGGGCGGCCAGGTCGTGCCGGTCGAAGGGCGACTGCTCCAGCCATTTGATGGAGCCGACGAAGAACAGTTCCTTGGCAACGGGGGCGCGGTCCGCCCCGACGACATCGATCTCGACATCGTTCGTACGGGTCCAGTAGCCACCCACCGCAGGAGCCGCGGGCAGGCTGCCATCGGGCAGGATCCGCGCCAGGGCCTCGCGGACCAGGGGCTCGACGGCTCGGCCGCGCCAACTGGTCCAGTTCTCCCGGATGCGCGCCAAGGTCAGATCGCCCCGTCCGCGCTCGATCTCGTCCATGGAGGGGCCGAGCAGATGCAGCCAGAACCTCAGGTAGGGATCTGCCACCCGGTAACGGCGGTCCTTCGACGGGCGCAGCGACACGGGCAGCTCCGCAGCGACGATCCGCTTGTCCGTGAGCAGCTCCAGCGCTCGCTGCAACGGCGTGGCCCCGATACCGCCGGCCGCACGGGCGATGTTGGTGAAGGTCCGCTCACCGCTGCCGATAGCCGCCAGCACAGTGCGCGCCTGAGCCTGCGGAGGGAATTCGGCGGCCAGCGAGCGCTCGGCCGACACCAGCAGTGCGGACACCGGGTCGCTCAGCGCCTCGCCGAGGAAGTCCCACAGCCCCGCACCGCGGGGCCACTCCGCGCAGATCAGCGGCAACCCGCCGGTGACGAGCGCGGCATCGAATGCGTCCGCGGGCTCCAGTCCGAGCATCTGCCCCACCTCGGCGGGGTTGAGTGCTCCCAGCACCATCTCCCGGCCGCGCTGGTGGAAGGGGCGTCCATAGCTGTTCAGGGCCTCCATCATCGACAGATCGGAGCCGATGAGGACCAGCAGCACCGGTCTGGTCTCCAGCACCCGGTCCCAGGCCCGTTGGAGCATCCCCTCGAAGGCGCCCTTGGGATCCATCAGGTACGGCACCTCGTCGATGACGAGCACGCTCGCCCGGTCGGCCGGCAGTGCCGCGGCCAGCACGTCGAACGCGGCGTCCCAGCTCTCCGGCCGCGCGGCGGCGACCAGCCCCGCCAACGGCAGCGTCGACACCTGGGCGTCACGGCCGAGCCGTGCCAGATCGTCCCTGGGGGACGCGCCGGTCGCCGCGTAGAACATGAACGGGGCCCCGGAGCGCTCCGCGAACCGCTCGACCAGGCGCGACTTCCCCACCCGGCGCCGCCCGCGCAACATCACACACCGACCGGGCCGCTCCCCGCCGGCCCCGGCCGCCACCTTCTGCAGCTCCCGCTCCAGCGTCGCCAGCTCCTGGCGACGGCCTACAAAGTCCACCATGTCCGCCGACCTCCACCCATGAAACTAACGACGATGTTACTAACATAGACGTTAGTGGGGAGGAGGGGCAGTCGGCCGTGCGGAGGAAGCAGGGGGTTCGGAGCGGCTACGTCCCCCGCTCAGACGTTGAAGCGGAACTCCACCACATCCCCGTCCTGCATCACGTACTCCTTGCCCTCCATCCGCGCCTTCCCCTTCGCCCGGGCCTCCGCGACGGACCCCATCTCCACCAGGTCGGCGAAGGAGATGACCTCCGCCTTAATGAAGCCCTTCTGGAAGTCGGTGTGGATGACGCCGGCCGCCTCAGGGGCGGTCGCGCCCTTCTTGATGGTCCAGGCGCGGGATTCCTTGGGGCCTGCCGTGAGGTAGGTCTGCAGGCCGAGGGTGTCGAAGCCGACGCGGGCGAGGGTGGCGAGGCCGGGCTCGTCGGCGCCGACCGACTCCAGGAGTTCCATCGCGTCCTCCTCGTCCAGTTCGGCGAGGTCCTGCTCCAGCTTGGCGTTGAGGAAGATCGCCTCGGCGGGGGCGACCAGGGCACGCTGCTCGGTCTTGAAGTCCTCGTCGACCAGTTCGTCCTCGTCGACGTTGAAGACGTACAGGAAGGGCTTCGTCGTCAGCAGGTGCAGGTCGTGGAGGAGTTCCTCCTTGCCCGAGCCCTGGACGATGCCCTGCGAGAAGAGGGTGTCGCCGCGCTCCAGGATCTCCTTCGCCGCCTCGACCGCCGCGACCTTCGGAACGATGTCCTTCTTGATGCGCGAGTCCTTCTGGAGACGCGGCAGGACCTTCTCGATGGTCTGGAGGTCGGCGAGGATCAGCTCGGTGTTGATCGTCTCGATGTCGTCCTTGGGCGAGACCTTGCCGTCGACGTGGACGACGTTCTCGTCCTTGAAGGCGCGGATGACCTGGCAGATCGCGTCGGACTCACGGATGTTCGCCAGGAACTTGTTGCCCAGGCCCTCACCCTCGGAGGCGCCCTTCACGATGCCCGCGATGTCCACGAAGTCGACGGTCGCCGGAATGATCTTCTGGGAGGAGAAGATCTCGGCCAGCTTCGTCAGGCGCGCGTCGGGGACGCCGACCACGCCGACGTTCGGCTCGATCGTGGCGAACGGGTAGTTGGCCGCGAGCACGTCGTTCTTGGTCAGGGCGTTGAACAGGGTCGACTTGCCGACATTCGGCAGACCGACGATTCCGATCGTGAGCGACACGTTGCGACTTCCCGTACGTGAGAGACATCAAGGGGCTGGGACTGGGGCTGGCACTGGGGTTGCGGGCCCGGTCCTACTTCGGTGCGCGGTCCTTCTTCGGTGCGCGGGCGGGCCGATCCACCAGTCTACGGCGTGCCGAACCCCGCCCCGGCTACCAGTCGAACGCTTGGCCAAGGTCCGCCCTCGGCGTGTCCCGGAAGCGATTCGGCACATAAACCGACCTAAGTTTGTCCAGTGGAGCAACACAGGACGCGACCCCCGCAGCACGGACCGCGACGCGGCACACCCCCACTGCCCCCGCAGGCGACGCGCGGCGAGAGCGGCAGGAACGGGAGTGTCGGTGCGCGCCCCGGGCAGCGCCGCCCCGCGAACCGCCCGGCCGCCCGCCAGACCGCGCCGCCCGTACGCAAGCCCGGTCCGCCGTTGGTCGAGGCCGTGCGGCGGATGCCCAACCCGCGGCTGACGGGGCTGGGCGGCGGCCTGTTCTGCGGGGCGGTGATGTTCGTGCTCGGCTGCCTGGACGCGCTGCTGTTCGGGGCGTCCCTGACCGTCTACGGGGTGCTGTTCCTGCCGGTGTGCGTCCTGACCGCGTGCTGGGTGCGACGGGGTGATCTGCTGACCGCCCCGGTCGTCGTGCCGATCGCCTTCGCCGCCGGCCTGCTCCCCGTCGCCGACAGCAACGGCGGGATCCTCGGCCGCCTGATGGGCCTGGTGACAGCCCTCGCCACCCAGGCCGGCTGGCTGTACGGCGGCACCCTCATCGCGGGCCTGATCGCCTCCGCCCGCAAGATCCAGCTGATGCGCCAACGAACGGCGGCGGCACGAGCCGCTCGCCGCTGACCTGACGCTCCCGCCGCCCACCGACTGCCGGTGAGCCGACCGGAGCGCCGCCACTGACTGACGGTGAGCCGACCCGAGCGCCGCCATCGAGTGCCGATGAGCCGACCGAAGCGCCACCCACCGACCGCGCCTGACCCGGCAGGCCCGTTGCCGCCGGACCGCCGGTGGCCTGGCGGGAGCTCCGTCGGCGACTGCGGGCGACTGCCGGTGGCCTGAGGAAGCGCGCCCGCCCATCGCCAGTGACCCGACCCCACCGGATCGCCACCGTGGCGACCCGACCGGACCGCCGCTCAGCAACCGCCGGTGGCGACCCGGCCGAATCCCCGCCTACCGCCCGCCGTCCCGCCCCGCCGCGTGCATCGCCGCCCCCACGATCCCCGCGTTGTTCTGCAGCTGCGCCGGGACGATCTCCGCCTTGATGTCCTCGATGAAGTGGAGGAACTTGTCGGCCTTGCGGCTGACGCCGCCGCCGATGATGAACAACTCGGGCGTGAAGAGCATCTCGACATGGGCCAGGTACTTCTGGACGCGGTGCGCCCAGTGCTCCCAGGTCAGCTCGCCGTCCTCCTTGGCCTTGCTGGAGGCGCGCGTCTCCGCGTCGTGGCCGTGCAGCTCCAGATGGCCCAGCTCGGTGTTCGGGACGAGCAAGCCGTCCACGAAGACCGCGCTGCCGATACCCGTGCCGAAGGTCAACAGAATGACCGTGCCCTTGCGGTCGCGGCCCGCGCCGAAGGCCATCTCGGCGACGCCCGCCGCGTCCGCGTCATTGACGACCGTCACGTCATGACCGCCGAGCCGATCACTGAACAGCACGCGCGCGTCCGTGTCGATCCAGCTCTTGTCGACGTTGGCCGCCGTACGGATCGTCGACCCGCCCGTCACCACGCCGGGGAACGTCAGCCCGACCGGGCCCGTCCAGCCGAAGTGCTCGACGACCTCCTTGACGCCGTCCGCCACGCCGTCGGGCGTCGCCGGGTGCGGAGTGAGCACCTTGAAGCGCTCCTCCGCCAGGTCACCCTTGTCCAAATCCACAGGGGCGCCCTTGATCCCCGACCCACCGATGTCCACACCGAAGATCTGCATGGCTCTACGTTACGACGATGGGCTGACAGTCACTCAGCGGAGGCGGCATCCGTAACGGATCCCGCACCGGATCCGCCGCGCTCGGCGACCAGCGCCGCCGCCTCGTCCCGCAGGTCCCGGCGCAGCTCCTTGGGCAGCGAGAACGTGATGGACTCCTCGGCCGCCCGGACCAGTTCGACGTCCTCGAAGCCGCGCTGCGAGAGCCACTCCAGGACCTGCTCGACCAGGATCTCCGGCACCGAGGCGCCGGAGGTGACGCCGACCGTGGAGACACCCTCCAGCCAGGCCTCGTCGATCTCGTCGGCGAAGTCCACGAGGTAGGCCTCGCGGGCGCCGGCGAGCTTGGCGACCTCGACGAGCCGTACGGAGTTGGAGGAGTTCTTGGAGCCGACCACGATCACCAGCTCGGCCTCCTCGCCCATCTGCTTCACGGCGAGCTGACGGTTCTGCGTGGCGTAGCAGATGTCGTCGCTGGGCGGGGAGATGAGCTGCGGGAACTTCGTCTTGAGGGCGTCGACCGTCTCCATGGTCTCGTCGACGGAGAGCGTGGTCTGCGAGAGCCATACGACCTTGGACGGGTCACGGACCTCCACCTTGGAGACGTCCTCCGGGCCGTCGACCAGGGTGATGTGGTCGGGCGCCTCGCCGGAGGTGCCGATGACCTCCTCGTGGCCCTCGTGCCCGATCAGGAGGATGTCGTAGTCGTCGTTGGCGAACCGGACGGCTTCCTTGTGGACCTTGGTGACCAGCGGGCAGGTCGCGTCGATGGTGGCGAGCCGGCCCCGCGCGGCCTCCTCGTGGACGACGGGGGCCACACCGTGCGCGGAGAACATGACGATGTTCCCCTCGGGGACCTCCTCCGTCCGCTCGACGAAGACGGCGCCCTTCTTCTCGAGGGTCTGCACGACGTACTTGTTGTGCACGATCTCGTGCCGGACATAGATCGGAGCCCCGTACTGCTCCAGGGCTTTCTCGACGGCGATCACGGCGCGGTCCACACCCGCGCAGTAGCCCCGGGGGGCGGCGAGCAGGACACGGCGGCCAGGCGAAGCAGTCATGGGAACCATCGTAAGGCCGCGCCCGACGGGTCAAAGATCGCCTCCTTGGGGAGACTGGCCGTGCGGTGGGAGGGGTGGGGAAGGACTCGACGGGCGAGGCACAGGCGGAGGCACGATGTCCGGGACCGGCACGGCGGCACGAACGGGCGAGGCGGGAGACGACCTGCGGCGGAGCCTCGGGTTCCGGGATCTCGTCGTCTACGGGCTGATGTTCATCGCCCCGATGGCACCCGTCGGCGTGTTCGGCACGCTGGACGCGAAGTCGCACGGGGCCGTGGCCCTGGTCTACGTGGTCGCGACGATCGCCATGGCGTTCACCGCTTTCAGCTACGCGCAGATGGTGCGGGTGGTCCCCCTGGCGGGGTCGGTGTTCGCCTACGCGCGCGTGGCGCTCGGCAAGGAGGCGGGATTCGTCGCCGGCTGGATGGCGATGCTCGACTACCTGCTCATCCCGGCAGTGGCGTACCTGTTCTCCGGTATCGCGATGAACTCCCTTGTCCCGGAGGTCTCGCGCTGGGTGTGGACGGCGATCGCGGTCCTCGTCACGACCCTGCTGAACCTGTGGGGCGTGCGGGCCGCGGCCCGGGTGGGCTTCCTGGTCCTCGCCATGGAGATCGTCGTGCTGCTGATCTTCGTCGTGTCGGCCGTCGTCGTGCTCGCGCGGGACGGGGCCGAGCGGGGGTGGCTGTCACCGCTGTCCGGGGACGGCACCCAGGGAGCCTTCGCGCTGTCGGCGGTGATCGGCGCGGTGTCGGTGGCGGTGCTGTCGTATCTCGGCTTCGACGCGATCGCGTCCTTCGCGGAGGAGGTCACGGGCGGGTCGGAGAAGGTCGCCCGCGCGGTGCTGTTCTGCCTGGCCCTGGCGGGTGTGCTGTTCGTGGCGCAGTCGTATCTCCTGGCGCTCCTGGAGCCGACCACGTCCGCGCAACTGGCCGCCGATCCGGGCAAGCAGGGGACGGCCTTCTACGACGCCGTGGACACCTCCGTCGGTACCTGGCTGCACGATCTGGTGGCCGTGAGCAAGGCGATCGGCGCGGCGTTCGCGGCGCTGGCCGGGCAGGCGGCCGCGGGACGGCTGCTGTTCGCCATGGGCCGGGAGCGGCGGCTGCCCCGGGTGCTGTCGAAGACGGACTCCGGGGTGCCGCGGATCGCCCTGCTCTGCGCGGCCGTCATCACCCTGGTCGCCGCGGTCTGGGCGGCCCGCAGGGACGACGGCATGGACCACCTGGTGTCGGTGGTCGACATCGGCGCGTTGACGGCCTTCACCCTGCTGCACGCGAGCGTGGTGAGCTGGTTCGCGGTACGCCGGGAGGGCGGGCCGGTCGTCTGGTGGCGGCACGTGCTGATGCCGGTGGTCGGGGCGGCGATCACCATCGCCGTGATCGTCGAGGCGTCGGGGACGGCCCAGGTGGTGGGCGCGGTGTGGCTGGTGATCGGGTTGGCGGTGCTGGTGGCGCAACGGGGGCGGGACGAGAACACTCCCCTGGACAAGAGCACTCCCCGGGACGAGAGCACTTCCCCGGACGCGAACACCCCCTGACCGCCGCCCGCCCGGCCCCTGCCGCCCCTGCCGCCCCTGTCGCCGAGCCCGGCGCCCGCGTCCGGTTCGATGTCAGTGCCTGCGGATACGCTCACCTGCATGGCTCTCAACACGTCCGCGGAAGCGCCGCTCCCCGTCGGTGAGGTCTCCCGGCTGATCGGGGGGTGGATCGACCGGCTGGGGGCGGTGTGGGTCGAGGGGCAGATCACCCAGTTGTCGCGGCGACCCGGCGCCGGTGTCGTGTTTCTGACGCTGCGTGACCCCTCGTACGACATCTCGATCAGCGTGACCTGTTTTCGGCAGGTGTTCGACACGGTCGCCGATGTGGTGAGCGAGGGCGCGCGGGTCGTCGTACAGGCGAAGCCCGAGTGGTACGCGCCGCGGGGGCAGTTGTCGTTGCGGGCCACGGAGATAAGGCCGGTCGGGGTGGGGGAACTGCTCGCGCGGCTGGAGCAGTTGAAGAAGTCGCTGGCCGCCGAGGGGCTGTTCGCGCCGGAGCGGAAGAAGGCGATGCCCTTTCTGCCGCAGCTGATCGGGCTGGTCTGCGGACGCGCCTCCGCCGCGGAGCGGGACGTGCTGGAGAACGCCCGGCACCGCTGGCCCGCCGTCCGCTTCGAGGTGCGCAACGTCGCCGTGCAGGGCGTGCACGCGGTGCCGCAGGTGGTGCAGGCCGTGAAGGAGCTCGACGAGACCGAGGGCGTCGACGTGATCATCGTCGCGCGCGGCGGCGGCAGCGTGGAGGACCTGCTGCCCTTCTCCGACGAGCAGCTCGTGCGCGTGGTCGCCGAGTGCCGTACGCCCGTCGTGTCCGCGATCGGGCACGAGCCCGACAACCCGCTCCTGGACTACGTGGCCGACCTGCGGGCCTCCACCCCCACCGACGCGGCCAAGAAGGTCGTACCGGACGTGGGCGAGGAGTACGAGCGGGTGCGGCAGCTGCGGGACCGGGCCCGGCGCTCCGTGCGGGCCTTCGTCGAGCGGGAGGAGCGCGGGCTGGCGCAGGCGCTGGCGCGGCCCTCGATAGAGGATCCGCACCGGATGGTGGACGAGCGGGCCGATCATGTCGCGTCCCTGCTCGACCGGGGGCGGCGCACCCTGGGGCATCTCCTGGACCGCGCCGACTCCGAACTGACGCACACGCACGCGCGCGTGGTGGCCCTCTCCCCCGCCGCCACCCTCAAGCGCGGGTACGCGGTGCTGCAGAAGGCCGACGGTCATGTGGTCCGGGCGCCGGACGAGGTGACGGCGGCGGAGTCCCTGCGGGCGCGGGTCGCCGAGGGCGAGTTCACGGTTCGAGTCGACGCGGGCGATGCATAGGGTGGGCGGAATGACCAGCAAGGTGGCGGAAGAGACGCTCGGGTACGAGCAGGCGCGGGACGAGCTGATCGAGGTCGTACGACGCCTTGAGGCGGGCGGTACGACGCTGGAGGAGTCCCTGGCGCTCTGGGAGCGGGGCGAGGAGCTGGCCAAGGTGTGCCGGCGCTGGCTGGACGGGGCACGGGCGCGGCTGGACGCGGCACTGGCGGAGGAAGAGGGCGGGGCGGCGGACGAGGCCGACGCCGAGTAGGAACGGCACCGGGTACGGACCAGGGGCGGCACCGAGCGGAACGGTGCCGCTCCTGCCGTATGCGCCCCGCAATACGATCACGTATGTGAAGCGGATCACGTCACCCCGCTTTTTGTTGAACCTTGAACTTAACCTGGCGTACCTTCATGCCGTCAGCAGATCCGGACCGCGGTCCGGTTATCCGGTTCCAGGCTACCCCGAGGAAGTTCACGCATGTCTCTCGCACTCGACCCCACCGCCCAGGACCTGCTCTTCCGCGAGGCCCGCACCGCCAACACCTTCACCGACGAGCCGGTGACCGACGAGCAGGTGCAGGCGATCTACGACCTGGTCAAGTACGGCCCGACGTCCATGAACCAGTCGCCCCTGCGCGTCACCCTGGTCCGCTCCCCCGAGGCCCGCGAGCGCCTCGTGCAGCACCTGGCCGAGGGCAACCAGAAGAAGACCGCCGCCGCCCCGCTGGTCGCGATCCTCTCCGCGGACAACGAGTTCCACGAGGAACTGCCCACCCTCTTCCCGCACTTCCCGCAGGCCAAGGACGCCGTCTTCGGCGAGCGCGCGGTCCGCGAGACCAACGCCACCCTGAACGCCGCCCTCCAGGCCGCGTATTTCATCATCGGCATCCGCGCCGCCGGCCTCGCCGCCGGACCGATGACCGGGCTCGACTTCGCCGGCGTCCAGAAGGAGTTCCTGGACGACGACCACACCCCGCTGATGGTCGTCAACATCGGCAAGCCGGGCGAGGACGCCTGGTTCCCGCGCTCCCCGCGACTGGCGTACGACGAGGTCGTCACCACGGTCTGAGAACGGACCCGACACGCGTGAAGGCCCCCGGCACATCCGCCGGGGGCCTTCGTCGTACGTGGGTGGCAGGTCACTCCATCTTCAGCGCCCGCGCCATCTCCGTCAGCTGCGCGTAGGAACCCGTGCCCGCGACCACCGTGGTCGCGCCCTTCTCCGACAGCACGAGGGCGTCGTAGCGGCCGCCGCTGTACCGCGTCCAGGTGCGGCCGTCGATCCGCTGGGTGGCCTTGGTCGCCTCGGCGCCCTGGCTGGCGTCGTTTATGAACGCGCCCGCCTTCTGAGTCGACTGCTCGACCTGCACGTACTGACCACCGGGCGCGTTGAAGCCGAGATGCCAGGCGTCGAACTCGTCGCCGCGGAAGCGGACGGAGGTCGCCTTCCAGCCCGTGGACAGGCCCTCCGGGGCGGCCACCGGATAGGAGGCGGCGCGGCGCGCGGTGAGCAGCTCGACGCGGTAGTCGACCGGCTTGATGTCCGGGGGTGAGTCGTCGTGCGGGATGAAGACGTAGATGACCGCCGCCGCGATCATGATCAGGCCCAGGGACAGAATCATGTCCCGGACCGTCTTCTGCCTGCCGGTCGCGCCGGTCTTGCCGGTCTCGCTGTTCGAACCTGCCACGCGCCCCATCGTCGCAGGTGCCCGGCCCGCTCATCCGTGGGGGCCCCTGCTCATTTTGTCGGACTGACGATAGAGTCGATGGTCGAACCCTCATCCGGCCGTCGTCGTATCAGAAAGGTGCGCCTCGATGACCGAGCATCATCACTTGCCGACCGAACTCGAAGTCCCCAGCGAAGCCCCCGACCGCAACCTCGCCCTTGAGCTCGTCCGAGTGACCGAAGCCGCCGCGATGGCCGCGGGCCGCTGGGTCGGGCGCGGCGACAAGAACGGCGCGGACGGTGCCGCGGTGCGCGCCATGCGGACCCTCGTCTCCACCGTCTCGATGAACGGCGTCGTCGTCATCGGTGAGGGCGAGAAGGACGAGGCGCCGATGCTCTTCAACGGCGAGCGCGTCGGTGACGGCACCGGGCCCGAGTGCGACATCGCCGTCGACCCGATCGACGGGACCACGCTCAACGCCAAGGGCATGCCGAACGCGATCGCCGTGCTGGCCGCCGCGGACCGGGGGTCGATGTTCGACCCGTCCGCCGTGTTCTACATGGACAAGCTGGTCACCGGGCCCGAGGCCGCCGAGTTCGTCGACATCGAGGCCCCGATCTCGGTGAACGTCCGCCGGGTCGCCAAGGCCAAGCGGGTCACGCCCGAGGACGTCACCGTCGTCGTCCTGGACCGGCCGCGGCACGACGGGATCATCAAGGAGATCCGGGAGACCGGTGCGCGGATCAAGCTGATCTCCGACGGCGATGTCGCGGGCTCGATCCTGGCGCTGCGCGAGGGCACCGGCGTGGATCTGCTGCTCGGTGTCGGCGGCACCCCCGAGGGCATCATCTCGGCCTGCGCGGTGAAGTGCCTGGGCGGTGTGATCCAGGGCAAGTTGTGGCCGAAGGACGACGCCGAACGGCAGCGGGCACTGGACGCCGGGCACGACCTGGACCGGGTGCTCACCACCAACGACCTGGTGTCGGGCGAGAACGTGTTCTTCGTCGCGACCGGGATCACGGACGGGGAACTGCTGCGGGGCGTGCGGTACCGCTCGGAGACCGCCACGACCGACTCCATCGTGATGCGGTCCAAGTCCGGCACGGTGCGGCGGATCGACTCGGAGCACCGGCTGAGCAAGCTGCGGGCGTACAGCGCGATCGACTTCGACCGCGCCAAGTAGGGCCCCGCAACGGCCGGTTCAGAACGCGAAGGGCGCCCCCGGTGCGGTGGGGGCGCCCTTCGCGTGTGTCAGCCTGCCTGCGCTATGCGGCCCGACGCTCTGGCCGCCTTCTTCAATTCCATGTCGCGGCGGCGCCTGCGGGCCAGGACCACCCGGCGTTCCGCTGCGGTGAGTCCGCCCCAGACTCCGTAGGGCTCGGGTTGCAGCAGTGCGTGTTCTCGGCACTCGACCATGACCGGACAGCCGGCACACACGCGCTTCGCGGCCGCCTCCCGGGAGAGTCGGGCGGCGGTGGGTTCCTTGGACGGTGCGAAGAACAGGCCGGCCTCGTCGCGCCGGCACACCGCCTCGGTGTGCCAGGGTGCGTCTTGGTCCCTGTCCCGCACTGGCACCCGCTGGGCCGGAACGGCAGCGACCTGCAGGGACGAATGCGGCGGTTGCAGCACGGTCTACTCCTGACGACGGCTTCGCGAGCGAGAGACGATGCAGCAAGGCCTACCCGCTGTGCGCGTGCCTATGCACTGAGTTCCGAACCGCTGGAATTCGGGCCGCCGCAGCCGCGTGTCGGCCCGACCGGGGGTGGACCAACTCCCTCCGGAAACCGATCGATTCGCAACCGTCAACGGCCCAAGTGCTTGCGCAAATTCTTGTCGACCTTGCGCTGAACCCGATCGATGATGTCCGCGACGAGCTTGCCGCGCTTCGGTCGGCCTTCGACATTGCCCAGTACGGCCCACCCGTCGACGTACACGACGGGTGCCTCCGGGTCCTCCGCGTCGAGGTTGTCCACGTCGAAGTTGCCGAGCACACCGCCGCCGGTGCCGCGCAGCGACACGTTCTCCGGGACACGGATCTGGACGTCCCCGAAGACCGAGACGACCTTGATCATGACCTGTTGGTACTCGAAGATCGCCTCGCTGAGGTCGATCTCCACCGAGCCGAAGATCGAGTACGCGTGGATCCGGCGCCCGGCACGCCAGCGGCCCTTGCGGACGGCGGCGCTGAAGACCGCCACCACGTTGTCGTCGGGCTCCGCCGGTACCGCGCCCGGGGTGGGTCGGTCGGTGGCATAGGAAGGAGCCGCACGGCGGTGCGCGACCGGCAGGTCCCGGACGAAGACCTCCAGCTCACCCACCGTCTTGGCGGCGAGCACGCCCTCGACCCGCTCGGCGTGCTCGTCGGGAGTGAGCCGGCCCTCGGCGAGGGCCTCGCGCAGGATGTCGGCGATACGGTCCCGGTCGGCGTCCGAGGCGCGCAGCTCGACGACCTCCGGGGTGGCGGCACGCGGTGCCGTGTCCTGCTGCTGAGGCTGCTTCTGAAGGTCCACGACAGCAGGGTACCCAAACGCGATAGATCGCGACTAGGGGGTGTGGACAACCAACTCGAGCCAACTGAGGACTACCTCACAAGAACCGTGTCAGTGGCAGGTTCTACGCTGGTGAGCGCCCGCCAGTGTCGGTGGGCCAACCGTCCGTCAAGTGAGGAATGGGCTAAATGCCTGAGTTCGCGTACACCGATCTGCTCCCCATGGGAGAGGACACCACCCCCTACCGGCTGGTGACCTCCGAGGGTGTCTCCACCTTCGAGGCCGACGGGCGGACCTTCCTCAAGGTGGAGCCGGAGGCGCTGCGCAAGCTCGCCGCGGAGGCCATCCACGACATCCAGCACTATCTGCGGCCCGCGCACCTGGCGCAGCTGCGGCGCATCATCGACGACCCCGAGGCGTCGAGCAACGACAAGTTCGTGGCCCTGGACCTGCTGAAGAACGCGAACATCGCGGCCGCGGGCGTGCTGCCCATGTGCCAGGACACCGGTACGGCGATCGTCATGGGCAAGCGCGGGCAGAACGTCCTCACCGAAGGTGAGGACGAGAAGGCGCTCTCCCACGGCATCCACGACGCCTACCTGAACCTCAATCTGCGGTACTCGCAGATGGCCCCGCTGACCATGTGGGACGAGAAGAACACCGGGTCGAACCTGCCCGCCCAGATCGAGCTGTACGCGACGGACGGCGGCGCCTACAAGTTCCTGTTCATGGCGAAGGGCGGCGGCTCGGCCAACAAGTCGTTCCTCTACCAGGAGACCAAGGCGGTCCTCAACGAGGGCTCCATGATGAAGTTCCTGGAGGAGAAGATCCGTTCGCTGGGCACGGCCGCCTGCCCGCCGTACCACCTGGCGATCGTCGTCGGCGGCACGAGCGCGGAGTACGCGCTGAAGACCGCGAAGTACGCCTCCGCGCACTACCTGGACGAGATCCCGGCCGAGGGCTCGGAGCTGGGGCACGGCTTCCGGGACAAGGACCTTGAGCAGAAGGTCTTCGAGCTGACGCAGCGGATCGGCATCGGGGCGCAGTTCGGCGGGAAGTACTTCTGCCACGACGTGCGCGTGGTGCGGCTGCCGCGGCACGGGGCGTCCTGCCCGGTCGCCATCGCCGTCTCCTGCTCCGCCGACCGCCAGGCGCTGGCGAAGGTCACGGCCGAGGGCGTCTTCCTTGAGCAGCTGGAGACGGACCCCGCGCGCTTCCTGCCGGAGACCACCGACGAGCACCTCGACGAGTCCGACGTCGTCCGCGTCGACCTCAACCAGCCGATGGACGACATCCTCGCCGAACTGACCAAGTACCCGGTCAAGACCCGGCTCTCGCTCACCGGCCCGCTGGTCGTGGCCCGCGACATCGCGCACGCCAAGATCAAGGAACGCCTGGACGCGGGCGAGGAGATGCCGCAGTACCTCAAGGACCACCCGGTGTACTACGCGGGTCCGGCCAAGACCCCCGAGGGATACGCGTCCGGCTCGTTCGGGCCGACGACGGCCGGCCGCATGGACTCCTACGTCGAGCAGTTCCAGGCCGCGGGCGGCTCCAAGGTGATGCTCGCCAAGGGCAACCGCAGCAAACAGGTCACGGACGCGTGCGACGCGCACGGCGGCTTCTACCTCGGCTCCATCGGCGGCCCGGCCGCCCGGCTCGCCCAGGACTGCATCAAGAAGGTCGAGGTCGTCGAGTACGAGGAGCTCGGCATGGAGGCGGTCTGGAAGATCGAGGTCGAGGACTTCCCGGCGTTCGTCGTCGTCGACGACAAGGGCAACGACTTCTTCCAGGACCCGGCGCCCGCCCCGACGTTCACGACGATTCCGGTACGCGGCCCCGGTCTCGCGTGACGGTGTGATGCTGTGACGGACGCCCGCCCCTGATTGACGCAGGGGCGGGCGTCGTCGTTCCGGGCCGGGACCGGTCAGCCGGCGCAGAGCACGATGTCGACCGTGTCGCCCGGCTTGACGGCTTTCGGAGCGTGCGGCGACACCCCGACCACGGAGCCCGGCTTGCAGTTCTTGACCGCCTTCCTGGTGACGCCGCCGAGCTTCGTCCGGGTCTTCTCCAGGACGGCCTTGGCCATCTGCAGGTCATAGCCGCCGACCTCCATCCGGATGTGGGTGCCGTCGGCGAAGGTGTAGAGCAGGGTGGTGGCGTCGCTGCCGGCGACGTCGGTGGCCGGGCCGCTGGTGCTCGACGCCGGAGCCGAACTGCCGTTGCTCGCGACCGAGGTGGCCAGGGCCGTGCCCCCGCCGGCCGCGATGAGCGCGGCGGCGACCGCCGCGATGCCGGCGGTACGGCGGCGACGGGTGCGGCGCTCGATCCGGGGGGCGTCGAACGCGGGGGTCTCGGCGGAGTTCGCGAGTCGGTTCATGGCGTTCACCAGTTCCTCTTCGAAAGGTGTGCGGCCGGAAGGCCGTGCGTCGCCGTCCATGGGCAGTTGCTGCAAGGCGCGCAGCAACTGGTCCCTGCTGTCCACCTGTCCGTACTCGTCCCCCGGGGCGGCGGTGTCGCCGGTCCCCGGGTGGGCAGCGGTGGTCAGGCGCCTCACGGTTGCCCGTGAGGACAAGGGCGCCCCGGAACAGCGCGGTCGAGCGGGCGGCCACGAATTCCTGGAAGTCAGATGCCGGAGAATCCGGTGCCGGTAAGTCCGATGCCCTGAAGTCGGTCCCCACACGCTCCTCCCTTCCTGTCACCCCTCCTCGACGTGAACACATCCGTTTCTGCTGCACGGCCGTTCTGAGACCTGGGTCACAGGGCGGAAACCCGTTCGGGCGAAGTAGGCGAAGAACGGCCCTGGTCCGGAACATCCGCGCCGCGCCGATCGCTGTACGGGACATGAGCGACTACCGCATCGAGCACGACTCCATGGGCGAGGTCCGCGTGCCCGCCGACGCCAAGTGGCGGGCGCAGACGCAGCGGGCCGTCGAGAACTTCCCCGTCTCCGGGCAGCGCATCGAGCGCGCGCACATCGAGGCGCTGGCCCGCATCAAGGGGGCCGCGGCGAAGGTGAACGCGCGCCTTGGGGTGCTCGACAAGGACATCGCCGAGGCGATCCAGGAGGCGGCGGCGGAGGTCGCGCGCGGGGACTGGGACGACCAGTTCCCCGTCGACGTGTTCCAGACCGGCTCCGGCACCTCCTCGAACATGAACACCAACGAGGTCATCGCGACCCTGGCGACCGAGCGTCTTGGCCGGGGCGTCCATCCGAACGACCATGTGAACGCCTCCCAGTCGTCCAACGACGTCTTCCCTTCCTCCCTGCACATCGCCGCCACCGCCGCGGTCACCCGCGACCTCGTGCCGGCCCTGGAGCACCTCGCCGCCTCCCTGGAGCGCAAGGCCGAGGAGTTCGCGGACGTCGTCAAGTCGGGCCGCACGCACCTGATGGACGCGACGCCCGTGACGCTGGGCCAGGAGTTCGGCGGTTACGCGGCCCAGGTGCGGTACGGCGTCGAGCGGCTGCACGCCTCGCTGCCCCGACTGGCCGAGCTGCCGCTGGGCGGCACGGCGGTGGGCACCGGCATCAACACCCCGCCCGGCTTCTCCGCGGCCGTGATCGAGGAGGTGGCCCGTGCCACGGACCTCCCGCTCACCGAGGCCCGCAACCACTTCGAGGCGCAGGGCGCCCGGGACGGCGTCGTGGAGACCAGCGGACAGCTGCGGACGATCGCCGGTTCCCTCACCAAGATCTCCAACGACCTGCGCTGGATGGCCTCCGGGCCGCGCACCGGCCTCGCCGAGATCTCCCTGCCGGACCTCCAGCCCGGTTCCTCGATCATGCCCGGCAAGGTCAACCCGGTCGTCCCGGAGGCCGTGCTCATGGTCGCCGCGCAGGTCGTGGGGAACGACGCGACCGTGGCCGCCGCGGGCGCCGCCGGCAACTTCGAGCTCAACGTGATGCTGCCGGTGATCGCGAAGAACGTCCTGGAGTCGGTCCGGCTGCTGGCCAACGTCTCCCGGCTGCTGGCCGACCGCACGATCGACGGCATCGTGGCCCACCGCGAGCGGGCCCGCGAGTACGCCGAGTCCTCCCCGTCCGTGGTGACCCCGCTCAACAAGTACATCGGCTATGAGGAGGCCGCCAAGGTCGCCAAGAAGGCGCTGGCCGAGCGGAAGACCATCCGCCAGGTGGTGCTGGAGGGCCCGTACGTCGAACGCGGCGACCTCACCGTCGAACAGCTCGACGAGGCCCTGGATGTCCTGCGCATGACGCACCCGTAACCGATTGCGAACCAGAACCACAGTGTTCGTGAACCGTGACGCGGACCGCAGCGTCGTATGCCTGTGGCACCTAATATCTGTGCATGGCAGAGGGCGGAGCGGTGAGAGCTGAAGCGGAAGCGGGCGGTTCGGCGGGATTCTGGGCCCCCGGGAGTCAGATCCTGTGGCGCTACCGGGAGAACGCGGGACCGGGTTTTCACATCGCGCGCCCCGTCACGGTCGTACGTGATGACGCCGAGCTGCTCGCCGTGTGGCTCGCGCCCGGCACCGAGTGTGTGAAGCCGGTGCTCAGCGACGGTACGCCGGTGCACCAGGAGCCGCTGGAGTCGCGCTACACCAAGCCGCGCACCGTCCAGCTCGACACCTGGTTCGGCACGGGCGTGCTGAAGCTCGCGCGGCCGGGTGAGCCCTGGTCGGTGTGGCTGTTCTGGGAGCCGGGCTGGCGGTTCAAGAACTGGTACGTGAACCTGGAGACACCGCTGGTCCGGTGGGCCGGCGGCGTCGACTCCGAGGACCATTTCCTCGACATCTCCGTGCACCCGGACCGCAGTTGGCACTGGCGCGACGAGGACGAGTTCGCGCAGGCCCAGCGGGACGGGCTGATGGACGCCGAGGTCGCCGAGGGGGTGCGGGAGGCGGGGCGCTCGGCGGTGGACGTGATCCGCGCCTGGGGCCCGCCGTTCTGCGACGGATGGCAGCACTGGCGCCCGGATCCGTCGTGGGATGTACCGTCACTCCCGGAGGGCTGGGACCGTATGCCCGCGCACATGTCCACATGAGACCCTTGATGCGCCCCCGGTCCGCAACCGTAGGATCGTCCTCCGCAAGGGCGCGCAGTAGCAACTCCCGGAGCATGCGCTGGGCTTGACCGATCGTCACCGAGGGGCGGCAGGACGTGAGCGAGGGGTACGAGGGCAACACCGACAGGGACTGCGTGGACGCGGGCCCTGGCCCTGGGAGCCGCAGACGGTGCGCCGGTGGCGCAGGAACAGCTTCTGACCACGCGGGAATTCCGTTCCTGGGACACACATTCCGGGTATCGGGTTTTCTGCGGGACGAACTGCGCGCGCGGCGCGCAGCCCCGGACGGACGGATTCGACACGCGTGACGGAGCACCCCATCTCCTTCGAGCGCCCGCAGCCGGGCGTCGACCCCGCTGACCCCCGCGGGGCGCTCCTGCACACCCCGACACCGGCGACGGCGTCGCCCTCGGCCGCCTTACCCGCACAGGCGCGCACGGGCGAGACACCGTCGACACCGGGCACGGCGCATCCGTGTGACAAGGACATGGACAAGAGCACGGGCACGGGCAAGAGCACGGATCCGGCCACTTCCGCGGGCCCGGGCGGCTCCGAGCACTCGCAGCCCGCCGTCGCCGAGCCGGACACGCACCGGCCGCGGCCCGCCCCCGAGGGCATCCCGGTCCAGCCCGGCGCCGAGCAGGCCGGGTCGCAGAACTCCGGCGACGCCGAGCGCCGTACCGGGCAGGGACTGCCGCCCGGGCGCCCCACGCCCATGCGGCGGGACGGGGACCGGCTGCGGTTCGTGGGCGCCGCCACCCGGCGGATCGCCCGCGGCATCGACCTGGACGAGATCGTCATGGGGCTGTGCCGGGCCACCGTGCCGACGTTCTCCGACGCGATCCTGGTCTATCTGCGCGACCCGCTGCCGGTCGGCGACGAGCGGCCCACGGGTCCGCTGCTGCTGCGGCTGCGCCGTACCGACCGGATACCGGCGGAGCGGGACAGCGAGGCCGGGTTCACGCCCGCGCTCCAGCCGGAGCCCGCGGAGGTGACCGAACTGGACCTGCTCGGCGCCGAGTTGTGCGAGGTCCGTCCCGGCAGCGCGCTCGCCGAGGTGCTGCGCGGGGTCCGCCCCGTCTTCACGGACGCCCCCGCTGCCCGCGCCGCCCTGCCCGAACTGCTCGGTGACGGCTGCGAGTTCAGCGTGCCCGGCGGCCAGCGCGCGATCCTCGCCCCGCTGCGCGGCCGGCGCCGGGTGATCGGCGCCGCGCTCTTCCTGCGCCGCCCCGAGCGCATCGCCTTCGAGCCGGACGACCTGCTGGTCGCCGCCCAACTGGCCACGCACAGCGCGCTCGGCATCGACAAGGCGGTGCTGTACGGCCGCGAGGCCTACATCGCCGACGAGCTGCAGCGCACGATGCTGCCCGAGACGCTTCCGCGCCCCACCGGCGTCCGGCTGGCCTCCCGCTACCTCCCGGCCGCCGAGACGGCCCGGGTGGGCGGCGACTGGTACGACGCCATCCCGCTGCCCGGCAGCCGCGTGGCGCTCGTCGTCGGCGACGTCATGGGCCACTCCATGACCTCCGCGGCGATCATGGGCCAGCTGCGCACGACCGCGCAGACGCTGGCCGGCCTCGACCTGCCCCCGCAGGAGGTCCTGCACCACCTGGACGAACAGGCCCAGCGCCTGGGCACCGACCGCATGGCGACCTGCCTCTACGCGGTCTACGACCCGGTATCGCACCGCATCACCATCGCCAACGCCGGCCACCCGCCGCCCGTCCTGCTCCACCTGGGCGGCCGGGCCGAGGTGCTGCGGGTGCCGCCGGGCGCCCCGATCGGCGTCGGCGGCGTGGACTTCGAGGCCGTCGAGCTGGACGCGCCCGCAGGGGCCACCCTGCTCCTCTACACCGACGGCCTGGTCGAGTCCCGCCTGCGGGACGTCTGGACCGGTATAGAGCAGTTGCGCGAGAAGCTCGCCGCGACCGCGCAGCTGACCGGCCCCGACCATCCGCCGCCGCTGGAAGCCCTCTGCGACGAGGTGCTCGACATGCTCGGCCCGGGCGACCGGGACGACGACATCGCGCTGCTCGCCGCCCGCTTCGACGGGATCGCGCCGAGCGACGTGGCGTACTGGTTCCTCGAACCGGAGGACGCGGCCCCGGGCCGGGCCCGCCGGCTGGCCCGCCGAGCGCTGTCCCGCTGGGGCATGGAGGACATGAGCGACTCGGTCGAGCTGCTGGTCAGCGAGGTCGTGACCAATGCCGTGCGGTACGCCTCCCGGCCGGTCACCCTGCGGTTGCTGCGCACCGACGTGCTGCGCTGCGAGGTGGGGGACGACGTGCCGCAGCTGCCGCGGCTGCGGCAGGCGCGGGCCACCGACGAGGGCGGTCGCGGGCTGTATCTGGTGAACAAACTGGCCAGACGGTGGGGAGCGACCCGGCTCAGCACCGGCAAGGTGGTCTGGTTCGAGCTGAACCGGAACTGAGTCAAGTCTGGATCAATTCCAAAAGTTGCCGACATCATGCTGGAGGCGTTGACTGCTGGGGTACGCGAAGCGCCTGACCTACCCCTCACCCGAGGACGGGAGGACAATCGTGACGCAGGCACCCCAGCAGGTTCCGTACACGACGACCAACGCGGGCATCCCCGTGGAGAGCGACGAACACTCGCTCACCGTCGGGTCGGACGGCCCGATCCTGCTCCAGGACCACTACCTCATCGAGAAGATGGCCCAGTTCAACCGGGAGCGGGTCCCCGAGCGCGTGGTCCACGCCAAGGGCAGCGGCGCGTACGGGTTCTTCGACGTCACCAACGACGTCAGCCAGTTCACCAAGGCGGACCTCTTCCAGCCCGGCAGACGCACCGAGATGCTGGCGCGGTTCTCCACCGTGGCCGGTGAGCAGGGCTCGCCCGACACCTGGCGCGACCCCCGCGGCTTCGCGCTCAAGTTCTACACAGAGCACGGCAATTACGACTTGGTGGGCAACAACACCCCGGTCTTCTTCGTCCGGGACACGATCAAGTTCCAGGACTTCATCCGCTCGCAGAAGCGCCATCCGGTGACCGGGCTGCGCAGCAACGACATGCAGTGGGACTTCTGGACGCTCTCCCCCGAGTCGGCGCACCAGGTGACCTGGCTGATGGGCGACCGGGGCATCCCGAAGACGTACCGCCACATGAACGGCTACAGCTCCCACACCTACATGTGGATCAACGGCGCCGGTGAGCGGTTCTGGGTGAAGTACCACTTCAAGACCGACCAGGGCATCGAGTTCCTCACCCAGGCCGAGGCCGACGAGCTGGCCGGCAGCGACGCGGACAAGCACCGCCGCGATCTGTACGAGTCGATCGAGTCCGGGAACGCGCCGAGTTGGAGCCTGAAGGTCCAGATCATGCCGTTCGAGGACGCGGCGGACTACCGCTTCAACCCCTTCGACCTGACGAAGGTCTGGCCGCACGGGGACTACCCGCTGATCGACGTCGGCCGCATGACCCTGAACCGGAATCCGGACGACTACTTCGTCCACATCGAGCAGGCCGCCTTCGAGCCCTCGAACCTGGTCCCGGGCATCGGCCCCTCCCCCGACAAGATGCTGCTGGGCCGGCTGTTCTCCTACCCGGACACCCACCGGTACCGGATCGGCCCCAACTACGCCCAGCTGCCGCCGAATCGACCGCACTCGCAGGTCAACTCGTATGCCAAGGACGGCCCGATGCGGTACGAGGCGTCCAACGCGGCCCGGCCGTACGCCCCGAACTCCTACGGCGGTCCCGCCGCCGACTACGGGCGGTTCGGCGACCCGGCGAGCTGGCAGACCGCCGGTGAACTGGTGCGCGAGGCAACGAAGTTGCACCGCGAGGACGACGACTTCGGCCAGGCCGGCACCATGGTCCGCGAGGTCCTCGACGACGCGGCCCGCGACCGGCTGGTCTCGAACGTCAGCGGGCATCTCAAGGCCGACGTGTCCCGCCCGGTCCTCGACCGCGCCCTGCAGTACTGGCGCACCATCGACAAGGACCTCGGCGAGCGGATCGCCGCCGAGGTCGACGGGGACTGACGTCCCCGCCGACGTCGTACCTACTGCTCGTCGTCCCCCAGCGGGTTCTCCGGTTCCGTCGGTGTCTCCACCGGTGTGGAGGCCGGTGGTGAGGTGGTCGGTGTCTGGCTCGGGGTCTCGACCGGCGCCGAGGTGGTCGGCGTCTGGCTGGGCGGGGCCGAACTCGTCGGCGGCTTGGACGTCGTCGCCGACTCGCTCGGCGTCTGACTCGGCGTCTCGGAGACCGTCGGCGTCGTGCTCGGCTGGACGGCCGCGCCCTGCGTGGTGTCCAGGTCGAACTTGGCGCTCTTGGACGAGACACCGAAGGTGTACGTCGCCCAGATCTGCGCCGGGAAACCACCGCCGTTGACGCGTGGGAAGCCGCCCGCCTTGTACATCGGGACGTGCGCGCCGCCCTTCGCGGCCTCACCGAACAGGCCGACCGACGTGACCAGGTCGGGCGTGTAGCCGGTGAACCAGGCCGACAGGTTCTCGTCCGACGTGCCCGTCTTGCCGGCCACCTTGCGCCCGTCGCGCTTGGTGTTGTCCCGCACCGACACCTTGGCCGTACCGTCGTCGACCACGCCCGTCAGCACCGACGTGACCGTGTCGGCGGCCTCGCGGCTGACGATCTGGGCGCCGATCGGATCCGGCAGCTTCACCTGACGCTTGCTGTTCTCGACCGACTTGATGATGGTCGGGGTGACCTGTCTGCCGTGGTTGTCGAGGGTCGCGTACACACCGGCCATCTGCCATGGGCTCGCGCCCATGGTGCCGAGGGTCTGCGCGGGCACCGACTTGAGTTTGGCGGTGTCCATGCCCATCTGGTCGGCGACCTTGAGCACCTTGTCCATGCCGACGTCGACGCCCATCTGCGCGAAGACGGAGTTGACGGACTTGTTCATCGCCGTCTGGACGGTGATGGGGCCGTAGTTCTGGTCGTCCTCGTTCTCCGGGGCGAAGCCGACCTTGGTGCCGTTGTTCACGACCTGGCGCTTGCTGGTGCCGTCGTAGATCGTGTTCGCGGAGATCGCCTTGCCGGACTGGGTCTTGGCGTCCTCGTCGAGGGCGGCGGCGAGGATGACCGGCTTGAACGTCGACGCGGGCTGGTAGTCCACGCGGGTCGCGTTGGAGCGGTAGTGCTTGTAGTAGTCCGTGCCGCCGTACAGCGCGACGACCGCTCCCGTCTTCGGGTTCACCGACACCGCGCCGGCCTGGACGTCCGCGTCGACCTTGCGCTTCTTCGGGTCCAGCTTGCTGGTCAGCTGCGACTTGGCGGCGCTCTCCAGCGCCTTCTGCCGCTTCTTGTCGATGTTCAGCGTGATGGTCCAGCCGCCCGCCTTGACCATGGTGACGGCGTCGTTCACGTTGTCGGCGGTGCCCTGCGCGACGAGCTGCCTGGCCAGCTGGTCGTTGGCCGCGTCCACCAGGTAGCCGGTCTGGCCGCCCATCCCGGGCGCGGCCTTGGGCTCCTTGGGTACCGGGAACTGCATCTCCGCGCGCTTGGCCTTGTCGAGCCAGCCTTGGCCGACCATGTTGTCCAGTACGTAGTTCCAGCGCGCCTTCACCAGTTCCTTGCCGGTGTCCGAGGCGACGGCCCAGTCGTACTGGCTCGGCGCCTGGAGCAGCGCGGCGAGGTAGGCGCCCTGCTCGACCGTGAGCTCGTCGGCGTCGACGCGGTAGTAGGCCTGCGCGGCGGCCTGGATGCCGTACGCGCCACGGCCGTAGTAACTGGTGTTGATGTAGCCGGCGAGGATGTAGTCCTTGGACTTCTCGCGGTCCAGCTTGAGTGAGATGACCAGTTCCTTCAGCTTGCGCGTGACGGTCTGGTCGGCGGTGAGGTAGTAGTTCTTGACGTACTGCTGGGTGATCGTCGAACCGCCCTGGGTGCCCTTGCCGGAGAGCGTGTTGAGCAGACCGCGGGCGGTGCCCTTCAGGTCGACGCCGCCGTCCTGGTAGAAGGTCTTGTTCTCGGCGGCGACGAACGTGTACTGGACCTTCTTGGGCACCTTGGCCAGATCCACGATCTCGCGGTTGCGCTCGCCGTCACGGGTGAGCAGGCTGCCGTCGCTGTACTTGTAGACGTTGCTCTGCAGCTCGGCGTCGGCGTTGCCCGCCGGGATGTCGATCATCATGTACATCGCGATGAAGGCGCCCATGCCGAGCAGACAGAGCCCGAAGACGGTTCCGACGATCTTCTTCCACGTGAACATCCGGCGCAGGAAGCTCTTGTCGTTCTTGCCTTTGCCGGTCTTGCCCTTCTTGCCCCGGCCCTTGGCCTCGGCCTGGGCCGCCTTGCGGGCCGCGGCCCGGCCGCCGATGACGGTGGGCTCGGCCTCGGTGGTGGCCGTGGTCGCCGTGGACGCCGTGGACGCCGTGGACGCCGTCCCGGAGGGGTTCGCGCCGGCCGTCGGCGCCGTCTCTTCGGACGAGCGCGTAGGGGGCGCCGCGCGGCGTCCGCCGCGCTGTCGCGCTCGTCTCTCTTCCGCCCGTCCCATTGGTCCGTTCCGCTCCGCTTCGGTCATGTGTGCTCACACGCCACACAGGTTCGCCGCTCAAGTCAGCTCAGAAAGCTAACACCGGGAGTTGTGACACAGGCCCGCAGATCCGTCCTTTACCGGACGTGAGAATCAGCACCCGTCCCAACGGAACCGACGGCCGAGAGGCGTGAAGGGTTGCCCTGGAGGGTAAAGTGATATCACTTGGCTAGAGCCGCGATATGCATTCCAGAACGGGGAATCCATCATGTCCACACCCGCCGACGTGCCCGAGATGCCCGCCCCGCACGTGCGGGAGTTCACCGCGCACAGCATCGGGGGCGGGCTCGCGCTGCTGCTCGGGCTGGTCGGGATCCTGGCCGCCGTCGGCCTGTTCGTGGCCGCCTCGGCGAGCCCCGGCTTCGCCGTCGGCGGTGTCCTCGTCCTGCTGGCCGCGCTGATCTCGCTGCGCGGACTGAACACGGTCGCGCCCGGCGAGGCGCGCGTGGTCCAGCTCTTCGGGCGCTACCGCGGCACGATCCGCCAGGACGGGCTGCGCTGGGTGAACCCCTTCACCTCGCGCTCCAAGATCTCCACCCGCGTCCGCAACCACGAGACCGCCGTCCTCAAGGTCAACGACGCCTACGGCAACCCGATCGAGCTCGCCGCGGTGGTGGTCTGGAAGGTGCGGGACACCGCGCAGGCGACCTTCGAGGTGGACAACTACCTGGAGTTCGTGGCCACCCAGACCGAGGCCGCGGTCCGCCACATCGCCATCGAGTACCCCTACGACGCCCACGACGAGGGCGGCCTCTCACTGCGCGGCAACGCCGAGGAGATCACCGAGAAGCTCGCCGTCGAACTGCACGCGCGCGTGGAGGCGGCCGGCGTCCAGATCATCGAGTCCCGCTTCACGCATCTCGCGTACGCTCCCGAGATCGCCTCGGCGATGCTCCAGCGGCAGCAGGCCGGCGCGGTCGTGGCGGCCCGGCGGCAGATCGTGGACGGAGCGGTCGGCATGGTCGAGGCGGCGCTCGCGCGGATCTCCGAGCGGGACATCGTGGAGCTGGACAACGAGCGCAAGGCGGCGATGGTGTCGAACCTGATGGTGGTGCTGTGCGGCGACCGCGCGCCCCAGCCCGTCCTCAACACGGGGACCCTCTACCAATGACGGATTCCGCCGGGGGTTCGGCCCCGCAGAGCCGGCCGCAGCAGCGCAAGCAGGTGCTGCTGCGGCTGGACCCGTCCGTCTACGAGGCCCTGGCCCGGTGGGCCGGAGACGAACTGCGGTCGGCCAACGCACAGATCGAGTTCCTGCTGCGGAAGGCGCTGAAAGAGGCCGGCCGCCTGCCGGACCAGGCGGGACCGATCCCGCGCCGAGGCCGCCCGCCCACCGACCGCGAGTCCTGACCCCGGACACCTGGGCGCAGACCGCCGGATCCATGTAGCAGAACCGTGACAATCGGCCCCCACCTGCGCACCCGTACGCCCCGCCATGATCTACACACACCGCGTATACATGAGGCGTATACACCGTGTGTAGAGTGCTTGGCATGTCCATCGGTCACACCCTCCTGGGGCTCCTGGAGTCCGGCCCGCGCCACGGTTACGACCTGAAGCGGGCCTTCGACGAGAAGTTCGGTCACGACCGGCCGCTGCACTACGGCCAGGTCTACTCGACGATGTCCCGACTGCTGAAGAACGGGCTCGTGGAAGTCGACGGCATCGAGGCCGGCGGCGGCCCCGAGCGCAAGAGATACGCGATCACCGACGCCGGCATCACCGACGTGGAGCGGTGGCTGGCGACGCCGGAGAAGCCGGAGGAGTACCTCCAGTCGACCCTCTACACCAAGGTCGTCCTGGCGCTGCTCACCCATCGCGAGGCCGCCGACATCCTCGACAGCCAGCGCTCCGAGCACCTGCGCAGCATGCGCATCCTGACCGACCGCAAGCGGCGGGGCGATCTGGCGGACCAACTGGTCTGCGACCACGCCCTGTTCCACCTGGAAGCCGATCTGCGCTGGCTGGAGCTGACGGCCGCCCGGCTCGACAAGCTCCGTGAGGCGGTGGCCAAGTGACTCCTCCGCCCGGTTCCCTGCTGGCCGCCCAGGACCTGCGCAAGGCCTACGGCCCCACCCTCGCGCTCGACGGCGCCGAGTTCTCCATCCACCCAGGCGAGGTCGTCGCCGTGATGGGCCCCTCCGGGTCCGGCAAGTCGACGCTGCTGCACTGTCTGGCCGGCATCGTGCCGCCCGACTCGGGCTCGATCACGTACCAGGGTCGCGAGATGGCGACCATGAGCGACGCGCAGCGCAGTCAGCTGCGGCGCTCCGAGTTCGGTTTCGTCTTCCAGTTCGGCCAGCTCGTGCCCGAGCTCACCTGCGTGGAGAACGTCGCCCTGCCGCTGCGGCTGAACGGCACCTCCCGCAAGGAGTCCGAGCGGGCCGCGCTGACCTGGATGGAGCGCCTGGAGGTCGACGACCTCGGCAAGAAGCGCCCCGGCGAGGTGTCCGGCGGACAGGGGCAGCGCGTCGCCGTCGCCCGCGCGCTGGTCACCGGTCCGCGCGTGCTGTTCGCCGACGAGCCGACGGGCGCGCTCGACTCGCTCAACGGCGAGCGCGTGATGGAGCTGCTCACCGACGCGGCCCGGTCCACCAACGCGGCCGTCGTCCTCGTCACGCACGAGGCCCGCGTGGCCGCGTACTCCGACCGCGAGATCGTCGTACGGGACGGCAAGTCCCGGGACATGGAGCGGGCCGTATGAACGCGCGGCAGGTGGTCAGGGATCTGGCCATGGGGGTGCGGTTCGCCTTCGCCGGCGGGCGCGAGGGCTGGGTACGGGCTCTGCTGACCGCCGTCGGCGTGGGGCTCGGGGTGGCGCTGCTGCTGCTCACCACCGCCCTGCCGAACGCGCTGAGCGTGCGGCACGACCGGGAGGCCGCGCGCAGCGACATCACGTACACCTCGAAGAGGATCAAGAAGGCCGACGACACCGTGATCGTCGCGAACGTCGGTACGACCTTCCGCGACAAGGACGTCCGGGGCCGCGCGCTGCAGCCGGAGGGCCCGAAGTCCCCGCTGCCGCCCGGTGTGGCGAAGTTCCCGGGGGCGGGCGAGATGGTCGTCTCCCCCAAGCTGAAGAGGCTCCTGGACTCCTCCGACGGGAAGCTGCTGCGCGAGCGGCTGCCGCAGAAGATCGTCGGGACGATCGGCGAGAGCGGACTGATCGGCTCGGCCGAACTCGCCTTCTACCGGGGCGCCGACGACCTCGCGGCGAGGATCGACGGCGGCCGGGTCGAGCGCATCGACCACTTCGGGGACCCGGACCCCTCGTCCGACGCGATGGACCCCGTACTGCTCCTGCTGGTCCTGGTGGTGTTCGTGGCGCTGCTGATGCCGGTCGCCGTCTTCATCGCGGCGGCCGTGCGGTTCGGCGGGGAGCGGCGCGACCGGCGGCTCGCGGCGCTGCGGCTGGTGGGCTCCGACAGCGGGATGACCCGGCGGATCGCGGCCGGCGAGGCGCTCGCGGGCTCGGTGCTCGGACTGGTGCTCGGCGCCGGGTTCTTCATGATCGGCCGGCAGATCGCGGGCTCCATGGAGGTCTTCGACGTCAGTGTGTTCCCGAGCTACCTCAACCCCTCCCCCGCGCTCGCCCTGCTGGTCGCCCTCGCGGTGCCGGCGGCCGCGGTGCTGGTGACGCTGCTGGCCATGCGCGGGGTGGTCATCGAACCGCTCGGCGTGGTCCGTACGGCGAAGCCGGCCCGGCGCCGGCTGTGGTGGCGGCTGCTGCTGCCGCTGGCCGGGCTCGCGATGCTCTACCCGATGATCGGGCAGGGCCGCACCAACGGCGACTTCAACCAGTACCTCGTCATCGGCGGCGTGATGCTGCTCCTGGTCGGCATCACCGCGCTGCTGCCGTGGATCGTGGAGGCGGTCGTCGCCCGGCTCGGCTCGGGCGGAGTCGCCTGGCAACTGGCCGTGCGCAGGCTCCAGTTGAGCAGCGGTTCGGCGGCCCGGATGGTCAACGGCATCGCGGTGGCGGTGGCCGGGGCGATCGCGCTGCAGATGCTGTTCGCGGGCGTGGACGGCGACTACACCAGGGACACCGGCCTCGATGTGACGCGGGCGCAGATGCAGGTGACGCTGCCGAGCGGGGTGTCGACCGCCGAGGCCGGCGCCAAGTTCAAGGCGACCGAGGGCGTGCGCTCCGTCGACGTCTACTCCGACGGCACCCTCGGCGACCGGCGCAAGGATCCGGTGCGCTCCACCTCGATGACCGTCGGCACCTGTGCGGCGCTGCGCGAGGTGGCCCGCCTGTCCTCCTGCCACGAGGGCGACGTCTTCGCCGTCCGCAACGTCGAGTACGACAACGACACGCCCAAGCTCGCCAAGGCGGGCGGGACGCTGTACCTCGACCCGAGCTACGAGGGTGACTCCACGCGCGGCAAGGAGATCCCCTGGCAGCTGCCGGCCGGCGTGAAGACCGCCGATCCGCGCAAGGACATGACCGGCTACGAACGGGGCGGCTTCCTGGTCACCCCGAAGGCACTGCCGGCCACCACCCTGGCGGGCCTGAGCGGGCAGGTCTATCTCAGCCTCGACCAGTCGGTGCCCGATGTGCAGGACCTGGTCCGCAACACGGCGACCGCCATCAACCCGATGACGGATCCGATGACCTGGTCGGCCACCCAGCGGTCGGACAAGTACACCTCCATCCGCACCGGCCTGTTCGTCGGCGCCGCGGCTGTGCTGGCGCTGATCGGGGCGAGTCTGCTGGTGTCCCAGCTGGAGCAGTTGCGCGAGCGCAAGAAGCTGCTGTCGGCGCTGGTCGCCTTCGGCACCCGGCGGCGCACGCTGAGCCTGTCGGTGCTGTGGCAGACGGCCATCCCGATCGCCCTGGGGCTGGCGCTCGCGTCGGCGGTCGGGCTGACGCTGGGCGCGGTGCTGCTGCGGATGACGGACACGAAGGTGCGCGTGGACTGGACGAGCGTGCTGCAGATGACGGGCGTCGGCGCGGGGATCGTCCTGGCCGTGACCCTGCTCAGCCTGCCGCCCCTGCTGCGCATGATGCGGCCGGACGGACTGCGCACGGAGTAGCAGCCGCCCGCAGCCCTCCGCTCGCTCCGGTCAGAGTCCGTACTCCCGTACCACCCGGCGGACTTGGGCGAACAGCATGCCCACGTTCACCGACTTGCGGCACACGACCACGGCGACGACGTCCTGTTGCTCGGTCATCCGCACGAACAGATGCGTGAGGTTCTCGCTGTTGACGAGGATCTCCTGGAAGAAGTGGTGGTCACTGGTGATCCCGCGGCGCTCCTTGAAGACGTCCTCGATCATCACGACCGTACGGCCCTGGAACAGGTCGAGGGTCGCGCCCGCCAGCAGGTCGAGGACCTCTGGCGGGTGGTTGTCCACCGTCTCGTACGACAGCAGCATCCCGGTGGACATGTCGACCACGCCCGAGGCCACGCAGTCGGGGGCATCGGTGCGGAGTGCTTTGACCAGGCCCATCACCTGGTCGGAGAAACCTGGGGTCATGCGCTTCGTCGCCATCCCTTCAGACTCCTTCTGGTGCTTTTTCCGGTGCTTTCTCGGTGAGGATCAGGTCGATGCGGTGCAGCGCCTGCCGGGTCGCCCGGTGCAGGTGGTCCACGTCGATGCCCTCGTCTCCGAGTACGACCATCAGGGCGGCGTCGCCGACGGCGTAGAAGGCCGCGCAGCCGTGGCTGCCGTAGGTCACCGTCCGCCGCAGGGTGCCGCGGTCGGTGGCCGCCGCGGTGCGCCGGGCGAGGCCGACGCCGGCCGCGGCGAGGGCGGCGAGGCCCTCCGGATCGATGGAGTCGGCGGTGTCGGCGGCGATGAGCAGTCCGTCGGCGGCCGCGAGCGCCGTGTCGGTGATGCCGGCCACCTGTTCGCGCAGTCCGCGCATTTCCAGGGTCAGCGCTTCATGGTCCATGGAATCAACTCCCCATATTCCGTTCGCAATTGATCGGTTTTCTCATTTCGGGCTTCGCTCATTTCGAGGTTCCGTTCCGCAGCCGGAAGAACCCTTTCCAGCTCGCGCCGTGCTTCTCCGGGGCGAGCGAGGGGGCGAGTGATTCGGTGATGCCGCTGGCGCCGGGGCTGCGCCGGGGCAGTTCGACGGCGCGCGGCGCGGCGGGCACGGGCGGCGGGGGCGCGGGCGGCGGGGTGCGCTGCCGGACACCCCCGGGCGGGGTGCGGACGACGATCGGCGGGGGCGGTCCCGGGGTTTCCAGGAGCCCCTCGGCGAGCATGCGGGCCACCTCGACGGTGACGGTGTAGACCCCGCGTCCGGTGCGGAAGGCGAGGTCACGGGCGGTACGGCGGCCGTCCGCGTGGGCGAGCAGCTCGCTCCGCAACTGGGTGAGCGGACCGTCGGCCCAGCCGGCGGCGGGCACGGGCCGCTCGCGGTCGGGGTGGACGGGCCGGGGCATGGCGGCGACCGCGGCGAGCTTGCGGGAGGCGTCCTGGAGCAGCCGTCCGGGCGGCTCACCGACGGCGACCGGGGCCGGCGGCCCCACGTCCCCCTCGGTGCGCTCACAGCCGTGGACACCGCCCGCGGCGATCGCGAACGCGGCGTCCTGCAAGGCCATCACGCACATCACCCGCAGCTGCGCGGCCCCCGCGTACCCGTGCGCGATCAGCCCGGCGACCGGCCAGCGCGCGCCCCCCGCCTCCCGCACCAGCGCGGCCCACTGCTCCCCGTCGATACGCCCCGAGCGCAGCAGCAACGCCTCGGGTCCCGGCGCCCCGGGCGACTCCACGGCGACCACGAGCCCGTCGCGCAGATGGAAGGCCCCGCCGGGCGCCCCCGCCACCCGCAGCTCCCCCGTCAGCCCCTCCCGCCCGCACGCGACGAGGGACCGCGCCAGGAGGTCGTACCCCGACATCGCGCCCCCCAGCCGTGTCGCACATACGCCTGACGCGTAGCGCTCAGGGGGGAAGGTGTATCAGTCCGGGCGCATATTCCGGCTGGGGGTTTCCAACCTGTCTTCAGGTGACGGAAGTTACGCCCGAGGACGTGTCAATTCACTTCGTTCGACGCCGTATTTGAGCGATCCGAGGACGGGTCGGTATCGGCGGACGGAGGCGCGTCCCGCGGGTTCCGCTGCGCCGGATCCTGCCCCGGATCCTGCTCCGGTTCCCGTTCCAGCTCCTCCTCGCGTTCCAGCGCCTGCTCCTCGGCCCGCTGTTCCTCCGAATACCGCTTCAGATAGCTGACCACCGTGTTCGACACCGCCACCAGCGGTACGGCGACCACCGCGCCGCCGATGCCCGCGACCATGCCGCCCGCCGCGACCGACAGGACGACCGCGAGGGGGTGGACGCGGACCGCGCGGCCGAGGATGAAGGGCTGGAGGATGTGGCCCTCGATCTGCTGGACGGCGAGGACCACCGCGAGGGTCATCACCGCGGTGAACACGCCCTGGGTGACCAGGGCGACGACCACCGCGAGCGCGCCGGAGGCGACCGCGCCGACCAGGGGGATGAAGGAGAACAGAAAGATGAACACGGCCAGCGGGACGGCCATGGGCACGTCGAGGAAGTAGATGCCGACGCCGATGAAGATCGCGTCGATGAGGGCGACGATCACCGTGCCGCGGACGTAGGCCGTCAGCGTGTGCCAGGCGCGCGGTCCCGCACCCGCCACGCCGGGCCGGGCGTCAGCGGGAACCAGCTTGAGCACCCAGCCCCAGATGCGCTCACCGTCGTACAGCAGGAAGAGCGTCGAGAAGAACGCCAGCAGGATCCCGGTCAGGGCCTCGATGACGACCTGCACGCCCTCCAGGCCCACCGAGGTGATCTGGTCGGTGTTGGCGCCGACCGCGTCGCGCAGATTCTTGGCGATCTGGTTGATCTGCTTGTCGGTGACGTGGAAGGGGCTCTTCAACAGCCAGTTGCGCAGGTCGTCGATGCCGTTCTGGATCTGGTCGGAGAGGTTGTCGATGTTCTCCATGACCTGCCAGGTCACGAACCAGCCGATCAGCCCCATCACGCAGAAGCCGAGGATCGCGGTGAGCGCGGTGGCCAGCCCGCCCGGCACCCCGTGCCGCTTCAGCCGCGCCACCGTTGGCTGCAGCAGCGCCGTGATGAGCAGCGCGATCACGAAGGCGAGGATGACGAGCTGTACGGCGCTGATGACCCGCATCAGCACCCACACGGTGCCCGCGAGCACCAGCAGGCGCCAGCCGGCCTCCGCCGCCACCCGAACGCCCCAGGGCACGGCCTGGGCGGGATCGGGGCGGACGGTGAGCTGCCGGGGCGCGGAGGCGCGCTTGACGGTCGCGACTGGCTTGGTGGGCGGACGGTCGGCCGACGGGCCCTCGGGCGCGGACGCCTTCGCCTGGGCGCGGTCCGCGCGTTGGTGGTCCGGTTCCGGCGCGACGGGCGGTGACGGTACGTCGGAGTCGGAACTCTCCCGTTCCACCTCGGCCCGGCGCTGATCCAGCCGCTCACTCAGATCCGTGAGTCCGGCGCCGATCCGGCCGAGCCATCCAGGCACGCGCGACATGATTCGCCCTCTACCCCCGTCTGTGACCACCACTCCTCCCTGGAGTCGTCGCGTCCGACCGTACAGGGCGAAAGCCCCTCCCCTAAGGACGGGGAGGGGCTGCGCGAGGTTGAGAGGTGCGGCCGTCGGTTTCGACGCGGCGGCTCAGGCTTCGAGGCCTAGTACCAGCTGTTGGCCTGCCAGAAGGACCAGGCTTCGCACGGGCTGCCGTAGCGGCCGTCCATGTAGCTCAGGCCCCACTTGATCTGGGTGGCCGGGTTGGTCTGCCAGTCGGAGCCCGCCGAGGAGTACTTGGAGGCGGGCAGTGCCTGGAAGAGACCGTAGGCACCGGAGGAGGCGTTGACCGCGTTCATGTTCCAGCCGGACTCGTGGTCCACGATGTTGCTGAAGCACTGGAACTGGGCGCTCGGCACCATCTGGCGGGCGATCGCCTGGATCTGGGAGACCGAGTACGAGCTCTGCACCGGGAAGGAGGAAGCGTCACGCGTGCTGGTGCGGCTCGCGGCCTTCTTGGCCTCGGCGCGCTCCTTGGCTTCCTTCTCCGCCTTCTCGGCGGCCGCCTTCTTTTCGAGGGCGGTCTTCGCGGCTGCCTTGCGGGCCGACTCCTCGGCGCCCTTCTTGGCGCTCGCGTCGGCCGCGATGGCCTGCGCGTCCGCCTGCTGCGTCAGGGACGCCAGCTGCACGTGGGCCTGCTGGCCCGCGGGTATGTCCGCGAGGAGCGTCGCATCGGTTGCCGTCGCCTCTGCGTCGTTGTTCTGCGCCACGCTGCCCGAGGCAACGCCCACGACGCTTCCGACGGCGGTGACCGCGGTGGCCGAGACCACTGCGAATCCCCGGACCGAGATCCGGCTCACACGGTTTCCTTCCAGCATCGCCCGCTTCGGTGACCCTGGCGGACGCAATCGTGCCCCTGAACACTGGCCTCCCAACTGCGGGGTCACGGGAGGCACGGGCCCGGTGGGCAACTCCCACGAGGGGAGCGCCGCTTGGTGCTCGGGCGGCATACGACGACGCTGTTCAGTTGGCTGTGATGCTGCTGTTGCGTTGTACCGCTGGGGGCACAGGTGTGTCGTATGCGGGGCCTGACAGGAGTGAGACTCTGCCGTAACCGGACGCCGGGTGGCAATTCTGAGTTGCGTGTGAAAGCTCACATCCCGTTTGACGCCGGTGAATTCGAGAAACACCGGCACGCGAAGGCGCCGCCCGGCTAGGCTCTTGGCCTTTCCGGGCGGCGCCAACCAACGAGTAGCTACCGCAAGTTGAGCACTTGGGTCAGATCTGCCCGTCCTCCAGCATTTCGGTCACAAGAGCCGCGATCTGGGACCTCTCGGACCGGTTCAGGGTGACATGCGCGAAGAGCGGATGCCCCTTCAGCTTCTCCACGACGGCGACCACACCGTCGTAGCGACCGACCCGCAGGTTGTCCCGCTGGGCGACGTCATGGGTCAGGATCACCCGTGAGTTCGCGCCGATCCGGGACAGAACGGTCAGCAGGACATTCCTCTCCAGTGACTGCGCCTCGTCCACGATCACGAACGCGTCGTGCAGCGAGCGGCCGCGGATGTGGGTCAGGGGCAGCACTTCGAGCATCCCGCGCGCGGTGACCTCTTCGATGACCTCGCGGCTGGTGACCGCGGAGAGCGTGTCGAAGACCGCCTGCGCCCAGGGGCCCATCTTCTCGGCCTCGGAGCCGGGCAGATAGCCGAGCTCCTGTCCGCCCACCGCGTACAGCGGCCGGAAGACCATGACTTTCTGGTGCTGGCGGCGCTCCAGGACCGCCTCGAGACCCGCGCACAGCGCGAGCGCCGACTTGCCGGTGCCGGCCCGCCCTCCCATCGACACGATCCCGACGTCCGGGTCGAGCAGCAGATCCAGCGCGATGCGCTGCTCCGCGCTGCGGCCCTTGATGCCGAACGCCTCCCGGTCGCCGCGCACGAGGCGGACGTTGCCCTCGGACGTCACCCGGCCCAGCGCGTTGCCGCGCTCGGACTGGATGGTGAGCCCGGTGTGCACGGGAAGGTCGGCGGCCTCGGGCACGTACACGTGCCCTTCCTCGAAGAGGATGTCCACCTGCTCGCCGGCCAGGGTCAGTTCGGACATTCCGGTCCAGCCGGAGGAGCCCGTGATGGCGAGTTCCGCGCGGTACTCCTCGGCGAGGAGCCCGACGGACGAGGCCTTGATCCTGAGCGGCAGGTCCTTGGACACGACCGTGACGTCGAACCCCTCGGCCTGCAGATTGCGGGCGACCGCGAGGATGCGGGAGTCGTTGTCCCCCAGGCGGTAGCCGCTGGGCAGCACGCTGGGGTCCGAGTGGTTGAGCTCGACACGGATGGTCCCGCCCAGCTCCCCGATCGGGATGGGGGCATCGAGGCGACCGAACTTCACCCGGTAGTCGTCGAGCAGGCGCAGGGCCTGCCTGGCGAAGTACCCGAGCTCGGGATGGTGCCGCTTGGCCTCCAGTTCCGTGACCACGACGATGGGGAGCACTACTTCGTGCTCCTCGAAGCGGGTCATGGCGTTCGGGTCGGCCAGCAGGACGCTGGTGTCGAGAACATAGGTGCGCCGGTCTGGCATACGGCGCTTTGTGCTGGTCACCACGGAAGGACGTACCCCCTCGGATGAGGTCGGGGAGCGACGGAGTGGAGCTGGACCGGTCGACGGCCGCTGTGCACGGGCCGAGAACCGGCCCTCCACTGCTTCTTCCGTGCCGTGACCGCACGGTCGAGCTGGTGCAAAGGGCCTCCCGGGCGGACGGCCCCGTGCCGTCCGCTGAGATCCGACACCCGTGGTTCGGGCATCGACCTGCTTGGCTTATGCCCTCGAACATGCGCCGCCATGCCACGGCATATGACGGCGCCCCGGTGAACTCCTTGTTACTTCCGCCCCAAAAGGGATGGTCCCGATGTCGCCAGGACCGCCCCGCCGGCCCCCACGGGCCCGCTGTCAGCCTCCGTAGCGGCGGTGGCGCAGCGCGTAGTCGCGCAGTGCGCGCAGGAAGTCGACCTTGCGGAAGGCCGGCCAGAAGACCTCACAGAAGTAGTACTCCGAGTGGGCCGACTGCCACAGCATGAATCCGGACAGCCGCTGCTCGCCGCTGGTACGGATCACCAGATCGGGGTCGGGCTGCGCACCCGTGTAGAGGTGCTTGCTGATCATGTCTACGTCGACGGCCTCGGCGAGCTGGTCCATCGAGGTGCCCTTGTCGTGGGCGTCGAGGATCATCGAGCGGACGGCGTCGGCGATCTCCTGCCGGCCGCCGTAGCCGATGGCCACGTTGACCACTATCCCGTCGACCAGCGCGGTGGCCTCCTCGGCCTCCTTCAGCGCGGTCTGCATCTGGCCGGGCAGCAGGTCGGGGGTGCCGACGTGGTGCACGCGCCAGCGGCCGTCGGCGGCGAGGGTGCGCACGACGTCCTCGATGATGCCGAGCAGCGGGCCGAGCTCGTCCTGGGGCCGGTCGAAGTTGTCCGTCGACAGCAGCCAGAGGGTGACGACCTCGACGTCCGTCTCGGTGCACCAGCCGAGGAACTCCTCGATCTTCTCCGCGCCGGCCCGGTGGCCGTGCACGGTGGTGGAGCCCGCGGCCTTCGCCCAACGGCGGTTGCCGTCCATGATGACGCCGATGTGCTTGGGCACCTGAGCGTGGTCCAGGTGGCCTTCCACCCGGCGTGCGTAGAGCCTGACCAGCAGGCCGCGCAGCTTGTCGCGCAGGTTCACGTGATGTCAGCCCCTCCGTACGGTGGCGGTCCCCGCGTCCGGCAGCGTACCGCTGCCTGGCCGCACCCGAGTTGGGGGGTCCGGCGGTCGGGAACGCGGTGGGTGAGGACGCGGTGCTTGAAGTTGCGGTGCTTGAGGATGCGTCGCCGAGTGCAGGACGGCGGGGGCCGGTCGAGCGGTTCCCGCGACCCCCGGGTGCCTGCCGTGAGCGTCCACTCCGGGTGTCCCTGTCCGCCCACATAAAACGGGCCGGTCCGTGGGGGGGATACGGACCGGCCCGAGGGGGGGTTTCCACCATAACCCTTCGTAAGTGATGCTGCGTGCATCGGCGTGCCACAACTACTCTCCGGAATCGAACGGCGACGCGCCGATGGCCGCAGAAGGGCCCTTCCGAAGCGAATACATGGCCGAAACACAGCGGATTCCCAGGGGTTTTACCCGTCCCCCGGGTGGGTGACCCCGTCGGCGAACGCTCACTTGACGCGCACATGGGCACAAACGGACGGTCACGGAGAACAGAGAAATCGGCACCGCGCAGCCCCCTCCACTGCGCGGTACCGCCCGCGCAGCTTTGCTCACGCGAATTACCTTGGTACGAACTTACGTGAGCCATAGGCCCACATGCGAGCCGACCTCGATAACAATGTGGAAACCCCGCCCCTGCCTGCGAATACGCCGTCGGCGGGAGCTGTGGGGGCGTTATGCCATGGCGGCCACCTCCTGTCCTACTCGCCCTCTACCGTCGGCCCATGACTCTGACGATCACGTGGAAACAGGCGAGCGCGCGTCGGATGGAGCGGCAGTTCCTGGCCAACCCGGCGCCGGAGGGCACGCCGGTCGCCGATGTGGTGAGCGCCATGCTGGCGACGCACGCGCAGGTGCTGTCGGCGGCGGAGGTGTCGGTGGGGGTGCGGGCGGCCGGGCTGACGCGGGCGGACGTACGGGCGGGACTGTGGGCCGGGGTGCCGGGCGACGGGGCGTCGGTCCCGTCAGTGAAGTCGGCCGCCTCGGAGAAGCCGCCCTCCTTGGTGAAGACGTACGGTCCGCGGGGGACCGTGCATCTGCTGGCGGCGCGTGAACTGCCCCTGTGGTGCTCGGCGTTGCCCGCGATCCCGGGCGGGGCCAGTCCGTTCGCGCCGGACGTGCGGGTCACCGAGGAGCAGGCACGGCAGATCGTGGCGGCGATCGGGGACGCGCTCGACGGGACCTGTCTGACCATCGACGAACTGGGCGACGCGGTGGTCGCCCGCACCGGGCCCTGGGCCGGCGACCGGGTGATGCCCGCCTTCCAGGACCTGTGGCCGCGCTGGCGCCAGGTGATGCACCGGGCCGGCCAGTCGGGCGCCCTCTGCTTCGGACCGAACCGGGGCCGCAAGGTGACGTACACCCGCCCCCCGCACTTCGTCCCGCGGCCACCGGACGAGGCGCTACGCGAGCTGGTACGCCGCTATCTGCACGCCTACGGCCCGGCGACACCGGCGCACTTCGCCAAGTGGCTGGCGGCGCGGGGCGGTTGGGCGGGGCGGCTGTTCGGGGAACTGGCGGCGGCGGGGGAGATCGAGGAGGTGGGGCTGGAGGGGGCTGGGTCGCAAGGGGTGGCGTCGGAGGGTATGTCGTCGGAAGGGGTGGCGCTGGAAGGTGTCGGGTCCAAGGGTGCCGGGTCCAAGGGTGCCGGGGACGGGAGCGGGGTCGCGTGGGTCGTGGCCGGCGACACCGCGTTCCCGACCGAACCTCCGCGCGGGGTGCGGTTGTTGCCGTACTTCGATGCCTACGCCATCGCCGCGCAGCCTCGGGAGCTGCTGTTCCCGGGGGCCGCGTACCGAAGGGCCCTCGCGGGCGGCCAGGCCGGCAACTTCCCCGTACTGCTGGTCGACGGGGTCGTGGCCGGGGTCTGGCACCAACGGCGCCGGGGACGTCGTACGACGGTCACGGTCGAGCCGCTCGGCCGGCTGACGGCGCGCCAGGAACGGGAGTTGGGCGAGCGGGTCCGACGGGTGGGGGAAGTGCTGGAGGCGGAGGCGGAGTTGGTGATCGGAGCGGTGACGACGGGGCCGCACGCGTGACGGGGGCGGGGGCGCTCAGGCGGAGGGCTTGCGCGCGTCGAAGAGGTGCCGGGTGCTGTGCGCGACGAACGGGCCCTCGGACTCGATGCGTTCGTGCAGGGCGCGGAGCCGGTCCTCGTACTTCTCCACGCTGAAGTCGGGGACCATCCAGATCACCTTGCGCAGGAAGTGGACGACGGCGGCGATGTCGTAGAACTCGATCCGCAGCGTCTCGGCGCGCAGTTCGACGACTTCGAGACCGGCGGCCTCGGCGGCGGCGCGCTCGCGGTCGGGGTGCCGGGCGTTGCGGGTCTCGTCGGACTGGGTGCCGAGGAAGTGCTCGACCAGTTCGTAGACGCTGCTGGGACCGACGTGTTGGGCGAAGTAGGTGCCGCCGGGCCGGAGCACGCGGGCGATCTCGTGCCAGTGCGCGCGCACCGGGTGCCGGCTCACGACCAGGTCGAAGGCGGCGTCCGCGAAGGGCAGCGGCGCGTCCTCCTCGGAGGCGACGACGGCGACGCCGTACGGGCGGAGCAGGGCGGTGGCCTTGGCGACGTTCGGCGGCCAGCCCTCGGTGGCGGCGGTGAGGAGGGGGCGCCGGTCGGTGCCGGGCAGCGGCCGGGGGACGGAGGCGAGGGCGAACCCGAGGACCTCCCCTCCCCCGGTCTGGACGTCGAGCGCGGCGGTGGCCCCCGCGAGACGCTCCGCCATCGAACGGGCGTACCCCCAGGAGGGCCGTGCCTCGCTCGCCCGCCCCTCGAACCACGAGAAGTCCCAGCCCTCGGTGGGGACGGCGACGCCTTCTGCGACAAGGTCTTCGAAAGTGCGGCGGTGTACGTCCATGAGGTCATCGTGGCAGGGCGTTGTCAGTGGTCGCTGCTAATTTTTCGAGCATGACGACTGGTGACGGATCGGGCACGGTGGCTGGGGACACGACGGTGGGGGACACGACGGGCGGCGCGGGCCTGACGACTCCGGGCATGCCGTACGCGGGCGAGGAGAAGGAGACGCTGCGGGCGAGTCTCGACCGGCATCGGGACGCGGTGCTGTGGAAGCTGGAGGGGATGGACGACGAGGGACTGCGGCGCCCGATGACTCCGTCGGGCACGACCCTGCTCGGTCTGATGAAGCACCTCGGGTCGGTCGAGTACGGGTGGTTCGTGGAGACCTTCGGCGGCGAGACCGAGCCGCTGTGGTTCGACCCGTACAGCGACGAGGACATGCGCGCGGACCAGGGCGAGACGACCGGACAGATCATCGAGTTCTACGGCCGCGCCCGCGCCGCCGCCGACCGCATGATCGCCGAGCGGTCACTGGACGACCTGGGCCGACCGTCGTGGCGGGAGCACTCCGTGTCGATGCGCTGGACCCTGGTCCACATGATCGAGGAGACGGCGAGACATGCGGGGCACATGGACATCGTGCGGGAGTTGCTCGACGGGGCGGCCGGCGATCACCGCCGGGACTGACGGCTCCGCTCGCGTGACGGCCGGGGGACGAGGGGCAGGGTTTACGGGACGGACGGCGAGGTCTACGGGACCGAGGGGCGGCGTCTACGGGACGAACGGCAAGGGCTACGGGCCGGAGGGCTAGGTCCACGGGACCGAGGGGCGGCGTCTACAGGACGAACGGCAAGGTCTAGGGGACGAAGGGCTAGGTCTACGGGACGAGGGGCCGGACCTCTTCCGCCACGAACCGTACGAATCCCTCGGGGTCGGGCTCGTCGCCCGTCGGCTGGATGATCACCGTGTCGGCGCCGGCGTCGGCGAGCCGCTGTACCGCCTTGGCGACGGCTCCGGCGTCTCCGGCGACACCGAGGTCGGGGACGGACTCGACGCCCTCGGTGGCGAGTTCGGCGCGGAGACGGGCGGGGGCGTCGGGGCCGGTGGCGGCGAGGAGGTAGACGACGACTTCGTGCCGGGGAGCTCGGTTCTCGGGGGAGGGAAGGGTGGCGGCGGCCGGGCCGGAGGCTGCCCGCGTCTGCCGCCCCTGCTCGATGCCCTCGTCGATGAGCTGACGGGCCCGGCGTACCCCCTCGGGAGGGGTACTGGCGGTCAGGACGGTGCCGTCGGCGGCCTCACCGGCGAGACGCAGCGTGCGGGGTCCGGTGGCGCCGGCGAGAACGGGAACCGGTTCGGCCGGCGGCCAGTCGAGCCCCACGTCGTCCAGCTTCACGTACCGCCCACTGGTGGTGACCCGCTCCCCGGCCAGCAGGGCGCGCAGCGCGACGAGGTGCTCCCGCAGCAGGGTCACGGGCGACTCGACGCGGGCGCCGACCTGGCCCATCCAGTCCTGCACGCCGTGGCCGACGGCGAGGATCGGACGGCCGGGGAACATGCGGTGCAGGGCGGCGGCCTCCATGGCGGTGACGGCCACGTTGCGCAGCGGCACGGGCAGCAGGCCGACGCCGATCCGTACCCGTTCGGTCCAGGCGAGGGCGGCCGCGGCGGTGGAGATCCCGCCCTCCCGGAAGCAGTCCTCCCACAGCCACAGTTCCTCCAGCCCGGTCTCGTCGGCGAGCCGGGCGACGGAACGCAGTCGCTCAGGGGGCAGTTGGGGCCGGAACACAGCGCCGAGTCCAGTCATGGACCTTTCCTACCCGGCGCGGGGAGGAGGAACAACACCTTTACGCCGAGTCGCTGCTCGCGCCCCCGTCCGTGCCGTAACGGAGCAGCACGACGCCGTTGCCGAAGACGCGGTTCTCGATGAGGCGGAGGGAGGCGGCGATGTCGGTCCCCTCCGGAAAGAGCCGGGTCCCCTGCCCGACCAGCGCGGGATGGACGTACAACCGCAACTCCTCGACGAGCCCGAGCCGCAGAAACTCCCCGCCGACACCGGCCCCACCGACCCAGAGATCCCCCCGGGCGCCTTCCTTGAGCGCCACGACCTCCTCGGGCACGATCTCCCGCACGACCGTGGCATTCCACTCGGCCCGCGGAAGCGTCCGCGAGTAGACGACCTTGGGCAACTCCCGCCAGATCCCGGCGAACTCGGCGGTCACCGCGTCGGCCTCGGGATCGGCGTCGGCGGTGGGCCAGAAGTCCGCCATCAACTCATACATGACCCGCCCACTGAGCAGCACGCCCAGCCGGCCGATCTCGTCGTTGAAGTGCTGGTGGAGTTCGGCGTCGACCGTGTGCCAGGAGATGTCTTTGTCGGGGCCTTCGATGTAGCCGTCGAGGGATACGGACATCATCAACACGATTTTCGGCATCTGCCACTTCTCCTTCTCCTGGCTCACGTCCTTGCCATCATCCCTGGGAGCCCGCCGCGAACGGGTCGTCGAAACTGACGAGTTCCGCGATCTGACGCAGAAGGCCGCGGAAGGTGTCCCGGTGGGCCGTGGCCGTTGTACTGAGAGTGAGGAGCGCCAGGCTCGTGCCGTCAGGATGCGGCAGGTGGGCGTGGAATTGGAGCAGGGGCATCTGCGGAATGCCTGAGTCCGCGCGGGGCGTGCGGACGCTCTCGCTGAAGGAGGCCGGCCCACAGGGCATTTCGGCGTATTCGAGATGTGCGTGGCCTTCGCCAGCGGTTACGGCGCGGGCTGCGGTGACGCCTCGGGGAGCCCACGCGGTGTTCACCCAGGTGACGGTGAACAGGGAGAGCAGCATGCCGGCCTCTCCGCTGCCGGTGTCGTTTCGGTGCAGACCCAGGGAGCAGTGGACGGTGCCATCCGTGCGCAAGGTGGCGAACAGCCGCTCGGCGAAGAGGAGATCAGCGGCGAAACGCTGTCGCGTCGGTTCGTCGGGGGCTGTGGCCAGGAGAGGCTCCATCGCATCCCGCAGGGCCTCGGTCTTCCGGGAAGCGGGCTCGGCAGAGAGGGAGTCGAGAGGCAACGAGATGAATCCCGGTGGCCTGAGAAACCAGATGCCGTCTCCCTCTGTCCTGGCGCGGGGATGAATGACGAGGTTCGGCATGGGGGCCGTCATGGTTCGCGGGGCTCCGTGCGGGTGCGTAGTCGGTTGCACTACAGGTGCGGCTGCGGGATGTGGCCGACCTGTACGGCGCCTGCGCGACGGGCGCGCTCGATGTCCGCGGATGCGGCATCCCAGTTCTCGGGTGCGCAACGGCGGTCGAACACGGGGCGCTGGTAGAGGAGATGGAGGCGCTTGGGCATCTTGCCGCCCCGAGCAGGCGCGGCGATGACCGCGAAGAAACGCGGGTCGCCGGCGAACCAGAGGGGTTCGATCTCTGCTCTGCGCTCGGGCTTGGTGCCGGGTCCGTCCATGCGCCTAAGCCACCAGTACGACCGCTGATGCTTGATGAACACCAACGGGACCTTCCCATCCGGATCAGCCGGATTCCGAAACTCGAACCACATGCCGTCGTCCCGAGCATGGGGGTGTTTCCCGATCCCGTTGGGCACGCCTTCGAGGATCTGCCACGCGTACGCGCGCAGGATGCGGCGCATACGAAAGGCCCAGGAAAAATAGGTGAGTTGATTGGCGAACCGGTAGAAGCCGTAGAGGAAGCACGGCAGGAAGATCCATACGACCCAGTTGGGGGTGTATGTCGAGACGCCCAGCAGCGCGATCCAGACCGCGGGCCAGCCGACGAGTCCGGTCACGTTCATGGCCATGTGTCTCGTCCACGCATGACGGGTCGGCGGATGGTCCCACGCCACAGGGTGGTGGATCGCATTCATGTCAGGGGTCGCCTTCCCACTTATTTCGAGGAGTTGAGCAGCTTGGGATCTATTGGAAGGCGCGCCGGGCAAGGTCCACCGTCTCCGCCACGTCGACCGGCCCCAGGAAGAAGCCGTCCGCCGCGGTACCGGAATTCGCGACGCCATCGTTCTCCAGCGAGTCGAACCGGCTGGCGGCGACGCCGTACGAGGCAGTGGCGAAACCGGCCCACGGAGCGACCGTTTCGACGACCTCGACGGTCTTGGCCAGGCGAGGTGCTTTCTCCACCACCCAGGACGTGAACGGATTGTGCAGTTCGGTGAACTCCCTGGCGCCGGAGACCGTTTTGCTTCCGGCCGCGACGAACCTCTGGCCGAGCGTCAGCGCCTCACCCGCCTCCCCGACTCCCCTGACCACCAAGGGCATTCCCTTCGTGACGGCCACCAGTCCAGGAAGTGCCCCAAGTCCGTCCGCCGCGACACCGGTCGCGTTGCTCCAGAAATCGGCATCGAATTCCCCGTGCCGGACGCCGTCCCACAGGGACATACGGACCTCGGGATTCAGCAGCCTCCCCGCGAACGCGCCCGCACTCAATGCGGACGCGGCCAGCAGCAGCACGGCCGCGGCGGTGCCGCCGGTGACGACGAACAGGGCGGCGATGGCGAGACCTGCCGCCACCCAACTGAGAATGTCCGGCAGGTTCTCGACCAGCCAGTCGAGGGCGTCCTCGAAGAAGCCCGGCTCGTGCGGCGCCAGCCTCCTCGTGGCATCGCGAATCCTGCCGGCCCGGTGCCGGGCCTTCTCCTCGTGCTCCTCAGCGAGCTTCTTCGCCCTGCCGATGACCTTGTCGAGCTCGGCCTGCGCCTCTGCAACGGCCGTGTTCGCGTGGGTCAATGCGGCTTTCGCGTCGCTGCGACGGGAGCCCTTGTCGTGCAGGCCGGGATCGTTCTCCGCATCGCTCGCGCGCCCCTTGGCCCGGTCGAGCACGGCCCGCGCGTCCTTCGCATCGCCGTCAAGGCGTTTGGCGCGCCGCTGGAAGTCGTCGAGTTCGCCCTCCCACCGGTCGAGTTGCTTGGCCGCCTTGCGAATCGAGTGCGCGGCGTTCTTCAGATTGAGCGGCAACGGGCCGTCACCGAGTTGCTTCCGGAAGGCGACGGCGGCATCACCCCGCCAATAGCTGCCGTCCAGCAACTTGGTGACCAGGCCGTGGGTCTCTTCCAGCACCTTGGCGCAGTTCGTGAGCTTCTTCCGCAGATCGCAAACGGTGTCGGTGCTGCCCGGCGCGGGGTTGAACCCCAGGTGCGGGTAGTGCGGATTGGCCATCGGGCGGGACGACTTGAGGCCTTGCGGCTTGTCGAGATCCGCTCGGGACCGGGGGTCGAGAGCCGCGCCCGGTCGTTCGATACCAGGGGTGTACGTCACTTCGCACCACTCGCCCTGACATCTCCGCCCCGAGCTTTCTTCAGCGCCTCCTCCAGCGCCTTGTCGACCTCTCGGTAGCTGTCCCGGCTCTTGCCGATGATCTCGGCGAGGCCCTCCGTCTGTTCACCGATCTGCTCGGTGCCGTCCTTCCAGTCCTCCTGGAAGTCCTCGCAGGCAGAGTCCAGATCGTCGGTCCCGAGCCCGGCGACGGTCGCGTCGGCCAGTGTCCTGCGCAGTCCGTTGAGTGAGTTGCTCGACTTCCTCAGCAGCTTCATGAAATGCGCGAGCTCGTCGCCGTCGACGACCAAGCGTTCCGCCATGCCCCGCCCCTGTCCCAGTTGATCAGCACCGATGGGAGGAACGACCGCGTCCGGGATTTGTGACGGACCGTGGGGCGCTCCCCTCTTTAGGGGGAGCGCTTACCGGACACGGGGAGGTGGAAGCGGGTGGACTGGGGTGCTGGGTCAGCGGTTGACGGCTTGGATTTCCTGTACGACGACGTTCTGGGTGGCGCCGAAGGTGCCGGGGGCGAGGTCGCCGCCCGGGGAGTTCGTGCCGGTCCAGTGGATCTCCCAGGTGACCGTGGCCCTGAGCGGGAAGGTGTCGTCGCCCGAGGAGCGCAGGTACTTCACGCCGCAGGGTGGGGTCTTGCCGGCCTTGCCCTTGGCGTAGGGCTCGCCGATGCGGTCGCCGTTGAGCGGGCAGACGCCGGACGCGGGGTAGGTCTGGGCATCCGCGGTGCCGGGTTCGATCTTCACCGAGACCGGCGTGGCGGTGGTCGTCGCGGAGATCTGCAGCAGCGGGACGCTCGCCGTGACCGAGACCGGCTTGAACTTCGCCGCGTCCAGCCAGGCCCAGGTCGGAAGGTTCACCTTCGTGGTGTTCGCCGGGGCGAGGTCCATCTTCGTGGAGGGGACGCGGATCTCGGCGTAGGCGAGTTGGGCGAGCATCTCCGGCGTGACCGCCTCGGGGATGTCGGCGGGTGGGGCCTCGTTGGTGGCGACCCAGAAGTAGGGCTTCGTGCAGTTCAGCGCGGCGGGGTCGCCCTCGCGGCCCTGGGTGACGTACGAGTCCCACCAGAAGCCCTTGCCGGCCTGCTCTTTGTTGAAGTCCTTGTAGGGCTTGCCCTCGACGTACTTCGCGCGCTGCTCGGCGTCCCACTCGTAGCCCGTCGAACCGGCTTCCCAGATCGGTGTGAGGTACTTCTCGAGTTGCTCGGGGGTGTATTTCGGGGCGTAGTAGCAGGCGGGCGGGGTCCAGGTCGTCGTGGAGGTCACGGGGCCCACGGATTCGCCGGAGCCGTTCTTGGAACGGTCGTAGACGATGGCTCCCGCGGTCGAGGTGAGTTTGTCGCCCTCGTTGCCGCCCTGCTCCTGGGTCTCGGAGCCGTTGCCCTTTCCGCCGGGCACGAAATCGGCCCAGGCCGACGGGCTGGACGTGAATACCAGGACGCCTGCCATGACGGCGGTGCCGAGCGAGACTCTCCTTATGGCTGGCACTGAGCCGCCCCCCTTGTGGAAATGATCTGCGACGTCTGCCAGACACCGTCGGGGTTCTTGTCCAACCTGGTGTTGTAGAAGACGTAGCTGTTCTTGGTGACGGGCGTCTTGGAGACCTTCCCGGTCTTCTTGTCCTTGCTGAAGCCCTTGCTCTCGTCCGCGCAGAACGTGAGACCGGCCGAGGTCTTGCCGTTCAGCGTCACCTGGCGGTCGTAGTACCGGGCCGAGCCCGTCATCGTGGCGCCGGCGTCATTGAACTCGGCGATCCACGACAGGGCGGCGTCCAGCGCCTTGCCGGTGTTGTAGTAGCCGACCGCCTCGCCCTTGGGGTCGGTCCCCGTGATCGCGGCGTCGACGGCACGCATGCGCTCCGCGTTGTCCGACAGCACGGCGTCCTTGACCGCGTCGCCGGTCTTCGTGTCCTCGAAGTCGAGCGTCAGGTCGGACGGGAGCGTGATCTTTGGGCGGTTCGACGCCGTCGACGTCGAGGGCGTCGGGGAAGCCGACGGCTCCTTGCTGGTGTCGGCGCCTGCGATCTTGTCGTTCTTGCCGGAGCTGTCGTCGTTGCCGCATGCGGACAGCGACAGGGCCGCAGCGGCGGTCAGTGTGATCGCTGCGAGCAGTGTGGGGCGGCGGGTCACGGTCGGCTCCTGGTGGGGCGAGGCTTCTCTTGAGCGAACCAACGCTATCCAGCGGCATGGGGTGACACCAGGGTGACGCCGGTCAACCCAGGGAGCGTATGAGGTCAAATCCCCCACACCCGGGACCACTTGAGTCATTACAGTTACATAACGCGCCGACGTGTTCACCGTGCAGCGATGTGAGCCGATCATTCCACTCATGAACAAGCAAAGGTGAAAGTGGTCAGGGTTGGCACTTGTCGCTTCCGCGCAGGGAAGTCAGCTTCTCTGCGACCCAGACGCCCTTGGTGTTCTTGCGGAGTTGTGTGGTGTAGAGGACGTAGCTGTTCTTGGTGACCGACGTCTTGTTGATCTTCTCCGGCTTCAGGTACATGTCGTAGGCCTTGCTCTGGTCCTCGCAGTACACGAGTGAGGCGTTGTCCTTCGCGCTGACGTCGACACTCGCGTCGTAATAGCGGTACGCACCCGTGACGCGGGCCTTGGCCTTGACGTAGGCCTGGATGAATTCCTGCGTAGCGGCGGCCGCTTCGCCCTCGTAGTAGTAGAGGTACGCCCCGTCGAGAGCATTCTGGTGGGCGATGGCCAGGTCCACGGCTTTGATGGATTGTTCGCTGTCGGCCAGGACCGCGTCCTTGTCCTCGTCACCCGTCCTGGACCACTCGAAGGTGTACGAGAGGTCCGACGGCAACTCGATCCTGGGGCGGTCGGACGTCGTCGACGACGAGGGCGTCGGTGAGGCCGACGACTCCTTTGCGGAGTTGTCGTCGGTGCCGCACGCGGTCAGCGACAGGGCCGCGACGGCGGTCAGTGTGATCGCTGGGCGCAGGGCGGGACGGCGGGTCACGATCGGCTCCTGGTGGGGCGAGGTTCGGGTGGAGTGGGCAACGGTAGTCAGTGGGGCGTTCGGTGCGGGTACGTTCGGTGCGGACGGCAGGCGGGTGGGGTGGAGGTTGTGGGAATGGCTCGGCGGTGGCGGGATGGGCGCGGGGAGTTGGTCGTCGGGGCGGAGGGTGGGGTGCGGGGTGTCTCCGTTCCGTTGGAGGTCGCCACCTCCTATCGGGCCCGTACCAAAGGGCTGTTGGGGCGGGACTCCGTCGACGGGGCGATTCTGCTGTCGCCCGCCAGCGGCGTGCACACCTTTCGGATGCGGATCCCGATCGACGTCGCCTATCTCGACCGGCGCCTCAACGTCATCGCCGTACGCACCATGAAACCCGGGCGGTTGGGGCTGCCTCGGCTGCGTTCCCGACATGTGCTGGAGGCGGAGGCCGGGGCTATGGCGGGGTGGGGGTTGCGGGTGGGGGTGCGGGTGGAGGTATCCGTCGGCTGACTGGCAGGACTGGGGCTGGGGCTGCGGACGGGGTGATCCGCGGGAGCGATCGAGCATGCGAAGAGGGCCGTCCCGGGTAGTGGGGCGGGCCTCCGGCCTGCGAGTGGTGCGTGGGGGCGTCCGCGGTCAGTTCTCCGTCCGCGGGAATGACACTTCCACCCTGCGGTTCTTCTTGCGGCCGTCCTCCGTCGAGTTGTCGGCGATGGGGTACTGCTCGCCGTAGCCGCGGACCTCGAAGGTGATGGTGGGGTCGTTGAGTTCCTGGTCCAGGACGTCCTGTACGGCGTTGGCGCGCTGGCGGGAGAGGACGTCGCCGTGGGCCGAGGAGCCGAGGTTGTCGGTGAAGCCGAAGACTCGGATCTTTGTTGCGTTCTGGTTTTTGATCTCCGCCGCGATTGATGAGATGCGGGCTCTTGAGTCGGCGCTCAGCTTCGCGCTGTTCTTGCTGAACAGGACCTCGGCCTGGAGGGCGAACTTGACGTCGGAGTTGGTGTCCTCACGGCGTTCGTCGCCGCTCTGGTCCTCTACGACGGATTTGATGTCCAGGACTTTGGGGGTGGCGAGGGTGGCGCCCTCGGGGAGTTTGAGGTCGGGGTCGTTGGGATCCACCTGGACGGGGGCGGAGGCGGAGGGTTCTGTGCCGGGGGGGACGCTGGGGGTGTCGTCGGCGTGGGCCCCGACCGCGCCGTAGACATTGGCGGCGACCATGACAGTGGCCGCGGTGACCGCCACGAGCAGCCGTGGGGCGGTCGAGCGGGTGTGGGTACGGGTCATTGCCGGCCTCACCCGGAGATCTTGATCGTGGCGCTGGAGAACGTCGGCAGTTGGAGGGAGACCTCGGTCGTGCTCGCCGGTGGCGACGGGAACTGCATGAAGACCGAGAGTTCCTCGCCCGCCTTCAGGATCGAGAAGCCCGTGGTCGTCAGCGGGCGGCCCTCCGTGTCCCGTAGGACGTAGTAGCGCTTCTTCTCCTTGGAGTCCACGAGGGTGGCGCCGCCCAACGACCTGCCGTGTGCGATCACTTCGGTCTCGTCCCCGCGTAGGGCGGACGGCACCGTGACCGAGTTCGCGCTGTCGTTCTTCAAGGTGCCGTTCACCGTGACGAATCCACCGGAGTCGCGGTCCGCGGAGGTGACCTGGAGGAACAAGCCGTCCGAGCCCTTCAGTTCGGCCAGGGGGTCGTCCGACTGGCCTTCCTGGGCGCTGGGGTTGGATCCGTCGTCCTTGGAATCGCCCTTGGAAGCAGAAGCCGTCGCCTCCGGCTTCTTGTCGTCACCGCTGCCGCCGCAGCCCGCCATGCCGACGGCCAGGCCGGCCGCGACGGTCAGTGCGACCATCCCCCTGCGAGCCCGCGCAGTGAACCGAATGCTCATGCTTCTGCTTCCTTCGTCACTCGTCGTTCGCTATTGGTCGGCCAGATGGACGTCGAACAGGTCCTCGGGGTGGGGAAGCTCGGTGAGGTGCTCCGGGTCCAGATCCCAGAACGCGCCGTCATCGCAGGTGAGCCGTGGCAGCACGACGTCTCCCGCATCACCGTCCCCCGGATCTCCCTGTCCCGGATCGCCCTGTCCCGGATCGCCGTCCCCGGGGTCCTCGGCAGGGGGATCGAAGGTGCACAGGGACTGGATGACGGCAGTGGCATCCGTTGTGGACCGCTTGTCCTCCGTACCGGGGATGACGGATTTCCCGACGGTCCGGTTGGTCCTCACCTGGACCGTGAAGCCGAGCAGTCCCTGCGGTACGCAGCTCAGCACAGTTGCGTCGTTCTGCGCCGCGAGCTGGTCCGCACGCCCGCAGGAAGGTGCGAGGTCCGCGACGTCACCGTCGAAGATGTCCTGCCACTGCGTCGGGTCGAGGACGTCGGCCACCCACTGGTCCGCCAGCTGGTCCCGCCTGTCCTGGGCCGCCGCGAGGGCCGCCGCGTCGGCGGCCGTCTGGGCTCCGTTCCGATTCGCCGCGGCCTGGCCGACCGCAAGGTACGCGAACGCGAGAAAGAGCAGGCCCCCGACCACCGTGATGTAGATGGGGAACGCCTGCCCTGCGTCGCTGAGGTCGCGCCTGCGCATCAGCCAGTGATTTTGCCGATCTGCGTGGTGATCGCGTCGGCGATCGTGCCACCGAAGTCCGTGCTGAGAAGAACCAGGATGATCGCCACGACCACCGCGATGATGCCCAGATACTCGACCGCCGTCTGGCCCTTGTCGTCGCGAGCGGCGCGGGTCCGCAGGTACGCGGCGGTGGTGTTGATCCAGTTGCTCATGGTGTTCCCCTCCGGGTTCAGTGCCGGTGGCGCTGTCGACACGAGAAACGTACGCCGGAACACCCTGCGCGCCAGAGGGCCCCAGGGCCCAAATCCGGATCCGCTCCAGAACCGGGACCCACGTCCTGCTCCCCTTCGTCCCCACTGGTCACCCCAATCCCCGTGCCGTGCCGAGCCACTTGGCGGCGGCCTCGGAGCGACTGCTGCTGTGGAGCTTGGCGAAGATGCGGTTGATGTGGTTCTTGACCGTCTTCTCACTGATGAAGCACGTGGCGGCGATCTGCTGGTTGTTCATTCCGGATGCGATGAGGTCCATGATCTCCGCCTCCCTCGTGCTCAGTTGGTATTTCGACCGGTCGGGAGCTGCCGGACGGCCGCCGGACCACCCAGACGACGACTGTCTCACACTTGGTTGCACTTGCGAAAGGTTTTCTGAAGAAATAGCGGAGACGATGGGCGGAGAGTACCTGAAACTGCCTGCAGGAAGGGGTTCTTGGAGATGAGAACGGATGACGACGGGACGACTTGATCCGTATGCAATCGCACTTCCTACGATCTCCCGAACCGCATCGACCAGTTGGTCCACCGTGAACTCGCCGTGCACCAGATAGCCGGCGGCGCCCCGCCGCAGAGCCTCCTGGACGATCTCCGGCTCGCTGCTGTACGTGAGCATCATGACCGGGGCGATCTCGACCAGGTAAGGGAGCGCCGAGAGGCCGTCCACACGTGGCATGCGGACGTCCAGGAGGACCACGTCCGGGCGGAGTTGCCGGGCCGCCTCGTACGCCTCGCGGCCGTCCGCCGCCTCGGCCACGACCGTGATGTCCGCGCGGCCGGTGAGCAGGGCCGTCAGGCCCGCCCGGACCACCGGGTTGTCGTCGGCCACCACGACGCGCAGGGTCATCTCGTCCGGCATGGGGCGGCCTCCTTTCGTGTCGTGGGGGGTTATGAGGGCGAAGCAGTGAGGGCGGCCAGGGGGAGTTCCAGGCGGACTTCCGTGCCTCGGTCGTGGTCGCCCCGGCCGATGCGGATGCGGGCGCCCACCGAGGCGGCCCGCTCGACCATGCCGACCAGGCCGAAGTGGCCCGCTCTGCGGAGCTGTTCGAGGGTGGCATCGGGCGGGAAGCCGCACCCGTCGTCGTAGACGCTGATGCACAGCGAGCCGCCGTGCACGCCCGCGCTCACTTCGACCCGGGTGGGGCACCCGTGCCGGTGGGCGTTCTCCATCGCCTCCGAGGCGATGGTGAGGAGTTGGCGGGCCACAGCGGGCGGTACGGGCGGCACGGAGTGCTCCCCGGTGGGACGGTAGTGGGCCGCCACCCCGGTGCGGGACCCGAAGTCCCGGGTGCGGGCGGCAAGTTCGACCAGGACGTCGGTGACGTGGTCCGGGTCTGCCTCCCTGCGCAGGTCTGCGAGGAGTTCTCGGGATTCGGTCGCGGCTCTGCGGACCGAGCGGGCCACCAGTTCCGCCTGCTGTTTCACCAGTGCCGGGTCGAGGCGGTCGGCGCCCGCCGAGGCCACGAGACCCTCCGCCGCCAGGGCCACACCGTGCAGGGTCTTGGCGACCGAGTCGTGCATCTCCCTGGCCAGCCGCGCCCGTTCGGCGCTGATCGCCTCGGTGACGGCCAGGCGGGCCTGGACCGTGGTCAGTGCCTGGGTGGCGGCACCGAAACGGAGCATCAGCAGACGCAGGGTGACCCCCACGGCCCCGGTGATGACACAGAAGCCCGGGAGGAGCAGCGCCTCGGCGACCGTCGGGTGGAGGTCCTTCGAACTCGCGTAGACCGTCACGAGGACGATCCCCTGGAGGGACGCGAAGAGGCCGGCCCCTCGCCAGCCGTAGACGAGGCCCGCGAGCAGCGGGGTGCAGACGCTCACGTACGCGAGGGTGCTGTCGGGGCCGGCCGCGACCAGGAGCAGCGCGCCGAAGAGCGTGTCCACGGCCAGGAGGGTCGGGTGCCGCAGCAGGAGGGAGCCGAAGCGCTCCCAGTCGCGGAACAGTACGTAGGAACCCATGAAGGTGACCAGCACGGCCGCCGCCACCAGATGGGCCCCCAGACCGGGGGCCGCGTTCAGGAGGGCGGCCGGGGCGGCGAGGGCGATCATCGCCAGGCGGAAACCGAAGACCTGGCGGCACATCGCCTGCAGGGCATTGATCTGGATGGGGATCGTCGGGGCGGGTGCGCCGGAGTCCGGGCCACCCCCAGCGCCCTCGTCGCCGAGTGCGGGTTGGGCGCCGTCGGCGGTCGTCGTAACGGGCCCTGGCACGGATGCTGTCGCGGGCTGCCACGTCTCCCGCCGCGGTCCAGGCTGCGACGGTATCGCCCCGATCAGGGCGTCGGACCCCTCCCAGCCCGGAGGCAGCGCCGGAGTCGCCGACGTCACCACGATATCGGCGGAGCCGGTGCGCGCGTGGGGCGCGAGGACGGTGCCCACAGGGGGCGTCGTGATCGCCGCTGCCCGCGTGCGTCGGCGCAGCAACCGGGTACGCTCCTTCGTCGCCATGGCTGTAGTCCCCCGCCCTAGTTGCCGGTGATCGTGCCGAAGTCCGTACCGGAGCCGAGGATCAGACCCGCGCCGAGCAGGATCATCGTGGCGGGGACCATGAAGGTGGTGATCACCAAGGTGGCCCTGGGGACCGCGCGGGCCGCCTTGCGGCGGGCGTTCTGCGCGTCCGTGCGGCGCATGTCCTTCGCCAGGGACACAAGTGTCTCGACGATGGGGGCGCCGAGCTCCTCGCCCTGCTGCAGCGCCGTCACGAACATCGCGACCTGTTCGGAGTCGTTGCGCCGGCGCAGCTCCGCGAAGGCCTCGCGGCGGCCCATGCCGAGGTCCATCTGGCGCAGAGTGATGCGCAGTTCGTCCGCCCAGGGGCCCTCGTACTTGCTGGAGACCCGGTCCAGCGCCTGCCGGAAGCCGAGGCCGGCGCTCACCACGACCGCGAGTACGTCCAGGAAGTCCGGCAGCGTGCGTTCGATGACGTCCTTGCGGATGCGGATCGCCGACCATATGCCGACCTCCGTCCAGAACACGCCGAAGGCGAGGAGGAGCAGCGCCAGGAGGAGGTGCCCCTTCATGAGCATCACCAGAGCGCCGAATCCGCCCAGGAAGCCGTAGACCGCGCGGCGGGCCGCGTAGCGGTTGATCGTCAGGCCGCCGGGGTTTCCTGCGAGGTCGATCTTGCGACGGTATTTGGCGACCAGTTTGGGGCCCATCAGCCGCAGGACGGCCGGCGCGTACCGCATCCCGAGCCGGTCGACGACCGAGTCGACCGCGCCTGTACGAGTGGAGCCGACCTCGAGTGCCAGTACCAGGTCGCTCGGCAGTTTCACGTCGGCCCGGTACATGCGGATGCCCGCGAAGATGCCCCAGACGCTGAGGCCCATCGCCAGTGCGAGCAGTAGTGCCATCGGATGTCCTCCCTCCCGGTTTCTCAGACGTCGATACGAGACATGCGGCGGATCAGGATGAAGCCCACGGCGTACATCGAGAACGCGATGATCACGGCGGCCTGACCGAAAGGCGACCCCGTCATGCGTTCCAGGGCTCCGTCCTTGATGCTGTTCATCAAGAGCAACGACCCGATCCCCAGCACAGGCACCGCATAAGAAGTCATATTCACCTGCGACAACTGCGTCCGAACCTCCCGTCGCGTCTCCTTCCGCTCCTCCAGCGTCTCCGTGAGGTTCCGCAGTGCCGTCACCACCTGGCCGCCCGCCCGGTTGGAGAGGACCAACGTCGTGACGAGGACGACCAGTTCGCGGGACGGGAGGCGGTCCGCCATCTCGCCCAGCGCGTCGTCCATCGAGACGCCGAGGGCCAACTGGTTGGCGACCTTGGCCAACTCCTCACCCGCGGGCGCCTCCAGCTCCTCCGCCGCCATGCCTATCGCAGTCCTCAGCGCCAGCCCCGCCTGCGTCGCGTTGGCCATGATGCGGGCCAGTTCGGGGAGTTGGTTGATGAACTTCTCGATGCGTTTCTGGCGTTGCCAGTTGAGGAACTGGACGGCCGCCCAGATGCCGAGGAGGCCGGCGATGGGGCCGAAGAAGGGGGCCAGGGAGGCCTGGCCGATGAGGAAGAGGCCGGCGACCGTGGCGAGCATGTAGACGAAGAACTCGCCGGGCGTGACGTCCAACCCCGTGGCCGCCAGGCGGAGTTCGAGTTTGCGGCCCAGTCGCGTACGCCGCACCCGGCGGTCCACGTTGACGAAGCGCCGGCGTCGGACGCCCGTCGGGATCTGGCCGGTGGCCGACAGGCGGTCGACCAGGGCCTGGCGCTGGGCCTTGCCCTTCGTGTAGACGTGCAGGCCCACCACGGCCAGGACACACGTCAACAACGTGATGCCGGTGGTGAGCGTGACGAGCTGGTCCAGTTCCATCGGTCGGTCCTACCTGGCTTCTCGGGTGGTCAGCTGCGCCGCGGAGTTGGCCACTCCGAACGCCTGCGGGACGGGCTGGCTCGCCATGTAGAGGCGGTCGGCGGTGCGGCGCGGCAGGGGGGAGTACTCGAAGACGCCGTAGACCCGGCCGTCCGCCGCCATCGGCTGCGCGTGGAAGCGGGCCACGGTGGCAAGGCGGTACGGCTCGCCGCCATGGCTGTCGAGGATCGCGATCTCGGTGATCCGGCGGGCGCCGTCGGCGAACCGGGTGAGCTGGATGATCACGTCGATCGCGCTGTTGATCTGGTCGTGCAGCGCCTCGAAGGGGACCTCGACCTCCGACATCGACGCCAGCGTCTTCAGGCGCATCAGCGCGTCCTCCGCGCTGTTGGCGTGCACCGTGGCCAGCGAACCGTCGTGGCCCGTCGACATCGCCTGGAGCATGTCCAGGGACTCGCCGCCGCGGACCTCGCCGACGACGATGCGGTCGGGGCGCATACGGAGGGAGTTGCGGACCAGGTCGCGGATGGTGACCTGGCCCTGGCCCTCGACGTTCGGCGGGCGGGACTCCAGGCGGATCACATGCGCCTGCTGGAGCTGGAGTTCGGCCGAGTCCTCGATCGTGATGATGCGTTCCGACTCGGGGATCAGGCCCGAGAGGGCGTTGAGGAGAGTTGTTTTGCCGGTGCCCGTCGCGCCCGACACTATGACGTTGAACTTCGCCTGCACCAAGCCCGCCAGCAGGTACACCATGTGCTCGTCCAGCGAGCCCAGGCCGACCATCTCGTGCAGCGTGAACGAGCGCGGGAAGCGGCGGATCGTGAGGGTCGCGCCGGTCAAGGACAGCGGCGGGATGATCACGTTCACGCGCTCACCGGACGGTAGGCGGGCGTCCACCATCGGGTTCGACTCGTCCACCCGCCTGTTGACCGTGGAGACGATCCGCTCGATCGTCTGCATCAGCTGGTCGTGGGAGGGGAAGCGGAGCGGGAGTTGTTCGACCCGGCCACCCCGCTCGACGAAGATCGCGTCCGGGCCGTTCACCATGATCTCGGTGATCGACGCGTCCTCCAGGAGCGGTTCGAGGATGCCCAGGCCCAGGGCCTCGTCCACGACCCGGCGGATGAGTTGAGAGCGTTCGACCGTCGACAGGACCGGGCCCTCGCGGCTGATGATGTGCCCGAGCACGCGTTCCAGACGGGCCCTTCGCTCGGCCGCCGCCAGCGAGCTCATCTCCGCGAGGTCGATCTCCTCAAGGAGCTTGGACCGGTACGACGCGACCAGGTGGCCGTCCTCGCCCCGGCTGCCGTTCTCCTCCGGGGTGTTGATACGGGACCGCAGACTCATGGTGCACCTCGTTCAGTGGTCGAGCGGCATGGTGGCGGTCTTCTGCGCGGTGCCGAAGTCCCAGCCCGGGACGATGGAGGGGATGTCGACGGTGGCGGTGACGGTGACCGCGCCGTCGCCGAACCCCTCGCCGCAGGAGGTGTTGTCCGCGAGCCAACTGCTCACCGCGTTCTCGCACCCCGTCTGAGCGCTCTCCCGCAACGACGCAGCCCGCGCCCCGGCCCGCGCCGCGGTGCCCGCCTGCTGGGCCGTGTAGGCGATGAGTCCGATCTGTACGCCGGCCATGGCGACCAGGATCAGGACCGGGATGAAACCCAGGTACTCGATGGCGACTTGGCCGAGGTCGCGACGTCTGCCCTTGCGCTCGCTGCCGTACGACATCTCAGTCCTTCACCTCCTCCACCGCACCCGCGTGACCCGTCACCCTGAAGGGGAAGCCGATCGCGCCGGGGAAGAGGACCGGGACCTCAAGCCTCACGGTGGCTCTGACATAGCCGCCGCTGGTCTCGCACGTCACCTCGCCGCTCCACGCGTTCGGGAGCTTGTCCAGACCCGCCTGTTGGCACGCGGCGGTCCTGGCACCGCCCGGAGGAGCCGCCGTCCCCGCCCGCGCCGCCTCGTCCGCAGCATTCCCCGCCAGGGTGAACGTGTATCCCAACAGGACGAACTGCCACAGCAGCACCAGCGTGATGATGATCAGCGGGGTCATGCCGAGGAACTCGACGCTCACCTGGCCCGCGTCCCGCCGAACCGCCGGCAGCGCCGCCGGTCCCCTCACCGCTCCAACTCCTTGCGTCGCCGCAGCGTCAGCGCGCTCCGGTCGCCGCCGCGGGAGCCACCCTTGGAGCCGCCCCTGGAGCGGCCGTTGCGGTGCTGGGGGCCCTGGGAGCCCTTGACCAGGCCCAGTTCGCCCGCGAGGGTCCACAGGGCCTGCTTGACCGTGCTCCTGTTGTCCAGTTCGTGGACCCGGCCTGCGTCCACGGCGCTCTGGAGTTCCTTGAAGTTGGCGGGGATCACGGTCGCGGCGAGGCCCGTGCCGGTGATCTTCTGGATCAGGGGCGGCTGGATCTCCGTACCGCGGGTGTGGCGGTTGACGACGACCGTGGTCTCCTCCGCCTTGCGGACCTGGAGGCGGTCCCACATGCGGACGGCGCGCTTGGCGCCGCGGACGGAGACCACGTCGGGGGTGGTGACCAGGAGCGCGGTGTCGGCCATCTCCACCACCGTCGCGCCGGCGCCGCTGAGTTGGGCGCCGCAGTCGACGACGACGATCTCGTAGCGGGAGCGCAGGGCGCCGACGATCTGGCGGGCGGCACGGTCGGTGACCTCCTCGCCGCGTTCGCCGTCGGCGGGGGCGAGCAGGAGGGTGAGGCCGGTGTCGTGGCGGAAGACGGCGTCGGCGAGGACGCGCGGGGTGATGTCCGTGATGGTGGCGAGGTCGACGACCGAGCGGCGGAACTGGACGTCCAGGTAGGAGGCGACGTCACCGGTCTGGAGGTCCATGTCGAGCAGGACGGCGGCGCGGCCCGACGCCTGGGCGGCGAGGGCGAGTTGGATGGCGGTCGTGGTGGTCCCGACGCCGCCCTTGGCGCCGCTGACGGTGACGACCGTGCCGCCGACGCCGGTGAACACGTCGCCGGCGGCACCCAGATGCCGGCGTACGCCCACCGACCACTGGGCCACCGCGTGCACCCGGCTGGCGAGTTCCTCGTAGCCGAGCGGCAGGGCGATCAGGCCGCGGGCGCCGTAGTCCATGGCGGCCTGGAAGAGGCCGGGGCTGACGTCGGAGGTGACGAGGATGACGCCGACCGCCGGGAAGCGCAGGCTGACCTCGCGGACGAGTTCCAGGGCGGGGACGGGACCGATGCGCTCGTGGACGACGACGACCTCGGGCAGTTCGTCGATGGACTCGGCGGCCAGCCGGGCGAGGGTGTCGATGAGCTGGGTGGAGTCGGTCACGGGGGCGACCGGCTCGGCGTCCGGCAGCTGGCTCAGCAGTGTGGTGAGGGAGCGCACCGCGTCCACGTCGCCGACTGCCGGGAGGATCCTCGTGGGCATGGCGGCCTCTCACTTGTCCTTGGTGAGTTCGTACGTGCGGTCCTTGTCGGGCACCGTGCCGGTCTCCCCCGGCGCGACGAGCGCGAGCCGCACCCGCTTGGCGAAGGACTCGGCGTACGTGATCCGCTGGGCGTCGAGCGCGGAGAGCGCGAAGGTGATCGGGACGGCGTCGGTGGCGTCCCGGGTGCGGTCGTCGGCGTCGGGCTGGAGCGGGGTGAGGTCGCCGACGTCGAGGACGGACGCGTTCGTCACGATGATCTTGGAGAGGTCGGGATCGCCCTCCCGCTGGCCCTCGAAGGTGGCGTACACGTTGACCTTGGAGCCCGCCGTGATCTTGCCGGCCACGCCCGTCGCCGCGTCGATCATGATGGCGACCTCCTGCTGCCCGGGCTGCAGGGCGGGCTGGTCGACGATCATGTCGCTCTGCAGCAGGGAGCCCTGCTTGAGCGTGGTCACGGCGATCTTGCCGCGGATCTCGGTGAGATCGGTGATCGCGTTGTCCGACAGCCACCGCTTGGGCATCTCGGTCTTCTCGAACTGGGCCGAGGTGAGGCTGGTGTACGGCTTGATGTCCTTCTTGACCTCGTACGCCGTGACCTCGGGGCCGACCTTGGACTTCACGTCGTTGATGACGGACAGCACGCCGGCGAACGCGCCCAGGGCGCAGATGACCGACAGGAGCAGGAGTAGCACGCCGCGGCGCTGACGGGAGTTCATGAACCGTACAACCTCGTTGGGGGGCTCGGTCGAGCGGAATCGGGGACGGGAGGCCGAGGGCGGCTCAGCCGGCGGGCAGTTGGTTGTCGTGGACGGGTGACACCGGCGCGGTGGCCGAACAGAAGACGCAGCGGTCGCCGATGACGTCGATGCCGCACCAGTGACAACTGCCCTGCCGGACCGACGTGACCAGTTGGTAGAGCACCGACAGGTCCGGCAGATAGGCGGCGAACTCGACCAGCTTCCCGGTCTCCCACCACACCGCGGACTCGGCGGGCAGCGCGGTCTCCCGCAGGCCCTGCACGCTCCACTGCTTGGCCAGGGTGGCGGTGACCCAGTCCGACTGCAGCTGCCCCTTGGCCACTTGCATCCAGGTGCCGAACTCGGGCCCGGCGAGGGTGACGCCGGGCCCGATCTTCACCAGCTGCGGTTCGGGGTGCGCGAGGACGGCGAACTGGCTGCCCGGCACCCAGGACTTGGCGTGCGACTTCAGCGGGACGGGGACCCGGTCCAGCCGCGCGACGGAGCCGAGCAGCGCGCCCGCGTGGATGTAGTGCGTGAGGAGCCGGCCCGCGGAGGCGAGCACCCCGGGACTGAGGTCGCAGGACGCCAGCTGTCTCAACTGGCGGGCCAGGACGGCGAGTCCGAGCGGGGGCAGTTCGGGACGGAACAGGGCGATCCGGTCACTCTCCAGGAGGCCGCGGATGGTGCGCAGCCTTCGCTCCACCGCGGGCGGGGTGGCCTGCGAGTACACGACGATGAGATGCCCGTGCTGGTCCAGCAGCGACTGGACGGCGAACAGCGCCTGGTCGAGGGGCTGTCTGTCCAGGTCCGGCAGGACGACAGCGGGTAGCGTCCGGTCGTCGTGCGGTGGCAGCGCGAGGTCTGCACCGGTCACGGCAATGGCAGTTGGCACGCCCGCTCCCCGTGTTACGCCGTCGGCGGACCGAGATCACTCCGATACACCGAGTTGACTTCACTGCGTGACTACCTCAGCACTGTAACCACGCCCCTGTGACCGGAGAACAGCGTTTCTGTAGCTGGTAGGGAACTCGCCTTGCACAAGACGCGCCAAAACGGAGCAGGTTGGTCATCTTGCCGCTCCCTCCGGAGCGAGTCGACCTTCCCCCAAGTTGGTCTGGACCTCTTGACAGCCGGATTGGTCTGGACCAGCTTATTGTCATGTCCCCACTTAGAAGATCGGCACGGCTCTGGTCGGGAGTCGTCACCGCTGCCCTCGCCCTCTCCCTCGCGGGCGCGGGCCAGGCGTCCGCCGCGGACGTCAACAACGCCAAGAACGCCGGCTACGAGTCCGGCCTGAGCAACTGGACCTGTTCGGCGGGCAGCGGCACCACCGTCTCCTCGCCGGTGCACGGCGGCGCGGCCGCGCTCAAGGCGACGCCCGCCGGGCAGGACAACGCCCAGTGCACCCAGTCGGTCGCCGTGAAGCCCAACTCGACGTACACGCTGAGCGCCTGGGTGCAGGGCGGCTACACCTACCTGGGCGTGACCGGCACGGGCACCACCGACGTGTCGACGTGGACGCCCGACTCCGCGTCCTGGAAGCAGCTGTCGACGACCTTCACCACGGGCGGCTCCACCACGTCGGTGACCGTCTACACGCACGGCTGGTACGGCCAGGCCGCCTACTTCGCGGACGACCTCTCGGTGTTCGGCCCCGACGGCGGCGGTGGCGGCGACCCGGCCCCGACGATCCCCGCGGCGCCGGCCGGCCTCGCGGTGTCGGGCACCACGTCCTCCTCGGTCTCCCTCGCCTGGAACGCGGTCTCGAACGCCACCGGGTACAACGTCTACCAGGGCGGTACGAAGGTGTCGTCGGTGACCGGCGCTTCAGCCACCGTCACCGGCCTCGCGGCCTCCACCTCGTACTCCTTCCAGGTCACGGCCACCAACTCGGCCGGTGAGTCGACGAAGTCGGCGACCGTGACGGGCACCACCACCGCGACCGGCGGCGGGGGCGGCGGCACCCTGCCCAAGCACGCCGTCACCGGCTACTGGCAGAACTTCAACAACGGGGCGACGGTCCAGCGGATCTCCGCCGTCCAGTCGCAGTACGACATCATCGCGGTGTCCTTCGCGGACGCGACGGGCACGCCGGGTGGCGTGACCTTCAACCTGGACTCGGCGGGCCTGGGCGGCTACACGGTCGACCAGTTCAAGGCCGACATCAAGGCGAAGCAGGCGGCCGGCAAGAAGGTCATCATCTCGATCGGCGGCCAGAACGGCACGGTGTCGATCAACGACTCCACCTCCGCGACGAACTTCGCCAACTCGGTGTACTCGCTGATGCAGACGTACGGCTTCGACGGCGTCGACATCGACCTGGAGAACGGCCTCAACGCCACCTACATGTCGCAGGCGCTGCGCTCGCTGTCGTCGAAGGCGGGCTCGTCGCTGATCATCACGATGGCCCCGCAGACCATCGACATGCAGTCGACGTCGAACTCCTACTTCCAGACGGCCCTGAACATCAAGGACATCCTCACGGTCGTCAACATGCAGTACTACAACAGCGGTTCGATGCTGGGCTGCGACGGCAAGGTCTACTCGCAGGGCTCGGTGGACTTCCTCACCGCCCTGGCCTGCATCCAGCTGCAGGGCGGCCTCGCTCCCTCGCAGGTGGGTCTCGGCCTGCCGGCCTCGACCAGCGGCGCGGGCAGCGGCTATGTCTCGCCGACGATCGTGAACAACGCGCTGGACTGCCTCGCCAAGGGCACCAACTGCGGTTCCTTCAAGCCGTCCAAGACGTATCCCGACCTGCGGGGTGCGATGACCTGGTCGACGAACTGGGACGCCTCGGCGGGCAACGCGTGGTCCAACTCGGTGGGCGCGCACGTGCACGCGCTGCCGTAGCGGGCGCAGCGGCGTGCGGGGCGGTGGGGGTACGTGCGTCCCCCCACCGCCTTTCGACCAGGGACCGTCAGAAGAAGTCCGCCCACGGCTGGTCCCAGATCTGCTTCACGCACAGCACCAGGAACAGCACCCCGGCCAGCGCCAGCATCGCGTTGCTGAGCGGTCCGTTGCGCCATTTCGCCGGGGTGCGGCTGGAGTTGAGGAGCCAGATGAGGGTGGCGGCGAGGAAGGGCAGGAAGGCCGCGCCCAGGACGCCGTAGAGGATGATCAGGCGGAAGGGCTGGCCCTGGAAGAGCAGGACGATCGGCGGGAAGGTCAGCCAGAGCAGGTACGCGCGGAAGGGCCAGGAGCGTTCGCGGGCGCCGGAGGCGACCTCCTCGCCGCGGACCGTCGACCGCGCCCGGGAGCGGGCCACGAAGTCGGCGAACATCAGGCTCACGCCGTGCCAGACGCCGATCAGTGAGGTGAAGGACGTGGCGAAGAAGCCGATCAGGAAGAACTTGGCCGTCGCCGAACCGTATTCGGCCTCCAGGATGTCGCTGAGCTGGATCAGGCCCTTGTCGCCGCTGGCGATCGCCACGTTCGCGGAGTGCAGCAGTTCCGCGCCGACGAAGAGCATCGCGACCACGAAGATGCCGGTGGTGGCGTAGGCGACCCGGTTGTCGAACCGCATCACCTTCATCCAGCCGGTGTTGGTCCAACCCTTCGCGTTGACCCAGTAGCCGTACGCGGCCAGCGTGATCGTGCCGCCCACCCCGCCGATCAGGCCCAGGGTGTTGAGGATCGAGTCCTTCTCGTCGGGCAGGACGGGCAGCAGGCCCGCGAAGGCGTCGCCCAGGTTCGGGGTGACCCGGATCGCGAGGTAGACGGTCACCACGAACATGACGCCCACCAGGACCGTCATGACCTTCTCGAAGACCTCGTACTTGTTGAACCAGACGAAGACCAGTCCGACCAACCCGCAGGCGATGCCCCACCATTCGAGGTCCATCACGTGCGGGAACAGCGCCTGCAGGGGCAGCGCGCTCGACGACATCGCCGCCGCGCCGTAGACGAAGCCCCAGATCACGGCGTAGACGACGAAGAACCACGTCGTCCAGCGGCCCAGGCTCGCCCAGCCGTCGAACAGGGTGCGGCCGGTGGACAGATGCCAGCGTCCGGCCGCCTCCGCGAGGGAGATCTTGACCAGGCAGCCGACGATCGCGGCCCACAGGAGCGTGTAGCCGAAGTTGCTGCCCGCGATGAGCGTGGCGACCAGGTCACCGGCGCCGACACCGGTGGCCGCGACCACGATTCCGGGTCCGATGTACCGCCAACTCGATTTACGTGGGGTGGAGTCGATGCCGGATGCTGCCTCGGTGTCAGTGGGGTTTCCCGTGGTGTCCGTCATGTGGGTCAAGAAAGCGCAAAGGGGCGACAGGGGCAAGAGGGCCTGCACGTACGGCTATCCGTACTGGAGTCGGACCGTGGCCCCTTTCGAGTCGTCGCGCACGTCCACGTACGCGCAGACCTGGCGGGTGAACCACAGCCCCTGCGCGGGCTCCAACTCGCCGCCGGGCGGCGGCACGAAGCCGGCGAGGGGGTCGTCCACCCGCCCCTCCGTGCGCAGTTCGCAGACGACGGCCGGGGCCCGGCCCCACAGCAGCGCGCCGGTCACGGGCCCGAGCGAGGCCAGCGCGGCGGCGACGGCCTCGGTGAACAACTCCGCGTCCGCGGGGGCGAGTCCGTGCCCGGCCGACCGGGCGCGTACGGCCGCGGGGTAGGGCCGCGGGAGCAGTTCCGCGCCGGCCGTCGGCGGCCCCTGTGCCACGGCGTCGAGTTCGGCGGCGAGGACGACCGGGTCCTCGTAGCCGCCGGTGTCCGGGTGGGCGCGGCGGGCCGCTCCGACGATGGCGGCACCGGCGGTGCGGGTGTCGTACGCGCACAGGACCGTCGCGGCCGTCGGCGCGAACAGGAGGTTGGCGAGGGCCTCGTAGCGGATCCACTCGGCGGTCTCGCGCGTCGAGCGTCCGGCGCGGCCGGCCCAGTCGGGTTCCATGAGGAGGTGGACGCGGCCGTCGATTCCGGCGCGGGCGTCGAGGTAACCGGCGAGCTGGGCGACGGCGTTGGCGGCCGAGCCGGTGTACCAGTCCGCGTGCGGGACAAGGCGTACGTGCCGGGCGTCACCGCCGAGGGCGTCCCGTAACTGGTCCAGCCGCTCGGGGGCGGCCACGGCCACCGGCGGGGGTTCGCCCGGCGCGGCGAGGCCTTCGGCGAGGAAGGGCAGGGCGGCGGCCGCGAACGCGTCGTCCGCGTCGAACACGGCCATGCGGTGGTCGAACGTGCGGGGGTCGTACGAGGAGGTGCGGGTCATGGTTCTCCTCCGGCTGCGGGTCTGACCGGTGGGCTGCGGCTCCCCTCGCGCCACGTCCAACTGTCCCTTCCGGCCCGGCAGTTGCACAGCTCCCCCTCACACCCGCGAGTGCACTTCGCCGGGGACCGAGCCGGAGGTGGCCCCCACGCGTACACTGCGCGGCCGTTTTCCGAACGGTTCACGCCAAGGACTCTTGGGCCACTCTTGACCGGCTCATGACATACGACCACGATGGGCCCGCCACACGCACAGCTCGCGCACAGCACCCGTACGACCACCGGCACCCGCACCAGCACGTCCCTGGACCACCCCCCGCTCCACTCCCCCTTCCGGAGACCCCGGAACCCCAGGAGAAACCAGGAGACTTCATGCGACTTCGGATACGAGGCTCAGGCGCCCGGAGCGGCAGACGCACCGCCGCTCTCGCCGCCCTCCTCGCGCTGACCCTCGCGGCACCCCTCTCCGCGAACGCCGACGGCGCCGACAGCCCCGCCGACACCGCCAAGGCGGCCCCCGCCGCCGACGACATCCGGCAGTACGAGATCCACGTCGACCACAACACCCCCGTCACCCGCACCGCGATCGCGGCGGCCGGGGTGAGCGTGGACGAGGCCGACGAGGAGACGGTGGTCGTCTCCGGCCGGGCGGCGCAGATCAAGAAGCTGCGCGCGCAGGGCTACGCGGTCACGCCGCTCGGCTCGGCACCGGACCGCTCCGCCGGCGAGGCGCGGCTGTTCGACTTCCCCACGGCCGACTCGAGGTACCACAACTACGCCGAGACGAACGCGGAGATCGACCAGCGCCTTGCCGCGTACCCGAACATCATGAGCAAGCGGGTGATCGGCACCTCGTACCAGGGCCGGAACATCGTCGCGATCAAGGTCAGCGACAACGTGGCGACCGACGAGAGCGAGCCCGAGGTCCTCTTCACCTTCCACCAGCACGCGCGCGAGCACCTCACGGTGGAGATGGCGCTGTACCTGCTGCGGGAGTTGGGGGCCGGCTACGGCAGCGACTCCCGGATCACCAACATGGTCAACAACCGCGAGATCTGGATCGTCCCCGACCTCAACCCGGACGGCGGCGAGTACGACATCGCCAGCGGCTCCTACCGCTCCTGGCGCAAGAACCGGCAGCCCAACTCCGGTTCCTCGTACGTCGGTACAGACCTGAACCGGAACTGGAACTACAAGTTCGGCTGCTGCGGCGGGTCTTCGGGCTCGACCTCGTCCGAGACCTATCGGGGCGCGTCCGCCGAGTCGGCGCCCGAGGTGAAGGTCGTCGCGAACTTCGTGCGCGGCCGGATCGTCGGCGGCAAGCAGCAGATCACCGCGGGGATCGACTTCCACACGTACAGCGAGCTGGTGCTGTGGCCGTTCGGGTACACGTACTCGGACACGACGACCGGGATGACGGCGGACGACTACAACGCCTTCAGGACCGTCGGCCAGAAGATGGCCGCGAGCAACGGCTACACCGCCGAGCAGTCGAGCGACCTGTACATCACGGACGGGTCGATCGACGACTATCTCTGGGGTACGCAGAAGATCTTCTCGTACACCTTCGAGATGTACCCGACGTCCAGTTCCGGGGGCGGTTTCTACCCGCCCGACGAGGTCATCGAACGCGAGACCTCCCGGAACCGGGACGCGGTGCTGCAACTGCTGGAGAACTCGGACTGCATGTACCGGTCGATCGGCAAGGAAGCGCAGTACTGCTCCTAGTCGGCGTCCTTGGCCGATGACTTGACGTCGATCTCGGCCTCGGCCTTGTCCTCGGCGTCGGTCTCGACCTCATCCTCCACCTCGTCCTCGGCGTCGCCTTCTTCGAAGTAGGCGTCGAGGACGGCGTCCAGCTGCTCCTCCCACTCGGCGAAGCGTGCCCGGGCCGTGGCCTCGATCTCGATCGGGTACCAGCGGCGTTCGGGGGTGTGCACGGTGATGGTGAACCGCTTGCCGAAGCGCGGGGTCTCCGTCTCCACGGCGCCGATCTCGTCCCAGCGGAACTCGCACTGCTGGTCGTCCAGGGCGAGCCGGACGCCCTTCTCGTCGGCGACGATCCGCGCGCGCCGGTCGGAGGCCTCGAACACGGGCCCGTCGCCGGACTCCTCCGCGTCGTCGGTGTCCTCGTCATCGGACTCGACGTCGACCTCGGCCGCCGCGGCCTCGGTGTCCGCCTCGTCGTCGGTCCCGGGCTGCTCCGCCGTCGCGTCCTCGGCCTCGTCCGGCTGCTTCGCCTTCTCCGGCTCATCGGACACGGGCGACGTGAGCCCGGGGATGAATGCCGGGTCGAACCCGGCGCCCTCCAGGGGCTGGCTGCTCGAACCTATGCGCTGCTCCACAGCGGGAAGTATGGTCGACGATCCTGTGGTGGGCACAGCCAGCCCCGACTTTGTTATCGGACGCCTACACGAGCGCACCGAACACACCGGACACGGCGGCCCCTACACGAACAAGCCCACCAGCACGGCGACCACGAACCAGCAGCATCCGCCGGCACGCTCCGCGCGCGACACAGCGGCGACGACCGCCGACGGCCGGACGGCAACCGTCACCGACCGACCGCGACGATCACCACCCCCCTACACGAACAGGCTCACCACCGCCGCCACCGCGGCCGCATCCATCAGCGCGCCCCGCGCGCGGGCGCCACCGACGACACACGACGCGAAGACCCGGCCCACCGAGACCGAGCCCCCGCCACCCGCCGCGGCGCAGCCGCAGCAATCACCGACGGCCAGGCAGCAACCCACACCACCTCACCGCGACGATCACCAACCCGCCCCTACACGAACAAGCTCACCACCGCCGCCACCGCGGCCGCATCCATCAGCACGCTCCGCGCGCAGGCGCCACCGACGACACACGACGCGAGGACCCGGCCCACCGAGACCGAGCCCCCGCCACCGGCCGCGGCGCGGCCGCAGCAATCGCCGACGGCCAGGCAGCAACCCACACCACCTCACCGCGACGATCACCACCCCGCCCCTACACGAACAGGCTCACCACCGCCGCCACCGCGAAGCCCGCAACCGACAGCACCGACTCCAGGACCGTCCATGTCTTGAGGGTGTCGCGTTCGGTGATGCCGAAGTACTTGGCGACCATCCAGAAGCCGCCGTCGTTGACGTGCGAGGCGAAGATGGAGCCGGCGGAGATGGCCATGATGACGAGGGCGACGAAGGCCTGGGAGTGGTCGCCCTCGGCCAGCAGCGGTGCCACGATGCCCGCTGTCGTCACGATCGCCACCGTCGCCGAGCCCTGGGCGACGCGCAGGACGAGCGAGATCAGGTAGGCGAGGACGATGACCGGGAGACCGACGTCGTTGAAGGTGTCCGAGAGGGCCTGGGCGACCCCGCTGGCCTTGAGGATCGCGCCGAAGATCCCACCCGCGCCGACGACCAGCAGGATGTTGCCGACCGGCTTGAGGGAGGCCGTGGAGACGGTCTCCAGGGACTTGCGGGACCAGCCGCGCCGGATGCCGAGCAGGTAGTACGCCAGGAACAGGGCGATCGTCAGCGCCACGAACGGGTGGCCGAAGAACTCGATGACCGAACGGCCCGTGGACGGGTCCAGGGCGATCGAGGAGAACGTGGCCGCGAGGATGAGGATCAGCGGCGTACCGATGATGCCGAGCACCGTGCCCAGCGGCACCGGCGTCTCGCGCGGCTCCACACCCGACTCACGCTGCTCGGCCAGGACCGCTTCCTTGGCCTCCGCCGCCGCCTCCACCATGTCCTGCGGTACGGCGACGAAGATGCGGTTGCCGATCCAGGCCGAGAAAACCCAGGCCGCGAGCACCGCGGGCAGCCCGCAGACGATGCCCATCAGGATGACCCAGCCGAGGTCCACGTGGAGCAGACCGGCGGCGGCCACCGGGCCGGGGTGCGGGGGCAGGAAGGCGTGGGTCATGGACAGGCCCGCCAGCAGCGGCAGGCAGTAGAGCAGGATCGACTTGCCGCCCCGCTTGGCCGCCGCGTACACGATCGGTGCCAGGACGAAGATGCCGACGTCGAAGAAGACCGGGATGCCGAAGATCAGGCCGGTCAGACCCATGGCGAGCGGCGCGCGCTTCTCGCCGAAGAGGTTGAGCAGCCGGGACGCCAACACCTCGGCGCCACCGCTGACTTCGAGGATCGCGCCGAGCATCGTGCCCAGGCCGATGATGATCGCGACATGGCCGAGGATGCCGCCCATCCCGGACTCGATGGTCGACACGGCGTCCGACCGCTGGACGGTGCCGAAGAGTTCGGTGACCGAGAGACCGGCCAGCAGGCCGACGGCTATGGAGACCGCGAGAAGGGCGACGAACGGCTGGAGCCTGACCTTGATGATCAGGAAGAGCAGGAGCGCGATGCCGATGGCGGCGACGGTCAGCAGACCGGCGGTGCCGTCGATGAGGAGGAGCAGACCGCCGGTGTGGGGCGGGGTCTCGGTGGGGGCTGTTGCGGCGAGCGGATGGGACATGGGTGGGGGTCCTCTACGTAAGTGCATACGGCTTTCGGGCAGGGGGGATCGCGGCACGGCACCCGGGAGGTGCCATGCCGTGTACGGCGTGCGGGAGTTGAGGGGGCGTCAGCCCGATCGGCCGGTCAGCTCAGGACGGCGAGCGCGTCGATCTCGATGAGCAGACCCGCGGGGAGGCCGACGTAGACCGTCGTACGGGCCGCGGGCGGCGCGGTGAGGCCCTGCTCCTCGAAGTACGCGTTGTAGATCGCGTTCATCTCGGCGAAGTGGTCGACGTCGGTCAGGTAGACGCGGATCATCATCGCGTCGTCCCAGCTCGCGCCGCCCTCCTCCAGGATCGCCTTGACGTTGGCGAGGGTCTGGAGGGTCTGCTCGCGCAGGGTGGGCCCGGCCGGCGTGGGCGGCTTGCCGTCCTCGGCGGGGAGGAAGCCGACCTGGCCGGCGACCTGGAGGATGTTGCCCTTCTTCACGCCGTGCGAGAACTTCGCGGGCGGAGCGGTGTGGGTCTTGGGGGTGAGGGCGATCTTGTCGGTCATACGGTGTTCCTGTCTGGTGCTGATGCGGGCGTTCTTCCGGAGTACTCGCCGCTGATCGCGTCGGCCGTGCGGCGCACCAGCGGAAGCAGGGTGAGGAGTTCGTCGGCGGTCACGACGACGTTCGGCGCGGAGACCGACATCGCGGCGGCGACCTTGCCGTCGGCGCCGCGGATGGGTGCGGCGACGCAGTTGATGGACTCCTCGTGACCGCCGAGGTCGGTGGCCCAGCCCTGGTCGCGCACCTTGTCCAACTCCTTGAGGAAAGCGGGGGCGTTGGGCGTGGACCGGGCCGTGTACATGGGGTATTCGAGCTCGTCGGCGAGCACTCGCCGCTCGCCCTCGGGCAGATCGGCCAGGAGCAGCTTGGCGACGGCGGCGACGGTGATGGCGACGGGCTTGCCGATCCGCGAGTACATCCGCACCGGGTAGCGGCTCTCCACCTTGTCGATGTAGAGCACCTCGTGCTCCTCGTACACGGCGAGGTGCACGGTGTGCCCGCACTGCTCGTTGAGGCGTACGAGGTGGGGGTGGGCGATCTCGCGGATGTCGAGGTTCTCCATGGCCTCCTGGGCAAGCGCGATGAGGCGGGCGCCGAGGCGGTAGCGCTGGTCGGACTGGCGGTAGACCAGGCCGTGTTCGTGCAGGGTGCGCAGCAGCCGCAGGGCCGTGGACTTGTGGACGCCGAGCCGCTCGGCGACCTGGCCGAGGTCGGCGGGTCCCTCGGCGAGCAGCGGCAGGATGCTCAGCGCACGGTCGACGGTCTGGCTCATGGCGTACGTACCTCCTCGTCGGCCCGCTCTGCGGCTGCTGTCCAGCCGGGGCCGAGTCGAAGTCTCTCCCACGCCGAGTCGTCGAGGGCGACCAGCCGGTCGGCGTGGTCGCGGGCCGGCGGAACGGCCAGGTCGCCGGGGACGGTGAGGGCGGCGGCGGCCATGAGGTGGCCGTGCCGGATGCGGTCGCGGACCGGCAGTGCGCGCAGGGTGGCGGAGAGGAACCCGGCGGCGAAGGCGTCCCCGGCCCCGACGGCGGCGACGACGTCGACGTGCGGGGCGGGGACGAAGGTGGCGCCGCTCCGGTCGTAGACGGTCGCGCCCTGCCCGCCCTGCTTGACGACGAGCACCGAGGGGTCGGGGAACGCGGCGCGCACGGCGTCGGCGCCGACCAGCCCCCACACGTCCTGCGCCTCGTCCTCGCCCACGAAGACGAGGTCGGCGGCGCGGGCCAGCTCCAGCGTGGTCTGCGGGCCGTCGGGGGTGCGCCACAGCCCGGGCCGGTGGTTGACGTCGAAGGAGACGAGCGGGCGGCCGTGGCGCAGGAGGGTCAGTTCGCGCATGAGATCGGCGCAGCCTTCGGCCAGGGCCGCGGTGATCCCGGACAGATGCAGCACGCGTCCGGCGCGTACGGCGGCCAGGTCCACGTTGTCGACGGTCATCGCGGAGGCGGCGGAACCGGCCCGGTAGTACGCGACCTCGTGCGCATCGCCGGCCCGGTCGCCGGCCGTGCGGAAGTACACGCCCGTGGGCCGCTCGGGGTCCCGCTCCACGGCGGTGACGTCGACGCCGTACGCCCCGATCGTCTCGACCAGGTGGTCGCCGAACCCGTCGGCGCCGACCCGGCTGACCCACCGGACCGAGTGCCCGGCCGCAGCGAGCACACAGGCCACGTTCGACTCGGCGCCGCCGATGGCCCGGTCGAAGGAGGGCACGTCGGCGAGGCGGCCCGGCCGGGTGGGCAGGAAGGTCACCATGGACTCGCCGAGCGCTACGACGTCCACGACGTCGGGGGCCTTGCCGGGTCCGGTGGCGGTCACGATCGTCGTAGCTCCTGGGTGAGGGGGTTCCGGCGGCTCCGTTGACCCCGCGTTGGCCGAGATGTTAGACAGCCGTAAGCGCTATACGCAATGGCCATTGCAGATATCGCAACAGACCAGATCAGGGAGGCCCCATGGACACCGAGGCGCTCGACCGACTCGCCGAGGAGCGTGTCGACCACCGATTCAAGGGCCTCCCGCCGGACGCGGACGGCCTGACCGTCGGCGAGCTGACCGCCGAGCGCCGCAACCTCTTCACGGGCGGCTTCACCACGCCCCTGCTCGCCCTGTCCGCCGAGCGCCTGGAGCACAACCTCGCGCTGATGGAGACGTACGCGACCCGCCACGGCCTCGCCTTCGCCCCGCACGGCAAGACCTCCATGGCCCCGCAGCTCTTCCGCCGCCAACTCGACCGCGGCGCCTGGGGCATCACCCTCGCCCTCCCGCACCAGCTCCGCGTGGCCCGCGCCTACGGCTTCCAACGGCTCTTCCTCGCCAACGAACTGCTCGACCCGTCGGCCCTGCGCTGGATCGCCGGCCAGCTCGCCGCCGACCCGGACTTCCGTCTGATCTGCTACGTCGACTCCGTACCCGGCGTCGAGCTGATGGCCGCGGCCCTGGAGGGGTCCCCGCGTCCGCTGGACGTCGTCGTCGAACTCGCCGCCGGTGAGGGCGCCCGCACCGGCGTCCGTACCGAGGCGGAGTGCGCGGCCGTGGCCGACGCGGTGGCCGCCACCTCCGCCCTGCGCCTGGTCGGCGTCGCGGGCTACGAGGGCGAGGTCCCGGGGGCCGACCCGGAGCGCGTGCGCGGCTATCTGCGCCGACTGGTCGCCCTCGCCGCCGACTTCGACAAGGCGGGGCGTTTCGCGGGCGTGGACGAGATCGTGGTCAGCGCCGGCGGCAGCGCGTGGTTCGACGCGGTGGCCGACGTCTTCGCCGAGATCCCCGAACTCTCGGTCCCCGTCCTGAAGTTGCTGCGCTCGGGCGCCTACGTCTCGCACGACGACGGCCACTACCGCAAGCTCACCCCCTTCAACCGGGTCCCCGAGGAGGGCGCGCTGGAGCCCGCGTTCCGGCTGTGGACGCAGGTCGTCTCCCGCCCCTCCCCCGAGCAGGCCTTCGCCAACGGGGGCAAGCGCGACGCGGCCTACGACCTCGACCTGCCCTTCCCCCAGGTCGTCCGGCGGGACGGCACCGAGCACCCGGCCACCGGCATCTCGGTGCCCGCCCTGTCCGACCAGCACACCTGGCTGACCACCACCCCCGAGGCGGATCTGCGGGTCGGCGACTGGCTGGGCCTTGGCCTGTCCCACCCGTGCACGAGCTTCGACAAATGGCCGCTGATCCCGCTGGCCGAGGCGGACGGGACGGTCGTCGACTACATCCGCACGTTCTTCTAGGAGGGTTCGTGGAGCAGCTCGTCATCCGGGACGCGGACGTCGTCGACGGTTCCGGCGCACCCTCGTACCGCGCCGACGTGGTGATCGACGCGGGCCGGATCGTCTCGATCGTCCAGGAGGCCGCAGCGGCGGGCTGCCAACGCCCCAAGGCTCAGCGGGAGTTGGATGCCGAGGGTCTGGTGCTCTCCCCCGGCTTCATCGACATGCACGCGCACAGCGATCTGGCGCTGCTGCGCGACCCGGACCACAGCGCGAAGGCCGCGCAGGGGGTCACGCTCGAAGTCCTGGGCCAGGACGGGCTGTCGTACGCGCCCGTCGACGACCGCACACTCGCCGAGGTCCGCCGCTCGATCACCGGCTGGAACGGCTACGGCGACGACATCGACTTCGACTGGCGCTCGGTCGGCGAGTACCTGGACCGGCTGGACCACGGTTTCGAGGGCCGCGGCATCGCCGTCAACGCGGCCTACCTGATCCCCCAGGGCACGGTCCGCATGCTCGCCGTCGGCTGGGAGGACCGCGAGGCCACGCCCCAGGAGCTGGACCGCATGCGGCAGTTGGTGGCGGAGGGCTTGGAGCAGGGCGCGGTCGGCCTGTCGTCCGGGCTGACGTACACCCCCGGGATGTACGCCAAGGACGCCGAACTGACGGAACTGTGCCGGGTGGTGGCGTCCTACGACGGCTACTACTGCCCCCACCACCGCTCGTACGGCGCGGGCGCGCTGGAGGCCTACGAGGAGATGGTGGAGCTGACCCGCGAGGCGGGCTGCCCCCTCCATCTCGCCCACGCCACCATGAACTTCGGCGTGAACAAGGGCCGGGCGCCGGAGCTGCTGACCCTGCTGGACGAGGCGCTGGCGTCCGGCGCGGACATCAGCCTCGACACGTATCCCTACACCCCCGGCTGCACAACCCTTGTGGCGATGCTGCCCAGTTGGGCGAGCGAGGGCGGCCCGGAGGCGATCCTGCAGCGCCTCGCGGACGACGGAACGGCCGAACGGATCCGCCACCACGTGGAGGTCGTGGGCTCGGACGGCTGCCACGGTGTGCCCATCGAGTGGGACACGATCGAGATCTCGGGCGTGGGCACGGACGACCTGGCGGACCATGTGGGCCGCACGATCCAGCAGTCGGCGGACGTTCGCGGCGAGACCCCATGGGCGGTGGCCCGCCGCCTCCTCCTCGCCGACCGCCTCGGGCCGACGATCCTCCAGCACGTGGGCCACGAGGAGAACGTGCAGGCCATCATGCGCCACCCGGTGCACACCGGCGGCTCCGACGGCATCCTCCAGGGCGCGAAGCCGCACCCGCGGGCGTACGGGACCTTCCCGCAGTATCTCGGGCGGTACGTACGGGAGTTGGGCGTGCTGTCGCTGGAGGAGTGCGTCGCGCACCTCACCTCGCGCCCGGCGGCCCGGCTGCGGCTGCCGGACCGGGGCCTGGTCCGCGAGGGCTACCGGGCGGACCTCGTCCTCTTCGACCCGGCGACGGTGGCGGCGGGTTCGACCTTCGCCGACCCGCGCAGGCTCCCGACGGGCATTCCGCACGTCCTGGTCGACGGGCGGTTCGTGATCGAGGACGGGCGACGCACGGACGTACTGGCAGGGCGGGCGGTGCGGCGGACCACCCGCCCCTGACCGCTTACGGGTGGGGGCTCACGGCTTGGGCAGGGTGCAGGAACTGGCGTTCAGGTTCAGCTTGTTGCCCGTGGTGAAGCAGGCGGGGATGTTGTAGATCTCCTGCGCGTAGTTGATGCCCTGGCGGACGGTCACGGTGCCGTTGGCGTCGACCTCGCAGGGGTTGTTCTCGGTGCAGCGCTGGCCGTCCTCGTTGCCGGTGTTGTTGACGGCGACGACCTGCCCGGTGGCGTTGTCGAGCACCGGCGAACCGGACGTGCCGCCGATGGTCTGGCAGGCGGAGGTGTAACGGACCGAGTCCTTCCAGGTCCAGTCGCCCTCCTTGAGGCGGTAGACGAACCCGTCGATGTTGCAGGCGTAGGTCCGCTTCCAGTACCCGGAGACGACGGTGATCGCGGTACCGGCGGTCGGGTGGGTGCTCTGCACGGTCAGCGGGGAGATCCCGTAGGTGCTCTGGATCGACGCGTACGTGGTGGTGAGCTGGTAGATCGTGACGTCCGTGTCGGTCATGGTCGCGTAGGCGACCTTGCTGGCGCGCAGCGTGCCGACCCTGGTCGCCGAGGCGTTGAGCAGCCCGAAGGTGCGGGTGGAGGCCTGGTCGACGATGACCTCGCCGGCCGCCGGGAACCCGGTCTCCAGGCAGTGGCCGTTGGTCAGCACGAGGGCCGGGTCGGTGGACACGGAGTTCGGGAAGCGGATGACGGACCCGGAGCAGTTGCTGAGCGAGACGGTGCCGGCGAAGTTGACGGCCTGGACGGCGGGCGCGGCGGCCTTCGAGACGGCCGCCTTCTCGACGGGCGCCGTGTCGGGTGCGGCGACCGCGGGTGCCATGCCCGCCCCGGCGATGACCAGGGCGAAGAGCGTGGCAAGGAGAGGCTTGTTCATGTGGGGGTCCCCTCTGGAAACGCGAGCGCCCGGAGATCTTCCGGTCGCCTTCGCGTTTTTGTCATGGACATCTTCACGACTGGGGCGTGTCCCGACAAGAAGGCATGCGCGAGTCGTGTACAGCTGATCTACGCGCGACACCCGCATGTCTCATGTGGTGGAAAGCACGACCCGGGGGGCGTTACCGGGCCGTAAGCTCCCAGACATGCAGGTGATCCAGTCGACCAAGCTCGCCAACGTCTGTTACGAGATCCGGGGTCCGGTTCTTGAGGAGGCGATGCGGCTGGAAGCGGCCGGGCACCGCATCCTCAAGCTGAACACCGGCAACCCCGCCGCGTTCGGCTTCGAGTGCCCGCCGGAGATCCTGGAGGACATCCTGCGGAACGTGTCGTCGGCGCACGGGTACGGCGACGCGAAGGGCCTGCTGGCAGCTCGCCGGGCGGTCGTCATGCACAACCAGACCCTCGGCATCGAGACGGACGTCGAGCACGTCTTCATCGGCAACGGCGTGTCCGAGCTGATCGTGATGGCGATGCAGGGGCTGCTGGACGACGGCGACGAGGTGCTCGTACCCGCGCCGGACTATCCGCTGTGGACGGCCGCGGTCTCGTTGTCCGGCGGCACCGCCGTGCACTACCGCTGCGACGAGCAGTCGGACTGGATGCCGGACCTCGCGGACGTGGAGCGGAAGGTCACCGACCGCACCAAGGCGATCGTCATCATCAACCCCAACAACCCGACGGGGGCGGTGTACGACGAGGCGATGCTCAAGGGGCTGACCGACATCGCCCGGCGGCACAACCTGCTGGTCTGCTCCGACGAGATCTACGACAAGATCCTGTACGACGACGCCACGCACACACCGACCGCGGCCGTCGCGCCCGATCTGCTGACGCTGACCTTCAACGGCATGTCGAAGGCGTACCGGGTGGCCGGCTACCGGGTCGGCTGGATGGCGATCTCAGGGCCGCGCGCGCACGCCGACTCCTACATCGAGGGTCTGACGATCCTCGCGAACATGCGGCTGTGCGCGAACATGCCGGGGCAGCACGGGGTGGTCGCCGCGTTGAGCGGGCGGCAGACGATCAATGACCTGGTACTGCCGGGCGGGCGGCTGCGGGAGCAGCGGGATGTGGCGTACGAGCTGCTCACGCAGATTCCGGGGGTGAGCTGTGTGAAGCCGAAGGGGGCGTTGTATCTGTTCCCGCGCCTCGACCCCAAGGTGTTCAAGATCAAGGACGACCGGCGGATGGTCCTGGATCTGCTGCGCCAGGAAAAGATCATGGTCGTCCAGGGCACCGGGTTCAACTGGCCCGAGCCCGATCACTTCCGGGTGGTGACGCTGCCGACGGCCGGGGATCTGCGGGATGCGGTGGGGCGGATCGGGAACTTCCTCTCCGGGTACGGCCAACTTTAGACGAGATCTAAGGTAGGATGGCTTCCTGACAGTCACTGGAGGCCATCCCATGTACGAGCCGATCCGTACGAAGTCGGTCCACAGCACGGTGGCCGGCGACGCCGACTTCCCTCACCGGTCGCGTGAGGACGAGCTGGACATTCAACTGGCGGGTCATCTTTCGGCGTTGCTGGCGGTGACGGACGAGTTGCGCGTACTGGAGCCCTCCGGCGACCTCGACGAGGCGGCGGAGAAGCTTGCCGCGCAGGTGGGTCGGTTGCGGGGCGGTACGGCTCCGGTCCGTATGACGGTGGCCCCGCCCGGGACTGACCTCACGGCCTTGCATCAGCGGGCGCATGCCCTCGCGGGGCGCGCGCTGGTCGTGGCGGCGTCGCGTGCGGACACGGCGGCGGCGATTCTGGCGGCCGAGCAGATGGACGCGCACGCGGCAGCGCTGGCCCCTCTGGAACTGGCGTCCCACTGAGCGCGTCCGCGGTTTCGCCGTAGGCGTTGAGCACGTCTTGCGTGCGCGGTATCGCCGTCGGCGTTGAGCTCGTCTTGCGTGCGCGGTATCGCCGTCGGCGTTGAGCTCGTCTTGCGGCCGCGGCCCCGCCGTGGCTGGTCGCGCAGTTCCCCGCGCCCCTAGGGGGTTGCAGCGCGGTCCCTTGATCTGCGCCGCCCCATGCCCTCCGGCCCCATCTTCATCGCCGCCCATCTTTCTCCGCCGCAACGGCGATCAACCCCCGTCTCCCTCCCCGGCGGTGCCGAACCGGCCTTGCCCACCGCTCCGTTGTGTACCGGGACCGCCACTTCACCCCCCGTTCACCCGCTAAGCGCTGGAACATGGGGTTCCGGGAGCACGCTCCCCGGCGTGAGACGAATCGCAGGAATCGTCCTCGCTGTTCTGCTGATCGGCGGCGTGGTGGCAGCCGTCGTCGCGGGGCGGCACGCGGAGGACAAGGGCACGGCAACGAAGACCGTGCGTGGAGTGATCGGGTCGGAGAAGGCGGACTTCTTCGCCGATCCCGACGTGGTGAAGGCCCTCGCCGCCGAGGGCTACACCGTGAAGGCCGAGACCTCCGGGTCCTGGGCCATGGAAGGGCTGGATCTGAAGGGCTACGACTTCGCCTTTCCCTCCAGCCAGGCACCCGCCGTCGAGCTCGCCGCCCGCCACAAGGTGCGCGGCACCCTCCCCCGCCCCTTCTACTCGCCGCTCGTCGTCGTGGCCCACCGCAGCGCCGCCCAGGTGCTCGCCGCCAACGGCCTCGCCACGCTCGACACCGAGCACCGCGGCACGCTGAAGATGGCCGCCTACCTCGACGCCGCCCACCACGACCGCAGTTGGCAGCAGCTCAAGGGGGCCGGGAAGTACGGGGAGTTGAGCGGGACTCTCTTCATCTCCAGTACCGATCCCGCGTCCTCCAACTCCGGTGCTCTCTACCTCGCCGCCGCCTCCTACGTGGCCAACGGCGGACGGGTCGTCGCGAGCGCCGCCGACCTCGACCGGACCGAGCCTGTGCTGAAGAAGCTCGTCACCGTGCAGGGCGCCCAGCAGTCCGGATCGGACGCCGTCTTCCGGGACTTCGTCAGCGGGGCCGGGAATCCGCTCGTGCTGGTCTACGAGTCCCAGGTCGCCGCCCTGCTGGCGGACGGACAGCAGCCGGGCGACCTCGTCGTGCTCTACCCGGACACCACCGTCAACAGCGACCACACCGTCGTACCGCTCACCGACAACGGCCAGGCCCTCGCCCAACTCCTCTCCACCGACCCGGAGTTGCGCGAGCTCGCCGTACGGCACGGCTTTCGGCCGCAGGGGTCCGCCACCGAGTTCGCCTCGGCCGGCACCTATCTCAAGCAGGAACTGACCGGCGTCCGGCAGGCGCCCGTGCCCACCTCTGCGGTGCTGCACGAGATGGCCCGCCGGGCGAAGGGATAACGGGGGACGAAACGTGAACGATCACAACACCAGTCAGAACAGCAGCCACAGCGCCGACGACACCTTCACCCTCACCCCGCCCGAACCCGTCGCCGCCGTGCCGCGGGAGAAGGCCGGCGGACTCGTGCCCGTCGCCGACAGCGTCCGTACGGACATGGCGCAGAAGGCCGCCGCGTACGTCGACGGGCTCGCCGCGCTCGACGCCCGCTCGCCGGAGTTCGCCGGGAAGGTCGGCGAGATCACCGCCCTGGGCGCCGGCGAGATGCGGACCGCGACCGCGCAGTCCAACCGGATGCTGGAGCGGACCGTCCGCTCCCTGCCCGACAAGGGCGGGGACGCACAGTCCCGGGTCGCCGGATCACTCGTCGAACTCCGGCGGGTGGTGGAAGACCTGGATCCGCGTGAGGTGCCCGCCGGCAAGGGGCGAAAGTTCCTGTCCCGGCTGCCCGGTGGCAACAAGCTGCGCGATCACGTCGCCAAGTACGCCTCCGCGCAAGGGACCTTGAACAAGATCGTCGGCTCCCTGCGCGGCGGGCAGGACGAACTGCGGCGCGACAACGCCGCGTTGCAGACCGAGCGGGTCCGTCTGTGGGAGACCATGGGCAAGCTGCAGGAGTACGTCGTGCTCACCGAGGCCCTCGACTCGGCCGTCGAGCAGCACATCGCCGGGGTGGCGCAGCCGGAGGCGGCCGACAGTCTCCGGGCCGACGTGCTCTTCCCCGTCCGGCAGAAGCACCAGGACCTGCTCACCCAACTCGCCGTCTGCGCCCAGGGCTACCTCGCCATGGACGTCGTACGCCGCAACAACGAGGAGCTGATCAAGGGCGTCGACCGGGCGGCCACGACCACCGTGTCGGCGCTGCGGATCTCCGTGATGCTGGCCTCCGCGCTGGACAACCAGAAGAAGGTCGTCGAGCAGGTCAACGCGTTGCGCGGGACGACCGAGGATCTGATCCGGGGCAATGCCGAGATGCTCGCCACGCAGAGCGGGGAGATCCAGCGGATCGCCGCCGACCCTGCCGTGGGCGCCGAGACGCTGCGCTCGGCCTTCCAGCAGATCTACCGCACGCTGGACGCGATCGACACGTACAAGGTCCAGGCGACCGAGGTGATGGCCTCGACCGTCGAGTCCCTGACCGTCGAACTCCACTCCGCGAGCGGTTACTTGGCGCGCAGCCGGTCGCAGGGAGCGCTCGAAGGGGGGCTCTCATGAGACGGACTCTCGTCCTCGTCGCCGCGGCCACCGCCGTGTTGACCGCCTGCACGACGGCACCCGAGGCGGCCGACCCCGCCGACGGCCACTCCCCGCGGCCGGGCACCCTGCGCGTCCTCGCCTCCAGCGAACTCGCCGACATGACACCGGTGTTGGACCAGGTCCGCAAGGACACCGGCCTCACCGTCCGCCCCACCTACATGGGCACCCTCGACGCCGTCGACCTGCTCGCCAAGGGCGGGACCGACGGGCTGTACGACGCGGTGTGGCTGTCCTCGGACGACTATCTGCGGCTGCGGCCCGAGGCGGCGAAGCGGGTCGTGTCGGAGACGTCGATCATGTCCAGCCCGGTCGCGATCGGGGTGCGGACGGCCGTGGTGAAGGAGTTGGGCTGGCAGCCCGATCACGTCACCTGGTCGCAGGTCGAGCGGGCCGTGCAGGAGGGCCGGCTCAGCTACGGCATGACCGACCCGGCGCGCTCCAACTCCGGCTTCTCCACGCTGATCTCGGTCGCCTCCGCCCTCTCCGGCGCCCAGTCCGCGCTCACCGACGCGGACGTCACCAAGGCCACGCCGAAGCTGAAGGAGTTCTTCAAGGGGCAGCGCCTGACCTCGGGTTCGTCGGGCTGGCTGGCGACCGCCTACGAGCGGCGCGGGAACGTCGACGCGATGCTCAACTACGAGTCCGTCCTCAAGGGCGTCCCCGGTCTGACCGTGATCCGCCCCACCGACGGCGTCGTCACCGCCGACTACCCGCTCTCCTCCCTCGCCGCCACCAGCGCGGCGACCCGCGGGGAGGTCCGCCGCCTGACCGAGGCCCTGCGCACCCCGGCGATCCAGCGACAGATCACCGAGCGCACCCACCGCCGCCCGATCGTCCCCTCGGTCAAGCCGGCGGCCGGCCTCGACACCGGCCGTCGCCGTGAACTGCCCTTCCCCGGCACCAGGTCCGTCGCCGACGGACTCCTCGACGCCTACGAGAACAAGCTGCGCCGCCCCTCCCGCACGGTGTACGTCCTCGACACCTCGGGCTCGATGAAGGGCGACCGCCTGAACCGGCTGAAGAAGGCGCTCACCGACCTCACCGCGGACTTCCGGGACCGCGAGGAGGTGACGCTGATGCCCTTCGGCTCGGACGTGAAGAGCGTCCGCACCCATGTGATCGACCCGGCCGACCCGCGGACCGGCCTCGACGGCGTCCGCAAGGACACCAAGGCGCTCAGTGCCCAGGGCGACACCGCGATCTTCTCCTCCCTTGAGAAGGCGTACGACCATCTCGGCGCCGACGACGACACGTTCACCTCGATCGTGCTGATGACGGACGGCGAGAACACGACCGGCGCCAGGTCCGACGAGTTCGACGCCTTCTACCGCGGGCTCGGCGCGCAGCGGCGGCAGACCCCCGTCTTCCCGATCCTCTTCGGCGACTCCGACCGGGTGGAGCTGGAGCACATCGCCGACCTGACCGGCGGCCGCCTCTTCGACGCCCAACAGGGCTCGCTGGACGACGCCTTCGAGGAGATCCGTGGCTACCAGTAGGTTCGTGGGGTTCCTGGAGTCCCGCAAGAACATCACGGGCAGCGCCTGCGGGCTGGCCGGCGTGGTGCTGACCTTCGTCGGGGCGGCGGGACCGTACTGGCCCGTCGTGGTCGTCGGCCTGTACGGCGCGGGCGCGCTCATCGCCCCGCCGGAGCATCCGGCGCCGCCCGCCTTCCCGGACCCGTCCGCGCAACTCGACGAGGTGCGCGCGGACTTCGAGCGGCTCGGCGACTATCTCGCCTGCGTCGAGCTGCCGCCGGCCGCCGCGGGCCGGCTCACGGAACTGACCGAGCTGCTGGCCGCGTTGCTCGACCCGGGCTGGGCCACGGAGTTGCTGGGCCAGGACCCCGAGGGCCTGCACACCCTCTCCCGGGCGGTGCGCCAGGACATCCCCGAGGCCGTCGACACCTTCGTACGCACCCGGTGGTGGAGTCGGATGGCGCCGGGCCAGGAGCCGCCGGAACGCCATCTGGAACGGCAGTTGACGCTCCTCCAGGAGGAGGCGGACCGGCTGGCCGCGTCCCTGCGCGAGACGGAGGCACGGCGGCAGGAGTCGCACACGCGGTATCTGGAGGAGCGGGGTCGGGGAGCCTGAGCGCCGGCTCGCGCGGCTGTCAGAGAATTCCTGCCAGGATCACGATCAGCACCAGCACCACGACGATCAGTACCGCCACCTTCACCGCCACCTTCACCGCCCCCAACCGTCCGCCGCCCGACGGCTCTTGCGCGACCGGCGCCGGAACCGGTGGTGGCAGTGGGACAGAGGGTGGGCCGTTGAACACGTCGTGGCCGGTCAGGGCCGCGCGCGTGCACCAGGGGCAGGTCGGCAGGTGCGAACCGTAGGTGTGCAGGGGGCGGTTGGGGCAGATCCGCATGCGGGCCCGTTCGCGGTCCAGCGCCCGTAGCCAGGCCTCCGCCGGAGGGCGGGCGGCCGGGGCGTGCACTCCGGGGCCGAAGGCGGCGCGGGCCAGGGTGAGCAGCTCCGGTGGCAGGACCGACGGGTCGACCGTGCCGCGCGGGATGACGACCGACTCGGGGCGCACCACGTAGGAGCAGCTCGCGGCGATGTTGTCCTTGACCGTGGACTCGGAGGTGCTCTCGTGCGGGACGCCGCCGAAGGGGTGGTTCCCTGCCGTCAGCAGTTGGTAGACGAGGACGGCGAGGGCGAAGTCGTCGCTGGCGCGGGTGGCGGGGCCGCCCGCCTGGCGCTCGGGGGACGAGTAGTCGGTGGTGTGCATCAGGCACGGGAAGGGCTCGCCGGTGACCGCGTCGGTGAAGGCGATGGAGTCGCAGTCGAGGAAGGTGACGAAGCCGTTGGCGTCGACGACGACGTTGCTGCTGGAGAAGTCGCCGATGACCAGGTGGTCGTGGTGCATGCGGGCGGTCATGAAGGCGAGGTTCCAGGAGACGCCGAGCAGGAACCGCCAGTCCGCCCGCTCCGGGAACAGCCGCAGCCGCTGGGCGCGGGTGAACAGGCCGACCAGCTGGACGTGTTCGGGCTCGCCGAAGCGGTGCATGGCGTAGCCGAGGAACTCCCCCTCCGCGCCCCGGGCGATCGCGGTCGGCCAGGCCAGCTCCGGCGGCTGGGACTGGTCGGTGGGGCGCGCGGCGAGCGGGGACATGGTCAGCATCCGGGCCAGTCGCCGCTCCTGGTCGGGTCCCGGCGGCTCGCGGTAGAGCTTGACGACCGTGCCGTGGTCGCCCTCGACCGGGAAGACGGCCGCCTGGCCGCCGCCCTTGAGCGGGAGTTCGGCGAGCTGGGCCTGCTTGCCGTCCAGGTACACCACCCGGCCGCTCATCCCCGTACCTCCCGCACGGCCCGCAGCAGCGTCTTGTCGTCGGCGTTCAGCGCGGTCAGCCGGTCCGACCTGAGCAGCGCGGCCAGGTTCTCGTGCGCGCTGTCGGAGACCGGGCCCGAGGTGGTGTCCAGGGAGCGGAAGACGGCGTCCACGAAAGAGGTGTTGGGCGTGGGCGCGCCCGCGGCCGAGCGGGACAGGGCGGCCTGCGCGAGCCCGTCGGTGGACAGCAGGACCCCGTCGACACCCGGATCGACCACGCAGTCGGTGTGGATCCGGCGGCCCGCGTCCGGTGAGGTGAGGAAGACCGTCTCGTTGCTGTACTCGCTGACCGCGGCCGGCTGCGGCAGCGCGTGGAACTGCCGTTCCCCGTCCTCGGTCCCGGCCCGCAGCACGACGAAGCCGTCGCCGACGGTGAGATGACCGAGCCAGCCCGGGGTCAGCACGACGACGGTGAGCGTGGTCGCGAAGTCGACCGCCGAGGCCCCGGTGGTGTCCAGGAACACCTTGGTGACGTCGTGGAAGGCGTCCGCGAGCAGGTCGTGCACGGCCTCGCCGGGCGGGGTGTCGACGGCGGCGGACGACCTTCGTACGAAGTGTTCGACGGCCAGGTCCACCGCGAGCCGGGAGCCCTCCTCCGAGCGTGGTCTGCTGCCCGCGCCGTCCGCGACGGCGAGCACCGTGACCTGCCCCGACACGGTGTGCGCGCACGCGTCCTGACAGGGCCGGCCGTCCCTGCGGTGCCGGTAGCCCTCGACGCTCATGCCGTGGATCCGCCAGCCGGCCCGGCCCGCGCCCATCGCCTAGCTCTCCCAGGCCGGGCGCTGGGTCTTGAACTGGCTGAAGATCTTCTCGAAGACCTCGTCGCCCGCGCCCTTCTGCTCCGCGTTGGCGCTCGCCGACATCATCTGCAGCAGCTCGCGGAACGGGAAGCCCTGGATGCGGGCGTTGAACGTCGGCGCGAACGCCCGCAGCACCTGTTCGCCGACGTCGGTGATGCCGCCGACGCCGATGGCGTAGAGCCGGAAGCGGCGGGCGCGCTGCTCCTCGGCGAGGACGGGGACCAGCCGCTGCCAGGAATCGGTGCGGCGGCCGGTGCCGTCGGTGGGCAGTCCGTCGGTGACCAGGCAGATCTGCGGGCGGTAGTACTGCAGCCCGGAGGCGCGCAGTTCGGCCTTGCGGGCCGCGACCACGTGCATCGACAGCTCCAGCGCCTCGGTCATCAACGTGACGCCGGCGGCGGCCAGTCTGGGCGGCCGGAAGGTGTGGGCGGGCACGAACGGGCTCACCGGCGTCCCCGGCGGCAGCGGCTGCGGGCCGCGCCAGGCGGCGACGCCCTGTCCGCCGAAGGTGACCAGGGCGACCTCGACGGAGTAGCTGAGCGCAACGTCGTCGTGGAGCTCGCGGGTCCACTCCACGAGGGCGTCGTTGAGCGACTGGATCGGCGGCCCCGCCATCGAACTGGACGTGTCGAGGCAGAGCACCAGCGGCAGCCGCTGGGCGTTGTTCTCGAACTCGATGTCGGCGTACTCCGCCGGCAGGGTGGGCGGGTATTCGCTGGACATGGGCCTCTCCTGAGGGAACCGGTACGTCAGCGGGCGGGGGCGGACCGCCCGGCGGTGGGCGGGAAGGCGTACAGGACGTCCGCGTCGGTGTGCGCGGACTGGGCGTCGGTGACGTCGACGGGCGAGCCGGGCGCGGGCGGCGGCTGTCCGGGCTCCGCCCACACCGCCCGGTACAGGACGCCGTCGACCTCGACGTATCCCTGCGGGTGCAGGTCGGTGCGGACGACGGCGGACCTGGCGGGCGCGTCACGGTTGCGGGCCCGGTGCCGGCCGCCGGAGCGGGCCGGACGGGCGGGGGTGGCACGCAGGGCGCGGGTGGGTTCGTCGGCGTCGGCGGTGCGGGAGGCCTGGCCGGCCGTTGCGGGGGCGGGAGTTCGGGTGCGGCGTACGAGGAGGAAGAAGGCGCCAAGGAGGAGGACGAGGGCGGTGGCGATGGCGGGGAGGAGCCAGGGGGGCAGGCCGTCGTCGGTGGCGGGGTCGTAGACATAGCCGACGCGCTTGTCGATGTTCGTCCCGGTCAGGTCGTCGCCCGACACCTCGTCGCCGGCGACCTGACCGCACAGGTCCTTGCCGTCCTTGGCGCAGACTCCCTGCTCCTTGAGATCCGTGCGGGTCCCCTTCGACAACGCGGTGATCCTCGCGTCCGGGTCGACGGTCACGCTGTCGGCCAGGAGGAGCAGGACGGTGCCGCCTTCGCCGGTGGTGACGCCGGCCGGTACCTGGACCTCCAGGTCGTGCGCGCTTCCGTCGGCATTGCCGAAGGCGTCCTCGCGGTCCCTGGCGGAACCGTCGAGCGGCAGCTCGTGGTCGAGGGTGATCGTGACGTCGGCCTGATCCAGTCGGCTCGTCCAGCACTTCAGCCTGGCCGAGAAGTCCCCACCGCACCCCTCGTCCGCCTGGGCCGCCGGAGCGACCGACGCCAGGACGAGGAGAATCCCCGGAAAGATGATGAAACGCGATGATCGCCCCATGGGCACCCCCGTGGCCCGAAAAGACCCCCGCCCATAGTGGAGGAAACAGGCCCGCGTCCGAAAGGGGCTGCGCCCCCTCACACCTGTCACTTCTACAACTGGAACACCTGGTGGCAACGGATGAACATCTGCCGCGCCCGTTCCACCCAATCACTGGCCAGAGCATCGAAATCCGACTGCGTGACCCGGCAGATCAGCGGGAGATCGCACACCCCGGCGAGACACGGCCTGGGTCCTCGGACGTCCCAGACGGAGAGCATCGGATTGAGCTGTTCCGTGTTCCACGCGTTCGACGCGGCCGCGGCCAGGGCGAGTTGATCGTGGCGCAGGTACTGGCCGTCGGTGACGAAGGCGACGAGCAGCCGTTTGGTGGTCATGAAGCGGACCGTGAGCGTGCGGCCCGTCTCCTCCAGGTCGAAGCGCAGGGACACGGAGTCGGTGTCCGTCAGCGCGTGGTAGTTTCGGCCGGCCCCCCACTGCTGCACCAACTGGCGCCAGTGCGTGCCGATTTCGAGGACCGGGGCGGGAAAGGACTCAGAGGGAGCCACGGTTCACCGCCCGGGTGACCATCGCGTCGGTCAGGCCGGCGTCCAGCAGGGCCTGGGCGTGCAGCAGCAGACAGGACGGCACCGACACGCTCGTACCGGAGGAGCGGCGGGCCGCCAGTTCACTGACCCGGAGCTCGATCGTCCGTCTCACCTTGGGCGGCGGCCAGGACGGCGACTGCTCGGTCTCTTCCAGCAGTTCGGTCAGCAGCACGTCGAGCGCCGGCCGGTCCTCGGGTTTCTTGGCCAGGCACCGGGCGATCAGCGGGCGCATGGTCGGCGGTACGGCGTCGAGTTCGGGTTCGCCGCAGACGACCTGGTAGCGCACCGACTCGCCGGTGCCGTGCGGTGGGCGGCCGGTGAGGGCGTACACCAGGACTCCGCCGAGGGAGAAGACGTCGCTCGGCGGGCCGACCCGGGCGCCCTTCATCTGTTCGGGGGACATGAACGGCGGGGTGCCGACGATGAGTCCGGCCTGGGTGAGGCCGGGGGCGCCGTCGACGCGGGAGATGCCGAAGTCGATGACGCGGGGGCCGTCGGCGGCCAGCAGCACGTTGGACGGCTTGAGGTCGCGGTGGACGACTCCGGCCGCGTGCACGGCTTGAAGCGCCTCGACCAGGAAGGCGCCGAGCTTGCGCACCTGCGCCTCGGGCAGCGGGCCGTCGGTGCGGACCGCCTCCGTGAGAGAGGGGCCCGCCACGTACATCGTGGCCAGCCAGGGCAGTTCGGCCTCGGTGTCGGCGTCGATGACGGCCGCCGTGTACGCGCCGCTGACCACCCGGGCGGCGGCGACCTCGCGGGCGAAGCGTTCCCGGAACTCGGGCTCGGCGGCCAGTTCCTGGCGCACCACCTTCACCGCCACCTCGCGCCCGGCCGGTGAACGGCCGAGATACACCCATCCCATGCCGCCGGACCCGAGCCGCCCGACGATCCGGTACGGCCCCACCTTCAGGGGATCGCTGACCGGTGTGCGCACCCCGCTCACCTCATTTCGGGGTTCGTTGCAGGATGTCCCGAGTGTCCCGCGAAATCCGGGTGCGCACAGAGGTGATGCGAGAAGTGGAAGCCGTCGATTTCCCGGCAGGGACGGCGGCGGCGGTCGCCGGACAAGGGCGAGGGCCCGTCGCCGCGTTCCCGTCGGGGCGGACGGGAACGGTGACGACGGGCCCACGGTTCCGCACGCCGTTGTGCGGGACCTCGCCGGTCGGCACCGCGGCCGGCCGTGACGATCGCTGGTCAGGGCACCGTTGCCGGCCGCGGAGTCTTTCGGGTGCGGGACTCAGCCCAGGCGCTGCACCAGCGCGTGGTACTCGTCCCACAGTTCCTTCGGCGTGTGGTCGCCGAAGGTGTTGAGGTGGTCAGGCACCAGCGCCGCCTCCTCGCGCCAGATCTCCTTGTCGACCGTGAGCAGGAACTCCAGGTCGGACTCGGCCAGTTCGAGGCCCTTGGTGTCGAGGGCGCCCTTGGCCGGCAGCACGCCGATCGGGGTCTCGACGCCCTCGGCGCGGCCGTCGAGGCGGTCCACGATCCACTTCAGGACGCGGCTGTTCTCACCGAAGCCCGGCCACACGAACTTGCCCGCGTCGTTCTTGCGGAACCAGTTGACGTAGTAGATCTTCGGCAGCTTCGCCTGGTCGCGGCCCTTGGCGACATCGACCCAGTGGCCCATGTAGTCGCCCATGTTGTAGCCGCAGAACGGCAGCATGGCGAAGGGGTCGCGGCGCAGTTCGCCGACCTTGCCCTCGGCGGCGGCGGTCTTCTCGGAGGCCACGTTGGCGCCGAGGAAGACGCCGTGGTTCCAGTCGAAGGACTCGGTGACCAGCGGTACGGCGGTGGCGCGCCGGCCGCCGAAGAGGATGGCCGAGATCGGCACGCCCTTGGGGTTCTCCCACTCGGGCGCGATGATCGGGCACTGCGCGGCGGGCGTGGTGAAGCGGGCGTTGGGGTGGGCGGCGGGCGTCCCGGACTCCGGTGTCCAGGAGTTGCCCTTCCAGTCGGTGAGGTGGGCCGGGGTCTCCTCCGTCATGCCCTCCCACCAGACGTCGTTGTCGTCGGTCAACGCCACGTTGGTGAAGACCGAGTTGCCCCACAGCGTCTTCATCGCGTTGGCGTTGGTGTGCTCACCGGTGCCGGGCGCGACGCCGAAGAAGCCGGCCTCGGGGTTGATCGCGTAGAGCCGGCCGTCCTCGCCGAACCGCATCCAGGCGATGTCGTCACCGATGGTCTCGACGGTCCAGCCGGAGATGGTGGGCTCCAGCATGGCGAGGTTGGTCTTGCCGCAGGCCGAAGGGAAGGCCGCCGCCACGTACTTGGACTCTCCCTGCGGCGGGGTGAGTTTGAGGATCAGCATGTGCTCGGCGAGCCAGCCCTCGTCGCGCGCCATGACGGAGGCGATGCGCAGGGCGTAGCACTTCTTGCCCAGCAGCGCGTTGCCGCCGTAGCCCGAGCCGTAGGACCAGATCTCGCGGCTCTCGGGGAAGTGCGAGATGTACTTGGTGGAGTTGCACGGCCACGGCACGTCCGCCTCGCCTTCGGCCAGCGGCGCTCCGAGCGTGTGCACGGCACGCACGAAGAAGCCGTCCTCGCCGAGTTCGTCCAGGACGGGCTGTCCCATGCGGGTCATCGTGCGCATGGAGACGGCGACGTAGGCGGAGTCGGTGATCTCGACGCCGATCGCGGAGAGGTCCGAGCCGAGGGGGCCCATGCAGAAGGGGACGACGTACATCGTGCGGCCCTTCATGGAGCCACGGAAAACGCCCCCCTCGCCCTTCTCCCCCGCGAAGATCCGCCGCATTTCGGCGGGCGCCTTCCAGTGGTTGGTCGGGCCCGCGTCCTCTTCCTTCTCGGAGCAGATGAACGTCCGGTCCTCGACCCGCGCGACATCGGTCGGGTCGGAGGCGGCGTAGTAGGAGTTGGGGCGCTTGATCGGGTCGAGCTTCTTGAAGGTGCCCTTTTCGACGAGCTCTTCGCACAGTCGCTCGTACTCGGCTTCGGATCCGTCACACCAGACCACGCTGTCCGGCTGGGTCAGTTCGGCGATCTCGTTCACCCACGAGATCAGTTCTGGGTGCTTTGTGGGGATGACGGGGGGAGCCGCGATGTCGCGCGCCACGATTGCTCCTAAATGAGGGATTTTTTGTTGGAGGCCCCGTGGGGGCTGCGGCCCGGATGCTGCACGGCTGATCTTCAGCGCTCATCCGGTGCCGACCGCACTCATTTGATCATCCGACTCGCGCGCCCATATGTCCAGAGGGCCTCACGGATGAGCGGAGTGAGGATCGCCACGCATCACCGTGTTTCCGAGCGTGTCTTTACGTGCACGTTGGGTTCACCTGACGGTTCTTTTGCGCGGCGGTACGGACCATCAACTCCCGTGAGAGGATGGCCACTCTTGGCCGTTCCGCAGCTGCTACTGACACGTAACTTACGGGCCCGTAGGTACGATGCGGGGCATGACTGCGTCCGTCCCCGATGCGCACACGGACACGACGGCCGCCGGCCGCGTCGCCGAGGCGCTCTCCCTGCCCGACCACGTGAAGCCCAAGCTGCGCGGCTGGTTGCACCTCGGCATGTTCCCGGCCGCGCTGGTCTCGGGCCTGGTGCTGACCGCCCTCGCCGACTCCTCACGAGGCCGGATCGCGTGCGGGATCTTCGCACTGACGGCCTGCCTGCTGTTCGGCGTGAGCGCGCTGTACCACCGGGGCACCTGGAGCCCCCGCATGGACGGCATCCTGCGCAGGCTGGATCACGCCAACATCTTCCTGATCATCGCCGGCACCTACACCCCGCTCACGATGCTGCTCCTGCCGGGCGCGAAGGGGCAGGTGCTGCTGTGGGGCATCTGGGCCGCGGCGGCGGCCGGCATCATCTTCCGCGTCTTCTGGGTCGGCGCCCCGCGCTGGCTCTACACCCCCTGCTACATCGCGATGGGCTGGGCGGCCGTCTTCTTCCTGCCGGACTTCATGCGCACCGGCGGCATCGCGGTCCTGGTCCTGGTGATCGTCGGCGGCCTCCTCTACAGCGCGGGCGGTGTGATCTACGGCATAAAGCGCCCGAACCCGTCCCCGCGCTGGTTCGGCTTCCACGAGGTCTTCCACTCGCTCACCGTGGCGGCCTTCCTCACGCACTACGTCGGCATCTCCCTGGTGGCGTACCAGCACGGATAGCCCCTGACGCACCCCCTCCTTCATGGCCACGGCTCCTCAGCTGTGGCCATTTTTCGTGCGCCCGGCCACGTCCTGACAGTCACTACCCGTTGACATGAACCATCTTTTGAGAGTTACTCTCATTTCATGGCTACTGTCACTCAGAACACAGGCATGCGACGCGACCCGCGCCGCTGGTGGGCCCTCGGCGCCCTGGTCGCGAGCATGCTCACACTCGGCTTCGACACGACGATCCTGAACGTCGCCCTGCCGACGATGGCGGGCGACCTCGGCGCCACCACCGGCCAGCAGCAGTGGATGGCGGACTCCTACGTCATCGTCTTCGCGGCGCTGATGCTCCCCGCCGGACTGCTCGGCGACCGCTTCGGCCGGCGCCGCATGCTGGTCGTGGGGCTCGGCATCTTCCTCGCCGGATCCGTGGCCGGCGTCCTGGCGGACGACGTGAACTGGGTCATCGCGGCCCGCACGGTCATGGGCGTCGGCGCGGCACTGATCACCCCGCTCGCCCTGTCCGTGCTGCCCTCGCTCTTCGGCCCGGACGAGCGCACCAAGGCCGTCGGCATCATCTCCGCCGCCTCCTCGCTCGGTCTGCCGCTCGGCCCGATCATCGGCGGCTGGCTGCTCAACCACTTCTGGTGGGGCTCGGTCTTCCTGGTCAACATCCCGATGGCCGCGCTCGGCATCGCCGCCTGCGTCTTCCTGCTCCCCGAGACCAGCGACCCCGCCTCCCCCAAGGTCGACACCCTCTCCACCGCGTTCACCGCGGCGGGCCTCGGCGCCCTGATCTACGCGATCATCGAGGCCCCCAGCCGCGGATGGGGCGACCCGCTGATCGTGGGCATGCTCACCGGAGCCGCCGTACTGATCGCCGCGCTCGTGCTGCGCGAGCGGCGCATGGCCCGCCCCATGCTCGACATGGAACTGCTCGCCCACCGCGGCTTCTTCTTCAACACACTCGCCGCGACCCTGGTGATGTTCGTGCTGTCCGGCCTGCTGTTCGTGCTGCCGCAGTACCTCCAGGCGGTGCTCGGCAACGACGCCCTGGGCACCGGCGTCCGGCTGCTGCCCATGATGGGTGGCCTGATCGTCGCGGCCCGCGCCGCGCAGCCGGTCGTCGCCCGGTTCGGCTCCCGCGCGGTGGTCACCGCGGGCCTGGTCGTCCTCGCCTTCGCCGCGCTCCTCGGCAGCCGTACGAGCGTCGACTCGGGCTACGGCTTCACCGCCCTGTGGCTGTCGATCACCGGCTTCGGCTTCGGCTTCTCGGTCGTCCCGGCGATGGACGGCGCCCTCGGTGCGCTGCCCCGCGACCGGGCCGGCAGCGGTGCCGGGCTCCTCATGACGACGCGCCAGGTGGGCGCCGCGATCGGCATCGCCCTGCTCGGCAGCCTGCTGGCGAGCACCTTCCGCGACCGCCTCGACACCACCGGGCTGCCCGCGAAGGCCGCCGACACCGCCGGGGACTCCGTGGTCGCCGCCCATATCGTGGGCCGGCAGACGGGCTCGGCCGACCTCGTGGCCTCCGCGAACAGCGCGTACGTCCACGGCATGGGCCTGGTCCTGCTGGTGTGCGGCGCCGCGGCCCTCGTCACCGCCCTGCTGGCCGCGGCCTTCCTGCCGAACACCCCGGTCACACGCGCCGAGAAGGAGGGGGACGGGACCCCGGACATGGCCACCGCGTCGGCGGATGCCGGAGAATGAGCAGCATGACGGCCGCACCCTCCCCCTTCAGCCCCGCCGACCGCCCGCAGCTGGGCCTGCGCGAGCGGAAGAAGATCAAGACCCGCGAGGCGATCCGCACCGCGACGTACGCGCTGGTCGAGGAGCAGGGGTACGACGCGACGACGATCGAGCAGATCGCCGAGCGCGCCGAGGTGTCGCCGTCGACCGTCTTCCGCTACTTCCCCACCAAGGAGGACATCGTCCTCACGGACGAGTTCGACCCGATCATCATGGAGGAGCTGCGGGAGCGGCCCGCCGACGAGCCCTGGATGACGACCCTCCGGTACGTCATGCAGAAGGCCATCCGCCTCGGCATCAAGGAAGACCCCGAGGTGGCCCGGCTGCGGACCCACCTCATGGTCCAGGTCCCGGCGGTGCGCTCGCGGATGATGGAGAGCATGTCGGTGACCGGCAGCATGCTCTGCCAGGCCATCGCCGAGCGCACCGGCCGGGACCCGGGCAGCCTGGAGGTACGGGTCTACGCCATGGCCATCATCGGCGGCCTGATGGAGACGTCCCTGTACTGGGCGGAGAACGGCCACCAGGACGAGTTCAAGGACCTCGTGGACCGCACCCTGGACGTGCTGGAGCACGGGCTCTCCGACTGAGCCCGTGCTCCTCACCCGTACCGACCGTCAGCGCTTGGTCAGCACGCTCTTCACATCACCCTTCCCGCACGCGAGGCCGTCCTTGTTGGGGTCCAGGCCCAGCGGGTCGTCCTTGCCGTTGACCTTGAGACGGCCGTAGTCGTTCTTCTTGAGCCAACTGCAGCGCGCCTGAGCCGTCTTCCTCACCGTCTTCGGGAAGGCCGTCGGCACGCAGACGTTGATCGAGCCGTAGTGCCGGTCGCAGCCCGAGATGGTCACGGGGACCTTCTGCGAGGTGCGCTTCTTGCCGGGCTTCGCGACCTTGCCCTCAAGGGAGTCCGCGAAGGAGTGCACGTGCGCCGAGGCGTCCGAGGCGCTCAGCGCCGAAGGACCCTGCAGATGCACCCACTTGGCGACCGACGGCACCCCGTTGGCGTCCACCGCGAAGAGCATGTACCAACCCGGTGGCGCCACATTGGGGTTGCTCGTCACGTTCAGGTCGACGTTGTTGCCGTTCACCGACAGCGGCAGATCCACGAACCGCTGGTTGGGGTCCGAGGAGTGCGTGACCGCGGCCGGACGGATCAACTCGGCCTTGGCGATGGGCCGGTCGACCGTGATCCGCTGGGTGTCGCCGTAGGTCCACTCGGTGTCGATCACCGAAGTGATCGTCGGGCGCGTGCCCTTGAGCAGGTACGGCGGCGTGTAGATCGACACGTTGTGGTTCCAGGTGCCGTTGCCCGGGTTGTCACCGGTCGACATCACCCGGCCGTCCGGCAGCAGGAACGACGACGAGTGGTAGCCACGGGCCTGCGGGTCGGCGGCCACCGGGTCGAAGGTGTTGGTCCCGGGGTCGTAGATCGACGACTCGTAGACCGGGTTGGCGCGGTTGTGCAGCGCGCCGCCGGTCTCCAGCACCTTGCCGTCGGGCAGCAGTACGGCGGAGACGTACATCTTGCCCTGGTTGCCGGTCTCGGCCACCGGACCGTTGCCGAGGTCGACCGTGCCCTGCGGCAGCGGCGGCCCGGCCACGTAGGCCGGGTTCGCGGCCTTGAGGTCGATGACGTCGGTCAGCCGGTTGCCGTCCGGGTTGGAGTCGATGTTGCCGCCGCCGAGGGTGAGGACCTTCTGGTCCTGCGCCGGCGGCAGCAGCACGCTCGCCGACTGGTCCCGCTGGTCCTTGTTCTGCAGGCCGGGGACCTGCGTGACCGTGTTCGCGTTGTAGTCGTAGATCGCGCTGCCGGTGCCCGGGATGTTGTTGCCGAAGACATGGCTGCCCGAGTAGAAGAGCCGCCCGTCCTGCATCAGGATCATCGACGGGTACAGACCCCAGTACGACCAGGTCTGGTTGACCTGCCACAGCGCCAGCCACTTCTGCTCGGCGTCCGACCAGTACTCGGCGGTCACCGAGCCGGTCGAGTCCTCGCGCAGCCCGCCGAAGGAGATGACGTCACCGTTGCCCAGCTCGGTCGCCGACGGGTACCAGTGACCGTCGTTGAGGTCGTTGGTCTTGCTGTAGGTCTCGGTGACCGGATCGAAGATGTACGAGTCCTTGTAACCCTCGTAGCCGTGCGAACCGTTCGCCGCGGGGAACGCCTTGTTGCCGCTCATCACCAGCACCCGGCCGTCCTGCAGCTGGATGTGGCCGGAGCAGAACATGTCCTTCGGCGTCGGGATGACCTTGTAGGAGCCGTCGGCCGGGTTGTAGACGGCGCTGGTGAAGGTGCCCGCGTTGAACTGCTCCTCGCTGTTGCCGGAGCCCGCGATCAGCAGCACCTTGCCGTTGTTGAGGACGACGGAGTGCATCGAGCGCACCGGGTTCTGCGTGGGCAGCACGTCCCAGCGCCCGTTGGCGCACTGGTCGGCGGTGCCCGTGCAGGTGGCCGGCGGTGTGACGTCCGGGACCTGCTCCATCGTGTAGTCGTCGGTGGTCGCCGAACCGGTGCCGTAGACCGAGACCCCCCAGGTGATCCGGTCGGTACCGGCCGGGACCTCGGGTGTGCGGACCGTGGCCTGGGTCCAGCTCCCCTGCATCTCCAGGGTCTTGAGGTCGGTCCAGTACTGCCAGCCGGCGGTGGTGTCGTGCCGGAACAGGGTGACGTTGGCGTCCGGTGTCGTCGACTTGTACCAGAGCCCGAGGTCGTACTGCTTGCCGGCGGTGACCACCGGCGCGCAGTCCGTCGTCTCGGTGATCAGCGCCTTGCGGTCGCCCTCGACCCGACGCGTCAGCGACACCTTCATCGCCTTGGAACCGCTGTGCGCGTCGCTCGTGGTCTGGAAGGTGAAGTCGTTGTCGCCCCAGCCGGACTTCTCCCAGCAGTACGGCATGTCGCCGGTGCCGGCCGTCTCGAAGCCCGGGTTCTTGACGAGGTTGGCGGCCTCGGCGGACTGCGGCGAGGTGAGAAGCAGACCGGCGGTCAGGGCCCCCACCCCGACCAGCGCGGTTCTTCTTCGGTGTCTGCGCAGGTTCTGCTTGGTGAAACTCTCTCTGTTCACACGGCTCTCCTTGCTGCGGTGCTCCCCCCGCGCCCCCTGCGCGGGAGGTAGACCAGCGCCTCGGTCCCCACGAAGCGCAGGACGAACGTCGTCACCAGCGCCAGCGCGGTGGCGCCGAGCGCGCCCATCCCGAACCGGTGCACGAACAGCGCGATCAGCGGGATCCGCAGCACCAGGTCGGCGTTGGCGAGCAGCCCGAACCGGCCGACACGGTCCCACCAGCGGCGGTGCCCACGACGGTCACGGAAGAGCAGGTGCTCGATGAGTACGAAGTTCCAGGCCACGCCGAGCTGGTTGGCGAGGATCTCCGCCGGTACGTAGTGCATGCCGACCTTGGTCAGCGCCCACAGGCCGAGCAGGTTCGGCAGGAAACCGGTCGCGCCGATCAGCCCGAACCCCACCATGCGGGCCACCGGCGAGGCGGTGCGCAGGCCGATCAGATGGCGCAGGAAGCGGAAACCCTCCTGCGCACTGGACTTGGACTCCCCCGCGAACCGGTCCTGGAAGACGAACGGCACCTCGGTGACCTGCCGCGGCCGGCTGCGGACCGCCAGCTCCAGCAGGATCTTGTAGCCGAGCGGCTTGAGGGCGTCCGCGGTGATGTGGCTGCGGCGGATCGCGAAGAACCCGGACATCGGATCGCTGATCCCGCGCAGCCTGCGCGGGAAGAGGGACTTGGTCAGCCAGGTGGCCCCGCGGCTGACGGCCACCCGGTAGCTGCCGGCCAGACCGGCCCGGCTGCCGCCCTTGATGTACCGGGAGGCGACCACGAGTCCGGCGCCCGAGCGCTCGCCGGTGGCGACCAGGTCCGGCACCAGGGACGGCGGATGCTGGCAGTCGCCGTCCATGACGACGATCCAGTCGGAGCCGGCCGCCTTGATGCCCTCGACGACCGCGCCGCCGAGCCCGCCGACGGGTTCCTCGCGGTGCAGGACGGTCACCGGGAACGGGCAGTCCCTGGCGGCCTCGTGGATGACCTCGGGGGTGTCGTCGGTGGAGTCGTCCACGAAGACGACCTCGCACGGCAGCCGGGCGGGCACCGACTCGGTGATCTGGTGCAGGAGTTGACGGACGTTCGCGGACTCGTTGTACGTCGGCACGACGATGGTGACCGCGCCGGGCTCGGCCACCTCGGCCGCGCGTACGGCGGGATCGTTGAGTTCACCGGGGGCGGTGTATTCGTGGGTCATCGGGCGCCTCCGGAGGCCGTCTGGATCTGGCGGATCTCGATGCGGTCGTCTCCGGTGCCGAACGTGGCGACCGGGGTGGAGTGTTCGATGGCGGCCTTGACGTTGGGCAGGTCCACCGCGTCGCGCCGCACGGTCGGGGAGGCGACGACGTAGTCGATGTCCTTCCAGCCGTGCGGCATCGTCTTGGTCACGGCCGGGTCGAGGTCGGCCTTGTAGAACCAGATGACGCCGAGCCCGGGCTGGTACCCCTCGTGCACCAGGTCCAGCCAGAGCGCGTCGTCGACCAGGACCCGGGTGTCCTCGGGGTTGTCGACCTCGGAGGCCAGCCACTTGGAGGCGGCCCGGTAGGGGGCGTTGGCGTCGACGGTGACGGCCGTGTGGTTGCCGTCGTACCAGTGCGGGACGACGTACGCTCCCGCGGCGACGGCCAGGACGGCCGCGAGGGCGTACCTGCCACCGGTGACGTACCGTTTCTCCCCCTGCGCGCGCCATCTGCGCAGCACGGCGTGGGCGACGGACGCGGTGCCGCCGGCGAGGACCAGGGCGAGGAAGGGCAGTGCCTGGATGACGTACATCGCGGGCAGGTAGCCGTTGGGGCGCAGGGCCAGGAGGGCCAGGATGCCGACCGTCAGGGCGGGTCCGGCCAGTGAGCGGGCGGTGATCGACCAGCGCCAGGTGGCCAGCAGCAGGAGCGCCCCGGCGAGACCGCCGAGCGGCAGCACACGGTCGTAGTAGAGCCAGGACCGGAGCACGCCGTGGGAGCCGGACGCGCTGTCCAGGATGAAGCCCGAACCCGGCCTGGTCATCTGGTACTTGACGCCGTCCCACAGGGAGACGTGCCCGCCGCCGGGTATCAGTTCGCCCTTGAGCAGGGCGAACAAGGGGTAGGCGAAGCCGATCAGGACGCAGGCGGTGATGGCGCCGGTGAGGGCGAACTTGCGGGTGTCGCGGTGGCTGTGGCGCCACATGGTGAGGAACACCGCGGGCAGGATGACGAGCATCGTCTCCTTGGTGAGCACCGCGGTCGCCGCCGCGAGGCCCGCCCCGAAGTGGTGCCACAGATGGCGGCTCGGGGAGGCGGCCAGGGTGAACGCCAGCAGCGTCCACATCACCGCGATGTTGTCGAGGAAGATCTCGCGCTGCAGGACGACCGAGAGCGGCGAGAGACCGAACAGGACCATGGCGAGCCCGGCGGCCCAGCGGGGCAGCGAGAGGCGGCGGGCCAGGATGTAGACCAGGACCGCGCTGATCGCGCTGATCAGCAGCATCACCACACGCATGCTGCCGACGGTCATCGACTCGGGGCTGAGCAGCGAGGGGATCCAGGTCAGCAGCGCCAACTGGATCCAGCCGAGCGGGGGATGGTCGTACCAGTAGGTGTAGTGGGCCAGGCCCTTGCCCTGCTGGACCGCCCAGGCCTGGGCGAGATAGGTGCCCTCGTCGTCGCTGAGCGTCGGGTAGTCGGCGATGTTCCAGCCCTGCACGACGAGGATCGCCACGAGGAGCGCGCCGCACAGCAGGAGGTCGGAACGGGAGGAACGCAGGCGGGTCGGCAGGGAGGGCCGACGGGCCGGACCGGTTTCGGGCGCAGGCTGCCGCTGCGCGGGGACCTTCGTCGTGGTCACCGCGGGAAGGGTGGAAGTCACGCAGGGACATCCTCTCGGAGGTCACGGGTCGCTTCGGCCGGGCCGAGATGTGCGCCGATGTGGCTGGTCAACTCCCAGTCGTTGCGGCCGCGTTGCTCGCGCCAGACGGCGCGGATGGCGGCCCCGGCGAGGAGGACCTGGTAGAAGGGGCCGCCCACGATCAGCTTGAGGTAGTGGACGGCACGGACGCGCAGTCCGTACTGCTTGCCGAAGTCGTGCAGTCCGACCACCTCGAAGACGAAGGTGACGGCGGCGGTGACCAGCGGCAGGAAGGTCAGGAAGGCGATCCCCACGGGCACGTCGAGGAAGAGCGCGACGGCCGCGTTGAGCGGGATGATCACGCCGGAGATCGCCTGCAGGAACGGCGTCATCAGCGTGTACCGGGCCAGCAGCCGCTGCCCGAAGCCCGGCAGCTGCTTCCAGTCCTTCTTCCGGTAGACCTGCAGGAAGCCCTGGTTCCAGCGGGTGCGCTGCTTGAGCAGCGACATCAGCGAGCCCGGGGTCTCCTCCTTGGTCACCATGTCGGAGTCGTAGGCGACGACGACCTTCTTGCCGACGCTGGACAGGCGTACGCCCAGGTCGCAGTCCTCGGCGAGGCAGTTGGGGTCCCAGCCGTCGGCCTCGCGCAGCACGTCGGTGCGGACGAAGACGGTGTTCCCGCCGAGCGGGATGAACCCCTTCTGCGCGTGCAGGTGCAGCCGCGAGCGGAACCAGAAGAAGTACTCCAGGCAGTTGCGCAGGCTGTACCAGCTGGAGTGGAAGTTGATCAGCTGGACACCGCCCTGGACGACGTCCGCCCCGGTGGTCCGGAAGGCGTGGTCGACGTGCGCGAGCAGCTCCGGATGGACCTGGTCCTCGGCGTCGAAGACCCCCACGACATCGCCGCGGCAGTGCGGCAGCGCCGTGTTCATGGCCTTGGGCTTGTTCTTCTTCTCGTGGGTGTCGACGACGACACGGACGCGCGGATCGCGTTCGGCGGCCGATGCGGCCACCTCCGTGGTCTCGGGGTCGTCGTGCCCCACGATGACGATGATCTCGAAGTCGGTGTGCGTGGACTCCAGCAGCCGCTGGATGGTGTGGTCCAGGACGGCCTGTTCGTGCCGTGCCGGGACCAGCAGCGAGAAGCTGACGTGTTCGTCGCCGTCAGGTCTGCTGAAGCGGGTGGAGGCGAGCACTTCCGGCGTACGCCAGGCATGCATCTGCCACCACAGAGTGAAGGCCGCCATCCAGAACAGGGCAAGCGAAACGACAGCGACAAATATGGACGTGAGCAACAGATCCCCCCAGATCCCAAAACCCCCTGTCGCGACGGTGAGTTACACCCGCCGCGTCACTGTGCAGACATTAGGGGGGATCTGTGAAGTGCGCACGATCTTTCGATGAAGAGCGCGTTTCGTCACATCGGGTCCACCCTGTGAACAATGCCTACACAGGGTCCGTGCGCACTCATTCCGTTTCCGTCGTTTCAGCTGCTCAGTGCGGTCCGCAACCGGTCGATATCGGTCGTCGGCGCGTCGCAGGTGAAGTTACGACAGACGTACGCGGTCGGTGCGCCGCCGACCAGCGGCCGGTCCGCCAGCAGCGGGAACTCGTCACTCTCCGGTACGCCGAGGGCGACCACGGCACCCGGCGCGGCGCCCAGAAGTGCCGTGCGGTGCAAGGCCCTTGTCGCCTCGTCGTCCAGCGCGGGACCGACGATCGCGATCTCCCGCGGCCCGTCGAGGAGCGCCTCGGCGACGGCGAGCCCCCAGCCGATGAACCGGGGCACCCGCGGGCCGAGCGCCTTCACCACGCCGAGCGCCTTCTCGGCGGCGGCGCGGTGCGGCTGGGCGCCCGTCTGGGCGGCATAGCTCAGCAGGGCGCCCGCGGCGGCGCTCCAGCCGGACGGCGTGGCGTTGTCGGTCGGGTCCTGCGGCCGGCGGATCAACCGCTCGGCGTCCACGGCGGTGTCGTAGAGCGCGCCGCTGTCGGGGTCGGCGAAGCGGGCCAGTACGTGGTCCAGCAGGAACCCCGCGAACTCCAGCCACACCCCCTCGCCCGTGACGGACGCGAGCGCGAGGAAGCCCTCGGCGACGTCGGCGTAGTCCTCCAGGACGCCCGCGTTGGCGCCGACCTGGCCGTCCTTGCTGGTCCGGGCGAGCCGGGCCTGCTCGTCCAGGTGGAGGCGGACCAGGAGATCGGCCGCGCCGACCGCGGCCTCGACCAGGTCGGGGCGGTCGAAGTAGGCGCCGGTCTCGGCCAGCGCGGCGATCGCGAGGCCGTTCCAGGCGGCGACGACCTTGTCGTCCCGGCCGGGGGCGGGCCGCTCGGACCGGGCGTCCAGCAGCCGCCGCTTGACCGACTCGACCTTCTCGGCGTCGAACACGCCCTCCTGCTGCGGCAGTTGCAGCACCGAGGAACCGTGCTCGAAGGTGCCCTCCTCGGTGACCCCGAAGTACTGCGCGGCGAGTTCGCCGTCCTCGGCGCCGAGGACGGCCGTCAACTGCCGTGGCGTCCACGCGTAGTACGCGCCCTCCACGTGCCGCCCGCTCCCGTCGTCGCTGTCGGCGTCCAGCGCGGAGGCGAACCCGCCCTCGTTCGTGCGCAGTTCGCGGACCATGAAGTCGGCGGTCTCCAGGGCGACCCGGCGGGCCAGCTCGGAGCCGGTGGAGCGCCACAGGTGCGCGTAGACGCGGCACAGCAGGGCGTTGTCGTACAGCATCTTCTCGAAGTGCGGCACGACCCAGTCGCGGTCGACGGAGTAGCGGGCGAAGCCGCCGCCGAGCTGGTCGTAGATCCCGCCCCGCGCCATCCGCTCGCACGTGTCCTGGGCCATCTGCAACGCGCCCTCGGCGCCGGTGCGCGCGTGATGCCTGAGCAGGAACTCGACGACCATGGACGGCGGGAACTTGGGCGCCCCGCCGAATCCGCCGCGCTGCGGGTCGTACCCGCGGGTGAGCCCGAGCAGGGCCGCGGCCAGCTGCTCCTCCCCCGGTGCCTGCGAGTCCCCGTAGGAGATCTCCCGCCCGGCGAGATCCTTCACGATCTTCCCGGCGACCTCGGCGACCTCGTCCCTGCGGTCGGTCCAGGCGGCCCGGACGCCCTCCAGGACCTGCCGGAAGGACGGCGAGCCCTGGCGGGGCGTGGGCGGGAAGTACGTACCGAAGTAGAAGGGTTCGCCCTCGGGCGTGAGGAACACCGTCATGGGCCAGCCGCCCTGGCCGGTGGCGGCCTGGACGGCTTCCATGTAGACGGCGTCGACGTCGGGACGTTCCTCGCGGTCGACCTTGACGCTGACGAAGTGCTCGTTGAGGTACTCGGCGGTGGCGCGGTCCTCGAAGGACTCGTGCGCCATGACGTGGCACCAGTGGCAGCTGCTGTACCCGACGCTCAGCAGAACCGGTTTCCCGGTCCTGCGGGCCTCCTCGAAGGCCTCGGCCGACCACGGCCACCAGTCGACCGGGTTGTCCGCGTGCTGGAGAAGGTACGGCGACGTCTCATGGGCCAGTCGGTTCGGCATGGAGTCCATCCTGCCGCAGGACCCCACGCCTCACGCGCCGGGCGCCTGCCAGACGGTCACGTCGAGGATTCCGCCGCCGACGCCGCCGTCCGGCATCGTGATGACCTTGAGGTAGGCGATGCGGCCCTCGCCGGTCAGCAGACAGTACTGTTCGCCCCGCTTCACGGGTGACGCGGTGTAGCTGCCGTTGCGGTCCACGCTCTCCAGGCATGCCTCGGCCGTCGGGGCGCTGCCGGTGTCGGGCAGCGGAGCCAGGTTGTTCGCGCTGGCGGGGACGCTGATCGACGGGTCGCCGTTCGCCGACCCGAAGTACAGGTCCGCGCCGTCGCCTCCGCCGTTCAGCACGAGGGGTTCCTTCGGGGTGTCCAGGTCGACGTACGTCCCCGAGATGCTCTGCTCGGCCGTCGCCTTGGCGGGCCCGTAGACCTTCTGCCACTTCTCCGCGCCGGCCGCCGGCGGCGGGCTGCTCTGCGTCTTGCCGTCGCTGTCGCCCGCGGCACTGGACTGCACGGGGGTGGAAGGCGCCGACTGCGCGTTCCGGTCGCCGTCGCCGTCCGACGAGCCCGGCCGGCCCACCAGGATCGTGATGAGGATGCCCACGACCGGGATGACGATCCCGACCACCCACCAGGCCCAGCGTGGCGGGTGCGAGGGCGGCGGTCCCTGCGGCGGGACCGGGTACGGGGTCGGTGGACCCAGGTACGGGCTCGGTGGTGGACCCGCCGGCGGGTTCGGCGACGCCCCGTTGTCCGCGCTCATGTGCTCCCCGTCTTCCCTGTCTTCCGTGTCTTCCGTGCGATGTCGGCGATCACGATAACCACTCAGCGGGTACACAGAACGAATTCACAAACCCTCCACGGCGATGCGCGGACCGCCCGCCCTCTCGCCCCCGGGCCCCGTCCGCAGCACACTTGACCAAGAAAGCAGTTGTCGTCGGAGGGGGACGTGACATGCGGGACAGCCATCGGGCCGACGCCGAACGGCTGTTGGCCCGGGCCGTCGAGGAAGAGGTACGGCGCTCCGGCGGCCGTACCGACGGCAGCGTGCTGCTGTCGCGCTCGCGTGGCGCGCTCGACGCGATGGCGGAGACCGCCGCCGAGGAGTACGGCGCCTACACCCGCGCACTGGAGGAGGCCGCCGCCGGCAAGCTCACCTTCGGCCAGCGGTACGCGCAGGAGGGCGCCGGAACTCCCCTGCTGGTGGCGGCCGTTGCCGCCGTCGCGGCGGCGGCGGCCGACCTGGCGCTCGGCACGGGCACGGGGACGGCGCTGGGCGCGGGCGTGACCGTCGGCGTGGTGGGCGCCGCCGCGACCGTGGTGAAGGTCGCCGGCTCCCATCTCCCGGCCGCGCACCACCGCGCCGGCGCCGAGAGCCAGCCCGGCGGCCCCGAACAGCTGCGGCTGCAGTGGCTGACCGCCCTGGAGGTACGGGGCATCCGCCCGTTCCTCGACCAGCAGCGCGTCCTCGCCGCCTCCACCGGTCCGAAGAAGAAGCCGGGGCCGCAACTGCGCGGCACCGACAAGAGCGCGGCGGCCCGCGGACGCAGTGTGCTCGCCGCCTCCTTCGCCCAACTCCCGGACAAGGACGGCGCGTTCGCGGGCCGCCGGACGGAGATGGGACGCATCCGGCAGTGGGTGCAGGCCTCGCGGGCGAGCACCGAGACCCTGCCGACGGTGGTCGTGCTGCACGGGACGCCCGGCAGCGGACGGACGACCCTCGCGGTGCGCGCCGCCCACGACCTCAAGGACTACTTCCGCGGCGCCTGCGTCGTCGACCTGCGCGGCGGCGGCCAGGAACAGCCGCTGCCCACCCGCGACGCCCTGCTGCATCTGCTGAACCGGCTCGGCGCCCCGCGCGAACAACTCCTGTTCCGCGAGCGCTCCTCACCCGACCAGCAGGTCAAGCGGCTGAGCGAGCTGTACCACCAGCATCTGACCGGCCTCGCGGTGACGATCGTGCTGGACGACGCCTCGGATCTGGAGCAGGTCCGCACCCTTGTCCCCGAGCGCTCCGACAGCCTGGTCCTGGTCACCGCCGAGCACCCCATGGAGCTGCCCGCCGACCTGCAGGCCCGGGTGCACCAACTGCCGGTCCAGGCACTGGACTCGGCCGGCGCGGAGGAGCTGCTGGAATCGGCGGCACAGGACAGTTCGGGTCCCTACGACGCCGAATCGGCCGATCTGATCAGGGAGTTGTGCGGCGGACTCCCACTGGCGCTGAGCATCGCGGGCTCCTCGCTCGGCCCGCGCTCACCGCGCCAACTGGCCACGGATCTGGAGGCGTACGGCCCGGTCGAGCCCATCGAGCGGGTGTTGTGGCTGCGGTACAGCGACCAGTCCGAGCCCGCCCGCCGGCTGCTGCGCCGCCTGGCCCTGGCCGGCCGTGCCTCGCTGGGCGCCGCGGCGGCGGCCTCGCTGCTGGCGACCGACCAGGCGGAGGCGAAACGTCACTTGACCGCGCTCTCCCGTGCGGGCCTGATCGACCACGTGCGCGGCGACCGGTACCGCCTGCACGACCTCGTCCGCGCCTTCGCCCACGCCCGCCTCCTGGACGAGGAGGAGCAGGCCGAACGCACGTCCGCGCAGGAGCGGTTGATAGTCAGCTACGCGGAACTGGCGGACTCGGTGCTGCGCCTGGTCGACGGCAACATGTCGACCCGCTCCGACCGCTTCAGCCCGCACGGCTTCACGTCCCTGGACGAGGCGCTGCGCTGGCTGGACGACGAGTCGAGCTTCATCACCTCCACGCTGCGGCACGCGGAGGGCGTGGACCAGGGCGCGGTGCTGAACCTGCTCGGCGCCCTGTGCGACTACTGCCTGCTGCGCGGCGACCTCTACCGCCTGGGCGAGATCAGCGACCTGGCGCAGGCCGTGGACCAGGGGCTGCTGGTCCGCTCGGTGCAGTGGCGCACGGGCATCGCGGCCCGTCAGCTGGGCGAACTCGACAAGGCGCGGACCACTCTCACCTCCGTCGTCGACCTCTACAGGGAGGCCCACCACGACGCGGGCGCGGCCCGCGCCCTGTGCTCGCTCGGCATCACCCTGCACCACCAGGGCAACCTCACCGAGGCCGCGGCCAAACTCCGTGAGGCACTCGCCCTCCAGGCGCCGCCCGAACTCGCGACGGACCGCGCCTGGACGATGCACGCGCTGGCCGCGGTGGAACGCGACCGCGGCCAGGTCGCCGAGGCGATGCGGCTGCTGACCGAGTCCCTGGTCCTGCACCACGCCGGCGAGTCCGTGCACGGCGAGGCCTGGGCCCACTTCCAGCTCGGCCAGCTCTCCCTGCGCATGGGCGACGTACCGCGCGCGGAGACCGAACTGCACGCGGCCCTCGACCGCTACGGCCGCACCCGCGACACCCGCGGCGAGGCCTGGGCGCTGACCCAGCTGGCCCGGGCCCGGCTGGTGGACGGCGACCCGTCCCCCGCGGTGGACGGCCTGCGCCAGGCGGCCGCCCGGCACCGCGACAACGAGGACGCGCGCGGCGAGGCCTGGACGGTCTACTACCTCGGCCAGGCCCTGGAGGAGAGCGGCGACCTGGACCGGGCGGTGCGCGAACTGGAGCGCTCCCGCACGATGTTCTCCCGGATGCGGGACGTCTACGGCCTGGCCTGCGCCCGCCACCACTCGGCCCGCGTCACCCGCGACCAACGCGCCGCCCAGACCGGCTCGCTCCGCAACTCCGGCTTCGCCCGCCAGCTCCTGGTCGACGCCCGCGCCGACTTCCAGCGCATCGGCGTCACCCACGGCGAGGCCTGGACCTGCCTGGAACTGGTGGTCGTGGACGCCGGCAACAACCGCACCCAGCAGGCCCTGGCCCTGTGCGACGAGGCGATCGCCCTCTTCACCTCCTACGGCGACCGCCGCGGCGAGGACTGGGCCCGCTTCCTGCGCTGCACCCTGCTCCCGTACGCGGCTCCCGGCGGCGTCGACGTCGGCACGGCGGTAGCCCAGGAGGACCTCGCCCAGCTCTCCCGCACCGGCCATCCCCTGCGCGACGAGAAGCTGGACGACTACGTGGACACGTACCAGCTCCTGCTGGAACGGGGCATCAGCCTGGAAGCGGGCTGGCAGGCATGGCGCCTGGGGATGGTCCCGAGCCGGCATGCACGTGAGGTGATGGGCGTGGCGGTGACGGCAGCGACGTGACGCCCGCGGGGGCGACGACCGCCGGGCGGTGACAGAGACGAGCGGTCACCGGGGGCGGAGACGTGACGACCGTCGGGGGCGGCAAGGCGGCGGCCGCCGGGCGGTGATAGGGGCGGCCGGTCACCGGGGGCGGCGACCTGACGACCGCCAGGGACAGCGAGGCGACGGCCGTCTGGCGGTGGCAGGGGCGAGCGGCGCCGGGCGGCGGGGCGGGTGGTCATCGGGGGGCAGTGGCGACGGCCGCCGGGGCGGCGAGGCTACGGCCGCCAGGCGGTGCCAGGGGCGAGCGGCCACCGGGGGCGGCGCCTGACGACCGCCAGCGACGGCGAGGCGACGCACGCCAGGGACGGCGACGTGACCCCCGCCGGGGACGGCAAGGCGACGCCCGCCGGACGGTGACAGGAGCAAGCGGCGCCGGGCGCCGGGGCGGGTGGTCATCGGGGGGCGGTGGCAACGGCCGCCGGGGGCGGCGAGGCTACGGCCGCCGGGCGTGCCAGGGGCGAGCAGCGCCGGGCGGCGGGGCGGGCGGTGGCGACGGCCGCCGGGGGCGGGGAGGCGACAACCGCCGGGCGGTGCCAGGGGCGAGCGGCCACCGGGGGCGGCGCCTGACGACCCCCAGGGACGGCAAGGCGACGACTGCCGGGCGGTGAGCAGGGGCGAGCGGCGCCGGGCGGCGGGGCGGGTGGCGCTCCGCGGTCGGGCGCGGGGCGCGACAGGCGGGGCCGGGCGGCGGGTCTGACCCGGTCTGCCCCACCCGTGCCGCCGGTCCCGACCCCGTTCCCGCGCCGCCGTCCGGCCGGCAGCGCCGTCGGCTACGCCTTGTCGGACGTCTTCCCGGCCGGCGAGGCCTCGGCGGTGGTCGTATCCGCCTCCTCGCCGGAGGCGGACGTGGACGTCTCCTTGAAGTCGACCTTGCCCATGTGCTTGCTCATCGACTTCATCAGGGCCCACACCGCCAGGGCCATCACCGCGAAGACGACGAAGCCGAGGACACCGGGGGTGACCTTGTTCTCGTCCACCTCGGCGAGGGGGACGAGGTGTGTCATTGCCAGGCTCACGCTTGCGCTCATGTCAGGCATTGTCGCGGATGCCCGCGAAGAGGTCGTCCTCGGGGAGGGAGGTGTCCACGAGCGACTTCGCCAGCTCGTACTCCTCCGTCGGCCAGACCTCCCGCTGAAGCTCCAGCGGCACCCGGAACCAACCCCCGTCGGGGTCGATCTGAGTGGCGTGCGCGAGCAGCGCCTTGTCCCGGATCTCGAAGAAGTCGGCGCAGGGAACATGCGTGGTCAGCGTGCGCTCCGTGCGCTCGAACTCGCTCCAGCGCTTGAGCCAGTCCTCGTACGGCGACTCCATGCCGCGCGCGAGCAGCGCGTTGTGCAGCGCCTCGGTGCGCGGGCGGTTGAAGCCCTGGTTGTAGTAGAGCTTCCGCGGCTGGTACGCCGGGCCGAACTCCGACTCCGGATAGGTCTCGGTGTCGGCCGCGCCCTCGAACGCCACCATCGAGATCTTGTGGGTCATGATGTGGTCGGGGTGCGGGTAGCCGCCGTTCTCGTCGTAGGTGGTGATCACCTGCGGACGGAAGGCGCGAATCTTCCGCACCAGTTCCCCGGCCGCCTTGTCGACGTCCTCCAGGGCGAAGCAACCCTCGGGCAGCGGCGGCAACGGGTCGCCCTCGGGCAGGCCGGAGTCGATGAACCCGAGCCACTCCTGCTTGACCCCGAGGATCTCGCGGGCCTCGTCCATCTCCTTCTTGCGTACCTCGTGGATGTGCTCCTCGATGTACTTGTCGCCCTGCAGCTTCGGATTGAGGATGGAGCCGCGCTCCCCGCCGGTGCAGGTCACGACCAGTACGTCCACCCCCTCGGACACGTACTTCGCCATGGTGGCCGCGCCCTTGCTCGACTCGTCGTCGGGGTGGGCGTGCACGGCCATCAGTCGCAGCTGGTCAGTCAAGACTCAATCCTCAGAAAGTCGGCGCCCCGGTGTCTCGGGGTGCGATCGGCGGCTTCTATAGTGACCGAATCGGAGGGCGAATAATTCCGGTGCCGAGAGGACGATCATGAGTACGGCGAGTACGCGACTGCCCGAGGGCCGCTACGGCCGCTCCTCGGACGAGCGCGCCGACCACAGACTCAAGGTCGCCGGAGCCGTGCTCGGCGCCCTGCTGCTCGCCCTGATCGGCTACTTCGCCTACCACTACGTCGCCGAGAGCAAGATCAGCGGCGAGGTGATCGCCTTCGACGCCGGCGCGGACTCGGTGCAGGTGCATCTGGAGGTCCGCAAGGACGCCGACGCCACCGGGTACTGCACGATCCGCTCGCAGGCGGCGGACGGCGCCGAGGTGGGCCGGGCCGACTTCCGCTTCACCGGCCACGCCACCCGGATCGACAAGGTCGTCACACTCCGCACGACCTCGCGCGGCACCACGGCCGAACTGCTGGGCTGTCACCCGAGCTGACGCCCCCGGCATCACCCTGAATACGTACCGCCTGACCTGCGTTGACGTGATTCTGATGGTTTATGTCCTCCCCCTTGCGCCGCTGAATTGTTAGGCTCGTGGTTTCGCCCTTCCATGAAGGAACATTCTTCTGGGTAGGGCGATGCTTTGTATTCCCAGTACCTACGAGGAGCACCTGTGACCCAGACCAGCGAAGACGTCACCTGGCTCACGCAGGAGGCGTACACCAAGCTCAAGGACGAGCTGGAGTACCTGTCTGGTCCCGCGCGCGCCGAGATCACCGTGAAGATCGCGGCCGCTCGCGAGGAGGGCGACCTGCGCGAGAACGGCGGGTACCACGCGGCCAAGGAGGAGCAGGGCAAGCAGGAGCTCCGCATCCGCCAACTGACCCAGCTCCTGGAGAAGGCCAAGGTCGGCGAGGCCCCGGCGTCCGCGGACGGCGCGGTCGCGCCCGGCATGGTCGTGACGATCGCCTTCGACGGTGACGAGGACGACACCACGACCTTCCTGCTCGCCTCGCGCGAGTACGCGAGCTCGGACATCGAGACCTACTCGCCGCAGTCCCCGCTCGGCTCCGGCGTGATCGGCCACAAGGTCGGCGAGGTCGCGCAGTACGAGCTGCCCAACGGCAAGATGGCCTCGGTGACCATCCTCAAGGCCGAGCCGTACAACGGCTGACCCCGCCGATCCGTCTGTGAGGCCCCCGGCGTCCCCGCGACGCCGGGGGCACTGTCATGCGGTCGCTGTCACGCGGTCGCCGAGCGGTACTTGCGTACCGCGAGGGTCCGGAAGATCACGATGATCACGGCCGAGTAGATCAGCGAGGCCCAGACCGGGTGCACCATGGGCCACGCGTCCGACGGGGACTGGCCGGGGTTGGCGAACAGCACCCGGCTGGCCTGGACGGTGGCGCTGAACGGGTTCCACTCGGCGACATGGCGCAGCCACGGGGTCATGTGGCTGGTGTCCACGAACGCGTTCGAGATGAACGTCACCGGGAAGAGCCAGATCAGTCCGCCGGAGGTGGCGGCCTCGGGGGTGCGCACGGACAGGCCGATCAGGGCGCCGATCCAGGTGAACGCGTACCCGAGCAGGAGCAGCAGGCCGAAGGCGCCGAGCACCTTGCCGGCGTTCGTGCCGCCGTCCGAGCCCACCCGCCAGCCGACCAGCAGCGCGACGACGGCGAGGACGAGCAGGGTGAGCGCCGTCTGCACCAGGTCGGCGAGCGTCCGCCCGGTGAGCACCGCGCCGCGCGCCATGGGCAGCGAACGGAAGCGGTCGATGAGCCCCTTGTGCATGTCGTCGGCGATGCCCGCGCCGGAGCTGGCGGTGGCGAAGGTGACGGTCTGCGCGAAGATGCCCGCCATCAGGAAGTTCTTGTAGTCGGTGGCGCTGGTGCTGCCGCCGATCTGCATGGAACCGCCGAAGACGTAGGTGAACAGCACCACGAACATGATGGGCTGGATCAGCCCGAAGATCACCATCTCGGGAATTCTGGACATGCGGATCAGGTTGCGCTTGGCCATGACCAGCGAGTCGCGGACCGACTGGCCGAGCGGGTTGCTGGGAGCCGCGATCGGGGCGGCTTCGGTGACGGCGCTCACTGGTCGGTCTCCTTCTGCTGGCTGCGGTCCTTGGCGTCGGCCTGCTTGCGGCCCTTGGCGTCCGCCGTCGTGCCGTTCTCCTCGTCCTCGACCTCTGCCGCGTGGCCCGTCAGGGAGAGGAAGACGTCGTCGAGGGTGGGGCGGCGCAGACCGATGTCGTCGATCTCGATGCCCCGCACGTCCAGTTCGCGGATGACCTCGGCGAGCAGCTTCGCGCCGCCGGTGACGGGGACGGTGAGCTTGCGGGTGTGGTCCTCGACGGTGACCTCGCCCTTGCCGAAGCCGGTCAGGACCTCACGGGCGGTCGGGATGTGGTCGCGCTCGTGCACCACGACCTCGACGCGCTCGCCGCCGGTGCGGGCCTTGAGCTGGTCGGAGGTGCCGCGGGCGATCACGCGGCCGTGGTCGACGACCGCGATGTCGTGCGCGAGGTGGTCGGCCTCTTCCAGGTACTGGGTGGTCAGCAGCAGGGTCGTACCGCCGGAGACGAGCTGCTTGATGACCTCCCACAGCATCTGGCGGTTGCGCGGGTCCAGGCCGGTGGTCGGCTCGTCCATGAACATCACGGGCGGTGAGAGGACCAGGGCCGCCGCGAGGTCGAGCCGGCGGCGCATACCGCCGGAGTAGGTCTTCGCGGTGCGGTCGGCGGCGTCCGTGAGGCCGAACTGGTCGAGCAGCTCGTCGGCCCGGGCCCTCGCGGCCTTGGACTTCATCTGGTAGAGCTGGCCGACCATTTGAAGGTTCTCGCGGCCGGTCAGGTACTCGTCGACCGCGGCGAACTGGCCGGACAGGCCGATGGAGCGCCGTACCTCGTTGGGTTGCTTGAGCACGTCGAGCCCGGCGACGACGGCCTTGCCGCTGTCGGGGCGCAGCAGGGTGGTCAGGCAGCGGACCGTCGTCGTCTTGCCCGCGCCGTTGGGCCCGAGCAGGCCGAGGACCGTGCCCTCGGGGACATCGAGGTCGACGCCGTCCAGTGCCTTTACGTCTCCGAAGGTCTTGACCAGGCCTTCGGCATAGATGGCGCCTGGCATATCAGTCTCCACGTCGTCGGGGATTCTTCGAAAAGCCTAGTTTTGCGTTTTTCGTTCCGCCTGATGGCTGGCACGAGACACACCATAACGCGATGTATCGCGTCTCTCAACGGGATTTCCCCGATCGAGTGACGAAGAGTTACTGAAGCGGGCGTTCCGCTTGGGGCGCCCCCACGCCCGGTGCCGGGGATGCCCCCCACAGCCTCAGTCGATGACCGTGTAGCCCGCCTCGCGCAGGGTGCGGCCGACCTCGACGCAGTGCTCAGGACCCTTCGTCTCCAGGTGCAGCTCGACCTCCGCCTCCGTGAGCCCGAGCCGGGGATCGGTCCGTACGTGACTCACGTCGAGGACGTTAGCGTCCACCACTGACAACGCCCCGAGAAGCGAGGCGAGGGCGCCGGGACGGTCCGTCAGACGCAGGCGTACGGCCAGGTAGCGGCCCTGCGCGACCATGCCGTGCCGCAGCACCCGCTGCATCAGCAGCGGATCGATGTTGCCGCCGGACAGCAGCGCCACCACCGGGCCCTCGAAGCCGCGCGGATCGCTCAGCAGCGCCGCGACCGGGCTGGCGCCGGCCGGTTCCACGACCAGCTTGGCCCGTTCCAGGCACAGCAGCAGGGCCGTGGCCAGCTCGTCCTCGGTGACCGTACGGACCTCGTCCACCAGATCGCGGACGAGAGCGAACGGCACCTCGCCCGGCCGGCCGACCTTGATGCCGTCGGCCATGGTCGCGGGCTGATCGATCGACACCGGGCAGCCGGCCGTGAGCGAGGGCGGGTACGCCGCCGCGCCCGCCGCCTGCACGCCCACGATCCGCACGTCGGGCCGCAGGGCCTTCACCGCGACCGCGAGCCCGGCCACCAGACCGCCGCCGCCGATGCCGACGACGATCGTGCGCACCTCCGGGCACTGGTCCAGGATCTCCAGGCCGACGGTGCCCTGCCCCGCGATGACGTCGGGGTGGTCGAAGGGGTGGATGAACACCGCGCCCGTCTCGGCCGCGTACGCCTGGGCGGCGGCGAGCGTCTCGTCGACCACGTGCCCGTGCAGGCGCACCTCGGCGCCGTACTCGCGCGTGGCGCTGATCTTGGGCAGCGGGGCGCCCTTCGGCATGAACACGGTCGCGCGGACGCCGAGCAGGGCGGACGCGAGGGCGACGCCCTGGGCGTGGTTGCCGGCGCTCGCCGCGACCACACCGGCGGCCCGCTCCTCGGGCAGCAGCCCGGCGATCCGGACGTAGGCGCCGCGCAGCTTGAAGGATCCGGTCCGCTGGAGGTTCTCGCACTTGAGATGCACCGGGGCGCCCACCAACTGGGACAGGTGCCGGCTCCCCTCCATCGCCGTCACCCGCGCCACGCCCGTGAGCATCTTCTGGGCGCCGCGCACATCGTCGAGGGTCACGGGCCGAAAGGAGTCAGCCGTGCTGTAGCTCATGACTCAAGCATCGCAGTTCACAGCCTCACGCCGTCGCTGTGACCAACCTCCGAGACTGGTTTGCGCAGCGCCGGTACGACCCGGGTCCCGGCCGCGTACTCTGTCCCCCAATCCAGCACCCCTTCATGAAGCGAGCCCCCGGCCATGCCCACAACACCTGAAATGTCGATGGACATGACGACCGTCGGTGACATCGGTCTCCTCGACACGTTGCAGCACGAGGTGGCGGTCTTCGCCCGCCGTGCCGAACAGACCCGGCTCGGTGGGGTCGGCCAGGTGCGCAACTCCATGGACCGCGCCGCGTATCTGCTGCTCAACCGCCTCGACAAGGAGGGGCCGATGGGCGTCAAGGCACTCGCCGCGAGCATGGGCATCGACTCCTCGACGGTCACCCGGCAGGTGGCTCCGCTCGTCGACACCGGGCTGGTCAAGCGGACCTCGCACCCCGAGGACGGGCGTGCCGTGGTGCTCCAGCTGTCCCCGCGCGGGCTGGCGCGGCTGGACGAAGTGCGGTCCTCCAGGCGTCAGTTGATGGCCGAGCTGACACACGACTGGGCGCCGGAGGAGCGCGAGGCGTTCTGCACGCTCCTCACGCGCTTCAACACCGCGCTCTCCAGCCGGATGGCGACGCAGGGCCTCCCGGGCGCGGACGGTCCGTCGGACGCGTGACGTCCCCGCGCGCGTGGCCCGCGGTTCTTCGTCCGGATCCCGCGGGTGTCCGCCGAGCCCTTGACCGATGGGCCACCGCTGGCCTCATATGAGACCGGGTCCCGTCGCAGGCGGGTCGGCATCCCGTAGGCGACCGGGCCCCTGTCCTCAGGTCGCGTCAGGGCGGGAGGCGCGGTGCGACAACGGCAGGCGTCCCAAGGCGCCCGCCGGGCCCGGGAGTTCGAGGCATTCGTCGCGGGCGCGGCAGGGCGGCTCCTGCATGCCGCCACGCTCCTCACGGCGGAGGCGCCCGGCGACAACCCGCGCGCGCGACGCCTGTTGACGCTCGCCCTGGCGCACACGTACGCGCGCTGGGACCGACTGCGCGGCGAGGACCCCTACGACCACACCCGCCAGTACCTCGCCACCCGCTTCGCCCGCGCGGCCTGGCACCAGTACGGCGCCTTCGGCCGCGCCCGCCCGCACCCCGACAGCGCCCTCGCCGCGCTCGCGCCGCAGGAACGCCTGATCCTGGTCCTCAGGCTGTACGAGGGGGTCGCCGAGGCCCAGACGGCGGCGCTGCTCGGCCTGCCGACGGAACGCGTCCGCACGATCTGCGACCGGGCGACGGCGACGCTGCTGCATCCGCCGCGGGGGCCTGCACCGGCGGTCGGACCGGCGAAGGTGGCGTCGTCGTGAGGGACGTCGGTGAAGGTGACGTCATGTCGAGGCACGTCGGCGACGGGAGACGCCCATGAACCGGGCCCAACGCGAAGCCGCCGTACGGCGGGTGATGGAGGAGACACCGCCCCCGGTGCCGCCGGAGCTGTACCCGGAGGTGATGCGCCGCGGCGGCCGGATGCTGCGCCGCAGGACCGCCGCCCGCCGGCTGTTGTGGCTGTTGCTGTGCTCGGCGGCGGTCGCGTTCTTCGTGTGGGCGATGGTGGCCCGCCCGTGGGTGGAGCCGCCCTCGCAGACAACTCCACCGTTGACGGGGTGGTGAACGGGGCTGGCGAAAGGGCTCGTGAACGAGGCTGGTGAACGAGGCTGGTGAACGGGCGGCCGATCGACCGGTCCGCCCGCCCGCCAACCCGGCCCGACCTGCTATCCGAGCGCCTGCTGCAGATCCCCCAGCAGGTCGTCGATGTTCTCGATGCCCACGGAGAGGCGTACGAGATCGGCGGGCACCTCAAGAGCGGAGCCGGCCACGGACGCGTGCGTCATGCGGCCGGGGTGCTCGATCAGGGACTCGACACCGCCCAGGGACTCGCCCAGCGTGAACACCTTGGCGCGGTTGCAGACCTCGACGGCCGCCTCCTCGCCGCCCGCGACCTGGAACGACACCATGCCGCCGAACGCCCTCATCTGCTTGGCGGCGACCTCGTGGCCGGGGTGCTCGGGCAGGCCCGGGTACAGCACGTTCGTCACGCGCGCGTGCCGGCCGAGCATCTCGGCGACCCTGGTGGCGTTCTCGCTGTGCCGGTCCATGCGCACCGACAGCGTCTTGGCGCCGCGCAGCACCAGCCAGGAGTCGAAGGGCCCGGCGACCGCGCCCATCGCGTTCTGGTGGTACGCCAACTCCTCGCCGAGTGTCTCGTCGGCGGTGACCAGCGCGCCGCCGACGACGTCCGAGTGACCGCCCATGTACTTGGTCAGGGAGTGCACGACGACGTCGGCGCCGAGGGCCAGGGGCTGCTGGAGGTACGGCGTGGCGAAGGTGTTGTCGACGACGAGCTTGGCGCCCGCGTCCCGCGCGATCTGCGCGACGGCGGCGATGTCGGTGATGCCGAGCAGCGGGTTGGAGGGGGTCTCCACCCACACGGCCTTGGTCTTCGGGGTGACGGCGGCCCGTACGGCGGACGGATCGCTGGTGTCGGCGACCGACCACTCCACGCCCCACCGGGCGACGACCTTCGCGAACAGCCGGAACGTGCCGCCGTACGCGTCGTTGGGGATGACCACGTGGTCGCCGGGACTGAGCAGCGTACGCAACAGGCAGTCCTCGGCCGCCAGTCCGGACGCGAACGCGAGACCGCGGCGGCCGCCCTCGAGGGCCGCGAGATTCTCTTCCAGGGCGGTCCGGGTGGGGTTGGCGCTGCGGCTGTACTCGTAGCCACCGCGCAGGCCCCCGACGCCGTCCTGCTTGTAGGTCGAGACCTGGTAGATCGGCGGGACGACCGCACCGGTGAGGGGGTCGGCGGTGTTGCCCGCGTGAATCGCGAGAGTCTCGAAGTGCTGACTGATGTGCCTGTCGCTCATGGGTCCCGAGCGTAGTGCGCTCGCGGAACGGATGACGGACGGCGGGGCGTGAGGTGGGGTACTGCGGGGTTTTCCCTCGGTGGGTCTGTCGTGGGGCGGGTTCACAGGGGCGCTGTCGTGGGAGGGGTTCGCAGGGCGCTGTCGTGAGGGGGGCGTGGTGACCGTCGTCGGCAACGGGCGAGGAGTTATCCACAGGTCCGGTGACCGGTTCGCCATTTGTCGGCGGTGTCTGGAACGCTTGTGGCATGGAGATTCTCTGGGTCCTGATGGCGGCGGTCCTGCTCGGCTTCGTGCTGCTTCCCTTCCTGCGGCGCAGGCGGGGCATGATCGAGCAGGTCCCGGCCGGCCACCCGGACGCCGCCGACCCCGCGAACTACGGCTTCGCGCGGGAGGAGGAGCTGGACGTCCGCATGCCCGGACCCGACCAGGATCTGCTGGACGTCCTGGACCTGGTGCAGCGCACGCACGACTACCGCGCGGCGCAGCAGCTGCTGGCCGGCACGGAGGCGGCGGGCGAGCTGCGCTGGCAGCGGGTGCAGGCGTTCGCGGGCGCGGCCTCGCTGGAATTGCGGCAGCGTCCTGGCGGGGTCAGTGAGACGCCGGGCGGGCAGTGGCTGCGGGTGTGGCGGGCCGAGCACCCCAAGGACGCGGGCGGCGCCGCGGTGCATGCCGAGTTCCTGGTGCAGCAGGCGTGGCGGACATCGACGCCGGGCACGGACGAGTTCCGGATCATCATGGAGGAGGCGCGGTCGGCGTGCGGTGACGCGGCGCTGCTCGCGCCGGGCGATCCGATCCCGTACATCGTCGAACTGTCGGTGGCGCGAGGCCTCGCCTACTCCCAGTCGGAGTTCGAGCAGCTCTGGCTGAAGATCCTGGACCGGGCGCCGGCGCACATGGGCGCGCACCTGGCCGCGCTGCACTACTGGTGCGAGAAGTGGCACGGCTCGCGGACCCTGGCGAACTCCTTCGCGGAGGCGGCGGCAGCCCGAGCGCCTCAAGGCTCCCTCCTCGCGGCGATGCCCCTGTTCGCGGTCTTCGAGCATCTGCCCGAGGTGAACATGGTCAGCAGCTTCTACCAGAGCGAAGTGGTGACCAAGGCGATCCACGGAGCGCTCTTCGCGGTCCACGCCGCCCGCCCCGACGACCCGATGCTGGCGCATGTACGCCACATGCTGGTCTTCTTCCTGGTCCGCTCCGAACGCTGGTCGGAGGCGATGAACCAGCTCATCCACATAGACGGCCACGTGGGTGCCCTGCCGTGGACCCTGTCGGCCGACCCGGCGGCGGAGTTCGCGGTGTACCGGGCACTGGCGGTGGCGGGTTACGAGGCGAACGGGGGGAGCCCGGCGACACTGCCGCACTGAGCTCCGCCGCGGGGTGAGCCGGCTGCGGGTGAACCGGGCGGCGGATGACTTCTCCCCGGGAGGCACCTCGCCGGAATTCCGCCCGCCCGCGAGCGCGTTGAGGCGAACGAGCCGCTGGACCACCCGCTCACTGGTCCTCCCGACCCCCGGATGGAGACCGCATGTTCCTGGACAGCCGCACCCCCCGGCTCCCGACTGCCGAAGAAGCGCTGCGCGGCCGCATCGAGCCGATCTTCTCGCTCCCCGACCGCCACACGGTCCTCGGCACCCCGCTCCTGGGCCCCTACCCCGAGCACCTGGAGATCGCGGACTTCGGCCTGGGCTGCTTCTGGGGCGCCGAGCGCACGTTCTGGCAACTCCCGGTGGGCGTGTGGACGACGTTGGTCGGCTACCAGGGCGGCTACACCGAGAACCCCGCGTACGAGGAGGTCTGCTCGGGCCTGACCGGCCACGCTGAGGTGGTCCGCGTGGTCTACGACCCCGAGCTGATCTCGTACGACCGCCTCCTGAAGACCTTCTGGGAGTCCCACAACCCCACGCAGGGCTTCCGCCAGGGCAACGACGTGGGCACGCAGTACCGCTCGGCGATCCACACCCACACCCCCACCCAGACAGCGCTGGCCACGGCCTCCCGCGAGGCCTACCAGAAGGTCCTGACGGGGTCGGGTTGGGGCACGATCAGCACGGAGATCCTGCCGGCGGAGGGCAGGACGTTCTATCCGGCGGAGGGGTATCACCAGCAGTACTTGGCCAAGAACCCGGCGGGGTACTGCGGGATCGAGGGGACCGGGGTGTCCTGTCCCATCGGCGTTGCCCCGACACAAGGCTGATCAGGTAGCCGTCGGTCCGGCATCCTGGCGAGCAGCAGTCGAAACGCTCTGGAAAGGTCGTACGACGGAAGTTCGGCCATACCCAGCCGCCCCCGCTTCAGCATCAGCCGGCGTGCGCGTCGCCCGTATGCCCGAGCCCGAACGTCTCCGGGGGCCAACCCCGCCCGTACTACTCCCCCAGGTAGGAGGGAAGCGGAACTCCTCGGTCGGCGGCGACAGCACGCGCGCCCCGAAGGCATGTCGCCCACCGCCGTCCGGCACGATCCTCGACGACTACGACCGGCTCCTCTCCACAAGGACTCTGACGATCGCCGTGCCAGGTGCAGCGTCCCTCCCGCCGGGACACACTGTTCGGGCGCAGGTCCATCGGGTAACGCAGCCACACGTCATCTCTCTCCATGTCCATACCGCCAAGGTAGGGACCGCGTGGCGGAATCGCTCCGGACATGCGCAAACCGGGCCGACAGACCACATGGAGCCGACAACCGTCTTCGGCAATCGGCCCGTTGGCAGGTTCCGCAGCAGCGCGATTCGGTCGAGCCTTGTCGCAGAGTTCACGGTGCCGGGAGTCTCAGGATTTCTTCGGCCGACCGACTAGAAGAGGCGAGCGCGCATGTGCTGCGTGAGGTTCTCAAGGATCTCGCGCAGCCACGGACTGCTGACGGCCGGCTGCCGGACCAGCGTGTGGCGGAAGGTTTCCGGATCGGCCCGGAACAGGTAACTGGGGCGCGGCGGGATCGGGTTGTCGCGAAGGATGTCGTGAGGCATACCGCCCGATGCGGGGACGGGCAGGTATGGCTCGGGGGAGACAAGCCACAGCCAGACCCCGTACGGCAGGGGTACCGAGTACGCCGGTCCGAAGTGGGTCCAGGTCTCCCCCGTCTGCGGATGATCCGGCACGAGAAGGATGTCGGCGTCCGCGTCAGAGGCGGACAGTCCAGGTCCGGCGAGCACGGCGCGCCGGGCCGGCGGGCCCGCGGGCAACAGGGCGTCCAGGCCGCGTTGGAACACCTCTTTGGTCAGGCCGTCGGGGAGGGTCACGGGCCGGCCTTCCGAGGCCACCAGCAGGTGGGCAAGCGCCCGGCCGGCTGCCGCCTCCCACTGCGGGCTCCACGACCACCAGTGGTTCAATCCCCGCCAGGATCCCCACCTGGTAATCGGCTCGAACGGGGGCGTGCCTTTCCCCTCCGCAGTCAACTCCCCCCAGGAGAGCGGTGCGACGTCGGCGTCGACGAGGAGGCGGCGCACCGCGTTCGGCGCGAGCCACACCGCCTGCCAGAGCGAGCAGTCGTCGATCCGACTCGCCACGGGCAGCCCGCATGACGCGCAGGCCATGTTGAGACCGTCCGACCCGTCGAGGCCGCAGCAGAAGCCGCCGCCCCTCTCCGGGATCAGCAGGGTGCCGCGGGCATCCCCTGGTGCGATGACCACCGCGCCAGGGGCGCCGTCGGACAGGGCGTGGACCGGCGCGTAGATGCCGCGGGCTGCCGCTTCGTCCGGATCGATGTCCTCCCACGCCCGCCACGGCGGTCCCCAGTGCTCCGGATCAACGGCGAACGTGCCCGACTCCATGAGCACCGGGAGCTGGATTCCGTTCCCGTGCTTCTGATGGGCATGGATGGGCAGGGCAACCTGGGACAACGGGGTGGTCAGTCTGGCGTCGCAGCCTGCGCACACGAAGACGAACAACGGTCCTCCGCTTGAGAAACAGGTGCATCCTCACAGCTCGCCGGCGACCGGCCAACCTGTTTTCGTCCCCTCACCGCAGCAACGGGCTACGCGCCTTCGCCTTCGTCGGCTCCGGTAACCGAGGAACCGACGAACACCGCCAGGTAGCGGAACTCTCCGCCTGCTCCGCCCTGTTCGGAGTACGTCTCCCATGTGAGGGGGTACGTACCGCGCAGACTGCATGTGTTCGGCTCGTAGGTCCCCTCGGCCCAGAGCAGGGTCCCGGCGAGTTCCCGTCCGTGATGAATTCGGAAGTCGTGATCCCGAGTACGTCGGCGGCCAGGGTCCGGCGGGGTCCACAGGGACGCCTCGTTGGTCAGCATGAGAGCAAGGCCGTTCTGGTCACGCCGTCGGCAGAAGCGCTCCAGCCTCGCGATGTCCCGAACGAAATGCAGGCGAGCCAGGTCGGTTGCGCCGTGCGCCTTCAGTACGTACTCCTCGGCCGGGGTGCCGGCCGTGGCCGTCCAGCTTCGGGTGAAGTACTTGAATTCGATCGCCGTACGACGCTGAGGACCGAGGCACAGGAGGTCCAGGTATTCGGTCCTGCCCGCCACTCGCTGCGGCACCTCAAGCCTGGAGTGCACATCCGACGCCAACTCCCAGAGCACCCGGGCAAAACTGTGTTGAAGATCGGCTTCGGAATGGAAGACCGGCCGGTGCTGACGAAGCTTCGCCATAACGTCGCTGAGCAAGACGCGTTCAGCAATCATGGCCGTGCCGTTGGTCGGTACCGTAGTCACGCCACCATTGAAGTCGTTCCCCGCCCGAACTCTCAAACTCTGGGGGGCTCTTCGGCCTCTGGCGGGGCCGAGCGAAGAGCGGCGAAGGTGCACCCGAGGTGCACCCCGTTGTCAGTCCGCGTCTTTATCGTGGGACCGGACGGAGCGCCACCGACCTGGGGACACCATGACTGATACCGCGTTCGCCGAAGGCACGCAGGTGCCGAGCGGGGAGCTTCGACCGATCGGCGTCGCCGAGGCCGGCTGACAGGTGACCGACGCAGCGAAGATCGCGGGACTGTTTGCCGCTCTCGGCGCGGAGGATCCACAGGGCTGGGCGGCGTCTGAGACGGAGGAGGACCTTCCTCAATTGGCAAGGTACCGGCTCCTGCGGGCGCTGTCGCAAGACATCCGGGCCTGGGACGCCGCCTCCATCGGTACCCTCCGCGACTCGATGAACGCGGAGGAAGGCCATGTCCTGGATCATGCGGCCGATGTGGAGTGGATCGCTAGCGCCGTAGCCCGAGAGACGGCCTTCAGTGTCCTGTACCGACTTGCGGACCCGGACAGTGACGATCTGCCCGCCGATGTCCAACGGCAGATGCCCGGCTGGATCCTCATGGAAACAGCACCCGACGGCGAGCCGACGCACCGGGTGCTGGATGCCTTGCACGAAGACCTCGACACTCTGGGTCGCTCCGTCGAAGCGTCTCGGAGCCGGACCGTCGCGGAAGGCTGGATCTGGGAGACCAACCTCCGCCCCTTCTGCGAGTCCGTCTCAGCAGAAGTGGCGTACGACTTCGACGACAGCGACTGGCTGGCCATCTGCACGGCACTTCCCACGACCGACGAAGAGCAGCCGCGCTCGGCTTGGTACACGTACCCCCTCGTCGGACGCAGCCGCGTCGATCTCCGCATCGCCCGTTCCGCGAGCGGAACCGAGGTGTCGGTCAGCGTCCAAGGAGCCGTGGACAGCCGCGTCCGAAACCGCGTCGAACTGCTCCTGGACCTCATGGCACGCTACGAGATCGCATCGGGGTTACCATCTCCAGGCCGGGACATCCCGCGCCCACTGCCATATCTCGGAAGCCAACTACCGGGCGGACGGCGCTGGTTGGGCGGGACGGAGGGTCTAACTGAGCGCCCCACGAACGTCGGTCGCTTCACCGCCGTGTGGAAGCGGGACCGGATGACGTGGGTCATCAAGCGACGTTCACAGACCTGAACCAGTGGTGCGTCTCGGCGCGGCGCACCGTCCTAGGAGGCCTCACCACCCTGAACACTGAACTGCAGTCGGAGGCGCCCGCTGAGCAGGAGGGTGGGGGTGTCAGGTAGCGCGCCCTCAGTCGAACGCTACGACCAGGCGGACGCCGTTGTCGCCGAAGCGGTCGGCCAGGGCTTTCATCACGGCGAAGACGTGTGGCCAGTGTGTCGTCGGTCCCAGGACACCACCGATGGTCAGCGGTTCGTAAGCACAGACCAAGTCGTCGGTGGTCCACTCGACGCGTTCTGAAGCGCTGTCCGAGTCGGTAGGCGGTACGCCCACGGTGGACAGGACTGCCGCCGGCCACGGCCGAGATACGAGTTGGCTCCGTTGTATCGCCGGCTGCGACTTCTTGTGCCAGGTCACTCGGCCGACGAAGTCCGTGGGCCTGGTCGCGGGATCGATGGAGGCGAGTTCGGCCCAGCTGATCCAGCTCGCACCGTCCATCTCGCCCTGGCCAACCCATGATCCCAGCGCTGAACGCATGTCGCTCGACAGGTCAACAGGAAGGCCACGACCGGCTGCGAGCGGCCGGAAGCCCACGTAGTTGCGGACACCGAAAAGGAGGCCGAAGGCCGAGTAGTCCGTTTCGTCGTACAGCGGCCACAGGTCCATGGCGGTCACCCATGGTTCGCCGTCGTAGTAGTCGGTGCCGACGTGGGGATGGCGGAATTCGATCCCACCGTGGATGTCCGTGCCCATGGTGGCGCACCCTAACTGCCCTGGTCTGAGTACCAACAGTCATTATCGGCGGCCTTCGGCGGAGGCGCATGGCCGGGTGCACGACCAGGGCGCAGCGTCGGGCGGGCGGGCATGGCCAACAGTCGGTGAGCGAAGCTTGAGGCGGAACATCAAGCCGCCCTCACGACCTCTTTCCGTGAGTTGAGAACCAGGAGCCGGAAGGTCGACACGAGAACCTGTGTCCACTCCCACTGAGAAAGTATGGCGATGGACGAAGACGAAAGCCTGGACCGCTACGGCCTGCATCCCGTCGGGGCGCACCTCGACGAGGTACGAGGTCTGCTCACCGTACAAACCCGTCTGGAGAAGCGTGCGCAGGGGGACGGTGACACGGAGCTGATGAAGTTGTGCTGCGTGCAGTTGTACAACGCCGGGAGTCTGGACGACGTGCTCCTGATCTGGGAGGCGAAGTCCGCCAGCATGGACGCGGCTTGCTCAATCGATATCCAGTTGCTGTGCGGCAGCGGTCTGGCCACGACCAAGGCATACCTCTCAAGCCAGCGCCTACCCGAAGCTGAAGCGGCACTGCGACGACTACTCCAGTGCGAATCGGCCGGCGACTTCGAGGGCTTCTCCGTCGAAGGCCACTCGGGCTTCTACGCCGCCTATTACGCGCCCTGACGACGGTCTCCGACCTTGCATTGGGCGCCGGAGATTTCGGGCGAACCCAAGCCGGAGAGCCGTCACCGAGAGGTCTGTGAGCAAGGCTTGACCTGGATCAAGCCGTTGTTCCTGTGGATGATGTACCGCTGCGGCTGGGCCACGAAAGCCGGTCAGGAGACCGTCCTCGCTGTCGAGATCAGCCGCGAGGGCTTCGAGTGGGCGCTGCGCCATGCCTGTCGGTCGAGTTACGTGCGCGGGGTTCATCCCGACCAGGCCACCTGGCAGCGTGAGTTGAAGCGTGCACCTGCACGCGTGCAGTGGGACCCCGAACGGGACCTGCACCTGCGCCCCCTGCCGTACCGCTCACTGCAACTCGGCCTGTCCGGCGAGGCGGTACGACGCTACGCCGACGAGTGGACGGTCTCCCTGCGCGACGTGACCCCGCTCGTTCGCCAGATTCATAACCTTGTCAGCGACGGCGACTTGGACTCCGCGGCCCGCCTGTTGCCCCAGGAGCGCCCATACCCCGTGGGAGAGGAGCTTCTCGCCCATCTACAGGGATGACCGGTTACTTCGCTTGCCGGACGCCTGACGCCACGCCACGCCAACAGGCTTCAGTCCATCCACGGCAATCGATCGAGGCGGAGGGATTCCGCCCGCGTCCCTACGGTCGTCAGCTCAGGTTCTGAAACCGGCGGCGACGGATGATGACGAGTACGCCTGCACCTGTGATCACCGTCGCGGCGGCGATGCCCGTGATCGGTAGTGCCGAGGACCCGGTCTCTGCCAGGGTGCCGCCGGTTGTTGCCGTCGTCCCCGCGCCGCCGACCGACGACGACCCGCCGGACGATCCGCCAGTGCCTCCCGTATCTCCCGTGCCGCCAGTGCTACCCGTTCCGCCAGTGCTACCCGTGCCGCCCGTCGATCCGCTCGGCCCGCCGTCCGTGACGTCCAGCGTGATGTCGGCCCGGTCGTTGGTTTTGTCCGGGTCGGACGGCCGTGCCTCGGTGCCCAGCGTCACCGAGCCCTTGGCGTGCGCCACCCGCTTGTCGATCTTCAGTTTGAAGGTGTAGGTCTCGTGGCCGTTCTCGTAGAGAGCCCGCTCGCTCGTGCCGCAGTCGTACGCCTTGGCCTTGGCTTTGCAGAAGCCGGAGGCCTTGACGATCGACGTGCCGGCGGGCGGTGTGACCGTGATCCTGACGGAGGGCTTTCCCACCTTGGTCATGACCCAGGCGGGCCCGGCGTTGGTGAACTCCACCGTCATCGGCACCGTTTCGCCGACGCTCCCCTTCACCGCGGCACCCTTCACCTGGAAATCGGCCGTGTTGACGGAGGTGACGGGCACGTCGACGATTCGTGTGGATCCCTCGCCCCCCGTTTCGCTTTCGACCAGCTTCACCGCGGGTGCCGTTCCCGTCACCGGTGGAGTGCCGTTGTCGTCCACTCCCGGATCGTCCTCCCCTACCCGCAGGCGCAGTTCGTCGTTGAGCGCGCGGTCGAGTGCCTCGACGCGGAGAGGTCTCTCGGGTGTGTAGACGACGCCCGGCCGCACCGCCTGGTCGAACACGCACGCCACGGTCCATCTCTCGGGCATCTCGTCGTAGGGACGGACGTACTGCGTACGGCAGTTGGAGGGAACCTCCTCGAAGTCGAGACCCCGGGTGACGGCGTAGTAGACCCATACCTTCTCGGCGACTCCGGTGCCCTTGTTCGCCACGGTGACCGGCACGTCGAAGGTGCTCCCCGGCTTCATCCCGTCGATCGGCTCGATGCCTCCGACGACCAGTTCGGGTGCGGCTTCGTCCGCGAAGGCGGCGGGAGCCGGAGCCGCGGCAAGCGCGATCAGGCTGGCAGCGACGAGAGTGCCGAGCGGGGAGACGACCGTACGGGAGGCTCGGCGGTTGTGCGAAGGCTTCGGCATGGAGGGAACCCCTGTTGGAGTGTGGGCAAACGGACGGTGTCCCCCAGGGGACAGTCCTTCGATCGCTAGACCTCTGCCGGTCCCGAACAGTTGCACGTCTCGACCTGAATCATCAGGCCGCGTGCAGAGCCTCCAGACGCAGCGCCTGAGCCCTTGCCCCTGCCCTTGCCCGTTGGCGGCGCCAGTCGAAGCGCGAGCAGGGTTCGCAGTGCTGTTGCTCCAGCCATCGGCGTCAGCGAGGGACACCCGCTTCGTCGAGGTGTTGGTGCATGGCTTCCGCGGGCAGGCTCGGGTTGCTGAGCGCGCTGTCGGAGGTCTCCGGGTTCTCGCAGCATGCGCGGATGAGATCGACGGGTAGTGCGGGGTGGGCGGCTGCCGTGGCCCGTACACGGTCGTCGTGGTCGGCGAGCAGGCGGACCAGAGTGTCGACGGGCGCGTCGGGGTCCAGTCCCGCCAGCCAACGCCTCTCCGGATCAGGGTCGTCGGCGAAGCGTTGGCCGCTGCCCGCGCGCGGGAGGTTCGGGTGGCCCAGCAGAGCGCCCTTGGTGATGACCCGGCAGTCCAGATACGTCTGCAGCACCACCTCGCCGTCGACGGTGGGCTGGTTCTCGCACAACAGGAGTCGTACGGGATGGTCGTCGTCCTTCGCGAGCAGGTCGATGGCGTCGGCGGGCAGGTGCGGGCTGCAGGCGGCGCTGCGCCGTAGCAGCGTGTTGGCCGACTTGGCGCATTGGCGCAGGACATCGGGGTCGGCGCAGTGGCGGACCCATTCGACGGGCGGGAGTCGGTCGGACGGGCTGACGGTGACGTCGATGGCGATGCGTTCCGTCTCCGTCAGTTCGGGGCGTACGGATACCGCCAGTCGGACCCTTTGCGCGTCGTCGTTCGCCAACGTCCGGACGATGTCGATGGGAACGTTGAGATTGGTCGCCAACTCCCGGCGGTCCTCCTCGTCGGTGCTTGCCGCGAGTTGTTCGGCGGTCGCTGTGGTCATGGCGCCGCAGCGGATCACCTTCCACCTGTCGAGCCTGTCGATTTCCGCGTCGAGAAGAAGGTCCGTGCAGGCTGCGTCCTCGCGGCAGGCCTCGATCATGGCCGCCCGGCGGACTCTGTCATCCGCGTCGTGGAGCAGACGGCCTCGCGTGTCCTTGGACAGGAGGGCCCACTCGCGGCAGGCCGCCTGTCGAAGGTCCGCGTCCTGATGGTCGGCGAGCCGGGCGACCAGGTTCGGCGCCGTGTGGCGGCAGAAGGCCGCGCTTCGGCGAACCTTCGGATCCGGATCCGCGAGCAGGCGCTGTTGGGTTGACAGGGGCAGTGGCGGCGTGGGGATGCGGAACCAGTCGGGTCCGATGGCCAGACCGAGGCGGACGCGGGGATCGGGATCGTCCACGAGCCTGGCGCGTTGCTCCGGCGGTACCGAGATGTTCTCGGCGAGCAACGCCCGCACCCTGCGGTCGGGGTGGGCGACGATGGCGTCGACCACCTCGTCCGGCAGAGCGCGCCAAGCCAGCGTCCCGTGCGCCACCGTGGCTTCCTCGCACAGCAGTCTGGTCAAGACGTCGGCCGGCGCCGCGGGATTCCGCGCGATCGCGGTGATGATCTCGCGGTGACCGCGATCTCCGCTCATGGTGGGCCTTCCTGTTCACCAACTGCCGTCGCTGGCTCGCAGATTGTGGGCAGGGCACGTGTACGGGGTCAACGTCGGTGATCATGTAACGCCATGCGGCCGAGGTCCGCGCCCGGTCCTACAGCTTCCGCGCTACGGCCGACCCAGGAAGATCCAGAAGGCGGGCGAGGGCAACGGTGACGGCAGAGCAGTGGTCCGGCAACTGCCTGGAGGCCCAATCGGCTGCCAGCGCAAGGAAGTCGACCAGGTCGCGCTCGGCTCCGGCAAGCAGGTGACGGAGTTCGGATACGGACAGTTCGATCACCGGGCTGTCGCTCTGCTCGGCATTCACCGTGAGCCGGACGACGCTGCCGTATCGCTCCGCAATGGGGGACACGGGGTCGTGGCCGAATCCGAGCAGGTCGCCGCCGTCGACGAACCGCTGCCAGTCCCGCCAGTCCTCCAACCCATCGCAGCAACCGGGTAGGAAGGTGACGCCCGTGGAGTTGTCGGTGACCCGCAGGCCGCCGGCCGCGAGCAGACTTTCGCAGGTCAGCAGTCCGTGGAGGAACGAGTCGAGTACGGCGACCGGCCGCGGCGGACGATCGCCGTCAGGGTCCACGGCATTGCAGTCGGTGTCCACGTCATTGCAGTCGGCCATACGCATCACCGCTGTCCCGACCTCAAGGGGTGACAGCTCACCGCTGAGCGGCAGGAAACCGTACGACGTGCTCTCGGTGACAGGCCAGAGGTCGAAGCCGTCCGTGGCGGTCATCTCCAGGACGGGCTGCATCACGATCACCTGTCGCAGTGTTCCGCATCCTCCGCCCGCCTCGCCGCCCGATTACGCCGGGCAGCCCCGACGCAAGTGGGTCACCGGACCTGATCATGCTGACACCACCTGTCGTCCCGCAGAGTCAGCCGCCCTCTCACAAGTCACCCGGCGGGACGGTTCGTTGGGCTTGCCACAGTGCGCGCAGTTCGGCCGTCGCCCGCTGTGCTGCCTCCCTGGAATCCGGGCGCGGGGCGGGGATCCCTGGGCCGGCCAGGTCCCGGCCGGTGAGAGACCGCGCAGGGACGACGGTCCAGTCGGTCCGGCGCACCACTGCGGCGTGGCCCTTCTCGTGCGCCGCTTCGTCCTGCCAGTCGTCGGGCGGTGCCATGAGGACGCGTAGGGACTGTTCGTCGAGCCACTCCAGGCCCAGGACCTGACGGCCGAGTTCGTGCTCGATGAGAGAGACGACCGCGCCCGTCTTGGTGTGCAGAAGGAGCAGCTCGCCCTCGAAGAAGTAGCCGCCGTCGTACCTTCCGGTGCCTATCGCGAGCAGCGGGCGGGTGGGATGGAAGGCCATCGCGTGGACCGGGAAGCGGGAGTGGATGAGCGAACTGCGGGCGAATGAGCGGGTCTTGTAGAGAGCGACAGGTGTGGGAATGCCGTACGCGGAGCTGCCTGCCACCGCCAGTAGGCCGCGCCGCTCGTCCTGGACGACCAGGAGGGGGTCGCCGATTCCGAGAAAGGACCAGCCGTCGGGGGGAGGTGCGTCGGAAGCCGCCATGCCGTGATCTTCTCAACTCTCCGGCTGCGCAGGGTAGTCACGGACGCGAGAGCATGGCGGGGTGATGAAGCGGTTCAAGCGGGTGGATCCGGAAGAGCCGGTCGTTCGTGAGCCGGTGTTCTCCGCGTACCAACGGGCACTGCGGATCGGCTTCTCGCCGCCCCCGTGGTGCCCGCACCCGACCCCTGGCGCCCTGTCTTCGAGTCCGCGTACGGCGTCCCTGTGGGCGGACTTCTCGGGATCGGCTTCGCCTCGCACCCCGAGAGCGGCCATGACCTGGTGATGGTCATCTCCCACGACGGTCATGGCCTCTTCGACGCCGTCACCGGGGAGAAGATCGCCAGGGACCGCGACCCCGACCCCGGCTCCGACCCCGACCGCGACCGCGACCGCGAGGGCAGTACCCCCGACGTCGCCACCGACCTGACCTGTCCCGGACTCGGACCGATCGCCGGTAGCCGCGTACACATCGCAGGGCTCTTCGGCGGAGGGTTGCGCACCACGAGCGGCGACGGCTGGACGCTGGAGGCCGTCGCCCCGGACTGGCCCCATCATCGTGTGCTGCTCTCCAGCGACGGTGGTCTCCCCCACTCGGGGCCGTACGGGGACCGGTGGTGGCACATCGCTCACTCCACCTACTCGGAGCTGCGAACCTTCGGCTTCTCGCCCTCCGGCCAGACCGTGGCCGTCGCCACGAGCAGCGATGTCTCTCTGTGGACTCGCCGCCCCGGACACAGCGACGGCCACGGGGACGGGGACGGGGACAGCGTCGCTCGACGCTGACCGGCTCGTCGCGGGTCAGTCGAACGCCACGACCAGGCGTACGCCGTCGTCCCCGAAGCGGCCCGCCAGGGCCTTCATCACGGCGAAGACGTGCGGCCAGTGGGTGTCAGGACCGACGACCGCCGGGATGGTCAACCACTCGTACGTGCACCTCAATTCGCCGTTGGTCCACTCCACTCGTCCCTTCGCACCGTGCAGGTCAGCCGGCGGCTCGCCCACCGCGGATCGGACCGCAGGCGGCCAGGGTTCGGACACGAGCTGTTGATTCAGCGACGACGGCCGCGATGTCGTGCGCCAGGTCAGCCGGCCGACGACGTGATCGGGCGCGGTCGCGAGATCCATCGCGGCGAGCTCCGCCCAGCTGACCCAACTCGCGCCCCACAGGCTGCCGGCCCCGACCTCGGACTCCAGCATCGAGCGCATGCCGCTCGACAGGTCGGCAGGAAGTCCACGGTCCGGCGTGAGCGGTGGGAAGCCCGCGTGGTTGCGCACTCCGAAGAGGTGGCCGAAGGCCGCGTGGTCGGACTGGTCGTACAACGGCCAGAGATCCATCGCGGCCACCCACGGCTCACCGTCGTAGTGGCCGGTGCCGACGCCGGGATGACGAAACTCGATGCCGCCATGGATGTCCGTGCTCACGGCGCCGCACCCTGACAGCGCGCCCCACCTGGACGCGCACGCGAGACTGCGACCCATCGGCCGAACGCCGAGTGTCAAGCATTTCAGCCTCGTTCACAAAGCAGGGCGGTTCCGTCCTCCCCGCCCTACGATCCCCCACATGCTGATTCGTCGGACATTGCGGATGATCATCGTGCTCGCTGTGGCTCTCGCCGGAGCGATCGGGGGTGGCGTGGGGACGGCGCAGGCCGAGGGGAGTCGGGGCTCGGGCGACTCGAACGGTCGGCAGTTGTTGTTCTACAACCACTCCTACGGGGTTCTCGACCGGGAGACGGCCGACGCCATCGAACACTCCGACTACCTGCGGGAGTTCGCCAACTTCCAGGTGCGCACCACGACCGGTAGCGGTGGACAGACCTGGACCGGGCGCTATCTGCTGGGCCGTGAGACCTACGTGGAACTGTTCGGCGTCGGTGACGTTCCCGGCCAGGACGGCACCCTCGGCTCCGCCGGGCTGGGGCTGTCGACCGAGCGGGCGGGGGAGCTGGCGACGGTCACCGAACGGCTGAAGGACGAAGGGGTCGCCGAGCCCATCAAGTTCCTCCAGACCCGGGACTTCGGTGACGGTGTGCCCGTGCCGTGGTTCGACGCCGTCTTTACCGACACGCAGTACGACGCCTTCGGGGCCTGGGGGATGGAGTACCGGCCGGAGTACTTCGCCGATCCTCGCAGCAACACCGAGCCGGCGAGCTCTCCCGGTGACGTCGGCCGCGAGCGCGTCCTTCCGGACGGCTACCGCACCCATCTGATGCGGGACGTGACCTCCGTACGCATCGCGATCACCGCGGGCGACCTCGGTGACACCGTGCCGCTGCTGCGGGCCGGCGGGTTCACCGTCCGGAACGTGACGGGCGGTGGCGTCGTCGCGCAGGGCGGCGGGACCACGATCCGGCTCACCGTCGTCCCGCGTGAACAAGCGGGCTACCAGCGGGTCGAGATGTCCCTCAACCGGCCCGTGAAGGACCGGCATGTGGAGCGGATCGGCAACTCGACCCTCACCGTCGGCCCCGGCAGCCACGCCGTGTGGACCTTCGCCGAGAACGGCACCCAGTAGGGGACAGGGACAGACGCAGGCAGTGGGTGCGCCCCTCGACCAGGGGCGCACCTTCGCGTCACGCTCAGGCGATTTCCCGATCCACGCGTTGTCAGAGGTTCCGCCTACGCTCGGTCTCCTTCGAGGGCAGGCCTCCGGGGAGGGGGACGACATGAGTTTCGATCTTGCGGTGTGGTACGAACCCGGGCGGATCTCGACGTCCGCGGCGGCGGAGAAGTATCAGCGGCTGTGCGACGGCGACACTTCGGCGGCGGGGGTTGTCGCGAACGACGCCGTGACCATGTTCCACCGGGCGCTGATCGCGGACTTCCCCGAACTCCAGGACTCGACCCCTGGCTCGGTCACCGAGTTGGTCCCCGACCCGGCAGCGGACTCTCCTCAGGTCGAGGCGTCCCCGTGGACGGCGGGTCTCGATGTGTCCGACGCTCACGTGATCATGCCGATCTCGTGGAGTCGGGCCGGTGCGACCGCACCCGCGGTACTCGCCCTCGCCGGCCGCCACGGGTTGGTCTGTTTCGACCCGCAGGCCGAGGTGCTCCACCTTCCGCCCTCGCTGCGGGGAACGGATGGATCGGACGGCGCGGACGACACGGATGCGCTGACCCTTCAACCCTGCGTCGGACTGAACGTTGAAGGCCCCGACCTCGACGTGATCGAACGTGCCGTCCGCCAACTGTCCGCGGACAACTGGTTCCTGATCCTTGAGAAGCCCGAGGGCCGCTACGTCCAGGTCGGCCAGGGCCCCAACGCGGGTGTGTCCGCGGGCGAGTTCGCCGTCGAGCACCGGGACGGTTCGATGGAGCGGCATTACCGGTGCGTGCTGAACGACCGGGATCAAGTGGCGGCCATCTTCGCCGAGTTCGCGTCAGGTTCGGAGGCTTGGAGCGTCGACGTGCGCTGGGAAAGCCTGTGGGCGTAGGAGCGTGACGGCCTCGGTGCCGTCAGGTTCCGTGCCGTCGCGCCATCTCGCCCTCGACGACCTGCGTGTCGACGAGTGGGACCGGGTGGTCGACGTCAACGTGAACGGAATGATCGCGACCGGTTTCACCGAGGCCTCCTTCAACAGCGAGGTCAGGGCGGACGTCACGAGGATGCGGGACGAGTTCGCGATCCCGCCCGAGGCGATCGCCCGGGCCGTCGCGATCGCCCGGGCCGTCGCGATCGCCCGGGCCGTCGCGATCGCCCTCGAACAGCCCGCCGAGGTCGACGTGAACGAGATCGTCGTACGCCCCACCGCCCAGAGCTGACCGCGACCTTGCGCCGTCACGGCCGCCCCGCCCACCCCACTCCCCCGAAATTCGGTTGCCCCCGCCCCGTCCCGGCGGGCCCAATGTCAGGTATGGCCGACATCCAGGGCTCCTACGAGGACCTCTTCAACGCCGTGCCCAGCGCACTGGCCGCCCTGCTCGACGAGGGGGACGCCGGTGGGGCGGTGGCCGTCTTCGTGGACGGGGAGCCCGTGGTGGACGTGTGGGGCGGGTTCGCGGACGCGGCCCGTACCGTGCCGTGGCAGCGCGACACGATCGTCAATGTCTACTCCGTGACCAAGACGATGACCGCGCTCACCGCACTGGTCCTCGCCGACCGTGGCGAGTTGGACGTGGACGCGCCCGTCGCCCGCTACTGGCCGGAGTTCGCGGCGGCCGGCAAGGACGGCGTGCTGGTACGGCATCTGCTCTCGCACACCGCGGGCCTGCCCGACTTCGAGGGACAGTGGTCGGCCGAGGTCGCCTACGACTGGTCGTCGGCCACCGCCCGGCTCGCCGCGCAGGCCCCGGAGTGGGAACCGGGCACCGCGGCCGGGTACCACTCGCTCACCCAGGGGTTCCTGGTGGGCGAGGTCGTACGCCGGATCACCGGACGCACCCCGGGTGAGTTCTTCGCCGACGAGATCGCCGGACCGCTGGGCGCGGACTTCCACATGGGCCTGGCCGCCGAGCACGACCACCGGGTGGCGCTCACGGTCCCGCCCCCGTCCCACGACGAGGACTACAAGGCCGGCGCACCCGGCATCAACGCCCCAACTCCGGCCGACGGTACGGGAATCCGCGTCCGCGACGGGAACAGCGTGGCCTGGCGCCGCGCCCAGATCCCCGCCGCGAGCGGCTTCGGCAACGCCCGTTCGGTCGCCCTCGTCCAGTCGGTGATGGCCTGCGGCGGAGAGGTGGGCGGCGTACGCCTGTTGTCGCAGGCGGGCTGCGACCGGGCGTGGGTGGAACAGTTCCAGGGCCAGGACCGCCTCCTGGGCATGCCCGTCCGATACGGCCTGGGCTACGGCCTGTTCGGCACCACCTACGGCTGGGGCGGCTGGGGCGGCTCCCTGGTCATGGTCGAACCCGAGGCCCGCACGGCGATCGCCTACGTCACCAACCAGATGAGCGAACCCGGCGACGACAGCCGGGGGTTGGAAATGGTGATGGCCGCGTACGACGGCCTGCAGGGGTTGCGGGCGAAGGCGGGCGGGTGAGCGTGAGGTCGGTGCGGGTGGGTGCGGGGGTGAACTCCTTGTCCGACTCCGTACTCACACCGCCGGCCTCCTGAGAGGTCGCCACGTCGGCGACCGCGCACGTGCCGCACCGCTACAACACCGTCCTCAACGAGTTGTTCGCCGTCCGCGAGAGGCTGGTGGATCGAGTCCGAACTGGACGCTTCCGAACCGGAGTTCCACGTCCATGCGCGGTCGCCGACGACACGCTCGCCGCAGTCTTCGTCGCCGACACCGAACTCCGCCGTTTCCACTGCCCGTACGACGGCGGCGCGGACGTCATCCTCACCACCCCCGGCGAGCGGGACGTGCTCCGCGAGCGATATGCCGACTGGCTGCCCCTCAACTCGGCCGGTCTCTGAACCACGCACGCCGTACACCGACACCCGCGCCTATCCCAACCGTTCCGCCAGGAACTCCTCCCACGTCCGCTTTCCGCGTTCCGCCCCCTCCAGGGTCAGGTTCGCCCCCGCGCGATAGGCCCGGCCTGCCTTTCCCGGTATCCGTACCGGCAGGGTCGGGCGGTTGCGGTGGCCCAGGAGTTGGCGGTACGGGTGGACCAGGGCGGGGAGGTCGTAGAGCTTGGGGCCGGTCAGGTCGGGGACCGGGCCGGCGGGGGCGGACAGGGTCAACTCCGCCAGCCGCGCGGCGACTTCGCGGGCGTCCACCGGTTGGAGGCGGAGGCCGCCGGGCGCCGGGAGGACGGGGAGCTTCGCCATCTTCTCGACCATCTTCAGGGCCAGGTCGTGGAACTGGGCCGCGCGGAGGGTCGTGAACGGGATGCCCGAATCCGCGATCGCCCGCTCCGACTCCAGTTTCGTCCGCATCCAGGCCAGCGGGACCCGGTCCGCGCCGACCACCGAGATGTAGATGAGGTGGTGGGCGCCGGACGCGCGAGCCGCCCGGACGAGGGCGCGGGTCGCCTCGTCGTCTCCCTTGGGGCCGCCGGACAGGTGGAGGACGGTCCTCGCGTCGGCCAGGGCCGCCGCCAGCCCCTCACCTTTGAGCAGGTCTCCCGTGACGTACTCGACGCCGTCCGCCGGAGGGCGTCCGTGCCGGGTCAGGACGCGGACCTCGTGGCCGGCCGCCCGGAGGAAGGGGACTACGTGGCCGCCGAGCGTGCCGGTTCCGCCGGTGACCAGGATGGGTGACGTCGACATGATCCCTGCTCCCTTTTCGTCGTGGTCGTCGTGAAGCTCGGCGCCTCAGCGATGTGCCTCAGCGACGTGCCTCACCGACATGACCCGTGCGCGTCGACGAATGTGACCGGCGAGAGGGAGAAGTTTTCGGCGGGCACCAGCGGGGACCGGCAGGGACCAGCGGGGACCGGCAGGGATCAACCTCCGCTGCCGTACGGCCTCGTGAGGATCTCCAGGCTGTGGCCGTTCGGGTCGTCGAAGTACGCACCGCGGCCGCCGTCGTTGTGGTTGATCTCGCCGGGGTGGTGGTGGAAAGGGTCCGCCCAGTAGGTCAGCCCTGCCGCCCGGACGCGGGCGAAGATGGTGTCGAAGTCGTCCTCCGAGACCAGGAACGCGTAGTGCTGGGGCGTGATGGCACCGTCCGTGTCCATGTAGTCGAGGGTCACGCCGTTCGGGATCTCGACGGGGATGAACGGGCCGTACTGCGGGCTCACTTGCAGTCCGAGGATGTCGGCGAGGAACCGGGCCGACGTCTGCTTGTCATGTGCGGCGACGATGGTGTGGTTCAGCTGCACGGTCATCGTGTGGGCCTCCTCACGCCCAACATACTCTGCAGGGAAGTTAAGGTAAGCCTTGCCTTAACGGATCAACGGCGATCCTCCTGATCGATGTATTCGATGTATTCGATGTTCGATGTTCGATGTGATCGACGTGTATCGGAGTAGCAGTCGTGCGTGCAGTGGGGATGAAGGCCGTCGTGGCCGCGACCGTCGTCGGAGGGCTGCTCGCCGGGTGTTCGTCCTCGGACAGCGGTGACAGCGGCACCGAGAAGAAGGCCGGCGCGCGGAACAAGGTCATCGGCGCATCCGAGGGACCGTCCGCCGCCCCCAGCGCGCTCGCCGACGGCATGGGCGCCGAACCGGACACGGACGGGACGTTCCCGCATACCGTCACGCACTTCGAGGGCAGGACGACCATCAAGACCGCGCCGAAGAAGATCGCCGTGCTCAGCACCGGTCAACTCGACGACCTGCTCTCCCTCGGCACCGTACCGACGGCCACCACGCGCGCCGACAACGCCGGGCTCGTCCCCGACTATCTGGCGGACGCCTTCCCCACGTACAGGGCGCAGCTCGCCGACATGACCGACGCGGGCACGCGGCAGGCGCCCAACCTGGAGACGCTCGCCGCCGCCGAGCCGGACCTGATCCTCGCCAACGACTCGCTGGGCGACCTCTACCCGAAGCTGTCGAAGATCGCGCCCACCGTGATCACCGCCGGCAACGGCATCAACTGGAAGCGCGACCTGCTCCTGGTCGGCGCCGCCATCGGCAAGGGGCAGCAGGCGCAGACGCTCCTCGACGACATCGTCGGCGACGCGGCCGCGAAGGGCAGGACGGTCACGGGCGACCCGACCGTCTCCATGGTGCGCTTCACGCCCGACCGCACACGCATGTTCGGCGTCTCCTCCTTCACCGGTTCCATCGCCGGGGACATGGGGCTCAAGCGGCCCAAGTCCCAGCAGTTCACGGCCATTTCGGAGGACCTCGGCGCGGAGAGCATCGACACCGCGGACGGCGACTGGATCTTCTACTCCGTCCAGGGCGACGCCGGTAAGACGGATGCCGCGTCCGTGCTCGCCGGGCCGCTGTGGAAGTCGATGGCCGGCGTCAAGGCCGGGCACGCGGTCAAGGTCGACGACGACCCCTGGTACCTCAACGCCGGTCCCACCGCCGCCCGTCTGGTCGTGACGCAGCTCGCCGAGCACCTCGGCACGTGATCCGACGCCTCGCCTGGCCGGCCGCCGCCCTCGGGGTGGCGGTCGCCGCGCTCCTCAGCCTCGCCGTCGGCACCCGGGCGGTACCGCCGTCCGCCGTGCTCGACGCCCTTGTGCACGGCGGGAGTTCACCGGACGCGCTGGTCGTACGGTCGCTGCGGCTGCCGCGCACCGAGGTCGGTCTCACGGCGGGCGCGGCGCTCGGCCTGGCCGGCGCGGCCCTCCAGGCCGTCACCCGCAACCCGCTCGCCGACCCCGGCATCCTCGGGCTGAGCCAGGGGGCGGCGGCGGGCGTGGTCTTCGCCATCGCGCTCGGGGCCGGGGAGTACGGCTTCGGCGGCTACGTCTGGTACGCCTTCGCCGGCGCGGTCGTGGCCGCGGTCCTCGTGTACGGGATCGCCTCGCGCGGGCGGGGCGGGGCGTCGCCGGTGAAACTCGCGCTCGCCGGGACCGCCTTGTCCGCGATGACCGCCGGTGCGACGACCGTCGTCCTCACCTCCAGCTCCGCCACGCTCGACCAGTTCCGGTTCTGGCAGGTCGGCTCCCTCAGCGGGCGGTCCACCGACACGGTCGTACGGATGCTGCCGTTCCTCCTCCTCGGGGCGCTGCTGGTGATCGCGTGCGCGCGAGGCCTGGACGCGCTGGCCCTCGGCGACGAGACGGCTCGGGCGCTGGGGCATCGGGTGGGGCTGGTGCGGGGGTGTGCGGCGCTCGGCGCGACGCTGTTGACCGCGGCGGCTGTGGCTGCGGCGGGACCGATCGCGTTTGTGGGGCTTGCGGTGCCGCATCTTGCCCGGCGATTGGTGCGTGGGGGGTATCGGGTGGTGTTGCCCTTGTCCGCGTTGTTGGGGGCGGGGTTGCTGGTGGGGGCGGACGTGGTGGGGCGGGTGGTCCGGGCTCCTGCTGAGGTACCGGCGGGGGTCATGACCGCGTTGGTCGGGGTGCCGGTGCTGGTGGTGCTGGTCCGCAGGAAAGGTACGGCGGCTTGAGCACGAGCGGTACGACGGCGGCCCGTGCCTCAGTGGTGTTGCGCCCCCACCCCCGTGTCTCCCTCCTCGTCCACCGTCGTTCCGCCGTCGTCGCCGTTCTTCTCCTCTGTCTCCTCGTCCTCGTCATGCTCGCCTCCGCCTGTCTCGGGCAGACCTACATCTCGCCCGTCGACTTGTGGCACACGCTGCGTACCGGAAGCGGACCCTACGAACTGGTCGTCTCGGAGCTGCGGGTCCCCCGGATCGTGCTGGGCGCGCTTGTCGGGGCCGCGCTCGGGTTGTCCGGGGCGCTCGTGCAGACCGTCACCCGCAATCCCTTGGCCAGTCCCGATGTGATCGGGGTCGGGCACGGGGCCGCCGCCGCGACCGTGCTGGCGTTGTCGACCGGGGTCATCGCCTCGCCGGGTGCGTTGCCGATCGTGTCCGTCGTGGGCGGGCTGGCCGCCGCCGCGCTCGTGTACGTACTGGCGTGGCGGCACGGGATGCAGCCGAGCCGGTTCGTGCTGACCGGGGTGGGGATCGGGGTCGCGCTCTCCGCCGTCGTGCAGCTGTATCTCACCGACAGCGAGCTGGAGGCCGCCGAGCAGGTCAAGCTGTGGTTGACCGGGAGCCTGAACGGGCGCGGCTGGCAGCAGGCCGGGCCGCTGGGCGTCGTACTGCTGCTGTCGCTGCCCGCGCTGGTGTGGGCGAGCCGGGCGACGCGGCCGCTCGGGCTCGACCCGGAGACGGCCGCCGCGCTCGGGGTGCGGGTGGACCGGGTCCGGCTCGGGCTGACCGTCCTCGGTGTCGTGCTCGCCGCGACCGCGACCGGGGCGGCGGGGCCGATCGGGTTCGTCGCGCTGACCGCGCCGCAACTGGCCCGCCGGCTCACCCGGACGCCTCAACTGCCGCTGCTCAACGCCGCGTTGACCGGCGCCGTGATCCTCGTCGGCGCCGATCTCGCGGCCCGTACCGTCCTTCCCCCGCTGGAGGTGCCCGTCGGCGCCCTCACCTCGCTCGTTGGCGGCCCGTACCTGCTGTGGCTGCTGGGGCGGCGTACGACGACGTACTGACGGCCCCGGAGGAGTGCGCCTCCGGGGCCGTCAGGTCTGTTGCCGCGACTGCTGCCGCGACAGGATCAGATCGTCGCCGCGTCGATCACGAAGCGGTACCGGACATCACTGTTCTGCACCCGCTCGTACGCCTCGTTGATCTCGGACGCGCTGATCAGCTCGATCTCCGCGCCCAGGGAGTGCTCGGCGCAGAAGTCCAGCATCTCCTGGGTCTCGCGGATACCGCCGATGCCGGAGCCCGCGAGAGTCTTGCGGCCGCCGATCACCGAGAAGAGGTTGAGCGAGATGGGCTCCTCGGGGGCGCCCACGTTCACCAGGGCGCCGTCGGTGCGCAGCAGCGAGAGGAAGGCGCCGAAGTCCAGCGGGGCGGAGACCGTGGAGATGATCAGGTCGAAGGACCCGCGCAGTTCCTCGAAGGTCTTCGGGTCGCTGGTCGCGTAGTAGTGGTCGGCGCCCAGCTTCAGGCCGTCGTCCTGCTTGCGCAGCGACTGGGAGAGGACGGTGACCTCCGCGCCGAGCGCGTGCGCGATCTTGACGGCCATGTGACCGAGGCCACCGAAGCCGACCACGGCGACCTTCTTGCCGGGGCCCGCGTTCCAGTGCTTGAGCGGGGAGTACGTGGTGATGCCGGCGCACAGGAGCGGGGCGGCCACGTCGAGGGAGAGTCCGTCGGGGATCCGTACGACGAAGTTCTCGTCGACGACGACCTTCTCGGAGTAGCCGCCGTAGGTGGGCTCGCCGTCCTTGCCGACGGCGTTATACGTGCCGACGTTGCCGTTGAGGCAGTACTGCTCAAGGCCGGCCTTGCAGTTCTCGCACTCGCGGCAGGAGTCGACCATGCAGCCAACGCCCACGCGGTCGCCGACCTGGTGCTTGGTGACGCCGGGGCCGACCTCGGAGACGATGCCGGCGATCTCGTGCCCCGGGACCATCGGGAAGATCGCCTCGCCCCAGCCCTCGTGGGCCTGGTGGATGTCCGAGTGGCAGATTCCGGCGAACTTGATGTCGATCAGGACGTCGAACTCGCCGACCGGGCGACGTTCGATGGTGGTGCGCTCCAGTGGCGCCTTGGCGGCGGGGGCGGCGTACGCAGCAACGGTGGTCATGCCGGGATCTCCTAGCGGGGGATATGTGCCCGGTCGCCTTCAGATGTCTTTCTGACCGGGCACGACGTCCACACTGGCCCTCGCGCGGGGATTCACCCAGACCACCGTTCTGCCTACGTCCAGCGTGCCTACTACTGGCTGGGACAGGCTGGTGTGCGTACGACCGGGAATACTGGACGTATGGATGCACAGCCAGATCCCGTGGGGGAGCCCGCCGGCTCCCTCGACCCGCGTGCCGAGCTCAGCGAGTTCCTGCGCACCCGGCGGGCCCGGCTGAAGCCGGAGGACGTGGGGCTGCCGGACTTCGGGCGGCACCGGCGGGTGCCTGGGCTGCGGCGCGAGGAGCTGTCGCAGCTGGCGGGCGTCTCGGTGGCGTACTACACGCGCCTTGAGCAGGGCAACGGGCGGAACGTGTCGGCGGAGGTGCTGGACTCGATCGCGCGGGCGCTCAGGCTGACCGACGCCGAGCACGCGCATCTGACGCATCTCGCGAAGCCGAAGCTCAAGAAGAAGCAGTCGGGGGCGTGCGCCCAGCAGCAACAGCCGGTGCGGCCCGCGCTGCGGGGACTGCTGGACACGATGGACAGCGTGCCCGCCTATGTCTCGGGGTGGCGCACCGAGATCCTCGCCTGGAACCGGATGGCGGCGGCTGTCTTCGGCGACTGGGGAGAGCTGCCGCCGCAGGAGCGCAACTGGGCGCGGCTGGTGTTCCTGCGCCCCGACTACAGGGATCTCTTCATCGACTGGGAGCAGAAGGCGATCGACATCGTCTGCATGCTCCGGATGAACGCGGGCCGGTGCTCCGACGACCCTCGCCTTGCCTCCCTCGTCGGCGAACTCTCCGTCAAGAGCGAGGACTTCCGACGTCTGTGGGCCACCCACGACGTCAAGGAGAAGAGCTTCGGCGTCAAGCGCCTGCACCACCCGCTGGTGGGCGACCTCTCCCTTCAGTACGAGTCCTTCCGCCTGACCGACGGCACCGAACAGGCCCTGGTCACCTACCACGCGGAAGCGGGCTCCCAGAGCGAGGAGTCACTGCGCCTGCTGGCGAGTTGGGGAACCGACGCGTCGCGGGCGGGCAGCAGCGTACGGCGGACCGCCTGAAGTTCAGCCCCGATACGGCGGCATCGCCCCCCAACTCCACTTCGGCACCGGCTGTTCCGCCGGCGGCTGTGCGTCGGGGCCCGAGAAGTACACCGCCAGCCTCGTCCCCCATTCAACGTACGCCAGGAACGCCGAGCGGAACTCCGCGTCCGTGGGCAGGCCCGCCTCGTCGGCGGCGTCCTGGATGAGGTTGACCCAGCGGCGGCGCTGCGGCTCGGTGATGTGCTTGCCGGCGTGCATCGCGACCATGTGGGTGTGGCCGCCCTGGGTGTCCGAGTACGTGGTCGGGCCGCCGAAGACCTCGCCCAGCCAGACGGCGACGTGCTCCGCGTGCTCGGGGGCCAGGCCGGCGAAGAGCGGGGACAGGAGGTCGTCCTTGAGGACCTTGTCGTAGAAGGCCGAGGTCAGGCGGGAGAAGGCCGCGGCGCCGCCCGCCCAGTCGTAGAGACTCGGCAGCGCGGAGCCCGTGCCGCGTACCGGCGTCGGGGCGTAGTGGCGCATCTCCTCGATGTTCTCGATGTACGGGCGGATCTCCGCGAGGAAGCCGGGGAACAGCTCCGAGGTGCGGAAGCCCTTCAGGTGGTCCTCGGCCGAGGTCCAGGTGATGCGCAGGACGAAGTGCGCGTCGTCCCCTGTGTCCTCCCCGGTGCCCTCCTCGCGGCGCGCCAGTTCGTAGTCGACGCACTGGGGCGCCGCCGCCAGCCGGGCCGCCGCGCGCGTGTACGCGGCCAGGAACTCGGCCGTGCGGCTCTCCGGGATGCGGTAGCGGATGTACTCGACGGTCTGTGTGCTCATGCGCTCACCGAAACACGCGGGGCCCACCGGACGCGGATCTTCCGGCGGGACCTTCGCGCGTGTCAGCGCTGGGCGTAATGGATCAGCGCGCTCGGCCGCCTGACATTCCGGTGCGCTGTGACGTCGTATCCATGAAGTCGTCGTGTTCATCGAGGGACCGGCGATCCACGAGGGAGGGACCGGCGTGAGTGAGGAGTCGGACGAGGCGGGGTTCGACGCGGTCATGAGTGAGCGGCGTCAACTGATCAATCTGGGCTACCGGTTGCTCGGTTCGCTGGCCGACGCCGAGGACGTGGTGCAGGAGACGTACGCCCGCTGGTACGCGATGCCGGTGGCGCGGCGGGACGCCGTCGCCTCGCCGGGCGGGTGGCTGACGACGGTCGCGAGCCGCATCTGCTTCGATCTGCTGCGCTCGGCGCGGGCCCGGCGGGAGCGGTACGTCGGTGAGTGGATCCCGGAGCCGGTACCCGACCGTACGGAGTGGACCGGTGGGTGGGCCGGCGGTGCGGCGGCGGATCCGGCCGACCGGGTCACCCTCGACGAGTCGGTCAACATGGCCTTCCTCGTCGTGCTGGAGTCGATGACCCCGGCCGAGCGCGTCGCGTTCGTCCTGCACGACGTCTTCCGCTTCTCCTTCGCCGACGTGGCCGAGATCGTCGGGCGTACGCCGGGGGCGTGCCGTCAGCTGGCCTCGTCCGCCCGGCGTCGTGTCCGCGCGTCGCGGTCGTCGGCGGCCCCGGCGACTTCGGGGGCCCGACGCGCCGATGTCGTCCGGCACTTCAAGGAGGCGTGGCAGGCCCAGGACATCGACGCCCTCGTCCGCCTCCTCGATCCCGACGCCACGGTGACCGGGGACGGCGGCGGTCTCGCCAGCGCCGCACCCCGGCCGATCGTGGGCGGCGAGCTCGTCGCGCGCTACTTCGCAGACCTGCTCGCCAGGGCTCCCGCCGAGGTGATCGTCCTGGAGCGTACGGTCAACGGCCAGGCGGGGCTGGTGGCGCAGGTGAACGGCGTCACGGAGGTGGTGCTGGCCTTCGATGTCGACGGCGACCGGATCCGGCACATCTGGGGCGTGCGGAATCCGGAGAAGCTGCGGTCCTGGGGCTGAGGCCAAGTCCGGGGATGCGAAGGGCCCGCCGGGGGCTGTACCTCCGGCGGGCCCTTCGTTCAGCTGCGGACTAGCGGCTCACTTGCCGTAGTACGCGTTGTAGATCGAGATCGTCGACTTGTTGTTCTTCTTGTCGGTGATCTTGGCGTGGAAGGAGATGGCCTCCCCCTTCGCCGGGTTCTTGACCTTGATCTTGCCGCCCACGACGCTGACCTTCTTCCAGGTCTGGCCGTAGTCGTAGGAGACGTACACCGACAGCGACTTGAGGTTGCTGCCCTTGGCCGAGCCCTCGACGGCGACCGGGATGGAGACCGTCCTGCCGGCCTCGACCCGGTTGTCCAGGCCCGTGGTCGCGTTGAAGCGGACCGTGGAGGCCGGGAGCTTGGTGAGGTTGGCGCCCTTCTTCGAGCGGAACGTGAAGCTCGCGTCGATGCGGGTGGAGGCCGCCGCGATCTTGACACTGCGCTTGACCGAGGTGGTCAGCTTGTAGTCGGCAGCGGCCGACGGGACCGTGAACACGTCCTCGCCGAACAGCGGGTCCTTGTTGGAGGAGACCTTGCGGCCGTTGCGGTACAGGGTGGTGTCGACCGAGGTGAAGGTCGACGAACCCGCGTGACCCTTGCCGTCGGCGAACAGCGGCACGACGCCGAAGATGCTGTTGCCGTCGCGGTACAGGCCGAACTCGGAGTTGAGGTGTGGTCCGAAGACGGCCGTGTTGAAGGTCTTCGAGTACGACTTGCCGGCCTTGAAGGTCTGCAGCGAGCCGATCGTGTAGTAGGCCTCCGAGATCGGGAAGCCCTCCGCGTCGACACCGCTGTACTGCTCGAAGCCCATGTCCCACTTCACGCCGCCCCCGGTGGACAGGTGCAGGGTGCGGGTGCCGGGCAGGGTCTGCGTGACGCCGATCCCGGAGGCGCCGCTGCTCTGCGGCAGCCAGCCGATCGCGCTCACGGCGCCCTTCTTGCCGCTCGCGCCGGAGCCCAGGCCCACCTTGACCTTGGCCAGCTCACTCGCCTTGTAGTGCTTGGTGTAGCCGTTGGCGAGCTGCTTGACGACACCGCCGACGGTGGTGTCGTACTCCTCGGTCGCCCCCTTGGTCCAGTGCCCGTCCCACTGCTGGGTCAGCGAACCGTCGGTGATCTGGGCGCCGAGACCCTTCGAGTGGAAGTTCTCGAAGGTGTCCAGCCACCAGCCGAAGCCGAAGCCGGCGTTGGCGAGCTGGATCGAGTAGTCCGCGGAGGCGAACTCCGACTTGGCGGCGGTGTCCGGGACGGTGATGTCCACCGGCTTCGCGGTCCGCGCGTCCAGCGTGATCGTCGTGTTCTTCGTGACGCTCAGCTTCGGCTGGGCCAGCCAGTCGATCCCCTTGGTGGAGTCCTTCGGGTCGACGAAGATGCCGGTGTCCAGGACGTAACCGCCCTTGGGCACCCGGGCGGTCACGGTGCCGGAGGCGTCGTAGGGCGTGAACCACTTGTCCTGGCCCAGGCCGGAGATCCCGGTCAGGCTCGCGTTGTAGTACGGCGCCGGCTGACCGTCACGGCCGATCAGCTTCAGCGTGACGTCGTACGACTCCACCTCGCGCTGCACGGCCGCGGCCGTCCGCACGCTCTGGCCGTCGCCCGTCGCGGTCACGTACGCGGAGTACGCGCCGTCGAGCGTGCCGCCCAGCTTGGTGTTGACGGTCAGGTCCACGGAGGCCTTGCCGCCGGCCGGGATGGTGACCGTGGTGGCACCGAGCTTGAAGAAGCCGGCCGGAGCGGCCTGCCCCTTCGGGTTGGTCGCGGTCGCCGCCAACTTCAGCGTGACGTCCTTCGTACCGAGGTTGCGGTACGTGACCTGCTTGGTGACCGGGATGTCGTCGGTGTGCGGCCACAGCTGGGTGCCGAAGCCCACCGACACCGGGTCGGCGATCACCGTCTGCTTGATGGCCTTGTCGACCTGGATGCGGCCCGAACCCTGCTGGAACGGCGTGTACTTGCCGCCCTTGGCGGAGCCGGTCAGCGCGCCCTTCAGCTCGGCGAAGCCCCAGTCGGGGTGCTGCTGCTTCAGGATCGCCGCCGCGCCCGCCACGTGCGGGGTCGCCATCGACGTACCGGAGAGGGTCACGTAGCCCGGCGGCTTCTCGCCGACCTCCCGGGCGATGAGGCTGCCCGCGGCGGACGCCGCGGTGATCTCCACACCGGGGGCGGTGACGTCGGGCTTGATCTGCCCGTCGAAGCCGGGACCGCGGCTGGAATCGGGATCCAGCTTGTCCTTGTCGTCGACCATGCCGACACTGATCGCGTCGGCGGCGCTGGACGGCGAGCTGATGGTCTGATCGCCGAAGAAGCCGTCGTTGCCGGCGGCGATGGCGAACAGGATGCCCTTCTCCTGGGACAGCTTGTTCACCTCGGCCTCCAGCGGGTCGATCTCCGGGGTGTCCGGGTGGCCCAGGCTCAGGTTGACGACGTCGGCGCCCTGCTCGGCCGCCCATTCCATGCCGGCGATGATCTGCGAGTCGTCGCCGTAGCCGTCGTCGCTGAGCACCTTGCCGTTGAGCAGCTTGGCACCCGGGGCGACGCCCTTGTACTTGCCGTTCGACTTGGCGCCCGTGCCGGCCGCGATGGACGCGACATGCGTGCCGTGGCCGAACTTGTCGGTGGCGTCGGGTGAGGTGGAGAAGTTCTTGGTCGCGATCACCTGGTCCTTGAGGTCCGGATGGGTCGCGTCGATGCCGGTGTCGAGGACGGCGATCTTGACGCCCTTGCCGTCGTAGCCGGCGGCCCACGCGGTGGGGGCGCCGATCTGCGGCACGGACTTGTCCAGGCTGGCCTTGGCGACGCCGTCGAGCCAGATGTGCGCGATACCGGAGGCCGTGCTGGAGCCGTTGGTCACCGCGTCCCACAGCTCGGGCGCGTCCTGCTTCGGCGTCTGCACCGCGTCCGCGTTGAGCGTGGTGAGGCTGTGCCGGAGCTTGCCCGCGTCCCGGACGTCGGCCTTGGTCGCCGCGGCGGCGCCCTTGTAGCCGACGATGACCTTCAGCCCCTGCTTCTGGGACGTACGGATCGTGGACTTGTTCAACTCCGTTACGTCGAACAGCCGTTGGTCGACCTTGCCGGTCGCGATCATGTGCGCGACATCGGCCGGTACGACCAGGGTGTGGCCGTCGGCCTTGCGGATCTGGACGGGTATGTGCTCGCGCCCCTTCGCCGGCTCCAGGCCGACGACCCGGCCCTTGGCGTCGACGGAGACGCGGTCACCGGTGATCAGGGTGATGCGGTGCTTGGTGAGTGAGGCCTTGGCCGCCTGGACCGAAGTGGTGCCCAACTGCCCGGACTTGGCCTGCGCCGGGCTGGTCATGCCCGCCGCGAGGGCCACTGCGGCGGCCGCGGCGATCGTGCCCGCGCACGCCTTTTTCACTTGTCTGCGCAAAACTCCCCCTAGCAGAAGTACCGGGCGAATACTCCCCGTTCACCCGGCCGGGGGTGGTCCCGCACATGCGTGCGCCCCCCGGAATACGCAGTATGCCGGGGGGCGATCAGGCACCTCAAGAGATGAGAGGGCGGTAAGAAGCAGGTGGGAAGACTGTTACGCGACCGCGGGAAAGCCGTAACTGTTTCGCGCGGTTCACGCGCCGTCATGCCCCCGCGTTCTCCTTGACAGTGATGCGTCCCTTGCGGATCGTCGCGACCCGGGGGGCCCTCTTCGCGATCGAGGAGTCGTGGGTGACCATGATGAAGGTCAGCCCCAACTCCTTCCACATGCGCTGCAGTACGTCCATGATCTCGTCGCGCATCGACTCGTCGAGGTTGCCGGTGGGCTCGTCGGCGAGCAGCACCTTCGGTTCCTTCACCAGCGCGCGGGCGATCGCGACGCGCTGCTGCTGACCGCCGGACATCTCGGAGGGAAGGTGCCCGAGGCGTTCGCCGAGACCGACCGACTTCAGCGCCTCGGCCGCTCGTTCGCGGCGGTCCTTGCCCTTGATGCCGAGGGGTACGAGGGCGGTCTCCACGTTCTCCTGGGCGGTGAGGGTGGGGATGAGGTTGAAGGACTGGAAGACGAAGCCGATGTTCTCGCTGCGGACCCTGGTCAGCTTAGCCTCGGAGAGCTTGGCCAAGTCGGTGCCGTCGAGGACGACTTCACCCGCGGTGGGCCGGTCGAGACCACCGAGCATCTGGAGCAGCGTGGACTTGCCGCCGCCGGTGGGGCCCTGGATGACGAGACGGTCCCCGTCCGCGATGGCGAGGTCCACGTTGTCGAGGGCGACGACCGCGTCTTTGCCTCGGGTGTAGCGCTTGGTGACGCCTCTTAGTTCGTACATGGTGGCTCCTGGAAGGTATTGGAGGGCGCGAGTCGTCGTCTGTCTGCCGGCCTGTGGGGGCTGGTCGCGCAGTTCCCCGCGCCCCTGGGCCGGCCACGGGACCGCTACTCGACTCTGCGCAGGGCATCCGCGGGGCGGAGCCTGGACGCTCGCCAGCCGCCGAACGCTCCCGCGATCAGGCCGCCGGCCACTGCCAGGCCGACGGCCAGGACGACCGTCGTGACGCTCACCGGGGCGGTGAGGGCGACGTCGAGGGTCTTGGCCGCAGCACGGCCGGGACCGCCGAAGCCGCCACCACCACCGCCGGGACCACCCGCACCGCCGCCGCCACCGGTGCTGCCCGTCTGGGCCGTCAGGGTGGGGCTGATGGCTGTGACCACATACGCGCCCGCCAGGCCGACGGCGATGCCGAGGGCGCCGCCGAGCAGGCCGTTGACGACCGCTTCGCCGACGACCTGACGGGTCACGCGGCCCGACTTCCAGCCGAGGGCCTTGAGGGTGCCGAACTCGCGGACGCGGCGGGAGACGGCGGAGGAGGTGAGGAGACCGGCGACCAGGAACGCGGCGATCAGGACCGCGATCGACAGCCACTTGCCGACGCTGGTGGCGAGGGAGGAGGCGGTGGAGAGGGAGCCGGAGACGGTGTCGGCGAGGTCGGCGGAGGTGGTGACCGTCGTACCCGAGACGTTCTTCTGGATCGTCGACTTGACCGAGTTGATCTTCTGGGAGTCGGTCGCCTTGACGTAGATCGTGGTGACCTTGTTCTTCGAGTCACTGAGGGTCTGCGCCTGCGTGAGCGGAATGTACAGGTTGGCCGCCGAGTCGCCGCTGTCGGCGGTGGCGATGCCGATCACCTTGAACTTGACCTTCTTGATGGTGATCGTGGAGCCGACCTTGTACTTCTTCTCCTTGGCGTAGGCCGAGTCGACGACGACGACCTTGGAGTTGGTCTCGGTCGTCTTGAAGGTACGGCCGCTGGTGATCTTCGAGGAGGTCAGCGGGCCGAGGGCCGGCTTGGTGACGTCGGCGCCGTAGACGGAGTAGCTGTTGACGTCGAAGTTCGCGCCGCCGCCCTGGACTTCGCCCTGCGGCTGACCGGTGCCGCCGTTGCGGCCGCCACCGCCGCCGCCCTGCTGCTGGAACTGGCCGCGGGTGAACGACCCGTTGACCTTGATGACTTGAAGGCTCAGCCCGCCCACGGCGTCGGAGACACCGCTCTGCGAACCGACCTTGGAGACCGTCGTGTTCGCCAGGGTCTGGAAGCCCTGCACCATGACGCGGTCACTGCTCTGCTCGGCGTCGGAACCGTCGGCCTGCGCGTCGAAGTTGAAGCGCGGGCGGTCCGTGGTGCTCGTGGAGGCGGCGGCGGCCTTGGTGACCGTCATGTCCGTACCGAGGCCGTACAGCGACTGAAGGACCTTGTCCTGCGCCTTCCCCATGCCGGAGGACACGGAGTTGACCACGATGACGAGCGCGATACCCAGCGCGAGCCCGGAGGCGACGACGAGGGCCGCCTTTCTGCGGCGGCGCAGTTCGCGCCTCAGGTAGGTGAAGAACATGGCCGCAAGCTAGGTACAGCGCGTGATGACTGAATAAGGCCGACATAAGAGAACGATGAGAAGGCTGTCGGGGGGCCAGGTGCGGGGTGGGGTGGGGCTGTCAGCGGCCCGCACCTCGCGGTCATACGGGGAGGAAACCCGGCCACCAGGGAGGGACGTTGCCCGGGCACGAGGGGGCGGGGTAGGAGTTCGGCATACCGAGCCATGTCGCGAGGAACCAGGTGAACCACAAGGTGAGGACGAGCCCCGCGACCAGAGCCGCCCGTCGGTGACGCCTGCCGAGGGTGCGGTGCAGGATCACCCACCCGAGGGCGGCGGCGATCCAGATGAGCGGGGCGAGGAACAGCAGCGTCATGGCGTTGGCCGCGGCACCACTGCCGATGCCACAAGCAGCCCACGCCCTCCCGACCAGGCCAATGGACACGACCGCGGTCAGCCCGCCGACGAGGACACCGAAGCCGATCCCTGCGAACCAGGGTCTTGGCGGACCCGGCGGCTCTGCTCCCACGATCGCCTCCCCTCGCCGCGGACGCGGACAGTACGCAAGCCGAAAGGCGGCCGCTCCGTGGAGCGACCGCCTTCCGTCAGACCTTGTTCAACCGCCGGCTCAGACCGCCGACCCGGCCTTCCAGTCCGCCCAGCTCAGGTTCCAGCCGTTGAGGCCGTTGTCCGGGGAGACCGTCTTGTCGCCGGTGTTCTGGACCACCACCACGTCGCCGACGATGGAGTGGGTGTAGAACCAGTAGCCCGCCGTGCCGGTGTCGTTGGCGCCCTTGGTGTCGGACAGGCCCACGCAGCCGTGGCTGGTGTTGACGCTGCCGAAGATGGACTTCGCGCCCCAGTAGTTGCCGTGCACGAAGGTGCCGGAGTTGGTGAGGCGGATGGCGTGGGGGACGTCCTTGATGTCGTACTCGCCCTTGCCGTCATCGTCGGTGAAGCCCACGGTCGCGCCGTTCATGCGCGTCTCCTTGAACTTCTCCGACATCACCATGATGCCTTCGTAGGTCTTGTTGTCGGGCGAACCGGCCGAGATCGGGATGGTCTTGATCGTCGCGCCGTTGTGCGTGATCTTCATCTGCTTGGTCTTCGCGTCGACGTAACTGACCTGGTTACGGCCGATCTTGAAGGTCACCGTCTTCTGCTGCACGCCGTAGACACCGGAGGCACCCTCGACGCCGTCGAGCGCGAGCTTCAGCGTGACGGTGGAGTTCTCGGTCCAGTACTTGTCCGGGCGGAAGTCGATGCGGTTGGCGTTGAACCAGTGCCCGACGACCTCCTGGCCGCTGCTGGAGGTGACCGTGATGCCCTTCTGGACCGCGGCCTTCTCGGTGATCGCCTTGTCGAAGTTGATCGACACCGGCATGCCCACACCGACGGTCGAGCCGTTCTCCGGCGTGAAGTTCCCTATGAAGCTGTTGGCCGGGGAGACCGTGGTGAACGAGGCGTTCTCGTGGGCGACGCGGCCGTCGGAGTCCTTCGCCGCGGCGGCGAGCTTGTAGGTGGTCGAGCGCTCCAGCTGGCCGGTCGGCTTCCAACTGGTCTTGTCGGCCGACAGCTCGCCGGCGACCTTGGCGCCGTCGGCCGTCGTCATCGACACGGTCGTGAGCGTGCCCTTGGTGACGGTCACCGCGGCCGAGTTGTTGATCGACGCGTTGTCCGAGCCGTCCTTGGGCGTGATCTTGATGTCGGCCACGGACGTCTTCTTGGCCGCCGCCTCGTCCGCCTTGGCCTGCGAGGACTCGCTGCTCCCACTGGAGGCGTCGTCGTCACCGCCGCTGGAACACGCCGAGAGCACCAACACACCGCCGAGCAGTGCGGCCGCGACCGAGAGGCCCCTGCGCCGCTTACTGTCCGTCATCACACGCTTCTCCATCGCTGCCGATATCCCCGAATTCCCCAAGACCCCGAGAGTCCCCGTTGACTGCCGACCCCCGTCAACGAACTTCAACGCTACGACCGGATCTCCCGTTGCAAAATCCCGCTGCATGTGGGGCACACCACGTCCGCCGGGGCGGGTGGTGCGGATGTCGGTCCGTGCGCCACCTGAGACGACGAAACCCCGGCCGGCGGTTGCCACCCGGGGTCACGTTTTCCCCAAGTCGCCTCAGGAGGCGCCGTGCGTCCCCTCGCCGTCCCCGTCGTCCTCGACGTCGTCCTCGACATCTCCTTCGTCATCATCCTCGTCCAGATCCCAATCCGGCGAATCGGGGTCGTAGTCGATCGGCTCGCTCGACCAGGAGGCCTGCGCGAGTTCGACCCCGGGCACCTCGCTGACCAGGTCGAACGGATCGACCAGATACGCGAGCGCCTCGGCGGTGTCTTCCGTCACAGCGTCCTCGGCGTGTACCCGCTCGTCGGCCGACATATCGTCCTCGGCGGCGATCCGGCGCAGTGCGGCCTTCGTCACAGCGTCCGCGTCCTCGACTTCGAGGACGAGTTCCACGCGAAGCCGTACAAATCGTGAGGTCTCTTCAAGGCTCATGCCGGGAGCGTAAGGCCCACAGCTCCCGTGACTTTCCCGTGACCCGCTCCTTTCACTAACATCGGCCCACACGGCCAATTCGCCAGCGCCACAAGGGGATCGATATTCCGTGTCATCCGTTCGCCGTCCGTTGCTGACCGCCACCGCCGCGGGGACCCTGCTGGGTGCCCTGTGGTTCGTCCCGTCCGCCAACGCGACACAGGACACCCCGGTCAGAGACCAGCCATCGGCGACCGCCACGACGCAGGCCAGGGTTACTTCGCAGACCCACGAGCAGACCGGCGGGCAGACCACCGACCAGACCGCCGCGCACACCGACTCGGCGGCCGACGAGGCGGTCGGGAGCGAGACGCGGCTGGCCGACACCGGCTCCTTCGACACGACTCCGTACGTCGTCGGCGGGACGCTGTTCCTCACGCTGGGTGCAGGCTTCGTCGTCTACTCGGTGCGTCGCGAACGGCTCGATTTCTAACCGGCTTGACGTTTCCTTGACCAGCACTTCATAGTCCGCTCATGAAGAGATCATCGAGGGTGCGCATAGGCGCCACCGCGACGGCGGGAGCGCTGTCGCTCGCCCTCATCACGGGGTGCGGCGGGGAATCCAAGGACAGCGGGAGCGACAGCTCCGCGGCGGACAAGGACTCCTCGTCGACGACGGCCGCCAAGGCGCTCAGCGCGGCCGAGCTGGGCAAGCTGATCATCGCCAAGGGCGACCTGGACGGCTTTGACGTCCAATCCGCCGGTGCCGCCGACAAGTTCGCCGCGTCCAAGGACAAGGAGAAGGTCGTCGACGCCAAGTGCGCGCCGCTCGCCTACGTCCTCACGGGCTTCGCACCGGGCGCGGACGAGAGCGCGTACGTCAACCGGATGGTCCCCGAGAAGAAGGCCACGCCGACGCCCACGGGCACCTCCGACGAGGATCTGGACGCGGCCATGAACGGCCTCCAGGACGCGCTCGACTCGACGATGACGATCGTCTCGCTCTCCTCGTACGACGGTGAGGGCGCCGAGAAGACGCTGAAGTCCGTGTCGGACGCGGTCTCCGGCTGCGCGAGCGGGTTCACGGTCTCGGCGCCGGGCCAGGACACCGAGAAGTTCACGAAGGTCGTCGCCGAGAAGGCCTCCGGCACCGGTGACGAGTCGGTCGCCTTCGCGGTGACCGTCCAGGCCGAGGGCGACACGGGCACGGTGCACGGCGAGGTCGTGCGGCACGGCTCCACGGTCGCCACGTACTACTCGCTCAACCTGGCGGCGATCGCCGGCGAGAAGGTCACGTACGACATTCCGGCGGAGCTGATCAAGGCCCAGGCCGCCAAGCTCAAGTAACACTGCTCCGGGGCCCGTTCGACGAGGAACGGGCCCCGAGCTCCACCCACAAGTCCCTTACTGCAGCGGCCCGGTGACCGTCTCCGCCGCCGCCACCAATCCGCCCTCGCGCACGAACACGTCCGCCGCGGCCAGGTCGGGCGACAGGAACCGGTCGGGGCCCGGCCCCTGGACACCGGCGGCCCGTGCGGCCTCGATGACGGCGCGCGAGGCGGGCGCGGGGGTGAGGCCCGCACGCAACTCGACCGCGCGGGAGGCGGCGTAGAGCTCGACGGCGAGCACGCGCGCGAGGTTGTCGACGGCGGTGCGCAGCTTGCGCGCGGCCGACCAGCCCATGGAGACGTGGTCCTCCTGCATCGCGGAGGACGGGATCGAGTCCGCGGACGCCGGTACCGCCAGCCGCTTCAACTCGCTGACCAGGGCGGCCTGCGTGTACTGCGCGATCATCAGGCCCGAGTCGACGCCGGCGTCGTCGGCGAGGAACGGCGGCAGGCCGTGGCTGCGGTTCTTGTCGAGCAGCCGGTCGGTGCGGCGCTCGGCGATGGAGGCGAGGTCCGCGACCGCGATGGCGAGGAAGTCGAGGACGTAGGCCACCGGCGCGCCATGGAAGTTGCCATTGGACTCGACCCTGCCGTCGGGCAGCACGACGGGGTTGTCGACCGCCGAGGCCAACTCCCGCTCGGCGACAAGGCGGGCGTGCGCCAGGGTGTCGCGGCCGGCGCCGGCGACCTGCGGGGCGCAGCGCACCGAGTAGGCGTCCTGCACGCGCGGGGCGTCGTCCTGGTGGTGGCCGGTGAGCTCCGAACCCTTCAGCACGGCCAGCATGTTGGCGGCGCTGGCGCCCTGGCCCGGGTGCGGGCGGATGGCGTGCAGTTCGGGGGCGAGCACCTTGTCGGTGCCGAGCAGGGCCTCCAGGGAGAGGGCCGCGGTGATGTCGGCCGACTTGTAGAGGCGGTCCAGGTCGGCGAGGGCCATGACCAGCATGCCGAGCATGCCGTCGGTGCCGTTGAGGAGGGCGAGGCCCTCCTTCTCGCGCAGTTCGACGGGGGCGATGCCGTGCTCGGCGAGCAGCTCGCCCGCCGGCCGTACGATCCCGTCGGGGCCCTCCGCGTCGCCCTCGCCCATCAGCGTCAGCGCGCAGTGCGAGAGCGGGGCGAGGTCGCCGGAGCAGCCGAGGGAGCCGAACTCGTGGACGACCGGGGTGATCCCGGCGTTCAGTACGTCGGCCATGGTCTGCGCGACCTCGGGGCGGACGCCCGTGTGTCCGGAACAGACGGTCTTGAGCCGCAGGAACATCAGCGCCCGTACGACTTCCCGCTCGACCCGCGGGCCCATGCCGGCCGCGTGCGAGCGGACGATGTTGCGCTGCAGCTGGGCGCGGAGTTCGGGGCTGATGTGCCGGGTCGCCAGGGCGCCGAAGCCGGTGCTGACGCCGTAGACCGGCTCGGGCTTGGCCGCCAGCGCGTCCACGATCGCGCGGGCCGCGGCGAGCGCCGCCACCGCCTCCGCGGAGAGCTCGACCCGGGCGCCGTCGCGCGCCACGGCGAGAACGTCGGACGCGGTGACCCCGGACGTCCCCACCACCACAGTGTGCATATCCATATTCAGGAGCGTACGCAGTGAAGACGGGGATGTCACTACTGGGTCGGGGTTACGACCCTTACACCGCGAACCCGTTGACGCGCGTCAGGTGTGCCGCCCCCGGAACCGCCGCCGCTCCGCCGGTGCCGACGGCGCGGGAGTGTCGGCCAGCCGCACGACCGGGTCGTCGACGCCCTCCCGGCCGGCCACCACCGGCCGGTCCGCGTGCAGTGCCTTCGCCCGGTACTGGGCGGCGTCCGCGAGCCGGAAGAGCCGGCGGGCGGAGCGGACAGGGCCGATCGGGTCCTCGGTGGACGCGACCCCGCACGCCACCCCGTCGCCCAGTTCCAACTCGGCGGCGCGGCGGCAGAGTTCACGGGCCGCCTGGACCACCTCGTCGGCGGCCGGGCCGACCGCGAGCAGACAGAACTCGTCCCCGCCGAGGCGGGCCGCGAGCGCGCCGGGCAGCATCGCCCCGCACAGGGAGAGGACGGACCCGAAGCGCTCCAGGAGCCGGTCGCCGACCGCGTGTCCCTGGGTGTCGTTGACGCGCTTGAGGCCGTTCAGGTCGCAGACGACGAGACTGACGACGGTCCCGTCCGTGCGGTGCCGCTCGACGGCCTCGTCCAACCGCAGATCGACGGCACGGCGGTTGGCGAGCCCCGTGAGGGCGTCGGTGAAGGCGAGCCTGCGCGCCTCCTCAAGGCGCTCGGTCTGCGCGATCCCGGCGGCCACGACGGAGGCCAGGACGGTCGCGAAGTCGGCGTCGGCCCGCGCGAAGACGGAAGCGCCGGTCGGCCGGGCCACGTACAGCTCGCCCCAGGCCCGCCCGTGCAGCACGATCGGCGCGACGACGCAGGAACCGCGGCCCCGGCGGCGCAGGGCGGCGACGCGCTGATGGACGTAACCGGGGCGCCCCCCTGCGGCAGGCCCCTCGGCCGTCTCCACCCAGGCGTTGGGCTCGCCGCCGCCCGCCCACCGCTCGTGCAGGAACTCGGTGATCTCCGGGAACTGGTGGACGGGGTAGGACTCCTCGTCCGGGAACTCGTCCTCGTCCTCGGCCCGCTCCCCCACGTTGACGAGGACCCGCAGCCGGCTGCGCTCGCGCTCCCACACCGACAGCGCGGCGAAGCTCCCGCCGAGCGCCCGGCAGGCCCCGGCCGCCGCCGCCCGCCACGCCTCACGCGAGCCGTGGGCCGCCGCCATGCCCTGCGCCAACGCGACGACGGCCGTGAGCCGGTTGTCCTCACCCATTACCCCAGGCTAGGGAGGTTTGAGTGGTTATGTGACTCTGGTGCGGCGGTGGGGTGAGTGGCCGCCGGTCACCGGGCCGCCCCACACCCACCGGCCACGGGGCCGCCCCACACCCACCGGCCACCGGGCCGCCCCGCCCCCGCGCCTCCGGTCACCGGGCCGCCCGGCATCCGCACCTCCGGTCACTCCTGCCCGGCACCCAGCCGTCCGACCTACGGGCCTACTCCCCCGGCCACTGCGGCTTCCGCTTCTCGTTGAAGGCGGCGACCCCCTCCGCCCGGTCCCCCGAGAACGCCACCGCCCGCCAGGCCGCGTCCTCGACCTCAAGACCCGCCCGCAGATCAAGACCCTGCCCGAGGCGCAACGCACGCTTGGCCGCGCGCAGGCCGACGGGCGAGTGGGCGGCGATACGGGAGGCCAGCGCCAACGCCGCCTCGCGGTCCCGCCCCGCCTCCACCAGCTCGTCGACGAGCCCCAACTCCCGCGCCTCCGCGGCCTCCAGCCGCCGTGCCGTGAAGATCAGCTCGGCCGCCCGCGCGGCCCCGACCCGCCGGGGCAGCAACTGCGTACCGCCCCCGCCGGGAATCACCCCGACCGACACCTCCGGCAGCCCCACCACCGCCGTACGGTCGGCCACGATCAGGTCGCACGACAGGGCCAGCTCGAACCCGCCGCCCAGCGCGAAGCCGTGCACGGCGGCGACGGCCGGGACGGGCAGTTCCAGTACGCCGGTGTAGGCGGCCCGCGAGCCGGGGCGCTGGCGCAGCATGTCGGCGTCGCTGAACGAGTTCCGCTCCTTGAGGTCCGCGCCGACGCAGAACGCCCGCTCGTGCGTCGAGGTCACCACGACCGCGCGTACGTCCTTGTCGGCGCCCAGCGCTGCGCAGCCCGCGGCGATCGACCGGGCCATCTCGATCGACACGGCGTTCATGGCCTTGGGCCGGTCCAGGACGAGCTCGGCGACATGCCCGTCCTCGTGCCGCCGTACCAGCACGAACTCCCCGAACCGCTCCTCGCTCATGACACCCTCCGGTTAACGCGGGTTAACAACAGCTCCGGCCCCGATCATCGCAGGCGCGCGGGGGCGGGGGAAGGCCGACGGGTTCCGCGCCGGTTCAGGTCCGGCTCCGGGGCCCGCTCCCCGGCCGACTCCCCGTTCGAGTGACAAGCCGCCCAACTCCCGTCGCACCGCCCACGGCAGCGCATAACGTGCGTCCGCCACGGCGCATCGGGGGCGCGAGGGCTGCGGGGAGGGATCGTGATGACGGACACCGAGGTCAGGGCCGACGGGGAGACAGAGGAGACGCAGGAGACAGGGGGCGGCACCCCTGTCTTCGGTCCCCGTCTCTTCGGTTCCACCGGCCGGCACCGCAGGCCACGCCCCCGCAAGGTGCTCTTCGCCGCGGGCGGCATCGCGCTCGCGGCCGGTGTGCTGAGCCTGGTCCGGCTCGCGCCCGAGTCGGGCGTCGGCGGCATCGGCGCGGCGGAGGCGGAGCCGGGGCAGCAGCTCCCCGACATCGGCACCGACCGCGCGACGAACGCCGCCGCCACCCTCGCGGCGAGCCCGGTCCCGTCGGCGACCTCCGTGCTGGGCGGGGAGAGCGCGACACCCACCGGCGTCCCGGTGCCGACGGCCACGACCTCACCGACCGCACTGCCGGGAGCTCGCGTCACCCCGGGTCCCACGACGATCCCGGAGGCGCCCAACGCCCCGACGACCGCGCCCCGGGCCCCGGCACCCGCCACGACCGCCCCCGCACCACAGCCGACTCCGACCGCGACCCAGCCCCCGCCGCCGGCTCCCGCCCCCTCACACACGACCGCACCGCGACCGGCCCCGCAGCCGACCCACGACCCCGGCCTGTGCGTACCGATCGTCGGCGTGTGCGTGGGCCTGCTGCACCGCTGACCCGCCGGCCTACGGAAAGGGCCGACGCGGAAAGAACAGGGCTACGCCGTCCCGGGCCGCCGCGTGAGCAGCCAGGGTTCGACCACGCCCAGGCCGCGCACCGGGCGCTGCCACATCGGCTGGAGTCCGAAACGGTAGGTCGGCGGTTCCTCGCCCTCCTTCTCGGCGGCGGCCGCGGCCTCGGCGGCCTCCGCCTCCGAGGCGGGCGACTCGCCGCTGCGGATCAGCTCCTCCGCGAAGGCGCTGTCGACCAGCACCGCGTCCCGAGGAGCTATCGACGTCAGCCGCGAGGCCAGGTTCACCGTCGTACCGAAGACATCGCCCATCCGTGTGGTCACCGTGCCGAAGGCGATGCCGACCCGCAGCTCGGGCATCGTCTCGTCGTTAGCCATCGTCTCGATCAGCCGCAGCGCGATCTCCGCGGCGATCCCGGCGTCGTCCGCCGCGTACAGCACCTCGTCGCCGAGCGTCTTGATGAGCCGTCCGCCGTGCGCGGCCACCAGGTCGGCGGCGGTCGTCTCGAAGGCCTCGACGAGTTCGCCGAGCTCCTCCTCCTCCATGCGCCGGGTCAGCCGCGTGAAGCCGACCAGGTCGGCGAAACCGACCGCGAGCCGCCGGTCCACCATCTCCTCGTCGTCGGCCGCCTGCACGACCCGGCCGGTCGCGGCGGCGAGCTGGCGCCGCCAGACGTAGACGAGGAACTCCTCCAGCTCGGGCAGCAGCAGCTCGATGAGGGGGTACGTCACCTCGGTGCGGGTCATGCCCGGCTCGGGCGGCTCGGTCAGGCCCTCCAGGAAACTGTCGATCTGCCACTCCGCCAGCCGGGCGGTGGTCTGCCCGGTGGACCGGGCCACCTGCACCGCCATCGCCTCGCTGAGCAGGCCGGCCTCCACCAGACCGGCGAGCCGGCGCAGGGCCAGTACGTCCGCCTCCGTGAGCGCCTTGGCCTGGCCGATGTCGGCGAAGCCCATGGCCCGCCAGAAACGCGAGGCCAGCTCCATGGAGACGCCCGCGCTGCGCGCCGCCTGGAAAGGGGTGTAGCGCCGCTCCGCGCCGAGGATCAGCCCTTCGAGGCGCAGGGCGAGCGGGTCCTCTCCGGGATTCCCTGTGGGGTCGCCGGGGTTGTCGGGCGGGTCAACCCGGCCGTCCGCGCCCGCGCCGGAGCCCGTGTCGTCGACGGTCACGCCTGCTGCCCTTCCGATCTGCCGCGGTCAGGTATCGACCGGCCATAACTCTACGGCAGCTGTGCCGTAGCTCACTCCGTGGAACGGAGGCTTGTGCGACCGCTCAAGGACAAAACCCTCACGCCGGGCGCAGGTGGACGATGTCTCCCGCCCCCACCGGCTCCTGCACCCCCTCCGCCGTCGCGAGGACCAGGCGGCCGTCTCCGTCGATGGCGACCGCCTCGCCGGTGATGGACCGGTCGCCGGGGAGTTCCGCGCGTACGACCCGGCCGAGCGTGGCGCAGCCCGCCGCGTACGTCTCCTGCAGGCCGCTCGCCGCCGGGTCGCCGCCCGCCGCGCGCCAGCGGCCGTACCACTCCTCCAGGGAGCGCAGGACGGCCCGCAGCAGCGGGTCGCGGTCCGTGGTCACCGCGCCGGCCAGTACCAGCGAACCGGCCTGCGGCACGGGCAGCTCGTTCTCCCGCAGGGTGACGTTGATGCCCACCCCGACGACCACCGCGTCGTCGCCCGCGCGCTCGGCGAGGATGCCGCCGGCCTTGCGTTCCTCGCCGGCGATCGTCACCAGGAGGTCGTTGGGCCACTTGAGGGCCGTGTCGACGCCGGCGGCGCGGGACAGGCCCGTGGCCACGGCGACGCCGGTGAGCAGCGGCAGCCAGCCCCAGCGGGTCACGGGGACCTCGGCGGGCCGGAACAGGACGGAGAAGAAGAGACCGGAGCGGGCCGGTGCCGTCCACTGGCGGTCGAGCCGGCCCCGGCCCGCGGTCTGCTCCTCGGCGACCAGGACCGAACCCTCGTCCGCCTTGCCGGACCCGGCCAGCGCGACCAGGTCGGAGTTGGTGGAGCCGGTGCTGCGCACCACCGTCACCTCGCGCCACAGCCCGCCCTCCCGCACCAGCCCGCGCCGCAGCGCGACGGCGTTGAGGGGCGGCCGTTCGAGGTCGGACCAGCGACTGTCGTCTGAGGCATCACGCGGCGTCATGCAAGCCACCCTAGGTGTGTGAAACGCCGCACTGCTGATTCGTAGGGGCCCCACTACTCTACGGATGAGTAACCGTCCCCCCTTTTGAGCAGGCAGGGAGCCGCGATCCCGATGTCCGAGCCGGAAGCGACCGATCTTCACACCACTGCGGGCAAGCTCGCGGATCTTCAGCGCCGTATTGACGAGGCGACGCACGCCGGCTCCGCACGCGCCGTCGAGAAGCAGCACGCCAAGGGCAAGTTGACGGCCCGTGAGCGCATCGAACTCCTCCTGGACGAAGGGTCCTTCGTCGAGTTGGACGAGTTCGCCCGGCATCGCTCCACCAACTTCGGCCTGGAGGCCAACCGCCCCTACGGCGACGGGGTGGTCACCGGCTACGGCACGGTCGACGGCCGCCCGGTCGCCGTCTTCTCCCAGGACTTCACCGTCTTCGGCGGCGCCCTCGGCGAGGTCTACGGCCAGAAGATCGTCAAGGTCATGGACTTCGCCCTGAAGACCGGCTGTCCGGTCATCGGCATCAACGACTCGGGCGGTGCCCGCATCCAGGAGGGCGTCGCCTCCCTCGGCGCCTACGGCGAGATCTTCCGCCGCAACACCCACGCCTCCGGCGTCATCCCGCAGATCTCCCTGGTCGTCGGCCCGTGCGCGGGTGGCGCGGTCTACTCCCCCGCGATCACCGACTTCACGGTCATGGTCGACCAGACCTCGCACATGTTCATCACCGGCCCCGACGTCATCAAGACGGTCACCGGCGAGGACGTCGGCTTCGAGGAGCTGGGCGGCGCACGGACCCACAACTCCGTGTCCGGCGTGGCCCATCACATGGCGGGCGACGAGAAGGACGCCATCGAGTACGTCAAGCAGCTGCTGTCGTACCTGCCGTCCAACAACCTCTCCGAGGCCCCGGTCTTCCCCGAGGAGGCCGATCTCACCGTCACGGACGAGGACTTGGAGCTGGACACCCTCGTACCGGACAGCGCCAACCAGCCGTACGACATGCACACGGTGATCGAACACGTCCTGGACGACGCCGAGTTCTTCGAGACGCAGGCGCTGTACGCGCCGAACATCCTCACCGGCTTCGGCCGGGTCGAGGGCCGGCCGGTCGGGATCGTCGCCAACCAGCCGATGCAGTTCGCCGGTTGCCTCGACATCACCGCGTCCGAGAAGGCCGCCCGCTTCGTGCGCACCTGCGACGCCTTCAACGTCCCGGTCCTCACCTTCGTCGACGTCCCGGGCTTCCTCCCCGGCGTCGACCAGGAGCACGACGGCATCATCCGCCGCGGCGCCAAACTGATCTACGCCTACGCCGAGGCGACGGTCCCCCTGATCACCGTCATCACCCGCAAGGCCTTCGGCGGCGCCTACGACGTCATGGGCTCCAAGCACCTGGGCGCCGACCTCAACCTCGCCTGGCCCACCGCCCAGATCGCCGTCATGGGCGCCCAGGGCGCGGTCAACATCCTGCACCGGCGCACCATCGCCGAGGCGGAGACGAACGGCGACCTCGAAGCCACCCGCGCCCGCCTGATCCAGGAGTACGAGGACGCCCTCCTCAACCCCTACATCGCGGCCGAACGCGGTTACATCGACGCCGTCGTCATGCCCTCCGACACCCGCGGCCACATCGTCCGCGGCCTGCGCCAACTCCGCACCAAGCGCGAGTCCCTGCCGCCCAAGAAGCACGGCAACATCCCCCTCTAGCCCGCCCGGGAGCCGCCATGAACATCAAGGTCGTACGGGGCAATCCGACCCCGGAGGAGCTGGCCGCCGCCCTCGCGGTGGTCCGAGCACGCGCGGTGGCAGCGGAAGCAACGCCGGGCGACGAGGAGCCGCCGAGGGCGGCGTGGTCGGACCCGTCAAGGATCGCCGGCCACCGCCTACCGCAGCCGGGCCCGACGGCATGGACCCGCACGTACTGGCCGAGCTAGGTCCAGCGGAGGCAGGGGCGCGGGGAACCGCGCACAGAGGCGGAATCCCGGGTACCAACTTGAGTACCCGTACTCAGGCGCCGGCCCCCCGCCAAGCCACACGCTGGTGACATGTTGTGGTCCGACCCGAAGAACGAGCCGCCCGATGATCTCCGCGAACTGCAGGAGACCCTCAGGCGGCTCGGTCTCTTCCTGGCCGTGGCCATGATCATCGCCATGATCGTGCTGGGCCTGCGCTAGAAACCGGCGGCTAATCTGACCGCATGACCGCACAGCCGCGCAGACGACTCGTCCTCGCCTCCCAGTCCCCGGCCCGCCTCAACCTCCTCCGCCAGGCGGGCCTGACACCGGAGGTGATCGTCAGCGGCTTCGACGAGGACGCCGTCACCGCCCCCACTCCGGCCGACCTCGCGCTCGCGCTCGCCGAGGCGAAGGCCTCCGTCGTGGCCGCCCGCCCGGACGTGCACGGCGCGTTGGTGATCGGCTGCGACTCGGTACTGGACCTGGACGGCGAGGCGCTGGGCAAGCCGGCCGACGCCGAGGAGGCGACGGCCCGCTGGAAGGCGATGCGCGGCCGCGCGGGCACGCTGCAGACCGGTCACTGCGTCTGGGACACCTCGGACGGCAACAAGCGGTACGTGTCGGCGACGGCCTCCACCGTCGTCCGCTTCGGCGAGCCCACCGACGAGGAGATCGCCGCGTACGTCGCCACGGGCGAACCCCTTTACGTCGCCGGAGCGTTCACGCTCGACGGCCGCAGCGCGCCGTTCATCGAGGGCATCGACGGCGACCACGGCAACGTGATCGGCCTCAGCCTGCCGCTGCTGCGCCGGCTGCTGGCCGAACTGGGCGTCGGCATCACGGAGTTGTGGGCGCCGGCGGAGGCGTGACCTTGGGTCCGTCACCGCCCTTGGCGTCCTGGGGCTCCTCGCGGGCGGGCTCGGGCAGGCTGTCGTAGGTCATCAGCAGCAGCACGATGAGCGCGAGTACGACGACCATGAACAGGAACGCCGACCAGCCCACCAGCCCCCACACGAACGCGGCGAGCAGCCCGTGCACCACGGCCGCGCTGATCAGCAGGACGCGGCCGAGGCCGGCCGGCGGACGGTTGCGCAGGGCCACGAGCAGGGCGACCAGTCCGCACAGGGCGAAGTAGAGCCCGAAGACGATTCCGCCGGCCTTCGAGGACACGGCCATCGTGTCCGAGTCGAGGCCGGCCAGGGACATGTCCTGCCGGTCCACGACGATGCCGAGGAACCAGTTCAGCGCGGCGACGCCGAAGGCTTCCACGAACAGCACGACCGCCACGATCCATGCCACCGGCCTGCGTATCACCGGTCCCCACCCACTTCCGAGCCGACCTCTGGTTACCCCAAGTACGTTCGATACATCGCGAACGCTACTAACGGGTAAACCCGGGGACAAGGGTTCTGCGGACCGCAAAGAATCATTGGGCCATTCGTAGGGACTCCACAAAGAAACGACGTGGGCCGCAGCACGTGATGACAGAGACCTTGACCACAGAGGCGGGCTAGGGTTTCCCCGAGAGGTCCTGCGTACCGAGGTGCGACAAGGGATTTCATGGGTCGGGCACGCCTCGCATCACGCTCCGTGTGGGCAAGCTCACCACCGGGGACGGGTCGAAGTGCCGTGTCGGCAGTCCCTAAACTCGGCTTGTTTCAAGGAGGGAGCCTCAATCGTGCGCAAGGTGCTCATCGCCAACCGTGGCGAAATCGCTGTCCGCGTGGCCCGGGCCTGTCGGGATGCCGGGATCGCGAGCGTGGCCGTATACGCCGACCCGGACCGGGACGCTCTGCATGTCCGCGCCGCGGATGAGGCGTTCGCCCTGGGCGGTGACACCCCGGCGACCAGTTACCTCGACATCGAGAAGGTCCTGAACGCGGCCCGCGAGTCCGGCGCCGACGCCGTCCACCCCGGCTACGGCTTCCTCTCCGAGAACGCGGAGTTCGCCCAGGCGGTCCTGGACGCGGACCTGATCTGGATCGGCCCGCCGCCGCAGGCCATCCGCGACCTCGGTGACAAGGTCGCCGCCCGGCACATCGCGCAGCGCGCCGGTGCCCCGCTGGTCGCCGGCACGCCCGACCCGGTCTCCGGCTCGGACGAGGTCGTCGCCTTCGCCCAGGAGCACGGCCTGCCGATCGCCATCAAGGCCGCCTTCGGTGGCGGTGGCCGCGGCCTCAAGGTCGCCCGCACCCTCGAAGAGGTCCCGGAGCTGTACGACTCCGCGGTCCGCGAGGCCGTCGCGGCCTTCGGCCGGGGCGAGTGCTTCGTCGAGCGCTACCTGGACAAGCCCCGGCACGTGGAGACCCAGTGCCTGGCCGACACCCATGGCAACGTGGTCGTCGTGTCGACGCGTGACTGCTCCCTCCAGCGCCGGCACCAGAAGCTGGTGGAGGAGGCGCCCGCGCCCTTCCTCTCTGAGGCCCAGATGGCGGAGCTGTACTCCTCCTCGAAGGCCATCCTCAAGGAGGCCGGCTATGTCGGCGCCGGAACCGTGGAGTTCCTGGTCGGCACGGACGGCACGATCTCCTTCCTGGAGGTCAACACCCGTCTCCAGGTGGAGCACCCGGTCACCGAGGAGGTCGCCGGCATCGACCTCGTACGCGAGATGTTCCGTATCGCCGACGGCGAGGAACTCGGCTACGGCGACCCCGAACTGCGCGGTCACTCCTTCGAGTTCCGCATCAACGGCGAGGACCCGGGCCGGGGCTTCCTGCCCGCGCCCGGCACCGTGACGACCTTCGCGCCGCCGTCGGGCCCGGGCGTCCGCCTGGACGCGGGCGTGGAGTCCGGCTCGGTCATCGGCCCGGCCTGGGACTCGCTCCTGGCCAAGCTGATCGTCACCGGCGCCACCCGCGAGCAGGCCCTGCAGCGCGCGGCCCGCGCCCTGGACGAGTTCCAGGTCGAGGGCATGGCCACGGCGATCCCGTTCCACCGCGCGGTCGTCAGGGACCCGGCGTTCGCCCCCGAACTCACGGGCAGCGAGGACCCGTTCACGGTCCACACGCGCTGGATCGAGACCGAGTTCGTCAACGAGATCAAGCCCTTCACCGCCCCCGCCGACACGGAGACGGACGAGGACCCGGACCGCGAGACGATCGTCGTCGAGGTCGGCGGCAAGCGCCTGGAGGTCTCCCTCCCGTCCTCGCTGGGCATGTCGCTGGCCCGCACCGGCCTCGCCGCCGGCGCCCGCCCCAAGCGCCGCGCGGCCAAGAAGTCCGGCCCCGTGGCCTCCGGCGACACCCTCGCCTCCCCGATGCAGGGCACGATCGTCAAGATCGCCGTGGAGGAGGGCCAGGAGGTCAAGGAGGGTGACCTGGTCGTCGTACTCGAAGCGATGAAGATGGAACAGCCGCTCAACGCGCACAAGGCCGGCACCATCAAGGGCCTGTCCGCGGAGGTCGGCGCCTCCATCACTTCGGGCGCCGCGATCTGCGAGATCAAGGACTGAGCCGTACGGCATCGACAGGCGCCCGGCAGACGGCAACGGCCGCTCTGCCGGGCGCCTTCGCACAAGGGCAGGTGAGTCCCATGACGGCCAACCCCCCGGCAGGCCTGCGCGCCGACGCCCGCCGCAACTACGCGCGCCTCCTCACCGAGGCCCGCGCCACCTTCGCCGCCCAGGGCACGGACGCGTCCCTGGAACACGTGGCCCGCCGAGCGGGCGTCGGCATCGGCACGCTGTACCGCCACTTCCCCAACCGCCACGCCCTGTTGAGCGCGGTCTTCGAGGACGCGGTGAACGACCTGCGCTCCCGCGCGCAGGAACTCCTCGACGCCCCCGAGCCCTGCACGGCCCTGGTGGCCTGGCTACGAGAGATCGTCACCCACGCCGGTGAGTACCGGGGCCTGTCCCGAGCCCTGATGTCGGTGACGACGGACCACACCTCGGCGTTGTCCCGGTGCAGCGACCCCATCCAGCAGGCGGGCGCCGCACTTCTGACCCGAGCTCAGCAAGCGGGCACAGTCCGAGAAGACGTCACGATCACAGACCTCCTCCAACTGACCCACGCCATCGCATTGGCAGCGGAGGAGTCTCCGGCGGATCCGGATGTGGCGGACCGCTTGCTGACTCTGACGCTACGGGGCCTGAAAGCAAGCTGATCTGCAACGCCCTCAGGGGCGCGGGGAATCGCGCGAACAACCCCCACCGGCTCGCAGCCGCAATACGACCTAGCGCCGCCGCAAATCGGCAACGCGCGCCCGCTCGGCACCTGGCGAAGTCTCACCAAGCGTCGTGGCCGCCCTCAACCCGGCTCCTTGCCGACGAGGCCCCGGCAGAGCCACATCTCGGCGAGCTCCCCGCGGGGGGCTCGCATCACTCCCCGCCCCACCGCCGGAGGCCCCCGCCCCCGCGACAGCGATCTGCACGCCCTGATCCGCCAGCGCCTGCAACTCCGCCCCCGCCCGGTCGTCATGGGCCGGCGGTTCATCGGTCACGAGCCGCGTGATCACATCCGTAGGCACCGTCTGGAACATCGTGTCCGAACCGAGCTTCGTGTGATCGGCGAGCACGACGACCTCCGCCGCGGCCTGCACCAACGCCCGGTCGACGGACGCCGACAGCATGTTGGACGTGGAGAGCCCGCGCTCGGCGGTGAGCCCGCTCCCGGAGAGGAAGGCACGGGAGACGCGCAGCCCCTGCAGGGACTGTTCGGCACCGCTGCCCACGAGGGCGTAGTTGGAGCCGCGCAGGGTGCCGCCGGTCATCACGACCTCGACCCGGTTGGCATGGGCCAACGCCTGGGCCACCAGAAGGGAGTTGGTGACGACGGTCAGTCCGGGCACGCGGGCGAGCCGGCGTGCCAGTTCCTGCGTGGTGGTACCCGCTCCGACCACGATGGCCTCGCCCTCTTCGACGAAGCCCGCGGCGAGATCGGCGATGGCCGTCTTCTCGGCGGTCGCGAGATGTGATTTCTGCGGAAAGCCGGACTCCCGCGTGAACCCGCCCGGCAGTACCGCACCGCCATGCCGGCGGTCGAGGAGTCCTTCTGCCTCCAGTGCGCGCACGTCCCGCCGTACGGTCACTTCGGAGGTCTGGACGACGCGGGCGAGTTCACGGAGCGACACGGCCCCGTTCGCTCGCACCATTTCGAGGATCAATTGGCGACGTTCTGCAGCGAACACGAAACTGACAGTAACGCGGACGACCGTCTGCTTTCAGCAGTTTGCGCCGAATAGCAGAAGTTGTTCGCACACAAGCACGGGGAGTGGTATAAGGCCTACCCGCGCCGACTGCCGTACGCATGCTCGACAACTCCCCGTGACCAGCGGGGAGTCGGTTTCGGCGGTCAGGCCTCGCCGGTGGCCTTCCGGGTGTGCAGCTGTCGGGCCACCTCGGCGATCGACCCCGAAAGGGACGGATAGACGGTGAACGCGTTCGCGATCTGTTCGACCGTCAGATTGTTGTCGACGGCGATCGAGATCGGATGGATCAGTTCCGAGGCGCGCGGGGAGACCACGACACCGCCGACCACGATGCCGGTGCCGGGGCGGCAGAAGAGCTTCACGAAGCCGTCCCGGATGCCCTGCATCTTGGCGCGCGGGTTGCGCAGCAGCGGCAGCTTCACCGCGCGGGCGTCGATCTTGCCGGAGTCGACGTCGGACTGGCTGTAGCCGACGGTGGCGATCTCTGGGTCGGTGAAGACGTTCGAGGAGACCGTCTTGAGGTTGAGGGGGGCCACCGCGTCGCCGAGGAAGTGGTACATGGCGATCCGGCCCTGCATGGCGGCCACGGAGGCGAGCGCGAAGATGCCGGTCACGTCACCGGCCGCGTACACGCCCGGAGCGGTCGTGCGGGAGACCTTGTCGGTCCAGATGTGGCCCGACTCGCGCACCCGCACGCCGGCCTCCTCCAGACCGAGGCCCGCGCTGTTGGGGATGGCGCCGACGGCCATCAGACAGTGGGAGCCGGTGATGACGCGGCCGTCGGAGAGGGTGACCTCGACCCGGTCGCCGACCCGCTTGGCGGCGGCGGCGCGGGAGCGGGCCATGACGTTCATGCCGCGGCGGCGGAAGACGTCCTCCAGGACGGCGGCGGCGTCCGGGTCCTCGCCCGGCAGCACGCGGTCGCGGGAGGAGACGAGGGTCACCTTGGAGCCGAGGGCCTGGTAGGCGCCGGCGAACTCGGCGCCGGTGACGCCGGAGCCGACCACGATGAGTTCCTCGGGCAGCTCGGTGAGGTCGTAGACCTGGGTCCAGTTCAGGATGCGCTCGCCGTCGGGCAGGGCGTCGTCCAGCTCGCGCGGGTGGCCGCCGGTCGCGATGAGCACGGCGTCGGCGGTCAGGGTCTCCTCGCTGCCGTCGGCGGTGCTGACCACGACCTTGCGGGAACCGTCGAGGGCCTGCATGCCCTCAAGGCGGCCCCGGCCGCGCATGACCCGGGCGCCGGCCCGGGTGACGGAGGCGGTGATGTCGTGCGACTGGGCGAGGGCGAGCCGCTTCACACGCCGGTTCACCTTGCCGAGGTCGACGCCGACCACCCGGGCCGCCTGTTCCAGCGGCGGGGTGTCGTCGGCGACGATGATGCCGAGCTCTTCGTACGAGGAGTCGAAGGTCGTCATCACCTCCGCCGTGGCGATGAGGGTCTTCGACGGCACGCAGTCGGTCAGCACCGACGCCCCGCCCAGACCGTCGCAGTCGACGACGGTCACCTCCGCGCCGAGCTGCGCCGCTACCAGGGCAGCTTCGTATCCGCCGGGTCCACCACCGATGATCACGATCCGAGTCACGTACCCCATTGTCCCGCACGCTTCAAGGTGCCACCGCCCCGGGGCGACCCGGGGGGCCCGTGGGACCGGAGAGGTGCGTGTGTCGGCTGCCGTACCCTCGACGCATGTCGCTCTACGCCGCGTACGCCGGCAACCTCGACGCGCGGCTGATGACCCGCCGCGCCCCCCACTCGCCCATGCGCGCCACGGGCTGGCTGAACGGGTGGCGGCTGACCTTCGGGGGCGAGCACATGGGCTGGGAGGGCGCGCTCGCGACGCTGGTCGAGGACCCGCTGTGCCAGGTCTTCGTCGCGTTGTACGACATCGCGCCGCCGGACGAGGAGTCCATGGACCGGTGGGAGGGCGTCGGCCTCGGCATCTACCGCCGGATGCGGGTGCGGGTGCACACGCTGGAGGGCGAGGAGCCCTCGTGGGTGTACGTGCTCAACGGCTACGAGGGTGGACTGCCGTCGGCCCGCTATCTCGGGGAGCTGGCGGACGCGGCGGAGTCGGCGGGGGCGCCGCACGACTACGTGATGGAACTGCGCAAGCGGCCCTGCTGAGAGCTTCTCACTCATACGCTTCTCACAGGTCTCGTTGGAAACGACAAGACAACGATCGCAATCCCGTGAGCTCTGTCATCTACGCGCGTAGGCCGATACCGGCTACCCTCATCGCGTGAACGCATCTCTTCTTCCGGACGACATCCAGGGCGACCCCCACGCCGCCGCTGACGCCGCCGCCACTCGCCTGCGCGAACTGACGGGCGCCGAGACCCACGACGTCGCCCTTGTGATGGGGTCGGGCTGGGCTCCGGCCGTGGACGCCCTCGGCACTCCCGACGCCGAGTTCCAGGTCACCGAGCTGCCCGGCTTCCCGCCGCCGGCGGTGGAGGGACACGGCGGCACGGTCCGCTCGTACCAGATCGGCGCGAAGCGGGCCCTGGTCTTCCTGGGCCGTACCCACTACTACGAGGGCCGTGGCGTCGCCGCCGTCGCGCACGGTGTGCGGACCGCGGTGGCCGCCGGCAGCAAGACGATCGTCCTCACCAACGGCTGCGGGGGGCTCCGCGAGGGCATGCGGCCCGGCCAGCCGGTGCTGATCAGCGACCACATCAATCTGACGGCGACCTCGCCGATCGTCGGCGCGAACTTCGTCGACCTCACCGATCTGTACTCGCCGCGGCTGCGGGCGCTGTGCAAGGAGATCGACCCGAGTCTGGAGGAGGGCGTGTACGCGCAGTTCCCCGGGCCGCACTACGAGACTCCGGCGGAGATCCGGATGGCTCGGGTGATCGGGGCGGATCTGGTGGGCATGTCGACGGTCCTCGAAGCGATTGCTGCGCGTGAGGCGGGGGCTGAGGTGCTGGGTATTTCCCTGGTGACGAACCTTGCCGCGGGGATGACGGGTGAGCCGCTGAACCATGAGGAGGTTCTGCAGGCGGGTCGGGATTCCGCGACTCGGATGGGGTCGCTGCTCACTCAGGTGCTTGGTCGGCTTTAGGCGCGTTGCCGGGGGCTGTGCCCCCGGACCCCCCTTCGGCCCCGAAAGGGCCTCGTCCTCAAACGCCGGACGGGCTGAAAGATACGGACCAGCGTCGAAGACGCCCAGCCCCCACCGAAGTTCACAACGAGAGGTTGAGCGACCGTGCACGACGATCTCATCGCCCGGGCCCAGGCCTGGCTCGGCGAGGACCCGGACCCGGAGACCCGTGATGAGCTGGCCAAGCTCATCGAGGCCGGGGATGTCGGCGAACTCGGCGAGCGGTTCAGCGGGACCCTCCAGTTCGGCACCGCGGGTCTGCGCGGTGAGCTCGGGGCCGGGCCCATGCGCATGAACCGGGCCGTCGTCATCCGGGCCGCCGCCGGCCTCGCCGCCTACCTCAAGGGGAAGGGCAAGACGGGCGGGCTCGTCGTCGTCGGGTACGACGCCCGGCACAAGTCCGCCGACTTCGCCCGGGACACCGCCGCCGTGATGACGGGAGCGGGGCTGCGGGCAGCCGTGCTGCCGAGGCCGTTGCCCACTCCCGTACTCGCCTACGCCATAAGGCACTTGGGCGCGGTCGCCGGTGTCGAGGTCACCGCCAGCCACAACCCGCCGCGCGACAACGGCTACAAGGTCTACCTCGGCGACGGCTCCCAGATCGTGCCGCCCGCGGATGCGGAGATCGCCGCCGAGATCGACGCCGTCGCGCGTCTGGACGACGTTCCCCGGCCCGACAGCGGCTGGGAGATCCTCGACGAGTCCGTTCTCGACGCCTACCTCGCCCGCACGGACGCCGTGCTCGCGGCCGGGTCCCCGCGTACCGCCCGCACCGTCTACACCGCCATGCACGGCGTCGGCAAGGACGTGCTGATGGCCGCCTTCGCCCGGGCCGGGTTCCCGCGGCCCGTGCTCGTCGCCGAACAGGCCGAGCCCGACCCGGACTTCCCGACCGTCTCCTTCCCCAACCCGGAGGAGCCGGGCGCCATGGACCTCGCCTTCGCGCGGGCCCGTACCACCGATCCGGACCTGATCATCGCCAACGATCCCGACGCCGACCGCTGCGCCGTCGCCGTCAAGGAGAGCGGCGAGTGGCGGATGCTGCGCGGGGACGAGGTCGGCGCGCTGCTCGCCGCGCATCTCGTGCGGCGCGGGGCGCGGGGCACCTTCGCCGAGTCGATCGTGTCGTCGTCGCTGCTCGGGCGGATCGCCGACAAGGCCGGGCTGCCGTACGAGGAGACCCTCACCGGCTTCAAGTGGATCGCCCGGGTGGACGGGTTGCGCTACGGCTATGAAGAGGCCCTCGGGTACTGCGTCGACCCCGACGGCGTGCGCGACAAGGACGGCATCACCGCCGCGCTTCTCGTCACCGAACTGGCCTCGGAGTTGAAGGAGGAGGGGCGGACGCTCCTCGACCTCCTCGACGACCTCGCCGTCGAGCACGGGCTGCACGCCACCGACCAGTTGGCGGTGCGGGTCGAGGACCTGTCCGTGATCGCCGCTGCCATGCGGCGGCTGCGGGAGCGGCCCCCGACCGAGCTGGCGGGGCTCGCCGTCACCCGGTCCGAGGACCTCAACCGCGGTACGGACAGGCTGCCGCCCACCGACGGGCTGCGGTACACGCTGGAGGGGGCCCGCGTGATCGTCCGCCCGAGCGGCACCGAGCCGAAGCTCAAGTGCTACCTGGAGGTCGTCGTGCCGGTGGCCGAACACGCGGATCTTCCGGCGGCGCGGGCCACGGCCTCGGACCTGCTGGCGGCGATCAAGCGGGATCTGTCGGCCGCCGCCGGAATCTGAATCCCCGTCACTCTCCTTCTACGGTCGGTCAGTCGACCTTCCACTCGACCGTGAAGCGGTCCACCTCCGCGCCCGTCGCCGCCGGCGCCCGTACCGTCAGGGCGAAGTGCCGTGGCGGTGCAGTACGTCGGCACCGGGCCGACCTCGTCCTCGTGGCCCTCGTAACTGTCGGCCACGGGGAAGGCGTAGACGCTCTCGCCGCCGGGTCGGTGCGCTCGTAGATGTGGTGGCGACTGGACTGAACCTCTGCATTGGCCCATGTACGGGTCCGTAGCACCCCATCGGGTGATTTACCTGTGTCCGTTGACCTGGGATCCGTGCCCGGCCGGGGCGCGGCGGCAACGGTGGACGGCGAACGCACCGCCGAGCCAGCCCTGGAGCCACCGCCGTGTCCTCGACCGCCACCCGGCCGACACCCCGAGCGACCACCGCCCCCGCGGTCTCGACGAGGCCCGCTCCCCCGCCGGCACTGCTCCGCGCGGCCCCCGCCCTCCTCGCCTACCTCGCCGTCCGCCTCACCGGCTTGCTGGTCCTCACCCTCTGGGCCCACCGCGAGCACCACGGTGTGTGGCCGATCCTGGCGGTCCAGTGGGACGCCGACTGGTATCTGGGCATCGCCGACCACGGCTACGCGCACGTCCTGGGCACCGCGCGGGACGCCAACAACCTGGCCTTCTTCCCGCTCTACCCGTATCTGATGAAGGCCGTCGCCGTGCTGACCCCGGGCTCCCGCGCCTCCACCGGGCTGGGGATCGCCGTGGTCGCCTCGGTCGTCGCCGCGTGGGGTGTCTTCGCGGTGGGCGACCGGCTGCACGGGCGCCGGGTCGGGGTGCTGCTGACCGTGCTGTGGGCCGCGCTGCCGGTGGGTCTGGTGCAGTGGATGGGGTACACGGAGTCGCTGTTCACGGCGTTCGCGGCCTGGGCGCTGTACGCGGTTCTGGCCGAACGGCCGCTTCTGGCAGGGGTGTTGTCCTCGCTCGCCGGCCTGACCCGCCCGACCGGCATCGCGGTGGCCGCCGCGGTCACGGTCTGGGCCCTGCTCGCGCTGCGCCGACGCCCTTTCGACCGGCGCCTGCTGGCCGCCGCCGTCCTGGCCCCGCTCGGCTGGTGCGGGTACGTCGGCTGGGTGGGGCTGCGCCTGGGCCGCTGGGACGGCTACTTCGCCGTACAGCGGCTGTGGCACAACGAGGTGGACGGCGGGGTCCAGACGCTGCGCCGGATGCGCGAGTACCTGATGTACGACTCCACGCCCGAGCTGTTCTTCGTGCTGGTGACCTACGCGCTGATCGTGGCGGTGGTGCTCTACGCGCTGTCGGTGGGGGACCGCCAGCCGCTGCCGCTCCTTGTCTTCACCGGCGTCCTTCTGGTGATCGTGCTGTGCAGCGGAGGCGTCTACTTCCCACGCGCCCGCTTCCTGCTGCCGGGCTTCCCGTTGCTGCTGCCGCTCGCCCTGCATCTGGCCCGCGCGTCACGCCGGTACCGCGTGCTGGCCCTGACGGCGGCGGTGCTCGGTTCGGCGTACTGGGGGGCCTATATGGCCCTCGTGTGGCCCAGCGCGCCGTGACCGACGGGACCGTCAGCCCACCACGAGCAGAATCACCAGCAGCACGGCCCCGGCCAGCGTCGGCCCCGCGACCTCGTACGCCCAGCGCACGGTCACCTCGCCCTGAGCCGTCTCGGCCTGCCCCCGCGTCTCCATGAACTCCCGCAGCTCGTCCATGACCTTGTCGGTCTCCGCCCGCACCGGCCCGTCCGGAACGGCCTGACCTCGCGAGAGCCCGCCACTCAGGCCACCACCGAGCCCGCCGCCACCCCCGAAGGCGCCGCCGAAACCGCCGCGGCTCCGCCTGCTCCCCCCCGCGGCCTGGTCCGCCGCCGCCCGGGACTCCCGCCGGGACGCCTTCTTCCGCGCTCGCAGGGAGACGGGGACGGACCACAGCTGGTACTTGGTGCCGGACTGCGCCACGACCTCGTTCGAGAAACCGGAGCGCAGGGAAGCGACCTGCCCCCAGGGCAGCACGATCACCCGGAACGGATTGCGGATGCGCAGCCGGTCCGCGTTGGCGTACACCGCGGGACGCAGCGTGAAGGCGACGACCGGCGGCACGACGAGGATGAGCGTGGCGAGCGCGAGCCACGGCGTGCGGCCGTGGCCGGAGAAGATCGCGTCAAGGCCGAGCCAGGCCACGATGGCGAGCAGCAGCACACCACCGGCGATCCCCGCGGGTGATCGGTAGATGCGGTCCCTGGACTCGGATGCCGGGGGTTGCGGCGCGGGGGGCTCGTGGTGCGGGGTCGTCATGCTGCCGATTGTGCCTCAGCGGTTCGCCTCCTCGCCGTTGGGGACCTGTTGCGTTCGCGTCTGCGGGTGCGTCGTGGCTGGTCGCGCTCACGCGGCGGAGCCGCATATCAATGCAGCCCCGCGCCCCTGAGGGCACTGCACCGGGCGGCGTGACCGAGCTCGGTCTCCGGGGCTGTACAGCCGCTACGCGCGTAGATATGCTCGTCTGGTGACCATGCCCACCACTGCACCCACAGCACCCGCTCTCGGCGACGTCACCGCGTCCGACAGCACGCTGCGCCGCTTCCTCCACGGGCTGCCCGGCGTCGACGCGGTCGGCCTGGAGGCGCGTGCCGCCTCGCTCGGCACCCGTTCCATCAAGACCACCGCGAAGGCGTACGCCATCGACCTCGCCATCTCGATGGTCGACCTGACGACGCTGGAAGGCGCGGACACCCCCGGCAAGGTCCGGGCGCTCGGCGCCAAGGCGGTGCGCCCCGACCCGACCGACCGGACGAGCCCCTCGACCGCGGCCGTCTGTGTCTATCCCGACATGGTGGCCGTCGCCAAGGAGGCCGTCGCCGGCTCCTCCGTGAAGGTCGCCTCGGTCGCCACCGCCTTCCCGGCCGGCCGTGCCGCGCTCGACGTGAAGCTGGCCGACGTGCGCGACGCGGTCGCCGCGGGCGCCGACGAGATCGACATGGTCATCGACCGCGGGGCGTTCCTCGCGGGCAAGTACATGAAGGTGTACGACGAGATCGTCGCCGTGAAGGAGGCCTCGGGCGCCGCCCGCCTCAAGGTCATCTTCGAGACCGGCGAGCTGTCGACGTACGACAACATCCGGCGCGCGAGCTGGCTCGGCATGCTGGCGGGCGCGGACTTCATCAAGACCTCGACGGGCAAGGTCGCCGTCAACGCGACGCCCGCGAACACCCTGTTGATGCTGGAGGCGGTGCGCGACTTCCGCGCGCAGACCGGCGTCCAGGTCGGCGTGAAGCCCGCCGGTGGCATCCGGACCTCCAAGGACGCCATCAAGTTCCTGGTCCTGGTCAACGAGACCGCGGGCGCGGACTGGCTGGACAACCACTGGTTCCGCTTCGGCGCGTCCTCGCTCCTGAACGACCTGCTGATGCAGCGTCAGAAGCTGGCCACCGGCCGCTACTCCGGCCCCGACTACGTGACGGTGGACTGATCCGACATGGCTACCTTTGATTACGCACCGGCGCCCGAGTCCCGCTCGGTCGTCGACATCGCGCCCTCCTACGGCCTGTTCATCGACGGCGAGTTCACCGAGGCGGCCGACGGCAAGGTCTTCAAGACCGTCAGCCCGAGCACCGAGGAAGTCCTCTCCGAGATCGCCCGGGCGGGCGAGGCGGACGTCGACCGCGCGATGAAGGCCGCCCGCAAGGCCTTCGAGAAGTGGTCGGCGCTGCCGGGCTCCGAGCGCGCCAAGTACCTGTTCCGCATCGCCCGGATCATCCAGGAGCGCAGCCGCGAACTGGCCGTCCTGGAGACCCTGGACAACGGCAAGCCGATCAAGGAGACGAGGGACGCCGACCTGCCCCTGGTCGCCGCGCACTTCTTCTACTACGCGGGCTGGGCCGACAAGCTGGACCACGCGGGCTTCGGCGCGAACCCGCGACCGCTGGGCGTCGCGGGCCAGGTCATCCCCTGGAACTTCCCGCTCCTGATGCTGGCGTGGAAGATCGCCCCGGCGCTGGCCACCGGCAACACGGTGGTCCTCAAGCCCGCCGAGACCACTCCCCTGTCGGCGTTGTTCTTCGCGGACATCTGCCGCCAGGCCGGTCTGCCCAGAGGCGTTGTCAACATCCTTCCGGGATACGGGGATTCGGGCGCCGCGCTCGTCGCGCACCCGGACGTCAACAAGGTCGCCTTCACCGGCTCCACGGCCGTCGGCAAGGAGATCGCGCGGACCATCGCGGGCACCCGCAAGAAGGTCACCCTCGAACTCGGCGGCAAGGGCGCGAACATCGTCTTCGACGACGCCCCCATCGACCAGGCGGTGGAGGGGATCGTCACCGGCATCTTCTTCAACCAGGGCCAGGTCTGCTGCGCGGGCAGCCGGCTGCTGGTCCAGGAGTCCATCCAGGACGAGCTGTTGGACTCGCTCAAGCGCAGGCTCTCCACGCTCCGCCTCGGCGACCCGCTGGACAAGAACACGGACATCGGCGCGATCAACTCCGCCGAGCAGCTCGCCCGGATCACCTCGCTCGTCGAGCAGGGCAGCGCGGAGGGAGCCGAGCGCTGGTCCCCGGAGTGCGAACTGCCCTCCTCCGGCTACTGGTTCGCCCCGACGCTCTTCACGAACGTCACCCAGGCGCACACGATCGCCCGCGACGAGATCTTCGGCCCGGTCCTGTCGGTCCTCACCTTCCGCACCCCGGACGAGGCCGTCGCCAAGGCCAACAACACCCAGTACGGCCTGTCGGCGGGCATCTGGACAGAGAAGGGCTCCCGGATCCTCGCGGTCGCGAGCAAGCTCCGGGCCGGTGTCATCTGGTCCAACACGTTCAACAAGTTCGACCCGACCTCGCCGTTCGGCGGGTACAAGGAGTCGGGCTTCGGCCGCGAGGGCGGTCGCCACGGCCTGGAGGCGTACCTCGATGTCCGATAAGAGCGAGCAGCAGCGGCTGAGCGTCTTCAAGACCTACAAGCTGTACGTCGGCGGGAAGTTCCCGCGTTCCGAGAGCGGCCGGGTGTACGAGGTGACCGACTCAAAGGGCAAGTGGCTGGCGAACGCGCCGCAGTCCTCCCGCAAGGACGCCCGTGACGCGGTCGTCGCCGCCCGCAAGGCGTTCGGCGGCTGGTCCGGCGCGACGGCGTACAACCGGGGCCAGGTCCTCTACCGCGTGGCCGAGATGCTGGAGGGCCGCAGGGAGCAGTTCACGCGCGAAGTCGCCGACGCGGAGGGCCTGTCGAAGTCGAAGGCGGCCGTGCTCGTGGACGCGACGATCGACCGCTGGGTCTGGTACGCGGGCTGGACCGACAAGATCGCCCAGGTGGTCGGCGGCGGCAACCCGGTCGCGGGCCCCTACTTCAACCTGTCGTCCCCGGAGCCGACGGGCGTGGTCACGGTCCTCGCCCCGCAGGACTCCTCGTTCCTGGGCCTGGTGTCGGTGCTCGCCCCGGTGATCGCGACCGGCAACACGGCCGTCGTGATCGCCAGCGAGAAGTCCCCGTTCCCGGCCCTGTCGCTGGGCGAGGTGCTGGCGACGTCGGACGTCCCCGGCGGTGTCGTCAACGTCCTCTCCGGCCGGACGGCGGAGATCGCGACGCCCCTGGCCGCACACCAGGACGTCAACGCGATCGACCTCGCGGGCGCCGACGACGTCCTGGCGAAGGAGCTGGAGATCGCGGCGGCCGACAACCTCAAGCGCGTTCTCCGTCCACAGCCTGTGGACGAAGTCGACTGGTCGGCGGCTCCGGGCCTCGACCGCATGACGGCGTTCCTGGAGACGAAGACGGTCTGGCACCCGACCGGCGCCCTGGGCGCCTCGGGCTCGTCGTACTGAGCCCCCACGACCGAGCCGCGCCGCCCCACCATCCGGGGGCGGCGCGGCTCTCCTCGTCCCCGCGTCAGCGCAGCAGCCCCGCCACCTGCCCCACCACCGGAACGCTGCCGATCGACTCAGCCTGGGCCACCGGACCGGTGAGGGCCTGGGTGGCCAGGGGCTTGAAGTCGGCGAGTTGGGTGCCAAGGCCGTTGTCGAGGGGGTCCACACCCGTGCCCGCGAGGGGGTTGGGCTTGAGGTCGGCGACCGGTCCCGTGACGTAGCCGACCATGCCGGTGAGGGCCTGCGTGCCGGCCTGCGGGTCGATCGTGCCGAGGGAGGTGGGACGGGTGCGCACCACGTCCAGTACCGGCTCGGTGTCCGCGGCGGCACTCGCGGCACCGGCGCCGAGCGCCACGCCTGCCGTCGCGAGGGCGACCAGGGCCCGCTGGGCGGTCGGGTTCGGGGAGGACGTGTGTCGTGCCATCGCTGGTGCCACCTTCTGGTGCGCGGGGTAATCGTGTCGACACGAAGGGTAGTTGAGGTGTGATGCGCACTCCAAAGACGACCCGCGGGGTCGGCAGGGCGTACGGAATACGTCAAACTGGTGACCCGTGAGCATCCATGTCCCTTCCTCCGCCCGTGTCGTGCTGCTCTGCGGCCCCTCGGGCTCGGGCAAGTCCCTCGTCGCCGCCCGTTCCGGTCTGCCGGTGCTGCGCCTCGACGACTTCTACAAGGAAGGGAACGACCCGACGCTGCCGCAGGTGGCGGGGAGTTCCGACATCGACTGGGACCACCCGGAGTCCTGGGACGCGGACATCGCGGTCGCCGCGATAGCCGACCTGTGCCGCACGGGCCGTACGAACGTCCCCGTGTACGACATCTCGCTCAGCGCCCGCACCGGCGAGGACGCCGTCGACATCGGGCGTACGCCGCTCTTCGTCGCGGAGGGAATCTTCGCCGCCGAGATCGTGGGGCGCTGCCGTGAACTGGGGCTGCTGGCCGACGCGCTGTGCCTCAGCCGTGGTCCGATGCGCACCTTCCGGCGCCGCTTCCTGCGGGATCTGCGCGAGGGCCGCAAGTCGGTGCCGTTCCTGCTCCGCAGGGGCTGGCGGCTGATGCGTCAGGAACGGTCGATCGTCAGCCGGCAGACCGCGCTGGGTGCCTTTCCGTGTGACAAGGACGAGGCCCTGACGCGGCTCGCCGAGGCCGCGGTGGGCCGACGGCCCGCGGCGACACCGACGATCTGAACCCCGTACGCACGAAAAAGCGGGACTGGACGGACCCCCCGGCCCTCCAGTCCCGCTTCCCCGTTCCCCCGTGGTGCTCCCCCGTGCTGCTCCCCCGTTGGCCCCGTTCCCCCGTGGCCCCCGTTGGAGTTCCGGCAACCGTTCACCACCCCCCAGTGGTGCCCCCTCGGTTGCCGCTCCCCCACTTGCTTCCCCCGTGCTTCCCCCCAACCCTCAGGCGACGAGCTCCCCGAAGGCGTCCTCCTCGTCACGGCCGAAGCTGAGGACCTCGTCCTCGCGCATCCGGCGGAGCGACCGCCAGATGCTGGACTTCACCGTGCCGACACTGATGTCGAGGATCTCCGCGATCTCCGGGTCGGTGCGGCCCTCGTAGTAACGGAGGACCAGCATCGTGCGCTGGAGTTCGGGGAGCCGGGCGAGCGCCTGCCACAGGACGGCGCGCAGTTCGGTGCCGCGCATGGCGTCCGTGTCGCCGGGCGTCTCCGGCAGTTCCTCGGTCGGGTACTCGTTCAGCTTGCGGCGGCGCCACGCGCTGATGTGCAGGTTGGTCATGGTGCGGCGGAGGTAGCCCCCGACCGCGGCCTTGTCGCTGATCCGGTCCCACGCCCGGTAGGTCGAGAACAGCGCGCTCTGCAGCAGGTCCTCGGCCTCGAAGCGGTCGCCGGTCAGGTGGTAGGCGGTTGCGTACAGGGAGGCTCGACGCTCCTGGACGTAGGCGGTGAACTCCGCCTCCGACAGCGAACGGCGTTCCCCCGTGCCCTCCCTGTACGCGCTTCCCCCGTGTGTCTCCCCCGTGACACCGTCAACCACCGTCATGTACCCGGTGTGCTGACGCCCGGTGCCGCGAGCGCACCCCCGCCCGCTCACGGCACCGGACTTCTCTGAACCCCGGGTGACGTCGTGCAGTCGCGTGACAACCGCGCTTGCGCTTGTGCTGTGCAGCGTGTTCATCTCGCGCCCCCCGTCGTGGACTTCCGGTGTTCGGCCTGCTCAGGCGGTGCTGCCTCGCGGCGTTTCCTTGCCTGTGCCGAGAAGCTTGCCCGGGCCACTTCATGGACGTGTCCGCCGACTGTCACAGACCTGTCACAGGGGTCCGGCTACGGAATCGCACAGCGTGGTCACAGAGAGCGGCGTTAGGGGCCGTACCTGTACAAGTGTCGAAACCCCGGCCGTGCATGGGCCAGAATGAGGCCCGTGCCTTCCCTGTTGCTGATCGAGGACGACGACGCCATCCGTACGGCCCTGGAGCTCTCACTGACGCGCCAGGGTCACCGCGTGGCCACTGCTGCCACCGGCGAGGACGGCCTGAAGCTGTTGCGCGAGCAGCGTCCGGACCTGATCGTGCTGGACGTGATGCTGCCCGGCATCGACGGGTTCGAGGTGTGCCGGCGCATCCGGCGCACGGACCAGCTGCCGATCATTCTGCTGACCGCGCGCTCCGACGACATCGACATCGTCGTCGGTCTTGAGTCCGGTGCCGACGACTACGTCGTCAAACCCGTGCAGGGGCGGGTTCTCGACGCCCGGATCCGGGCCGTGCTGCGGCGCGGTGAGCGGGAGTCGAACGACGCGGCGACCTTCGGCAGCCTCGTCATCGACCGCGCGGCGATGACCGTGACGAAGAACGGCGAGGATCTCCAGCTCACCCCGACCGAGCTGCGGCTGCTGCTCGAACTGAGCCGGCGGCCGGGACAGGCGCTGTCCCGGCAGCAGTTGCTGCGGCTGGTGTGGGAGCACGACTACCTGGGTGACTCGCGCCTTGTGGACGCCTGCGTGCAGCGGCTGCGCGCCAAGGTCGAGGACGTGCCGTCGTCCCCGACCCTGATCCGTACGGTGCGTGGTGTCGGCTACCGGCTGGACTCGCCTCAGTGACCGAAGCGCACGGGGGGATCCGCGGCTGGGCCGCGGATCGCAAGGGAGTCTGGTCCCGGCTGCGGTTCACCAGTCTGCGGCTGCGCCTGGTCGTCGTGTTCGGCCTGGTGGCGCTGACGGCCGCGGTCTCCGCGTCCGGGATCGCGTACTGGCTCAACCGCGAGGCGGTGCTCACCCGCACCCAGGACGCCGTGCTGCGCGACTTCCAGCAGGAGATGCAGAACCGCGCGGGCTCGCTGCCGCCGGACCCCTCGCAGGACGAACTCCAGCACACCGCGGGGCAGATGTCGGGCAGCAGCCAGCGCTTCAGCGTGCTGCTGGTCGCGCGGGGTGCCGACGGCAAGGCCCTGTACGGCACTTCGGGTGCCCTGGACGGCTTCTCCCTTCAGGACGTGCCGACTTCGCTGCGCGCCGCGGTGAACAAGAAGCAGAAGGTCGACTCCGGCAACAAGTACCCGTACCACCTCTACTGGCAGCGGGTGGTGCAGAACGGCACCCCGTACCTGGTGGCCGGCACCAAGGTGATCGGCGGCGGCGCGACCGGCTACATGCTCAAGTCCCTGGAGCCGGAGGCGAAAGACCTCAACTCCCTTGCCTGGTCGCTGGGTATCGCCACCGGGCTCGCGCTCATCGGCTCGGCGCTGCTCGCGCAGGCCGCCGCGACGACCGTGCTCAAGCCCGTGCAGCGGCTGGGCACGGCCGCCCGGCGGCTCGGCGAGGGCCGGCTCGACACCCGGCTGCGGGTGTCGGGGACCGATGAACTCGCGGATCTGTCACGGACGTTCAACTACGCGGCCGAGGCGTTGGAGAAACGCGTCGACGACATGGCCGCACGGGACGAGGCGTCCCGCCGGTTCGTCGCGGACATGAGCCATGAACTCCGTACGCCCCTCACCGCGATCACCGCCGTCACCGAGATCCTGGAGGAGGAGCTGGAGGCGGAGTCCGGGTCCATGGATCCGATGATCGAGCCCGCGGTACGGCTGGTCGTCAGTGAGACGCGGCGGCTCAACGACCTGGTCGAGAACCTCATGGAGGTCACCCGCTTCGACGCCGGCACCGCCCGCCTGGTCCTGGACGACGTGGACGTCGCCGACCAGATCACCGCGTGCCTGGACGCGCGCGCCTGGCTGGACGCGGTCGACCTGGACGCCGAGCGGGGCATCCACGCCCGGCTCGACCCGCGCCGGCTGGACGTCATCATGGCCAACCTCGTGGGCAACGCGCTCAAGCACGGCGGCTCCCCGGTGCGGGTCGCGGTGCGGGAGTCGGGGACCAAGGGCGGCCAGGACGGCACGGGCGCCGAGGTGGTCATCGCGGTGCGCGACCACGGGCCCGGCATCCCCGAGGACGTCCTGCCGCACGTCTTCGACCGCTTCTACAAGGCGAGCGCCTCCCGCCCCCGCTCCGAGGGCAGCGGCCTGGGCCTGTCCATCGCCCTGGAGAACGCGCACATCCACGGCGGCGAGATCACCGCCGCCAACTCCCCCGACGGGGGTGCGGTGTTCACGCTGCGGCTGCCGCAGGACGTGTCGGCGCTGACGGAGGACCCCGAGCAGGCCGAGGGGAAGCAGGGGGAGCCCTCATGACCGTACGACCCACCGCGGCACGCCCGTTCGGGGTGCGCCGGCTGCTGGCGCTGCCCGTGCTGGCCGCGCTGCTGACGGGGTGCGGGATCCGTTCCACGGAGGTCCCGACGGACTTCGGGGCGGCGCCCTCGCGGGTGCAGTGCTCGCTGGCCGAGCCGAACATCTCGACACAGGCCTCGCGCGGGCTGCCGGTGCAGGTGTTCCTGCTGTGCGGCTCGTCGCTGGTCGCGGTGGACCGGACGGTGCGGGTCCCGGACGGCACCGCCGACTCGCAGCGGCGGGTGCTGGTGGCGCAGGGGCTGCTGGACGAGCTGACGGCGACCCCGTCGTCCGCGGAGCGGGAGGCCGGGTACACGACGGACGTGCGCGGCGGCATCGGCGTGGGCGGCCCGCACGCCGGCGACCCGGAGGACACGCTGCGCCTGAGCAGCGCGCCCGCCGACCTCACCTCCTACGCGCTGGCCCAGATCGTGTGCACCTTCTCCGACTCCGCCGCGGCCGAGGGCGACGGCTCGGTCATCCTGGGCGGCCCGGGCCGCGATCCGCTGCGCCGCTACGAGTGCACGGACGAGGTCCGCTCCCGCCCGGGCTCGCAGGAGCCGCCGTCCGCCGAGGTGACGGGCGGCTGACGTACGGGTGTGGCACAGGCCTCATCCAGGTACCTGGGGGTAAGCCGGAACCGATCCCGCCGGGGGCCGCGTCTTGTGGGGCGTGCAGCGTCAAGGCTTCGTCGGCGGCAGCGCCGAGATCCGCGTCCGTGTGGCAGGAGGTGTTCTCCTCGTCGCACATCTCGTGTTCGTCGCCTGGCTCACGCTGCGCCCGCTGGACGTCCCCTGGGTACAGCCCGCCAATCTGCGCCCGTTCGCCGGGATCCACGCCGATCTGGCGCTGGGCTGGCCCGAGGCGGCCCGGCGCATCGCCGAGGGGCTCGGACTGCTCGCCCCGCTCGGCGTGCTGATCCCGCTGGTGCACGGGCGGCTGTACGCGGCGCCACTGTCGTCCCTGGTCCGCACGGCCGCGGCCGGTGCCCTCATCTCGCTCGGCATCACTCTGCTGCAGACCGGTGTGCCCGGCCGGGTCGCCGACGTCGACACGCTGTTCCTGAACACCGTCGGCGTGGCCCTCGCGCATCTCGCGGTGGTACCGGCCGGCCGCGCCCGGCTCCGCCGCAGGGGGGATCGCCTGCCGCCCGCGGCCGTCCTCCAGGAGGAAGCCGCTCAGGGTCTGACCCCGACGATTCCCAGGGTCGGCATCGCACCGTAGAGCGACGCCGGATCCGCGGGTTCTCCGTAGCGTTGAAGGCAGATGAGGCAGCCACGACCGGCCGCCCGACCGACGCTCACGAAGGAGCCGCACATGTCCGCCATTGCCCGCCCCACCAACGGCCGCATGATCGGCGGAGTGTGCGCAGCGCTGGCGCGGCGCTTCGGCACCTCCGCGACCACGATGCGCGTGATCTTCGTGCTCTCGTGCCTGCTGCCGGGCCCGCAGTTCCTGCTCTACATCGCGCTGTGGATCCTGTTCCCCTCCGAGGAGAAGGCAGCCCGCACCGCCGCCTGGTGACCCGCTTTCCGTGTACGCCGATGGGGCGCACCCCGTGTCCGAGGGGTGCGCCCCACCTGTGTGTCCGAGGGCGGTTCAGCCGAGCGGGATCCCGTTCAGCGGCAGGCCGTGCGTGGGCAGGCCGGTCTGGCCCACCGGGAGACCGCCGAGGAGCCCCGCGACCGGCGCGGTCGGGCCGTCGGCGAGCACCTTCTGGGCGGCCGGCTGCACGGCGGACAGACCCGACGCGAGCGCGGGCTGCGCCTGGCTGAGGGCCTCACCGGCACCCGGCAGCGCCTTGGCGACGTTCTCGGCGGGCAGCGTCTGGGTGAGGGTGCCCAGCGCCTGGCTCGCGTCCGGAACCGCCGGGGCGGCGTTCGCGGCACCCGCGCCGGTGGCGGCGAAGGCGGCACCGAGCGCGGCGACACCGAGGGTCTTGGCAGCAGACTGCTTCATGAAATGCGTCCTCGAAATGGGGTTACGGGGATGTGAGCGGTCCACGACCGTAAACATGCGAAGGCGCCCGCCGCAAACATCGAAATGCGGACGGATTGTGAATACCCGTCCGCATTCCCAGTGGGCCGATACGTCCCGGCCACCCCTTATCGACCGCATACCCGCTGGTGGAGGCGGTCTACTGGAACAGCCATTCGGACTTGAGCTCGGCATATCCGGGCTTCACGACGTCATTGATCATCGCGAGTCGTTCATCGAAAGGAATGAACGCTGATTTCATCGCATTGACGGAGAACCACTGCATGTCGTCGAGCGTGTAACCGAACGCGTCGACAAGATGCTCGAATTCCCGGCTCATGCTGGTGCCTGACATGAGCCGGTTGTCGGTGTTCACCGTGGCCCGGAAGTGCAGCCGGCGCAGCAGCCCGATCGGGTGCTCGGCGTACGAGGCCGCGGCCCCGGTCTGGAGGTTGGAGCTGGGGCACAGCTCCAACGGGATCCGCTTGTCCCGTACGTAGGCGGCGAGCCGCCCCAGCCGCACCGAGCCGTCGTCGGCGACCTCGATGTCGTCGATGATGCGCACCCCGTGGCCGAGCCGGTCGGCGCCGCACCACTGCAGGGCCTGCCAGATGGACGGCAGTCCGAAGGCCTCGCCGGCGTGGATGGTGAAGTGGTTGTTCTCCCGCTTGAGGTACTCGAAGGCGTCGAGGTGCCGGGTGGGCGGGAAGCCGGCCTCGGCGCCGGCGATGTCGAAGCCGACGACCCCCAGGTCCCGGTAGCGGTTGGCGAGTTCGGCGATCTCCAGGGCGCGGGCCGCGTGCCGCATGGCGGTGAGCAGGGCGCCCACCCGGATGCGGTGACCGTTCTCCCGGGCCAGCCGCTCCCCTTCCCGGAAGCCCTCGTTGACGGCCTCGACGACCTCTTCGAGGGTCAGGCCGCCCTCCAGGTGCTGCTCGGGCGCGTACCGCACCTCGGCGTACACCACCCCGTCCTCGGCGAGGTCCTCCGCGCACTCGCGGGCCACCCGCACCAGCGCGTCGCGGGTCTGCATCACGGCGACGGTGTGCGAGAAGGTCTCCAAGTACCGCTCCAGGGAACCGGAGTCGGCGGCCTCGCGGAACCACAGGCCGAGTTTGTCGGGGTCGCCCTCGGGAAGCCGGTCGTATCCCGTCTCCCGGGCGATGTCGACGACGGTGCCCGGACGCAGGCCGCCGTCGAGGTGGTCGTGCAGCAGAACCTTCGGCGCCCGGCGGATCTGGTCCGGCGTCGGGATGTTCGCGGTGCTCTGGCTCGTCATTGCCGCACTCTACTTCCTACGCGCGTAGATCGCTCGGTGTACAACTCCGTCGATACGTAACGGTGACCGCGCGGACGGTTCGTGTGCACCGACCCTTCTGACACTGTTCTGTCATGGCACACCAAGCGACGACGCCGGTGCGACGGGCCCGGCTGGGGAGGGCACTCGGCCCGGAGCCGACGACGGTGAGCGGCGTGGTGCTGCTGCTCCCCGGCGGCCACGAGGAGTCCGCCCGCAGACCGTCCCCCATGCTCGCCACCGCCTCCGTAAGGGCGTTGGGCCGCCGCCTGGCCCGCGCGGGCCGCGACGACGGCCTCGCCGCACACGTCGTCCACTACCGCTACCGCGGCTGGAACGGCAACGAGGCGCATCTCGCGGGCGACGCGACCTGGGCGGCGGACGAGGTCGTACGACGCTACGGCGACGTGCCCGTGTGCCTCCTCGGCGTCGACATGGGCGGCCGGGCGGCGCTGCGGGCCGGCGGGCACGAGGCCGTCAACTCGGTGCTGGCGATCGCGCCCTGGTTGCCGGAGGACGACGTGGCGGCTTCGCCCGAACCGGTGAAGCAGTTGGTGGGCCGGCGGGTGCTGATCGTGCACGGCACGAACGACGAACGCACCGATCCCGAACTGTCGTTCAGGCTCGCCTCGCGGGCGAAGAAGGCGAACCGGGACGTGTGCCGGTTCGAAGTGCACGCCGACGGACACGGGTTGCACCAGTACCGCAGTGAAGTGCACGCGTTGGCACTGGACTTCGTGCGGGGGGCGTTGTTCAGGGCGTCCTTCGCCCGGCCGCTGGAGGACGCGTTCGCGGCGCCGCCGCCTCTGGGGCTGCGGATGCCGTTGGCCGCGGGGTTCGGAAAATCGTTGCGCCGCTGACGGTCGGACCGGGTCAGGTCAGGTCAGGTCAGGTCAGGTCAGGAGACTTCCCCTTCTCGACAGGAGGAACTTCTTGAAGGCGGCCACTGGTGGCGTGTCCGGATGTCCCTCCAGCCAGGCCACGCCGATCTCTCTCGCCGCCCTCGGAGACGTGACCGTCAGTTCGGCAACCCCCGGGCGGGGGAAGGCCGGTGGCGGCAGCAGGGCCACGCCCAGGCCCGCCGCCACCAGACCCCGTAGCGTCTCCGCCTCCTCGCCCTCGAAGGCGACCCTCGGCTTGAAGCCCGCCTCCTTGCAGAGGTCGTCGGTGATGCGCCGCAGGCCGTAGCCGGGCTCCAGGGTGACGAAGGTTTCCTCGGCGGCCTCCGACAGGCGGACGCGGCGGCGGGTGGCCAAGGGGTGGTCGGCGGGGACGACCAGGCGGAGTTTCTGTTCGTCCAGGCGGCGGGCCACCAGGCCGGGGGCGTCGGGGACCGGGGAGGTCAGACAGAGGTCCAGTTCACCGGCCCGGAGCTTCTCCAGCATCGCCTCGCCGTAGGTCTGGACGAGGGTGAAGCGGACCCGGGGATGGTCGGCGCGGAAGGCGCGGATCAGCCCGGGGACCGTCTCGGAGCCCATGGTGTGCAGGAAGCCGAACGCGACCTTGCCGGTGGTCGGGTCCGCGTCGGCGCGGACCTCGTCGGCGGCCTTCTCGATCTCGGCGAGGGCCCGTTCGACGGAGGTGAGGAAGGTGCGCCCGGCGGGGGTCAACGACACCGTGCGGCCTCTGCGGGCGAACAGGTCGACGCCCAGGTCCTGTTCGAGGCGGACCATCGCCCGGGAGAGGGTGGACTGCGGGACCCGCATCTCCTGTGCGGCCCGCGTGACGTGCTCGGTGCGGGCGACACCGGCGAAGTACGCGAGGCGGGGCGCGAGCAGCGCGACGATGTCTTCTGTGTCACCGGACGGTGACAGATGAGCCTGTGACCTCTGCTGATGCTCCATGGGAACGATTATGACGATTCCGTGCATTGGACGGATGAGCGGGAGCGTACGTAGCTTCGAGGCATGCCTGCCAGTACCGAGGTGTCCGCTCCCACGGATGCCCTCTCCCCCGTCCCCGCCTCCGACTCCCGGCTGACCCCGGGCGGCCCCGGCTACCGCCGGATGAGCTTCGCCCTCTTCCTCGCGGGCGTCGCGACCTTCGCGCTGCTGTACTCCACGCAGGCTCTGCTGCCGCTGATCTCCGGCGGGTTCGGGGTGGCGGCGAGCGACGCGAGCTGGACGGTGGCGGCGGCGACCGGCGGACTCGCGCTGTTCGTGCTGCCGATGAGCGCGCTGTCGGAGCGATTCGGACGTCGTACGGTCATGACCGCGTCCCTGATGGTCGCGGTGGGCCTGGGTGTCCTGGTGCCGTTCGCGCCCTCGCTGGGCCCGCTGGTGGCGCTGCGGTTCCTTCAGGGTGCCGCGCTGGCCGGGCTGCCCGCATCCGCGACGGCGTATCTGGCCGAGGAGGTCCGGCCCCAGGCGCTGGTCACGGCGATCGGACTGTTCGTCGCGGGCAACAGCGTCGGCGGGATGAGCGGCCGGGTGATCACCGGGTGGGTCGCGCAGGAGTGGGGCTGGCGGGTGGCCGTCGGTGTCATCGGCGCGATCGCGGTGGCCTGCGCGGTGGCCTTCCGGCTGCTGCTGCCGGCGCCCACGCACTTCACGCCGGGCTCGCTGCGCCCCCGGGCGGTGGCCCGCACGGTCCGCGACCACCTCGCCGACCCGCTGCTGCGCCGGCTGTACGCGATCGGCGCCCTGTTCATGACCGTCTTCGGCGGTGTCTACACGGTGATCGGGTACCGCCTCACCGAGGCGCCGTTCTCGCTCCCGCAGGGCGTCATCGGCTCGATCTTCCTGGTCTACCTGGTCGGCACGGTGTCGGCGTCCACGGCGGGACGCCTGGTGGGCCGACTGGGCCGCCGTGGGGCGCTGTATCTGGCGGCCGGTACGACGGCCTCCGGGCTGCTGCTCTCCCTGGCGCCCTCGCTCCCGCTGGTCCTGCTGGGCCTGGTGCTGATCACCGCGGGCTTCTTCGCCGGGCACGCGTGCGCCTCCTCCGCGGTCAGCAGGACGGCCACGACAGGCCGCGCCCAGGCCTCGGCGCTGTACCAGTCGGCGTACTACATCGGCTCCAGCGCGGGCAGCACGGTGGGCGCGCTCGCCTTCCACGCCGGCGGCTGGGCCGGGACGGTCGGCGTCGGACTGCTCGCGGTGGCCGGAGTCGTGATGATCACCCTCCTCGGGACCCGGGCGGCGCGGCTGGCCGCACGCCCCGTGACCGCCTGACGCCGGTCCTCCTCCCCACCTCTGACCTGCCCCTTTGTTCACTCCAGGGGCCATTGTCAGTGCCCTGCGGTAGCTTCCGAAGTGCTGGGCGCACACAAGCGCGACAGAAACACCACAGGGGTGGGTGGACGATGAGCGACGGTACGGCGACGACGACGGACCTGGACGTCCGGCTGGAGAAACACCGCACGGAGCTGACGGGGTACTGCTATCGCATGCTCGGCTCCTCCTTCGAGGCCGAGGACGCGGTGCAGGACACGATGGTCCGCGCCTGGCGCAGCTACGAGAAGTTCGAGGGCCGCTCCAGCCTGCGCTCCTGGCTCTACCGCATCGCGACGAACGTCTGCCTGGACATGCTGAACGCGGGCAACAAGCGCGCCCGTCCGATGGACCTGAGCGAATCCACCCCGCTCGCCCAGGCCGCGCTCTCCCCCCGCCCGGACAACACCTGGCTGGAGCCCATGCCGGACGCGCGCGTGCTGCCCACGCCCGAGGACCCGGCGGAGGCCGCGGTGGCCAAGGAGTCCGTGCGGCTCGCCTTCATGGCGGCCCTGCAGCAACTGCCGGCCAAGCAGCGCGCGGTGCTCATCCTGCGCGAGGTGCTGGCCTGGCGGGCGAGCGAGGTCGCCGAGCTGCTCGACACGTCCGTCGCGTCGGTCAACAGCGCGCTGCAGCGGGCCCGGGCCACTTTGGCGGAGCGGGAGGACAAGGCGGCCGGCGCGGCCGTCTCGGACCCGCTGGACGAGGAGCAGCAGAAACTCCTGGAGCGCTATGTGAAGGCGTTCGAGGGGTACGACATGACGGCGCTGACCGCGCTGCTGCACGAGGACGCGGTCATGACGATGCCGCCGTTCGACCTGTGGCTGACGGGCCACGACGACATCACCGGCTTCATGACCACGCTGGGCGCCGCCTGCGAGGGCTCGCGCCTGATTCCGGTGCAGGTCAACGGACTGCCCGGGTTCGCCCAGTACAAGCCGGACCCGGAGGCGGGCGGCTACAGCCCCTGGGCGGTCCAGGTCCTGGAGATCTCAGACGGCCGGCTCACCGGGTTCCACTTCTTCCTCGACACCAAGCGGTGGTTCCCGCTCTTCGACCTGCCCCTCCATCTCGAAGCGGAGCCCGACCAGACCGAGGAGGGCGTGTAGCGCCGGATCGGGCTCGCGCAGCCTGATCCGGCCCCCGGCCCGCCGGGCGGCCAGTTCGAGCCGCGCGAGCAGATCCACCGCCCCGAGCCCCGGCGGCCCGAGCGCGGCGACGTCCACCACGACGACGCCCGCCCCGGTGGCCTCCAGCCGCGCGCGCACGCCGTCGCACAGCCCGGCCACCTCGTCACGGGTGACGGGGCCGGGCAGCACGAGTACGGCGGGTGTCATGGCGTCCACGAGCGGTAGACCGGCCGGACGGTCGGAACTCATCGCGGGCCGCGCGCCCACGTGGTGTGTCCGCCTGTCCGCCGACGGCATGCGCTCAGGAGGCGTGCCCTGCGGCCGGGATCAAGGAGCCGACCGCGCGCGAAGGGGCCGGCCCCGAAGGACCGGCCCCTGAGGTCCCCTGCCCTCCTGTCAGGCGATGCGCTCCAGCACCACCGGCGACGCCGTGAAGGCCGTGCCCGGCGCCTCGATGTCGTAGGAGCCGAGCACCGCCTCGACCGCGTACTCGAAGCGCTCGGGGGTGTCCGTGTGCAGGGTCAGCAGGGGCTGGCCCTCGGTGACCTCGTCGCCGGGCTTGGCGTGCAGTTCGACGCCCGCGGCGGCCTGCACCGGGTCCTCCTTGCGGGCGCGCCCCGCGCCCAGGCGCCAGGCGGCGATGCCGATGTCGTACGCGTCCAGGCGGGTCAGGACACCGGAGGTCGGGGCCTTGATGACGTGCTGTTCCTCGGAGGTGGGCAGGGTCGCGTCCGGGTCGCCGCCCTGGGCCGCGATCATGCGGCGCCAGACGTCCATCGCCGAACCGTCGGCCAGGGCCTTGGCCGGGTCCGCGTCCCTCACGCCGGCCGCGTCCAGCATCTCGCGGGCGAGGGCGAGGGTCAGCTCGACGACGTCCGCGGGGCCGCCGCCGGCCAACACCTCGACGGATTCCCGAACTTCGAGGGCGTTGCCGGCCGTCAGGCCGAGCGGGGTGGACATGTCGGTGAGGAGCGCGACCGTCTTCACTCCGTGGTCGGTGCCGAGGCCGACCATCGTCGACGCCAGCTCGCGCGCGTCCTCGATCGTCTTCATGAAGGCGCCCGTGCCCACCTTCACGTCCAGGACCAGCGAGCCGGTGCCCTCCGCGATCTTCTTCGACATGATCGAGGAGGCGATCAGCGGGATCGCCTCGACCGTGCCGGTGACGTCCCGCAGCGCGTACAGCTTCTTGTCGGCCGGGGCCAGGCCGTCGCCCGCCGCGCAGATCACCGCGCCGGTCCCGTCGAGGACGGACAGCATCTCCTCGTTCGACAGGAGGGCGCGCCAGCCGGGGATCGACTCCAGCTTGTCCAGGGTGCCGCCGGTGTGGCCAAGGCCCCGGCCCGACAGCTGCGGGACGGCCGCGCCGCAGGCCGCCACCAGCGGGGCCAGCGGGAGGGTGATCTTGTCGCCGACACCGCCCGTGGAGTGCTTGTCGGCCGTCGGGCGGGACAGCGCGGAGAAGTCCATGCGCTCGCCGGAGGCGATCATCGCGGCGGTCCAGCGGGCGATCTCGCGCCGGTTCATGCCGTTGAGCAGGATGGCCATCGCGAGCGCGGACATCTGCTCGTCGGCGACCTCCCCGCGGGTGTACGCGTCGATGACCCAGTCGATCTGTGCGTCGCTGAGCTCACCGCGGTCCCGCTTGGCGCGGATGACGGAGACGGCGTCCATGGCCATGGCTTGGTTCCTTCCGAGGGTTCCAGCAGCCGTGCGGCCCCCTGAGCGATGGCGCCAACTCAGCGGGGCCGCACGGGTGTTACTTGGTGAGGTGGTCCGGGCCGAAGGCCTGCGGCAGCATCTGGGACAGCGGCAGGATCCCCGCCGGGGTCTCCAGGAGCAGGTCCGGGCCGCCGAACTCGTACAGCAGCTGGCGGCAGCGGCCGCACGGGACGAGGATCTCGCCCCGCCCGTCGACGCAGGTGAAGTGCGTCAGCCGGCCGCCGCCGGTGCGCTGCAGCTCCGAGACGAGCCCGCACTCGGCGCACAGGCCAAGACCGTACGAGGCGTTCTCGACGTTGCAGCCCGAGACCGTACGGCCGTCGTCGACCAGCGCGGCGACGCCGACCGGGTAGCCCGAATAGGGGGCGTAGGCGTGGGACATGGCCTCGCGGGCCACCTCCCGCAGTCCGTCCCAGTCGACGTCCGGCCGCGTGGTCACTTGCCCTGGCCCTTGCGGTAGCGCATGCCGTCCGCCTTGGGCATCCGCAGGCGCTGCGCGGACAGCGACAGCACCAGCAGGGTGACCACGTACGGGGTGGCGCCCACGAAGTCGCTGGGGACCTCGTCGGTGGTGAGGTACCAGACGAGGACCGCCACGGCCATGACGGCGCTGACGGCGCCCTGGATCATCGCCTTCTTGTACAGCTTCCAGCCGGCCAGCACGGCGAGCAGGACCACCAGGAGCAGGAGCAGCGCGTGGACGGTCTCGCCGCCGTTGCGCAGCTGGAGCGCGTCGGAGAAGCCGAACAGGCCCGCGCCCATGGCGAGTCCACCCGGCCGCCAGTTGCCGAAGATCATCGCCGCGAGACCGATGTAACCGCGCCCGCCGGTCTGGTTCTCCAGGTAGGTGTGCGAGGTGACCAGCGCGAGGAAGGCGCCGCCGAGACCGGCGAGGCCGCCGGAGACGGCGACGGCGACGTACTTGTACTTGTAGACGTTGACGCCGAGGGACTCCGCGGCGATCGGGTTCTCGCCACAGGAGCGCAGCCGCAGACCGAACGCGGTCCGCCACAGCAGCCACCAGCTGCCGACGAACAGGAGCGCGGCGAAGACCGTCACCACCGACAGGTCGCTGACCAGGCCGCCGAGGATGCCGGCGAGGTCGGAGATCAGGAACCAGTGGTGCTTCTCGACCGAGCTGAGCGCGTCCGAGAGACCGGGTACGTCGATGTTGGGCAGCGAGTCGACGGGCGGGGACTGCTTGGGGTTGCCGCCCGCGTCGGCCGCCTTGCCGTCCGAGAAGAAGATCTTGGCGAGGTACTGGGTGGCGCCGAGCGCGAGCAGGTTGACCGCGACACCGGAGACGATGTGGTCGACGCCGAAGGTGACGGTCGCGACGGCGTGCACCAGGCCGCCGAGGACACCGAAGCCGATGCCGCACAGCAGGCCGAGCCAGGGGTTGGACTGCCAGCCGATCCAGCCGGCGCCGAAGGTGCCGAGGATCATCATGCCTTCGAGGCCGATGTTGACCACGCCGGCCCGCTCCGACCACAGACCGGCGAGACCGGCCAGGCCGATCGGTACGGCCAGCGCCAGCGCCGCGCTGACCTGGCCCTCGGAGGTGAGCTGGTCGGCGCCGGTGATGACGCGGACCGCGGCGACGAGCAGCAGCGCGCCCGCGACGATCATGAGGATCTGGCCGAGCGACCGGCTCGACCGGGTGCGTCCGGTGGCCGCCTTGGGTGCCGCGGGGGGCGGCGTGTCGGTCATCGTGGCAGTCATCGCGCCACCTCCTGCTTCTCGGTCGGGGCGGCGGCCTGGGCGGCGAGCTCCGCGCCGACCCGCTGCTGCTGGCGCTTGAGGCCGTAGCGGCGCACGATCTCGTAGGCGATGACGACGCACAGGACGATGACGCCCTGGATCACGCCGAGGATCTCCTTGTCGTAGCCCTCGAACTCAAGGTGGTTGGTGGTGCGTTCCAGGAAGCCCCACAGCAGTGCGCCCAGCGCGATGCCGACCGGGTGGTTGCGGCCGAGCAGCGCGATGGCGATGCCGGTGAAGCCGATGCCGACCGGGAAGTCGTTGCTGAACTGGTGGCTGTCGTTGAGCAGGGTCGGCATGCCGATCAGACCGGCCACCGCGCCCGAGATCACCATGCTGGTGGCGACCATCTTCTTCACCGAGACACCGCTGGCTGCGGCCGCGCTCTCGGACTGGCCGACCGTGCGCAGGTCGAAGCCGAAGCGGGTGCGGCCCAGCACGAACCAGTAGGCGATGCCGACGAGCACGGCGATGACGATGAAGCCCCACAGCTCGCCCGCCGCACCGGTGTTGATCTGGAAGAAGTACGAGGAGGAGGGCAGCGGGTCGGTGGAGACGACCGTGCCGCCGCTCTGCAGCTCGGCGAGCTTTCCGGGCTGGAGCAGGAAGGCGATGATCGCGGTGGCGATCGAGTTCAGCATGATCGTCGAGATGACCTCGCTGACGCCGCGGGTCACCTTGAGGACGCCCGCGATGGCCGCCCACACGGCACCGGTGCCCATGGCGCACAGGATGATCAGCGGGATGGAGATCCAGCCGGGCGTGGTCAGCGCGCCACCGAGGACGGCGGCGAAGAACGCGGCGATGCGGTACTGGCCGTCGACGCCGATGTTGAACAGGTTCATCCGGAAGCCGATGGCCACCGAGACACCCGCCAGGTAGTACGTCGTCGCCTTGTTGAGGATGTAGACCTGGCTGTCGCTCGCGGAGCCGTAGGTCAGCATGTCGCTGAAGGCGGCGCCCGGGTTCTTGCCGGTGGCGAGGATCACCAGGGCGGTGACGACGAGCGCGGCGACGATCGCGAGCAGCGGGGCCGCGATCCCGAGGAGCAGCCGCTCCTTGTCGATGCGTTGGGTCAGCTTCTTCATCGGGCGTCGTCCTCTGTGCGCTCCGGGCCGGAGGCCTCTGTGTGCTCCAGGTGGCCGCTGGCCGCACCGGTCATGGCGGAGCCCAGCTCCTCGGGGGTGATGGTGGCGGGGTCGGCGTCGGCGACGAGCCGGCCGCGGTACATCACGCGCAGGGTGTCGGAGAGGCCGATGAGCTCGTCCAGGTCGGCCGAGATCAGCAGCACGGCCAGGCCCTCGCGGCGGGCCTCGCGGATGTGGTCCCAGATCGCGGCCTGCGCGCCGACGTCCACACCGCGGGTGGGGTGGGCGGCGATGAGCAGCTTGGGCGAGTGGCTCATCTCGCGGCCGACGATCAGCTTCTGCTGGTTGCCGCCGGACAGCGAGGCGGCCGTCACGTCGATGCCGGGGGTGCGGACGTCGTACGCCTCGATGATGCGGCCGGTGTCGGCGCGGGCGCCCTTGATGTCGAGCAACTGGCCGTGGGAGTTGGGGCGTTCGGTGACGTGGCCGAGGATGCGGTTCTCCCACAGCGGGGCTTCCAGGAGGAGGCCGTGGCGGTGGCGGTCCTCGGGGATGTAACCGATGCCGGCCTCGCGGCGCCGGCGGGTGGGCGCGTGCGAGATGTCGGTGTCGCCGAGGGTGATGACACCGGCGTCCGGGTCGCGGATGCCCATGATCGCCTCGACCAGCTCGGACTGGCCGTTGCCCTCCACGCCGGCGATGCCGAGGACTTCACCCTGGTGGATGGTGAAGGAGACGGCGTCGAGGATGACGCGCTCGACACCGTCGAGGTCGGTCTGGCTCAGGTTGAGCTTGTCGACCTTCAGCAGCGGGACGTCGGTGACCGTGGACTCCTCGGTCTCCGGCGTGGGCAGTTCGCTGCCGACCATCAGCTCGGCGAGCTGCTTGGGCGTGGTGCCGGCCGGCTCGACCGTGCCGACGGTGGTGCCGCGGCGGATGACGGTGATCTCGTCGGCCACGGACAGCACTTCGCCCAGCTTGTGCGAGATGAAGATGACGGTGAGGCCCTCGGCCTTGAGCTCGCGCAGGTTGTCGAAGAGCGCCTCGACCTCCTGCGGCACGAGGACGGCGGTGGGCTCGTCGAGGATGAGCGTCTTGGCGCCGCGGTAGAGGACCTTGAGGATCTCCACGCGCTGCCGGTCGGCGACCCCGAGCTCTTCGAGCAGGACGTCCGGTCGCACGTTCAGGCCGTACGCGTCGGAGATCTCCTTGATCTTCGTACGGGCCCCGGAGCCGATGCCGTGGAGCTTCTCCGCGCCCAGGACCACGTTCTCCAGGACGGTGAGGTTGTCGGCCAGCATGAAGTGCTGGTGGACCATGCCGATGCCGCGGGCGATGGCATCGGCCGGATTGTTGAAGGTGACCGTCTCGCCGCCCACGGTGATGGTGCCCTCGTCCGGCTGCTGCATGCCGTAGAGGATCTTCATCAGGGTGGACTTGCCGGCACCGTTCTCACCGCACAGGGCGTGCACGGTGCCGGTGCGGACGGTGATGTCGATGTCCTTGTTGGCCACGACACCGGGGAATCGCTTGGTGATGCCGCGCAGTTCGACGGCAGCGGGAGGGCTGGACGCGTTGATGGCGCACTCTCCTGATGGGGAAAGGGGCTGCGTAGGGGAGGGCAGGCGTCGGCGACGCTAGCGCGGCAACTCCAAGCTACACGCGTAGAGTTGACACATTGTTATGGCTCGACGAGGGGTTGTCGAGACCCCTCGCCGAGCCAGGGTTCCGGCGGGAACCGTCAGGTCAGCTGGTCTTGACCTTGACGGAGCCGTCGACGATCTTCGCCTTCGCGGCGTCCAGCTGGGTCTTGATGTCGTCGATGAAGCCACCGCTGGTGGCCAGGCCGACACCGCCCTTTTCCAGCGAGTAGACCTGGTTGCCGGTCAGCGGCTTGCCGTCGTGCACGGACTTGACGAAGTCGTACACGCCGACGTCGACGTTCTTGACCATCGAGGTCAGGATCGAGTTCTTGTACTTCGACAGACCCGGGATGTTGTACTGGTCGGAGTCCACGCCGATGGCCCAGGCACCCTTGACCGCGGAGACGGCCTCGATCGAGCCGTTGCCGGAGGAGCCGGCCGCGGCGTAGATCACGTCGGCGCCGTTGTCGAGCTGGCCGGACGCGGCCTCCTTGCCCTTGTCCGGGCTGGCGAAGCCGGACAGGTCGGAGCCGTGGGTCAGGTACTGGACGTCGACCTTGACCTTGGAGTTCGTGTCCTTGACGCCCTGGACGTAACCGGCCGCGAACTTCTTGATCAGCGGGGTGTCCACACCGCCGATGAAGCCGACGTGGTCCTTCTTGGTCTTCAGCGCCGCCGCGACACCCGCCAGGTAGGAGCCCTGCTCCTCCGTGAACGTGATGCTGTCGACGTTCTTCGCCGTGGCGACCGAGTCGATCAGGCCGAAGTTGACCTTCGGGTACTTGGCGGCGACCTTGTCGACCGAGGTGGCGTAGGAGAAGCCGACGGCCACGATCGGGTTGTAGCCGGCGTCCGCCAGGTCGGTCAGGCGCTGCTCGCGGTCGGCCTCCGTGTCGGAGCTCTTGGCGGTCAGTTCCTTGATGGAACCGCCGAACTCCTTCGCGGCCTTGTCGGCACCGCGCGCGGCGGAGTCGTTGAAGGAACGGTCACCACGGCCGCCGACGTCGTAGGCGAGGCCGATCTTGATGCCCTTGCCGCCACCGGAGGAGGCGGACGACGAGGTGTCACTGTCGGAGGAGGTACTGCCACAGGCTGTGGCAGTCAGTGCGAGAGCTGCGGAAGCGGCGACCGCAGCGGAAAGCTTGGCTACCCGGCGCACGGGAAGGCTCCTTCACCTGACCTGAGCGCCATATCGGCGCTGGATGTGAGCACCATGCCAGTGCTCAGGCCTGCACGCCCATGCGGCGTCGGCTTCGCGGCATCGTAACGCGCGTAGATGTCAGAAAAAGACCTACTCCAAAGCCGTTATCGATTCGAGGCAAACGGCGTCTGAACTCGGGCTCCGACCCTCTGACACGGGTCGATTTCGAACGGTGCACGATTGGCTTACAACCGTGTTGCGCCGGACGGCGCAACAGCCCTCGTGGGGCTGTCGCGCGCCCAGCGACTACTCCGCGGCGTCCAGCAGCGCGGCGGCGGTGAACATCTCCACGCCCACGGTGATCGCGGACTCGTCGGCGTCGAAGTCGCCCTGGTGCAGATCGCGCACGGTCCGCTCCCCCGGGGTGCGGACGCCGAGCCGGGCCATGGCGCCGGGCACGTGCTCCAGGTACCAGGAGAAGTCCTCGCCGCCCAGGCTCTGCTCGGTGGACTCGACGGCGTCCGCTCCCAGGCGGGCCGTCATGGCGTCGCGCAGCAGGTCGGTGACGACCGGGTCGTTGACGACCGGGGGGACGCCTCGGACGTAGGTGATCTCCGACTTGGCGCGGTGCAGGTTGGCGATCTCGTCGATCGCGGCGACCACGATGTCGGGCGCCTGCCGCCAGGTCTCCAGGTCCAGGCAGCGCACGGTGCCGGAGAGCTCGGCGTGCTGCGGGATGACGTTGGGCGCGTGCCCGGTCTCGATCCGTCCCCAGGTGACCGCGAGTCCGCTACGGCTGTCCACGCGCCGGCCGACCAGGGCGGGCACGTCGGTGGCGACCCGGGCGGCGGCGGTGACCAGGTCGGTGGTCAGGTGCGGGCGGGCGGTGTGGCCGCCGGGTCCGTCGAGGGAGACCTCCAGGCGGTCGCAGGCGGAGGTGATGGCACCGTGCCGCAGTCCGATCCGCCCGGCGTCCACCTTGGGGTCGCAGTGCACGGCGACGATCCGCCCCACCCCGTCCAGCACCCCGCACTCGATGGCGTCGGCGGCGCCACCGGGCAACACCTCCTCGGCGGGCTGGAACAGCAGCCGCACGGGCCGCGGCAGCAGCCCCTGCTTGTGCAGCTCGGCGAGGACGAGGCCGGCGCCGAGGACCACGGTGGTGTGGACGTCGTGACCGCAGGCGTGCGCACGGCCCGGCACGGTGGAGCGGTACGCGCACTCACTCTTCGTGTCCGGGATCGGCAGCGCGTCGATGTCGGCGCGCAGGGCGAGCATGGGCCGCCCGCCGTCCCACTCACCGATGTCACAGATGAGCCCGGTCCCGATGGCGAGCACGCGCGGCTTCAGCCCCGCCTGTTCAAGGCGTGCCTTGATCGCCGCGGTCGTGCGGAACTCCTGGTTGCCCAGCTCGGGATGCATGTGCAAGTCGCGGCGGAAGGCGACGAGTTCGGCACGCAGGGCGGCGGGCAGCGTGCCGGGAAGCAGGGCTTCCCCGGGCAGATCGGCCTCGGACTCCAGTGACATAAGTTGCTTCACCCTCTGAAGGGTAGGACGCCGGAGGGACCAACTGACCCTCGATCAACAAAAGTTCAACCCGTTAGGGGAAGAAAATCTGGTCGCCCGACGCATATGTATCGGTTCGGATGGGTAAACTCGCCCGCTTTTCGGTCGGGCGGATCATGAGATCCACGGAGAGTCACTCCTTCAACGGATACCACGCTCGGCACGCACCCGGCGGTTCTGTTCACCTGTCGGGACCGCACTGTCGCACAACCGTGGCGGGAGACTCCGTCGGGAGAACGGCGGATGCCGCCCCGATGAACCGGCGGACGGGCGCGTCCGGGCCACACTAGGGTGCGGGCACGTGAGCCCAGAAACCGCGGATTTCCTGCAGACCACCCGGACCTCGTACGACACGATCGCCGACGCCTACACCGAGCGGTTCTCGGACTGGCTGGGCATCCACACCCTGGACAGAGCCCTGATCACCGGCTTCGCGGAGCTGGTGGGAGCGGCCGGCGGCGGGCCGGTGGCCGACATAGGCAGCGGACCGGGCCATGTCACCGCCCGGCTGCAGCGGCTCGGCATCCCCGTCTTCGGCGTGGATCTCTCGCCCCGCATGGTGGAGCTGGCCCGCCGGGCCCACCCCGAGGTGCGCTTCCACGTGGGGTCGATGACGTCCCTGGACCTGCCCTCCGAGACCCTCGGCGGAATCGTCGCGCTCTACTCGATCATCCACGTCCCCGACGACCGGTTGCCCACGGTCCTCACCGAGTTCCACCGGCTCCTGGCCCCCGGCGGCCACGTCCTGCTCGGCTTCCAGACCGGCACCGACGACGGCCGCCTGCACCTCGCCGAACGCTTCGGCCACGACATCTCGCTCGACTACTACTGGCGCACCCCGGACGCGGTGACGGAACAGCTGGCCGAGGCGGACCTCGTCCCGGTCACCCGGATGGTCCGGGAACCCCAGGACACCGAGACCCGCCCGCGGGCGTTCCTGGTGGCGCGCAAGGACGGGTGAGGACGACCGACGGCTGTCCGACGGATCCACCCGGCCGCAGGACACGGCGCTCATCAGCGCGGATGGACGAGCCAGGGCCGCGTGAGGTCGGGCTGCCGTCCGGATCAGGCCTGTTGGTGAGACGCGGGGGCTCTCCGCCGAGCCGTCGGCGCGACCCCTCCGGCCGGTCGCCTGCCGGCTGCCGTGACGCCGGGCAGGGCCGCGGCGCCGATCCGTGGCATCGGACCTCCGGCAGGACGGGCCGGGCCCCACGGTCCAGACCCCCGGCAGGACGGTGCCGGATCCCGCGGACCGAACCCCCGGCCGAGCCGTCCCGCTACCCGCGGACCGGACCCCCGCCAGTACGGTGCCTGATCCCGCAGACCGAAGCCCGGCCGAGCCGTCCCGGGACCCGCGGACCAGACTCCCGGCAACGCCGTCCCGGAGCCCGTCGACCGGAGGATCCCCGTCAGGGTGCCTCCGTCGGCCGCCCCCTCAAGCCTTCCCCGTCAGGCCACCACCGTCACCGAGGACAACCGCGTGACGTCCTTCGCCGTTCCCGTGACGCCCGAGAGGAAGCCCTGGGCTCGGGGAGAGGCTTTGTCGGTGAGCCAGTCGGGGTCGATGTCGCAGACGGCGACGCGGACCTCGGTGCCAGCCAGGGCCAGCGGGAGGGTGTGGACGACCGTCGAGGGGAAGCTGAGGATCGTACGGCCGATCGGGCCGCGGCGGGCGATCAGTTCCAGCGGCAGGTCGGGGCGGACGATCTCCAGGCCCGTCTCGGCGGCCAGCCGGTGGAGCTTCTCGGTGCTCTCGCGGCGGTGCGCGAAGTACCGGGTGGCGCCATGGGCCTTGGCGAGGTGCTGGACGGCCTCCAGGTAGCGCTCACCGTCCACCACGCCGGTCTCCACCAGCGAGGTGCCGACCATGTCGGCGCCCTGGGTGATGCGGGGCGGCCCGAACCGCCTGCGGGTCCAGGAGAAGTCGTTGGCGGTGACCGTCACTCCGGGAGGCGTCTCGTCCATCGGCATGGAGGAGAAGACCTCGACCCGTCTCTTCGCGCTCGGCGTGAGGCGGTGGCGGGCCCGGGAGGACACCGGGGCGAAGAGCAGGTCCCGCGCGCCCGGCCGGCCACCCTTGCGGTGCCAGCGCACCAGGCGCTCCCCGCGGGCGAGTTGGGCGACGAACTCCATGGTCGCGGTGCCGTCGTCGACGACGACGAGGTCGCGGGCCTTGGTGATGGTCAGCAGCAGCTGTACGTAGCGGGAGAACGGGTCGCCCAGGACGACCCGGGGTGCCCGCCGGAGCAGGCCGCTGAGGCCGCCGATCGTCTGGAACGGTGCCGCGGGGCCGCCCCGGGCCTCCTCCCAGCGGACGTGGTGACCCTCCTCGCGGGCCAGCTCCGCCATCCGGCGCAGCTGACCGCGGGTCATGGGGTCGGTCGGGGACAGCACGACGAGGGTGAGCTCCGCGCCGGGCGCATGGGCGTGCGCCCACTCCAGCACGTTCAGGAGCTGTACGGGGCTCTCGACGAACGCGAGCGTGGGGTGGCCGGCGGATCCGGCGCGGGGGCTCATCGATGTATGACCGTCCCTGTGTGGATCAGACCGAGACCGGCTCGCCCGCGGCGGCGGCGATCTCCGCCTCGGCGACGACGCCCGGCACGCGGCGCAGCTTCTTCATCGGGCCGAGCTCCGAGTCGTAGACCTTCTTGACACCGTCACCGAGCGAGGCCTCGATGGTACGGATGTCACGCACGAGGCGCTGCAGGCCCTGCGGTTCGACCGAGGCGGCCTGGTCGGAACCCCACATCGCGCGGTCCAGGGTGATGTGACGCTCGACGAAGGCGGCGCCCAGCGCGACCGCGGCGAGGGTGGTCTGCAGGCCCGTCTCGTGACCGGAGTAGCCGATCGGCACGTTCGGGTACTCGGCCTGGAGGGTGTTGATGACGCGGAGGTTGAGCTCCTCGGCCTGCGCCGGGTAGGTCGAAGTGGCGTGGCACATCAAGATGTTGTCCGAGCCGAGGACCTCGACCGCGTGGCGGATCTGCTTCGGGGTGGACATGCCGGTGGAGAGGATGACCGTGCGGCCGGTGGCGCGCAGGGCGCGCAGCAGCTCGTCGTCGGTCAGCGACGCGGAGGCGACCTTGTGGGCGGGGACGTCGAACTTCTCCAGGAAGGCGACGGCCTCGGTGTCCCACGGGGAGGCGAACCAGTCGATCTCCCGGCTCTTGGCGTACGAGTCGATCTGGCGGTACTCGTCCTCGCCGAACTCGACGCGGTGGCGGTAGTCGATGTAGGTCATGCGGCCCCAGGGGGTGTCGCGCTCGATGTCCCACTGGTCGCGCGGGGTGCAGATCTCCGGGGTGCGCTTCTGGAACTTGACCGCGTCGCAGCCGGCTTCGGCGGCGGCGTCGATCAGCTTGAACGCGTTCTCCAGCTCACCGTTGTGGTTGATGCCGATCTCGCCGACGACGTAGACGGGGTGGCCCGGGCCGGCGGTCTTCGAACCGAAGGTGCGCAGACGGGAGTTGCTCATGGCGGGTGATGTCCTTACTTGTTGAGGGAATCGAGAGAGGGGCCGAGGATCCAGCTGGCGATCTCTCGGATCGCGCCGTCGCCACCAGGGACGGTGGTGACCGCACGGGCGGCGCCGCGTACCACGTCGTGGGCGCTCGCGACCGCCACGGGCCAGCCCACGAGGGCGAAGCACGGGAGGTCGTTGACGTCGTTGCCGACGTAGAGCACGCGCTCGGGCGCGATGCCCTGCTCCTCGCACCACTGCTTCAGTGCGAGGTCCTTCCGGTCGATGCCGTGCTGGACCGGGATCCGCAGCTTCCGGGCCCGCGCGGCGACGACAGGGTTCTGCTCCGTGGAGAGGATCAGCATCTTCAGGCCGGTCCTGCGCAGCGCGGCGATGCCCAGTCCGTCGCCGCGGTGCACGGAGACGAACTCCTTTCCATCGGCGTCGATCAGCACCCGGTCGTCCGTCTGGGTGCCGTCGAAGTCCAGTACGACCGCGTCGATGTCGGCGCCGGTCGGCAGCGAACCGGGGCGGTCCGCGTCGAAGAGGGGTGCGAGTGCCCGGGCGCGGGCGAGTTCGTGGTGGTCGTCGATCTCCAGCACGCGGGCCGGGTCGGTGCGCACGAGTTCGGTGCGGCCGAAGAAGCGGTGCTGGTGCTCGCGGAAGCCGACCGCGTCCATCGCGTAGACGGCACCGGTCTCCAGGAAGTCCTGGGGGCGGTCCTGGCGGCGCGGGCGGAAGGACTTGTCGTGGTTGACGCCGTAGCCGCCGCCGGTGGCCGCGTCGGTCTCCGCGACGGTGCCCGCCCTGGCCTCGTCGTCGGCATCGCGCCACACGAAGCCGTGGAAGGGGGCCACGGTCAGGGCGGAGTCGGCGCCGTCGTCGACGACCGCGCCGACGACGCCGTCCACGTCCTCGCGGATGATGAACGGGCTGGTGCACTGCACGAGCAGCACCACGTCGACCGTGGCCCCGTGCAGGGCCTCGTGCGCGTCCATGGCGTGCAGCACGGCGGCCTCGGAGGTGGCGGTGTCGCCGGCGATGGCGGCGGGCCGCAGCACGACCTCGGCGCCGGCCGAGCGGGCCGCGGCGGCGATGGCCTGGTCATCGGTGGAGACCACGACGTCCGTCACCAGCCGGCTGGCCCGGCACTCACGCACGGCACGGGCCACCAGCGGCACACCGCCCACGGGGGCGAGGTTCTTCGCGGGCACACCCTTGGAACCGCCACGCGCGGGAATCACCGCGAGCACCCGGCGCACCGAAGCGCCTTGGCCCGCTTCGGGGTTGGACATGGGCTCTACTCCTTGAGAGGGAATCGAGGACGACGACCGACCGGCCGGAGAGACACTCACGGCACCACCACCCGCCGCGGCACAGGAGCGACCACCCGCACGCCACGCCGGCAGGCACCACGCACCGAAGCGCCTTGGCCCGCTTCGGGGTTGGACATGGGCTCTACTCCTTGAGAGGGAATCGAGGACGGCGACCGACCGGCCGGAGGGACACTCACGGCACCACCACCCGCCGCGGCGACGGGTCCGCTGGGGCGGGGACTCACAGGTCCCCCATCCGCCGGATCACCGGGGCGACGCGCTGCACGCCGTGGCGGTAGGCACCGCGTGCGGCGCGGCGGACTATCTGCTTGACCGCGCTGGGTTCCTTGTCGGCGGCGGGGGCGCCGGGCAGCGGGCTGCCGTCCGGGCCGAGGTGGTGGCGGGCGAGGATGCCGGGCAGGTAGCCGGGCGCGGTCGCCGGTGTGTAGTACGGGGTGAGGGGCGCGAGGCCGCCGGGCCGGGCGAGCAGCTTGGTGATCCGCTCGCGCGCCGCGTCGAAGGCGGTGTCGTACGAACCGTCCGCGGCGACGCCCTGACGGGCCACCCACTCCTCGTCGGGCTCGGGCCGGTGGCCCTCGTCCAGCTGGTCCCAGGAGGCGAGGCAGCCGGAGCCCACGAAGTGGTGGTTGCCGAGCACCTCGCGCACGCCCAGGTCGCTGAGGATGACCGTGGGGATACGGCGGTGCAGGGACTCCAGCGCGGCCGTCGAGCTGATGGTGACCAGCAGGTCGGTGCGGTCGAGGACCTCGCCCATGTTGCCGTACACCAGGCGGAAGTTGGCCGGTGCGTCGAGCTTCTGGACCAGCTTCTGGTAGGGCAGTTCCTCGATGTGCGTGGTGTGTTCGCCCGGCTTGGAGCGCAGCTTGAGCAGCACCTCCCGCTCGGGGTGCCGGCGGGCGTGCCGGATCAGCCGCTCCAGCAGGTACGTACGGTCCTTGCGGCTGTCCGGCACGGACGGCTGCGCGGCGAACACCACGGTGTACGGGTCGTGTTCACCTTCGTAAGGAGCGCCGCCGAGGAACGGGAGTGCCACCTCCGTCACCGACGAGGCGTCCGCGCCCACCCCTTCGTACACACCTCGGAAACGCTCCGCGTCTTGGCGGGAGTTGGCGAGGACGAGGTCCGCGCCGTGCCGCAGCAGCAGACCGTCGGCGAGCTTCTCGTAGACGACGCCGACGTAGCCGGTGACGACGACGGGACGCCGCTTGCGGCCCTCCCACACGCGCTTGAGGCCGTGCAGCATGGCCTGGACGCCGCCGCCGACGAGGGCGAGCACGACGAGGTCGTACTCCTCCTCGGCCATGGCACGCAGGAACTCGAGCGCCGTGACCTCCTTCAGGGAGTCGACGTGGACGCCCACTTCGGCCAGTTGGCGCGCCGTGGGGGTGGCCCGGCCGCGCAGCAGGAATCCACTGAGCTCGGGGCCGACTTGCGCGGCGTCGCGCCCTGCGGCTTCCATGGTCGGGCCCGGAACGATACGAGCCGCGGTCAACGCACCCCATTTCCAGCGGGTGTCGGAGTCCGCGAGAACAGCGATTCTCATGGGCTTAGTTGTACTAGGCGGCACAACCAAGACGCTACGAAGCAAATCCGAGGTGCGGCCCAACCGCACCTGGCCAAAAAGTTAACAACACATCGCCGAGAGCCGAACTGGCTCGCCTAAGCCTCGGAAGTACATGGGATGCACCGTTCCGACACATGGAGTTCACCCGCCGTACGGGTACCGGAAAGTTCAGCAGCCGAGCCGCCTCCTAGGCTTTTGCGGGTGCCAAAGCTCTCCGTGATCGTGCCGTTCTACAACGTGCAGCAATATGCCCCGGACACCCTCAGAAGCCTCCGCCTCAACGCTCGACCGGATTTCGAGTTCGTTCTTGTGGACGATCATTCGAAGGATGAAACGCCGGACATCCTGGAACGAGCCGTCGAAGAACTGTCCGACGTGGCCCAGGTTCGCTACGTCCGCCACGAGAAGAACGGAGGCCTCGCCACCGCCCGCAACACGGGTCTGGACGCGTCGAGCGGCGAGTACCTGACCTTCCTCGACGGGGACGACTGGGTGGCTCCCGGCTACTACGAGCAGCTGGTGGCGGCCATGGAGAAGCTGGACTGCGACTTCATCCGCACCGACCACGTGCAGGCGACCGCCCGCTCCCGCTCGGTGCACCGGGTGCCGCACGGGCGCCGCTGGGAGGTCATGAACCCGCGCGAGGCGATCCTGCCCGCCTACCGCACGACCTCCGTGGACTACGCCTACGCCTGGGCCGGCGCCTACCACCGCCGCCTCCTGGAGAAGGGCCTGCTGCACTTCACGGACGGGCTGCGCACCGCCGAGGACCGGCCGTGGATCTGGAAGCTGCACCGCGAGGCGGAGTCGTTCGCCGTGGTGAGTCTGCTCGGCGTCTTCTACCGGCGCGGGGTCGCCTCCTCGCTCACCCAGATCGGTGACGTCCGTCAACTCGACTTCATCCGGGCCTTCGATCAGGTCATCGAGGAGACGGCGCTTGACCCGGACGCCGAGCGGCTGCTGCCGAAGGCCGTGCGGACGTACTGCGCGATCATCGCCCACCACCTCGCGGACGATTCCAAGTGGGAGCCGGCCGTGGCCAAGCAGCTGCGGTCGATGAGCGCGGCGGCCATACAGCGCATGCCGCAGGAAGCGCTCGGTGACGTACTCGACACCATGGACCTGCGCCGCTCCTCCAAGCTGCGGCGGCTGCGGCGCCGGATCACCACAGCGAAGGCGGCCGCCTGATGCCCCGTACGACCCGGATCTTCTGCGTCTCGACGCTGTACGGCGCGGCCACCCTCGCCGCCGCCATGGAGTCCGACCTCTTCACGGAGGCGGACGGCGACCGGCAGGTGCTGCTGGTCTTCAACAACTCCACGACGCCGGAGACCACTCCGGCCGTCGACGAGATGCCGGGCTTCGAGCCGCTGCGCGACCACTTCGACACCGTGCTGTCGTGGAACGAGGCCATCCGCCCCTTCCACCCGGGCGCGTGGGCGCCGCGGCCCGACGACATCCCGCTCTTCGAGCGCTATCTGCGGCTGCTGTGGGAGCTGGGCGACGACAGGGTGGAGCTGGTCCTGGAGTCCATCCAGGTCGCCCCCGCCCTCACCGTGGCCCAGTTGTTCACCGAGGCCCCGATCGAGGTCTACGCCGACGGCCTGATGAGCTACGGGCCCACCCGCAACAAGCTCGACCCGCTGGTCGGCACGCGGGTGCGGCGGCTGCTCCACCTGGACCTGGTGGCCGGTCTGACGCCGATGCTGCTGACCGAGTTCGACGTGCCGGCGCAGGTCGTGCCCACCACCGCCTTCCTGAAGGTGATGGGTGAACTCACCGCCGCCGTGCCCGAGGCGCCGGTGCTGCCGGCCAACTCGGCGCTGCTCCTTGGCCAGTACCTCTCCGCGCTGAACATCCTCTCCGCCAAGGAGGAGGAAGAGCTGCACGTGCGGATGATGCGCGGGGCGGTCGAGCGGGGTCACCGCGCGATCGTCTTCAAGCCGCATCCCACCGCGCCGGCCCGCTACAGCCGGATCCTGGAGGCGGAGGCCGAGAAGCTGGGCGTCGACCTCACCGTCCTCGACCTGCCGGTCCTGGCCGAGGTGCTGTTCGAGAAGTCCCCGCCCGCACTGGTCGTCGGCTGCTTCTCGACCGCGCTGTTCACGGCGTCCGCGTTCTACGGCCTGCCGGTGGCCCGGGTCGGCACCGAACCGCTGCTCGACCGCCTCACGCCGTACCAGAACAGCAACCGGGTCCCGGCCGTCCTCGCGGACGCGGTGATCCCGGACCTGGAGGGCCGCAAGGGCGAGGAAACGGTGGCGGCCAGGACGCTCGGCGGCCTAGTCACCGCTGTCGGTTTCACCATGCAGCCGCAGATCCACCCCTCCCTGCGCCCGGCGGCCGAGAAATATCTGTCCAAGGAATTCGGCCCGCGCACCCAGCGCTACTTCAAGCGCAAGCGACTCACCTCGCTGGGCCTGCCGGGCGGTATCCCGGAACGACTGGCGTTCCTGCCGCGCAATGCCACCGCACGGCGGGTGGTACGCAAGGCCCGTTCGCTGAAGAAGGCCGTACGCCTCTGAATTTCGGTCACCCATGCGGTGGGCCGCGGCCCGTGTCTCCATGCACGGGCCGCGGCCCACTCGCATACCTGTTCCGGGCACCTGCAACAAACCGGGACCGGGCCCTACGATCGCAGCATGCGTATACCCCAGCTCCAAGAAGCGAATGCCCGCATGCTGGACCACGCACCATCCGTACGACCGGTCAGCACGAGCGACATCATCGTCACCCATCGAAAGAAGTATCCCTACAGAGGTTATGTGGAGATCAACTCGCCGTATTGCCCGCCCTTCGTCATGTTCTGCGTGAACGACGACGCGGTCGCCCTCGACACCTTGTGGAACGGCGAGTTCGGTTACGAACCCGGCAGTCTCGCCACCTGGTCCCGGCTGGCCGCCAAGAGCACGACGATCGCCGATGTCGGTGCGCACGTCGGCTATTTCTCGATGATCGCCGCCCTCGCCAACCCCAAGGCGAAAATCCACTCCTTCGAACCGGTGGACCAGATCCACGCCCGCCTCTCGGTGAACGTCCGCTCGAACGGCCTGCAGAACATCAAGCTCCACCAGGCGGGCGTCTCCAGCCAGGCGGGATGGGCCGAGATCAGCGTCCGCTTCTCGGGAAACCTGCTGTCCACGGGATCGACCCTGGAGGCGGGCGCCGCGGGCGCCGAGCTGAAGCGGATCCGGCTGCTGCCCCTGGACGAGGTGTTCGCCGACACCAAGCTGGACCTCATCAAGATCGACGTCGAGGGCCATGAGATGTCGGTCCTCGAAGGAGCCCGGCAGGTGCTGAAGCGCGACCGGCCGACCGTGATCCTCGAAGCGCTGCAGGACGCGCAGATGGACGCGCTCCTCGCCGAGTTCAACCCCCTGGGCTACGACTGCCACTGGGTCACCGAGGCCGACGGAACCCTCGTGCCGTGGTACGCGCCCCGGCCGCGCAAGACGCGGAACCTGCTGTTCACACCGACCGACTGAGGCCCGCTTCCTTCGTCACGGTGATCACCCGAACCTCTATTAGAGCGTGGTAAATAGGAACGTAAGAGAAATAGGTACGAAGAGATACTCGGAGGATTGCATTCCGACGCCATGTGTTGGTCGGGAGTTCACAACCGCTCCATAGCTTCCACCAATGGCGCAAACAGCTTCGCCGCCCGCCCACGCTCCGGCTCCCGTCGCGCTCGCGGCGGTCGAGCCGGAGTCGGCCCGGCGGCCACTCATCTCGTATGTCCTGCCGGTCTACAACGAGCAGGACGGCATCACCGCATTCCACACCGAGCTCATCGCCGCGCTCGGCTCCCGGCCGGAGCTCGACTTCGAGCTGGTCTACGTCAACGACGGCTCCGCCGACGGCTCGCTCGCCCTGCTCAAGGGGCTCGCGGAGCAGGACGCCCGGGTCAAGGTCGTCGACTTCGCCCGCAACTTCGGGCATCAGATCGCCATCACCGCGGGCCTCGACCTGGCCTGCGGCGACGCCGTGATCGTCATGGACACCGACCTCCAGGATCCGCCGAAGGTCAGCCTGGAGCTGGTCGACGCCTGGCAGGGGGGCGCCGAGATCGTGCACGCGCGCCGCCGCAGCCGGCAGGACACCCCGTTCAAGAAGGCCACCGCGCACCTGTACTACCGCATGCTGCGCTCCTCCACCGAGGTCGACATCCCGCTGGACACCGGGGACTTCCGGCTGCTGGACCGCAAGGTCGCCGACGAGCTGCGCAAGTTCCGCGAGCGCAGCCGCTTCGTGCGCGGCATCGTCGCCTCGATGGGCTACACCCAGACCGAGGTCGCCTTCGACCGCGACGAGCGCTTCGCCGGCGAGACCAAGTACCCGGTGCGCAAGATGGCCCGCCTCGCGGTCGACGGCATGACGAGCTTCTCCACCACCCCGCTGAAGATGATCACCCGGCTCGGCTTCGCGGTCCTCGCGCTGTCGCTCGTCGGCATCGTCTACGCGCTCGCCATGAAGTTCTTCCGGCCCGAGATCACCGTCTCCGGCTGGACGATGCTGATGTGCGTGGTGCTGTTCCTCGGCGGCACCCAGATGCTCTCGCTCGGCGTCATCGGCACCTACATAGGGCGGATATACAGCGAGGCCCAGGGCCGGCCGCTGTACCTGGTGCGCGAAGTGATCGGCGGACCCGAGTCCGATGACTGAGATCACCGCCACCACTCCCGCGGTGACCGCCGAGAACTCCCGCTCCAAAACCGTGCGCCAGCTGGTGCGTTACACCGTGATCGGCGGCAGCGGCGTCGTCATCGACTTCGTGGTCTTCCTGCTGCTGCACAACCTCGCGGGCATGGACGAGCAGCTCGCCAACGCGCTGAGCACCACCCTCGGCATCGCCAACAACTTCGTCCTGAACGCCCTGTTCACCTTCGAGCGCCGGGACCGGCTCGTGGTCCGCTTCCTGCGCTTCTACGCCGTCGGACTGACCGGCATCGTCTTCACGAACCTGCTCTTCCTCGCCTTCACCAACGGCCTCGGCATCGACGCCAACGTCGTCAAGGCCGCTTCGCTGCCGCTGGTGCTGGCCCTTCAGTTCGTGCTCAACCGAAAGTGGAGCTTCGCATGAATCTCGGCATCATCGGCGCGGGTGCCACCGGCCTGACCGCCGCCTGGGACGCCGTACGCGCCGGCCACCAGGTCACCGTCCTGGAGGCGGCCGACGAACTCGGCGGTCTGGCGGCCTCGTTGGAGGTGGGCGGCGTTCCGCTGGAGCGCTACTACCACCACATCTTCCGCAGCGACAAGGCGATGATCTCCCTGATCGGGGAGCTCGGCCTCGGTGACGCCCTGCGCTTCCACCGGCCGACCACCGGCATCTACCGCGGCGGAAGGCTGGTCGACTTCACCACGCCCTTCGACATGCTGCGCTACCCGGAGTTCAACCCGGTCGACGCCGTGCGCTTCGCCGGTTCCTCGGCCGTGCTGAAGGCGGTGCGCAACGGCGAGCGCTTCAACGACCTGACCGCGCTTGCCTGGTTGCGCCGCTGGGCCGGCGAGAAGGCCACCGCCGCGATCTGGGAGCCGCTGCTGCGCGGCAAGTTCGGCGACCGCGCCGAGCAGGTGTCAATGGCCTGGCTGTGGGCCCGTATCCACTGCCGCACCTTCGAACTCGGCTATGTGGACGGCGGGTTCGAGCGGGTCTACGCGGCGCTGCGGGACGGGATCGAGGAGCGCGGCGGCAAGGTGGAGTTCGGCAAGGCGGCCGAGTCCGTACGGCAGGACGGCGACACCGTGACGGTGGGCTGCGCGGACGGCTCGCGCTACGAGTTCGACCAGCTGATCGTCACCACTCCGCAGCCCGCCTTCGCCAAGGCGGCCGGGCTGCCCGCCGACAACGCGGTGTGGAAGAACCAGTACCTCGGCGCGACGTGCTTCGTGCTGGAGCTGGACCGCAGCGTGATCCCGTACTACTGGCTCAACATCAACGAGCCCGGCTTCCCCTTCCTCGCGGTCGTCGAGCACACGAAGATGATCGACCCGTCGGTCTACGGCGGCCGGCACATCCTCTACGTCGGCAACTACGTCGAGCGCGAGGACTGGCGCTTCACCACCGAACCACGCGAGCTGCTCGACCGGTTCGTGCCGTATCTGCGGCGCGTGAACCCGGACTTCGACGCCTCCTGGATCAAGGACTGGCACTTCTCGAAGGCCGGGTTCGCGCAGCCGGTGGTCACGCCGGAGTACCGGGCGCTGATCCCGGCCCACGAGACGCCGATGAGCCGGGTCACGCTGGCCACGATGGCGCAGATCTACCCGCAGGACCGGGGCCAGAGCTACTCGATCGCCCTGGCCCGCAAGGTCACCGCGTCCCTCGGGATCAACGCCTGACGCACAGCACGGCCCGGGTCCCGGGGCGGGCGCTCGGGCAGTCGTAGACGGCCTGGATGCGCTTCCACAGCGCCGGGTCCACATGGCCCGGCTGGAACCAGGGCCGCTCCAGGACCGCGTACGGGGCCGGGTCGTGGTCGACGCAGTCGGCGTTCTCCTTGAACGACGGCAGCTCGGCCACGTCCGGCAGGAAGCGGCTGCGCTGCAGGAAGGTCGCGATCGGGTAGCGGCACTGCGCCGGGTGGTCGATGTAGTACGTCATCTCGCCGAAGGCCAGGTACAGCACCGGCGCGTTCGCGGGCAGCCGGTCGCGGATCCGGTCCGCGTCGGCCTGGGCGCTCCGCATGCCGGCCAGGTAGTGCGAGCTGGTCTCGGTGACCTTGCCGCGGAAGACCATGTGCGGGGAGCCGGGCCAGATGGAGGCCGTCAGGCAGACCACACCGCAGAGCGTGACCAGCACGGCCGAGGTGACCCCGCGCCGGACGGTCGTCCTCCTGGTCCGGAGCACGTCCACGCCCGCCGCGAGCAGCGCGACCAGCCCGGCGACCCAGATCTCCCACGGCCGTTGCAGGCCCTTGGGCGCCTGGCCGTAGACCACGGGCAGCACGCCGTACACCAGCGACACGGCGGCGAAGCACCACGGCGGTGTGCGGCGGGCGCCGCCCACGGCCAGGCCCCAGGCAGCGGCGGCCAGTACCGGCATCTGGGCCCCGTGGTACAGGAACCAGTTGCCCTGCACGACCACGACCGCCTGGGCGGCGACGCCGATCGTGACGGCGACCAGAAGCAGTTCGGCCCGCCGCCACCGGCCGCTCACCCGGGTCAGGATCAGCAGCAGCGCACCGGGCGCGAGCAGCAGCACCGGGGTGGTCACGGCCCGGTCGGCCAGGAAGTCGATCGAGCGGTCGAGGATGAGGTGCGGGTGGACGCCGGTACGGCCGATCGCCGTCTGGTTGATCTGCGGCATGTCCTGGGTCCACTGCCACTCGTGGGACCCGCCGAGCACGCTCAGCCCGAACAGGCCCGCGGCGGCGGCCATCGCGACCACGGCGACCCGCACCGCGCGGCCCCGGTCGACGGCGTAGACAAGGAGGATGCCGATCGCGGCGGTGTCCGCGGTGGAGTACTTCATCATCACCGCGAGCCCGAGCGGTACGGCGGCGAGCAGGGCCGCCCGCCAGGGCCGCTGCGGGCCGATCGCGGCGGCGACGCCGAGCACGGTCAGCACCACCGCGGCCCACTCGGGCTGGAGGAAGTCGTTGCGCGGGGCGAGCGCCAGGGCCAGGCCGGTGGCGCCCGCGGTGAGGGCCGCCTCGCGGCCGGTGACCCGGCGCAGGAGCGCCGCGTGGAGAGCGTAGGCGGCAGCGGCGGCGAGCAGGACGCCGGCCGCTCCCATCAGGGCCTCGCGGACCGGCGCGCTGTCTGTGCCGAAGGAGGTGAGGCGGTCGAGGATCGCGATGAACCACCGGTAGAAGTACGGCCGGTGGGTGAAGACCTCGGACGGCGAGTAGCCGGCCGCGCGGCCGGTGCGCAGCGCGGCCAGGACGTAGTGCAGGTCGCCGGTGAGCCGGCGGGTGGTCACGGTGTACACCACCGCCACCGCGGCCGGCAGGGCGACCACCGCCCACCACAGGGGTGAGCGGCGGTCGCCGGTGCGCGGCCGGGCGACGGTGGTGTCGCCGGCCAGGGTGCTGGTCGCCACGCTCAGCCGCCCAGGATGACCCGCAGGTCGGCGGCGTTCGCCTCGGTCGCCTTCCACAGTTCCTGCTGGCGGCCGTGGACGTCGGCGACCGTCTTGTCGTGGTCGGCGAGGAGGTCCCTGGAGCGCTCCACCAGACGGGCCGCGAGGTGGCGGTCGTGGACGGAGACGCCCCACTCGGGGCGCTCGATGTCCCGCAGGAAGTACGCCATCTTGGGGTGCGAGATCAGGCTGATGATGGGCGTGCCGACGCCGAACGGGATCATGCCCGCGTGGCCGCGCATGCCGATCACCAGCTTGGTGCGGGCGTAGAGATCGAGGATCTCCTTGTTCTCGAAGTCGTACATCGGGATGACGGGCATCGAGATGCCGTGCTCGCGGCGCAGGTCGAAGACGATCTTCTCGTCGTCGAGCGAGTGGGCCACGCACCGGACCTCGGCGAGCTCGCCCAAGTCCCGTACGGCCTTGGCCATTTGGGCCAGGAAGTACGCGTAGTCGTGGCCGAAGCGCAGACCCGCGCGGTCGTAGGCCGCGTTGATCAGGATGGTGTCGTCGCGCCGCGCCGGGTCCTGCCAGCCCGGCACCAGCTGACGGGTGACCGTCGTCGGGCAGGGCTGGAAGCGGATCTTGTCGTGCAGGTGGGCCGGGACCATCGCCCGGACCTTCTCGATCGAGCCGTGGTTGCGCAGGCCGAAGAAGCTGGACTTCTCGACCAGCAGGCGCAGCGAGTCCCGGAAGCGGTTGGCCCGGTAGGACTGGCCGTCGAACGCGTTGAAGCCCACGGCGAAGACGGCGATCGGCACGTCGATGGCGGCGAGGTGCTCGTCCGGGACGTTCCACTGCCAGGCGCTGTTGCCGTTGGGCATGGTGTCCGGGATGAACAGACCGCCGCCGCCGATGACCAGGCCCCGGCGCTTGTTGACGCGCTCCAGGGCCGCCTTGTCGAACAGGCGGTGGGCGTGGACGGAGTGCCAGCGCCGGGAGGTGGTGTCCGGCCCGAAGGCCGAACGGACGCTCTCCGGAAGGAGCTTGTCGCCCGCGTTGCCCTGCCGGTCCATGTAGAACGCGACGTGCGCCAACTGGTCCTCGGGCGCGCCCTGTTCCTGGGCCGGCACGGAGGCCGCGCGCTGCGCCCACAGGCGGCTGGAGCGGTGGGTCGGGTCGACGGCGATGCCGGCCGTGGCGTACTTCAGCGCATTGGCGTTGTCGCCGTGCACCCAGGCCATCTGGGCGAGCCGGGCGTAGGAGGTGGCGGCCCGGTTGGGGGCGGCGGTGGCCAGCAGCAGCTGGGCCTTGGCCTCCTCGTAGCGGGAGACGCTCATCAGGGCGTGGCCGAAGACCTCGTGCGGCCAGGCCTCGTCCAGCGGTATGTGGACGCCGGAGAGGACGTCGACGGCGTCCTGGTAGTCGCCGTTGCCTATGTGCGCGGCGGCGACCTTGCGGGCGACCTCGACATCGCCGGTGCGGGCGACGTGCGGGGTGCCGTAGTGCACGAGCAGGTCGTGGTGCAGGCCGCCGGGGGCCTCCATGTACGCGGCGTGGAACTCGGCGTCGGTCAGCTCGAACTCGCGCCAGCGCGCCTCCGCCTGGCTGTAGCCGGCCTCGCCGCCCTGCCAGGGCTTGTGGCGCCCGGTGAAGTGCAGGATCGCGGTGTCCTCGGGGACCGGGAGGTCGCCGGACAGCCGCCGCTTGACGAAGTTGTAGCGCGGGTCGAGGCGGACGAAGTCGCCGTTCAGGACCGAGTTGAGGATGCCCTGGTCGTGCTTGTCCAGCTCGTAGTCGCCGGAGCGGCCGCAGCGGTCCAGGCGGGCGCAGAACTCGTCGCTCAGGTACTCCTTCTGGATCACCAGCAGACCGGAGTTGAGCTTGTGCTGCCCGTAGAAGAACTGCGGGACGGCCGCCAACCCCTCGCGCAGTTCCAGGAGTTCGCTCAGGCTGCCCAGGACGACCATGTCCGTGTCGAGTGTGATGACGGTGTCGTACTCACGGATCCTGAAGACGTCCAGGATGAAGTACGCCTTGCGGACCAGGTAGTTGTCCTGGTCGCCCTTCTGGTACGAGTCGTAGTGGTCGGCGTCGACGCGCCGCATCACGATGCGCGGGTGCAGGGCGCGGATCTGGGCGATCGAGCCGGCCTTGAGGTCGTCGTAGAGGACGACGAAGTCCTCGCACACGCTCGGGTTGGACAGCGCCAGGCTGCGCAGCAGGACGAGGAAGCCGGGCAGGTAGTTCTCGTCGACGAAGCTCGCGAAGGCGATGCGCCGCTTGCCGGTCAGGGCGGCCGCGTCGGTCGACGGGGCCTGGACGGCGGGGGCCCCGGTCAGGGAGGTCGTGGTCATCGCAGGGATATCCTCATGTCGGTCACGCTCTGGGCCCGCTCCATGACCCATGCCTTCTCGCTGGTGTATTCGTGCACGGAGGTGATGGCGAGCTTCATCGCTTCCTGGACGCGGTAGGCGCCGCTCTCGTAGAAGTCGAAGCCGATCAGGTCGAGCTTCGGGCTGACGTCGAGGAAGTCCAGCAGGTACAGCATGTTGAAGCCGGTGGTCGGGATGCCCGACCAGACGTCCGTGCTGAGCTTGCCGATGTTCCGCACCGGCCAGCGCAGCGACTCGTCGCCGAGGTAGGTCTGGGCGCCGGGCACCAGGCGGTTGCGCAGCGAGTACTTCCAGTCGCCGGAGATGCCGCCGAAGACCAGGCGCGTGGAGACCTGCTTGTCCCAGTTGAAGCCGTGCTTGTGGATCGTGGCGTGGATGTCCGTCCTGCTGCCGGTGTTCCTCGGGTCGATCCGGTACGAGTTGAAGCGCACGACGAGGTCGTACGCGTCGATCTCGCTGCCCATCGAACTGGCGCCCACGCGGCCGGAGTTGGCGATCAGCGCGATCGACTTGCCGGCGATCAGGTTGCGGAACTCGCCGAGGCTGATCCACTCCACACCGCCGACGGTCGGGTCGGCGACCGGTCCGCGCATGCGGGTGCGGCGCTGCTCGGCGTAGAGGGCGAGGGCCTCGGTGAGCGCGGGCAGGTCGACGCCGGGGGCGGTCAGGCGCAGGTCCAGGTACTGACTGAGCAGCTCCTGGCGGTCGTTGACCGGGGCCTCCTCGGCGGTCAGCGTCAGGAGCGCTCCCACCAGGCGGGGTTCGGCCTCGCTCCAGTCGCCGACGGCCTGCGCGGCCAGACCCTCGGCCCACACGTCGGTGGCGGGGCGGCGGGTGAACTCCTCGGCGCGCGGGGTCTGCCGCTTCAGGAGGGCGATCAGCTCGCCCTCCTTCTGGCCGGCCAGGCGCAGTCCCGCGATCCGGTTGCGGACGCCGAAGCCGTCGTCGTCGGTGAGCGAGAGGTACTTCTCGTACGCCTCCAGGGCCTCGGTCTCGTCGCCGATCGCCTCCAGGAGACGGGCGCGCAGACGCCAGCCTGCGCGGGAGTTCTTGCGCTGGGCCAGGACGGTGTCGCTGATGACCAGGGCGAGGTTGAGCTCGTCGTCGTAACCGGCCTCAAGTGCCTTGTTGGCTACGGCGAGCAGGGCGTCGAGCACCTCGTTCGGGATGCCGCCCGTGGGTGCCGCGGCGCCCTTCACCGCGCGCTTGAGCAGCGCGGTGGCGCCGCCGGCGGGCGCGGGCGCGGGGGCCGCCACAGAGGTGGTGCCCCACACGACGAGCAGCTTGCGCAGCTGCTCGGCGAGTTCCACGCGCTTGCGGTCGATGCTGCCGACGAGTTTTCCGCTGTGCGCGGCACACGCGCGCAAGCAGTCGTCCAGCTCCCCTCCACGTACACGTGCGCGTCTGTTCTGGACCCTCGTCATGGCGCTCCTGGGTATTTGCCAAGCCAATGCGGTGAAAACTGAGTCGTTCGCCGGGTTTACCACGGCGTAGGGGGATGCTGGAAAAATTAGGAAGCAAAAGCGACGTTCAGGTGAACTGATGGAAGCCGGAGGACGAATCGTTGGGCCGTCGACCAAGCTTTCGCCACGATTCGGACTATTGGCGCCGACTCCCCCATAGAGAGCTTCTGATCGAAAGACCGCCCGCGGAATCCGAGGTCAAAGCCCCGGAGCCCAGGCTGCGGTCGCTGGACGGACTGCGGCTGCTCGCCGCCCTGATGGTGGCGGGCTACCACTACGGCGGCCGCGACGGCGAGGTCGCCCGCGCGTGGGGAAGTTCCCCACGCGAGCAGTTCCCCACATTGCATTCGTATTTCGCGTACGGCTGTCTCGGTGTGCAGGTCTTCTTCGTGATCAGCGGGTTCGTGATCTGCATGAGCGGATGGGGACGCCCGGTGAAATCCTTCTTCGCGTCCCGTGCCGCGCGACTGCTGCCCGCCTATTGGGCGGCCATCGTACTCGTGACGGCTGTGTTCACTCTCCCGGTGGTCGCCTATGAGGCGGTCTCGCCGAGCGACGCGCTGGTCAACCTGACGATGCTTCAACAGCCGCTGGGTGTGGAGCGGGTGCTCGGGGTGTGCTGGACGCTGTGGGCGGAGGTCCGCTTCTACGCGCTGTTCGCGCTGCTGGTCGTGGTCCCCGGGGCCAACCGCCGCCGGGTGCTGCTCTTCTGCGCGGGCTGGATGGCGGCTGCGGCGATCGCCCGGGGTGCGCACGAACCGCTGCTCGACATCGTCGTGATGCCCGAGTACGCGCCGTTCTTCGTCGGCGGTGTCGGCCTCTACCTGGTCCACCGCGACCGGCGGGACGTCTACGCGTGGTCGGTGGTGGCCGTGGGCTGGCTGATCGGGCAGCACGAGGCGGTGGCGGCGCTGTGGCGCCCGGCGAGCACGGACGCGTTCGCCCATCGCACCATGTTCGGCATCGTCCTGGTGGTGACGCTGGGCTTCGCGGCGGTCGCGGCGATCGCGCTGGGCCGCCTAGGCTGGGCGAACTGGCCCTGGCTGACGACGGCGGGCGCCCTGACCTACCCCTTCTACCTGGTCCACGAGCACCTGGGCTGGCCGGTCATCCACATGCTGCACGCGGTCCTCGGCCTGCCCGCGCGCATGACGCTCACTCTCACGGTGGCGGGCCTGCTGGGCCTGGCCTGGCTCATCCACCGGTTCGTGGAGCGTCCGTTCGGGCCCCGCCTGAAGCGGGTACTGGCGTCGGCGTGAGGGACGGCGAGGCGGGCGGCAGCGCCGGTGGCGCGGCTCAGCCCGACGGGCGGTAGCAGGCCTCGATGCCCATGAGGACCAGTTGCAGGCCCTCCTCGAACTGCCGGTCGTAGTCCTCGAAGATCTCCGCGCCGGCCGCGGCCGACAGCGGGAACTCGGCCAGCAGCCGGGCCCGTTCCTCGACGTCGTAGCCCGCGCGCCGTTCCTCGGGCAGCGGCTTGACGCCCTGCTCCTCGATGACGAAGCCGATCGTGTACGCGTTCGCCGTGGCCGCCGCGCGGACCGACTGGGCGAGGGTGAAGCCGGCGGCTCGGAACACCCGCAGGTTGTCCTCCATCTCGCGGCCGTGCTCGGTGCCGGTGAAGCGGGAGCCGCTGAAGACCCGCGCGCCGTCGCGGTAGCCGAGCAGGGCCGCACGCAGCCCGCGGTTGGCCTTGAGCAGCCTCTCCCGCCAGGTGTCCGCGGGATCCAGGGCCGTCCCCGCCACCATCCGTCGGTACATCTCGGTCGCCATCTCGTCCAGCAGCGCCTGCTTGTCCTTGAAGTGCCAGTACAGCGCGGGCGCCTTGACGTCCAGTTCCCTGGCGATGGCACGGAGGGTCAGGCCCTCCAGACCGGCCTCGTTCAGCAGCTTCAGGGCGGTGTCCGCGACTCGCTTGCGGTCGAGGGGCGCACGTCGTTCCGTACTCACGCTGGACAGCTTGACACCTTAACAGCGTTAAGGGCACGCTTGCGAGCAACGGAACTTAACAGCGTTAAGGAGATGGATCATGAGTGCCAACGGACCGTCGGCGGACCTGGCAACGGTGGACGTACTGATCGTCGGCGCGGGCCCGACCGGCCTCGCCCTCGGGATCGACCTCGCCCGGCGCGGGGTGGACGCGCTGATCGTGGAGCGCGGCGAGGGGCTGGCCCGCGGCTCGCGCGGCAAGGGCATCCAGCCGCGCACGATGGAGGTCTTCGAGGATCTCGGCGTGCTGGAGGCGATCCTCGCGGCCGGCGGCGAGTACCCGGTCGGGATGATCTGGCAGGACGGGAAGCAGGTCGGCGAGCACCGGATGTTCGACCCGGCCGAGGACGCCGAGGAGAACACGCGGTTCACCGGACCGTGGATGGTCCCGCAGTGGCGGACGCAGGAAATCCTGTTCGCGCGGCTGACGGAACTGGGCGGGCGGGTGGAGTTCGGCCGGGAGGCCGTCTCGCTCGACGAGTCCCCCGACCGGCGGGGCGACGGCGTGACCGTCCGCTTCGCCGCCGGCGACCCGGTCCGCGCGCGGTACGTGGTCGCGGCCGACGGGGGCCGCTCGGCGGTGCGCAGGAGCCTCGCGATCGGCATGGCCGGCGAGACCGTCGACCCCAACCCGATGCTGGTGGCGGACGTCAGGATCGCCGGCCTGGGCCGGGACTTCTGGCACGTCTTCCCGCCGCACGGCGACGAGGGCTTCCTCGCGATCTGCCCGCTCGCCGGTACGGAGGACTTCCAGGTCGTCGCCCAGTTCCCGGAGGGCACACCTGTCGACACCTCGCTCGACGGCGTCCGCAAGGTCGTCGCCGCCCGCTCCCACCTCGCCCCCGAGGACGTGATGGAACTGCGCTGGTCCTCGAACTTCCAGCCCCGCGCCGCCCTGGCCGACCGCTTCCGCGCCGGACGCGTCTTCCTCGCCGGCGACGCGGCGCACGTCCACTCCCCGGCCGGCGGTCAGGGCCTCAACACCAGCGTCCAGGACGCCTACAACCTGGGCTGGAAGCTGGGCGCGGTGCTGCGCGGGAGCGCGCCCGAACGGCTCCTCGACACGTACGAGGAGGAGCGGCGCCCCATCGCCGCCCAGGTACTGGGCCTGTCGACGGGCGTCCACCGGGGTGAGGTGAAGCGCGGCAAGGCGACCCGCCAACTGGGGCTCGGCTACTGGAAGTCGTCGCTGACGGCGGACACGCGGACGGCCCCGGAGCGGGTGCGCGCGGGCGACCGGGCGCCGGACGTGACCGTGGCGGGTGCCCGCCTCTTCGACGCCTTCCAGGGCCCGCACTGGACCCTGCTGGCGCTCGGCACGGACCTCGGCGCGGACGTGCCGGCGTCGCTCCCCGAGACGGTACGAGTGGTCCACGCGGCCGCCGAAGAGACGTACGGCCCGGGCCTGTTCCTGGTCCGCCCCGACGGTTACGTCGGCTGGGCGGGCACGTCGGTCACCGGGCTGCCGGAGTACCTCGCGGGCTTCGGCGAACGCCCGTGACCGCCTATACGGCCGGCCCGACCTGTGTGATCTACACGCCCCCGGCCAGCGACAGCTTCACCGCGAAGCCGAGGAACAGCGCGCCGGCCGCCGAAGTCGCCGTCGCCGAGAGCCGCTTGCGGCGACGGAAGGCAGCGGCCAGTTTGGTGCCGCTGAATATCAGCGCGCTGAGGTAGAGGAAGCTGGCGATCTGGGCCAGGGTGCCGAGGACGACGAAGGAGACGGCCGGGTAGGCGTACCCCGGGTCGACGAACTGCACGAAGAAGGCGACGAAGAACAGGATCGCCTTGGGGTTGAAGAGGCTGACGACCAAGGCCCGCCGATAGGGCCGCTCGTCGGCCGCGGCGACGGGCGCCTCCTCGACGGCCCGCTCCCGCCGGGTCCGCCACATCGCCCACGCGGTCCGCAGCATCCCGATGGCGAGCCAGGTCAGATAGCCGGCCCCCGCGTACTTCACGATCCCGAACAGCACGGCGTTCGCCTGCAACAGCGAGGCGACCCCGGCCGCGGAGAGGGTCATCAGCACGGCGTCCCCGCACCACACCCCGGCAGCGGCGGTGTACCCGGCGCGCACACCTTTACGGGCGGCGACCGAGAGAACGTAGAGCGAGTTGGGACCGGGCAGCAGGACGATCAGGACGAGGCCCGCCAGATAGGTGGGAAGGTCGATGACACCGAACATGCAGACGAGTGTCGCATGGGGGTACGACAGTCAGTCGTCGCCGTCCAGAAGGGTGTCCACGGAGAGGTCGAGGGCGACGCCGACGGACTCCGGGACGGGGACGGTCTGGCCCCGCTCGTAGCGCTCGGGAGCCGGGTACTTGCCGTTGACCGGGTCCTTGTAGAGCAGGATCTCGTCGTGCTTGCGGTCGGCCACGAGGTAGACGGGGATGCCGGCCTCGGCGTAGCACTCGACCTTGGGGCCGAGGTCGTCGGACCAGTTCGACGAGGTGATCTCGGCGACCAGCCGGAAGACGTTCGGGGCATAGCAGTTCTTCTGGACGTGTGCGTCCCGGAAGTCCTCGTCGACGACGGAGAAGTCGGGGATCGCGAAGTCGGCGGGCAGCGTGGGCAGCCAGAGGCCGATGCCCTGGACGTACTCGTATCCTGCCTCCACGATCCCGGCCCGGTCGAAAGCCCTGCCCAGCTTCGTCAACGACAGTGCATGCGAGCCGTCCGGCGGCGGTGTCACAGTGAGCCTCCCCTGGAGAATCTCCACGCGGTGCCCAGGCAGTGCACGGGAGAGCAGGTCGGCGGCTTCGCTCAACGTCAGCTCGTGTTGCAGTACAGCCACGGCATCCTCCTTTTCGGGGGCCACTCTCCACGAGCGTAACCGCCGCCGTGCGTCTTCCGCCTTCGATCACCCGAACGAAGGAATTCCGCAGGTCAGAGCCCCCTGTTCGCAACCCCCCGCCCGGGGGCAGACTACGGGGCATGGGGAGAACGATCGTCACGACGGCGGCACTCGTGGCCCTGGCGGCCGTGTACGGCTGCACCGTGCAGGGCGCGGACGGCAAGGGTGACTCGCCGGTGCACATCTCGCTGCCGAGCAGCGCTCCCCCGACGAAGAAGTCGGCGGACGGGAAGCCGAGCGGGTCGTCCTCCCCTTCCTCGACTCCCGCCAAGCGGACCGGGCCCGCGCCCGCCGTCCTGTGGTCCCGTGGGGACAGTGGGCGCGATGTGCGGGAGCTGCAGGCCCGGTTGCATCAGGTGCAGTGGCTGTTCGACGGGCCGACGGGGTCCTACGACGATCTGACGGAGCGGGCGGTCAAGGGCTTCCAGGGCAAGCGCGGGCTGCCGAAGACGGGCGAGACGGACACCGTCACCTGGCAGCGGCTGGTGAAGATGACGCACGAGCCGGGGAAGTGGGACCTGTACCTCAAGGGCGGGCAGCCCGCCGGCGCGCCCGATCCGCGGTGTCTGACCGGCCGGGTGCTGTGCATCGACAAGACCAGCCGGACCCTGCGCTGGATGATCGACGGACGCACGGTGTCCACGATGGCGGTCCGCTTCGGCGCGACCGGCACGCCCACCCGGGACGGCGTCTTCCACGTCTACTGGAAGTCCCGCGACCACTACTCGACGCTGTACGACTCCCCGATGCCGTACGCGATGTTCTTCAGCGGCGGCCAGGCCGTGCACTACTCGTACGACTTCTCGGCCCGCGGCTACGCGGGCGGCTCGCACGGCTGTGTCAACGTCCGCGACGAGGCGGCGATCGCGAGTCTGTACGCGCAGGTGCGCAACGGCGACAAGGTCGTCGTGTACTGGTGAGGCGCGGGGCGTGAGCTGTGCGGGGCGCGGACGGGACCGGGGGAACGTGTCCCGCCCGCGCCGAGTTGCACGAGCCGAAGGTACGGGGGGAACCCCGGCTCTGTGCGACGGCCGATGACCAGTCGGCTCATTGAGTACTGCGCCATCCCGGCCGAAAACGTCACACCTCGCGGCAAGAGATTCGGAAACCGCAGGTCAGAGCTTTACAGTGCGCTGTACGTCGGATCCGGCGCCGGAGTGGGCGCGGCGGGCGCCGTCAGCCGCGTCGGCACCAGGGGCCGGACGGCGCCCGATCCGCCGGGGCCGCCGCTCTGTCCGGTACCGCCGAACCCTCCCGCGCCGCCGGGCGCCATGTGGTTGCCGTCGTCGGCACCGCCCAGGTCATCGCCCTTGCCGCCCTGGGAACCCTGGTCACCCGGGCCGCTGTGCCCACCGGGCCCGATGTCGTTCCTGCCGTCGCCCTTGCCGTCGCCCTTGCCCTTGCCCTTGTCGTCGCTGTCCTTGGCGGTGGACCCGGCGTCGCCGAGCGCGTTCTTGCAGTACCGCCACACGCGGCCGCCCCCGACACCGCCCGCCGCGTGCACCAGGGCCCGTCTGCGCTCGGCGCTCAGCTTCTTGCCGTCCCGCAGATCACGGCAGGCAGCCGGGCCGCCGCTCCACCGGCCGCCGTCCTTGCCGCCGGCGCGGTCGTCGGAGCCGGGCGCGACCGTGGCACCGGGACCCGCCGGGTCCGAGGCGGTGGGACCGCCGGTGGGTCCGTCGGGCGTGGGGTGGCCGGGCAGCAGGCCCTTCGCCGAGGGAGAGGCGTGCGGCCGGTCCGGCGACGCGGCCGCCGTGACGGAGGAGACGGGGCTCGGGCCGCCGCCACCGAACGGCGTCGGCAGGATCCCGGAGGTGGCTGCCACCGCGACCCCGCCGAGCATGCCGGCGGCCAGCACGGCGGTCAGCCCGAAGCGCACGGGCCGCCAGCGGGAGAGGCGGGCGTCCGGACCGGGGCCGCCGATCCGCACGAGCCCGGCGTCGGAGGACCGGCCGCGGGTGGGCGACCCGACCACGGCCGCACCGGACCGGTCGGCCCGCGCGGTGCGGAAGGCGGCCAACGCGGCGGCCTCGCCCGGGAGTTCGGGCCCGGGCGGGATGACGTCGGCGCAGAGCGCGCCGAGGGTTTTGGCGAGCCGTTCGGCTTCGTCCCGGGAGGTGGCGTCGACAGCGTCCAGTGGCTCTCCGCGCAGCAGCATCTCCGCTGTTTCGGGGTCCAGCCACCTGTACTGCTCGTCGGCCATCACATGTCCTTCTGCGTCCGCGGACGCGTATGCGTCACACTCGCGGACGTCACCGCACGGTCTTCGGGTTCTCGCTGGTGCGGCATCGCGTCGAGCGCACCCGCGGATTCCGCATCGTCGGCGAGCAACTCTGCCAGGCGTTTCAGACCCCGGTGCGCCGCCGTGCGGACGGCTCCCGGCCGCTTGCCGAGCGTCTCGGCCACGGTCTTGGCGTCGAGGCCCACCACCACGCGCAGCACGACCGCCTCGGCCTGGTCCTGCGGGAGGCGGGCGATCAGCGAGAGGGTGCGGTCGGTGGCCAGCGCCTCGATGGCCTCGCCCGCGGTGTCGGACTCGGCGGCCCTGCCGGTGAGTTCCGTTTCGTCGCCGCCTATGGCCGGACGGCGACCGCGCATGCGGATGTGGTCCAGGGCGCGGTTGCGCGCTATCCGGGCGGCCCAACCGCGGAAACGGTCCGCGTCACCGCTGAACCGCTCCAGGTCACGGGCGATCTGCAGCCAGGCCTCGGACGCGACGTCCTCGGCGTCCAGGTCACCGACCAGTGTCCGGACGTACCCGAGCAGCCGCGGGTGCACCGCTCGGTACACAGTCCGGAACGCGGTCTCGTTCCCGTCCTGTGCCGCAAGCACCGCGGTGGTCAGCTCCGCGTCGTCCCCCAGCACCCGTCATCCTCGATCGATGGTCTGCCGATGGTTGCGGCGATTGTTCGACATCCGCGCCCGGCGCGAAAGGCACGTTACGACCTGAAACCGCTGCTCGTCCATGTCCGTACAAGCTGCAACCATCTTGTGAGGTCGTGGGTGTGACAGAAACCGCACTCATGGCGCTGTAGCAAGTACGGGTCGCCGCGCGGCCCGTGCCGCGCGACGGCCGGGGCCTCTCCTGTGGGGGGTGGCGGCCCCGGCCGTTGCTTCGGTGGGAGCGCTCCGCCACCTCCCGTCTGCGCCTTTCCCGGCCGATTCGCCGACTGGCCGAAATCATTCGCACACGCGGGTGATCACCTTCATCGGCACCCGCGGGTGGTCACCCGGCCCGCCAGTCGTCCCGCCGCCGGGTCGGTGCCCGGTGCGTGCCCGCGTCCCGTGCGGCCCGGAACGCGTCCACCGCCTGCCGCTCCCCCTCGGGATCCAGCACCCCGTCCCGGATGGCGCCGGCGAACAGCACTTCCACGACCGGGCCGTCGGTGCGGCCGCCCTCGTGCCGTTCACCCATGTCCCCGCCCCATCCGTGTCCTACGGCCGGCCCCGGCTGTCGTCGTTCACGTCGACTCCCCCAGCGTGTGCGGGTCCCCGTTCGTCACACCCTCGGCGCCGAGGCGCCGCGCGAGCGAGCGCAGACCCCGGTGCGCGGCCGTACGCACCGCGCCGGGGCGCTTGCCGAGGACGCGCGCGGCGGCGGGCCCGTCGAGACCGACGACGACCCGGAGCAGCACGGCCTCGGCCTGGTCGGGCGGCAGCGTGCGGACCAGCGCCAGGGCGCGCTCGGTGGACAGCGCCTCCAAGGCCTGGTCGTCGGTGGCATGCGGTCCTGGCAGCTCCAGTACGTCCTGTTCGAGCGCGGTCGGCCGGGGCCGCACCCGCTGCCGGCGCAGGTGGTCCAGGGCCCGGTGCCGGGCGATGGTCGCCGTCCAGCCGCGGAAGCCCGCGCCGTCGCCCTTGAACCGCCCGAGGTCCCGGGCGATCTCCAGCCAGGCGTCGGCGGCCACGTCCTCGGCCTCGTCGCCCACGATGCCGCGGAGATAGCCGAGCAGTCCCGGCTGCACCAGCCGGTAGGCGACCGCGAAGGCGGCCTCGTCGCCCTGCTGGGCGCGCGCGACGGACGCGCCCAGTTCCCCGTCGTACACCTGCACGCGGCGGGGTTCCCCTCCCTGGCCCGACACTGCCCTGACAGAAGGCGCGGACACTGTTGAATCGTTCACGTCTTCACGGTCAACAGCGCCAGGTCGCACAGAAGTGTCACAGCTCGTCGGCTGCCCCAACTGCCCAGAGCCATCAGGTGACTTGCATCACTGTCGGCCGATCCCCCGTGACGTTTGCCGCCCGGCGACCGCTGAATGGTCTGGAGCACCCGTGTGACGGGTGTGTTTTCTGTGACTTTCTTCTGACTTCTGTGGCCTTCGGGCCTTCTTCGGGGTGGGGAACACGTGGTGAGTCGTCGTACGTCCCATGCGTACAGACCGCTGAGCATGAAGCGCCGGGCCTGGCTGACCCTGGGCGCCGTGGTGCTGGGCGGCGGGGGCCTGGCGTCCTACGCCATCGCCAGCCCGTCGGCCGAGGGCGCGGCGGACGGCCAGGCCAAGCGGCCGGCCAAGGTGTACGACCTGACGCTGGAGAACACCGCGACCGGCAAGCGGGAACTGGCGCGCACGGAGACCAAGCAGTTCTCGCTGCTGGGCGTCTCCTGGACGGGCGCGACCAAGGACCTGGACGGCACGGCCCAGGTCCGCACCCGCAGCACCGACACCGGCGCGTGGACGGCCTGGCAGGACCTGGAGACGAACGTCGACCCGGTCGAGGACCCCGAGGAGCGCGCCGGGGCCCGGGGCGCGTCGGAGCCCCTGTGGGTGGGCCCCTCGGACGGCGTGCAGGCGCAGGTCGTCCACGAGGACGGCAGCACAAGTTCCGGACTGCCCAAGGGACTTGAGGTCAACCTGGTGGACCCGGGCGTGGTGACGCCCGCGGAGCAGAAGGCCGAGCCGGCCGCGTTCGTCGCGGACGCGAGCCCCTCCGCGACCGTGACCACCACGGCGTCGCCGACGACCACCGCGACCCCGACCGCCACCCCCTCGGCCACGCCGACCGCGCCGCCGTCCACCGTGCCCGAGCCGCCGATCACCACGCGGGCCGGCTGGGGCGCGGACGAGTCGATCAGCAAGGACCCGTCGGAGTACAACCCCGACGTGAAGGCCGTGTTCGTGCACCACACGGACGGCTCCAACGACTACTCGTGCGCCGACTCGGCGGCCATCGTCCGGGGCATCTACGAGTACCACGTGAAGACCAACGGCTGGAACGACATCGGCTACAACTTCCTGGTCGACAAGTGCGGCACGATCTTCGAGGGCCGCAAGGGCGGCGTCGACCTGCCGGTGCTCGGCGCCCACACCTACGGCTGGAACCGCGAGTCCACCGGCATCGCCGTGCTCGGCAACTACACCACAGCCGAAGCCAGCGGCGCGGTCCTGACATCGGTCGCCCGCATCGCGGCCTGGAAGCTCGGCCAGTACGGCGCCGACCCGGCCGGGACGGTGCAGTTGACGGCGGGCGCGACGCAACCCAACTACGCCGGTACGAAGTTCACCGCCGGCACCGCCTACTCCTTCAACCGGATCTCCGCGCACCGCGACGGCTATCTCACCGAGTGCCCGGGCGGTGCCCTCTACGCCCAGCTGCCGGCCATCCGCACCCAGGCGGCCGGTCCGGTGCAGGACCTGAAGACCGGCACGGTGACCGGCGCGGGCAAGTCGGGCTCCACGTACTACACCAAGGGCGCCGTCACGGTGAACTGGTCGACCAGCACGCCCACTTCACTCATCTCGAAGTTCGATCTGCTGGTCGACGGCAAGGTGGTCGCCACCACCGCCGGTACGGCCACCTCCGCCGAGACCACGCTCGCCGCGGGCAGTCACAAGGTGACCGTGCGGGCCACGCACCAGTCGGGCAGGACGACGACCACGGCCGCGCTCGCCTTCGTCGCGGACACGACCGCGCCGACCTTCACCACCGCCCCGAAGCTCACCCTGCGCACCGGCACGGTCAGCACCACCGCCGTCCCGGTCACCCTCGGCTGGAAGGCCACCGACGCGCAGGCCCTGAAGTCGGTCGACCTGCTGACCCCGGCGACGGCCACCCTGGGCCTGACCGCGACGACGTCCAGCCGCACCGCCAAGCCCGGCTCCGCGTCCGTCTGGTCGATGCGGGCGACCGACTACGCGGGCAACACCCGCACGTCCTCGCCGTCCTTCACGCCGCTGATCCTCCAGGAGACCTCGGCGACGAAGACCGGCACCTGGACCAGCCGTTCGTCCACCAGCTACCTCGGTGGGAAGTCGTACTCAAGCGGTTCGAAGAACGCGAGCCTGACCTGGACGTTCACCGGCCGCTCGGCGTCCTGGGTGGTCTCGCGGGCGTCGACCTCGGGACAGGCGTACGTGTACGTCGACGGCGTCAAGGCGGCGACCGTGGACCTGAAGTCGGCCACCACCAGCTACCGCCAGGCGATCTGGACGAAGAGCTGGTCCGCCAGCGCCAAGCACACGGTCAAGGTCGTCGTGGTGGGCACCAGCGGCCGCCCGACGATCACGATGGACGGCCTGGTGTACATCAAGTAGCCACGTCCTCCAGCGACTTGGGCGCCTGCTCCCCCCGACCACCCTGGGGAGTGGGCGCCCTTTCCGCGTTCACGACCACGCCGGCGATCAGCGCGCCCAGCAGCAGCGCGCCCATCGCCCACCAGGTGGCCACGTTGAAGCCGTGCACGGAGGCCTTCGCCGCCAACTCCCGGGCGTCGACGCCCGGTCCGGCGTGGGCCGTCAGATAGCGCGCCGTCACCGTCGCGGCGATCGTGTTCAGCAGCGCCGTACCGATCGAACCGCCCACCTGCTGGGCGGTGTTGAAGGTGGCGGAGGCGGCACCGGCGTCCCGGGGGGCGACGCTGCCGGTGGCCAGGGACAGGGACGTCATCATCGCGGTGCCCATGCCGAGGCCGAGCATCAGCATCCCGGGCAGGATGTGGGAGGCATACGCCGGTTCCACGCCCACCTGGGCGATCAGCGCGAGTGCGCCGGCCGCGATGAGCAGCCCCGGCACGATCAGCACGCGCGGCGGCACCTTGTTCAGCAGCCGGGCGGCGATCTGGGTCGAGCCGATGACCATCCCGACGGTGATGGGCAGATAGGCGACACCGGTCTTCACGGGCGAGTACCCGAGCACGCCCTGCATGTAGTAGGTCAGGAAGAGGAACGTGCCGAACATGCCGATGGTCACCAGCAGCACGGTCAGGAACGCGCCCACCCGCTGCCGGTCCTTGACCACCGACATCGGCAGCAGGGGCACCCGCGCCCGGGTCTGCCAGAAACCGAACGCGCCGAGCAGCACGACCCCGCCGCCGAGCAGCCCGAGCACCAGCCCGTCGCTCCAACTCCTGGACTCCGCCTCGGAGAAGCCGTAGACGAGGGAGAGCATCCCGGCCGAGCCGAGCAGCGCGCCCGGCACGTCGAGGTGGGCGTCCGGGTGGCGTTCGCCGGGCTGGAGCAGCGTCAGCGCGCCCGCGAACGCGACCAGCGCGATGGGGACGTTGACGTACAGGCACCAGCGCCAGTCGAGGTACTCGGTGAGGAAGCCGCCCGCGAGCAGACCGACCGCGGCGCCGGCGCCGATGATGGCGCCGAAGATGCCGAAGGCCTTGCCGCGGTCCTTGGGATCGGTGAAGGTCGTCGCGAGCAGCGACAGCGCGGAGGGCGCGAGCAGCGCGGCGAAGACGCCCTGCAGGGCGCGCGCCCCGAACAGCATCCCGGAGTTGGCGGCGGCCCCGCCCAGCGCGGACGCGGCCGCGAAGCCGAGCAGCCCGATCATGAACGTGTTGCGCCGCCCGGCGAGGTCGGCGACCCGGCCGCCGAGCAGCAGCAGCCCCCCGAACGCCAGGGTGTACGCGGTGATCACCCACTGCCGGTTCCCGTCCGACATGTGCAGCGCGGCCTGGGCGGAGGGCAGGGCGATGTTGACGATGGTCATGTCGAGAACGACCATCAACTGGGCTAGGGCGATGACTACCAGCGCCCACCAACGACGATTGTCGGCCATGCGGCCATAGTGCTCCCGCCGCCCAACTTTGGGAACGGTCGCGTCTCTTATTACGGTCTTTTTGCCGAGCCGGTGCGGGGTCGTCGTGGGGTCGTGGTGGCTCGGCTCGGGTCAGAGCGGCACGACACCCAGCCGGTCCAGCAGCCGGAAGAAGAGGTTCTCGGCGAGCGGATCGGGGTCGGCGGTCAGTACGTCGATCAGTGGCTCGTCGGGCACGTCGTATCCGGCCTCGGCGGCCCAGGCGACGGCCCGGTCGGCGGCGTCGCGGGGGTCCAGGAAGTAGTCCTCCACGGTGAGCCCGTCGTCGCCCGCGCCGAGGTACCCGGCCATCGCGGCCCGCGCCAGACAGGTGGTCCACGCCCCGCTCTCGGGCCCCGCCGCCTCGACGACCACGGCCGTGCTGTCCATGACGTACCCGAAGAGGGCGGGCGCGCCGGTCTCCCGGGCCAGCACGTTCATGCTGCCGACCTCGCCGTCGCCGCTCGGGTACTCCCACACCTGCCAGCCCTCGGGCGCCGACTCCCGCAGCACCATGCCCTCGGCGTCGGCCAGCGCGTCCAGTTCGGCCAGCGGCCGCTCGCTGCGGCCCACGACGTAGTACCCCCAGTAGCCCATGTCCCGTTCCCCCACGGTCTCTCGGCTTCGGCTCGCGCCGAACACACCACAGCCGTACGTCTGTTGGCAGCCCTATCCTGGGATCACCCCAGCTTGTCGGCAAGGGCCCTGAACTGCGTCCAGGACCGGGCCGGCCGCCGCGGGTCCCACAGTTTCTGGACCGTGGCCCGCAGCGGCATCCTGATGCCGGCCGCGACCTGTTCCTGCGTCTGGGAGTTGGCGAGGTCGCACCAGACGGCGAACGATCCGCCGAGGATCTGACCGTCGTACTTCGAGGGCACCGCCTGCGTGCCGCGCACGACGAGCGGGGTCCACCGCTCGTAGATCCGCTGCCCGGTCGGATAGACGAAGGTGTTCGGTTCGCCGAGGACGTAGTAGAGGAACTCGTCGTTGTAGTTGACGACCTTCCGTCCGGCGCTCAGGTACTCCACCGGCAGCCGCGCCCCGATCTCCTTGCCCGTCCAGTACCCGACCCGCAGGTCCTTGGCCGCCGCCACGGACGTACCGGCGAAGAAGCCGTCGTTCCACGCGCGCATCGTGCGGTCGTGGGCGCGGACGGTGTCGGCGCGGTCGTTGAGCCAGCCGGTGGTCAGGTCGGCGACGGTCGCGCCGGAGCCGTAGGCCTCGCGAGCGGCGGTGGCGAGCTGCGGATAGGAGGCGGCGGGACTGGAGACGGTCAGGGCCTGGTACTCGTCGCCGCCGAGGTTCCACTGCCCGCCGGGGAAGAGCCCGGCGTACTCGTTCAGCAGGTCGTCGACGATCTCGGCGGCGGCCGGCTTGGAGATGTCGACGGCCCCGCGCGTGGCGACGCCCCGCGTGTTGCGCAGCTGGAGGTCGGGGTGCGCGGCGATGACCGCGCCCAGGTGTCCGGGCGAGTCGATCTCGGGCACGACGGTGATGTGCCGGCTCGCGGCGAGTTCGACGATCCTCGTGACCTCGGCCTTGGTCAGATGGTCCTTGGACACGATCTCGGGATGGCTGTCGGAGGCGATCCGAAAGCCCTGGTCGTCGGAGAAGTGCAGCCCCAGCTCGTTGAACTTCAGGTCCCCCAGCTCCCGCACCCGGTCCTCGATCCAGGCCGCGGTGAAGGGCTTGCGCGCGATGTCCAGCATGAACCCGCGCACCTGCTTGGCCGGCTCGTCCCGCACGACCCCCTCGGGCGCGGTGCCGCCGCCGTGCACCTCCTGCTTGAGCGTCCGCGTCCCGTAGAACACGCCCGAGTCCGCGGGCCCGCTGATGTTCACCCGACCACCGCGCACGGTCATGGCGTACGACTCAGGATCGGCCCCTTCGTCGTCGTTCAGCGCAAGCCGTACGTCCCCGGCGCGCACGTCGTCCTGTTCGCCTGCGTACGTCAGCCCCAGCTCACCGGCGATCAGGCGCCCCTCGTCGGCCAGTTCGGCATCGCCCACGACCACGCGCTCACCGCGCGCCGGACGCCAGCCCGGACCCCGGGCGGCGGTGTGGGAACGTACGGCGGGAATCGTCCTCGGGGCCTGCGAGAGGGCGTACGAGCGGGTCGGTGTCGGCGTGGGGCTCGACCTCCCGGACGCGCTGGGCGTCAGGCCCGACCTGGCGTCGGAGGGCTGCTGCGTGCGCTCCGCCCCGACCGGCCCGCTCTCGTCGCCGGAGGCCCAGAAACCGAGGCCGACCCCGAGCGCGACCGTCCCGGCGAACGCGCCCGCGACGATGATCCGCCTGTGCTTGACCTTCTGCGCCGGAGGCCGGCGCCTGTGCTGGCTCACAGCGCCAACCTAAGTCCCCTCGGGGGCGCGAGGTGTCCACCACACGTTCCGAAACTCTCCCGTGCGGGTGAAATTCGGGCATCCGTCGGACACGTCACGCGCTCGCTCGATAACGTGACGACACACCTTTCACAGTTTGCGCTGCTGTCCCAGCTTCCCTCGCTTCCTCTGCCGAAACTGCCGAAACCCACGTGACGCCCACACACCTTCCTGGCCGAGTCGGCATACCGGCGCTGCCCACCGTCCTGGACGCCTTCAACGGCGCCCCGCTCGACGACGCCCGCGCCCTCCTCCTGACCTGCCTGCGCAGCCACCGCTGGGCGGACCGAGTGGCGGCCCATCGCCCGTACCCGGACGTCGACGCCCTGCTGGCCGCATCGGACGAGGCGGCGTACGACCTCTCGTCGGCGGACCTGTCGGAGGCCCTGGCCGCGGAAACGCTGCCCACGCTGCCCGACGACACGTACTCGGCCGCCCACACGGCTCTGAGCGCGGCCCAGGCCGCGTACGAGGCCCGCTTCGGCCACGCCTTCGTCATCTACCTGGGCGACACCCCGCCGCGCCAGTGCCTGGACCACATCCTCGAAGGCATCCGGTCACGTTTGACAAACGATCCGGAGGAGGAACGGGCGGTAGCGGCGGAAGAACTCCGGCGCCTGGCAAAGAAACGGCTCCTGGAGGCTCTCAGGGGCGCGGGGAACTGCGCGACCAGCCACAAACAACCCGCACCCGGCACATAAGAGAACCAACCACCCCGGAAGCCGCAATGCTCACCCATACGCGTGCCACTTTGATCACACAGGTAGGCCCGGCGTAAGCCGAGCGGCAGCGCGTCGCTACGATGCTGGGGGCCGGTGGACCGTACCCGGCCGGGCCCGACCGACAGCACAAGCCGGCGCGGCCCCAATCCCCGCTCCCGGAGGGACTTCCGTGCCGGCTGGAACGCTGTACCGCGGCCGGGAAGGAATGTGGTCCTGGGTGGCTCATCGAGTCACCGGCGTCCTCATCTTCTTCTTCCTGTTCGTTCACGTGCTGGACACCGCTCTCGTCCGTGTCTCCCCCGAGGACTACGACAACGTCGTAGCCACGTACAAGACCCCGCTCGTCGCGTGCCTGGAGTACGGCCTCGTCGCCGCCATCCTCTTCCACGCGCTCAACGGCCTGCGCGTCATCGCCGTCGACTTCTGGTCGAAGGGCCCGCGCTACCAGAAGCAGATGCTCTGGTCCGTCGTGGGCATCTGGGTCGTGCTCATGCTCGGGGCGATCTACCCCGTCCTCGGCCACGCCGCTCGTGAACTGTTCGGGAGCTGACACCGATGGCCACCACTGAATCCACCGCCTCCGGTGTCGGCCCCATCGAGGGCGAGTCCCTCTTCAACGTCGACAACCCCGCGCCTCTCATCGAGGCCCCGCGCCAGCGCACCAAGAAGACCCCCAAGTCCACCCGGGGCAACTTCGAGATGTACGGCTGGCTCTTCATGCGCCTGTCCGGCGTGGTGCTGGTCGTCCTGGTCCTGGGCCACCTGCTGATCCAGCTGGTCCTCGACGGCGGCGTCTCCAAGATCGGCTTCGCCTTCGTGGCCGGCCGCTGGGCCTCGCCGTTCTGGCAGGTCTGGGATCTGCTGATGCTGTGGCTGGCGATGCTGCACGGGGCCAACGGCCTGCGCACGGTCATCAACGACTACGCGGAGCGCGCGAACACCCGGCTGTGGCTCAAGGGCCTGCTCTACACCGCCACGGTGTTCACCATCCTGCTGGGCACGCTGGTGATCTTCACCTTCGACCCGAACATCCGCTAGGCCGCCGGGCTGAGGGACTGAGGAATTCCTGATGAAGATCCACAAGTACGACACCGTCATCGTGGGCGCGGGTGGCGCCGGTATGCGCGCCGCCATCGAGTCGACGAAGCGCAGCCGCACCGCGGTCCTGACGAAGCTCTACCCCACCCGCTCCCACACGGGCGCCGCGCAGGGCGGTATGGCCGCCGCGCTGGCCAACGTGGAGGAGGACAACTGGGAGTGGCACACCTTCGACACGGTCAAGGGCGGTGACTACCTGGTCGACCAGGACGCCGCCGAGATCCTGGCGAAGGAGGCCATCGACTCGGTCCTCGACCTGGAGAAGATGGGTCTGCCGTTCAACCGGACGCCCGAGGGCACGATCGACCAGCGCCGCTTCGGCGGTCACAGCCGCAACCACGGCGAGGCGCCGGTCCGCCGGTCCTGCTACGCGGCCGACCGCACCGGCCACATGATCCTCCAGACGCTTTACCAGAACTGCGTCAAGGAGGGCGTGGAGTTCTTCAACGAGTTCTACGTCCTCGACCAGCTGATCACCGAGGTCGACGGCGTCAAGCGCTCGGCCGGCGTGGTCGCGTACGAGCTGGCCACCGGCGAGATCCACGTCTTCCAGGCGAAGGCGGTCATCTACGCGTCCGGCGGCACCGGCAAGTTCTTCAAGGTGACGTCGAACGCGCACACGCTGACCGGTGACGGCCAGGCCGCGGTCTATCGTCGCGGGCTGCCGCTGGAGGACATGGAGTTCTTCCAGTTCCACCCGACCGGCATCTGGCGCATGGGCATCCTCCTGACGGAGGGCGCCCGCGGTGAGGGCGGCATCCTCCGCAACAAGGACGGCGAGCGCTTCATGGAGAAGTACGCGCCGGTGATGAAGGACCTGGCAAGCCGGGACGTGGTCTCGCGCTCGATCTACACGGAGATCCGGGAGGGCCGCGGCTGTGGCCCCGAGGGTGACCACGTGTACCTCGACCTCACGCACCTGCCGCCGGAGCAGCTGGACGCGAAGCTGCCCGACATCACGGAGTTCGCGCGGACGTACCTGGGCATCGAGCCGTACACGGACCCGATCCCGATCCAGCCCACCGCGCACTACGCGATGGGCGGCATCCCGACGAACGTCGAGGGTGAGGTGCTGTCCGACAACACGACGGTGGTCCCGGGCCTGTACGCGGCCGGCGAGGTCGCGTGCGTGTCGGTCCACGGCGCCAACCGCCTGGGCACGAACAGCCTCCTGGACATCAACGTGTTCGGGCGCAGGGCGGGCATCGCGGCGGCGGAGTACAGCCAGAAGGCGTCCTACGTCGAACTGCCGGAGAACCCGGCGCAGCAGGTGATCGACCAGGTCGAGCACCTGCGTGCGTCCACCGGCACCGAGCGCGTGGCGGTCCTGCGGCGCGAGCTGCAGGAGTGCATGGACGCGAACGTCATGGTCTTCCGCACCGAGCAGACGATCAAGACGGCGGTCGAGAAGATCGCGGAGCTGCGCGAGCGCTACCGGAACGTGTCGATCCAGGACAAGGGCCGCCGCTTCAACACGGACCTGCTGGAGGCGATCGAGCTCGGCAACCTGCTCGACCTCGCCGAGGTCATGGCGGTCTCCGCCCTCGCCCGCAAGGAGTCCCGCGGCGGTCACTACCGCGAGGACTACCCCAACCGCGACGACGTCAACTTCATGCGCCACACCATGGCGTACCGCGAGGTCGGCGACGACGGCACCGAGTCCATCCGTCTCGACTACAAGCCGGTCGTCCAGACCCGCTACCAGCCGATGGAGCGTAAGTACTGATGGCTACCCCTGTTCTGGACAAGGCGGAAGCGGCCGGCCAGCCCGAGCCCGGCTTCGCCGACTCCCCCTACATCACGGTCACCTTCCGCATCCGCCGCTTCAACTCCGAGGTCTCGGCGGAAGCGACGTGGGAAGACTTCCAGCTGGAGATCGACCCCAAGGAGCGCGTCCTCGACGGCCTCCACAAGATCAAGTGGGACATCGACGGCACGCTGACCTTCCGCCGCTCATGCGCGCACGGCATCTGCGGTTCGGACGCGATGCGGATCAACGGCAAGAACCGTCTCGCCTGCAAGACCCTGATCAAGGACCTCAACCCCGAGAAGCCGATCACGGTCGAGCCGATCAAGGGTCTGACGGTCCTGAAGGACCTGGTCGTCGACATGGACCCGTTCTTCCAGGCGTACCGGGACGTGATGCCGTTCCTGATCACCAAGGACACGAACGAGCCCACGCGCGAGCGCCTGCAGTCGGCCGAGGACCGCGAACGCTTCGACGACACCACGAAGTGCATCCTGTGCGCGGCCTGCACGAGCTCCTGCCCGGTCTTCTGGAACGACGGCCAGTACTTCGGCCCGGCCGCCATCGTCAACGCCCACCGCTTCATCTTCGACTCGCGCGACGAGGCGGGCGAACAACGCCTGGAGATCCTCAACGACCGCGACGGCGTATGGCGTTGCCGCACCACCTTCAACTGCACGGACGCCTGCCCCCGAGGCATCGAGGTCACGAAGGCGATCCAGGAAGTGAAGAGGGCGCTGATCACTCGGCGGTTCTGACCGAGCATCGACAGCACCTCAGGGCCGTTCCTCCCGGAGTCGGGGGGAACGGCCCTTCCGCTGGCAGGACGGCGGACCGACCCAATAGCCTGACGCGACACGGATGGAACAACGGGGGACAACAGCATGAGTGAGCCGAATCCGTACCAGGGCGGGACCCCTCAGTGGGGTCCCGGTCAGCCTCCGACCACGCCGCCGCCCGGCTACGGATATCCGGGGCCCGGCCCGGGGTACGGCTATCCACCGCAGCCGGGGGCCCCGGCGCCCATGGGCGGTGCCCCGCTGGTGTCCATCGGGGACATCACCGTCATGGGCGACCAGATCATCACGCCCGCCGGCGCCCTCCCCCTCCGTGGGGCGGTGTGGAACGCCACCGACATGTCGCACACCGAGGAGAAGATCCCGACGGTCGCCATCGTGCTCGCGATCATCTTCTTCATTTTCTGCCTCCTCGGTCTCTTCTTCCTCCTGATGAAGGAGAAGCGCACCACGGGCTTCATCCAGGTCAGCGTGACGAGCGCGGGCCGGCACCACTCGACGATGATCCCGGCCCTCGGACCGCACACCTTCCCCGCGGTCATGGGGCAGATCAACTACGCCCGCTCGCTGAGCGCCATGTGAAGCGGCTCGCCAATCCCGGCCCCGCGCCGATCATCGCTCTAACCTGACGGCATGTCAGATGAAGAGTCGTACGAACTGCTCGGCTTCGACAACCTCCTTCTCCCCGTCGGGGACCTCGCCGAGGCCGTCGGGTTCTACGAGCGGGCCGGGTTCACCGTCGGGTTCCGGCTCGACGAGGCGGGGATCGCGGTCCTGAAGGTCGGTCAGGAGACGCCCGGGGTGCTGCTGCGGCAGGAGGAGGGGCTCGGGCACCGACCCCCACCGTGGCCCTCGCCGCGCGTGTGGCTGGAGGTGCCGGACGCGCGGAAGGCCGCTCAGCGTCTCGGTGCCGTCGGTGTCGACCTGCTCGACGCACCCTTCTCCGTGGCCACCGGGTGGACCGTCGAGTTCGCCGATCCGTGGGGCAACGTCATCGGGTTCACGGACTACTCGAAGCGGCCGGAGTTGGCGCGGCGGGTGTGACGCAGGTCCCGGTGATGGCTGTTGAACGTGTTCAAAAGGAGGGCTAGAGTCTTCCTGTCAGCGTTTTGAACGCGTTCAAGAAGGGGGAGGCGCATGGACCGCACGGTCGTCGCCTACGTCATCTACCTGGTCGTCAGCATCGGGCTCACTGTGTGGGTGGCGCGAACGCTCAGTCGCAACGGGCGGATCTTCCTCGCGGATGTGCTGCGCGGGAACGAGAAGCTCGCGGAGGCCGTCAATCACCTCCTGGTGGTCGGGTTCTATCTCGTCAACCTCGGGTTCGTCGCGCTCTACCTCAGCGGGGACGGGACCATCGAGGACACCCGGGGGATCTTCGAGGCGCTGTCCACCAAGGTGGGCGTGGTGCTGCTGGTGCTCGGAGTGATGCACCTGGCCAACGTGTTCGTGCTCAACAGGATCCGGCGGCGCGGGGTGCTGGAGCACGAGCAGGTGCCGCCGGTCGGACCGCAGGGCTGGGTCCCGCCGACGGCCGGGGCGTGACGGGGGTGGCCCCGGCCACGGCACCCCGCGACCGGGACGCCCCGCGCGTCCCGGTCCGCGGGCTCACCGTCCTGTACGACGCCGACTGCTCCCTGTGCGCCTTCCTGCGCGACTGGCTCGTACGGCAGTCGCAGCTCGTGCCGCTGGAGTTCGTACCCGCCGCCTCGGAGGACGCCCGGCGGCGCTTTCCCGGGCTCGACCATCGCGCCACCCTCGACGAGATCACCGTCGTCGGCGACCTGGGGCAGGTCTACCTGGGCGCCGCCGCCTGGATCGTCACCCTGTGGGCGCTGCGGGAACACCGGCCGCTGGCCCACCGGTTGAGCACGCCGGCCGGCGCCCGGCTCGCCAGGGGCGCCGTGCTCGCCGCCGCCAAGTGGCGCGGGGCGCAGTGGGGCGCCGGGCGGCCGAACGCCGGGCAGTGGGGCGGCCGGGCGTACCGGCCGGGTGACGGATGGGCGTACGACCCGCGCCAGGGGTGGACGTACACCGCACCGGGCTGCGACAGCGGTGCCTGCGCCACTCGTTAGGCTCTGCTTCCGTGCCCGCGAACAACGACGGCCCCGATGAGGGCGTCACCCCCAGCAAGTCCGAGCAGACCCGCGCGCTGATCCTGGAGACGGCCATGCGGCTGTTCCAGGAGCGCGGGTACGACAAGACCACCATGCGGGCCATCGCCCAGGAGGCGGGGGTCTCGGTCGGCAACGCGTACTACTACTTCGCCGGCAAGGAGCACCTGATCCAGGGCTTCTACGACCGGATCGCCGAGGAACACCGGCTCGCGGTCCGCGAGGTGCTGGACCGGGAGACCGATCTGGAGGCGCGGCTCGCGGGTGTGCTGCGGGTGTGGCTGGACATCGCCAGGCCCTACCACGAGTTCGCGGTGCAGTTCTTCAAGAACGCCGCCGACCCGGACAGCCCGCTCAGCCCGTTCTCGCCGGAGAGCGAGCACGCGCGCGTGGACGCCATCAGCGTCCACAGGGAAGTGCTGGCCGGTGCGAAGACCAAAGTGGCGCCCGAACTGCGGGACGTGCTCCCGGAGTTGATGTGGCTCTCCCAGATGGGGCTCGTGCTGTACTGGGTGTTCGACCGGACGCCCGGGCGTGAGCGGAGCTACCGGCTCGCCGAGCGCGGGGCCCGGCTCACCGCGCGCGGGGTCTCGCTGGCCCGCTTCCGGGTGCTGCGGCCCCTCGTCCTGGAGGTGCACGAGCTGTTCACGGACTTCCTGCCGGGGATGACCCACGCACTGCCCGACCCGGCGAAGAAGAAGCGCGGGGCGCCCGCCGACCCGCCCGACGAAGGGCCGGAGGTCGACGGGCGCCCCTGAACGCTCAGTTGACGGCGTCCACCTCGTCCTCCGCCAGCTCGACGTCGTACACGAGAGGCCCGTCCGCCACCATCACGTGCCTGGCCCGGGAGCCGTGCGCCGCGGACGTGACCGCGAGCAGGTAGGCGCCGGGGCCCGGCACCGACACGATGTACGAGCCGTCGGCCAGGGTCGTGACCCGGTCCAGCTGGCGTCCGCCCTTGGACAGGACCGTGACCGCCGCACCCTCCACCGCGTCGCCGTCCGGACTGCGGACGAAGCCGTGCACCGCGGAGGCGGGACCGTCGGCCGCGGGCGCGTTGCCCTCGCCCGTCTCGCCGTCCTCCTTGGGCTCGACCGCGAGGTGCGGCAGCCGCTTCTCCAGCCACTCCGGCAGCCACCAGTTGGAGTTGCCGAGCAGGTGCATCGCGGCCGGCACCAGCGCCGTACGCAGGATGAAGGCGTCGAGCGCCACCGCGGCGGCCAGGCCCACACCCGCCATCGCCGCGCCCGAGTCGCCGCTCAGGACGAAGGCCATGAAGACGCAGACCATGATGAGGGCGGCGGAGTTGATGACCCGGCTGGTCTCGGCGAGGCCCACGCGCACCGCGCGCGCGTTGTCCCTGGTGTGCACCCACTCCTCGTGCATCCGGCTGACCAGGAACACCTGGTAGTCCATGGAGAGGCCGAAGAGCAGCGACAGCATGATGACCGGCAGGAAGGCGTTGATCGGGCCCTCCTTGCCGAGGCCGAGCAGTTCCAGACCCCAGCCCCACTGGAAGATCGCCACCAGGACGCCGAAGGAGGCCGCCGCCGCGATCAGGTTCATCAGGGCGGCCGTCAACGGGACCACCAGGGACCGGAAGGCGACCAGCAGGAGCAGGAAGCCCAGGCCGATGATGGTCGCGATGAACAGCGGCAGCCGTTCGCCGGTCACGGTCGCGAAGTCCTTCGACACCGCCGTCACACCGCCGACGTGCGCGGTGACGTCGGCCTGCCGGATGACGTCGTCGCGCAGGGTGTCGATCAGGTCGTCGGTCTCCTTGGACTGCGGTGACGTGGTCGGCACGACCTGGATCACCGTCACGCCCTGCGCGGGCGGCAGCGGGACCACCTTGGCGACCCCGTCGGTGCCCTGGATGCCCTTGACCAGGGCGGTGGTGTCGCCGGCGTCCGTGACCACCTGGAGCGGCCCGTTGAAGCCGGGCCCGAAGCCCTCGGCGAGCAGGTCGTACGCCTTCCTGGTGGTCGACGAGGAGTCGTCGTTGCCCTGGTCGGTGGCGCCCAGACGCAGCGACAGCACGGGCAGCGCGAGCACGGCCATGACGGCCAGGGCGAGCACGGCGATGCGGCGGGGACGCTTCTGCACGTTCATCGACCAGCGGGCCGAGAGGTTGCTCGTCGACTCGGTCTCGGGGCCCTCGGCGGCAAGCCGGCGGCGCTGGCGGCGGCTGAGCACGCGCGGTCCGAGCAGGCCCAGCAGGGCCGGCAGCAGGGTCGTCGCGGCCAGCACGCTCAGCACCACCGTCAGGGAGGTGCCGACGACCACGCCGTCCAGGAAGCGCAGCCGCGTCACGAGCATGCCGGCGAGCGCGATGCAGACCGTGCCGCCCGCGAACAGCACCGCCCGGCCGGAGGTGTTGAGCGCGGTGACCGCCGCCTCCTCCGGGTCCAGGCCCTTCTGGATGCCGCGCCGGTGCCGCGTCACGATGAACAGCGCGTAGTCGATGCCGACACCGAGGCCGATCAGGGAGGCGAGCAGCGGGGCGATGTCGGGGATGTCGGTGGTGTGGCTGAGGAGCTGGGTGGAGAACAGGCCCATGCCGACGCCGAAGATGGCGATCGCGATCGGCAGCAGCATCGCGAAGAACGACCCGAAGGCCAGGAACAGTACGGCGGCCGCGGCGATGATGCCGACCATCTCCGACAGGCCCTGCGGCGGCTCCTGGACGCGCTGGATGGCCTGGCCGCCCAACTCGACCTCAAGGCCGCCGCGTTCGGCGCCCTGCGCGGTGTCCAGGACGTCCTGGACCAGCTCCTTGGGCACCTCGTTGGCGGGCTTGGCGAAGGTCAGCTGGGCGTACGCGATCTTTCCGTCGCCGCTGACCTGGGCCGCGCCCTGCGCGCCGGCGTACGGGCTGGTGACCGCGCCGACGCCCGGCATCTTCGCGATGCGGTCGAGGGCGGGCTGGATACGGGACTGGACCGCGGGGTCCTTCGCCGAGCCCTGGTCGACCTTCCACACCACCGTGTCGGTGTCCCCGGAGGTGTTCGGGAAGGCCTTCTCCATCAGGTCGTACGCACTCTTGGAATCCGTGTCGGGGAGGGAGAACACGTTCGCGTAGTTCGTGCCCGCGGACGAGGCCGAGAAGCCCAGGCCGAACAGTGCCCCCACCCACAGCAACAGGACCACCAGCCGGTGCCGATAGCACCACCGTGCCAATGCCGCCACTGTCAACACTCCTTAGTCGGTCGGTCGGTTGGTCCCCCAGGTCCTGGGCAACAGGATTGGCGGCGCCACGCGTGCGTGCACACGGCGCGCCCATGACTCTCAAGGAACTCCAAAGACCGATCCGGTCCCGTTGTCAGTGGCCCGGCCGATACTGGGGGCATGACGACGGCTCCAGGCACCGTGCTGGTGGTGGAGGACGAGCCGAGCATCGCGGACGTCCTCGCCATCGCCCTGCGCTACCACCGGTTCGAGGTGATGATCGCGGGCACCGTCCGCGAGGCGCTCGCGCTCGTCGAGCGCACCCGCCCCGACGCGGCGCTGCTCGACGTCATGCTGCCGGACGGCGACGGGCGGGCTCTTGGGCGTGAACTGCGCGCGAGGCGGCCCGAGTTGGCCCTGGTCTTCCTCACCGCGCGGGACGCGCCCGCCGAGATCGTCGGCGCCCTCGGCTTCGGCGACGACTACATCACCAAGCCGTTCAACATCGACGAGGTCGTCGCCCGGATCACCGCCGTCCTGCGCCGCACCCGCCGGGCCGACGTGCTGCCCCAGCGACCGCCGCTGACCTACGGTGACCTGGAGCTGGACGAGACGACGTACAGCGTCCACCGCGCGGGCCGCACGGTCGAGCTGACCCCCACCGAGTACGCCCTGCTGCGTTTCCTCGTGCGCAACGGCGGCCGGATCGTGTCGAAGGAGCAACTGCTGCGACACGTATGGCAGTACGAGCACACCCCGCCCGAGTCGACCGTCGTCGAGACCTACATCAGCTATCTGCGGCGCAAGCTGGACACCCTCGGAGCGCCGGTGATCACCACGCGGCGCGGTGTCGGATACGGGCTTGCATGAAGATCCTTAATCCGTTCCTCCGTCCGGTCCGCCTCACGCTGCGCAACTCGTTCTGCAACCGGGGCCTTCACTCGCTGCGCGCCAAGCTGACCCTGGCCAATGTGGCGCTGCTGGCCCTCGGGATCGTGGCGACCACCGCCGTCAGCCTCATGGGGATGCGGTACTACCTGCTCGACCAGGTCGACGCCGAGCTGATCAAGATGCGCGACTCGCTGAGCAATTCGCAGCTCACGCTGCGGAAGGTCGACTCCCTGGGCGCCCTGGGGTTCGTCAAGGAGAGGCTCGTCCCCGACGACACGGACAAGGACCGCTCGGCGCCGGACTCGATCTACACCGCCGTCGACGACCGGGGCAAGGCCGTCGGCATCCTCGGCGTTCAGCTCACCGAGGCGCAGGTGGGCCTCGCCCGCGCGGCCGACGACGCCCCGGCGCTGGCCCGGGACAGCGGCCCGCACGACGTGCAGGTGAACGGCGCCTCGTACCGGGTCACCGCCGTCCGGCTGTCCGACGGCACGTACATCCTGATGGCGGCCTCCACCGAGGCCCTGCACATGGGCATGGGCAAGGCCCTGCGGCTCGACTTCGCGGTCGGCGGTCTGCTCCTCGCCCTGCTGGCCTGGCTGACCATGATGAGCGTCAGCCGCCGGATGCGGCCGCTGGAGGACATGGTGGAGACGTCGTCGGCGATCGCCGAGGGCGACCTGACCCGGCGGGTGCCCTCAAGTCACCATCCGACGCAGGAGGTCGAGCAGTTGCGCCTCGCCCTCAACTCGATGCTCCACCAGGTCGAGTCGGCGTACCGCACGCGCGAGCGCAGCGCGGCCCAGCTGCGCCGCTTCGTGGGCGACGCCTCGCACGAGCTGCGCACCCCGCTGTCCGCGATCCGGGGTTACCTCCAGCTGTACGACAAGGGCATGCTGAGCGACCCCGTGGAGCGCCGGCGGGCCTGGGACCGGGTGCTGGCCGAAACGGACCGCATGGGCCGCCTGGTCGACGAACTGCTCACGCTGGCCCGCCTGGACCAGGAGCCTCAACTGATCCTGCGCAACGTCGACCTGAGCCGCCTGGTGCGGGACGCGGCCGAGGATCTGCGGGTGCAGCAGCCGGAGCGGCCGATATCGGTCGGCGCCGAGGGTGCGCTCCTGGTGCGGGCCGACGAGTCGGGCCTGCGCAAGGTGCTCGGCAACCTGACGGGCAACGTCCGCACGCACACACCCGCGGACGTGCCGGTGCGGCTCGGTCTGGAGCGGGCGGACGGGGTCGTACGACTCTGTGTCGAGGACAAGGGTCCCGGGCTGTGCGAGGAGGACGCGGCACGGGTCTTCGACCGCTTCTTCCGGGCCGGCGGCGGCGCGGGCAGCGGCCTGGGCCTGGCCATCGTGCAGGGCGTCGTCCAGGCCCACGGCGGCGAGGTGACGGTACGCACGGCCCCGGGCGAGGGCCTGACGGTGACGGTGACGCTGCCGACGCGGGTGGCGGCGGAGGCGTAGTCCTGCCGGGGCTCGGGCGACGGGGTTCGGCCGGGCAGCTCCCTTGAGCCCAGGCAACTCCCTTGAGATGGACGGAAGTTCGCCCCGGGGTCGGCCAGGACTACGGCGCGCGCCGACGGCACCGGCCGGGCTCGCACATTGGCACGGTCCGGCCTTCAACGCGGCTCAGGCCTGGCCCCCGCTCGGACTTCGGCCCGATTCGCTCCCGGTCCCGCTCGCACGTCGGTGCGGGTCAGCCCTCGGCCCCCGGTCACCCCTCGGCCCCCTCCCCGGTCAGCACCAGTGCCCATACCGTCTTGCCATGGCGGCCCCTGATCCACACGCCCCAGGCCGCCGCGAGATGGTCCACCAGGTGCAGGCCGCGGCCGGTCTCGTCCCACTCCGTCACCAGGCGCAGGCGTGGTTCGGTCCGGCTCTCGTCGGAGACCTCCATCAGGCAGGAGCCGTCGGCCAGCGCGGTCACGGCCACCTCGAACTCGCGCTCCAGGAGCGGGCCGTGGCGTACGACGTTGGTGGCCAGCTCGGACACGAGGAGGACGGCGTCGTGCAGGGCCGGGTCGTCAGGGCCGTGGCCCCAGTCGGCCAGGTGGTCGCGTACCCGGTGCCGGGCGAGGCCGACGGAGGCCGGGTGGCGGGGCAGTCGGAAGGAGTCGCGTCTCAGCACATCCACTCCTCACCCCGCGCACACCTCCGTCACATCCTCGTGTGTCGGGTGGGCATCGCGCGCCACTCGGGTGAAGGTCGTACCGTCCGGCCCGCGTCAGATCCAGTCCAGGCTCCACAGCCGGAACACTCCGGTGGCGTCCGAGAGGTACTGGCCGCCGCCGACGTCCTCGTTGCTGAGGACGTACTCCTTGCCCTGCCACAGCGGGATGACCGGCACATCGCGCGCGATGTCCTCCTGCAGCGTCTTGAAGTCGGACGCGGCGTCACCCCGGTCGGGATACTGCTGGCTGGCCTGGATCAGCTGGTCGACGGACTTGCTGCTGTAACCGGTGTTCATGGTGCTGTCGGTGCCGACGAGCGGGCCGCCGAAGGTGTCCGGGTCGGGATAGTCGGCGACCCAGCCGACGGCGTACGCGTCGAGCTTGCCGGTCGCCCACTGCTTCTGGAAGTCGGTCCACTCGTAGCCCTTGAGCGTGACCTTGAACAGGCCGCCGGCCTCCAGCTGCTTCTTGAGGTCCTCGGCCTCCGCCTGGGCCGCGCCCCGGCCCTCGGCATAGCCGTAGGTGAAGGTGACGGGGGTGGTGACGCCCGCCTCGGTGAGCAGTTCCTTCGCCTTCTTCTCGTCCTGGTCGGGGTAGGCGTCGAAGAACGACGTGGTGTGACCGGTGATGCCCGTGGGGATCAGCGAGTACAGCGGGTCGACCGTGCCCTGGTACACCGTCGCGGCCAGCTCCTCGCGGTTGATCAGCCAGGCCATGGCCTTGCGGACCTGGACGTCATGCAGGGGCGAGCTGTCGCGCGTGTTGAGGTAGAGGTTGCGGGTCTCGGAGGTGTCGGACTCGTTGACGCGCTGGTCGGGGTCGCTCGCCGAGAGCCGGGACAGCGTCTTGGGCGGCAGCTGCCGGGCGGCGACGTCGATCCGCTTCGCCTTCCAGGCCTTCTCCAGGGCGGCCGCGCTGCCGTAGTAGAGCAGGTCGATCGGGCGTCCGGTGTCGTGCACATCGCCCTTGTAGTGCGAGTTGGGGGCGAGGACGGCCTTCTTGTTCTTCGCGTACGAGGTGAGCTTGTACGGCCCGGTGCCGTCGGCGCCGGGGTCGGTGCGCAGGCTGTTCCTCGGGTACTTGGTGTGGTCGACGATCGAGCCGGCCCCGGTGGCGACCTTGAACGGGAAGGTGGCGTCCGGCGAGGAGAGGTGGAAGGTGACCGTCAGGCCGCTCGCGTCCACCGACTTGAGGGTGCTCAGCAGCGAGGACGGGCCGACGTCGGAGTTGATCTTCTTGACCCGGTCGAAGGAGTACTTGACGTCCTCGGCGGTCATCGTGCGGCCGCTCGGGAAGGTCAGGCCCTCCTGCAGCACACAGCGGTACGTGGTCAGTCCGGTGCCGACGAAGACACAGCTCTTTGCCGCGTCGGGCACCGGCTCGGCGCCGCCCGGGTCGAAGGTCAGCAGTGACTGGAAGACGTTGCTGAACAGCGCCCAGGAACCCGCGTCGTAGGCACCGGCCGGATCGAGCGCCGTGACGGCGTCCGTCGTACCGACCGTGATCGTCCTGCCGGACTTCTCCTGCGACGGCAGCAACTGCCAGCCGCCCACTCCCGCGGCCGCGAGTACAAGTAGCGTCGCGAGAATCCGCGTGCGAACCGAGCGCATCGGTTTGCCCTCTCCGGGCCCCGCCGGGACCCACCCCACCGTTCACTCCCCAGGCCGCTCCCCCGAGCGGCGCGGCTCACCTAATCACACGCGTTTCAGCCAGGGGAAGAGAAATCTGTCGAGATGAGAGAACACTTACCGAAGGATCGTTTCGGCCGAGTTTCACAGCTCGTCCACAGGATGTGAAAACCGGTGAAATGGGGCTCCTGGCAAGGGAGTTGGCCCTCTCGAAAGGGAGCCGGCATTCCGGAAGGGGACGCTGACTCTTACGCGCGCGTCGAGGCCAGCTCGATCACCGTGATGTCCGAGGGCGCGCCCACGCGCGTGGGCGGCCCCCAGGCGCCGGCGCCCCGGGACACGTAGAGCTGCGTGTCGCCGTACCGCTCCAGGCCCGCGACGGTCGGATTCGCGGCCGCCGCCACGAAGTTGCCGGGCCAGAGCTGGCCGCCGTGGGTGTGGCCGGAGAGCTGGAGGTCGACGCCGTGGTCGACGGCGTCGTGGATCTGCACCGGCTGGTGGGCGAGCAGCACGCACGCGCGCGTGGTGTCCCGGTCGCCCAGCGCCTTGGTGAAGTCGGGGCCCTGGCCCTCGCTCTCGCCCGCGATGTCGTTGACGCCGGCCAGGTCGAACCACGGCAGTTCGGTGCGCGCGTTCTCCAGCGGGAGCAGGCCGAGCCGGCGCACCTCCTCGACCCACTGCTCGGCGCCGGAGAAGTACTCGTGGTTGCCGGTGACGAAGTAGGAGGGCGCGTTCAGCTGCCGCAGCGGCGCGGCGGCCGGACCGAGGTCCTTCACGCTTCCGTCGACCAGGTCGCCGACCACCGCGACGATGTCCGGCTGGGTCCCGTTGATCGTGTCGACGACCCGCTGCGCGAAGCCCCGGCCCAGGGTCGGGCCCAGGTGGATGTCGCTGACCACGGCGATGCGGTAACCGTGCGCCGCGCGCGGGAGCTTGGCCAGCGGCACGGTGACCCGCTTCACGCGCGGGCCGCGCAGGACGCCGTAGGTCCCGTATCCGACGGTCGCGACGGCCGCCGCGGCACCGGCGCCGGCGACGACTCGGGAGACGAAGAGGCGGCGGGAGGGGTCGGGGGTCGCGGGGGGTTCGGCGGGCTGGTCGGCTGTCCCGGAAGAGGCGACGGAGGGTGCCTCCTCGGGCGTCGGCTCCTCTGCGGGCGCCGGCAGCGCTCCCGCCGGGACCGGTTCCCGTACGTCCGCCGTCGTGCGCGCCCGGCGCTCCAGCAGGCGGCGCAGCAGCGGTCGTACGACCTCTCCCGCCACCACCGCGAGCAGCAGGTAGATCGAGAGCGCGAGCCACAGGAAGCCCGGCCAGGCGAGGGTCTGCTGGAGCCAGAAGGGGGCGCCGGACCGCTCGGCCACGAGCGCGCCGATCGCCAGCAGCCAGCCGCCCGCGACGACGGCCACGCCCACGCGGCGCATGACGCCCGGGCCCCGGGTCGTGTCGCGGAAGAGGCGGCGCCACAGATACCAGTTGCCCGCCACCAGGACCGTGAGCGCGAGCAGCGCGAAGACGATGACCACCGTGCCGTGAACCCCGCTGTCTTTTGTGAGGACTTCTGGAGGACTTCCGTGCCGACTTCTGTGCGGACTCCTGCGCCGACTTCTATGAGGCGCGGCGCAATGCGCGCAGTCCGCGCAACCCGATGCCCCCCACAACCGTCCCCAATACGAAGGAGACGACGGCGAGCGTCAGGTGCACCCAGAAGTACGCCGTCGGGTTCCCGTCGTCGAACGCGAGCCCGCTGCTGTCCTTGACAAGGTTTTTGACGAAAGTGACCCAGATGACCCAGCTCCACACCCCGAAGGCGAGCAGGAACCAGGAGACCGGGCGGCTGAGCTTCATGCGTTCAGTATCGCCGCCGTCCGTCCGGTTCCCTTCCCGGGGTGGGGTGGGCGGTGGGACTTCCCGTCGCACGCCATGTACGTTCTCGTCCGTGCCCGCTGCCAAGAAGACCGCCAGGCGAACCCTGCTGGTCACCTCCGCCGCCCTGTCGTCGCTCGCGCTCACCGCGCCCGTCGCCCTCGCGGCCCCGAGTCCCTCGACGAGCCCGAGTCCTTCGACGAGTCCGTCGGCCACTCCCCCGGCGAAGATGTCGACCGTGGGCGGCGAACGCCTCGGACAGGCGGGCACGCAGGTCGATCTGGGCACCGGCGCCCCGGTGCTCCCCAAGGACCTCACCGCCCGTTCCTGGATCGTCGCCGACGCCGAGTCCGGCGCCGTGCTCGCCTCGCACAACGCGCACTGGCGGCTGCCCCCGGCGAGCACGATGAAGATGCTGTTCGCGGACACGGTGCTGCCGAAGTTCCCGAAGACCGAGAAGCACAAGGTCGTCCCCGCCGACCTGGCGGGCATCGGTGCCGGCTCCAGCCTGGTCGGGATAAAGGAGGGCGAGACCTACACGGTCCGCGACCTGTGGCTCGGCGTGTTCCTGCGCTCGGGCAACGACGCCGTGCACGTGCTGTCGGCGATGAACGACGGCGTCGACACCACCGTCCAGCAGATGAACGAGCACGCCGAGGAGCTCCAGGCCCTCGACACGCACGTGGTCAGCCCCGACGGCTACGACGCGCCCGGGCAGGTCTCCTCCGCGTACGACCTGACCCTCGTCGCCCGCTCCGGGCTGCAGAAGAAGGACTTCCGGGAGTACTGCTCGACCGTGCGGGCGCAGTTCCCGGGCGAGACGAAGAAGAGCAAGAAGGGCAAGTCGGTCCGCAAGTCCTTCGAGATCCAGAACACCAACCGGCTGCTGAGCGGCGACTACGACACCCCGGTGTACCAGGGCATCGCGGGCGTCAAGAATGGTAATACGACGAATGCGGGCGCGACCTTCACAGGGGTCGCCGAGCGCAACGGCAAGGTGCTGCTGGTCACCGTCATGAACCCGTCGAAGAACGACCACAACGAGGTCTACAAGGAGACCTCCAAGCTCTTCGACTGGGGCTTCAAGGCGGCCGGCAAGGCGCAGCCGGTGGGCGAGCTGGTGGCACCCAGGGGCGCGCAGGCGAGCGCCCAGCCAGGCGCCACGGCCTCCTCGGGACAGGCGGGCGGCTCCGGCGACGCGTCGTCGGACCCGGTGACGAAGAAGGCCGCGGCCGAGGAGGACTCCGGCGGCATCGGGACCGCGCTCGCGATCACGGGCGGCGCGCTGGTGCTGCTCGCGGCCGCCGCGTTCCTGGTCAACCGCCGCTGGCCGCTGCCTGATCTGGTACGTCGTCGTCCTCGTCCCTGACCTTGCGGATCTCCCCGCTGCGCTCCTCGGCCTCCTCCTCACGGATCTCGTCCTCCTTGCTCTGCGTCGCCGTCCAGGCGGCGCAGAACAGGACGAGCTTCGAGGTGAAGTTGATCCACAGCAGCAGCGCGACGGGCACGCCGAAGGCGCCGTACATGTTCTTCGCGGCCACGCCCTGCATGTAGCCGCTCAGCAGCAGCTTCAGCAGCTCGAAGCCGATGGCGCCGGTCAGCGCGGCCACCAGCAGCCGACGGCGCTTCGGCTCGACGCCCGGCAACAGGGTGAGGACGTACAGGAGCAGCAGGAAGTCGGCGAGTACGGCGACGGTGAACGCGGCGATCCGCAGCAGGGCCCGGCCGATGCCGCCCTCCTGGAGGCCGAGTTGCTCGCCGATCCAGCCGACCAGGGCGGAGGCGACGGTCGAGATGGCGATCGTGACGAGGACCGCGCCGCCGAAGCCGATCAGGATGACCGCGTCCTTGGCCTTGGCCAGGATCGGGTTCCCGTCCCGGTCCGGCAGCTCCCACACCGCCCGCAGACAGTCGCGCATCGACCCCACCCAGCCGATACCGGTGAACAGCAGCGCGGCGCCGGCGATGAGGCCGATCGTGCCGGCGTTCTCCACCAGGCCGTGGATGTCGAGCTGGTCGGAGATGCCGGGCACCTGGTCGGCGATCTTGTCCTGGAGCGTGTTCTGCTGCTCGGTGCTGAGCGTGGCGGCGGCGATCGCGGCGGCCACGGTGAGCAGCGGGAACAGCGCGATGAAGCTGATGAACGTCATCGCGGCGGCCAGTCGCGACCACTTCACCCGGTCCAGGCGCTCATAGGACCGCCACGCGTGCGTGGCGGTCAGGCGCGTCATCAGCGGCCCGACGACGGGGAGCTTCTTCAGCCAGTCCATGATCCGACTCTGCCCTCACTTCGGAAAACCAATGTCCGAGTACCCCAGAACCGCAGGATCGTCGCGAAGGCCATGCCGATTACAGCACCTGAGACGGTGTCCGCGCGCTGCGAGGTGAGGCCGAGGCCGTAGTGGCTGACGGCGAGGCACAGGAGCTGGACGAGGGCGCCGGCGAGGTTGACGGCGACGAAGACGGCGTAGGGGCGCAGGCCGCCCGGTCCGGTGCCCCGGTAGGTGCCGAGCGCGTTGCCCGTGTACGCGACCGAGCAGCCGGCCACGAAGGAGAGCGCCTTGGCGGTGATCGGGTCGAGTCCCGCCGGACCGCGCAGCCAGGTGAAGAGGGCGAGGTCGGCGGCGTAGGCGAGGAGTCCTACGGCTCCGAAGGCGAGGAGTTCGCGGCGGCGGGGCGGGCTCGGGGATGCCGGACGGGTGAGGGGCGTGACGGGGCGCGCGGGCGGCGCCGGGCTCGCGTGGGTCACCAGTTCGCCACCGCCAGCGCGTACATCGCCAGCCACACCAGTGCGATGAGGGCGAGTGCCCGGTCGTGCAGGACGACGTCCTCGGGCTCGCCCGCGGTGCCGCGGTCCGCGAAGACGGCGTACCTCAGGATCGCGAGGATGAACGCGACCATGGACAGCTGGCGCCAGGGCAGCACGCTCGCGTGCGAGACGCCGCCCTCCTCCAGGGCCCACAGGCAGTAGCCGAGCACGGCGACCCCGGCCGCCAGCTGCCACACGAACCTCAGGTAGCCGGTGGTGTACTCGGTCAGCAACGCCCGCGTGGCGCCGCCTTTCCCGGCCATCTGCACGGCCTCCGAGTAGCGCTTGGCCGAGACCATGAACAACGCGCCGAAGCCGGTCGTGATCAGAAACCAGCGCGAGAGCGGGATCCCGAGGGCGAGCCCGCCGATCATCGCCCGCATCAGGAAGCCGGTCGTGACGACGACGAGGTCGACGACCAGGACGTGCTTGAGGCTGACGCAGTACGCCAGTTGCATGCCCAGGTACGCCGTCAGGAGCGCCGCGACGACCGGGGAGACCAGCCAGGCCGCGAGCGCCGGTGCGAGCGCCGCGAGGGCGCCTCCCACGGCGTGGGCGAGGGGTACGGGGACCTGTCCGGCGGCGACCGGGCGGTGCCGTTTGGTGGTGTGGGCGCGGTCGGCCTCGGCGTCGCGGGCGTCGTTGATCAGGTAGACGGCGGCGGCGCAGGCGGTGAACAGCGCGAAGACCAGGGCGAGTTGGGTGAGCGCGTGCCGGGTGAAGAGCTGGCCCGCGGCGGCCGGAGCGGCGACGACCAGGACGTTCTTGACCCACTGCTTGGGGCGCGCGGTCCTCAGCAGACCGCGGAGGACCGAGCCGAGGCGGGAGCCCTTGCGGGGTGGTGGGGTACGTCGCTGGGGCGTGCGCTGTTCCAGAAGCGCCGTCTCGCGGGTGCGCGCGCTGCCGGCGAGGGGCGCGGTGTCAGTCATGAGCGCCCTCCCGCATCCGGCGCGACCTTCATCCAGCGCGATCCGATGCGTGCCGTGAGCGCTCCGAGGACCGCGCCCGCCGCCACGTCCGAGGGGTAGTGGACTCCGACGACCAGGCGGGAGAGGCACATCGCGGCGGCGAGCGGCGGGACCGCGTGCGCGCCGAGCGCCCCGAAGGCGACGGCCGCCGCGGCGGCGGAGGTCGCGTGGGAGCTCGGGAAGGAGTGGCGGCCCGCGGTGCGCACGAGGGGTTCGACGTGGGTCGGACGCGGGCGGCGCACCACTCTCTTCACGCCCATGCTGACGAGGTGGGCACCGGCGGTGAGCGCCGTGCCGCGCACCCAGGCGCCGCGTCGTGCGCCGTCCACGGCGGCTCCGGCGAGCCCCGCCGCGATCCACAGCGCGCCGTGCTCGCCGGCCCGGGAGAGGGCGCGCGCGGCTCCGGCGACGCGCGGATCGGCGCCGTACGCCCGGCAGGCCGAAAGGACTCGGTGGTCCAGGTCCATGGGGTCCGTGTGGTCCATGTGGACTCACTGTTCACGTCAACACGGCCGGAACTCCGGCAATATTGAGCGACATCCCATTAATCACCCATTTCGGGGAGAGAGGTCATGTTTATGAACAAACCGATCACATAGGGGCGATACGGTCGCCGACATGTCTGCCGACGCCGCATCCACGTCCGCGCCCGTTCCCGCAGCCGCCTCCCTCCCCGTTCCCGTCACCGGCTGGGGCCGCACCGCGCCCACGGCGGCCCGTCCGGTCCGTCCAGGGACGTACGAGGAGGCCGTTGCGGCCGTCCGGGGCTGCGGGGCCCGCGGGGGCATTCCCAGGGGCCTGGGGCGGGCCTACGGGGACGCGGCGCAGAACGCCGGCGGCACGGTCCTCGACATGACGGGTCTCGACCGCGTCCACGCGATCGACGCCGACGGCGGCATCGTGCTGTGCGACGCGGGCGTCTCCCTGCACCGGCTGATGGAGGTCCTGCTGCCGCTCGGCTGGTTCGTGCCGGTGACGCCGGGCACGCGCCAGGTGACGGTCGGCGGTGCGATCGGCGCGGACATCCACGGCAAGAACCACCACGTCTCGGGCTCCTTCTCCCGGCACGTCCTGTCCTTCGAGCTCCTCACCGCGGACGGCACGATCCGCACGGTGAGCCGCGGCACGCCCCTGTTCGACGCGACCACCGGCGGCATGGGTCTGACCGGTGTGATCCTGACGGCGACCGTTCAACTGCTGCCCGTCGAGACGTCCTTGATGTCGGTCGACACCGAACGGGCGACGGACCTCGACGACCTGATGGCACGCCTCACGGCGAGCGACCACCACTACCGCTACTCGGTCGCCTGGATCGACCTCCTCGCGCGAGGAGCGGCGACGGGCCGCGCGGTGCTCACCCGCGGCGACCACGCGCCCCTCGACGCACTGCCAGCACGCACGCGTAGAGCACCGTTGGATTTCCGGACCCGCCGGCTCCCGGCCGCCCCCGCCTTCCTGCCGGAGGGCCTGCTGAACCGCACGACGGTGGGCCTGTTCAACGAGCTCTGGTACCGCAGAGCGCCACGCGCGCGTACCGGTGAACTCCAGCGGATCCCCACCTTCTTCCATCCCCTGGACGGCGTACCGCACTGGAACCGCGTCTACGGCCGCGGCGGCTTCGTGCAGTACCAGTTCGTCGTCGGACACGGCCAGGAGGAGGCCCTGCGCCAGATCGTGCGGTGTGTCTCCGAGCACCGGTGCCCGTCCTTCCTGGCCGTCCTCAAGCGCTTCGGGGAGGCCGACCCCGGCTGGCTCTCCTTCCCCGTGCCCGGCTGGACGCTGGCCCTCGACATCCCGGCGGGCCTGCCAGGGCTCGGCGCCCTCCTCGACCGGCTCGACGAGGACGTGGCCGGGGCCGGCGGACGCGTCTACCTCGCCAAGGACTCCCGGCTGCGCCCCGAACTGCTCGCCGCCATGTACCCGCGCCTCGACGACTTCCGGGCCCTGCGCGCGGAACTCGACCCGCGCGGGGTGTTCGTGTCGGACCTCGCCCGCCGCCTCGCCCTCTGAGCGGCCCCAAGCTCCGGACGACGTCCGGGCAACCCTCCGCTCCACCTCAGGCAACCCCCAGGCACCCTCCAGGCACCCTCTAGGAGCTCTCTCGTGAAGGACGCCTTCGGCCTCCCCCAGTCCCTGCTCGTCCTCGGCGGTACGTCCGAGATCGCCCTCGCCACCGCCCGCCGTCTGATCGCCCGCCGCACCCGCACGGTGTGGCTCGCCGGACGCCCCTCGCCCGCCCTGGAACAGTCCGCGGAGCAGTTGCGCGGCCTGGGCGCCGACGTGCACACGATCGCCTTCGACGCGCTCGACCCCGACGCCCACGAGGCGGTGCTCGGCAAGGTGTTCGCCGAGGGCGACATCGACATGGTGCTGCTCGCCTTCGGGATCCTCGGCGACCAGGCGCACGACGAACGCGAACCGGCCGCCGCGGTGCGCGTGGCGCAGACGAACTACACGGGCGCGGTGTCGGCAGGACTCGTGGGCGCACGCGCGCTGCAGGCCCAGGGCCACGGCTCGCTCGTGGTGCTCTCGTCCGTCGCCGGGGAGCGCGCCCGCCGCGCCAACTTCATCTACGGATCCAGCAAGGCCGGCCTCGACGCCTTCGCCCAGGGCCTCGGCGACGCGCTCCACGGCACCGGCGTGCACGTCATGGTCGTACGCCCCGGGTTCGTGCGCTCGAAGATGACGGCGGGTCTGCCGGAGGCACCGCTGGCGACGACACCTGAGGCGGTCGCGACGGCCGTCGAGCTGGGCCTGCGCCGCCGCTCGGAGACGGTGTGGGTGCCCGGCACGCTACGTGTGGTGATGTCGGCCCTGCGGCACGTCCCGCGCGGGGTGTTCCGACGGCTGGCCCTGTAGGCGTCCAGGCACGGGCTGCCCTCGGCCGGGCATCCGCCTACCGACTGGGGATGGTGCCCCGCTCCACATGACCGGCCTGCGGCGGCACCACCGAACTCCCGAAGGGGAACTCCCTCAGCTTGCGCCACACGCCGTCCGCGCCCTGCTCGTACAGCGCGAACCCGGTGCACGGCCACTCGGCCTCGTAGTCGGCGAGCTCCTCGAAGGCGCGGTCCATCGCCTCGTCGTCGATGCCGTGGGCGACCGTCACATGAGGGTGGTACGGGAACTGCAGTTCGCGCGCGATGGGCCCGGAGGCGTCGCGGACCTGCTTCTGCAGCCAGGTGCACGCCTCGGCGCCCTCCTCCACGCGCACGTAGACGACGGGCGACAGCGGACGGAAGGTACCCGTGCCGGACAGCCGCATCGGGAACGGCCGGCCGTTCCCGGCGAGCTCCGTCAGATGCGCCTCGACGGCCGGCAGCGAGGCGCCGTCGACCTCCGTCGGCGGCAGCAGGGTGACGTGCGTGGGGATGCCGTGAGCCGCGGCGTCCCCGAAGCCAGTGCGCAGCTGTTGGAGCAGGCTGCCGTGAGGCTCCGGGACCGCGATCGACACGCCGATCGTTACGGTCCCCACGTCATCTCCTGTCGTCGTCTCGGTCGGTCGTTCCCCGCCGTTCGGCTATCGACTGTACGGCCACGGATGGGATGCGGGCAGGCGCAACCGTAGTGATGTGCAGCGCTCTGCCCAGTGGTACGTGTGTGCGGTCGTGCGCCTCAGTGCTTGGCGGGCAGGAAGCCGACCCGGTCATAGGCCTGGGAGAGGGTCTCGGCGGCGACGGCACGCGCCTTCTCCGCGCCCTTGGCCAGAATCGAGTCGAGCGTCTCCGGGTCGTCCAGATACTGCTGCGTGCGCTCCTTGAAGGGCGTCACGAACTCGACCATGACGTCGGCGAGGTCCGTCTTGAGCGCGCCGTACATCTTGCCCTCGTAGTCCCGCTCCAGCTCCTCGATCGACTTGCCGGTGAGGGTCGAGTAGATCGTGAGCAGGTTGCTGACGCCCGGCTTCTCCACGGCGTCGTAGCGGATGACGGTGTCGGTGTCGGTGACCGCGCTCCTGACCTTCTTGGCGGTGGCCTTCGGGTCGTCGAGGAGGTTGATGAGGCCCTTCGGCGTGGACGCCGACTTGCTCATCTTGATCGACGGGTCCTGAAGGTCGTAGATCTTCGCCGTCTCCCTGAGGATGTACGGCTTCGGGATCGTGAAGGTCTCGCCGAAGCGGCCGTTGAAGCGCTCGGCGAGGTCACGGGTCAGCTCGATGTGCTGGCGCTGGTCCTCACCGACCGGCACCTCGTTGGCCTGGTACAGCAGGATGTCCGCGACCTGGAGGATCGGGTACGTGAACAGGCCCACGCTCGCCCGGTCGGCACCCTGCTTGGCGGACTTGTCCTTGAACTGGGTCATGCGGGAGGCCTCGCCGAACCCGGTCAGGCAGTTCATGACCCACGCCAGCTGGGCGTGCTCGGGGACGTGGCTCTGCACGAAGAGCGTGCAGCGCTCCGCGTCGAGCCCCGCCGCCAGCAGCTGCGCGGCGGCGAGCCGGGTGTTGGCCCGCAGCTCCGCCGGGTCCTGCGGAATCGTGATCGCGTGCAGGTCGACGACCATGTAGAACGCGTCGTGGGACTCCTGCAGGGCCACCCACTGACGCACGGCGCCGAGGTAGTTGCCGAGGTGGAAAGAGCCTGCGGTGGGCTGGATTCCGGAGAGTACGCGGGGTCGGTCAGAAGCCATGTTCACCATTCTCTCAGGTGTTGGGGGCCGGTCCGGAACCGATCGGAAACAGATGTGACACGGGTGGGAACCGATCCGGGTCGGGCGGTGTACCAAAAGTGTGAGAACGCGGGAGGGGGGCCGCATCGTCGATGAGGCCGCGGTGATCGCACGCGTACGCGCCGGAGAGCCGGAGGCGTACGCGGAGCTGGTGCGGGCCCATACGAGCATCGCGCTCAGGGCGGCCACGGCACTCGGGGCGGGTGCGGACGCGGAGGACGTGGTGCAGCAGGCCTTCGTGAAGGCGTACTGCGCGCTGGGCGGGTTCAAGGAGGATGCCGCCTTCAAGCCGTGGCTGCTGTCGATCGTCGCCAACGAGACGAGGAACACCGTGCGCACGGCGGCCCGGCAGCGCACGCTCGCCGGCCGGGAAGCGGCGTTCGCCGAGGCCGAGCCGCTGATACCGGAATCGGCGGACCCGGCGGTCGCGACCATCGAGACGGAGCGCCGCGCGGCCCTGCTGTCCGCCCTGGAGAAGCTGAGCGAGGACCACCGCCTGGTCGTCACCTACCGCTATCTGCTGGAGATGGACGAGCCGGAGACCGCCCAGGCCCTGGGCTGGCCGAGGGGCACGGTGAAGTCCCGCCTCAGCCGGGCCCTGCGGAAGCTGGGCAGACTGCTGCCGGATTTTCAGCCTCGGGAAGGGGGTGATGAGCATGAGTGAGCCGCACGAGGACGACGGTCTCGACGCTTTCGACGGTGAGAGCTACGAGGGTCGGAGTTACGAGGGTGAGGGCGGCCGTGCCGCCGGAGGCACCGGTGGCCGGGGCCCGCGCGGCCGTGGTGACGGCCGGAGCGGCGGCCGGGGTCCGCGAGGACGCGAGCGCGGACGTGAGCAGGGACGTGAGCGGGGCCGGGCCCGGGAGGATGCCGCCCGGCTGCCGGAGGAGCTGAAGGCGCTGGGCCGGTCGCTGGACGCGCCCGGCACCGCAGGCGCCGACGACTCCGAGACGATGGTCGAGCGGGTGCTGGGCCAGATACTCGCCGAACAGCTGCCGACCCCGATCCCCGAGCCACGCCCGGTCGGCGCCCGCCTGCGGTCGGTCCGGCACTGGACGCGCCTGCGCTGGCGCTCGCTCAGCGCCCTGCTGTGCGGTCTGCTGACGGTGCTCGTGCTGACGCCCCCGGTGCGGGCGGCGGTCTTCGACTGGTTCGACTTCGGTGGGGTCGAAGTGCGGTACGACCCGTCGGCGGTGCCCTCGCCCGGCGCCGAGGTGCCCGGCTGCGGCCGGTCGGTGTCGCTCGGACAGGCCGAGCGACGCGCCGGGTTCGAGCCGCTGGTGCCGAAGGCGCTGGGCCTCCCGGACGCGGTGGCGGTGACCGGTGAGCCGCACGGGCGGTTCCTGGTGAGCCTGTGCTGGCGCGAGGACGGGCACACGGTCCGGCTCGACGAGATGCCGAACGCGCTGGATCTCACCTTCGCCAAGACCGCGCGCGAACAGCCGGAGTGGATCCCGCTGGGCGAGGAGACCTCGACCGACGGCATGTCGGACTACGCCCTGTGGTTTCCCCGCCCGCATCTGCTGAGCTTCTGGCTGATCGACGCGGACGGCAGCCGCTTCACCCGCAAGGAGCGGACCGCGGGGCCGACGCTGCTGTGGATGCACCGGGCCGGCTTCGACCAGGTGACGCTCCGGCTGGAGGGGGTGACGTCGAGGGCACGGGCGCTGGAGATCGCGAAGGAGCTGGAGAAGTCCGGCGGGTTGTCTGCCGACGGCTCCGCTGCCGGTTCTGCCGACGGCTCCGGGAATTAGTGCGGTCGGGGTGGGAACCCCGGCGGGTCGGGCGGTGTACCAGAAGTGACAGGCGGCTCGGGGACGGGTCGAGGGGACGACTGGTAGGGGGACGGGATGCGCGGGTGGCGGAACAGTTGGCGCGGACGGGTCCGTGAACTGGCGGTGCTGGCAGGTGCGTTGGCGGTGACGCTGGTTCTGATGACGTGGGTCGCGTCGTCGGCCTCGGCGGGCGGCCCGACGAGCGTGCTGGTGACCTCGCCGAGCAGCGGCCAGGCCACCGGGTTGTACTACTCCGACAAGGAGTACGGCGCACTGCAACAACTGCTCGGCACGGCGGACGTGGGCAGCCGAGACCAGCCGTCCGAGGTCGATATGGCGAACGCGCGTCAGATCAACGTCACTTGGATGGCGCACGACATGTCACCCTGGCGCGTGGACCGGGTCTTCCCCGTCGACTCCGGGCGCCACGCCGTCTGGATCCACACGGCGGCCAATGTGCTGGAAACGCCGAACGGTTACTGGCACCGAGCCGACCACCCCGTCGAACTGCGCGCTCTGCTGCAGAAGTTGGGCGTGATGGGCAAGGCCTCGGGCGACGGTGGCTACGGGGGCATCTTCCCGGAACCGTGGCGATCGGAGGAGCCGACCCCGGATCCGGCCACGGTGCCGACCGACGTACCGGACACCTCGACCACCACCGTGTCGGTCGGCCTGCCGGACCCGCCCGACGGCACCCGTTGGTGGTCCAACTGGTGGTGGACGCTGCCGGGGGCGGCGGCCGGGGCGGGGTTGGCGGTGATGCTCCGGCCGCTGGCGTCGCGGCTGCCGTCGGGTCGGTGGCGTGGCGGGCGGGAGCCGGGACCCAGGCAGGAGTTGCGGGACGTATGAGGGGCCGCGGACGGACTCGGCGGGCGATGGTGTGGCTGGCGGTGTTGTCGCCGGCGGTGGCGGTGAGCTTGTGCGGGGCGCCTACGGCCGACGCTGCGGTGGCCGCGGGGGCTGGGGCCGGGGCAGTGACCCGAGTACCGGCGGAGGCACCGACGCGGGGCCGGGACAGCCCCCGACACGGCGATGATCGTCGCGGGTGGCACGGGCCGGACGATGGCGTTGCGCTCGGGCGAGCCCGCGTTCGCCCGGCTGTCGGAGTTGCTGCGGCCGACATACACCGGGACTGAACGGGTGCCGGAGGAGTGGACCAAGGGTCGGTATCCGCCGGTGGACTTCACGGTGATCTGGGGGCTGTCGGGTGTCGGGGGCTGGCCGCGGACCCATCGGGCGCCGGGCGGTGACGTGGCGGTGGAGCGGCAGGACCAACTGTTCGTGGCGGCGGACGGTTCGCCGTGGGTGCGCAGTGACCTCGCGCCGGATGTGGAGGACGACGACATCCGCTGGCACCGGGCACCGAGTTCGATCTTCGTGACGTTGGAGCAGCAGAGCGTGCTCGACGGACTCGGGGACGGGCCGCGGAGCAGACCCGGGGACGGCACGGGCGAGGGCGCCGCCGGGAGCGGGTCCGCGCGGACCGGCTCGGCCGCGGCGGACGGCTCGGACAGAGCGGGGGCGGCGAACAGGCTGGGCGGAGGTGGGTTCGGCCGGGATGGTGTCTGGTGGGCGCTGCCGGGCCTGGCCGTGGGGCTCGCGGTCGGGGCCGGGGGCATGTTGCTGATACGCCGCGCGGCGGACCGGCAGAGAGCCGGACCGCCGCGGGAGGAGCCACGACATGAGCTGATCGACCTCGACCGGTGAGGTGCGGTGCGCCCCTTTGGGCCTCGGGCCTCGGGCCTCAGCCCAGGTCGATCTCCGGGTAGAGCGGGAAGCCGGCCACGAGGTCGGTGGCGCGGTGGGAGATCTCGTCGGCGACCTTGGGGTCGAGGACGTGCTGGGCCTTGGAGGGCACGCCCTTGCTGGTGGTGCCGGGCTCCGCGGTGGTGAGGACGCGGTCGATGAGCGCGGCGACCTCGTCCATCTCGGCGGTGCCGAGGCCACGGGTGGTCAGGGCGGGGGTGCCGATGCGGATGCCGGAGGTGTACCAGGCGCCGTTGGGGTCGGCGGGGATGGAGTTGCGGTTGGTGACGATGCCGGAGTCGAGGAGGGCTGCCTCGGCCTGGCGGCCGGTGAGGCCGTAGGAGGTGGTGACGTCGATCAGGTTGAGGTGGTTGTCCGTGCCGCCGGTGACGAGCGTGGCGCCGCGGCTCATCAACCCCTCAGCGAGGGCGCGGGAGTTGTCGACGATGCGCTGGGCGTAGTCGCGGAAGGAGGGCTGACGGGCCTCGGCGAGGGCGACTGCCTTGGCGGCCATGACGTGCGGGAGCGGACCGCCGAGGACCATCGGGCAGCCGCGGTCGACCTGGTCCTTGAGGGAGTCGTCGCACAGGACCATGCCGCCGCGCGGGCCGCGCAGCGACTTGTGGGTGGTGGTGGTGACGATCTGGGCGTGCGGGACCGGGTCGAAGTCGCCGGTCAGCACCTTGCCGGCGACGAGGCCGGCGAAGTGCGCCATGTCGACCATCAGGGTCGCACCGACCTCGTCGGCGATCTCGCGCATGATGCGGAAGTTCACGAGACGGGGGTAGGCGGAGTAGCCGGCGACGATGATCAGCGGCTGGAACTCGCGGGCGGAGGTGCGCAGGGCCTCGTAGTCGATGAGGCCGGTGGTGGGGTCGGTGCCGTAAGAACGCTGGTCGAACATCTTGCCGGAGATGTTCGGGCGGAAGCCGTGGGTGAGGTGGCCGCCGGCGTCCAGGGACATGCCGAGCATGCGCTGGTTGCCGAAGGCCTGGCGCAGTTCGGCCCAGTCGGCCTCGGAGAGGTCGTTGACCTGGCGGACGCCGGCCTTCTCCAGGGCGGGGGCCTCGACCCGCTGGGCGAGGACGGACCAGAAGGCGACGAGGTTGGCGTCGATGCCGGAGTGCGGCTGGACGTAGGCGTGCCGGGCGCCGAAGAGTTCCTTGGCGTGCTCGGCGGCGAGGGACTCGACGGTGTCGACGTTGCGACAGCCGGCGTAGAAGCGGCGTCCGACGGTGCCCTCGGCGTACTTGTCGCTGAACCAGTTGCCCATGGCGAGCAGGGTGGCCGGGGAGGCGTAGTTCTCCGAGGCGATCAGCTTGAGCATCTCGCGCTGGTCGGCGACTTCCTGGCCGATGGCGTCGGCGACGCGCGGCTCGACGGCGCGGATCACGTCGAGGGCGGAGCGGAAGGCGGTGGACTCGGGGGAAAGGGGCGCAGAGCTGTCGGGCATCAGGACCTCCGGACGTGGCGTTCGGCGTTCACGGTACGGCCCAGGCGCACGGCACACAGTTTCCGTTCGGGCCGCTCCCCGATGGTTGGTCCCATCCCAGCGCGCCAGTCACGGCCCGCCGGTCAGCCTACCGGGGAGGTCGCCGGCCGGAGGTGCCGCGTCCACCATGCGAGCGATGGCGGCGGGGCGGCGGACTCACTGGATGACGTGCGGGAGGAAGCGGGCGTACTCGTCCGTGACCAGGCCCGACGACTCCCGGATGCCGAGGCCGGCCGACTCGTTCTCGACGACCCAGGCGCCGAGGACGACGTGGTTGCCGTCGAAGTCGGGCAGCGGGGCCAACTGCTGGTAGCAGCAGGGTTCTTCGGGCGTTGCCTGGGGCGTGCCCGGGGCGTGGATCGTCACGCCCGCGCCCTCGCGGCCGAGCAGGGGCTTGGCGACGTAGCCCGTGGTGCGGGCGAGGTCGCGGGGGCCGTCGAGATAGGACGGGAGGAGGTTGGGGTGGTCGGGGTACAGCTCCCACAGGACGGCCAGCAGGGCCTTGTTGCTGAGGAGCATCTTCCAGGCGGGCTCGATCCACAGGGTGGTGCCGGTGCCGCCGCCGTTGTCGAGGGTGTCGAGGACGTGGTCGGCGAAGCGGTCGGTGGTGAGCCACTCCCAGGGATAGAGCTTGAAGCAACTGCGGATGAAGCGGAGGCGGTTGTCGACGAAGCGGCCGGAGAGGGGGTCCCAGCCGATCTCCTCCATGGAGATCCAGTCGGTGTCGAGGCCGGCCTGTTCGGCGGTCTCCTTGAGATAGGCGACGGTCATGAGGTCCTCGCCGAGTTCGTCGGCGGCGGAGTGCGCGAAGTGGAGGGGCGCGCCCGGCGGGAGGAGGGCGGCCTGGTTCTTCCAGGCGGCGACGAGGCGTTCGTGGAGGGAGTTCCACTGGTCGGCGCCGGGAAAGCGGTCCCGCATCCAGAACCACTGGGGCGAGGCGGCCTCGACGAGGGAGGTGGGCGTGTCGGCGTTGTACTCCAGGAGCTTCGCCGGTCCGGTGCCGTCGTAGCGCAGGTCGAAACGGCCGTAGACGGAAGGGAGTTCGGCGCGTCGGTGCCAGGCCTCGGCGACGGCCTGCGCGAGGCGGGGGTCGGTGATGCCGAGGTCGGCGAGGCGGTGGTGGGAGACCATGTGCTCGGCCGCGGCCAGGCACATGCCGTGCAGTTCCTCGACGGTCTCCTCCAGGGCCTCGACCTCGGGGAGCGTGAAGGAGTAGTAGGCGCTCTCGTCCCAGTAGGGGCGCAGGGAGTCGTCGGGATACCGGGTGAGCGGATAGACGAGGCCCTGTTCCTCGACGGTGCGCTGCCAGTTCGGGCGGGGGGTGATGGAGTGCCGTCGCATGGGTCGGTCAGCCGCCGGAGCTTCCCTTGCCGCTGCCGAAGCCGCCGCGGTCGACACTGCTGCCGTGGCCGCCGCCGGAGGAACCGGAGCCCTTGCGCGGCTTGGTGAAGGAACCGCCCTCGACCCAGGAGCCCTTCTTCTTGCCGCCGTAGTACCAGGCGCCGTTCGCCGAGGTCCTGGTGGAGTTGCAGCTCTTGTCGGCGACGACCTTGTAGCCCTTGGCGAGCTGGTAGCTGTCGCGGTCGACGCAGCGCTTGTCGGGGTCGGAGGAGCAGGCGGTGAGGGCGGCGGCGAGCAGTCCCATGCCGCCGAGTACGACCGTGCCCGAGCGTAGTTGTCGGCGTGCGTCCGCCATGTTCCGTCTCCCCGTTGATCCGACGGCCCCGCGATCGACCGGTCGCCGTCAGGCTGTTGTGTGATCTTCGGCGGACAGCCTAGAGATCGGTGAGAGCGCGCCACGAGGCACCCCGCCCGTACTCCCCTCCCCTACAGTCACTTTGTGATCTTTGGGATGGTGTGCGCGCTCGGTGCGGCGGTCTGCTTCGGTACGGCGACGGTGTTGCAGGCCGTCGCCACGCGGGAGGCCGACGCGGAGACGGCCGGCACGCGCCCGACCGGCGCCGGCGGGGAGGCGGCGCTGCTGCTCCGGGCCGTGCGGCAGTGGCGGTATCTGCTGGGGCTCGGTCTTGACGGGCTGGGGTTCGTGTTCCAGATCGCGGCGCTGCGCTCGATCCCCATCTACGCGGTCGGTGCCGCACTGGCCTCCAGCCTCGCGGTGACGGCGGTGGTCGCGGCCCGGCTGCTGCGGGTGCGGCTGAGCGGCATGGAGTGGGGCGCGGTCGGGGTGGTCTGCGGCGGACTGGCGATGCTGGGGCTGGCCTCGGGTACGGAGGGGGACCGTGCCGGGTCGACCGCGCTGAAGTACGCGATGCTCGCGGTCGCCGTCGCGGTCCTGCTGCTCGCGCTGGTCGGCGGGCGCTGGTCGGGGCGGGACCGGGCGCCGGCGCTCGGGCTGGGGGCGGGGTTCGGGTTCGGGGTGGTGGAGGTGGCGGTACGCCTGATCGACTCGATCGCCCCGGCGGACCTGTTCACCAACCCGGCGACCTACGCCCTCCTCCTCGGCGGCGCCGCCGCCTTCCTCCTGCTGACCTCGGCCCTGCGGCACGGTTCGGTGACGGCGGCCACCGCCGGAATGGTCATCGGCGAGACGATCGGCCCGGCCGCGGTGGGCGTGATCTGGCTCGGCGACCGCACCCGGGAGGGCTTGGTGTGGCTCGCGGTGCTGGGGTTCTGCGTGGCCGTGGCGGGGGCGTTGGCGCTGGCACGGTTCGGGGAGGCGCCGCCGCCCTCCCCGGGGATTTCCCCTGGCCCTTCCCGGAGGCCTGAGGGCTGACGCGCTTCCTACTGTTCCGTGTGCGGCCGGAGAACCGGCCGGATGGAGCAGGACGAACAGGGGGTAGTCATGGGACCGAACGACGCTCAGATCGTGCGGGTGTTCAGCCGTGAGCCGGGCGGGAAGATCGCCGACAGCACGCTGAACCCGCAGAAGGACGGCGAGATCGTTCTGGAGGCCGAGGCGGGGCGGACCCTCCACGGGCAGGAGGGGTCGTACCGGGTGTCGCTCGTCGTGCGTGACATCGACGACGGCACAGCCATTCCCGTCGTCGGATCCGGAGTGGTGCAGGGTCACTTCCTCACGGCCGGAGAAGGGTGGACCGACTTTCCGGGGGTCTTCGAGTTCACGCTGAGCAGCGCCGTGCTCAGCCAGCACGCTGGCCACATCGCACAGGCCTACGGATCGGTGAAGTACGGCTCGACGGAGCCGGGCGCGACCTTCGCCGTCAGCCCGCCGTTCCTGATCCTTCCCTAGCCGCAGCCACCCGGGCCACGAGTTCCACCCGGGAGCGGATGCCGAGCTTGGCGTAGGCGTGGCTGAGGTGGTACTCGACGGTCTTCGCGCTGAGGACCAGCTCGCGGGCGATCTGGCGGTTGGTCAGCCCGGTCGCCGCGAGTTGGGCGACGGCGTGTTCCTGCGGGGTGAGTCCGACGGGGTCCGGGCAGGTGCCGTCCGGGGCCGCCCCGCAGGCCGCCAGTTCGCGGTCGCAGTGGCGCAGGAAGGGTACGGCGGCCAGCTCGGCGAAGCGCGTGCGGGCCGCGCGCAGGTGGTCCACGGCCGGTGCGCGGCGGCCGGTGCGGCGCAGGAAGGAGCCGAAGTCGAGTTCGGTACGGGCCTGTTCGAAGGGCAGATCGACATGGGCCGCGCGGTCGAGGGCCTCGGCGAAGGCGTCCCGGGCGAGTTTCGGTTCACGGCGGGCCGCGAACAGGGTGCCGCGCACCCGGCACACGGACGCCAGTGTGGAGGCGCGCGAGCGCTCGGTGGCACGGCGTTCCAGCGCGGCCAGTACCTCCTCGGCCTCGTCGAGCCGGCCGGTCGAAACCAGCGCGTCGGCCAGCAGATCGCGCCAGACCATGAGTCCGGGCTCGGCGGTGAAGTCCAGTTCCTCGTGGACGAGGAGGGTGCGCAGCAGGGCGAGGGCCGCCGCGGGTTCACCGCGGACGAAGGCGAGGAAGGCACGGCCGTACGTCACGAAGATCTCCACCATCGCGGACTCCTCGACCACTCGGTGGCCGCGGGCGGTCCTCAACTGCCGCTCGGCACGCTCGTACTCACCGCGGGCCGCGAGCAGGAGCACGTTCTCGGCGTGGACCACGGGGGCGATCCAGCCCTGGCCGAGGTCGGCGGCGACGGAGGCGGCCGTCTCCCAGTGCAGGCCGGCCAAGTCCCAGGCCCCGCAGAGGAATTCGGCCTTCGCGAGGATCGCGAGGGCGATCACGCGCAGGGGCACCGGTCCCCGGCGGGTGAGCTCCACGACCCGCTCCAGGTCGGGCCGGGCCTGGGCCGCGCGGTCGGTGTACAGGTACAACGTGCCCCTGCCCATGAGGAGTTCGATGTCCCGGGGGCCCACCAGGGCGGCCTCGGGCAGTGCCTCGGCCAGCCCGAACGCCTCCTCGTAGGCGCCGAGTTGTCCGAGCGCGGTGAGGTGGATGAAGCGCAGGGTCCCGCCGGAGCGCGCCCGGCCGTCGCGGTCGCGGGCCGAGGCGGCCCACTGGCACACGCGAGCGGCCTGGCCGCCCAGCATGTGGACCATCACGTGCTGTTCCGCGATCCGCGCGTCGAGCCCGGGGTCCGCGCCGGGAGTGCGCAGCCGCCACGCCTCGTCCAGCAGGGCGTGTGCCTGGCCGACGCGGCCGGCGACCAGCGCCAGATGGCCTCGCGCACAGCACCGTACGGCCTCGTCGGTCGCGTCGGGCAGCGCGGCCACGACGGCGGCGGCCTCCTCGTCCCGGCCGTCGAAGAGAAAGGCCTCCACGGCCTCGCAGTTCAGCCGCCCGCGCTCCGCCGGCCGGGAGGCGAGCCGGGCCGCGTACTGGAGCAGGGGCGCGGCCTCCACCCAGCGGCCTTCGGCGCCGCGCCGGCGGGCGCAGTCGGCGAGTTCGGCGGCGAGTCGGTCGTCGGGTCCGTACGCGGCGAGCGCCCGGTGGTGCAGGCGCGTGAACTCGTCGTCTGCGGCCTCGGCGGCCCTGCTGTGCAGTGCGGTACGGCGCACCGGGCCCAGTCCGTGCAGGACGGCCGCACGGACCAGGGGGTGGGTGAACGCGATGCCGGTCGGCGCGGCCTGCGGGGTCTCCCGGAGCAGCCCGTGGGCGAGGGTCTCGCCGAGCGCGGTCAGCGGTTCGGCGACCTCCGCGAGCCGGGCGGCGCGGGCCAGCGTGCAGTGCGGGCCGAGCACGGCCGCGGCCCGCACCAGCGCACGGGCGGACGGCCCGCAGCGGGCGAGCCGGTCCAGGACGAAGCGGGTGTACGACTGCGGGGCGGGCAGTGCCGCGGCGGACCTGAGCGCGGCGGCCGGCACCTCCTCGAACAGGGCCCGGCAGTGCAGCGGGTTGCCGTGGGTGTGGGTGCACAGGCGCCGGGCGGCGGCCGGGGACAGCGGCTCGGTCAGATACCGGGTGCTGAGTCCGACCAGGTCCGCCGCCGCGAGCCCGCCCAGCCGCAGCCGTACGGCTGTGTCGTCGGTGAGGATCCGGAGCAGTCCGCCGGGCAGCCCCGGGGCGTCGACATCGCGCAGCGCGAGCAGGCACAGGACACGGTCGGCGCGCAGCCGGCGCAGGGCGAAGGTGAGCGCGCGCAAGGAGGGCGTGTCGACCCAGTGCGCGTCGTCCACCACCACGACGACGGGTTCGTCGCGCTGCAACTCCCCCAGCGGGTCGAGGAGTTCGGCACCAGCGGTGAGCGGGTCGGTGTGCACGGAGCGGCCCAGGAGCTGGCCCAGCACGCCGTACGGCAGCTCCGTCTCGTTCTCCTCACCGGCCGCCGCCAGCACGTGCCCGTGCGCGCTGTCGGCGAGGAAGCGCCGCAGGAGCGCCGTCTTGCCGATACCGGCGGGTCCTTCGACGACGACCACCCGCGGGACGCCCGCCGACGCCTCCCCGTACCGCCGCCGCAGTTCGGCCAGTTCCTTCGTACGTCCCAGGAACGCCGCCCCGTCGTCGCGTTCCCGGGGAATGCCGGCGTCCACGTCGCCCCCTCCCCGAGGCCACGGTCCCTGACCCCAACCCCGGGACCGTGTCCGTACGTTGGCTCGGGTCCAGCATCCCTGGGCGCGGTGGGGAAAGGTGACGAAAGCCCAGGAAAAGGCCGAAGGTCGCCCTCGCCCCTGCCCTCAACCTTGCCCTCGTCCTCGTCCCCGCCCTCGCCCTCGCCCTAAGGCAGCGCCCGGCACAACGCCTCCAGGGCTCCCGACCACGCGTGCTCCGGCGGGGTCCCGTACCCCACCACCAGTGCGTCCCGGCGTTCGACCACCGCGTCCGGGTGCTGGTAGCGGTGCAGGCCGTGGACGGCGAGGCCCTGCCAGGCCGCTGCGCGCAGGGCCTCCTGTTCGGTGCCCGAGGGAAGGCGGAGGACCACGTGCAGGCCGGCCGCGATGCCGGTGGCGCTGACCTTGGGGGCGCGGTGGGCTAGTTCGGCGACCAGGGCGTCACGGCGGCGCCGGTAGCGGAGGCGGGAGGCGCGCACGTGACGGTCGTAGGCGCCGGAGTCGATGAACTGGGCCAGGGTCAGCTGGTCCAGGGCCCCGCAGGAGTCGATGCCGCCCTTCGCGTGGGCCGCCTCCCGCGCCAGGTCCGGGGGCAGTATCAGCCAGGCCAGCCGGAGTCCGGGGGCGAGGGCCTTGCTGGCCGTGCCCGCGTACACGACGTGGTCGGGGTCCAGGCCCTGGAGGGCACCGACGGGCTGGCGGTCGTAGCGGAACTCGCCGTCGTAGTCGTCCTCGATGACCATGCCACCGGTGCGGCGGGCCCAGTCGACGACGGCGGCGCGCCGGTCGCGGTGCAGGGTGCCGCCCATCGGGAACTGGTGGGCCGGGGTGAGCAGGACCGCGCCCTCGTCGGTCAACTCCCTTGGATCCGTGCCCCGTTCGTCGAAGGGGAGCGGGACGGTCCGCAGACCTTCGGCCGCGAGCAGGCGCCAGTGGATGTAGAGGCCGTACGACTCCACCGCGACCGTGCTCGCGCCGCGGGCCCGCAGTACCGCGGCGAGGATGCGCAGGCCCTGCGAGATGCCGGCGCACACCAGGATGCGGTCGGGGTCGGCGCGTACGCCACGGGCACGGGCGAGGTAGCGGGCGAGCGCGGTGCGCAGTTCGATGCGGCCGCGCGGGTCGCCGTAGCCGAGGGACTGGGACGGGACCTCGGCCAGGGCGCGCCGGGCGGCCTTGAGCCACTCCGCGCGCGGGAAGGAGGCGAGGTCGGGGGTGCCGGGGACCAGGTCGTAGGCGGGGCGGTGCGCCTCGCGGGGGCGCGGCCGAGGGTGTTCACCGGGGTGGCGGTGTTCATGAGGGTGGGCGGCTTCACGAGGGTGGGGGTCTTCGCGGGAGTAGAGGTCTTCGCGGGAGTGGGGGTCGTGCTCCTCGTCGGAGAGCTGCGGGGTGGGGCGGGGTGCGGAGCTCTCGGCGACCCGTGTGCCCGAGCCCTGCCTGGCCGTGAGCCAGCCCTCCGCCACCAGTTCGGCGTAAGCGTCGGCGACCGTGTTGCGGGCGATGCCCAGGTCGGCGGCGAGCGTGCGGGAGGAGGGCAGGCGGGTGCCGGGGGCCAGGCGGCCGGTGCGGACGGCCTCGCGCAGGGCGTCGGTCAGGCCGCGGCGGACGCCCGGTCCGGTCGGTTCCAGATGGAGATCCACGCCGAAAGTGGCCCATGTTCTCGCCATGGAAATGGACCATACTCCTGGGCTGCACGGAATCTAGGGTCGGCACATGACCACAGAGCAGACCGCCGAATTCACCTCCGGGCACTCCGAGGAATACGCCCCCGAGCACAGCCCCCGCCTGCACTGGGCCCAGCACGTGCCCGACGTCTACAAGGCGATGCTCCGCCTGGACGCCGCCGCCCGTAAGGGCCTCGACCCGAAGCTCAACGAGCTGGTCAAGATCCGGGCCTCGCAGCTCAACCACTGCGCGTTCTGCCTGGACATGCACACCAAGGACGCGCTCGCGGCGGGCGAGAGCGTGGAGCGGATCATCCAGCTCGGCGCGTGGGAGGAGTCGCGGCACTTCTACACCGAGAGGGAGCTCGCGGCGATCGAGCTGACCGAGGCGGTCACGGTCCTGACCGACGGTTTCGTGCCGGACGAGGTGTACGAGAAGGCCGCCAAGCACTTCGAGGAGGCCGAGCTGGCGCAGCTGATCGCCGCGATCACGGTGATCAACGCGTGGAACCGCTTCGGCGTGACCTGCCGCATGGTCCCGGGCCACTACACCGCGGGGCAGCACCAGTGACCCGCAGCAAGGTCGCCGTCTTCCGTTCCCTGCACCAGGGGCGCCTCCCGGGCGACCCCCTCGTGCTGCCCGGTCCCTGGGACGCGGCCAGCGCGCGGGTCCTCGTGGAGGCCGGTTTCCCCGCGCTCGCCACGCCGAGCGCGGGGGTCGCCGCGGCGCTCGGGTACGCGGACGGGGAGGTGCCGGGCGACGAGATGTTCGCCGCGGTGGCGCGCGTCACGCGGGCGGTGGACGTACCGGTCTCCGCGGATGTCGAGGGCGGGTACGGGCTCGCGCCGAAGGAGCTGGTGGAGCGGCTGCTGGAGGCCGGGGCGGTCGGCTGCAATCTTGAGGACTCCCACGGGGGTGGAGTTCTCAAGGACCCGCGCGAGCACGCCGACTGGCTCGCCGAGGTGCGGTACGCGGCCGGTGACGAGCTGTTCGTCAACGCCCGGGTGGACACGTTCCTGTACGGGGACGGCGATCCCGAACGGGCCATCCAGCGGGCCGCGTTGTACGTCGCCGCGGGCGCCGACTGCGTCTATCCGATCGGCGCCCCGACGGACGTACTGCCGCTGCTGCGGTCCGGGATCCAGGGTCCGATCAACGTGCTGAGCCGACTGGACGGCGAGGGCCCCTCGCCCACCGAACTCGGTGAACTGGGGGCCACTCGCATCACGTTCGGACCGGGGCTGCAGCGCGCGGCGGCGCACGCCCTCCGAGGGATCGCCGAACGCCTCAAGAAGTAGCCGAACTCCTCAAGAAAACCTGGGCGTTCAGGACAGCCACGCCTTCCACGTGGACGCGTGGCCGTCCACCCACTTCTTCGCCGCCTGCTCGGGTGTGAGCTTCCGGTCGGCGATCATGAGGGAGACCTCGTTCTGGTCCTCGGTCGTCCACTTGAACTTCTTCAGGAAGGCCGCGGCCTCGCCGCCCTTCTTCGCGAAGTCCGCGTTGAGGTACTTCTGCAGCGGGGTGTGCGGATAGGCGCAGGCGACCTTCGCCGGGTCCGCGTCACAACCCTCCTTGTACGCGGGCAACTTGACCTCGGTCATCGGGACCTTCTCGAACAGCCACTGGGGTGCGTACCAGTACGTCAGGAAGGGCTTCTTCTCCTTGGCGGACTGCCGCATCTGCGTGATCTGCGCGGCCTCCGAACCGGCGAACACCACCTGGTAGTCGAGCTTCAGGTTCTTCACCAGCGCCTTGTCGTTGGTGACGTACGACGGTGAGCCGTCCATGAGTTGACCCTTGCCGCCGCTCTCGGGGGTGCGGAACAGCGGCGAGTACTTGTTGAGGTTCTTCCAGTCGGTGATGTCCGGGTGCTGCTTCACCAGGTACGTCGGCACGTACCAGCCGATGTGGCCGGTCACCCCGAGTCCGCCGCCCCGGGCGATGGTGTGCTTGTCGTCGATGTAGCGCTTCTCCTGGTCGGGGTGGCCCCAGTCCTCCAGGATCGCGTCGACGCGGCCCTGGCTGAGCGCGTCCCAGGCGGGCACCTCGTCGACCTGGACGGTGTCGACGCGGTAGCCGAGCCGGTGCTCCAACAGGTACTGCGCGACAGCCACGTTGGCCTGCGCGCCGACCCAGGACTGCACGGACAGGGTCACGGTCCTGGCGCCCTGCGCGTTCGCGAAGGGCGAGGCCTGCTTGGTCATGTCGGCGGCGCCGCAGCCGGTCAGCAGGACCAGCGACGCGACGGCGGCGGTCGTACGGACGCGCATGTCACGCTCCCTTCTTCGTGCGGCGCCGCGTGGGCTGGGTCACCCGGTCCAGCATCAGACCGAGGCAGACGATCGCGCCGCCCGCCACCAGACCGGTCGCCAGGTCTCCCTGGGCCAGGCCGAAGACGACGTCGTAGCCGAGCGCGCCACCGCCGACCAGGCCGCCGATGATGACGACGGCGAGGACGAGGACCACGCCCTGGTTGACGGCGAGCAGCAACGCGGGGCGGGCGAGCGGGAGTTGGACCTGGCGCAGTTGCTGGCCGGGAGTCGCGCCGAGCGAGCGGGCCGACTCCAGGGCGGCCGGGTCGACCTGGCGCAGGCCCTGGGTGGTGATGCGGACGACGGGGGGCAGCGCGTAGACGACCGCCGCGGCGACGGCGGGTGCGCGGCCGACACCGAACAGCGCGACGACCGGGATCAGGTACACGAACTGCGGCATGGTCTGGAAGACGTCCAGGACCGGGCGGAGCAGCCGTTCGAAGCGGTCGCTGCGGGCCGCCGCGATGCCGGTCGCGAAGCCCAGGACGAGGGTGACGGCGACGGCCGCGAGGACCTGCGAGAGCGTGTCGAGGGACGGCTTCCACACACCGAGGACGCCGATCGCGGCCATGGCGAGGACCGCGGTGAGGGCGGTGCGCCAGGTGCCGATCAGCCAGGCGAGGGTGGCGACCAGGAGCAGCACCGACCACCAGGGCAGCCACTGCAGGCCGCCGCGGACGGGGTCCAGGACCCAGGTGGTGAAGTGCCCGGCCCAGTCGGCGGTGCCGCCGATGACCGGGACGCCCGAGTAGAGGTGGGCGGTCATCCAGTCGACGGCGCGGTTGACGGGGGTGGCGATGTTCAGCGTCCAGGATTCGGGCCAGTCGAGGCGGCCCGCGAGACGGGCGACGAGGGCCACGACCACGACGGCGCCGGCCGCGTAGAGCCGGCGGCGGCTTCCGCCCTCGTCCTCGCCCGCGCTCTCGCCCGCCGCGCCGGTCACCCGGTCCAGGACGACCGCGAGGAGGACGATCGGGATGCCGGCCGCGAGGGCCGCGCCGACGTCGACGGAGGCGAGCGCCTGGTAGACGCGGTCGCCGAGGCCGCCGGCGCCGATCACCGAGGCGATGACCGCCATCGACAGCGCCATCATGATCGTCTGGTTGAGGCCGAGGAGCAGTTCCTTGCGGGCCAGCGGGACACGGGCGGTCAGCAGCCGTTGGCGGGCGCTCGCCCCGAGCGACTCGACCGCCTCCAGGACCTCCTTGTCGGCGCCGCGCAGGCCGAGGGCGGTGAGGCGGGCCGTCGGCGGAGCGGCGTAGACGACGGTGGCCAGGACGGCCGCGGGGACGCCGATGCCGAAGACCAGGACGACGGGGAGCAGGTAGGCGAAGGCCGGCAGCACCTGCATGGTGTCCAGGACCGGGCGCAGCGCGCGGTCGAGCCGGTCGGAGAGACCGCCTGCCAGGCCCAGCAGGAGGCCGACGGCGACCGACGCGAGGACGGCGACCACCATCAGCGCGAGGGTCTGCATGGTCGGCACCCACATGCCGAGCAGCCCGCAGGCGAGGAACGCGGCGCCCGTCCCGAGCGCCAGCCGCACACCGGCCACCCGCCAGGCGACCAGCGCGCCGAAGGCCGTGACGCCGGCCCAGCCCGCGGCGAGGAGCACGAGATAGACGGCGCGTACGCAGATGACGACCGCGTTGCTGACGTAGCCGAAGAAGTAGAGGAACAGGGGGTGGCTGTCGCGGTTGTCGATGATCCAGTCGCTGACGTGGGTCAGCGGTTTGGTGAGGTCGACGGTGAGCGCGTCGGGCCAACTGCCGCTCGCCCAGCGGGCGTTGGCGAGCGGTACGAGGATCGCCGCGGCGAGCGCGATGAGCAGGAGCTTCTGGACCGAGCGGCGCTTGAGGAGATCGGTGGGGAGGGTGCGGGGGACGGATGCGGTGAACGTGGCCATCAGACCGCCTCCTTGAACCGCTCCCCCGCGACGACCGCGAGGAGGCGTTCGCGGTCGAGGACGCCCAGACAGTGGCCGTCCTCCACCACGCAGGCCGTCCGGCCACTGTGCGCGACGACCTTGATCGCGTCGGCGACCACGGCGTCGGGGGCGAGCGCGCCGGGGTGGTCAGGGCCGCCGCAGTCGCCGGGGCGCATGGCCGTACGGACGGTCATGACCTGCTCGCGCGGGACGTCCCGGACGAAGTCGCGGACGTAGTCGTCGGCGGGGCTGCCCACGATCTCCTCGGGGGTGCCCAGTTGGACGATCCGGCCGTCGCGCATCAGAGCGATCCGGTCGCCGAGCCGCAGGGCCTCGTTCAGGTCATGGGTGATGAAGACCATCGTGCGGCCCTCCTCGCGGTGCAGGCGGACCACCTCCTCCTGCATGTCCCGCCGGATCAGCGGGTCCAGCGCGCTGAACGGCTCGTCGAACAACAGGACTTGGGGATCGACCGCCAACGCCCGCGCCAGGCCCACGCGTTGCCGCTGGCCTCCGGAGAGCTGGGCGGGCCTGCGCTGCTCCATGCCCTCCAACCCGACCTTGGCGACGACCTCCTGAGCCCGTGCCCGGCGTTCGGCCTTGCCCATGCCCTGGATCTCCAGGCCGTAGGCCACGTTGTCGAGGACCGTGCGGTGCGGGAGCAGACCGAAGTGCTGGAAGACCATCGCGGCGCGGTGCCTGCGCAGTTCGCGCAGCCGGGCCTTGTCCATCGCGCGGACGTCCTCGCCGTCGATGGCGATCGTGCCGGCGGTCGGCTCGATCAGCCGGGTCAGACAGCGCACGAGCGTCGACTTGCCGGAGCCGGACAGGCCCATCACCACGAAGACCTCGCCCTTGCGCACGTCGAAGGAGACGTCGTGGACGGCGGCCGTGCAGCCGGTACGGGCTCGGAGTTCGACGGGGTCGAGGGCGCGCAGGTCGGGGTCGGTGGGGATGGTGTCGGCCTTGGGGCCGAAGACTTTCCAGAGGCCGTCGACGGAGAAGACGGGGTTGTCGGTGCCGGTCCCTGAGGCGCTGTCGGCGCGGGAGAGGTCGATGGCGTCGGTGGTCATCACGCACCGCCCCCGATCAGGTCGACAGCCCGCTCACCGACCATCAGCACCCCGATCATCGGGTTCACGGCGGGCATGGTCGGAAAGACGGACGCGTCGGCGACACGGATGCCGTCCAGGCCGCGGACGCGCAACTCCGGGTCCACCACGGCCAGTTCGTCGTCGGCTGCGCCCATCCGGCAGGTGCCCGCCGGGTGGTACACGGTGTGCGCGACCTTGCGGGCGTACTCGCTCAATTCTGCGTCGCCGAGCACCTCGGGACCGGGGCAGACCTCCCGCTTCAGCCAGCCGGCCAGCGGCTCTGTCTTGGCGACCTCGCGGGCGATGCGGATGCCGTCGACGAGGGTGCGGCCGTCGTGGTCGTCCTCGTCGGTGAAGTAGCGGAAGTCGAGGGCGGGCTTGACCGAGGGGTCGGCGCTGGTGAGGAAGAGCCGGCCGCGGCTCTTCGGCTTGGGGATGTTGGGGGTCATCGAGACGCCGAACTCCGGCCGCTCGTAGCCGAGGCGCTCCGGATTGTCCGTGAACGGGATCTGGTAGAAGTGGAACATCAGGTCCGGGCCCAGGTGTTCGGGGTCGCGGCGCACGAACAGGCCCGCGTCGGAGTCCATCGCGGAGTTCTCGGGGATGGGTCCGTTCGTCTCCCACACGATGACCGACTCGGGGTGGTCGAGGAGGTTCTCGCCGACGCCCGGCAGGTCGTGGGCGACCGGGATACCGAGCGCTTCGAGGTCGGCGCGCGGGCCGATGCCCGAATGCAGCAGCAGGCGGGGCGAGTCGACGGCGCCCGCGCACAGGACGACCTCGTGGCGGGCCCGTATCAGCAGCTCCTCGCCGTCCTGGGTGCGCACGTGCACGCCCTTGGCGCGGGTGCCGTCGAGCTCCAGCCGGTACGCCCACGTCTCAAGGAAGATACGGAGGTTGGGCCGCTCGTCCATCACCGGGTGCAGGTACGCCACCGACGCGCTCGACCGCTTGTTGTCCTCGGGGTGGTAGGCGAGGTCGAAGAAGCCGACGCCCTCCGTGAACGGCTTGCGGTTGAAGCCCTCGACGCGCGGAACGGCCAGCGCGGTCCGGGCCGCGTCGACGAAGTCGCGGGCGATGGCGTTCCGGTCCTTCTCGTCGACCGGCACGATGTTGTTGCGCAGCCGGGCGTAGTACGCCTCCATCGGCACCGCGCCCCAGCCCCGCGCGCCGGCCGCCTCCCACTCGTCCCAGTCGGACGGCAGCGGCTTGAAGGCGATCAGGGTGTTGTGGGAGGAACAGCCGCCGAGCACGCGGGCGCGGCTGTGCCGGATGTGGGAGTTGCCGCGCGGCTGCTCGGTGGTGGGGTAGTCGTAGTCCAGCTCGCCGCCGAGCAGGCCCATCCAGCGGCGCAGGGTGAGGACGTCCTCGCGGCCCACGTCACTGGGACCGCCTTCGATGACGGCGACGGTGACGTCGGGGTTCTCGGTGAGGCGGGAGGCGATGACGGAGCCCGCGGTGCCGCCGCCGATGACGACGTAGTCGTACGTGTTCTCGTACTCGCGTTCGTTCTCGTGCTCGTTCTCGGGCATGGGGGTGCTCACTCCAGTGGGGGCTGGGGTCTGAAAGCTGAGGGTGAAGGGGCCGTGTATGGGGTCAGCCCGCGAACCAGCGCACCGGCTTCGGCGCCAGGTTCTGGTAGATGTGCTTGGTCTCGCGGTACTCGGCGAGTCCGGCGGGGCCCAACTCCCGCCCCACGCCGCTCTTTCCGAAGCCGCCCCACTCCGCCTGCGGGAGATAGGGGTGGAAGTCGTTGATCCAGACGGTGCCGTGTCGCAGCCGGGCGGCGACCCGGCGGGCCTTGGCGCCGTCGCCGGTCCAGACGCCGCCGGCCAGGCCGTACTCGGTGTCGTTGGCGAGGGTCACGGCCTCGTCCTCGGTACGGAAGGTCTCGACGGTGAGGACCGGGCCGAAGACCTCTTCGCGCACGACCCGCATCTCGCGGTGGCACTGGTCCAGGACGGTGGGCTCGTAGAAGTAGCCGCCGGCGGCCCGTTCGGCGGACGGCTCGGGGCGTCGGCCGCCGGCCCGCAGCACGGCGCCCTCGGCGAGCGCGGAGGCGACGTACGCCTCGACCTTGGCGCGCTGCTGCTCGGAGACGAGCGGGCCGCACTCGACGCCGTCCTCGGTGCCGCGGCCCAGGCGTATCTTCTGCGCGCGGCGGGCGAGTTCGGCGACGAAGCGCTCGCGCAGGGACTCCTCGACGATGAGCCGGGCGCCGGCCGAGCAGACCTGGCCGCTGTGGATGAAGGCCGCGTTGAGGGCCTGGTCGACGGCGGTGTCGAAGTCCTCGTCGGTGGCGCAGGCGTCGGCGAAGACGACGTTGGGGTTCTTGCCGCCGAGTTCGAGGGCGACCTTCTTGACGGTGGGCGCGGCGGCCTGGGCGACCTTGGTACCGCTGACCAGGCCGCCGGTGAAGGAGACGAGGTCGACGTCGGGGTGTTCGGCGAGGCGGGCGCCGACGGTGTGGCCGGGTCCGGTGACCAGGCCCGCGACGCCGGTGGGCAGGCCGGCCTCGGCGAGCAGGTCGATCAGGGCGATCGTGGTCAGCGGGGTGATCTCGCTGGGCTTGACCACGAAGGTGTTCCCGGCCGCGAGCGCGGGGGCGATCTTCCAACTGGCCTGCAGCAGCGGGTAGTTCCAGGGGGTGATCAGCGCGCAGACACCGACGGGTTCGTGTACGACGACGCTGTGGATGTCGGGCGAGCCCGCGTCGACGATCCGGCCAGGGGACTCGGCGGCGACGAGGTCGGCGAAGTACCGGAAGGCGTCGGCGACACAGTCGATGTCGACGCGGCCCTCCTCTGCGGTCTTGCCGGCGTCCCGGCTCTCCAGCAGCCCGAGCTGTTCGCGGTCGCGCACGAGCAGGTCGGCGACGCGGCGCAGCAGGGCGGCGCGCTCGGTGGCGGGGGTGCGCGGCCAGTCGCCGTGGTCGAAGGCCTGCCGGGCGGCGGCGACCGCCAGGTTCGTGTCCTCCTCGTCACCCTCCGCGACCACGGCGAACGGCAGCCCGTCCGCGGGGTCGAGGACCTCACGCGTGGCGCCGGAGACGGCTTCACGCCACTCCCCGCTCACGTGGATGGTCGCCTGCGCCTCTAGCCCCAGGCCGTCTGCTGTGTCCGCCATGATCGGTGTTGCCTTCCGTTCCTGTTCAGCGCCCCTGAGTGACACGGATGTCACCCAGCGGGACCGGGAGCACCTGCCCTCCGCCCCCGATTGCATGCGCAATTCATGGCCGAAAGTGCGCTGTGTCACTGGGCATGCGGGCAAATGGGGCGAACCGTACGCTGAGCAGTGAGGCCGACCCGTGGGGCAGAGCCTGGAGGTGGAGCCATGACCAGGAAGGCGTTGGTCTGTACTGCAGCGAGCGCGGCCCTGCTGCTGTCCGTCGCCCCAGCCGTCGCGGTGGCCGACGACGGCCCCTCCGCCGACGAACTGGCCGACCAGGCCAAGGACAACCTCCTCAAGACCGACTCCGTGCACCTGAAACTGACCGACCGCGGCACGGACGCCAAGAACAGCAGGACCCAGCCGACCTCGATGGACCTGGCCCTTGACCGGGACGGCAACTGCGTCGGCACGATGCGGATGGGCTCCGGCGGGGGCACCCTCGACCTGGTCAAGCGGGGCGAGGAGGTGTGGATGAAGCCGGACACCGCGTTCTGGAAGTCCCAAGTGCCGGGCAGCCAGGGCGAAGCGGTGGCCGAACTCTTCAAGAACCGCTACATCCACGGCTCCACAACGGACTCCCTGCTGAAAGGCCTGTCCGGCACCTGCGACCTCACCGCCTTCCAGAAGGAGCTCTACAGCGGCGGGTCCACCAGCGACACCCACCTCACCAAGGGCACCGAGACGAAGATCGACGGCACGAAGGTCACGCCGCTGAAGGGCACGCGGGACGGCGAACGGACGGTCCTGTACGTCACTTCGGCCGCGCCGCACCGCCTGGTCGAGGCCACGCAGAAGGGCGGCGGCACCGACATGACGCTGACCTTCACGGACTACGGCGAACCGGTGCCGTCGGCGACGCCCGCGCCGGACGACACGGTGGACATCGGGAAGCTGCAGCAGGAACTGGGGACCGCGTAAGCCTGCGCCGGTGCCCTTCGTCAGTCCAGGCCGGCGTCGGTTCCGCAGGAGGTGTAGGGCGGGCAGAACCAGGTCAACGCCGTGGCCAGATGGGCGAGTTCGTCCGCGCGCCCGTCGGAGTCGGGGCCGTAGGAGGCGATGGCGTAGATGTTGCCGTCCGCCGCGACGAAACGTTCGTCGTAGACGTGCCAGGTGCCGACGTCCGGGTCGCCCTTGATGGTGTCGGCCAGGTATTCGAGGCGGGAACCGGTGAACTGCCCGTCGTCGAGCGTCTGCAGATCCAGCTTCCGGAACCCGGCCGGCTTCCCCGTCCGGTCCGACAGATACAGCTCGAAGGACGCGGCCGGCGAGTCCTCCGACACCTGGTACACCTGCAACCGGTGAGTCCGGTCCGCACTGCGGTAGTTGACCACCGCGATCCCGAACTGGGAGTCGACCGTACTGCGCGTCCACCCTTCGGGGATCGCGATCCGGAACCCCTCCGCGTCGTCGTACGTCTCGTACCCGGCGGGCGGCGTGAAGGCCGACGCCGACGGAGAGACCGACTCGGCGGAGGGCGTCTGGGACGCGCTCAACTCCGAGGGCGTGGGCGACCCCACGGAACTCCCGGCGACCGACTTGTCGTCCGACCCGCCGTCGTCCTTCCCCACGACCAACGTCAGTACGAGACTGACGGCCACCCCGACCGCGGCGGCCCCGACGACCACGGACCATACGAGCCGCCGATTCATCCCACCGACGGTCGCGGGAGCGGGGGTTGTCACGCCGGGCGCCCAACCACCCCCGGTGGCCCACTCGTTCGGGGCCCAGCCCCCGGAACCACTGGCTCCCGCCGAACCCGCGGAACCCCCCGCAGGCCAAGCACTCCCGTCACCGGCACGGCCCGCCCCCACACCGGGCCAGGCACTCCCGTCACCGTCACCGACACCGCCCGCCCCCACGCCGGGCCAAGCACCCCCGTCACCGACACCGGCACCGGCCTCCCCCGCCGGAGGCCGGCTGGTCCCGGCACCCGCGGCGATACCGGCCGCTCCCGCCGGGAACCACGCATCCCCGCCCCCGCCGCCCCCGCCGACCCCACCGCCCGGAGGTGAAGTGGCCGCACGTCCGCCAGTCACACCCCCGTCCACAACAGTGCCCCCGGCTCCGGCCCCGGGCCCATGCCAAGCACTGCCGGCACCCGCGCCCGCACCGACATCGCCGTCGGGCCGACCGGCTGAGGGAGCTCCCGCCCCTGCGCCCGCGCCGGGCTCCCCCGCCAAAGGGCCGGCACCCGGCGTCTCGCTCCCGGGCCCCGCGTCCGAACCCGAATCCGCCACCGGGGCCTCGGCCGCGGCTCCGGCCCCCGCATCGGCACTCGCACCCGCCCCAGCCCCCGGCAAGTACTCCGGCCGCCCAGGCGGCGGCAACGTCGGTGGGACCGGACGTGCCGGCGGCGTCGCCGACCCGGCGCCCTCCCCTTGCGTCACCGACGCGGTGCCCTCCCCCTGAGTCGCCGACCCGGCGCCCACCTCCTCCCACCGCTGCAAGTCCTCGTTCCAGTACCGCTCTCCCCCGCTCATCGCGCCCCTCTCACAACCCCACCAGCGCGGCGACCGCACCCGCCGAGGCGAGGACGTTGAGCAGGGACTGGGAGTCGGCGAGCAACTCGCGCAGGCGCTGGCGGCGACCGTGGCCCACAGCGCCCGTGCCGGTGATCTCCGCCTCGGTCTCCTCCAGTTCCGTCGCCAGGGCCGCCGTCCGGTCGCTCGCCCGCACCCGCTCCAGGTCGGCTCGCAACTCCCGTACAGCGGCGAGCAGTTCCTCCGTCGCCTGGTCGCGCTCCCCGGCCGCCCCATGGTGATGGTGGCTCTCGGCGTGTGCGTGGCTGCCGATCGCGAAAGTGCTGTCCGAGACGTTTCCGAAGCTGACGTTCGGTTCTTCACTGGGCATGGCTGTCCGCCCCCTTCTGCGGCGCGGGGCCGCCCGAGACAGTGGCTGAGGCGGCCGCGGTCGCATGGCTGCCGACGGCGAACGTGCTGCCCTCGACCCGCCCGATGTTCACGTCGCCGTTGCTGATGTTGACGATCTTCTGGACGAACTCACCGGTCTCGTAACCGCATTCGGCGAGCGCGACCCGTACGCCGTTCGCGACCCGGTCCTGCACGCTGCGCAGATAGCGGGCCACGTCCATCTCCTGGAAGAGCGAACCGGCGGGCACCGCGCCCAGTTCGCGCACCGAGAGCGCGGGACCGTCGGGCAGCGCGCCCGCGTAGCCGCCGGTCAGCAGGCGCCAGAAGTAGAGCAGGCCCCGGCCGAGTTGGGCCAGCGCGCGGCCCGCCGAGGCCGGCACCAGGGCGAGGGCCGCCGCACCCTTGCCGAACGCGTTGTTGTTGCGGAACCGGTGCGCCGTACGGTCGGCGTCCTTGAACTCCGCCCGCACCGGCGTCAGTACGTGCGGGGCGATCTCCAGCATCAGCATGCTGCCCTGCGTGTGGATGCGCACGAAGACCGTGACGACCAGCTCCTCCTCCCAGCCGCCGACCCGGATGCGCAGGAAGTGCCGCCGTTTCTCGGCGCCCTCCTCGACCGCCCGCGCCCGGTGCTCCTCGAAGGCCTGCGGGGTGTACGGCGCCTGCTCCCGGCTGGTCAGCCCCTCGGCCGGCAGGAACACGCACTCGTCGATCTCCAGCCAGCGCAGCCGGTCCCGGACGCCGGGGCCCGCGTACTCGGCGGGCACCCGGAGCTGTTCGAGCAGTGGGCGGATCCGCTCCAGGACCACACGGTTGCTGAGCGGCCGGCGGTTGTGCGTCTCGTCCGGCCGCAGTTCCACCGCGAGCACCCAGGTGTCGTACGCCGTTCCCGCCCCGCAGAACGGACGGGCCTCGTGGTACATGACCAGCGGCGCGTGCTGTTCCAGCCGGATGCGCTGCTTGAGCCGCTGGAAGCGGTGGCCGTCGGCCTGTTCGGCGGGGTCGGCGGCGGCGTCCGGGAAGCGCTGCGGGGAGAGTTCGGCGGCCAGCGCCCGGCTGAACTGGGTGCGCTGGGCGTGCAGGCACAGCGCGATGAGCGCGAACACCCCGAGCGTGACCCAGGCGTGCCACGGCTCGGCGAGGCCGCCGATGTCGTCGGCGTCCGGGACGAAGACGTCACCGAGGCTCGCCGAGTCCGAGAGCCCGGAGCCGGAGCTCGACGAGTACGGGTCGTCCGAGCCGCCGTCGAACGCGGCGAAGACCGTGAGGACCAGGAACACCGCGAAGAACACCCGCCCCCACCAGCGGATCAGGAAGGCCGGGATCAGCCGGTACAGCGGGGGCTGCTCGGCCCGGCCCCTGACCCAGGGCGCGATCGCGAGCGCCACGCCCGGCCACAGGAAGAAGGTGAGGAGCCCGCCGCTGAGCGGTGCCCCCGCCACCCACAGGCCGATGACGGCCCCGGCCCACAGCAGTTCGTAGCGGCGGGCGCGCAGGGCGTGGGCGAGGACGCGGGCCGCGTCGAAGCCGAGCGAGGGGGCCACCATCCGCTGCTCGTTGAGGTGGAGTTCCTCGATGACGCGGTCGCGGTAGCCGGAGTCCAGATAGGTGCCCGCGCACAGCAGCCGGGTCGCCTCACTGGCGTGCGGAGGTGAGGAAGGTAAGGAAGCGGTACTCACGCGGTTCCCCCGATGCGTGGAAAGACCGTTGTCAGGCATTCAGTTGACAAACCGTCAGCATAAAGCGACGGAAGGGACGCGCGAAAGCGGAATGGCAGGGATGGACGGAACCGGAATCTTTGACTAAAGTCAAATAATTATGAGGCACGAGAACACGGACCCGGTGTCGGCGGAGCACGTGGCGACCCTCCGCCGGTTCAACCGCTACTTCACCCGCCGTATCGGCGCGCTCGACGACCACTACCTCGGCCAGGACCGCCCGCTCGGCGAGGCCCGGCTGCTGTTCGAGATCGAGAGCGGGGGCGGGGGCGAGAACGGCGTCGGCGGCGGGGTCTCGCTGCGCGAGCTGCGCGCCCGCCTCGGGCTCGACGCCGGGTATCTGAGCCGGATGACGAAGACCCTGGAGGCGCAGGGCGTGGTCCGGATCGGCGTGGACCCGGACGACAACCGGCTGCGCAGGGTCGAGCTGACCCCGGCGGGCCGCGTCGAGATCAAGGAGCAGAACCGCCGGGCCAACGCGCTCGCGGCCGGTCTCCTCGACAACCTGAGCGAGCCCCAGCGCGCCGAGCTCACCCACGCGATGGCCACCGCGCAGCGTCTGCTCCGGCTGGCCGCCATCACGGTCACCCTGGTCGACGGCGCCGCCGAGGACGCCCGTGCCTGTCTCGACGCCTACGCGGCCGACATCGGCGCCCGCTTCCCGGAGGGCTTCGACAAGTCCGACCTCGTACGCCCTGAGCAGGTCACCGGCGACGCGGGCGCGTTCTTCGTCGCGTACGAGGAGGGGCGGCCGATGGCCTGCGGGGCGCTACGGACGCTGGAGCCCGGCATCGGCGAGATCCGGCACGTCTGGGTCCACCCCGAGGCCCGCCGCCTGGGCCTGGCCCGCCGGATCCTCGCGGAGCTGGAGCGGTCGGCCGTGGAGCACGGCTTCGACGTCGTACGACTGGACACGCACGCCGTGCTCACGGAGGCGCAGGCGATGTACCGGGCGTGCGGCTACACGGAGATCCCGGCCTACGTCGACCACGTCTACGCCTCCCACTGGTTCGAGAAGCGACTGGCCGGCGCCCGCTGACCCGCCTCCCCGAGCAACTCCCGTACGCAGTCCCGCAGCCACGCGTGCGCCGGGTCGGCGTCATGCCGTGGATGCCAGGCCAACCCCAGCTTGAGGACGGGCAGTCGCAGCGGCACGTCGAAGGTGACCAGGCCCAGCGAGGCGGCCAGCGGCACGCTCCAGTAGCTGATCAGGCCGATCAGGTCCGTGTCGCGCAGCACGAACAGTGAGGCGGGGAAGGTGCCGACGGTGCCCACCACCCGGCGCTTCAGGCCCAGTTCGGCGAGCCGTTCGTCGACCGGACCGTGCAGCTTTCCGCGCCGCGAGACGATCAGGTGGTCGGCCTCGCCCGCGAACCGCTCGGGCGTCAACTCCCCCTCCAGCAGCGGGTGTCCGGCCCTGGCGACGCCGACCATCCGGTCCTCGTAGACGAGTTCGTGGTGCACCTCGGGTGCCGTCGCGTCGATGACCCCGACCTCCAGGTCGGCGGTTCCCTGGCGCAGGAACGGCGCGTCGACATGGCTCTCGGCGAGGAAGCGGATCCTGATGCCCGGCGCCTCCTCGGCGGCGCGCGCGAGCAGCCGGGCGCCGTGCAGGGCGGCGAGCGCGTCGTGCCCGATGATCGTGAGCGTCCGGCTGACGGTCCTGAGATCGGCGCCCCGGCCGGGTGCGAACAGGGCCCGGGCCCGCTCCACCACCGCGCTCACCTCGGCCCGTACGGCGAGCGCGTGCGGGGTGGGCACCATCCGGCGCCCGGCCCGCACCAGCACGGGATCGCCGAGCGCCTTGCGGATCCGGCCGAGGGTGCGGCTCGTCGCGGGTTCGGAGAGATGCAGCCGCCGGGCGGCCCCCTGCACGCTCTGCTCCTCAAGGAGCACGTCCAGGGCGACCAGCAGATTGAGATCCAGGCCCCCTGAGCTGCCGGAACTCGCGGATTGCGTCACACGCACTCTCCCCTTGCGAAGGTTGCACTGGAAAGCAGGCCACCGCCGAGCCTACGGTGACAGGGCATCCCACACCACACCGGAGCTCCCCGGAGGAGCCATGCCCCCGCCTGCCCTGAAACGGTCCACCCTCCTCACCCTCTGCGCCTGCGTGCTGGTCGCGCAGAGCATGGTCGCCGCCATCAACCTCCTGATCCCGCAGCTGGGTTCGTCCTCGCTGCACCCCTCGCACACCGAACTGCTGTGGATGGTCGACGCCTACGTCATCGTCTTCGCCGGACTCCTCATCCCGGCCGGCGCCCTGGGCGACCGGCACGGCCGCAAGGGCGCCCTGCTCGCCGGCCTCACCCTGTTCGCGGCGGGCGCCGCCACCAGCGCGCTCGCCCAGAACCCGGCGACGCTCATCGCGGGCCGCGGCCTGTCCGGCGCGGGCGCGGCGCTGATCACTCCGGCGACCATGTCGATCCTGGTCCACCTGTCCGCCCCGGGACACCGCTCCCGCGCGATGGCCTCCTGGACCCTCGCCCTCGGCCTCGGCGGACTCGCGGGGAACCTCGGCGGCGGTCTGGTCGGCCAATTCCTGTCCTGGCGGGCCCTGTTCGGGGCGATGGTCCCGCTGGCCGCCCTGCTCGCCCTCGCGGTCACCCTCACCACACCCCGCACGGCCCGCGCCCCGCACAGCAACCTCGACCCCACCGGCACGGTCCTCCTGACCACCGGTCTGGTCGCCGTCCTCTTCGGCATCATCGAGGGCCCGACGTACGGCTGGGCCTCCCCGCGCATCGTCACGGCCTTCGCGGCGGGTGCCGCACTGATCGCCGCCTTCACCCGGCACGCCCTGCGCTCCCGCGCCCCGCTCCTCGACCCGCGCGTCTTCACCTCCCCCACCCTCCGCGCGGCCACCCTCGGCACGGCCACCGGCTTCTTCGGCCTGTTCTCCCTCTTCTACGTCAACTCCCAGTACCTGCAAGGCATCAAGGGCTACGGCGCCGCCGTCACCGGTGTCGCGATCGTGCCGCTGACGATCGGCATGGCCCTCGTCCCGAAACTCGCCGTCCGCTGGTCGCACCGCCCGCGCGCGGTGATCGGCACCGGTCTCGCGCTCATCGACCTGGGCCTGCTCGGCGCGTCCACCGCCGACGCGGGCACCCCGTACTGGACGTACGCGTGCTGGCTGCTCGTGATCTCGGCCGGCACCGGCCTGTCCATGCCCGCGCTCACGGTCGGTGTCGTCACCTCGCTGCCGCCGCACCAGACGGGCCTCGGCTCCGGGCTCGGCACCTCGGCCCGTGAACTCGGTGCCGCCCTGGGCGTCGCGGTCACCGGCACGATCCTGGCCGCCCACCCCGACCTGGCGCAGGGCATGGGCCCGGCGCTGCGTACGGTCGCCCTGATCGTCCTCGCGGCGACGGCGATCGTGGTCGTCGGACACCGCGACCGCACCACCACACGCACTATCGCGTCCGGCGAGAAACGCGTACTATCGCGTTCATCCCGTCGCATCTGATCATCAACTTCCCTCACGCGCGACCCAGTTGAGGAGCCCCCGTGCCCGCCGCCCTCCTGAACCCCGTCCTCGACCTGCTGACGCTCCGCGCCACCGTCACGGCGGCCGAACCGATCACCGCCCGCATGCGCCGACTGCGTGTCGAGGGCGACGCGCTCGCCGGCCTCGACGTCCGGCCCGGCCAGCAGGTACGCGTCCTGGTCAGCGGCCTGACCCTTCGCACGTACTCCGTGTGGCGCTACGACCCGTCCGGCGCCGTCGAGTTGTGCGTGCTCGACCACTCCGAGGGGGGACCCGGGGCCCGTTGGGGGAAGGGTGTCGGCGTCGGCGAGCAGGTGCGGCTGCGGAAGCCCGAGGGCACCTTCACCCTCCGCTCCGACGCCACCCACCACGTCTTCGTCGGCGAGGAGACGGCGTCCGTCGCCTTCGGCGCGATGCTGGCCGCGCTGCCCGAGGACGCCCGCGTCTCCGGCTGCGTCGAGACGGGCGCACCCGACGACCGACTCCCACTCCCCCACGCGGACCGCCTCAACTGGCTGACCAGGGGCGGCACTTCCCTCCCGGACGCGGTGCGACAGCTCGCCCCCGAACCGGGCGGGATCGCCTATGTCGCCGGGGAGGCCCGGACCGTGCAGCAGGTACGGCAGATCCTCGTCCGCGAGGCGGGCTGGGAGCGCCGCTCCGTACTCACCAAGCCGTTCTGGGCACCGGGCAAGCGCGGCCTGGAGTAGGCGCGGACCGGCTCACCGGACTCCCGCGGCCCGACTCACCCGCACCCCCACAGCCCGGCTCACGTGCACTGCGCACCCGCCGGGCAGAAGGACCGCACCGCCATGGCGAGCGGCTCCCGCACCCGCTCCGGCGCCAGGCCGGCGGGCCCGCCCGCACGGATCGCGTACAGCGAGCCGTCGGCCGCCCGGAACCGGTGGTCGACGATCTGGCGCGCCCCCGTCTGCGGATCGTCGTAGCGGTAGGTCAACTCGGCCCAGGTGTCCCCGCGATCGCGCTCGATCACCTGGTATCCGGGCTGCTTGGCGAAGCCGTACCCGGGGTCGGTCTCGGCCAGTTCGAGGGACTCGGCGGGCGTGGCCTCCGAGATCCGGAAGATCTGCAACTGGCGGCCGTCACCGGGAGCGTCGTAGAAGACCACCGGGGCGAGTTGACCCGTCTTCTGCCGACGGGTCCAGCCCTCGGGGACGTTTACGGTGTAGCCGGTCGGATCCTGGGCGCGGCGGTAACCGGTGGACGGGGAGGGCGAGTTGGGCGTCACGGAAGCCAGGGGCGAGGCGGGCGGGGTGGAAGTCTGCGGCTGAGGACTCTCACTCGTGCTGACGCTGGTCGCGGGGGTCGCCGTGTTCCCGGTCGAGCCGTCCCTGTCGACGTACCAGAACGCGGCTCCCGCGCCCGCGCCGAGGACCACCGTCGCGGTGAGCGTGACGAGCAGCCGGCGCGCGCCGCCGGACCGGCCGGGCGCCGGCGCGGGCGGCGGATACGGATAGGGGGCCGGTGGTGTCCAACCCGTGGGCGGCGGTACCGGACCGCCCGGGCGGCCTTGGGCAGCGACCCAATCGGGGGGCGTGACGTTCGTACGGGTCTCCGCGCTCGCCCAGTCCGGCGGCGGCGCGGGCCGCCCTCCCGACCAGGCCGCCTGACCGCTCTCCTCGCTCGGCTCACGCTCGCCGGAACCCGAGCTGTAGCCGTTCCATCCGCTCATCGCGAACCCCCCGATATCACCCTGGCGGGCACCTGTCCTGACGGTAGCGGCGAAAACGGGCGCGGGCCCGTTCCGGATGGAACCGGAACAGGGCCCGTGCAGGCTCGTGACAGAAGCCGTGGGGTGAGCGGGGCCGAAGAGCCCTCCTGGGGGTGGCTCAGATCAGACCGAGGGCGCGGACCGCCTCGCGCTCCTCCGCCAGCTCCTGAACCGACGCGTCGATGCGGGCGCGGGAGAACTCGTTGATGTCCAGGCCCTGGACGATCTCGTAGACGCCGTCCTTCGTGGTGACCGGGAAGGAGGAGATGAGGCCCTCCGGGACGCCGTAGGAGCCGTCGGACGGGATGCCCATGGAGGTCCAGTCGCCGTCGGCCGTGCCGTTGACCCAGGTGTGGACGTGGTCGATGGCCGCGTTCGCGGCGGAGGCCGCGGAGGACGCGCCGCGGGCCTCGATGATCGCGGCACCGCGCTTGGCGACGGTCGGGATGAAGTCCTCGGCCAGCCACTTCTCGTCGTTCACGGTCTCGGCGGCGTTCTTGCCGGCGACCGTGGCGTGGAAGATGTCGGGGTACTGGGTGGCGGAGTGGTTGCCCCAGATGGTCAGGCGCTTGATGTCGGCGACCGTGGTGCCGGTCTTCTTCGCGAGCTGGGTCAGCGCGCGGTTGTGGTCCAGGCGGGTCATCGCGGTGAAGCGCTCGGCCGGTACGTCCGGGGCGGCGGCCTGCGCGATGAGCGCGTTGGTGTTGGCCGGGTTGCCGACGACGAGGACCTTGATGTCGTCCGCGGCGTTGTCGTTGATGGCCTTGCCCTGCGGCTTGAAGATGCCGCCGTTGGCCTCCAGGAGGTCACCGCGCTCCATGCCCTTGGTGCGCGGGCGGGCGCCCACGAGGAGGGCGACGTTGGTGCCGGCGAAGGCGACGTTCGGGTCGTCGGTGATGTCGATGCCCTGGAGGAGCGGGAAGGCGGAGTCGTCGAGCTCCATCGCCGTGCCCTCGGCGGCCTTGAGCGCCGGGGTGATCTCCAGGAGCCGCAGCTTGACCGGCACGTCCGCGCCGAGCAGCTGGCCGGAGGCGATGCGGAAGAGGAGGGCGTAACCGATCTGGCCGGCCGCGCCGGTGACGGTGACGTTCACGGGAGTGCGGGTCATGGCGTTCTCCGTATACAGCTGGCGGTGGAGCGTCCGGGTGGGACGTACAGATGATCGATCTCTTGGTATCAAGAGAGATCCACCGGTCAGGCTATCGCGCATCCGGGATCGCGTACGTCCGGGTCCGATGTGGCCCGTCCCACAGCCCTCGCCGTCGTCGGCTCACGGCATCGGATCACTCGGTCGAGTGAACCCTCGCACCATTTCGCGGGCGGTACGCATAGTCGCCCCGATCTCGGGCACGCGAACCGTACCCCCACGGGAGTCCGGCACAGTCGGCACCCCCACAAGGCGGCCGCCACGGTCCCCCTCTCCCGGACCGGACGGCCGCCCCCCTTTTCTCTTCCGCCGTTCTGCTTCTTTCGCCTCTCCGCACTGCCGTGCGGCGTTACTGGGCGCACCCCTTCTGACCGGTCGCGAGCGTCGCGCACGCCGTCGCCTCGCCCGCGTCCTTCACCGCGACCATCGGCGTGTAGGCGATGGTGTCGCCGGCCGTCGTGATGCTGTCGTTCTCCTTCGCGGTGCCCGCGGCCACCTCGACCCGGTCGCCCTGCGCGGCCTGGGTGATACGGCCCCAGGCGGCGCCGCAGGTCTCGCTGTAGCGGACCTCGACGGTGGTCGTGCCGACGGTGGCGGTCTTCGCGGTCGTCACCGCGCCCGCGTCCGTCGTGCAGCCCATCGCCTCGGCGTCCTTGCCGGTGCAGGAGGCGCCCGCGCACTTGACCCCGGGCGGCAGGTCGGTCCGGACGCTGGCCGAGGGCGAGACCGAGGCCTTGGCGTCGTCGTCCTTCTTGTCCTTGCCGTTGTCGGTCAGGAAGAACACGGCCGCGATGACGACCAGCACGCCGACGACCCCCGCGAGGAACATCGTCAGCCGCCGCCTGCCACCACCGTCACCGCGCGAGCCACCGGATCCGATGGACCCCGCGGACCCGCCCTGCGGCGGCTGCCCGAACGGGCTCGGCGTCCCCGGTGTCCAGCCGGGACCGCCGGGCACCGGGGACGAGGCCGATGCCGGTGTCGACGCCGGTGACGTGGTCCCGGCGCCCCGGGCCGCGGTCTGCGGTGGCCGCTGGTACCCGGCGATCCCCCAGGAGTTTCCGCCGGAGGAGGACGCCCCCGAGGAGCCGCCGGACGCGTCGGCGGGAGCCGCCGCCGGATCGCGTACGTCCCGCACATCTCCCGCGCCCCGCGAGTCCAGGGTGCCGGGCGCCGCCGGCTGCGGTGGCACCGTCGGTGCCACGCCCGCCGGTCCCGCCACTCCGGGTATCGCCGTCGCGGCGCCGCCCTTGCGGGCGGTCCTACCCCCCTTGGCGTTCGCCGCAGGCGCCCCGAACTCCCCGAGCGCGGCGCGCGCCTGGGAGATCCGGATGGCCTCCATGGTCATGTCGTGGCGCATCTCCGAACGGCTCCAGGCACGCTCGGCGAGCTCCCACATCGTGGTCAGATGGATCGGATTGGTGCCGGTGACCTCCGCCAGGGCGACGATCGCGCCCTTCGGTGCCAGCAGCCGTCCGTTGAGATATCTCTCCCACGACGTCTTGCTGTAGCCGGTGCGGTCGGCCACAGACGCGATGCTCAGGCCGCTGCGGTCCACGAGCCGGCGCAGCTGGCTCGCGAACTCCCGTACCTGCGGATCGAGTTCATCCGGCAAGGCCCTCCAACGAGGCATTGCTTCCCCCCTCTTCCCCCGGGTTCGTGCTGGTCTTCCTCGCGTTTTCCCCCGCGCGTGGCGCCCTGTTCCGAGTCCCCGTTCTGGCTACCCAAAGGGATGCGCCCACTAAGGATCTCAGTTCCCGGGGTGGGGGCGCACGGGAGCATGGAGCCGCGGACATGCACCGTTGCACGCCCGGCGGGCCGTGGTCCAGTGTCCCACCGAGGGCCCCCCTCGCCTGCCCCGACCGGACCCGCCCACGCTAGCGCCCTCGTCGAACAACCCCGTGTCAAATCCGCAAACTTGTCAATACATCGACACCGCAGCCACACATGGACAATCCCACCCGGCTCTACCCTGATCAGCCCGCCCAGGGGCAACTCACCCCAGCGCGACGGCGCCGACGACCGCGGCGAGCAACAGGAAGAGGAGCAGGAGTACGGCGTACAGGAGCAGTTTTCCGCCCGGCAGCCGTCCGCCGCGCTCCTCCTCGGGGGGCGTGTCCCACCAGGGCAGGGTGGGGTCGTCCTCGTACTCCTCGCCGCCGGGGGCGCCCGTGGCGCCCGGGGCGCCGGCGGGGCTCGCGGGCAGGGTGGCGGGGCGGGGCCAGGCGCGGACGGCCAGTTCCCAGCGCACGGTGAAGCGTTCGGCGTCGGATCCCGCCAGGCCCGCTATCCGGCACAGGGCGGTGACGGCCTGGCGGGGCGGGGGCTGGGTGGCGTTGAGGTAGCGGTGCCAGGAGGACTTGCTGTAGGCGGTGCGGGCGCCGAGGGCGACGAGGCTGAGCCCCGTGCGGTCCTTGAGGAGCCGCAACTGCTCCACGAAGTGCCGTACCTCCGGCGGCAGATCGTCGGGCAGCGGCTGCCAGGCGCTCATCACACACCTCCATGGCGTCGCGTTGTCCGGTCGGTGCGATGGACGACGTCGGACGGTCGTTGGTTCCCGTGCCCGGTCCGCTCGGCCCGTGGCGGGGCGCGGACACCGTCGCGGAACGGTCACCGCTGTGCCACAGCGCGCTGACAGGCGTTGAACAGGCGGTTCGGCGTGCACGAGGGTGGGGCGTGGCGACGGCCCGTCCTTGCTCGGGGGAGAGGACGGGCCGTCGTCGTGTGCGGTGGCGCGGACTAGCTCACCGTGAAGTGCAGGGTGTCCTTCAGGAACGGGATCTGCAGCCAGGGGTCGGGCTGCACCATCAGCGCCAGCAGCACGATCGCCAGGCCCAGCAGGCCGTAGGTGGCGATGTCCGTGAAGCGGGAGCGGACGGCGAGCATGCCGACGTCGGGCACGACCCAGCGCAGCACACCGCCGATCAGCAGGGCGACGCCGATCAGCAGGGTGCCGTACCGGAAGGCGTCCAGCGCGGTCAGCAGCAGGCCGAGCGCGACGAGCCCCAGCACGGCGAGGATCGGCCACTGCCGCACGGGCGCCGGCGCGTCAGGGGGCGCCGCCCGGCCACCGCCCTCGGGGCGCGCGGTGTCCCGCGTGAACAACGGGAACCGCCGGGTGCCGCGGCGCGGCTTCCGCCCCTCTTCGGCACCGCCGGCCTCGGCACCACTACCGTCGGCACCACCGGTCCCGGCACCACCGGCCTCGGCGTCACCGGCCCCGGTGTCGCCCGCACTGATCGCACTCCGCACGACAGCCTCCGCCTGCTGCTCGGGTCCTTGCGCCTCGTCGGCCCCCACGCCCGCATCGGGCCGCGCACCTGTCTCGGGCCGCGCACCCTCCTCGGGCCCGACGGCCCGCTGCCCGGACCCGCCGGCCCGGTCCTGCCGGTCGGCGGAGCGCTCGCCAGACCCGGCAGCGCTCCGGCTCCGCCCACGTTCCCGGACCCCGCCGGGCTCCGCATCCGGCACCTTCGCCGCGCGCCGCACCTCGTCCGGCGCAGGCTCGTCCGCCTCCGGGAGCACCGACCCGGCGTCAGCTGACCCGGTGTCGGCCGTCCCGGCCTCCCCCCGCTCAGCCGGCGGCACTGCGCTCCGCCGCCTCGACCACGTTGACCAGGAGCTGGGCGCGGGTCATCGGGCCCACCCCGCCGGGGTTCGGGGAGATCCAGCCGGCCACCTCGGCGACGCCCGGGTGGACGTCGCCCACGATCTTGCCCTCGGCGCTGCGCGAGACGCCGACGTCGAGGACGGCCGCGCCGGGCTTGACGTCCTCGGGCCGGATCAGGTGGGCGGAGCCGGCGGCGGCGACGATGATGTCGGCGCGCTTGAGGTGGGAGGAGAGATCCCGGGTGCCGGTGTGGCACTGGGTCACGGTCGCGTTCTCGCTGCGGCGGGTGAGCAGCAGCGGCATCGGGCGGCCGATGGTGACACCGCGGCCGACGACCACGACCTCGGCGCCCTTGATCTCGACGCCGTACTGCCGCAGGAGGGTGAGGACGCCGTTGGGGGTGCAGGGCAGCGGGGCCGGCTCGTTGAGCACGAGGCGGCCGAGGTTCATCGGGTGCAGGCCGTCCGCGTCCTTGTCCGGGTCCATCAGCTCCAGGATCCGGTTCTCGTCGATGCCCTTGGGCAGCGGGAGTTGCACGATGTAACCCGTGCACTCCGGGTCCTCGTTCAGTTCGCGGACGACCGCCTCGATCTCCTCCTGCGTCGCCGTGGCGGGCAGTTCGCGCTGGATGGAGGCGATGCCGACCTGCGCGCAGTCACGGTGCTTGCCGGCGACGTACTTCTGACTGCCGGGGTCGTCCCCGACGAGGATCGTGCCGAGGCCGGGCGTGACGCCCTTCTCCTTCAGCGCCGCCACGCGGGCGGTCAGATCGGACTTGATCGCGGCTGCGGTGGCCTTGCCATCGAGAATCTGGGCGGTCATGCCCCCATCCTCGCGGATGACCGGCCCCCGGTTCCAATCCGGGTCCCCGGCGCTCCCGTACCCGATATCCGGCCATGATCGTCCATGTTGCACTTGCACAACACATAGGGAATGCCGCTGGACAAGTAAGACGGCGGTGAAGAACGATGAGCGGCGCAGTACCGCGGTTCGTGTTCGGGGGGCAAACCGCTCACTTCTTGTCGTTCCTCCGTGCGGTCCGCGCCGTCCCCATGCGCAACGGAGGAAACCAGCCATGAGTTTCGGTTCGCCGAACAACCCGTACGGACAGCCGCAGAATCCGCAGCAGCCCGGCTACGGCTACCCCCAGCAGGGCCAGCCCTATCCCCAGCAGGGCCAGCAGCCCCCCGGCTACGGCTATCCGCAGGCCCCCGGTGTCCCCCCGCAGCAGGGTTACGGCTATCCGCAGCAGCCCGGTTACCCCGGCGGCGGTCCCGGTCCGCGCGTCGCCTCGATGGGCCGCCGCTTCGGCGCCCGGGCGATCGACGGTGTCGTGTTCGGCATCATCTACACGGTCCTCGCCGGCGTGGGTGTCGCGGGCGCCTTCGCCTCGGCCAAGGACTGCGACCCGAACGCCGTCGACTACAACACCTGCCTCGACAACGCGGGTTCGGACATCGCGGCCAAGTTCGGCGCGGTCATCGCCGTCATCGGGATCATCGGCCTGCTCTACGAGCTGGTGATGATCGCCGCGTTCGGCGCCACCCTGGGCAAACTCGCCGTCGGCATCCGTGTGGTGAAGGTCGACACCGGCCGGAAGCCGGGCCTGGGCTCCGCGTTCATCCGCTGGGTCATCCCGATGGTCGGCTCGCTCGCCTGCGGTATCGGCGCGCTGCTGGTCTACCTCTCCCCGTTCTGGGACAAGTCGGGCCGCCAGCAGGGCTGGCACGACAAGGCCGCGAGCACGATGGTCATCCAGAACTGACCCGCCGCCGAACCGTCGTGGGCATCACGTTCGCGCCATTCCTGTGCAAGGGCCGTGTCTCACCCGTCCGAGGGGGACACGGCCCTGCCACGTCCGCCTAGTCTGACCTCCGTAGCGGGCAGGCACGGGGAGACGCACCTTGTACAGCATCATCGTGGTACCTCCGACGACCACGGAGGACGGGCACGACCGCACCCAGCTCCGGCTCGCGCCGGGCGAACGGATCACCTTCGGACGGCTGGCGCGCGACAACGACCTCGCGATCACGCACGACGGCGTGTCCCGCCGCGCGGGCGCGATCACCGCGCAGGGCGCCTTCTGGACGCTGAGCAACCTGAGCGGCGGACAGACCTACGTCGTGGAGAACCCGGAGGGCGCGGGCGAGCACATCAAGGTCGGCCCGGGCCGGCTCGACGCCCCGGTCCCCTTCGAGTTCTCGCGGATCGTGCTGCCGGCCGCCGGCGACCTGCTGCCGGTCCAGGTGTGGGCGCCGCGCCACGACTATCTGCGCACCGAGGGCGGTCTGGCCGGCGACACCACCGCGCCCGCCTTCTCCGTGGACCGCACCAAGCGCTACTTCGCGGTCCTGGCCGCCCTGTGCGAGCCCCGCCTGCGCGGCGAGCCGCACGCCCCGCTGCCCACCGTCGACCAGGTCGTCGACCGGCTGCGGCCCAACTGGCCCGCCGCGTCCCGCACTTCGGTGCAGTGGAACATCGACTACCTGGCCGTGAAACTGCGCCTGAAGCCCGGCCCGGAAGAGGCCGACACGGGCCCGCGCCTCAACGGCAAGAAGGAGTCCCTGGTCTCCCTGGCGCTCCGTTTCGACCTGGTGCGCGAGGACGACCTGATCGTGCTGGCCGCGGAGCGGCCGGGCCGGGTGGCCCGGTGACCGAGCCGTACGCCGTGCCGGTGCCCAGCGGCTACCGGGTCGGCGCCTGGGAGGTGCGCGCGCCCATCGCGACGGGCGCCTTCGGCAGCGTCTACGAGGGCCGGCGCACCGGCGGCGACGGCGACCTCCCCCGCGTGGCCGCCCTCAAGTTCCTGCCCACCGGCACGGACACCCCGCGCCAACTGGCCCATCTGCGCGAACTCGTCGAGCGCGAGATCGACCTGTACCGCCGGCTGACCCGCCCCCGGCTGATCCGGATGTACGAGACCCTCGTCGTCGACGACCCGCAGCGCCCCCGTCTCGACGGCGCCACCGTCCTCGTACTGGAGCGGGCGGAGCGCTCGCTGGCCGAGCTGCTCGCCGCCGCGCCCCGCCCGGCCGCCGGGCCCGCGCTGCTCGCGCAGATCTGCGAGGGGCTGGCCCAGCTGCACCACGCGGGCTGGGTGCACGGGGATCTCAAACCGGCCAACGTGCTGCTGATGGCGGACGGTTCGGCGCGGCTGGCGGACTTCAACATGGCGGCCGAACTGGAGGGCACGCACGCGTACACGCCCGCGTTCTCCACGCCGGACTACACGCCCCCCGAGCTGCTGTGGGCGGAGATCGGCGAACGCGGGCGCCGGATCCGCCCGTCGGCGGACGTCTGGGCGTTCGGCGTGCTGGCCCATCTGCTGCTGACCGGCGCCTTCCCGCTGCCCGGCGGCACCCCGAGCGCCCGCCGGGACGCGGCCGCCGCCTACGCCCGCGGCCACGACGAACTCCGGCTGGCGCCCGAACTCCCGGACGCCTGGCGGGAGATCGTGCGGGACTGTCTGGCCCGTACGCACGCCGACCGCATCGGCGTCGACGCGCTGCTGCGCCGGGTCGAGGCGGCGGCCGGCACGGGTCGCTCGCCCAAGCTGCCCCGGGCCCCGCTGCCCCGTCGGCGCCGGGCGGTGCTGGCCCTGGTCTCGGCGGTGGCGACGGTCGCCGTGGCGGGTCTGGGCTACGGCATCAGCACCTGGGCCGGCTCGGGCACGACGGGCGGCGCGAGCACGTCGGGCAAGAACGCGGCCGCCGCGTACGGCGCTTCCGAACTCCGTACCGACAAGGGCGTCCCGGTGCAGTACCGGCGGATGATCGTGGACTCGGCCCACGACTGTCTCCAGCACGAGGTCTCGCCGGCGCTCATCGCGGCGATGCTCAAGACGGAGAGCAACTTCGACCCCGACCTCTCGGATCCGACCGCGGGCGGCGAGGGCGAGTACGGCATCGCCCGCTGGACGCCGAGCGTGCTGCGCTGGTGGCTGCGCTCGGACGGCGTCCCGGCCAAGAAGACTCCCCGGCCGCCGCTCACGCCGGCCCAGTCGATTCCGGCGATGGCCCGCTACCTGTGCTTCATGGAACCGCGTCTGGACACCTCGCTGCCCGGCGACCGGCGCCTCCTGCTCGCCGCCTCCTACCGGACCTCGTACAAGAAGGTGAACGCGACGGGCGGCATCCCCGAGCAGAACCGTGCCTACACCACCCGCGTCGCCCATTACCTAAAGGAGTACACGCCGCCGGGCGCCAAGTGACCCTGAGAGTTGCGAGGTTCCGCGCGCGGGCGGTGTACCCGACGGTGGTCGTGTCCACCAACGGGGGTGGCAGGACCGGAGGGACACACCATGAAGCGCGTCCTCGCCTCGATCGGCGCGGCGGCGAGCGCGGTCGTCCTGAGCCCGACGAGCGCGAGTGCGGCGAGCGGCTGCTGGGGGGACGCAGGCCAGAAGTCGTTCAACGGCAAGACGTACACCGCCCGTTACTGCCACAACTACGGCGAGAACGCACCGGTCGGCGACGCCCGCAACAACTGGTGGCTCTACACCCAGGGCGACGACGCCTACTCCGAGGACGGCTGGGGCTGGTTCCCGGCGAACAAGGTCTCGGGCGGCAACAACTACGAGCCCGTCCCGGGCCTCGCGATCTGCTGACGCCCGTCCCACGGCGGGGTTCCGGCTTCCTCGGGGGAGGGTCGGAGCCCCGCTTCCGCGTCCCTTGTTGTACCGTCCCAGGGCCGCGCCCGAGACCGGGCCGCGGGCCTTGGAGGGGGATCGTGAAAGAGCAGTTCGCTCCGGCGCGGAGAAGACCGCCGGGCAGGGGGAAGTGGGCCGCTGTCGCGGTGGGAACGCTGATCGCGGCACCGTTGCTCCTGACCAGCACCGCCTGCGGAGCCAAGGATTCCGACCCGCACGCCGGCTCGACGGCGGCCGCCACGCCGAGTCACACGCCGGCCACCCACATGTCGGCCCCGCCCGGTCCGGCCCAGCGGCTCGCCGACCTCGACGGCGACTACCGCGCCGCCGACCAGTACCAACAGGTCCTCTCCGCCCTGGCGCCGCGCTGCAAGGAGGACCCCTCCCACCTGGCGACCGTCGTCGACACGACGCAGAAGGCCCTGAAGCACAAGGGCGGTACCGACGACGAGTTCGGCGTCCTGCAGAAGCTGGAGGCCTGGGTGCCCGCCGGGAGACCACGCGCCGACTGCGCGTCGGAGGCCACAGCCTACGCGGCGCAGGCGAACGGGAGCTAGGGCCTGTCCGACGGAAACGCAGCGGCGCCCGCGCACGACCGGAGCCGTGCGCGGGCGCCGCTGTCGCGACGGGCGCCCCGTCAGTGGAAGAAGTGCCGCGTCCCAGTGAAGTACATGGTGACGCCCGCCTTCTTCGCGGCCTCCACGACCAGTTCGTCGCGGACGGAACCGCCGGGCTGGACCACGGCCTTGACGCCGGCCGCGGTGAGGATCTCCAGGCCGTCGGGGAAGGGGAAGAAGGCGTCGGAGGCCGCGTAGGCGCCACGCGCGCGTTCCTCGCCGGCCCGCTCGACGGCCAGCTTGGCGGAGTCGACGCGGTTGACCTGGCCCATGCCGACGCCGACGGAGGCGCCGTCCTTGGCGAGCAGGATGGCGTTGGACTTCACGGCCCGGCAGGCCTTCCAGGCGAAGGACAGCTCGGCCAGCTCGTCGGCGGTCAGCGCCTCGCCGGTCGCCAGCGTCCAGTTGGCCGGGTCGTCGCCGTCGGCCTGGAGCCGGTCGGTGACCTGGAGGAGGGCGCCGCCGTCGATGGGCTTGACCTCGGCCGGGTGGGAGGGCGCGGCCGGCGCCTTCAGCACCCGGATGTTCTTCTTCTTGGCGAGGGCCTCCAGGGCCCCCTCCTCGTAGTCCGGCGCGACGATGACCTCGGTGAAGATCTCGGCGACCTGCTCCGCCATCTCCTTGCTGACCGGCCGGTTGACGGCGATCACGCCGCCGAAGGCCGACAGCGGGTCGCACGCGTGCGCCTTGCGATGCGCCTCGGCGACGTCCGAGGCAATCGCGATCCCGCACGGGTTGGCGTGCTTGATGATCGCCACACACGGCTCGTCGTGGTCGTACGCGGCACGGCGGGCGGCGTCCGTGTCCGTGTAGTTGTTGTACGACATCTCCTTGCCGTGCAGCTGCTCCGCCTCGGCGAGACCGACGCCCGTGCCGTCGACGTACAGGGCGGCCGGCTGGTGCGGGTTCTCGCCGTACCGCAGAGTGCTCTTGCGCTCCAGGGTGGCGCCCAGGAAGTCCGGGAACAGCGAGTCGTCCACGGGCGCGTAGGCGCTCGCGAACCAGGAGGCGACCGCGATGTCGTAGGTCGCCGTGTGCTGGAAGGCCTCGGCGGCGAGCCGCTTGCGGGTGAAGAGGTCGAAGCCGCCGGAGGCGACCGCGGCGAGGACATCGGCGTACCGCTCGGGGCTGGTGACCACCGACACGGACGGATGGTTCTTGGCGGCGGCGCGCACCATCGACGGACCCCCGATGTCGATCTGCTCGACGCACTCGTCGGGCGAGGCACCCGAGGCGACGGTCTCGCGGAACGGGTAGAGGTTGACGACGACGAGGTTGAAGGGCTCGACCCCCAGCTCGGCCAGCTGCTGCCGGTGGCTCTCCAGGCGCAGGTCGGCGAGGATGCCCGCGTGCACCTTGGGGTGCAGGGTCTTGACCCGGCCGTCCAGGCACTCGGGGAAGCCGGTGAGCTCCTCGACCTTGGTGACGGGGACACCGGCGGCGGCGATCCGGGCGGCGGTGGAACCGGTGGAGACGAGCTCGACCCCGGCCTCGTGCAGCCCGCGCGCCAGCTCTTCCAGACCGGTCTTGTCGTAGACGCTGACGAGCGCGCGGCGAATCGCGCGCTTGCCGTTCTCGATGGTCTCGGCGGTCACTGGATAACTACCTTTCGTCCCTCAATGCGATGGCCGTTGCGGGCGAGCCGCCCCACGACCTCGACGAGCAGCCTTCGCTCGACTTCCTTGATGCGCTCGTGCAGAGCGCTCTCGTCGTCCTCGTCCCGGACCTCGACCACGCCCTGGGCGATGATCGGTCCGGTGTCGACGCCGTCGTCGACGAAGTGGACGGTGCAACCGGTCACCTTGGCGCCGTACGCGAGCGCGTCCCGCACACCGTGGGCCCCGGGGAAACTGGGCAGCAGGGCGGGGTGCGTATTGACGAACCGCCCCCCGAAGAGCCCGAGGAACTCCTTCCCCACGATCTTCATGAACCCGGCGGAGACGACAAGATCGGGGTCATGGGCGGCCACGGCCTGCGCGAGGGCGGCATCCCACTCCCCCCGGCTCCCGAAGTCCTTCACCTTGCACACGAAGGTCGCCAGCCCGGCCCGCTCTGCGCGCGCGAGCCCCTCGATGCCGTCGCGGTCGGCGCCGACGGCCACGATCTCGGCGCCGTAGGCCTCGATGCCGGTCCGCTGGATCTCGTCGAGCAGCGCCTGCAGATTGGTGCCGGATCCGGAGACGAGCACGACGAGGCGCTTGACCGCTCGGCCGGCGGGAGTGGCGGCCACGGTGGGGCCCTTTCTCGGGGGAGCATCTGTACGGCCGGTTTGTACAGTCGTACGAATGCTTCGCGCCCCGGGATACGGGGAAGTCTACGAAGCGGTCGGCCGTCAGCAACGATACCGGCACACCGGAAGGCCCCCGTGGGACGGGGGCGTGGCCGGAAGGTAGCGTCTGCGAGGGACGGGCTCGGGAACGCGGTGGTGGTGCGACGCGTTCACGAAGTGGCAGTGCGCGAGCTGTACCTGACCACTCGCATGCTTGACCGCTCGTATACCTGCCCACCCGCACAGCACGACCGCACCCGTATCGGAATCGGACCAAGGGGAAGACGCTCACTTGATGTCGGACCGCAGCCTGCGACTCTTCACGCTCTCTCCGCTCCCGGCGCGGGGAGGGGAGCGTGGCGCCGTCCTGCTGCGAGAGCGCCCCGCCTCGCCCCCGGACGCGCCCTCGGGCAAGAAGACCGGCGACAGCGACGGTGACGAGACGAGCGGTGCCGGACAGAGTGGTGCCGGACATAGTGGCGGCGGCCATAGCGGCGGCAGCCAGAACAGTGCCGGCAATGCGGGCAGTGGCGGCAGCGCGGGCAGAGGCGGCCAGGACGACAACCCGTTCGCACCGCCGCCGGAGGGCACGCCGGACCGCCCGTGGCAGCCGCGCCGCCCCACGGAGGGCGACGAGGCACAGAGCGACAGCAGTTCGTCATCACCGTCCCCCTGGGGCAGCCAGTGGAGCGACCGCCAGCCCGGCCGCTCGCAGGGCGGCTTCGGCGACCGCCCCGGAGACCGCCCCAACCCCTCGGCCCCCGAGAACCCGGGCGGCAACGGCCCGAACGCGGGCATGCGCTGGGACCCGACGGACCCCATCCAGCGCCGCGCCCGCTACTCCCTGCTCTCCGGCATGTGGGCCTTCTTCTTCGCCCTCTTCAGCTGGCCGTACGTGGCCCTGCTCCTGGGCGCGCTCTCCCTCTACTGGGGCATCAGCGCCCTGCGCGCCAAGTCCCGCGCGGCCCAGGACACCACCGACGCCTCGGCGCCCCGCCCCCAGACCACGGCGGCGATCAGCGGCCTGGTCACCGCGACGCTGGCGATCGTCCTGGTGGCCGCGGCGTTCGCGGCCCAGCTGGTCTACAGCGACTACTACACCTGCACCAGCGACGCCCTCACCAACCAGGCGAAGCAGGCCTGCGAGCAGCACCTGCCGTCGGAGCTGCGGAGCATTCTGGGCACGAACGGCTGACGGGGCCGTCGGCGGGGAACAACCCCCACGGGACTGATCGTCGGGGGGAGTTCGTGGTGCGGGAGTGCTGGTTCTGCGAGAACGCCGCGCCGGCGTCGTGGCACGACCGAGTCATGGGACTGCACCGCGACGCGGAAACGAACATGACGGCATGGATCGTCATCCTGCGCACCACGTGGCGCAGGGAAGTCGTGTACGTGCCCCGCTGCGCCCGCTGCCACACCGGCCACCAGCTGGAACAGACCGCGGCGGTGCTTTCCGCGGCTTCGCTGATCGCCTACGCCGCCAGCGGTCAACTGGACCATCTCCTCGGCATCGTGCCGAACGCGGGCGCAGACCGGGCGGTCGCGGCGATCTGGGCGGCCGTGGCCTGCCTGCCGCTACTCACCTGGCTCGCCATCAGACACGCCCGACTGCCGTGGCGGCGCCTGGCACCCCACCGTCTGGGCTACGCCCGCCACCACCCGGACTTCGTGCGCCTCCTGGACGAGGGCTGGAAACCCAGACCGGGACCCCTCCCCTACTGGGGAAACCCCCCGAACCCCCACCACCCTCCACGCCCGGGCAAAATCCGCCGGATCATCGGCCGCACCCTCGACGCAGTCGCGGCAGCGTCCGCCGTCGCCATCTTCATCGCCTACTTCAAGGGCTACGAAGAACTGGCCGGAGGCTTCATCGCGACCACGGCGGCCCTGTCCTACCTGTCCACAAAGATCAAACCGGAGAACTGACCGGGTCTTGTTCCTTGAGCGGGTCGGGTGGCGCCCCCTCTGGACGCCGGTCCGCATCTTTCAGCCCGTCCGGCGCTTGAGGACGAGGCCCCTTCAGGGCCGATCGGGGTCCGGGGCGGAGCCCCGGCGGGGTCGAAGGGGCAGCGCCCCTGGGATGGGACGGGTAGGGGCGGCGGGGGCGATCAACTCCCGTCAGAACCATCCGCCGCCTCCCGAAGCGCCGCCCACCGAGCCTCCCGCGCAGCGTCATCGTGCCAACCCCCCTCCACCGGCTCGGCCGGCAACAGGTCATACGGCTCCAACGCATCATCACCCCGCCGATCCCGCAGCCCCCCGCCTCCCATCCCGGCCCCGGCCCCCTGAACCGGCACCGCCTCCGGCAGAACACCCCCAGCCTCCCGCCCCACGTCCCCCTGCACTCCCCCACTCCCCTTCCGAATCCCCAACCACCCCACCACAGCGGCCAACCCAACCCCCGCCCCAACCTCGCGCCCCCGCCACCCCCGAACCCCCAACGCCACCGGCACCCCCACCCCCGCCATCCACACAACCGCCACCCCACCCACCTGCCACCACACCGGCCCGAACCGAGCCAACGCCCCCACCCCGAGCCGCCCACCCGCAAGCCCCGCAAGAACGGCAACCATCACCCCACCCAGAACAGCCGCCACCCCACCAACCCCAGCAGTCCGCCCCGGCGACCACCCCCGCCCTCCGCCACCTGCCTTGGTCCCCACCCCAAGCCCGCCCCTCACCCTCGCCCCGACCTCAAGCCCACCTCCGACACCGCTCACGCCCCCCGCCCCACTCCGACTCCCACTCCCACTCCCGCTCCCGCTCCCGGCACCGGGACCCGCACCCTTGCCCTCACCGGCCGCCCCCCGCCCCACAAACACCCCCACCACCACCCCAGCAACCACCGGCACCACCCCCACCGCCCACTCCAACGGCCCCCCAACCCCCGCCCCCGGCACCGCGGCCAGCAACGGAAACGGCGGCAGCAACGGCGCGGGGTCGGATGACAACGGCCCCACCACATGCCCCGCCCCCAGCACAAACCCCGGCCCCAACCCGTACCCCACCGCCCACACCACCGCGTTCGGCACCAGCGCCAGACACAGCAACAACACCGCGAACCGCCCCGACCACCCCTCCGTCAACTGCAGAAACGACCCCCGAGCCACCCCGCCGTGCCACACCAACGAGCCCCCGAGCAACAACGCCCCGCCCCCGACCAGCACCGCCACCCCGGCCGACGCGGCCCGCACGGCGACCCCGAGCCGTTCCCGCGCCTCCACCCCGAGCACCAGCCGCCGCACCGACGCCGGCAGCAGGATCAGCACCCCGTCGGCGACATCCCGCGGACGCCCGTACGCCGTCCACACCCCCACCCCCGCCGCCACCACGACAACCGTCGGCACACACACCGCGGTCCACGCCCAGGACGGCCGCAACTCCCCGCCGGACGCGTACAGCGCGGCAGCCGCGCCCACGCCGAGATACCCGACCACGACCCCGGCCCACGCCGTACGCGCGGCCACCAGAGGTGGACCATCGCCGTCGTCCTCACCGTCGCCGTCTCCCCCGCCCCCGTCCACCGCATCCCGCGCGGCCCGATGCACCAGCCACACAGGCACCGCGAGCAGCAACAACGGCGTGACACCGACCGGTGCGGGTACGCCGGAGAGCGTGTCGGTGCGGATCAGTTCGGCGCCGTGCGCGAGCAGCCACAGCGCCGCCGCGACATGCAGCGCACCCCCGGGCCCGCTGTCGGGATACGGCGAACTGATCCACAGCACCATCACGAGCACGGCGAACGACCCCAACCCGAGCCCGGCCGCGAGCGCGCCACCCAAGAGGCTCGCAGCCAGTCCGGGTGATCGGTCGAGCATCCGGGTGAGCAGGGACGACAACGGCGATCGACGAGCGGTCATCTGGATCACGCCCGTCATGCTCCCAACGACACGCGCTTTTCCGTCGTAACACGCGAACTTCCGAAGTGTCGCCCAATATATATTTATGTACTTTTTCGTACGAAGGGGCGTCCTGTGACGCAGAGCCCTGCAACCCCCCTCCCCTCACCCAAGGAACGCCGACGCCTGCGTGAGTCCGGCTCGCTGACACAGGCTCAGGTCGCGGAGCGGGTAGGCGTTTCGCGCGAGACGGTCCGCTCCTGGGAGAGAGGCCGCACGACTCCACGCGGCGACAAACGGGAGGCGTACGCGAAACTGCTGGCCTCACTCGAACGCCCGACGCCTCGTCAGGACCCGGCGAAGCAGCCGACAGTGACGGTGTCTCTGGAAAAGTCCACAGAGCCACAGCCACATCCAAGGCCGGAGCCCGCCCCCGCCACCGCCACTCCCGCCACCCCACTGACGCCCACTCAGGCCTTCGACGCGCTCTACGCGTTCTGCGCCCCCGCCCTCGTACGCCAGGCCTATCTCCTCACCGGCCGCCGCGAACTCGCGCGCGAGTCGGTCGAGCGGTCCTTCCAACTCGCCTGGCAGCGCTGGCCGGAGGTGGCGGTCGACCGGGACCCGGCGGGCTGGGTGCGGGCGACGGCGTACGAATACGCGCTCTCCCCCTGGCACCGCTTCCGCCCGCGCTACCGCCACCCCGAACCCCCACCCCCCGACCCCGCCGACCGCGCCCTGCTCACCGCACTCCTGAAACTCCCGGCCCCCCACCGCCGCACACTCATGCTCTACGACGGTGTCGGCCTCGACCTGCCCGAGACGGCGGCGGAGACGGAGGCGAGCACCCCGGCGACGGCCAACCGGCTGCTGCACGCGCGCGAGGCGCTGGCCGCGCGGTTGCCGGAGCTGTCGGACCCCGCGGTGCTGCATCGGCGCCTGGCGGAGCTTGCCTCCACGGAGCGGTTGCGCGCGGCCCGGCCGCCGACGGTGCGGATCGGGAGTGAGCGGCGGGCACGTTTCTGGACGCGGGCGGCCATCGCGTTCACGGTCGCCCTGATCGGCACGACGGCCCTCACGGTGCGGACGGCGCCCACCCACTACGAGCCGCCGATCGCCCCCGGGGCGGAGGTGCAGGGGGTGCCACCGCGGGTGGCGCCGGGTTCTTTGTCGGACGAGGAGGTGGAGCTGCGGGAGAAGCTGCGGGGTGAGATGACGAGCGGGCCCGAAAGGCTGCTCCCGCTGAGCCGCTGACTCCGGCCTGCCGACCTGCTGTCAAGGGCGCGGGGAACTGCGCGACCAGCCACGACGAACCCGCACCCGCCCGACAACGCATCGGTGGGCCCGCCCCGATCCACGGAGCGAGCCCACCGACGTTTCAGCTAGGTACCTCAGCCGCCCAGGATCTCGCGGGCGAGCTTGGCCGTCTCGGTCGGCGTCTTGCCGACCTTGACGCCCGCGGCCTCAAGGGCCTCCTTCTTCGCGGCGGCCGTGCCGGAGGAGCCGGAGACGATGGCGCCGGCGTGGCCCATCGTCTTGCCCTCGGGCGCGGTGAAGCCGGCGACGTAACCGACGACCGGCTTGGTCACGTTCTTCGCGATGAAGTCCGCGGCCCGCTCCTCCGCGTCGCCACCGATCTCACCGATCATCACGATCAGGTCGGTGTCGGGGTCGGCCTCGAAGGCAGCCAGAGCGTCGATGTGCGTGGTGCCGATGACCGGGTCGCCACCGATGCCGACGGCCGACGAGAAGCCGATGTCACGGAGCTCGTACATCATCTGGTACGTCAGCGTGCCGGACTTCGAGACCAGGCCGATACGGCCCGGCTTGGTGATGTCGCCCGGGATGATGCCGGCGTTCGACTGACCGGGGGTGATCAGACCCGGGCAGTTCGGACCGATGATGCGCGTCTTGTTGCCCTGCGCGACCGCGTACGCGTAGAACGCGGCGGAGTCGTGCACGGCGATGCCCTCGGTGATGACGACCGCGAGGGGGATCTCCGCGTCGATCGCCTCGACGACCGCGGCCTTGGCGAAGGCCGGCGGTACGAAGAGGACGGATACGTTCGCGCCCGTCTTCTCGATCGCCTCGGCGACCGTGCCGAAGACCGGGATCTCGGTGCCGTCGAAGTCGACGGACGTGCCGGCCTTGCGGGGGTTCACACCGCCGACGATGTTCGTGCCGTCGGCCAGCATGAGCTTGGTGTGCTTCATGCCCGTGGCACCGGTCATGCCCTGGACGATGACCTTGCTGTCCTTGTTGAGGAAGATAGCCATGGCTGTTAGTCCCTCGTCCCTTACTTCGCAGCCGCGAGCTCGGCGGCCTTGTCGGCCGCGCCGTCCATGGTGTCCACGCGCTGGACCAGCGGGTGGTTGGCGTCGGAGAGGATCTTGCGACCCAGCTCAGCGTTGTTGCCGTCGAGACGGACGACCAGCGGCTTGGTGACGTCCTCGCCCTTGTCCTTGAGCAGCTGCAGCGCCTGGACGATGCCGTTGGCGACCTCGTCGCAGGCGGTGATGCCGCCGAAGACGTTGACGAAGACGGACTTGACGTCCGGGTCGCCGAGGATGATCTCCAGGCCGTTCGCCATCACGGCCGCGGACGCGCCGCCGCCGATGTCGAGGAAGTTGGCGGGCTTGACCCCACCGTGCTTCTCACCGGCGTACGCGACGACGTCGAGGGTGCTCATGACGAGACCCGCGCCGTTGCCGATGATGCCGACCTCGCCGTCGAGCTTGACGTAGTTGAGGTTCTTGGCCTTGGCGGCCGCCTCGAGCGGGTTGGCGGAGTCGTGGTCGATCAGCGCCTCGTGCTCCGGCTGACGGAACTCGGCGTTCTCGTCCAGCGACACCTTGCCGTCAAGGGCGATGACCTTGCCGGAGGCGACCTTGGCGAGCGGGTTGACCTCGACGAGGAGGGCGTCCTCCTTGACGAAGGTGTCCCACAGCGTCACCAGGATCTCGGCGACCTGCTCGGCGACGTCGGCCGGGAACTTCGCCTGCGCGACGATCTCGCGGGCCTTCTCGATCGAGACACCCTCATTGGCGTCGACCGGCACCTTCGCGAGGGCCTCGGGGTTCTCCTCCGCGACGACCTCGATCTCCACGCCGCCCTGGACGGACGCCATGGCGAGGAAGGTGCGGTTGGTGCGGTCGAGGAGGAAGGAGACGTAGTACTCCTCGACGATCTCGGGCGCGGTCTCGGCGATCATCACCTTGTGGACCGTGTGGCCCTTGATGTCCATGCCGAGGATGTCCGTCGCACGCGCGACGGCCTCGTCCGGGGTGGCGGCGAGCTTCACACCACCGGCCTTGCCACGGCCGCCGACCTTCACCTGGGCCTTGACGACGGACTTGCCACCGAGCCGCTCGGTGGCTGCGCGGGCCGCCTCAGGCGTGTCGATGACTTCACCGGCCAGCACCGGTACATCGTGCTTGGCGAAGAGGTCCCTCGCCTGATACTCGAACAGGTCCACGCGCTTCCGTCCTCAGTGATCTCGCGGTTCGTTGGATGCGTGGGCGTGCCGCGAAGGGCAACGTGACGTCCGCTGTCACAAGGGAGGCGCACACGGTGACCGAGCGCGCGGCATGTCCGTCTCGCAGGTTATCGCTGCTTGCGGAGGGCCCCTAAATCGAGGGTCACACCTGAGCGGTGATACCTGTCACATGATGCCGCGCTCACTGGCACGGCGTGCCGCGAGTGAGACGCCGTACTGGTGGGGCGAAGGGCCTCACCGGGCTGGGGTTGACCCGGTGAGGCCCCCTGTACCGCCCCGAGGGGCGCGGAACGGGCGACGCCCACCCCAATGGGAATCACCCGCCTCCACCGCGGGATTCAGCCGGACCGACCGACGGTTTTCGGTCGTCTCGGCCTCGGACCCACGGAGTCGAGAAATGGCGGCAGGAAGCAGAAGAAAGGGCAGAAAGAAAGGGGGGACCGCAGGAGAGGGGACTGCAGGGGAAGGGCCTGCAGGGGAAGGGAGAGCAGAGAGCCGGGGATCCGGAGGGTCCGGAAGGGCCCTGGAGGGTTCTGCTCTACGCGGGGGAAACCGGGATGTCCCGGTGCCCGTCCCGGATCTCGGCCGCGTCGGACCGCACGGCGGCACCGGCCACGAACCGCAACGGCACCCGGTGGCTCACCGCGACCGCATGCGCGTCACCGTGCCGCGAGGACCCACCGTCGATGCCCGAACGGCTTCCCACCGCGTCGTCGCCCGCGGCACCGCCCGGCGCCTGGTGCGCGGGGGCATACCCGACACCGGCGACCCGCCGCTCGACGCTCCGCGTCGAGGCATGCCCGACGACACCGGCATCGGCATCGGCATCGACATCGACATCGACGACGAACACTGGGCCGTACGTCATCGCTCCGACCTCGGCCGAGCCAGTACGTCCCTCATCCCGGACCCCGCCCACCGTGTGCCCAACGCTGTCCGCCTGAGGCTCCTGCGCGACGGGCGCGGGCGCGGGGGCTGTCGCTGGAGCTGGGGCGGGCAACGTCTGTCCCGGTTCCTCGGGAGGGGCGGGGAGTGCGGGCGAGGAGGGCAGAGTCGGTAGGTCAGGGAGCGACGAGAGGATCGGCAACGACGCCGGCGGCGGTAACTGCGCGGTCACGTCGTCCACCTCGTCGGTCACCGCCTGCACGACTGAGCCGACCGGCTCCAGGACCCCCGCATTCACGGTCTGGACGACGTGATCGACCACCGCGACCGGCTTGACGGTCCGCGTCGGCTTCTTCGGCTTCACTTCAGCCGGTGCCCGCGGCTTGAGCAACTGCCCGACCGCATGCACCGACGAGCTGACCGTCGACGACCGCGCCGACGATCCCGAGGTCACCCCGTCCGCCGCCTGCGCCTGCTCCCCGCAGAGGAGCCCGACCGCGAACAACCCGCCCACCAGTAACGCCACTTGCAGCGCACGCCGCCCAACCGCCGTGCGCAGCACGCGCAGAGCGGCACCAGGCAGTGCTGCCGGCCAGTTCACGTGGGGGCGGATCCTCCCGTACGGGCGGGCGACACTCGGCGCACCGCTGACGGGCGTCGATCCTTGCACGCCCCTCCCGAGGTTGCGCAAGCCCCCTGTTACCGATGGATACTCATGTCCGTTTTGCTGCCCGCCCCGGTGTCAACGGATCGACAAGTCACCTGCACAGCACGCGAGTTCCGGAACCGTCACGCCGTGTCCGGCACCGGTATCGGCCGCTTCTCGATCGCCGCCGCCATGACCTCCGGGAAGAGGTCCGGCGTGCACGCGAACGCCGGTGCGCCCAGCGCGGCCAACGCCGCCGCATGCTCCCGGTCGTACGCCGGCGCCCCCTCGTCCGACAGCGCCAGCAACGCCACGAACTGCACCCCCGACGCCTTCATCGCCGCGACCCGCTTCAGCATCTCGTCCCGTATCCCCCCTTCGTAGAGGTCACTGATCAGCACGACCACCGTGTCGGCGGGCCGGGTTATCTGGGACTGGCAGTAGGCGAGCGCCCGGTTGATGTCCGTCCCGCCGCCGAGCTGCGTGCCGAACAGCACGTCGACCGGGTCGTCGAGCTGGTCGGTGAGGTCGACGACCGCCGTGTCGAAGACGACCAGCCGGGTGTTGATCGACCGCATGGACGCCAGTACCGCCCCGAACACCGACGCGTAGACGACGGACGCCGCCATCGACCCCGACTGGTCGATGCAGAGGACGACCTCCTTCTTCACCGACTGGGAGGCACGCCCGTACCCGATGAGCCGCTCGGGCACGATCGTCCCGTACTCCGGCAGGTAGTGCTTGAGGTTGGCCGCGATCGTGCGGTTCCAGTCGATGTCGTGGTGGCGCGGCCGGTTGATACGGGCGCTGCGGTCCAGGGCGCCGGAGAGCGTGGCCCGGGTGCGGGTGGCGAGCCGCTTCTCCAGGTCCTCGACCACCTTGCGCACGACCGCCCGTGCCGTCTCCTTCGTCGTCTCCGGCATCGCCTTGTTGAGGGAGAGCAGCGTGCCGACCAGGTGCACGTCGGCCTCGACCGCCTCCAGCATCTCCGGTTCGAGCAGCAGCGCGGACAGCCCGAGCCGGTCGATGGCGTCCCGCTGCATCACCTGCACGACGGAGGAGGGGAAGTAGGTGCGGATGTCCCCGAGCCAGCGCGCCACCGACGGCGCCGACGCCCCGAGCCCCGCCGAACGCTCCCGCCCCGCCCTCGCCTGCCCCTCGCCCCTCCCGTACAGCGCGCCCAACGCCCCGTCCATCGCCGCGTCCTGCCCCGACAACGTGTACCCGGTGCCTTCGGCCGCGTCACCCCCGAGCACGAGCCGCCACCGCCGAAGCCGCTCCTGCTTCGAGTCCATGTCCGTGCCCGTGCCCGTGCCCGTGCCCGTGTCCGTGTCCGTGTCCGTGTCCGTGTCCGTGTCCGTAGGAGTCTCCGTCGCCGTACCCGTTGAAGATCCCGTTCCCGTGTCCGTCGTCCCGGTGCTCATCCGCGCACCTCCGCACAGCTCCGGTCCCGGTCCCACAGCGGCACCACCGTCACGGCCGTCACCGGCCGACGGTAAGTCGCCGCCCCCTGCCCGCACTTGTGCCCGTGCGCGCGTCCACCGGCATCCGCATTCACCGCATCGCCCCGCTTCCCCGCCTGCGCCCGCCCGTCGGTCCTCATCGAGCCACCCCCACAAGGTCGTTGTCCGCGCCGTCCGCCCATCCGTCCAGTCCCAACAGCAGCCGCACCACGGGCAGTACGGCGTCCGCGCGCCCCGCGTCGAGCTCGGCCGCGAAGCCCGGTATCCCGGCACCGGTCGCCGCCGTATGCCCCGCCCGTCCGGGCCCACGCCGGACCAGCTCACCGAGAGTCCGCCGCACCCCCGGCTCGTACGCCGAGAACGTCCGCCGCAACAACGGCAGTACGTCCGTGAACGCCCCCGCCGGCACCCCCGTCAGCCAGGCGTCGACCAGCCCGAGCAGCCGCTCGTCGTGCACGAGCAGCATCCCGCCGCCGGACCCGCCGCCCACGAACCCCTCGATCCACGCGGCCGCGTCCCCCGGCGCCGTCCCCGGCGACAGCACGAGCCCCATGAGCCGCGCCGCCTCGTCCTGCCCCAGCTCCCCTTCGTCCAGGAGCAACCGCACGGCCCGCCCCCGCACCACCCCCGCGACGGTGTCCCGCGTCCCCAAGACCCGCAGCACGCGATGCCAACGCCCTCGCAGAGCAGCCCCGACGGCCCGATCCTTCACGACGGACTCGTCGGGAGCCGTCGCCGCGGAACTCCCCGCAGGTCCATCGCCCGACGCCCCCGGTGCCTCATCGCCCCGCGCCGGTGAATCGACCGCCGCCTCTGCCTCCCCCACCCTCGGCAGTACGGGGCCGCCCGCCGTATCCCCCCGCACAGGCGCGTCCGCCAGCAACCCCACCGCCCCGTGTACCGCGTCCAGATGGCGCCGCATCTCCTCGGCCGCATCGGCGTCCAGGGCGGCACAGGCCGGAGGAAGGCCGACGAAAATACGTTCGGCGAGGCCCGCTGCGACCCCGGCCAGGGCACCGGTGTCCGTGCCGCGCACATCGCCGTACCGGAGCGAACGGACCAGGGCCGGCAGGGCCTGGGCGAGATGGCCGACGTCCGCGTCGAGCGCGGCCCGGTCGGCGAGGACCCGCATCACCACGGGCAGCGCGTCGGGCAGTTCGGCCAGCAGGCAGCGCTCCGCGAGCCCGGTGACATCGGCGAGGCCCCGCGCCCCCACCGCGTCCGCCTCGGCCTTGGCCGTCGCGGCGCCGAGCACGGTCGTGCCCCACACCCCGGCCTCGGCGACCCGCACGGACAGCTCCGGCTCCCACCGCAGCCGCCACGTCTCCCGGAACGTCCCGGTGCTCCCCCGCGAGGCCGTCGGCTCGCCCCACCCGATGCCCAGCAGCCGCAGCCGATGCAGCAACCTGCTGCGCCCGGCATCGGTCTCCTTGCGCAGATCGAGCTCCAACTCCCGCTCCAGCGCCTCCGGTTTGAGCCGCAGCCGACGCTGGATCCGGTCGAGGTCACGCTGCAACGGCACCGCCGGCGCCGACCCTGGCACCTCGCCCAGCACGTCCCCCACGACCAACCGGTCGTGCACCAACGCCAGCGGCACGTCCGAGCCCTCGCACATCACCGCGCGCACCGCGTCGGTCGTCTCACCGAGCCCCGGCAGCGGACGCCCCCGCATCGCGGCGAGCGTCTCGGCCAACCGCACCGCCTCGATGACATGCGCCGAGGACACCAACCGGTCCTGCTCCCGCAGCAGTCCGGCCACCTTGGTCAGCCACCGCTCGACCGGCCGGTCCGGCGCGCTGAACAAGTGCCCGTACCAACCCGGCGAGTCGATCCCCGCCCCGTATCCGCTGACCCGCGCCAGCCTCCGGTGCGTCCACGGCACCCACGTCATGTCCGTCTTGACCTTGGGCAGCCCCTTCACCAGCGCCCGGTCGGCGGCGACAGCCGTCCGCTGCCGCAGCGCCGGCACATGCCAGGCCCCGCACACCACGGCCACGTCGTCCCCGAACTCACGCTGCGCGGCCCGCACTTGGAGCCGCATGTACGCCTCCCGCACGAGATCCCGCTCGTGTCCCCCGGCGCCGTAGGTCTCCCGCAGCGCCCCCATGGCCTCCTCCAGCACGGCGAACGGCGCGAACGCGTCCCCCTCCCCCATCCCCCGGTGCTCGACGACGTCCTCCCACCACCGCTCGGCGTCGTCGTAACCGGCGGCTTCGGCGAGCACGGCGAGCGGATCGACCCGGACGGAGGCATCGAGGGCCGGTTGTCCATCGGCGTCCGATGTCTCGTCCGGCGTCGGCGTCTCGTCAGGCGTCTCGTCCGGTCCGTCCTCCGGCTCCTTCTCCCACGCCAGCGTGTGCGTCGCCGGCAGGTCGATGAAGCGGGCCGGGACTTCGTGCTCCAGGGCCCAGCGGATGGCCACCCACTCCGGCGAGAACTCGGCCAGCGGCCAGAACGCCGAGCGGCCCGGCTCGTCCACGGCATGGGCGAGCAGGGCGACCGGCGGTCGCATGTCCTCCTCGGCGGCCAACGGGATCAGGAAATCGGCCTCGGGCGGCCCCTCGATCAGCACGACCCGCGGCCGGGCCACGTCCAGCGCCGCCCGCACGGCCCGTGCCGACCCCGGCCCGTGATGCCGTACGCCCAGCAGCAACGGCCGACCATCGGCCGCCCCGCTCCCACCCCGCTCGGGCTCAGGCTCCGTCACGACGTCCCCCTCCGTACCGCACCCGCCGACCTCGCCCGCCGGACGCCCCTCCGAAGCCGCCCCCGGCCACCGCTCTGCCATCGAAGCCATCGCCGCCCCCATCGACCCCGTTGCCCTCGCCGAACCGGCCGTCCCCGCCGCCCCAGCGGTCCCCGCCGCCCGCGTCCGTCACCCCGACCGCCCCCGGAGGCCAGGCACCCGACGCACACCGAGCCGCCCGACTCCCCCGAAACGCCGGACCCGCGGGACCCGCCGGATCCACCACGCCCACCACTCCCACCACTCCCCCCGGATCCGCCCGATCCCTGGCCCCCGCCGGAGCGCCCCCACCCCAGGTCGTTCGTCACACGCTCACCTCTCGGCAGGCCCGGTAGAAGTCCGTCCAACCGTCGCGCTCCCGCACGACCGCCTCCAGGTACTCCTGCCAAATCACGCGGTCGGTCGCCGGGTCGCGGACGACCGCGCCGAGAAGGCCCGCGGCGACATCGCCGGCCCGCAGCACGCCGTCGCCGAAGTGGGCGGCCAGGGCGAGGCCGTTGGTGACGACGGAGATCGCTTCCGCCGTCGACAGCGTGCCGCTCGGCGACTTCACCTTCGTACGCCCGTCGGAGGTCACCCCGTCACGCAGCTCGCGGAAGACCGTCACGACGCGGCGAATCTCATCGATGCCGTCGGGTGCGGAGGGCAGTTCCAGGGAGCTGCCGAGTTGGTCGACGCGGCGCGAGACGATGTCGACCTCGGCCTCGACGCTCTCCGGCAGCGGCAGCACCACCGTGTTGAAGCGGCGGCGCAGGGCACTGGAGAGGTCGTTGACCCCGCGGTCCCGGTCGTTGGCCGTCGCGATCAGGTTGAAGCCGCGGACCGCCTGCACCTCCTGGCCCAACTCCGGTATCGGCAGCGTCTTCTCGGACAGGATCGTGATGAGCGTGTCCTGCACGTCGGCGGGGATACGGGTCAGCTCCTCGACCCGTGCCGTCATCCCCTCCGCCATGGCCCGCATGACCGGGCTGGGCACGAGGGCGTCGCGGCTCGGGCCGTGGGCGAGCAACTGCGCGTAGTTCCACCCGTATCGGATCGCCTCCTCCGGCGTTCCCGCCGTGCCCTGCACGAGCAGCGTCGAGTCGCCGCTGACGGCGGCGGCCAGGTGCTCCGACACCCAGGTCTTGGCCGTGCCGGGCACGCCGAGCAGGAGCAGGGCACGATCGGTGGCGAGGGTGGTGACGGCGACCTCGACGAGGCGGCGCGGGCCGACGTACTTCGGCGTGATCACCGTGCCGTCCGGCAGCGTGCCGCCGAGCAGATAGGTCGCCACCGCCCACGGCGACAGCTTCCAGCGGGCCGGGCGCGGGCGGTCGTCCTGCGCGGCCAGCGCGGCGAGTTCATCGGCGAAGGCGTGCTCGGCGTGCGGCCGCAACGGCTCGTTCGACGGCTTCTCGCTCGTTCGCACGGACGCGGGTTCTACGGACACAGTCATGGCTGAGGCCCCCTCCAGCTCGGCCGGTTCGGATCTGGTGTCCACCGTGCACCATGCCACTGACAACGCGATCTGACCTGCGAAAACACCCGCATCGGCCCGCCCGCCCAGCCGCTCGCGGACCGATTGTCAGTGCCGGGCTCTACCTTCGATGTCATGACTCAGGTGGGGGTGCGCTGGAGCGCGGATCAGGTGCTGGCACTGGCTCCTGACGCCGCATCACGCAAAGCGGGCAGCAAACTCGGGGCGGCCGGGCCGTGGTCCGAGACGGGGAGCGGCGAGGAGGGGACGGTGTGGGGACTGTGCAAGGGCAGTGGCAGCAAGCCCTATCAGACGGTCGTCGACATCGCGGACGCCTCCGGGCCCGCGTACAAGTGCAGTTGCCCGAGCCGGAAGTTCCCGTGCAAACACGCGCTCGGGCTGTTGCTGCTGTGGGCGGGCGAGGACGGCGCGGTGGCGCCGGGCGCGCCGCCGGACTGGGCGGAAGAGTGGATAGAGGGGAGAAGAAAGCGGACGGAGGACAAGCGGACCGCGGGCGGCTCCGACTCCGCTTCCGGCTCGGCTGACCCGGAGGCGGCGCGGCGGCGGGCGGAGCGCCGGGCCGAGCGGATCACCGCGGGCGCGACCGAGTTGGAGCAGCGTCTCGCGGACCTGTTGCGCGGTGGCCTGGCCGGCGCGGAGCAGACGGGATACGCGCTGTGGGAGGAGACGGCGGCCCGCATGGTCGACGCCCAGGCACCCGGACTGGCCGCGCGCGTACGGGAGTTGGGGGCGATCCCGTCGTCCGGTCCCGGCTGGCCGGTGCGGCTGCTGGAGGAGTGCGCGCTGCTCCACCTCCTCGACCAGGCGTGGCTGCGCCGCGAAGGGCTGCCGGAGTCCCTGGCGGCGACGGTCCGCTCCCGCATCGGCCTGTCCAACTCGGCGGACGGCCCACCACTGCGCGACCGCTGGCTGGTCCTCGCCCAGTACGACACGGCGGACGCCCGACTGACGACCCGCCGCATCTGGCTCTACGGCGCCGACTCGGACCGCACGGCCCTGCTCCTCTCCTACGGCGCCGCCGGCCGCGCCCCCGAACTGACGCTCCCGGTGGGCCTGACCCTGGACGCGGAGGTGGCCGCGTATCCGGGCGCGGGCCAGCCCCGGGCGGCGCTCGGCGAGCAGTTCGCACCCCCGACTCCCGCCGCCGTACGCCCACCAGGAGTGACGACGACCCAGGCCGCCGCTCGCTACGGCGAGACACTGCGCGACGACCCCTGGCTGGACTCGGTCCCGATCACCCTGGACCGGGTCGTACCGACCCCGACGAGCGACGGCTGGCAACTCGCGGACGCCGACACGGACACCGCGCTCCCCCTCACCTCCACCGCCCGCGCCCGCCCCGGGCTCTGGCGCCTGATCGCCCTCTCGGGCGGCACCCCCGTCAAGGTCTTCGGCGAGTGCGGCCACCGAGGCTTCACACCGTTGACGGCCTGGGCGGAGGGGACGGAAAAGGCGGTGACGCTGTGCTGACCCGACGGAACGCAATCCCGGCTCGGCCCACGCATTCGCCCACGCCATCGCCCACACCGTCGCTCACGCCATCGCCCACACCCGCCTCCCCACCTTCGACTTCCCCTCACACTCCACGGAGAGGAACCGCATGAGCACCACACCCGGCGCTACGGCTGAGCCCACTCCCACCCACACGTCCGCGCCGAACCTCTGGGAAGAGCTCGTCACGGCCGCGCTGTTGGGGACGGACCGGCGTACACCGCCGGGGCACGGACAGGGACACGGCCGCGGACACGGACCCGTCCGCCAAGCGCCGGTCGCGCTGCTGGACGCCGCGGCCGTCGAGACCGTACGCCGTCGGGCCGGGTTGCGACCCGCGCAGGCGGCCCCCCGTCCCGAGCAGGCTCCGCCGGACTCGCGCCCGGCGTTGCCCGCCGCGGCGGCCCGCAGGCTGGCGATGCTGCTCGCCGACCGTCCCGGTACGGGTGGCGGGGGCCGCAGGGGCACGGCGCCGGACCTCATGGAGCTGTTGCCGCAGTGGCTCGCGGCGGCGAACGCGCGCGGTTTCGGGGCGCCCCCGCAGGTGCTGCCCGCCCTGCTGGACGCGGCGCGCGGACGGACGGATCTGCGGCCGGCGGCGCTGACGTTCGCGGGGGCACGCGCGGTGTGGCTCGCCCGGCTGAACCCGGACTGGCGTTTCGCCCTGCGCGCGACGCCGGGCGGGGGCGCCGCGTTGCCCGGTCCGGACGACGAGGCGGGCACTCGACGGCTCTGGCAGGAGGGCCTGTTCGCGGAACGGGTCGCCCTGCTGTCGGCCCTGCGCGCCCACGCACCCGCCGCCGCCCGCGAGTTGCTCGCGACGACCTGGCCGACGGAGCGGGCCGAGGATCGCCTGATGTTTCTCGACTCGCTGCGGTCGGGACTGGGCCCGCGGGACGAGCCGTTCCTGGAACAGGCGTTGGCCGACCGCAGTCGCAACGTACGGGCGACGGCGGCGGAGTTGCTCTCCGCGCTGCCGGACTCGGCGCTGGCCGGGCGGATGGCGGTCAGGGCCGGGGCGTGCGTGGCCGTCGACCCGATGCGGGAGACGCCGACGGTCGTCGTCGAGGCCCCGCACGAGTGCGACGCGAGCATGGAGCGCGACGGCGTGGTCGCCAAGGCCCCGGCGGGGCGGGGTGAACGGTCGTGGTGGTTCGGACAGTTGGCGGAGGCGGCACCGCTCGGAACATGGCCCGCGCGGCTCGGCGGACGGACACCCCAGGAGCTGGTGGCGCTTCCGGTGGCCGACGACTGGCAGAGCGATCTGCACGCGGCGTGGTGCAGGGCCGCGGTCCGGCAGCGGAACGCCGAGTGGGCGCGGGCGCTGCTCGGCATGCCCTCCGCACCCGAGGCCGGCGGCCCGGGGGCGGTCTCCCTGGCCGAACGCGCCAAGCTGCTCGGCATCCTGAGCCCCGCCGAACGCTCCGACTGGGTCGCCGGGTTCATCGCGACGCACGGCCTGTCGGAGGCGTTCCAGTTGCTCGGGGTCTGTGCGGTGCCCTGGTCCGAGCCACTGGGGCGGGCGGTGGTCGATGCCCTCGACATCGCACGGGAGGCGGGGAGTTACCCCTGGAGTTTCAGCGGAGTCATGGGCCTGGCCGAGCGCTGCCTCGACCCCGAACAGGCGGGCCGCCTGGAAGGCCTGACCTCCATACCGGAGGAGGCGGAGGACGCGTCACCGGGAGCGGGCGGCTACTGGGCGGAGGCGTTCCAACGCCTGGTCACGACATTGCGGTTGCGGGCGAAGATGGCGGAGGAGTTGGAAGTGGTGCGGGGACGTCATCCCGCACCACTCAGCCCATCCGGCGTCTGAACCGACCTACGCCCCCGTCGGCTGCCGCACGGCAACCCGAACCCAGTCCACGATCGCCTGCGTCGTCGCCCCCGGCGTAAAGATCTCCGCGACGCCCTTCTCCTTCAGCGGCGCGATGTCCGCCTCCGGAATGATCCCGCCGCCGAACACGAGAATGTCCGCCGCGTCCCGCTCCTTCAGCAGGTCGATCACCGCGGCGAAGAGCGTGTTGTGGGCGCCGGACAGGATGGACAGCCCGATCGCGTCGGCGTCCTCCTGGATCGCGGTGTCGACGATCTGCTCGGGAGTCTGGTGGAGCCCGGTGTAGATGACCTCCATACCGGCGTCGCGCAACGCCCGCGCGATCACCTTGGCCCCCCGGTCGTGCCCGTCGAGCCCGGGCTTGGCCACCACGACGCGGATCGGACCGGCTGCCACACCCATCACTGCCTCCATGAAGCGACTATCCATCCGTACCGACATGTGTACCGGCATGGGTACCGACCTGCCGGCAAGTGAACGAACGTTATCTCCAGCATCCCGCAACCGGCAGTTTCGCGAGGGAGACCGAGGGGGAAATCACACGGTGGGACACGTTCGTAGCGCATATTTCGCGCGACGGGAGCCGCAACGAGGTCGCCGCACCACCGCGCCGCAGGCCGCGCGGCGTGGTGGTGCGGCGGGTCGGCGACGGCGGGAAGGGCATACGGGGCCGACAACCCGCACGCCGCAGGCCTCCCGCACACCGGCGACCACCTTCGCCGCGACCTCCCACGAGGGCACACGGGGGACAGAGCCGTCCTCCGCGTGCCGACAGGAGGTCGGCCATGAAGGTCACCGGGGCAGTGTCGCCCTTTCTTCCCCTCGCCCAGAAGCTGCTGCCGAGCAGGCTGGCGGGACTCTCCCTGGCCCTGCTGAAAGCGACCGCGCTGGAGTTGGCGATCCTCGCGGGACACCTCCTCCTCTATCCCTCGGGCATCACCCAGGAGCGCCGTGGCCCCGCCGACCCGCTCCCCACGCCGGACGAGGGCACGGCACAGCTGCCCACCGAGGCCAAGCCCCCGGTAGTCCTCCTCCACGGCTTCATAGACAACCGCTCGGTCTTCGTCCTGCTGCGCCGCAGCCTCGCCCAGCACGGCAGGCAGCAGGTCGAGTCGCTGAACTACTCACCGCTGACCTGCGACATCCGCACCGCGGCCGAGTTGCTGGGCCAGCACATAGAGGAGATCTGCGAGCGCACCGGCAGCCGGCAGGTCGACATCGTCGGGCACAGCCTCGGCGGGCTGATCGCGCGGTACTACGTGCAGCGCCTGGGCGGCGACCTCCGCGTCCGCACGCTGGTGACGCTCGGCACCCCGCACTCCGGCACGAGCGTGGCGCCGCTGGCCAACGCGCACCCGATCGTGCGCCAGATGCGCCCCGGCTCGGACGTCCTGGAGGAGCTGACCCGGCCCGCGCCGGGCTGCCGTACGCACTTCGTCAGTTTCTGGAGCGACCTCGACCACCTGATGGACCCGCTGGAGACGGCGTGCGTCGCTCACCCCGACCTGATCGCACAGAACGTGCGGGTGAGCGGAATCGGACATCTCGCCCTGCCCGTGCACCCGGCCGTCGCGATCGGGATACGGCAGGCGCTCGACACTCCGGAGACAGGTTCCGAGACGGCCGCTCACGCCGGCGGTCTGACGGTGGCGTGACGCTGGGATGACGGTGACCCACCCGGCGTGACCTCTCGCGGGGCCGAGCAACGCCTCCGCACAGGCGTCCCACACCTCCCGGACACCCCTCGGACAGCTCCCGCGACTCGAACGCTCTTCGAACACAGGGCCAAACCCTCGCCCGGCCTCCCCCGAAACACAGCCGAATGCCCGTTTCCTGCGAGCCTAAAACCTGTTGAAGATTGTCGCGCCCGCGTACCGCCGGGTACAGTCGCCGCACTGCTCTGCCAGCCCCTGTTGTCGAGGCGAAAGAGAAGTTGGTGAACGACCGTCACCCGTCGGGGACTATGACCCCGGCTCCGGCCTCCGAGGCCGCCGCGACGCATTACGCGTCCTACGGCACCCAGGAAGGCCAGTACGGCGACTTCACCACGTACGGCGACTACGACGCCAACGGTTTCGCGACCGGTACCGGCACCCACGCCACGGCGACCTTCGCGGCCGACCCCCTCTTCGGGTGCCTCCCGGACGACGGCACGGGCACGTACGACAACAGCTCGGACTGGTCCTCCGGCGGCCAACAGACCCTGCACTACGACGCGTACGCGGCCCAGCACCACGCCGCCTACGACACCGGCGCGTACGAGACGACCGCCTGGTCGGCCGAGTACCAGCAGCTCTCCGCCATTCCCCCGCAGGCCACCGGGAACGACACCTCCGGCCAGTGGGACGCGAACGCCTGGCTCCAGCCCGACCAGAGCACCGCCGCGGCCGACCAGACCCAGCACTGGGAGTGGGGCACACAGGCCTTCGACACCGGTGCCTACGACGCCACGCAGTGGAACTCGGACGGCCAGGGCGGCGGCGCCGACGCGCCCGCCACCGCCGTCTTCGAGCAGGTCGGCCAGGAAGCACCGGACGAACAGGGCGAGCGGCACGACCAGTTCGAGGACTACTCCGAGTACGACACCGCCGGGTACGGCGAACCCGCCCCGGCCGAGGACGAGTTGGCCTCCACGGGTGAACTGCCCGCCGTGGCCCCGCTGTTGGACGACCAGGAAGAGGTCGTACCGGCGCAGGGCCGCGCGGCCACCAGGAACGCGAACCGTTCCCGTCGCCGTCCGCCCCCCAAGCGCTCCGCGCTGCTGACCATCGCCGTGCCCTCGGCGTGCGTGATGGGCGTGGCCGGTGTCGCCGCCGCCTCCGTCGGCACCTTCGCCAGCGAGCAGGACACCTCGACCACGGCCTCGGACGTCACCGCGGTGAAACCGTCCACCGCCAACAACAAGCTGGATGCCCAGCTCAAGAGCCTCTCCGCCGGCGCCGACGACTTCGCCGACCGGGCCAGCCGCACGCAGGAACGTATCGACCTCAAGGCCGAGCAGCTGGCCGAGAAGAAGAAGGCCGCCGCGGAGGCCGCCCGCAAGGAGCGACTGCGCCCCAAGTACGCGCTCCCGGTCGCGCAGCACGGACTCAGCGCCTACTTCGGCCAGGCCGGCATCAACTGGATGTCCGTGCACACCGGCATCGACTTCCCGGTCTCGTACGGCACGAAGGTGATGGCCGCGACCGACGGCACCGTGCGGACGCAGTGGAACAGCGCCTACGGCAACATGATGATCGTGACCGCGATGGACGGCACGGAGACGTGGTACTGCCACCTCTCCAGCTACCAGGTCGCCTCCGGTACGACCGTGAAGGCCGGCGACGCGATCGCCTACTCCGGGAACTCCGGCAACTCGACCGGACCGCACCTGCACTTCGAGGTGCGACCCGGCGGCGGCTCGGCCATCGACCCGCTCCCGTGGCTGCGCAGCCACGGCATCAACCCGACGTAGCGCCGGAGCCGTCCGCCCCGCCGACCTCCTTGTGAGCCCCCGCGGTTGGAGCGGGGGCTCAGCTCATGTCCTCCACGAGTTGACCGTAGGGATCGCCTACAGCTTCTCCACCGGCGCGTACCGCAGCAGCAGCCGCTTCGGCTTCTCCTCGCCGAAGTCGACCGTCGCCTCCGCGTTCGCGCCCGTGCCCTTGACCGCCACGACCGTGCCGAGTCCGAACTGGTCGTGCGTCACGCGGTCGCCGACGGCCAGCGACACCACCGGTTTCTCCGAACTCCGGCGCGTGGCAAAGCCGGACGCGCCCGAGGCGGAGGAACGGGAGCGGGTCGAGGACAGCGAAGCCGCAACACCCGACGCCGGTCCGGTGGGGGCCGACGCGGTGGCGCCGGTCCGCTTCCAGTCGACGTGCTGCGTCGGGATCTCCTCCAGGAAGCGGGACGGCGGGTTGTACGACGGCTGCCCCCACGCGCTGCGCAGCGAGGAGCGGGTGAGATAGAGGCGCTCACGCGCGCGTGTGATGCCGACGTACGCCAGGCGGCGCTCCTCCTCCAGCTCCTTGGGCTGGCCCAGCGCGCGCATGTGCGGGAAGACGCCGTCCTCCATGCCGGTGAGGAAGACGACCGGGAACTCGAGGCCCTTGGCGGTGTGCAGGGTCATCAGGGTGATGACGCCCGAGCCGTCCTCCTCCTCGTCCGGGATCTGGTCGGAGTCGGCGACCAGCGCGACCCGCTCAAGGAAAGCGGCGAGTCCGGCGGGCGTCTCGCTCTCGGCGTCGCTGTTCTCCTGCTCGAACTCCAGGGCCACGGCGGCGAGTTCCTGGAGGTTCTCGATCCGGGTCTCGTCCTGCGGGTCGGTGGAGGCCTGCAACTCGGCGAGGTAGCCGGTCCGTTCGAGGATCGCCTCCAGGACGGTCGCGGGGCCCGCGCCGGACTCGACGATCGTACGGAGGTCCTCCATCAGCGTGTTGAACTTCTTGACCGCGTTCGTCGACCGCGCGGCCATGCCGTACGCCTCGTCGACGCGGCGCAGCGCCTGCGGGAAGCTGATCCGCTCGCGCTGCGAGAGCGCGTCGATCATGGCCTCGGCGCGGTCGCCGATGCCGCGCTTGGGCACGTTCAGGATGCGGCGCAGCGGGACGGAGTCCTCCGGGTTGGCCAGGACCCGCAGGTAGGCCAGGACGTCCCGGACCTCCTTGCGCTCGTAGAAGCGGACGCCGCCGACGACCTTGTAGGGCAGGCCGACACGGATGAAGATCTCCTCGAAGACACGGGACTGCGCGTTGGTGCGGTAGAAGACGGCGACATCGCCGGCCTTCGCGTCGCCCGCGTCGGTGAGACGGTCTATCTCCTCGGCGACGAACTGGGCCTCGTCGTGCTCGGTGTCCGCCACGTAGCCGGTGATGCGCGCGCCCGCGCCCGCGTTGGTCCACAAATTCTTGGGGCGGCGGGACTCGTTGCGCTCGATGACCGCGTTGGCCGCGCTCAGGATGGTCTGCGTGGAGCGGTAGTTCTGCTCCAGGAGGATCGTCGTCGCGTTCGGATAGTCCTCCTCGAACTGGAGGATGTTGCGGATGGTCGCACCGCGGAAGGCGTAGATCGACTGGTCGGCGTCACCCACGACGCACAGCTCGGCGGGCGGCAGGTCGTGCTCCGCGGGCGGGGTGTCCTCATCATGCGCACCGGTGCCGACGAGCTCGCGCACGAGCGCGTACTGCGCGTGGTTGGTGTCCTGGTACTCGTCGACCATGACGTGCCGGAAGCGGCGGCGGTAGTGCTCGGCGACGTCAGGGAAGGCGCGCAGCAGGTTGACCGTCGTCATGATCAGGTCGTCGAAGTCGAGGGCGTTGGCCTCGCGCAGCCGCGACTGGTACATGGCGTAGGCCTGGGCGAGGGTCTTCTCGAAACCGTCGCCGGCCTGGGCGGCGAAGTCCTCCTCGTCGATCAGCTCGTTCTTCAGGTTCGAGATCTTGGCGCTGAAGGACTTCGGGGGGTAGCGCTTGGGGTCGAGGTCCAGGTCGCGGCAGACCAGGGCCATCAGGCGCTTGGAGTCGGCGGCGTCGTAGATCGAGAACGACGACGTGAAGCCGAGCTTCTTGCTCTCCCGGCGCAGGATGCGCACGCAGGCGCTGTGGAAGGTCATCACCCACATCGCGTTCGCGCGCGGGCCGACGAGCTGCTCGACGCGCTCCTTCATCTCGCCCGCGGCCTTGTTGGTGAAGGTGATCGCGAGGATCTGGCCGGGGTGCACATGCCGCTCGGCGAGCAGATGGGCGATGCGGTGGGTGAGCACACGGGTCTTGCCGGAGCCGGCGCCGGCCACGATGAGCAGGGGGGTGCCGGCGTGCACGACGGCCGCGCGCTGGTTCTCGTTCAGCCCCTCCAGGAGCGCCGCCGCGTCCAGCGCCGGGCGCGGGGCGCCGTCGCGGTAGTACGCGTCCCTGTCCGGCGGCGCGTCGAACTTCCCGCCGAACAGGTCGTCCGGAACGGGCTCCGGTCCGTGCTCGTCCTCGGGCGGTGGCGGGGGCTCCTCCGCGTGCCCGCGAGGGGCCTGGAGGTCCGCCAGGAAGCTGTCGTCAAAGAGGCTGCTCATCGCTCTCCGAGTCTAGGGCGCCCCACTGACAACCCGCCGCCGCCCCGGGAACATCCCCGGATCCGGTGACGGTTGACCCGTCTCCCACTCTCCGGAACCGGACCTTCACGTTCCGCTATCCCCGTGCACCCGCGGGACGATCTCTGACCGAAGGTCACAAAAACGTATCGGGCATATCGAACATCAACCTTCACACAGGCCACACCAGTTGGCTACCGTTTCACGCACCCACCGAACAGTCTGAGCCCCCACCGCTGACTCGGTAGGCGGAGCATTGGAAGGAGTCGCCTCCTTTGGCGTCGCACCGCAAGTCGCGTCCTTCGGGAACGCGCGCAGCAGGGATACGCACCCCTGCGATCGCCACGGCCGCCCTCACCTCCGTGGCCCTGCTCTCCCAGTCGGCCGAGGCGGCCCCGTCCACCGACGGGAACCCGAGCCTCGAAGAGGTCGAGAAGAAGGTCGACGACCTGTACCGCCAGGCGGAGTCGGCGACCGAGAAGTACAACGCGGCGAAAGAGAAGACCACCAAGCAGCGCAAGCGCGTCGGCACCCTCCTGGACGACGTGGCCCGGCGCACCCAGAAGCTCAACGAGGCGCGGCAGGAGCTCGGTTCCTTCGCCGCCGCCCAGTACCGGACCGGGGCCGCCGCGCCGGACACGTCGACCTTCCTGCTGGCCGACTCCCCGCAGGACTACTTCGACCGGACCCAGCTGATGGACCGGCTGACCGGCCGCCAGAAGGACGCGGTCGACGACTACGTCACCGAGCAGTCCGCGACGATGAAGAAGCGCCAGGAGGCCACGCAGGGCCTGGAGACGCTCACCGAGACGCAGAGCGACCTGCGGACGGCCAAGTCGACCGTCCAGAAGAAGCTCGCCGACGCGCGCGACCTGTTGTCGCAGCTGACCGCCCAGGAGAAAGCGCGGCTCGCCGCGATCGAGAAGGAGAAGCGGCAGGAAGCCGCGCGCAAGGCGGCGGAACTGGCGCAGCAGCAGGCCGCGGAGGAGAAGGCGGCACAGGAAGCGGCGTCCCAGAGCGGCTCGGACTCCTCGTCGTGGTCCCCGTCCTCGGGCACGAGCGGCTCCGACTCCGCCTACGCCACCAAGGCCGCCAAGGCGCTCGCCTTCGCCCGCGCGCAGGTCGGCAAGCCGTACGTCTGGGGCGCCACCGGCCCCGACTCCTACGACTGCTCCGGGCTCACCCAGGCCGCCTGGAAGGCCGCGGGCGTCACCCTCCCCCGCGTCACCTACGACCAGGTGAACGCCGGCACCACCGTCTCCCTCGCCGACGCCCAACCAGGCGACCTGGTCTTCTTCTACGACGACATCAGCCACGTCGGCCTCTACATCGGCAACGGCATGATGATCCACGCCCCCAGGCCCGGCACGTACGTCCGCGAGGAGTCGATCTACTACGACGGCGAGTCGGCGATCCACAGCGTGGTACGCCCGGCCTGACCCACGGGCACGCGCGCGTACTGCACGTCTCCCGTCGCACGCGCGCGTGGTGCACGTCTCCCTTCACGCGCGCGCGTAATTCCCGCACCCCCGCGCGCGTGCCCCGCCCGCAAGCCGCGCCGTGCTCCTTAGCATCGGCCCATGTCCGGTCTCTCCTCCCTACGCGCCTGGTGGGCGCAGCGTCCGCCGGCGGCCGGGGCCGTCGTGATGGCGACCGGCGTCGTGTCCATCGGGTGGCATCTGACGGGATACGAGGTCCTGTCGCGGATCGCCCTGGTGGTCGCCTGCGTCGCCTGGACGGCGCTCGCCGCGAACTTCGTCGTACGGCTGCTGCGGGACCGCGCGAGGTGGCGGGCGGAGGCGGCGACACCGGCCGCGCTGACCGCCGTCGCGGCGACGGCCGTACTCGGCATCCGTTTCGTCGCCCTCGGCTGGCAGACCCTCGCCGAGGCGCTGCTCGCGCTGGCGACCGTGCTGTGGCCGGTGCTCCTCGTCGATGTCGTACGGCACTGGAAGCGCCGTATGCCGGCAGGCGTGTTCCTCGGTTGTGTGGCCACGCAGAGTCTCGCCGTGCTCGCCGCCTCTCTCGCCGCCGCCGGGACCACGGCGTGGCTCGCGCACACGGCCCTCGTGCTGTTCTGGCTCGGCCTCGCCCTCTACGTCGTCGCGCTGCCGTGCTTCGACCCGCGCCAGGTGGTGACGGGCGCCGGCGACCAGTGGATCGCGGGCGGCGCGCTCGCCATCTCGGCGCTCGCGGGGTCGAGGCTGCTGTCCGCCGACAGCACGCGGCTGTACCTGTGGAACGGCGACGACCGGGGCGTCCTGCGCGGTGTCACGGTCGCGCTGCTCGTGCTCGGCCTGGCCTGGTGCGCCGTACTCCTCGTCGCGGAGGTGGCCCGGCCGCGGCTCGGCTACGACGTGCGGCGCTGGTCGACCGTGTTCCCGCTGGGGATGACGGCCGCCGCCACCGTGTCGGTCGCCGCCGCCGTGGACGTGTCGTGGCTCAGGGACCCCGGGGAGGTGCTGCTGTGGGTGTCGGCGGCGGCCTGGCTGGTGGTCGCCGCGGGGGCACTGCGCTCCTACGGCGCGGGCCGGGGAGACGTCACGTCCACAGCACGGCGATGAAGATGTTCGCCGTGGTGAGCAGGCCCACCAGGCCGAACAGGCTCTTGTCCACCTTCTCGTCGTCGCGCTTCACGTAGACCAGTCCGAGGATCACGATCAGCAGGGCCAGCTTCACGCCGATCTTGACGTTGTTCACGTGCTGGTCGTCGGCCTGGTTGAGGCCGACCAGGATGGCGCCGGTGACCAGCATCGTCAGCGCGCCGTGCAGCATCGCCGGGACGAACCGGGCCTCGCCGCGGCCCATCGCCTTCATCTGGGTGAGGAAACCGCCCAGCAGCGAGGCGATGCCGATGATGTGCAGGCCGACGAAGAGATGGATGAGTACGTCCATGACGCCGGAGCCTAATCAGGGGCTCGGGTGCCATCCGACACCGGGCCGCCCCTCACGCGCCGATCCGGTCCGGCCGATCATGCATAAATGCGGGCTATAGCACCGCGTCGCCCATACGTGTCCGGGAATCGTCACATCGGTCAGCGCACTGCGTGAAGTCGACGGACCTGGGCCGGGATCACGATCGTTTCCGGTCACCGGGCGGTCCCCTGGCGGCAGTTCCGCACATCGCGTTACCAAGCCGACACAGTCGGGTTTAACGTCCTTCCCCAGGTGACCGGCTCCCCACCGCCGCCCGGGCCAGGGGCGGCAGTCGGCCACCCCGCCGAGAAGGTCCGGCGGCGGCCCGCTCCCCCTGTGCGGGCCGCCGCCGGACGTGTGAGAGCGGTCGTACGAAAGGACGTGCAGTCCACTTGGCAGCGCACCGAAAGCCCGGCCGGCGTTCGGCCGGCGGCACTACGGCCCGCACCGCCTTCACCATCGCCCTGGCGGGCGCGGCGACCGCGACGGCCTTCGACGGGACCGGACACGCCGAGCCGGAACTGACGCCGTCGCAGGTCAAGGCCAAGGTGGACCAGCTGTACCAGGAGGCGGAGACGGCCACCGAGAAGTACAACGGGGCGAAGGAGAAGGCGGACTCCGCCGAGCAGCGTCTCGGCACCCTGCGGGACGAGGCCGCCCGCAAGACGGACAAGCTCAACTCGGCGCGGGAGTCCCTCGGTTCGATGGCGGCGGCGCAGTACCGCGACGGCGGTCTCGATCCGGCGCTGCAGCTCGCGCTCTCCGACAACCCCGACCACTATCTCGACGGCGCCGAGTTCGTCGACCGGGCCGGCACCCGGCAGGCGGCGGCCGTCGCGGGCGTCCGCGAGGAGCTGCGGGAGATCGAGCAACTGCGCGGGGCCGCCCGCGTCGAGCTGGCCTCGCTGCGGTCACGGCAGGCCGAACTGAGCCGCCACAAGAAGACGATCACCGGGAAGCTGGACGCGGCCAAGCGGCTGCTGTCCGAGCTGTCGCCCGCTGAGCGCGCGCAGTTCGATGAGGGCGCGGGAGCCGGCTCTGCCCGCGCGTCCCGCTCCGCCTCGGGCGGACGGACCGCCCTGGAGGCCCCCTCCTCGGCCACGGCCGCGGCCCCCAACTCCCGTGCCTCGGCCGCCGTCTCGTACGCCTACGCCAAACTCGGCAGCCCCTACGTCTGGGGCGCGACCGGGCCGGACGCCTTCGACTGCTCGGGCCTGGTACAGGCCGCGTACCGCTCCGCGGGCGTCTCGGTGCCCCGCACGACCTACGCGCAGATCGGTGCCGGCCGCCGTGTCACCCGCGCCGAACTGCTCCCGGGCGACCTGGTGTTCTTCTACTCCGGCATCAGCCACGTCGGCATCTACATCGGCAAGGGCCAGATGATCCACGCGCCGAATCCTTCGGCGCCGGTGCGGATCGCCCCCATCGACGAGATGCCGTTCGCGGGCGCCACGCGCGTGGTGTGAGCCTCGGATCAGGCCGTCACACCAGGCGCCGTGCCGTCGCCCACCGGGTCAACTCGTGCCGGTTGGACAGCTGGAGCTTCCTGAGCACCGCCGAGACATGCGACTCGACCGTCTTCACCGAGATGAACAGCTGCTTGGCGATCTCCTTGTAGGCGTAGCCCCGGGCGATGAGCCGCAGCACCTCCCGCTCGCGCTGGGTGAGTCGGTCGAGGTCCTCGTCGACCGGCGGGGCGTCCGTGGAGGCGAAGGCGTCGAGGACGAACCCGGCAAGCCGCGGCGAGAAGACGGCGTCCCCCTCCTGGACCCGGAAGATGGAGTTGACCAGGTCCGTGCCCGTGATCGTCTTGGTCACGTATCCGCGCGCGCCGCCGCGGATCACGCCGATGACGTCCTCCGCCGCGTCCGACACGGACAGCGCGAGGAAACGCACGGGCTGCTCGGCGTCGGCCATCAACGGGGCGCAGCGGCGCAGGACTTCGACACCGCCGCCGCCCGGGAGGTGGACGTCCAGGAGGACGACCTCGGGGCGGGTCGCGGTGATGACCGTGACCGCCTGGTCGACGTCCGCGGCCTCGCCGACGACCTCGACGCCGGTCTGTGCCGTCTGGCCGATCTCGGCCTGCACTCCGGTACGGAACATGCGGTGGTCGTCGACGAGGACCACGCGTACGTGGCGCTCCCCCGCGCCGCCGGCCGCCTGTTCGGTGCGCTCCGGGTTCGCCTCGGTCGGGTCGCTCATGACGTCATCTCCGCCCTCTCCATCTCCAGCTCGACCTCTGTGCCGCCGTCAGGCACCGCGCGCAGCCTGGCTGTTCCGCCGTGGCGTTCCATACGGCCGATGATCGATTCTCTGACACCCATCCGGTCGGCGGGTATCGAGTCCAGGTCGAAGCCCGGGCCGCGGTCCCGGACGGACACGAAGACCGTCTTTCCTTCGACTTCGGCGTAGACCTGGACCGCGCCGCCCTCGCCACCGTACTTGGCCGCGTTCACCATTGCCTCGCGCGCGGCCTGCATCTGCGCTCCCGTCCGGTCGTCGAGCCGGCAGTCGCCGACGACCACGACCTCTATGGGGACACCGTGTTTGTCCTCCACCTCGGCCGCGTTCCGCCTGACGGCGTCGGCCAGGGTGGTGGGTTCGTCGGCCTCGTCCTTGCCGGTGCCCTCCGGCTTGTAGAGCCAGGTGCGCAGGTCGCGCTCCTGGGCGCGGGCGAGGCGGCGCACCTCGTTCGCGTTCTCCGCGTTGCGCTGGATCAGGGTGAGGGTGTGCAGGACCGAGTCGTGGACGTGGGCGGCGACCTCGGCGCGCTCCTGGGCGCGGATGCGCATCAGGCGCTCCTCGGAGAGGTCCTGGGTCATGCGGACGAGGTAGGGGCCGGCGAGGAGCGTTATCCCCACCAGCACGGCGAGCGCCGCCTGGAGGACGGAACCGAGGTGGGCGGCGGAACCCTGGAGGACGAAGATGCCGGTGACGCCCGCGGTGACGAGGAGGACACCGCCGGCGGCACGCAGCAGCCGCAGGGTGCGCTTGCGGCGGCCGACCTCGGCCCAGCGGGCCCGGCGCGCGTTGTCCGCCTGGCGCCAGACCAGGGCGACGCCCGCGCCGACGAGGACGACGGGCCACAGGTACGCCTTCGCGCCGTTGCCCAGATTCACGCTGCCGACGAAGACCATGGCCACGATGACCATGAGGAGCAGCGCGACGATCTGCCCCTTGTCGGGCCTGCGGGCGACGAGCCTGCGCCGGCCGTCCGGCGAGGTCTCGGTGGTGACTAACGACGGCGGCCGCTGACCGGCCACGCCTCCGACACCGAGCGGCACGAAGAACCAGAACGCGGCATACAGCAGCGCGCCGAGACCGTCCGCCATGAACAGCCCGACGAAAACGAGCCGCACCCAGATCACGGGCAGCCCGAGATGCCCGGCGAGCCCCCGCGCCACACCACCGAGCCAGCGTCCGTCGCTGCTGCGGTAGAGCTTGCGCGGCGGCCGCGGTTCGACGAGGGGCGCTGCTGCGACTTCCGGCATGGCACCGATCGTCACATGCCCGCACCGGCAGAGCATCAGGGTCGACCCCGGAGACTCCCCTGATCTTCGGCGTCCGGCCACGATCACGCGCCTGTCCGGCACGATCACGCAGGACATCCGGGCCGAACCCCGCTCGGTGCCCAGGCCGGAGTGCTCTCTTTGTCCCGGCCGGACCCCGCTCGGCTCCCCGGCCGGAGTGTTCCCTTTGTCCCGGCCGAACACCGCTCGGCGCCCGGCCGAAGTGTTCCCTTTGTCCCGGTCGGACCGCTCTCGATGCCCAGGCCGGACCGCTCCTGGTATCCGGGCCGGACCGCGCTCGACACACGCACCCGATCGCGCTCGCGCTCGCGGCCGGACCTGATCACGCCCGGCATCCGTGATCGCATCGCGCCGGCGCCCGGCGCCCGGCCGTCGTGCGCCCGGCCCGACCGTCCCCGACGCCCCCGGCGCCCCCGCGCCCCCGGGCCCCCGGGCCCCCGGGCCAACCGTCCTCGGCCCCACCGCCCCCAGAATCCCGGCCCCATCCCCGCGATCCGGGCCGGTCGAACGCTTCCCCGGCCGCGGGTCAGGGGTGAAATCAGGGTCCGGCCAGGGTCGTACCGACTGCCGCTGTCGCGTCGCGCCCGTCACCATGGACACATGACAGATCACGAGCGTGCCGCGACGGGTCCGGGACCCGGCTCCGGCCCGCGCCCCGCTTCGGGCGCCGGGCCGCAGGATGCCGTGCCCGCCGCGGACGCCCCGCCCACGGCGGACACGGGGGCGGGGCCCCGACCGGGGCGAGGGGCTGCGTCCGGGCCTGCGCAAGCTCAGGCATCGGCATCGGCATCGGCGACGGCGACTGAGCCCGCCGCGGACGGTGCGAGCGGGTCCGCCGAGGTCGGCGACGCGTCCCGCAGGTTCCGGCGCGACCGCGACTACAAAATGCTCGCGGGCGTGTGCGCGGGGCTGGGGCGGCAGTGCGACATGGACCCGGTGATCTTCCGGATCACCCTCGCCGTGCTCTCCGCGACCGGCGGTATCGGTCTGATCTTCTACGGCTTCGCCTGGCTCCTCGTCCCGTACCAGGACGAGGAGGAGAACGAGGTCCGCAAGCTCCTCACCGGCCGGGTGGACGGCCAGGCGCTGACGGCGGTGCTGTTCGCGCTGGTCGGCTGCGGAGTGTTCCTGACGATGGTGGCCAACGGCGGGGTGATGACCTTCGCCGTCGTCCTCTCCCTCCTTCTCGCGGGCGCGGGGTACTGGTCGCGCCAGCGCGGCACCCCCGACCCCGACCCGCTCGCCGCCCAGGCCGCCGCCGACGCCCCGCCGGAGGCCCAGGCGCCGCCGGTCCCCGCCGCCTACCCCTCCTGGTGGCGGGACCCGATCGTCAAGGACGGCACGCATGTGGGCGGCACCGGCTATCTCTGGGGCCCCCAGGACTCCCGTGACCGGGACATCGCGGCGGCGGTCAACATCAGCCTGGGCTCCTCCTGGCGCAGCCGCGCGGACATACGCGCCCCGCAGGTCCCGGCGCCGAGGCAGCGCGGGTCCCGCTGGATCGGCGGCTGGGTGTTCCTGCTGGCCCTGCTCGCGGGCGGCCTGGGCACGGCCGGGACCTGGGAGGACCACGCGCTGGGCACCAGCCTGCAGACCGGCCTGGCCTGCGCGCTGATCGTGCTCGGCCTGGGCATCGCGGTCAGCGCGTTCCTGGGGCGCACGGGAGCGGGCTCGATCTTCCTCGCGATCATCACGGCGGCGCTGCTCGCCGGGTCGGTCGCCCTCCCGAAGGACATCGACACGCACTGGGTACGCACGACCTGGCAACCCGCCTCGGTGGCCGAGGTCCGGGCGAAGTACGACCTGGGCTCCGGGGTCGGCACCCTGGACCTGAGCCGGGTGCACGTGGCCAAGGGCCGGACGGTGGAGACGGAGGCGGAGGTCGGCGCGGGCCGGGTGAAGGTGATCGTGCCGAAGGACGCGACCGTGAAGCTGAGCATCGACGTGGGGGTGGGCGACATCCAGTTGCCGGGTGACGAGCAGAAGGACGTGGACGTGGCGCCGGACAAGCACAAGGAAGTGACCCTGACACCCGTCACGGGCGGCAGGAACGCCGGCACGCTCGACATCGACATCCAGGTCGGCCTCGGACAGGCGGAGGTGAGCCGTGCCACGTCATGAGTTCCTGCCCGGCAAGCTGATCGCGGGCCTCACCCTGACCCTCGCGGGCGTCATCTACGCCGGAGACGCGGGCGGCCTCTGGGACACCCCCTGGTTCGCGATCATCCCGCTCGTCACGGCCGGCCTGTTCCTGGCCGGCGCGATCAGCGTCCTGACCCGGGCGGTGCGCCGCCGCCGGGCCTCACGAAAGGTCACGGAGCCCCACCCCCGCCAGGACATACCGGCCTGACCTCGGAGCCTGTTTCCGCAGCAGCCGACGTCGGAACCGGCCGGCGTCACCCGCCAAGCGAGTCCGTGCTGCGCACGGCTCGCCCGGCATGTCACCGAGGTCGGCTGTCGGAACGGCCCACCGTGGCGGCCACCACCTCGCCGGACGCCGACGGGGCAGGCCGACGACCTCATCGACCTGCCCCGCACACGCGTCAGCCGCTGTCCCCGCCGACCACGAGCTACCGGTATCCGCCCACCCGGAACGCCGTCGACGACGACCTACGGCCGCCTACGGCCTGCGCCTACCGATACCCACCCGCGCGTTGCCTCCGCCGGGCTCGCAGCGCCGCGTCCAGGGAGAACACGGACGCGCCCGCGAGGACCAGCGGGAGCCAGGCCATGAGGTAGGCGAGGTCGTTGCCGTAGTAGTAGGGGTCCGAGCCCCAGCTCACGGTCAGCCACAGGCTGAGGGAGATCAGGGCTCCGCCGAGTGCCGCGATGCGGGCGAGGAGGCCGATCAAGGTGCCGATGCCGACGGCGAGTTCGCCGAAGGCGATGGCGTAGCCGAAGCCGACCGGGTTCTTCAGGGCCATGTCGACCATGGCCGGGATGGCCGAGGAGTCCCGGACGGCGCGCATCATCTCGCCGACGGAGCCGGAGCCGGAGTCCTTGAGGAACGCGCTGTCGGTGAGTTTGTCCAACCCGGCGTAGATGAACGTGACGCCGAGGAACACGCGGAGAGGAAGGAGGGCGTATCGCGTCGCGGTGTCGCGCCAGCTCCGGCCCTCGTCGAGATAGGGGGTTTGCATATCCGTACGCGTGCCGTAAGTCATAGCCGCCGCCTCTCGCCCGCCATGCCAAAGACCCCTTCAAAGACCATACGTACGTAAGGGGCGGAGCGCTCAATCCGTTCGTGCCGAATTTCGAGCGGGGGCGCGCACGCCCGGCACCAGTACGTATCAGTCCTGGTCAGACCCCATCAGGCCCCGCCAGCTCCTGTCAGGAATGGTCAGGAACGGTCAGGCTGGGTCAGTCCGTGACGTCGATCGCGTAACGGTTGGTCTCCACCCCGGCCGCGGTGACCACCTGCACCTCCACCCGCCCGGGCTCGACATCGGCCGGCACCGGCACGGTCAGTACCGCGTCCGTCGGATTGCGGAAGCCGCCGGCGACGGGGACGAGCGGTACATGGACGTGGACCGCGCCGATCCGGACGACCATCCGGGACAGGCGGTCGGCACCCTGCGCGCCCGGCGGTACGAAGCCGGCGCCCCGGATCTCGATGTCGTCGCCTGTGCGGATGGGCGCGTCGAGGTCGCCGGCCTCGCGTGAGCGGACGACGGAGAGGATCACCGGGCGCCCGCCCTCGGCGTACTTGCCGGCCACGTAGGTGGCGGCGGAGATGAGGACGACCACGGCCAGCCCCCAGGGCAGATCCGGGAGTTGGTCCGGGCGGCGGGCCAGGCGGACGGCGGCGAAGACCACGGCGACGGCGCTGATCACGGCGTACTGGATGTCCGCGAAGGTGCCGCGCCCTGAGTCGTCGGTCAGCAGGTCGGCCGCGCGGGGCCGGTCCGCCCGTACCTTCTGCAGCCGTTGGCCAAGGACCCGCAGGCCGACGACCCGGCGGACCAGGACGGCGATCGCGCAGACCACGGCGAGGACGGTCACGACCCCGGCGCCGCGGGCGAGTTCGAGCCCGGAGATCAGCGTGTCGCGCTGCGTGTGGTCGGAGGCGGCGGCCAGGCGGCCGACCAGGACCAGCACCGCGTAGACGACGAACAGCACCCAGACCGCGGCGACCGTGCGGGAGGTGGACAGGCGGTTGTCCTCGCCGATGACCGGGGCCAGTACGCCGCCGCGCGCCCGGTGGAACCAGGACGCGGCGGTCAGGGCGCCGGCCACGAGCAGCGCGGCGAGCAGTCCGGCGGTGCGGGCGGCGGTCCAGCCGGCGCCGATCGCCGTGAGGGCCTGCACCAGCAGGAGCAGCAGGACCAGGGCCCACACCGTGGCCACGGCCCGGCGCCACAGACGGGCCAGCCAGGCCTCGCCCTCGGCGCGGCCGCGTTCGGCGACGAGCCCGGCCGACTGGGTCAGTTCCTCGGAGACCCACTGCCGGGAGGCCTGGGCCGAATGGGCCACCGCGGCGGGCAGCCCCTGTCCGGCCGCGAACTCCTCGCGCAACAGCAGGAATTCGGCGACCGCGCGCCGATGTCCCTCGCGCACCCCGTGCGGGCAGTCCCCGCACGTGCAGCCACCCCCGTGCGTGCCGCGGGGAGCACCGCCCGGCGCGCCCCCGTATCCCGTCCGGCCGGCGCTCGCGTCCGCGCCCCCTCTCGCCTCCTGCACCGCCACGCTCGACGCCCGCCTTCCCCACAACCCCATCGACCGGCGGCCCCGACCGACCGTCGGTCGCCGCCTCGCAAGTCCCGCGTGATGACAGCGCATTGTGCCCTACGACACCCCGTCCGCGTCCGGCAGGTGTGGTCGAGGCGGGTGAAGCCTCGGCCGCAGTGTTGACCCGGCTGCGAGAATTTCCCTATGGCCGAGATCATCCAGCGGGACGGGACCTGGGCCTTCGACGGCACCACGGTCAGGATCACGCCGGGTCTGCACCGCTCGGTGCCACTGTTCCGGCAGACCTACGGAGAGGTCGCGGTGCCCCTCGAAGCGGTCGCGGGCGTGGTTCTTGAGCCCGAACGCAAGCGCGCGCGGCTGCGGTTGCGGCTGCGCGAGGGCGCCGACCCACTGCTGCAGGCCACCGGCGGACGGCTGCCGGAGGCGGCCGATCCCTACCGGCTGCTGGTGGACGTGGACCGTTCCGGGGTCGCCGAGTACATCGCCGAGGAGATCCGCCAGGCCCTGATGCTGGACCGCGTCCCGAAGGATCCGACGAAGGCGTATCTGCTGCCCGGGCCGCCGGTGCCGGTCTCGGTGCGCTCCTCCGACGGCACCGTCTCCTTCGACGGCACCCAGGTGCGGCTGGACTGGGCCGACACCTCCGACCGGGTCAAGCGGGCGACCGGACCGCGGATCATCGCCCTCGGCGATCTCGTGCAGGTCGAGTGGCTGCCCAACTCCGGCTACGAGGACGGCTTTCTGCGCTTCGTGACCCGGGAGACGGTGTTCTCCAAACTGCCGCCGGAGAAGGACCCGTACGCCCTCGATCTGTGGGGCAGCACCCGCCGCGACCTGCTCACGGCACTGATCGCCACCGCCGTCACCGCCCGTCTTCCGCACCCGTCCACCCGCGCCGGCGGCGATCTCGCGGACCAGGAGCGGCCGCAGTTGACGGCGGCCGTGCCGGGGCAGTCGGACCATCACGACGTACTGCTGCGCAGGCTGCGGGAGTTGGGCGAGCTGTACCGGGACGGGGTGCTGACGGACGAGGAGTTCGCGATGACGAAGGCGGCCGTGCTGCGCGGCTTCTGAGCCCGCCGGCCCAGGAGAGAACTCAACTCAGCAGATCGGGCTCGCTGCGGCTGATGTCCTGCCAGACGGGCTGGTAGTTGATCCAGGCCACCAGGTCGCCGCCGAGCTGTTCGCGGGTGGCGACGGCCAGTTTGTGGTCGATGAGGAGCGGGCGGCCGGCCGCCTTGGCGAGGAGCTGGACCTGGCTGGAGCGCTCCATGGACAGGAACCACCAGGCCGCCGCGTCCACCGAGTCGCCGACCGTCAGCAGCCCGTGGTTGCGCAGCACGAGCGCCTTGCGCGAGCCCAGCGCGGCGGCGATCCGGCGGCCCTCGTCGGCGTCGACGGCGACGCCGGTGTAGGCGTCGTACAGCGCGTGGTCCTCGTAGAAGGCGCAGCTCTCCTGGGTGAGGGGGTCGAGGAGGTCGCCGAGGGCGGACAGGGCGCGGCCGTGCACGGAGTGGCAGTGGGCGACGGCCACCACGTCGGGGCGGGCCGCGTGGACCTGGGCGTGGACGGTGAAGGCGGCCTGGTTGACGTGGTAGCGGCCCTCGATGACCTGGCCCTCGGAGTTGGCCATGACGAGGTCGCTCACAGTGACGTGCTTGAACGGCATGCCGAACGGGTTGACCCAGAAGCAGTCGCTGTACTCGGGGTCGCGGGCCGTTATGTGCCCCGAGACGCCGTCCTCGAAGCCGAGCCGTCCGAAGATCCGCAGCGCGCCCGCGAGCCGCTCCTTGCGGTGCCGGCGCTCGTCGTCGAGCGACTCGTGCATGGGCGGCATGGCGAAGCGCAGCCGATCCGTGGGCAGCGGGAGCGGTGGGGTCGGCCCGTGCATGTGTGGTCCTCCGGCACTGGGGTGTCGTAAAGAGCGGAAGTTACCGTCGGTCAGCGCAGGAGAACAGCCTTGTGATGTAAAGATGACGCACGCGACCGAATCACGACAGAAGATGTCGGGTTTACGGGCGACGATCGGCGTATGACATCGAACTGGGCCGCCTTCCGCAGCGCCGAACCCGAACCGGCGCGGATCGCCGAGGAGCGCTTCGCCGCCCACATCCACCACCTCCTGGCCACCCTGCGCGCGGACGGCTCCCCGCGCACCAGCGGCATCGAGGTGCGCTTCCTGGACGGTGAGCTGTGGCTGGGGATGATGCCGGGCTCGCTCAAGGCCCTCGACCTGCGCCGGGACCCCCGCTTCGCGCTCCAGACCAACCCCGGCGAGGGGACCGGCATGGCCGGCGGGGACATCCGCGTGGGCGGCCGGGCAGTGGAGGTCGAGGACGGGGCGGCGAAGGCGGCGTACGTGCAGGAGGTGGAACCGCCGGAGCCGTTCCACCTCTTCCGCACCGAGTTGACGGAGGTCGTACGGACCTACGTCGAGGACGAGAAGTACCTCGTCGTCGAGATCTGGAAGCCCGGAGAGCCGATGCGGACCCTCAAGCGGACCTGAGCCTCAAGAGGGCTCACTCCCACTCGATGGTCCCCGGCGGCTTGCTCGTCACGTCGAGGACGACCCGGTTGACGTCGGCGACCTCGTTCGTGATCCGGGTCGAGATCTTCGCGAGGACGTCGTACGGCAGCCGCGACCAGTCGGCGGTCATGGCGTCCTCGCTCGACACCGGGCGCAGCACGATCGGGTGGCCGTACGTGCGGCCGTCGCCCTGGACCCCGACGCTGCGGACGTCCGCGAGCAGGACCACCGGACACTGCCAGATCTCGCGGTCCAGGCCGGCCGCGGTCAGCTCCTCGCGGGCGATGGCGTCGGCCTCGCGGAGCAGGTCGAGGCGGTCCTTGGTGACCTCACCGACGATCCGGATGCCGAGGCCGGGGCCCGGGAAGGGCTGGCGCTGGACGATCTCGTCCGGCAGGCCCAGCTCCTGGCCGACCATCCGGACCTCGTCCTTGAACAGCTTGCGCAGCGGCTCGATGAGCTTGAACTCGAGGTCCTCCGGGAGGCCGCCCACGTTGTGGTGCGACTTGATGTTCGCCGTGCCCGTGCCGCCGCCGGACTCGACGACGTCCGGGTAGAGCGTGCCCTGCACCAGGAACGCGACCTCGGGACCCTCGTCCGCGATGATCTCGGCCTGCGCCTGCTCGAAGACGCGGATGAACTCGCGCCCGATGATCTTCCGCTTCTCCTCGGGGTCCGAGACCCCGGCGAGCGCGGTGAGGAAGCGCTCCTCCGCGTCCACGACCTTCAGCTGGACGCCGGTCGCGGCCACGAAGTCCTTCTCGACCTGCTCGGTCTCGCCCTTGCGCATCAGACCGTGGTCGACGTACACGCAGGTCAGCTGCGAGCCGATCGCCTTCTGGACCAGGGCGGCCGCCACGGCGGAGTCGACGCCGCCGGACAGGCCGCAGATGGCGCGCTTGTCGCCGACCTGCTCGCGGATCGCGGCGACCTGCTCGTCGATCACGTTGCCGGTGGTCCAGGACGGGGTGAGGCCCGCGCCCCGGTACAGGAAGTGCTCCAGGACCTGCTGCCCGTGCGTGGAGTGCATGACCTCGGGGTGGTATTGGACGCCGTAGAGCTTCTTCTCGTCGTTCTCGAAGGCGGCGACCGGGACGACGTCCGTGGAGGCCGTGACCGAGAAGCCCTCCGGGGCCGCCGAGCAGGCGTCGCCGTGGGACATCCACACGGACTGCTCGTCCGGGGTGCCCTCGAAGAGGGTGGAGGACGACCGGGAGACGTGCAGCGGGGTGCGGCCGTACTCGCGGGCGCCGGTGTTGTCGACCGTGCCGCCCAGCGTCGTCGCCATCAGCTGGAAGCCGTAGCACATGCCGAAGACGGGGACGCCGGCGTCGAAGAGCGCGCGGTCCAGGCGCGGGGCGCCCTCCGCGTACACCGAGGACGGGCCGCCGGAGAGGATGATCGCCGCGGGGTTCTTGGCGAGCATCTCCGCGACCGGCATGGTGCTCGGCACGATCTCGCTGTAGACCCGGGCCTCACGGACGCGACGGGCGATGAGCTGGGCGTACTGCGCACCGAAGTCGACGACCAGGACGGTGTCGGGGGCGGCGGCAGTAGGGGTCGCTGGTGACACGGGAGCCTTCCGGCGGTGGGGCGGGGGTCTTGTGCGTACACCGATTCTACCGAGACCCGCCCCGGCCCGGTCCCGTGGCATACTGGCGCCCATGCTCACCACCGCGACCTTCCTCTTTACCTATGGCAACCGGCCCACCGGCTGCCATGGTCGTGCTGCTTGAGCAACTGACAAGCGACTTCCCAGGCGCCCCGGGCCGACAAGGTCCGGGGCGCCTGTGGTTTTCCGGACCGTGCCGGTCCGGGGCTCCGCACCGCATCCGACGAGGAGCCCCCTATGACCACCAGCACGACCGAGCAGACGATCGCCGACGCCCGCGAGCGCATCGACGCGCTCGACGACAGGATCATCGGTCTGATCCAGGAACGGGTCGCCGTGTCCGCCGTCGTCCAGGAGGCACGGATCGCCTCCGGAGGGCGGCGCGTGAACCTGTCCCGTGAGAACGAGATCCTCAGCCGCTACAGCGACGCGCTCGGCAAGCCGGCCGTTTCCCTCGCGATGACGCTCCTCGAACTGTCCAGGGGGCGCATCTGAGTTCGGGCCCCCTCTCACCCGTACGGCGCGTGACCGCGGAGCGCACCGCTTCGTTGGTCCCGGTGTCCGTGCCAGCCAGGGGCGGGCCCGAAAGAACCACGCGTGGCTCCGCTGGGGCGATGAGACGTACGGGATCGTGCCGTGTGTCGTGGGACCTCGCTCCAGGGTCGTGACCGGACGGCAGGGGACAGCAGCCCGGTCACCCAAGAGAACGGTCGGCTCCGGGGACGCCCGGGGCCGTCCGGCGGAATATGCAAATATGCACGATCCTGGGTCAAACGGTTGCGGAGGCCGCGAGCATCCAGCACGATGCCTGGAAAGCCCCAAGTCCCGTCACAGCTCCACGTATTGACCTGTACCAGCTCATAGCACTGCCCTGTACCTCCGTACCGCCAGAGGTCGAGACCATCCGTGCGCCCGGTTCGCGCCGGGGCGGCGACCAGGGCGCACAGACAAGCGGCGCAACCCCCCGGCGCCGCTCCCAGGCACCGGCGCTGCCCTGACGTCGGTGCTGACGGAGAAGGGCCCCGCGGACGCACGTCCCGCGGGGCCCTTCGCAGTTCCCCGTTCTCAGGTGCGGCTCACCGTGCCGCAGTCCCCGCTCTCCTTGCCGATGTCCCGGCTGCGGTCGTACGGGTCGACCGCGGGACCGGTCGGCGTGGCACTCGCGGAAGGGGCCTGGGACCGGAACTGCGGGTGCAGATAACCGTCGTTGACGTCGCAGGCCGAATTCCCGGCGTCCTCGTCGTACTTGACGACCATCAACCGGCCGGCCGTGACGTTGTAGTGCGCGGGGTCGGGGAGTTCGGTGTCGATGACGCGGCGCACGATGGTGCGGGTGACCTCGGTCGAGCCGTCGGTACGGACGACCGGGTAGACGAAGGTGTAGTCGGCGTGCACCGCGACCGCGTCGAACTTGCCCTTCTTGAACGTGATCCGGCCGCGCGTCTTGATCACGTCACCGACCAGCCGCACCTCGCCGGGGTCGAAGCGGCTGAACATCGACAGCGGGTCGTGGGCCTCGCTCGGCGAGCGCAGGGCGGTGTTCAGGTCGCCGATCAGCTTCGGCTGCTTGGGGTCGAGCACCGAGAGGGCGGCCACCGGCCGGGCACCTGCCACCACCTTCGGATTCAGGTTCGCGTCGACGAGCAGCTTCCTGGTCTGCTGGAGGGCCAGTTCGACCCTGTCCTTGGAGACCGCGCCGACGGCCTTGGCCTTCGGCAGCACGATGCCCGCCTCGCCGTCGGCCCAGCGCAGTGCCGGGGAACCGGCGAACGGCTCGTCGAGCGTGGGGATTTCGGGATCGGCCGCGCCGGGGGCCGTGGTGGGCGGCGCGGTCTCGGCGGGCAGCGGGGAGGCGGCCTCGTCCACGTCCGACTGCCCGCCGAAGGGGTCGCCGGGGATCAGCGACGGCTTCATCGCGACGAGGGCCACGGCGATCGCGACGGGTACGCCGATGATCGCCCACGCCTTGCGCCGACGGCCCTTCTTCGGCGTACCGGTCGGGCCGGTGCGCCAGCCCTCGGGCGGTGCCCCCTCGCGCTTGAGCCGCTCGGTGACCATGCGGGCCCGGGCGGAGGGCTCCTTGGGAGCGGAGTCGCGGATGCTCCGCTCGTTGTCACGGATGAACTGCTCCCACACCTCGTCGGATATGGGTGAGGACGACGGCTCGTCCCCCGATGGATCTTCGGACCGTCTGTCTGACATCGGACTCTCTCCTGAGTGGATCGACGGGCCGAGGATAGCCATGCCCATGCCGATTCCTCACGCCGGAAAGTTTCCGTGAATACGGAGGCAACCATTCCCGCGTCTCGTCGGTCACACCACCGGAACCACCGGTTTCACCAGCGGGACCAACAGCCACAGACGAAGTGAGGGACCTGCGCTCGGAGGGGGGTGCAGGTCCCCCGCTTCGTCTGCTTCGACGCCCGGATGAGCCCTCCGCGGCTACTTCTTCGCCGGCACCGTCGGCATCCCAAGGAACGGCAGCCGCAGCGCGCCGAACGCGTCCGCCGGAACGGCCGGCGCCTGCGGCTCGACCGGCTTCAGCCGCTCGTACGCCGTCCCCTGCGCCGGACGCGGATCCGCCTCGCCCTTGTTGGGCCACAGCGACATGGCGCGCTCGGCCTGGGCGGTGATCGTCAGCGAGGGGTTCACGCCCAGGTTGGCCGAGACCGCGGAGCCGTCGACGACGGAGATGCCGGGGTGGCCGTAGAGCCGGTGGTACGGGTCGATCACGCCGTTCTCGCGCGAGGAGCCGATGGGACAGCCGCCCAGGAAGTGGGCGGTGAGCGGGGTGCCCATCAGCTCGCCGACGTTCGAGCCGGCGAAGCCGTTGATCTCGGCGGCGATCGCGGTCGCGGCCTCCGAAGCGGCCCTGATCTGCTTGGGGTTGGGGGCGCCGTGCCCCTGCCGGGCGGTGAGCAGGCCCTTGCCGACGCCGTCCGTCTTCAGGTACGTCGTCAGGGAGTTGTCCAGCGACTGCATCACCAGGCCGATGATGGTCCGCTGCGACCACTGCCGGTTGGAGAGGGAGCGCAGCACGAGGAGGGGATGGCGGGCGGCGTTGCGCAGCCAGGCCAGCGCCCTCGACGAGCCCTCCGCGTACGGGACTTGGAGGATGGACAGGCCGCCCATCGAGTTGGAGCCCCGGCCGTAGCGGACCGGCTCGATGTGGGTGTTCTCGTCCGGGTGGACCGAGGAGGTGATGGCGACTCCGCGGGTGAAGTCGACCTTCGGCTCGCCCGTCACCTTGCGGTAGCGCCGGTTGTCGGTCTGCGCGCCCACCAGCGCCTCGGAGTTGGTGCGGGTCAGCTCGCCCAACTTCTCGGAGAGGTACGGGAGTTGGCCGCCCGCCTTCATCCGGTGCAGCAGGGTCTGGGTGCCGTAGGTGCCGGCCGCGAGGACGACCTGGCGGGCCTTGAAGGTGCGGCCGCCGGATTTTCGGCGGTCGTCGGTGGGGAGCGTGGCGACCGCGTAGCCGCCCTGCGAGTCGTCGGTGACCGACACGACGGTCGTCATCGGGTGGACGACCGCGCCCGCCTTCTCGGCGAGGTAGAGGTAGTTCTCGTTCAGAGTGTTCTTCGCGCCGTGCCGGCAGCCGGTCATGCACTCGCCGCACTCGGTGCATGCCTTGCGGTCGGGGCCCGCGCCACCGAAGTAGGGGTCCGGGACCTGGTCACCCGGGGCCGCCTTCGACTCTCCCTCGGCGTCCTTGCCGTCGCCGAAGAAGACGCCGACCGGGGCCATGTGGAAGGTGTCGCCCACGCCCATCCGCTCGGCCGCGGCCTTCAGATGGACGTCGGACGGGGTCATCGTCGGGTTGAGCCGTACGCCGAGCATGCGCTGCGCCTGGTCGTAGTACGGCTTCAACTCCTCCTGCCAGTCCGTGATGTCACGCCACTGGGGGTCGTCGAAGAACGGCTTCGGCGGGACGTAGAGGGTGTTGGCGTAGTTGAGCGAGCCCCCGCCGACGCCAGCGCCGGCGAGGACCATGACGTTGCCCAGGAGGTGGATGCGCTGGATTCCGTACATGTTGAGCTTGGGGGCCCACAGGTAGTTCTTGAGGTCCCAGGAGTTCTTGGGGAGGGACTCCCTGCTGAAGCGGCGACCCGCCTCCAATACGCCGACGCGGTAGCCCTTTTCGGTCAGGCGCAGGGCGGTCACCGAACCGCCGAAGCCGGAGCCGACGACCAGGACGTCGTAGTCATAGGCATCTTGCGACAACGTGCTCTCCTCATTGAGATGCGCTGCGGGCCGTCTGTGGCCGTGGTCACCTGAAACGAAGGGCCTTCATCACCCGCAGGCTCGTGCTCATGAAGGCCGCGTACTTCTCGTCGTTCATGCCCAGCGCGGGAGCCATCGGCAGCAGGCGCTGCTGGGCGATCGTCTGGGCCTCCGTGTACTTGAGGATGCCCTCGGAGCCGTGGCGGCGGCCGAGACCGGAGTCCTTCATGCCGCCCATCGGGGACTGGACGCTGCCGTAGGCGGAGGCGTAGCCCTCGTTGACGTTGACCGTGCCGGTGCGCAGCCGGGCGGCGACCTCGCGCCCGCGGGCCGCGCTCTTCGTCCACACCGAGGAATTGAGGCCGTACGGCGTGGAGTTGGCGGCCTCGACGGCCTCGTCGTCGGTCTTGAAGCGGTACAGGGAGACGACCGGGCCGAAGGTCTCCTCGGCGCAGACGGCCATGGGGGCCTCGACGCCGTCGAGGATGGTCGGCTCGAAGAAGTACGGGCCGATGTCCGGGCGGGCGTGGCCGCCGGCGACGAGCGTGGCGCCCTTGGCGACGGCCTCCTCGACATGACGGGTGACGGACTCCAGCTGGCGTTCGCCGGCCAGCGAGCCCATGTCGGCGCCGTAGGCGAGGGAGGTGCCAAGGCGCATGGCCTTCGTGCGGGCGGCGAAGCGGTCGAGGAAGGCGTCGGCGATCGACTCGTGGACGTACAACCGCTCGATGGAGACGCAGAGTTGGCCCGCGGAGGAGAAGCAGGCGCGGATCGCGCCGGCGGCGGCCTTCTCGATGTCGGCGTCCTCCAGGACCACCATGGCGTTCTTGCCGCCGAGTTCGAGGGAGACGCCGACCAGACGGGCCGCCGCGCCCTGCGCGACCTCGCGGCCGGTGCGGGTGGAGCCGGTGAAGGAGACGTAGTCGGCGTGCTTGACGATCTCCGGTCCGATGACCGGGCCCTCGCCGATGACGACCTGGAAGACGTCGGCGGGCAGGCCGGCCTCGATGAGGAGGTCGCGGGCCCACAGGGCGGTCAGGCAGGTCTCGGTGTCCGGCTTCATGACGACCGCGTTGCCCGCGACGAAGGCGGGGAGCGCGTCGCCGACGGAGAGTTCGAGCGGGTAGTTCCAGGGGGCGATCTGGCCCACCACCCCGCGCGGGTGGCGCAGTTCGGTGACCTTGGTGAGGGTCGGCATGGCGCCGGCGTGCCGCTTCGGCTTGAGGTAGGCGGGAGCCTTGCGGCCGTAGTGGCGGGCCGCGACGGCGACGGCCTGGACCTCCTCGTGCGCGTGCAGCCGCGCCTTGCCGGTCTCCAGCTGGACGAGGTCGAGGACCTCGGCCTGGCGGGCCAGCACCAGGTCGTGGAAGCGGAGCAGGACCGCCGCGCGCTGCCGTACCGGCACCTGCGCCCACAGCGCCTGCGCCGCGCGAGCCGCCGCGAAGGCCTCCGCCACGTCCTCGGGCGTCGACTGCGGCAGATCGGCAAGCTTCTCGCCGGTGAAGGGGCTGTGGTTGGCGGTGCGCCCGGAACCGGCCACGCCCTTGGTGAGCTGGGCGACCAGCTCGGGGGTGACCACGTCCGCGGCGGTGCGGGCGCCCTCGGGGGCGGGGGCGAGGGGGTTGGTGCCGGCAACGGTGGTGCCGGTCTTCTCCGGGGCCTGCGAGTCCGTCATGACGGGCAGCGTATGCCGGAGCGGAGGCTTTGGGTACCCGTCGGTAACGCGGCTTCACGGACCGCACACACGGCGCCAGTGATGACTGGCAGCGAACCCGCTGATCAGGCTGTTGTTCGAGGACGGCCAGGGATTGCGCGTCAGTGGCCGGGGTTTTTCAGGGGCGGCCGGGTATTTTCGCCGGGGATTTTCGGGGGCGGCCGACGCGGTTCAGCTCTTCGCGATCACGAGACGGTCCTTGGCCCCCTCGAACACCGCGGTGCCCTTCTTCTCGCTGGGCGTGCCCTTGGGCATGTCCACGCGCAGCTCGTACATGCGGTCGTCCGCGGTCGCGACGATCAGCTGGATCACCCGGGTCGGGGACTCGTCCTTGTCGTAGGTGATGTCGGAGAGAACCGCGTCCAGACCCTGGTAGACGGTACGGGTCCCCCCGCCGCTCGCGTCGTGCGCGTAGCCGTTCCAGATGTTGTACACCTTCTGCGCGCGCTCCAGCACGGTGCCGGGCGCCTTGTCCCACAGGGTGAGGCGGACCTGGACGAGCCCGATGTCGTAGACGACGAGCCGGGGCTGGTCGGTCGCGCTGCCCTCGCGGGCTGCCTCCTTGTACTCGGCGGGGAGGGAGAGGACGGCGTCCAGGTCCGGCTCTCGGTGGGCGATCCAGGAGTTGGTGGCGGAAGGGCTCGGGGCGGGAGCCGCGCTTCTGGAGGCCGCGGGGGCCGAGCTGTGGGCGCTGGACGCCCTGACCGATCCGTCGTCGGACGCCGTGAAATGGGGCACGCCGAGCAGGGCGCCGCCCAGGAGGAGGACGCCGGCGGTGCCGAGGAGCGCGGGGTGGCGCAGGGGTGAGCGCCTGGAGGGGGTGCGGAGGCGCGTGTCGGGAGGGGAAACGGTCTGCGTCACCGGTTCGGCGGGGAGCGGGTTCCCGGCGCGGGGACTGTCCTCGTCGGGCGGGGTGTCCTCGAAGTCCGGCCCGGTGTCGGGGTCCAGCCCGGCGTCGGAGTCCAGCCCGGCGTCGGGGTCCGGCGCGAGCTCGGAGCCCGGGTCATTCGCCGAACCGTTCGCGTCGCCCGAACCGGGCAGCCGCTCGGCGTCGCGTCCTCCCCCGGCCGTCACGTCACTCGCCGCGGCCGACGCCCCCGCCGGTACGCGTGACGCCGACCCCGCTCCCAGCCGTACCGTGCCCGCGTCGTCCTTGAACTCCCGCAGCAGCGAGGCATCCTGAATGTCCGTCACTTCCGCGGCGGAGTGGACCGGCACCGGCCGGCCCTCGGCCACCGCCTCCAGGATCGCGGAGGCCTCCTCGGCGCCGGGACGCTGTTCGGGGTCCTTCGCCAGCAGACGGGTGATCAACGAGCCGAGCGGGCCCGCCTGTTCGGGCTCGGGCGGATCGGAGGCGATGACCGCGGCGAGGGTGGACTCCACTGTCGTACGCCGGAACGGGGACCAGCCCTCCACGGCCGCGAACAGCACCACGCCCAGGGCCCACAGGTCGGAGGCCGGACCGGCGCCACGACCGGACATCCGCTCGGGCGCCACGAACTCCAGCGAACCGATGAACTCGCCGCTCATCGTGAGGGATTCCTCGCCCTGGACGTGGGCGATGCCGAAGTCGGTGAGGACGACCCGGCCGTGCGTGCCCAGGAGCACGTTGGCGGGCTTGACGTCCCGGTGGACGATGCCGACGGAGTGCGCGGCCTGGAGGGCGCCGAGGACGGCATGGCCGATACGGGCGGCTTCGGCGGCGTCGACCGGGCCGCGCCGGAGGAGTTCGTGGAGGGACTCGCCGCGGACCAACTCCATGACGATCCAGGGGAGTCCGTCCTCCTCCACGACGACGTCATGGATGGAGACGGCGGCCGGATGCTCGACCCGGGCGGCGGCGCGCGCTTCACGGTAGAGGCGGTGGGCGGCCCGCTGCCGGTGCTCGTCCTCCGGATCGCCGGGCAGCCGGGGCTGCTTGACGGCGACGTCCCGGCCCACGAGTTCGTCGTACGCCCGCCAGACAGTGCCCATCCCGCCGGAGCCGATGCGCTCGGTCAGCCGGTAGCGCCCACCGAGCAGCCGTCCCTCGCGCGTCCGTTCGCCGCCTGCACTCATGCCCCATCAGTACCCTGCGGGGCGCCCGGTTGTCGACGCGGGCCGGACGTGACGACGGCTACGGCGTCCAGCGGGCGAAGACCAGCGAGCCGTCCCGCCGGTTCACCTCGGCGACGCCCGAGCCGGCGAGGTGTGCGGGGATCACCAACTCGCCCTGGTCAGCGGCCCGTTCCAGCACCCGTCGGCGACTGGTGGCCGCTCGCGCGGGGTCCAGGTCGAAGCGGCTGTTGCACTCGGGGTGCGGGATCTGGACCGGGCTGTGCAGCAGGTCGCCGACGAGGACGGCCCGTTCGCCGCGCGATTCGACGCGCAGGACGGCCGAGCCCGGGGTGTGGCCGGGAGCGGACTCCAGGGTGAGGTGGTCGTCGATGCGGTACTCGCCGTCCCACAGCAGGGCCTGCCCGGACTTGTGCACGGGCGCGACGCTGTCCTCGTAGATCAGGCGGTCGTCGGGGCGCACCCCGCCGCCGAAGTCGCCGTCGGGGCCGAAGTGGCGGTCGTCGGCGGCCGGGAGGAGATAGGTCGCGGCGGGGAAGGTGGGCACCCAACTCCCGTCCTGGTCATGGGTGTTCCAGCCGACGTGGTCGCCGTGGACGTGGGTGTTCACGACGAGGTCGACGTCCTCGGGTCGCACGCCGGCCCGCGCCAGCAGGCTCGGCAGATCGCCGCCCTGCCGCCGGTGGAACATCGGATTGCCGGGCCGTTCCCGCCCGTTGCCCACGCCGGTGTCCACGACCACGGTCCGCCCGCCGCTGCGCAGCACCCACGTCTGGATCGCGACGACGGCCCGGTCGGTCTCGGGCTCCCAGTGGTCCGGTACGAGCACGTCGCGGTGGGCCTGCCACACCTCGGGCCCGGCGGCGGGGAGGAACTCCCGGGTCACGGCGTAGGGCGCCTGCCATTCGACGACCCGGGTGAGTTCGACGTCGCCGATCAGGAAACTCTGTGCGTTGTCATCAGCCATGCCCTCGACGCTACGGGGAGCGGATGAGCATCCCAATGCCTGAAATACTCGTCCGGATACGCCATCGGCTCAGCCGCGATCCATCGGCGCGTAGCCTGGGGCTCATGGACGTGGTGAGCGACGCGATCTCCGCCGTGCGTATCGGGCAGCCCTCCTCCAACCGGCTGCGGGTCGAGGGCAGTTGGTGCACGCGGCTCGCGCCGTACGGGGGCGCCGGGTTCCATGTCGTGCTCGCGGGCGGCTGCTGGCTGGTGCCGGACGGGGGCGGCGCGGCGGTGACGCTGGGCGCCGGGGATGTCGTACTGCTGCCGCACGGGGCGGGGCATGTGTTGGCGGATGCGCCCGGGGATACGGGGCGGGCGGTGCCGTTCGAGGAGATGCGGGGGTCGGCCGGGGGCGGGAGTGGGGGCCGGGGCCGGAGTAGGGGCGGGGTCGGTGGAGAGGGTGGGGGCGGGGGTGGGCGTGCGGTGGAGTTGCTGTGCGGGAAGTACCGCCTCGACCGCAGCCGTGTGCATCCGCTCATGGCCGAGCTGCCGGAGGTCGTCCACCTGCCCAATCGGGTCGGCGCGCACCCCGAACTCCGTGCCGCCGTCGATCTGTTGGCCCGCGAGCTCGACGAGCGTCGGCCGGGTTCCTGCCTGGCTCTGCCGAGCCTGCTCGACCTGCTGCTGATCTACATGGTTCGGGCGTGGATGACGGACGCGGCGACGGGTGCGGAGACGGGCATGGCGACGGGTGCGGCGACGGGTGTGTGGCCGGCGGTGCTGAGCGACCCGGTGACCACGGCCGCGCTGCGGGCCCTGCACTCGGACCCGGCGGCGCCCTGGACCAACGACCGGCTGGCCGCCGAGGCGGGCGTCTCCCGGGCGACGCTGGCCCGGCGGTTCACCGCGCTGGTGGGGCGGCCGCCGATGGCGTACCTGACGTGGTGGCGGCTGACCCGCACGGCGGCGCTGCTGCGGGACACCGACGTCCCGTTGGCGTCCGTCGCCCGCGAGACCGGGTACAGCACGCCGTACGCCCTCTCGCACGCGTTCAGCCGGGAGTTCGGGGTGACACCGGGGAGGTATCGGGCGGGGGTGCGTGCCGAGTGAGGGCGGGTCAGAGGTGGTCGATGTCCAGGTTGTCGATCGCGGCCTGGGCCACCTCGCGGCCGCGGTCGGTGAAGTCGCCCTTGCCCGGGTAGCTGACGGTGAGCCGGTACAGATCGCCGGCCGAGGTCTTGTAGTAGAAGACCCGCACCTCGCGAGGGAGCGGGTTCTGGCTGTCGTCGGTCCGGAAGACCACCGTGTTCTCGGCGGCCGGCTTGTTCTTGTACGTCGTCGGCTTCGGGTCGGACTTCGGGTTGGCGGGCATGTTGAGGTCGTACTCGCCGTTCTCCCTGAACGTGTCGTTGTCGGCGTACATCTGGGCGGCCGAGGAGCCCTTGATGTCGCCGGAGGTGTCCTCGGACTTCTTCGCCAGGCCCAGGGTGATCCGGATCGCGCCGCTCGGATCGTTGTAACTGACCCAGTGGGTCTTGTCGTTCTCCCGGTCGGGCAGCGCCGTGAGGTAGCTGTCCGGCGTGGCCACCGTGGCCGCGACATCCTGGACGTGTTGCTTCTTCCACCCATCCGGCAGGCCCCCCGACCCCCCGAACGGATCCGCGACCGCCACATACGCCGACGCCCCCGCCACCACGGCGGCCACGGCGACTCCCGCGCAGAACGCGAGCCACGTCCTGCGCCCGCCGTCCCGCGTGACGACCTGAACCGGCTGTGTGGGCGCGGGAGTCGTCGGGTTCGCCGTCTCCTCCAGCAGCGCCCTCACCTGAGGGGCGTTCGGTCTGCGTGCGGGGTCCTTGTGGAGGAGGCCGGTTATCACGTCGGCCAGCGGTCCGGACGCCGAACTGGGCGGCGCGGGCGTGCCGTTGAGGACCGACTGGAGCGTCGCCGGGGTGTTGCTGCGACGGAACGGCGAGACGCCCTCCGTGGCCGCGTAGAGGACGACGCCGAGCGACCAGAGGTCGGAGGAGGGGCCAGGGCGCTGGCCCAACACCCGCTCGGGGGCGATGTATTCGGGCGAGCCGACGAAGCCGCCGGTGTCCGTCAGGTTCGTCTCGCCCTCGATCTGGGCGATGCCGAAGTCGGTGAGGACGACCCGGCCGTGCCGGCCGAGGAGCACGTTGTCCGGCTTCACGTCCCGGTGCAGGATGCCCGCCGCGTGCGCGGCCTCCAGCGCGCCGAGCACCTCAAGGCCGATCCTGGCCGCCTCGCGGGCGTCCAGCGTGCCCTCCTGGAGGGCGTCGCCGAGCGAACGGCCGTGCACCAGCTCCATGACGATCCACGGCTGACCGTCCACGACGGCCACATCGTGGACGTTCACGACCGCCGGATGGTCGAGGCGGGCCGCCGCGCGGGCCTCGCGACGCATCCGCTCGAAGGCGTTGGCGCGTTCGCGTTCGGGAAGTGTGTCCGGGACGCGGGGCTCCTTGACGGCGACCTCACGGTCCACCGTCTCGTCCTTGGCCCGCCATACCGTCCCCATGCCACCGTGCCCGAGCTTGGCCAGCAGCCGGTAGCGACCGGCGATGAGACGACCGATGCCGGGCTCCTGCGGCGGGGCGGCCTGGTGGGGCGCAGTCTGCTGCGGCGCGGCCTGGTGGGGCGGTGTCACCTGGCCCGACTGCACGACCTGCGTATGCGCGGCGACCGGGTTGGGCGGTTGCAGAACAAAACTCGTCGTGTCGTCGGGCCCGTGCCCGGATCCCCCGTTGCTGCTCATGTCACCATGCATATCGCGCCACGCGGCTCCACATCCAGACAGAAGGCGCAGCGGTCACAGAGCCGTGACGAACGTGTCCACCGCGACATCGAAGTACTCCTTCGCCTCCCGCACCTTCCCGACCGGCGCCGACACCCACACGTCGTACAGCCGACCGTCCTCCTCCCAGCACAGGTCGTAGGTGTGCCGGGGCCCCTCGGCCGTGCTGAAGCCGTTCCAGGTGAACTCCCAGAGGGCTGCCGGGAGTTCATGGTGCGTGGTCTCGGTGACCCGGCCGTCGTGGTAACCGGGGTTCGTGTCCGGGCCCTTGGCCGCCGCGCGCCGCATCACCCCGAGCGGGCCGCCCTCCTGGGGCTCGGCGACCTTGATGCCGAGGCGGAAGGTCTGCCCCGGCGACATGTAGAAGACGCGCTCGCCCTGGGGCGTGCGTGTGAAGCCCTCCGGCACGGCGAGCGAGAAACCGGCGGGGTCGTCCGCGACGCGGTAACCGGAGGGGGCGGAGGCGTGGGTCCCGCCGGTCGGCGCGGGGGAGGAAGCGCGGGGCGCGCTCGGCGTCGGCGTACCGGCTGTCGGCGTACCGCTCACCGGCGTACTCGGGGCGGACGTGTGCGAAGTCGGCGTACCGGCCGCCGTCGTCGCGCTCACCGACACCCCGGGCCCCGAACTCTTCGGCACCCCGCCGCCGCCTCCGTCCCCGTCGCCGTTCATGAGCAGCGCCGCAGCCGACACCCCCGCCCCGGCCATCGCGGCGACGAGCAGCGCGGCCACCAGTACGCCCCGGGTGGAGCGCCGGGTCTCCACCGTCGGGGAGGACGGGGTAGGGGTCGGTGCGGGTGCCGGGGTGGGCGTGTCCGGCCGGGTCGGCGTGTAACCGGGCGGCAGTCGGGGCGTGCGGCCGGTGTCCAGATAGGCGCGCAGCATCCGCTCGGCCCGGGGCGCGTCCAGCCGCCGGTCCGGATCCCGCTCCAACAGGCCCCGTACGACGGGCAGCAGGGGCGCGGCCTGTGCGGGCGGACGGATCTCGTCGAAGACGACGGCGTGCAGGATGCCGCCCAACGAGTCGCGCCGGAAGGGGGATTCACCGCTGACGATCGTGCACAGCAGCGCGCCCAGCGACCACAGGTCGGACTCCGGTCCGGTCCGCGCCCCCGACATCCGCTCCGGTGCCGTGTACTCGGGCGAGCCGACGAAGGCCCCGGTCTCGGTGAGCGTCGTGGCGCCCGCTACCTGCGCGATACCGAAGTCGGTGAGGACGATCCGGTCGCCCTCGGACCCCAGCAGGACGTTGGCGGGCTTGATGTCACGGTGCAGGACACCGGCCGCGTGCGCCGCGGCGAGCGCGCTCAGCAGGGCGATGCCGATCCGCGCGGCCTCGGGGGCGTCGACCGGGCCGCGCGTGGAGATCCGGTCGGCGAGCGAGCCACCGTCGATCAACTCCATGACGAGATACGGGCGTTCGTCCTGCTCGACGACGTCGTGGACGACGATGATGTGCGGGTGGCGGAGCTGGGCCACGGCACGCCCCTCACGCAGGGTGCGGTCGCGCTGGCGCCGGGTCTCCTCCGCCGAGAGCGTCTCGTCGAGGTCGAGCGGTATCTCCTTGACCGCCACCTGCCTGCCGAGCAGTTCGTCGGTCGCCCGCCACACCACGCCCATGCCACCGCGCCCCAGCCGCGACTCCAGCCGGTAGCGGCCCGCGATGACGCGGACGCCTGCCCCCTCGGTCCCCATGCGCCCCATCATGCCGCACCGGCCGAACCGGCTCCGGGGCGGCGACGGGCCAAGTGTGCCTGCCCTCAAGGGGGTGATCATTTTTCAGCCACGACAGGTTTTGAAACGAAGATAAAACGTGGCAAACAGGTGGTCCATACGCCCCCATGCAAGGCAGAACGGACGGCTGGAATCATGTGGTCACGTGAACCGGGAAAGCCTTATCTTTCCCTCATGGGAAACACATTGAAGCGCCTTTCCGTCACGGGCGTCGCGGCGGCGGCGATATTCGCCACGACCACAGTGACCGATGCCAGCGCGGCGAGTGGCGTGGCCGCGTGCTCGGTGACCGGCGCGTCCGGGAGCCTCACGTTCTCCAACTGGACGTCCTCCTATGTGGACATCAGCGGTTGGGTCAAGGACAACGCCGCCGATGGTCACCACGTGGGCATTCGACTCGTTTCGATAGATGATGGCACTGGATATGTAACGGAATGGCCCTGGCATTCCGACGTTGACGGAAATGGAACGACCATCTCCTTCAGCACCTACGCGAATCCCACGGGCGATAGCCTCGACTACATCGGCGCCCAGGTGGCGGTCATCGAAGGAAGCACGACAGTCCGTTCCTGCACCGACTACGCCTGAACCCCCGTGGCGCACGAGGCCGCGCCGGTCACCCCTCCTGGAAACTCCGCAGGATCACGTCGAACTGCTTGCGGGTGGTGGCCCAGTCGGCGGCCGGCGAGGCCTCGTAGATGGCGTACTCCGTGCCTTTGCTGTCCATGTACCCGACGTCGATCGCGCGGTAGGGCCCCGGGAAGTAGTGGGGCGCGTCGTTGGCCAGCGCGTTCCACGCGTACTCCCAGCGCACGCCCGGCTGGTCGCGGAAGAGCTCCTCCTTGAGGCTCAGCCGCCGGTAGTCCACCAGCCGCGCCGAGACCCGCTGGTCCAGGTCTTTCATGTGCGCGTACGAGGTGCTGAAGTCCGGCGCGGTGTCGACGGCGACCCGCACGAGGTGCTTGCCCTTGTCGGGCGAGTAGTCGACCTGCTGGAGGCCGTCCTGGTCGATGGAGACGGACCGCTTCCATCCCTTGGGCAGGGAGACGCTGAAGCCCACCGGGTCGTCGTGGCGCTCCCAGCCGTCGGGAACCGCCCCCTGACCACCCCCGCCGCTCGGCGTGGCACTGGCACTGGCACTCGGAGTCGGCGAGGCGGAGCCGGAGTCGCCGTCGCCGCCCGTGCCGAAGTGCTCCAGCGCGACCGCGACGCCCCCGCCGACGAGCGCGGCGAGGACGACGACCAGGGCGACCGAACGGAGCCGGCGCCGCTTCACCGGTGCGGGCGCAGGGGCCACGACGGGGACGGCAGGCGTGTGGTGGGTGATCGGCGGGTACGGCGTCGCACCCCCGGTCGCCGACTGGTACGTCGCACCCGAGCCCGAACCGAAGCCCTCCGCGAACTCGCCGTGCCGCGCGCCCACTTGCTGGGTCGGCAGCCACTCCTCCGCGGCTCGCGGCCGCCGCCCCTCGGCCGCCTGCGCGAGCATGTGCTCGGCCTGGTCCGCACCGGGCCGTAGAGCCGGGTCCTTGTGCAGCAGCGCGGTGATGACCGGCGCGAGCGGACCGGCGTGATGCAGCTCGGCGGCCTCCTCCTCGACGACCGCCTGCATCGTGGACAGCGGCGACGTGCGGCGGAACGGCGACCTGCCCTCCACCGCCGTGTACAACGTGGCGCCCAGCGCCCACAGGTCGGAGGCGGGGCCCGGGTCGTGGCCGCGGACACGCTCGGGGGCGAGGTAGTCGACCGAGCCGACGACCTCGCCGGTGCGGGTGATCGTCGAGTCGCCCTCGATCTGGGCGATGCCGAAGTCGGTGAGGAGCACGCGCCCGTCGTGCCCGATGAGTACGTTTCCAGGCTTCACATCGCGGTGCAGGACACCGGCGGTGTGCGCGGCGCGCAGCGCCCGCAGCACCCACAGGCCGATCCGGGCGGCCTCGGCGGACTCGATCCGCCCGCGCTCCTTGACCGCGTCGGCCAGCGAGTAGCCCTCGACGAGCTCCATCACGATCCACGGCCGGCCGTCGTGTTCCAGCACGTCGTGCACGGTGACGACCGCGGAGTTGTTGATCCGCGCGGCGGCCCGCGCCTCGGCCCGGGTCCGCGCGAGCAGCCGCTCCTGGTCGCCCTCGGACACGTAGAGCGCGGCGGTCAACTCCTTGATCGCGACGGCCCGGTGCAGCACCTCGTCATGCGCGCGCCACACGCGGCCCATGCCGCCGCTGCCGATCGACTCGGCGAGCCGGTAACGGCCGGCGACGAGTTGGCCCTGCATCTGATTCACGTTGCCCCGCAATGGTCTTGACAGGCTCAGACTAAGGACCGGTCCGCGTCCAGGGAACCAGGGGGGTCCCAAGGAAACCGCACTGTGACGGTTGTCGCTTCTGGGCCGCGGAGTGAACCGATCGGGCCTTTCACGGACTGTTCACAAGTGGAGGCCAGCCGGTGACGTGAACGAGAGGTCAGCGGGTGAACTGATAGGTGGCCGACGCCTGCTCGTACAGCCGTGTCACCTCGTCCCGCTCCGACTCGGGCCCCCGCACCTGCACCACGTGGTACCGCCCGTTGATCAGAATCGCGAGATTCCGTACGAAGAGGTCGCGCCCCGCGTCGTCGCTCCAGGTGAACTGCCCCTCGGCCATCTCCCGTTCGCCCACGGTGATCGTCTTGAGCCCGGTGGCGGTGGCCCAGCTGGAGGTGCGGTACGGCTGCAACTCGTGCTCCGTGTCCCGCTGGTACGCCATCGGGTCGCTGCCGTAGGTCACCGCGCCGTCGCGGCCGGGCACGAGGATGAGCTCGAAGTCGCCGTGCGAGTACACCACCTGGTTCCAGGAGTTCCTGGGCGTCCGGGTCCAGCCCTTGGCCACGGCGACCTGGAAACCCTCGGGGTCCTTGCGCAGGGTGAACCCGGCACCGACATCGGGCCCGCTCGCCGTCTCACTGCCGCTTGCCGACGCCGACTTCGAAGGCGTCTTCTCCGGCTGGGGCGAGGTCTGGTCCGGCCGCGGCTCGCTGCTCGCGGTCACGTCCGACCGCTTCGGCTCGGGACTGGCCTCCCCCGCGGCCCCGGTCCGGTCACCGCCGGCCGCGCCGTCGTCGCCGGACTTCGGCATGAACATCAGGGCGTACGCGACGGCCCCGGCCAGCAGAAGCAGTATCAGCAGCAGGAGGGTGCGGCCGAGGTGACGCGGCGACTTCGCCTCCGTCTTGGCCCGCTTGTGCCGCCCGTGCGGGGAGGTCGCGGGCAGCCCGGCACGGCGCCTGCGCACCAGCTCGCCCCGTCGGCGCACGATGGGCAGCCGGCTGGAGTCGGCAGGCGGCGCGGCCACCACGTTGACCCCGGCCTCGGCCTCGGGCGCGGACCGCACCAACGACCGCAGCCAGCCCCGGAGTTCCTCGAACTCCAGCCGCTCGGTCGGATCCTGCCGCAGCAACGACTCGACGACCGGCCGCAGCGGACCGCACTCCTCCGCGAAGGCCGGCGGCTCGGCGCACACCATCTGCACCAACTCGGCCGTCGACTCCTCCGGATACGGCGCATGCCCCTGCACGGCCCGGTACAGCAACGCCCCCAGGGCCCACAGGTCGGTGGCGGGCCCGATCGGCGCGGCCAGCTGCCAGTTCTCGTGCACGGGCCCGGCCTGCTCCGGCGCCCACCGCTCGGTCACCGGCCCCACCACGGCCATCCGAGCCTGCCGCGCCCGCTCGGCGGCGAGCGGCGTGGCGGGCCCACGCCGAACGAGCGGAACATCGGCGCGGAGGTCGTCCCAACGGTTCGGTGGGTGGGGGCGCTGGGCGGCGCCGGAAGCCTGGAGACCCTGGGCGGAGTGACCGTGCGCCCCGAAATCGGGCGCGGTGTGTCCCGCGGAGGGAAGGGCGGCGGCCCCTGAAGCCGGCTGGACCGGACCGCCGGGGCTTGCCGGGCCGGGGGCCCCGCGATGGGCGCCCTGGTAGCCGGGGTGACCGGGGTGACCAGGGTGAGAGCCAGGTCCGGCCACGCCGTGAGCACCCGACCGGGAGTCGGGGCGGCCGGACGTGTCCGGGCCGGCGCCGAAACCGGGCTGGCCGGGTACGCCGGGCCCGCGCCGACCCGGCCCGGTCATGGGCGGTTCGCCGAAACCGGGGGAACCGGGCGTCGGAACGCCCGTAGCGGGAGCCGCCCCCAGGCCGGGGGCGGGAGCGCCGGGTGCGAGGGGCATGCTGAAGCCGGGGCCGGCGCCTGTGCCGGGACCTGACGCGTAGGCGGAGGGGCCTTCACCGACGGTGCCGCCGGAGGCTTCGCCGGGGTGGGTACCAGTTGCTCCGCCAGGGACTCCGCCAGGGTGGGCGCCAGGGACTCCGCCAGGGTGGGCGCCCGGGACTCCGCCGGGATAGGTGCCCGCGTCGTCACCGCCGAAGTCGCCGCCCGGTTCGCCGCCGGGCGGCAGCGCCGTACGATCCTGCCCCTCCGTCACCGGAGTGGCCCCCCGAGGCGTCGCACCGTGCCAGGAGGTGCCGACGCCATAAGGGTCGGCGATCTGACCCGGCGGCGTCACCGCACCGGGCCCGCTCTCCACGCCGCTTCCGGAGGGGTACGCCTGTGCCGAGCCGTTGGCCTGCGAGCCGGGCCCGACCTCGGGCGCCGACCGGGCACCTGGCAGGGCCGCCCGGCCGTGCTGCTGCGCCTCCTGAACCCGGGCCGCGGCACGGGCACCGGCCCGATACGCCGCGATCGCCCCGGCCCGCGCGGCCCGTATGTCACCGCCGCCTTCCAGCGCCTTCGGCGCGAGGGCGCCGGACGCCCCGGTCCCGTTGGCCGCCGTCTCCGTCCCGGCGGGCGGCAACCCGCCCGCCGCACGCGCGTTGATGGCGGCACGCCGAGCGGCCTCGGGATCAACACCCCCGGCGCCACCCGGACCACCCGGACTCCCCGAAACGCCCGTAGCCGCCGGGGAGTTGCCCACTCCTAAGGCACCGACACCGGCACCACGACCACTCCCAGCGGAACCCCCAGGCCCACCCGCCGGCCCACCGGCGCCCGCGAATCCCTGGCCTACGGACCCGCCGGAGCCGCCGAGTCCCTGTCCCGCTCCGGCCCTCTGCCCCGGCCCCTGGCCCTGGCCCTGCCCAAGCCCAATTCCCTGCCCGTGCTCGGGACCGCGCCGGAGCCCGGCCGCACCCGGCGCCCCAGCCCCACCACCACTGCCGACACCCCCGGCAGCGCCGCCCGCATCCACACCGTCGTCATCCGCCGCCGGCACCGGGTCGTACCCGCACAGCGCCTCCTCCGCGGCACCCACCGCGAGCCCGGTCAGCATCACGCGGCCGTCGTCGCAGACGAGCACCGTGCGCACGGTGATGTTCCGGTGCACCCAACCGTGCGCGTGCAGTACCCGCAGCGCCATGAGGACGTCGGAGGCGACCTCGGCCGCCCGGTACGGCGTCAGCGGCTTCTCGGCGAGCAGTGCGGCCAGCGGCCTCGCGGGCACCAACTCGCTCACTATCCACAGCGACCCGCCCTCGGCGAACACGTCGAAGACCTGGTCGAGCCGTGGGTGGTCGGGGATCCGGGCCGCGGCCTGCGCGGCATCGACCGCGCGCCGCACGGCCGGATCGGTGGGCCGCCGCGGCTCGCCACGCGTCTGGGGCCGGCGCGCACCGCGGTCCCGCGCCGTGAACCCCTCGGGCAGCCCCTGGTCGTCGAGCACCTCGGCCTCGACGACCTCCGGCAACGGCACCTGCCGGACGAGGACTTCCTGTCCGCTGTAGGTGTCGAAGGCGCGGGTCTCGGTCAGTTCGTACTCGTCGGAAGGCGGCAGCGGCAGGCGGTAGCGGTCGGCGAGGACCCGTCCCGCATAGTCGTCCACGTTGCCTCCCCCAGCCGCCCGGTCGGTCAATTCCGTTCGTCTCGCGTCCCGTTCCGACGCATACCCGGATGCGTACGGTCCGCGAACCTTCACGATACGTGCCGGAGGCAACTCGCAAAGAGGGGATGCCAGATCTCACGCCCCAAACGCGGGCCAGTCAGTTCACGATTTGGGTTCGAACGACGTCGTGAGGGTCTGCCATGTGGCCTTGCGGAGGTCACTGTCCCAGTTCGCGGCTTTCGCCGTGTACATCAGCGCGTGCCCGAGACTGCTGTTCACCACGAACCCCCGGTCGATCGTCCGGTACTTGGTGCCGCCGTCCACGTAGGTGAACTCCCAGTCGGCCGTGTTCCAGCCGCGGTAGTCCACCTTCTCTATTCGGATCCTCGTGTACTGCGAGCGCGTCATGGAGCGCTCCTGGTTCTTCCAGTCGGCGACCGCGTCGCCCTTGGGCGTGGTCGTCCAGGCGACCAGCAGCTTCTGCCCGTCGGGGCCCGTGAACCGGTCCCCCGCGTCATCCGAGGACGTGTACTTCCACCCCGCGGGCAGCCCGATCGAGTACCCCTGGCTGCCCTTGTGCGTCGACTTCACGGCGGCGCCACCGCCGGACGACGACCCGCCCGAAGCGCCCGAACTCGACCCGTCACCGGACGCGTTCGCACTCTCGGACGCGTTCGCCGAGCCCCCGGAATCGGTTTTCCCCGAGGAGGACCCGTCCGCGTCCTTGCCGGCGCTCGCGTCCTCCTCGGTGCTGTCCCCCGGCCCGGAACCCGTGCTCGCCTTCGCGCTCGCACCCGTACTCGCGACGGCCTTCCCGCCCTCGCTCCTGCCGCCCTTCGAACCGCCGTCGTCGTCCCCACCGAGCGTGAAGGCCAGCACGACCGCGAGCACGGCGAGCACCACGACCAGCGCGATGATCACCAGCGTCCGCCTCGGCACCACGTCCGTGATCGGCGCCCTCGGCACCGACCGCGGCGGCAGATCCGGCGGCGTCATCACGGGCCACCCCGAACTCCGCCCACCGGCCTGGGAGTTGGCCCCCGAGGCCGCTGAAGAAGTCGAAGAGGCCGAGGAAGGGGACACCCCTGAAGACGGCGACGACGTTGTCGAGGCCTCGCCGGAAGAACCCCGGGAGGCCGAACCACCGGACACGGGAGGAGCCTTGGGAGCCGCAGGAACGGCCGGCGCCGAAGGAGTCACGGGCGCCACGGGAGTCGTCGAACCCGCAGAAGCAGTAGAACCTGCGGGAGCCGTAGAACCTGCAGGAGCCGTAGAACCTGTAGGAGCCGTAGGACCCGACGAAGCCACCGCCCCGGCCGCCCCACCGACACCCGCCCCACCGGCACGGTCATCACGGACCCCGGTCCCGGTACCAGTCCCGCCCCCAGCCCCGCTCCCAGTCCCTGCCCCGGTGCCGGCCCGCGTCGCGGCAGCCGGCCCGGCCCCGCTGTCCGTCCGAGAACCCTCCGCCCCACTCCCCGACTTGGTCCGCGCCGCGGCAGCCGACCCGGCGGCTCCGGCCGCCACCGCCGCCTTCTTCACGGAACGGAACGCCCCGCGCAGCTTCTCCGCGGCCTCCTCGCCACGCTTGCCGCCGGACCCCGTCGAACCCGAACTCCCCCTGCCCCGCCGCCTGTCGGGCTGCTCAGGCAGCGGCACGACCCTGGTCGCGTCGGCCGACGGCTCCGGCTCGGCCTTCGGCTCGGGCGCGTGGATCACCGCGTTGAGCATCCGCCGCGCACCCGCGTCGTCGAGTCGCTGCGCCGGATCCTTGGTGAGCAGGCCATAGATGACGTCCTTCAGTGGCCCCGCGTTCTTCGGGTCCTCCAACGGCTCGGTCATCACCGCGGTGAGGGTCGCGATCGCGGAACCCTTGTCGTACGGCGGCGCACCCTCAACTGCCGCGTACAGCAACCCGCCCAGCGACCACAGGTCGGCCGCCGGACCGGGCTTGTGCCCGCGCGCCCGCTCGGGGGAGATGTAGGAGGGCGCGCCGACGAGCATGCCGGTCGAGGTGATGGACGGGTCGCCCTCGACCTGGGCGATACCGAAGTCAGTGAGCACGACACGGTCGGTGTCGGACTCCAGCAGCACGTTCGACGGCTTCACGTCACGGTGCAGGATGCCCTCGCGGTGCGCCGAACGCAGCACGTCGAGTATCGCGAGACCGACCTCGGCGGCCCGCTTCGGCTCCAGCAGGCCGTCCTCCCGGATGACCTCGGCGAGCGACTTGCCCTCGACGAGCTCCATCACGATCCACGGCCGGTCGTCCTCGTCGACCACGTCGAAGACCGTCACCGCGCTGTTGTTGCGGATCCGCGCGATCGCCTTGGCCTCGCGCAGCGTCCGCGTGATCAGCCGCCGTTTCTCCTCGTCGTCGATGCTCGACGGGAACCGCAACTCCTTGACCGCGACCGTCCGGCCCAGGGTTTCGTCCTCGGCCCGCCAGACCGTGCCCATGCCTCCGCGGCCGAGCACTCCTCCCAGGCGGTACCGCCCGGCGAGAAGACGCTCGCTCTTGTCCTGACGAGTGTCCTGGCGAGATGTGCCCGCCCGCTCCGCCTCCGACATGCGTCCCCTCATGCAACCCGCCCTGACAGAGCCTCCATTGTCCCTCACCCGACAAGTGCCCTACGCCCAGGGTGCCTCTGACGCCCCACCCGGACCCGAACACCTGCCCCAAAAACCCCACGCATGCGGAACCCTGACTTCCAGCCACCCGAACCCGCAGTAACAAAGCACCCGAAGCCCCGCATCTCAAGACTCCGAGCCCGGCACTCCAGCACCCCCGACCCCGAACTCCGCGTACCCCGAACCCCCGAACCCACCCAACGGAACCGCCCGTTCCGCTCAACCCGGGCCCCCTTGAACCCGGCCCCCGCCCGCCCTGCATGATGGGCCCCACCACAGACGGACCAGAGACGAACCAGCGACGAACCAGGGATGGTTCAGCCACGGTTCGAAGATGGACCGGCAAGGACCCACGACGGGACCCGCGATGCCACCGCTTCGGACACTACTGGCCCTGCCTGTGTCCCTCGTGTCCCTGGCGCTCGTCGCCCTGACCCCGGCGGCCTCCTCTCCCCCCGAGCCGCGGCGACCGCCCGCCACGGACACCCTCCTCCCGCTCCTGGTCCGCCAGGGCGGCACCCCCGCCGCGGCACTGCTCGCACAGGAGGACTCGGGCACCCGCTACGCCGCCGCAGGCACCGGCATCTCCCGCGCCGACCACTTCCGCGCCGGCAGCGTCACGAAGACCTTCATCGCGACGGTCGTCCTCCAACTGGCCGCCGAACACCGGCTGTCCCTGTCCGACACCGTCGAGGACCACCTGCCCGGCCTCGTCCGCGGCGCGGGCAACGACGGCCGCGCCCTGACCCTGCGGGCCCTGCTCACCCACACCAGCGGCCTGTACGACTACACGCGCGACACCGCGGGCACCGTCCCCCTCACCCCCGTTCAGGCCGTACGCCTCGCACTCACCCACTCCCCGGCCGGCCGCGGCCGCTTCGCCTACTCCAACACGAACTACGTCGTGCTCGGCATGGTCGTCCGGCAGGTCACCGGCCGCTCCTACGCCGCCGAGGCCGAGCGCCGCATCATCGCTCCGCTGGGTCTGACCGGCACCTCCTTCCCCGGCTCCCGCACCACGCTCCCCTCCCCGCACGGCCGCGCCTACGCCGCCGACGGAACCGACGTCACCGAACTCGACCCGCGGGTGGCCGGCGCCGCGGGCGAGCTGGTGACCACGCTCGCCGACCTGAACCGCTTCTACGCGGCCCTGCTCGGCGGTGAACTGCTGCCCCCGCGCCGGCTGCGCGAGATGCGTGACACCCGGGCCGCACACGGCTCGTACGGCATGGGCCTGTTTCCGGTGAAGCTGCCGTGCGGCACCACGGTGTGGGGGCACAACGGACGCATCTCCGGCAGCTACGTGCGCACCGCTGCCACCGTCGACGGCCGTCGTGTCCTCACCTTCCGCGTGAACACGACCGCGATCGCAGACCCCGACCTCGAACCCCGGTTGCTCGCCGCCGAGTTCTGCCCCCGCACCTCGTAGAACGACCCGGTTCCGAACGAAGATCCCAGTTCACGACACTCGTTCGAGTGATACCGCCGATACCGCGGGCGGCCCGCGGAACTCCGCGGACCGCCCGGCAAAGCACCTGTCGACGACCGCCGGCAGGGCCGCAGCCCGGCACGGGCATCCCGCCCGGCGTCCGTCCTACAGCGGCACGATGTCCGGGGCCCCCAGCCGCGCCGCGTCCGCCGTGAGGTCGTCGGGCTGGCGCTGGGACTCCCGCTCGGCCTCCACCCGCTTCTCGTAGTGCTCGACCTCGCGCTCGATCTGGTCCTTGTCCCAACCGAGGACCGGCGCCATCAGCTCCGCCGCCTCACGGGCGCTGCGCGTCCCGCGGTCGAACGTCTCGATCGAGATGCGCGTGCGCCGGGTCAGCACGTCGTCCAGGTGCCGGGCGCCCTCGTGCGAGGCCGCGTAGACGACTTCGGCGCGCAGATAGTCGTCGGCGGCCTGGAGGGGTTCGCCGAGCGAGGAGTCGCCTGCGATGAGGTCGAGGAGTTCCTCCGCCATCGACCCGTACCGGTTCAACAGGTGCTCCACGCGCACCACATGGATGCCGGTCTGGGCCGCGATCCGTGCCCGCGCGTTCCACAGTGCCCGGTAGCCCTCCGCCCCGATCAGCGGCACGTCCTCGGTGACGCATTCGGCGACGCGCATGTCGAGTCCGTGCACCGCCTCGTCGACCGCGTCCTTGGCCATCACCCGGTACGTCGTGTACTTGCCGCCCGCCACGACGACGAGACCCGGCACCGGATGCGCCACGGTGTGCTCGCGCGACAGCTTGCTGGTGGCGTCGGACTCGCCGGCCAGCAGCGGGCGCAGCCCCGCGTAGACACCCTGCACGTCGTCCCGGGTCAGCGGGACCGCGAGCACCGAGTTCACGTGCTCCAGGAGGTAGTCGATGTCCGCGCTGGACGCGGCCGGGTGCGCCTTGTCGAGGTCCCAGTCGGTGTCCGTCGTACCGACGATCCAGTGCCGGCCCCAGGGGATGACGAACAGGACGGACTTCTCGGTGCGCAGGATCAGGCCGGTGGAGGAGTTGATGCGGTCCTTCGGCACGACGAGGTGGATGCCCTTGGAGGCGCGGACGTGGAACTGGCCCCGCTCCCCCACGAGCGCCTGGGTGTCGTCGGTCCACACGCCCGTCGCGTTCACGATCTGCTTGGCGCGGATCTCGTACTCGCCGCCCGCCTCGACGTCCTGCACGCGCGCGCCGACGACCCGTTCGCCCTCGCGCAGGAAGGCCGTCACGCGCGCGCGGTTGGCGACCTTCGCGCCGTACGACGACGCGGTGCGCACCAGGGTGGCCACGTAACGGGCGTCGTCCATCTGGGCGTCGTAGTACTGCAACGCTCCGACCAGCGCGTCCTTCTTCAACGCGGGTGCCACGCGCAGGGCGTGACGGCGGCTCAGGTGCCGGTGCGTGGGCAGACCGCGGCCGTGTCCGCGGGCCATCGACATGCCGTCGTAGAGCGCGACGCCCGAGCCGGCGTACAGGCGCTCCCAGCCCTTGTGCTGGAGCGGGTACAGGAACGCCACCGGCTTCACCAAGTGCGGGGCGAGCCGCTCAAGGAGCAGCCCGCGCTCCTTGAGCGCTTCCCGTACGAGGGCGAAGTCGAGCATCTCCAGGTAGCGCAGGCCGCCGTGGATGAGCTTGCTGGACCTGCTGGACGTGCCCGAGGCCCAGTCGCGGGCCTCGACCAGGCCCGTCGACAGGCCGCGGGTCACGGCGTCAAGGGCGGTGCCCGCGCCGACCACACCGCCACCCACCACCAGCACGTCCAGCTCGCGCTCGGCCATTCCCGCCAGTGACTCGGCCCGCTGCGCCGGCCCCAGTGTCGCTGTCCTCACAGCTGCCTCCCGCTTTCCGCTTTCGGTAGCGCCGGCCGCACCCGTCGGGCGAAGCCCGTTTCCGTTCCCTACTCCCCCCTGCCCGCATTCCTACGTCCCCTCCTGCCCAAATTCTGACCGTGTTGCCCAACTTCAGCCACCACTCGCCCCCAGCCTGTGGACAACATTCATGGGCCGACCGGAAAACACAGCCGACCAATCCCGCATATCGGTCATATTTACTCCTAGTCTGACATTGCGCTCGCTCGTTCTGTCCACAGGGCTTGCGCACCTGTCCCGCTTCGGTTACTGGGAAGGACGGCCCACGCCATGCCCGCAGATCTCGCCGTCATCGGACTCGGCCCGTTCGGCCTGCCGCTGGCCCAGGCCGCCGTCGCCGCCGGCATCTCCACGCTCGGCTACCGGACCGGGCCCGAGCCCGGCTCGCTCAGCCCCGCCGAACTGCGCCGGATGCTCTCGGGGGGCTTCCGGCACGCGACCAGCCCGGCCGAGCTGGGCCGCGTACGCACCGCGGTCATCTGTGTGCCCACCCCGCGCGGCGCCGACGGCGGCCTCGACCTCACCCCGGTGGAGACGGCCGCCCGCACGCTCGCCGCGCAGCTGCGCCCGCACACCACCGTGATCCTGGAGTCGCCCGTGCACCCGGGCACCACGGAGACGATCCTGCGCCCGATCCTGGAAGCCGGCTCAGGACTCCGCGCGGGCCGCGACTTCCACCTCGCGTACTCCCCCAGCCGGGTGGATCCCGGCAACCGCGACTTCACCCCGGCCAACACCCCGAAGGTGATCGGCGGCCTCACGCCCGCGTGCACCGAGTCGGCCGCCGCGTTCTACGGGCGTCTCACCGACAAGGTGGTACGCGCGCGTGGCTTGCGCGAGGCGGAGACCGTGCAGCTCCTGGAGACCAACTTCCGGCACGTCAACATCGCGCTCGTCAACGAGATGGCCGTCCTCTGCCACGACCTGGGCGTCGACCTCTGGGACGTCATCCGCTGCTCGGAGACCAAGCCCTTCGGCTTCCACGCCTTCCGCCCCGGCCCCGGCGTCGGTGGCCACGCCGTCCCCCAGGACCTGACCGGCCACGCCGGCCGCACCCTGCGCATGGTCGAACTGGCCCAGCAGGTCAACACCCAGATGCCGCGCTACGTCATCCAGCGCGCCGCGGCCCTCCTCAACGAACACGGCAAGTCGGCCCGCGCCGCCCGCGTCCTCCTCCTGGGCGTCACCTACAAACCCGACCTCGCCGACCAACAGGCCACCCCCGCCCGCGAGATCGCCGTCCGCTTGATGGAACTCGGCGCCTCCGTCAGCTACCACGACCCGCACGTCCCGTCCTGGAGCGTCCTGGACCGCCCGGTCCCCCGCGCCGACTCCCTCTACGAAGCCGCCGCCGAAGCCGACCTGACGATCCTCCTCCAACACCACCGCACGTACGACCTCCAGGGCCTCTCGGTAAAGGCCCAACTCCTCCTCGACACCTGCGGAGCGACCCCGACGGGGGCGGCGCACCGGTTGTGAACGGGGGCGCGCGGAACACCGCGAACTCCGGAGGCTGGTGGCACAGGGCGCGCGCCACGGGTACCGTACGAAGCAGGTGGAGCCCACCGCAGGGGTCACTGCGGCAGGCTCCTGATGGATCACGGGTGTCCGCCCCTAGGTCTTGTGGGGGCGGCCGCTCACCATCCGAAAAGCCGCAAGATTCACCTCCTCCGGCACTTCACCGTCCGAAGACGGATCCGATCCCAGCGAGTGGGCTTGCGGTGGCGTCCCATGGGCGCCCCCTTCCACGACACCGCCCAGAGACCCGGTAGGCGGTCCGTCGGAACTCGGGCCGGGCCCCGAGGGCCGGGGTCCGGAACGATGTCCTTGGAAGGGGGCGCTCCGCAGACCTGGAGCGCCGACACGGACGTTATCGCCCGGCACCCCGCTGGCCAGCCCTCTTCGCCTCGAAGGCAACCGTGCGCCCCCCGCACCACGTCACGCGCCCCGCGCCACGAGCACCCGGACAGCACGAAGGGGGCCGGTCACCTCACCAGGTGACCGGCCCCCTTCCGTCGTAGGGGCCGCGCCCTACGGACTACCGCTTGTGCTGTGAGTCCGCCACCGTGACCTCGACCCGCTGGAACTCCTTGAGTTCGCTGTAGCCGGTGGTGGCCATGGCGCGGCGGAGGGCGCCGAAGAAGTTCATCGAGCCGTCGGGGGTGTGGGAGGGGCCGGCCAGGACCTCCTCGATCGTGCCGACCGTGCCGAGGTCGACCTTCTTGCCGCGGGGCAACTCCTCGTTGACCGCCTCCATGCCCCAGTGGTTGCCCCGGCCCGGCGCGTCGGTCGCGCGGGCCAGCGGGGAGCCCATCATCACCGAGTCCGCGCCGCAGGCGATCGCCTTGGGCAGGTCGCCGGACCAGCCGACACCACCGTCCGCGATCACGTGCACGTACCGGCCGCCGGACTCGTCCATGTAGTCCCGGCGGGCGGCGGCCACGTCGGCGACCGCGGTGGCCATGGGGACCTGGATGCCCAGCACGTTGCGCGTGGTGTGCGCGGCGCCGCCACCGAAGCCGACGAGCACACCCGCCGCGCCGGTGCGCATCAGGTGCAGGGCCGCGGTGTACGTGGCGCAGCCGCCGACGATCACCGGGACGTCGAGTTCGTAGATGAACTGCTTCAGGTTCAGCGGCTCGTGCGAGCCCGACACGTGCTCCGCCGAGACCGTCGTACCGCGGATGACGAAGATGTCCACGCCCGCGTCGACCACGGCCTTGGAGAACTGCGCCGTGCGCTGCGGGGAGAGCGCGGCGGCGGTGACCACGCCCGAGTCGCGCACCTCCTTGATGCGCTGCCCGATCAGCTCCTCCTTGATGGGAGCCGTGTAGATCTCCTGGAGGCGGCGGGTCGCGGCGTCCACGTTCAGCTCGACGATCTCGTCGAGCAGCGGCTGCGGATCCTCGTACCGCGTCCACAGCCCTTCGAGGTTCAGCACACCGAGGCCGCCGAGCTCGCCGATGCGGATCGCGGTGGCCGGGGAGACGACCGAGTCCATGGGAGCGGCCAGGAAGGGCAGCTCGAAGCGGTAGGCGTCGATCTGCCAGGCGATCGAGACCTCCTTCGGGTCCCGCGTACGGCGGCTGGGGACGACGGCGATGTCGTCGAAGGCATACGCCCGCCGGCCGCGCTTGCCGCGCCCGATCTCGATCTCAGTCACGTCTGTGGCCTTTCCCTCTGCGTTTCAGCGTCTTCCAGTATCGCCGACGGGTACGACAAGGGCGGCCCCGGATGCTCCGGGACCGCCCCTTCACGAGTCCGGCGACTACTTGCGGCTGTAGTTCGGCGCCTCGACCGTCATCTGGATGTCGTGCGGGTGGCTCTCCTTGAGGCCCGCCGAGGTGATCCGGACGAAGCGGCCCTTGGTCTCCATCTCGTCGATGGAGGCGGCACCCACATAGCCCATGGTCTGGCGCAGACCGCCGACGAGCTGGTGCAGGACGTTGGCCAGCGGACCGCGGTAGGGCACCTGGCCCTCGATGCCCTCGGGCACGAGCTTGTCGTCGGAGGACACCTCGGCCTGGAAGTAGCGGTCCTTGGAGAAGGACTTGGCCTGGCCGCGGGACTGCATCGCGCCGAGCGAACCCATGCCCCGGTACGACTTGAACTGCTTGCCGTTGATGAACTGCAGCTCGCCGGGCGACTCCTCGCAGCCGGCGAGCAGCGAGCCCAGCATCACCGTGTCGGCGCCGGCGGCCAGCGCCTTGCCGATGTCGCCGGAGTACTGCAGGCCGCCGTCGCCGATCAGCGGGATGCCGGCCGGCCGGGCGGCGAGGGAGGCCTCGTAGATGGCGGTGACCTGCGGGACGCCGATGCCGGCGACCACTCGGGTCGTACAGATCGAGCCGGGGCCGACACCGACCTTGATGCCGTCGACACCGGCGTCGATGAGCGCCTGGGCGCCGTCACGGGTGGCGACGTTGCCGCCGATCACGTCGACGCGCACGCTCGACTTGATCTTCGACATCCAGCTGAGGGCGTTGCTGTTGTGGCCGTGCGAGGTGTCGACGACCAGGAAGTCCACACCGGCCTCGGCCAGGGCCTGAGCCCGCTCCAGTGCCTCGGGGCTGGCGCCGACGGCGGCACCGACGATCAGCCGGCCCTCGGAGTCCTTGGCGGCACCGGGGTACTGCTCGGCCTTGACGAAGTCCTTGACGGTGATGAGGCCCTTGAGGACACCCGCGTCGTCGACCAGGGGAAGCTTCTCGATCTTGTGGCGGCGCAGCAGACCCATGGCATCGCTGCCGGAGATGCCGACGTGCCCGGTGACCAGCGGCATCGGGGTCATGACCTCGCGCACCTGACGGGAGCGGTCGGTCTCGAAGGCCATGTCGCGGTTGGTGACGATGCCGAGCAGCTTGCCGTTGCCGTCCGTCACGGGGACACCGCTGATGCGGAACTTGGCGCACAGCGCGTCGGCCTCGGCCAGCGTCGCGTCCGGGTGCACCGTGATCGGGTCGGTGACCATGCCGGACTCGGAGCGCTTCACGAGGTCGACCTGGTTGACCTGGTCCTCGATGGACAGGTTGCGATGCAACACGCCGACGCCGCCCTGGCGGGCCATCGCGATCGCCATCCGGGACTCGGTCACCTTGTCCATCGCCGCCGACAGCAGCGGGATGTTCACCCGCACGTTGCGGGAGATGCGCGACGAGGTGTCGACCGCGTTGGGGAGCACCTCGGACGCTCCCGGCAGCAGCAGCACGTCGTCGTAGGTCAGCCCGAGTGTCGCGAATTTTCCGGGCACTCCGTCGACGTTCGCAGTCATGACACCTTCCCCAAATGGCCTTGATCGGTGCGGATGTCCATGCTAACGGGAACCACCGGTCCCACATTCCACGGTTACGTCCGCCCCCGGCTTCGTATGTTCGTACGCAACCGGCAGCCGGACTGTTCAGGCAAAGCCCCGGACCCCCGCGGGCCCCACGCTCCGCGAGCCCCCTGCCTCGCGGGCCCCAGCGTTCCGCGAGCCCGCGCCCTCCGCAGGCCTACTGCTCCGCGAGCGCCCGCAGCCGGCTCAGTGCCCGGTGCTGTGCCACCCGCACCGCTCCGGGTGACATTCCCAACATCTGGCCGGTCTCCTCGGCCGTGAGGCCGACGGCGATGCGCAGGAGCAGCAGTTCGCGCTGGTTCTCCGGCAGGTTGGCCATGAGTTTCTTGGCCCATTCGGCGTCACTGCTGAGCAGCGCGCGCTCCTCCGGGCCGAGCGAGTCGTCCGGCCGCTCCGGCATCTCGTCCGACGGGACCGCGGTCGAGCCGGGGTGCCGCATCGCCGCGCGCTGCAGGTCGGCGACCTTGTGCGCGGCGATGGCGAAGACGAAGGCCTCGAAGGGGCGTCCGGTGTCCCGGTAGCGCGGCAGCGCGAGCAGGACGGCGACGCAGACCTCCTGCGCGAGGTCCTCCACGAAGTGCCGGGCGTCGCCCGGCAGGCGGGACAGACGGGTGCGGCAGTAGCGAAGCGCGAGGGGGTGGACATGGGCGAGCAGGTCGTGCGTGGCCTGCTCGTCCCCGTCGACGGCGCGATGGACGAGTGCACCGATCGCCCCTGCGGCCCCGGCCGCCTCGTCGTCGCGCATCGGTCCATGGTGCCTTGCGGCCGTGCGGTCCGTGGCACCGCGTCCGATGTTGTGTGCCGAAGCGTTATGAGCTGGTGCGCCGGAACTCATCCCTTGCACCCTCCCCTTCCGCTCGACCGACTCGTCCCCGAGAGACTCCACACCTCAAGGATGCGGCATCCGCGCCGAAACGGGCAGCGGGGCGCCGACAGGGCTGTTCAACCAACCTCGCAACCGCGCCCTTTCAGGGGCGCGAGGAACTGCGCGACCAGCCACGAACAGCCCGCACCAAAGCGACAGCCTGTAGGACCGAGCTCTTCGGAACCGAGCCCTTAACGAACGAGACCCCACCGAAACCCGAGCGCCACCGCATGCGCCCGGTCGGACGCACCCAGCTTCTTGAACAAGCGCCGAGCATGCGTCTTCACGGTGTCCTCGGAAAGGAACAACTCCCGCCCGATCTCCGCGTTCGACCGCCCGTGGCTCATTCCCTCGAGCACCTGGATCTCACGCGCGGTGAGCGTGGGCGCCGCCCCCATCTCGGCCGACCGCAACCGCCGGGGCGCGAGCCGCCACGTCGGATCGGCAAGAGCCTGCGTGACGGTCGCACGCAACTCCGCGCGCGAGGCGTCCTTGTGCAGGTAGCCCCGCGCCCCCGCGGCGACCGCGAGAGCGACACCGTCCAGGTCCTCCGCGACGGTGAGCATGATGATGCGCGCACCCGGGTCCGCGGACAGCAGCCGCCGGACGGTCTCGACGCCGCCCAGACCGGGCATGCGTACGTCCATCAGAATCAGGTCCGAGCGGTCGGCGCCCCAGCGGCGGAGGACTTCCTCGCCGTTGGCCGCGGTCGTCACGCGCTCGACGCCTGGCACGGTCGCGACCGCGCGGCGGAGCGCCTCTCGGGCAAGCGGGGAGTCGTCGCAGACGAGGACGGATGTCATGGCCGCCCTCCGCAGCTGATGCACGTCACCTTGAGCCTCCAGGCTGGTACGAAATCGTCACCTGTGCGGTCGACCGTCTCGGACGCCTGCCCGAGCACTCGTTGTTCCAACCGCCTCCGCCACTCTCAACGATGGTCACTCGAAAGAGTTACGGGGCCGTGTGCCATCTTCGGCACTCTACGTGAGGGGGCGGACACAGCGCAGACGTGCGACGCCGACCCACAACGTTTCATCACAACCGGTGCCCCATTTAGCTCTATTTCTTCCCTTCTGCTGGTGTCTGAGGCTAGATTCGCAATGAGTCATATTTTCATCTCCTTAGATAGTAGATGTACGGTCGTGGGCACCGTATCCGCTCAGCACGGCTACAAGGGGTCACGTAATGGCAGATTTCTCCCGCCTTCCTGGACCGAACGCGGACCTGTGGGACTGGCAGCTTCTGGCTGCCTGCCGCGGGGTGGACAGCTCGCTCTTCTTTCATCCGGAGGGCGAGCGCGGTGCGGCCCGGAGCGCTCGCGAGAGCTCGGCCAAGGAGGTCTGCATGAGGTGCCCGGTCCGCGCGCAGTGCGCGGCGCACGCGATGGCGGTCAGAGAGCCGTACGGCGTGTGGGGCGGGCTGACCGAGGACGAGCGCGAAGAGCTGATGGGTCGGGCGCGGAACCGGTTGGTGTCGGCTTCGGCCGGCGCCGGGGACGGCGTCTCGAACAACTGAAGGAACGTTTCTGCGGTCCAGGGCTCCGGAACAGCTCCTGGACGGGACATCAGGCCGGTGGGCACGCGCATGCGTGCCCACCGGTTTTCACTGTCGGGTGGCCGCCCGCCCCAACTGCTCCAGCGTCGCCGCGACCGCCGGTACCTGGGCCAGGTCGGGCAGCGTCAGCGCGACGATCTCCCGCCGCACCGCCGGCTCCAGCGTCAGCACGCGCGCGTGCCGCGGCCGTACGGACTCGATCGCGAGCTGGGGCAGTACGGCGACGCCGAGACCCGCGCCGACGAGGCCGACCACGGCCGGGTAGTCGTCGGTGGCGAAGTCGATGCGGGGCGTGAAGCCGGCGCCCTCGCACACCTCCACCAACTGACCGCGGCAGCGCGGGCATCCGGCGATCCACGGCTCGTCCGCGAGTTCGCCGATGGCCACGGTGCCGGCCCCCGCGAGGCGGTGCCGCTCCGGCACGAGTCCGACGAGGCGGTCCGTCAGCAGGGGACGTACGACGAGGTCGTCCCACTCCTCCGCGCCCGCGGCGCCCTCGTAGCGGAAGGCGAGTGCGATGTCGCAGTCGCCCTCGCGCAACAGCTCGACGGAGGCGGGTGGTTCGGCCTCCTCCAGGGAGACGCGGGTGCCGGGGTGCGCGCCGCGCAGGGCGGCGAGCGCGGTCGGTACGAGCGTGGAGCTGCCGCTGGGGAAGGAGACCAGCCGCACCCGCCCGGCGCGCAGGCCCGCGATCGCGGCGACCTCCTCCTCGGCGGCGGTGAGCCCGGCGAGGATGCCGCCCGCGTGCCGCACCAGCGCCTCGCCCGCCTGGGTCAGCCGCATCTCGCGCCCGCTGCGGATCAGCAACGGCGTGCCCACGGACGCCTCCAGGGCCTTCATCTGCTGGCTGACGGCGGGCTGGGTGCAGCCCAGCGCCCGCCCCGCCGCCGAGAAGGAGCCGGTCGCGGCGACCGTGCGCAGGACCCGGAGATGACGTGCCTCGATCATCCTTCGAGGATAGCGAGCGATAAGCGAGCCTTTGGTACGACGTCGAAAAATGCGTCGACGCTTTGATGTGGGGCTCGATATCGTGCCCGCATGGAGCTTCTGTCGCTGAACGTGGGACACGCGCGCCCGGTCCCGTATGCGGACATGGGGGTCACCGGCATCGACAAGCGGCCGGTGGCCGGACCCGTGCGGGTGTCGGCGCCGGGACCGAAGGGGGTCGGCGCGAGCGGGCTGGCCGGGGACGACGTGTGCGACCAGCGGCATCACGGCGGGGACGACCAGGCGGTGTACGCGGTCGCGCGCGAGGATCTCGACGACTGGGAACGGGAGTTGGGGCGCCCGCTGGTGAACGGCTCCTTCGGGGAGAACCTGACGACGCGCGGACTGGACGTGTCCGGGGCGCGGATCGGTGAGCGCTGGCGTATCGGGCCCGAGGTGGTCCTGGAGGTGACCTGCGGGCGGATTCCGTGCCGTACGTTCCAGGAGCATCTGGGGGAGAAGCGCTGGGTGAAGCGGTTCACGGAGCGGGGCGCGCCGGGCGCGTACCTCCGGGTGATCGTGCCGGGTGAGATACGGGCAGGCGATCCGATCGAGGTCGTGCACCGCCCGGACCACGACGTGACGGTGGCCCTGCAGTTCCGCGCGACCACCACGCGGCGCGAGCTGTTGCCGCGGCTGCTGCCGGCGGGCGAGGCGCTGCATCCGGAGTCACTGGCACAGGCGCGCAAGTACGCGGCGGAGCACGCCGGCGCGCACCCGGCACAGCGCGCGGCGGAACACGCGGGCTGACCGTCCGGGAGCGCGCGGGCCGACCGCGGGCGCGGCCTGCGTGCACGGGCCTTCACCTATCGGGAGGCCGTGTGCAGCAATCGGGCGAATGCGTTCCAGGTCACTAATCTTGCGTCATGACAACGGCTCTGATTACGGGATCGACCGCGGGCATCGGCGCCGCGTTCGCGCGGCGGCTGGCGGCCGACGGGCACAACCTGGTGCTGGTGGCCCGGGACACCGAGCGGCTCGGGCAGCAGGCGACCGAACTGCACGACCGGCACGGCATCGAGGCGACGGTCCTGACGGCGGACCTCGCCACGGACGAGGGCATCGAGGCGGTGGCCGCGCGGCTGTCCGACCGCAAGAACCCGGTCGACCTGCTGATCAACAACGCCGGCTTCGGCAACAAGGGCCGCTATCTCGACGTACCGATGGCCGATGAGCTCAGGATGCTCAAGGTGCACTGCGAGGCGGTGCTGCGGCTGACGTCGGCGGCGGCGGAGGCGATGCGCGAGCGCGGGCGGGGCGGGGTCGTCAATGTGGCGTCGGTGGCCGCCTTCGTGCCGCGCGGGACGTACGGCGCGTCCAAGGCGTGGGTCGTGCAGTTCACGCAGGGCGCGGCGAAGGACCTGGCCGGCAGCGGGGTGCGGCTGATGGCGCTGGCGCCGGGGTTCGTGCGGACGGAGTTCCACGAGCGGGCCGGGATGGGCACGGACAACATCCCTGGCTGGATGTGGCTCGACGCGGACAAACTGGTCGCGGCGGCGCTGCAGGATCTGGCCCGCGGCAAGTCGCTGTCGATCCCGGACCCGCGCTACAAGGTGCTGATGGGTCTGGTGAAGGTGACGCCCCGTGCCCTGCTCGGCGGGGTCACGTCAAAAACCGGGCGGAAGTACGGGCCGCAGTGACGGCGGCGGGAGGCGTCCCGCCAGGTGGTGCAGGGGATCAAGGCACCGGAGCGGGCGGGTCGGAGCCGGTGGCCGCGCCCGCTCGGGCCCTCGTCCCGCTCCAGCGGGGCCCTCTCGCGGACTGCCGCCCCGGCGGAGATCGCTACGGGCGGCGAACCGGAACGCGAAGCGAAGCGCCGGATCCCCCGCACCACTTCGCGGGGCGTGCCCCGGCAGCGCGAAGGCCCGGCGCCCCCCGAGGGGTGCCGGGCCTTCGACGATTCACCGACCTGCGTCAGTGGGAGTGGCCGTGGCCACCGGCCGCGGCCGGCTCTTCCTCTTCCTTCTTCTCGACGACCAGGGTCTCGGTCGTCAGCAGGAGGGAGGCGATGGAGGCCGCGTTCTCCAGGGCGGAGCGGGTGACCTTGACCGGGTCGATGACGCCGGCCTTGACCAGGTCGCCGTACTCGCCGGTGGCGGCGTTGAAGCCCTGGCCCTTGTCCAGCTCGGCGACCTTCGCGGTGATGACGTAGCCCTCGAGGCCCGCGTTCTCCGCGATCCAGCGCAGCGGCTCGACGACCGCGCGGCGCACGACGGCGACACCGGTGGCCTCGTCGCCGGTCTTGCCCAGGCCGCCCTCCAGCACCTTCGCGGCGTGGACGAGCGCGGAGCCACCACCGGAGACGATGCCCTCCTCGACCGCGGCGCGGGTCGCGGAGATGGCGTCCTCCAGACGGTGCTTCTTCTCCTTGAGCTCCACCTCGGTGGCGGCGCCGACCTTGATCACGCACACGCCGCCGGCCAGCTTCGCGAGGCGCTCCTGGAGCTTCTCGCGGTCCCAGTCGGAGTCCGTGTTCTCGATCTCGGCCTTGATCTGGGCGACGCGGCCGGTGACCGCGCCGGAGTCGCCGGCACCGTCGACGACTGTGGTGTCGTCCTTGGTGACGGTGACGCGGCGGGCGGAGCCGAGCACGTCCAGGCCGACCTGGTCGAGCTTGAGGCCGACCTCCTCGGAGACGACCGTGGCGCCGGTGAGGATCGCCAGGTCCTCCAGCATCGCCTTGCGGCGGTCGCCGAAGCCGGGGGCCTTGACCGCGACCGCGTTGAAGGTGCCGCGGATCTTGTTGACCACCAGGGTCGACAGGGCCTCGCCCTCGACGTCCTCGGCGATGATCAGCAGCGGCTTGGAGGAGTTGGCCTGGATGACCTTCTCCAGCAGGGGCAGCAGGTCGGCGATCGCGGAGATCTTGCCCTGCGTGATGAGGATGTAGGGCTCGTCGAGGACGGCCTCCATGCGCTCCTGGTCCGTCACGAAGTACGGCGACAGGTAGCCCTTGTCGAAGGCCATGCCCTCGGTGAAGTCCAGCTCCAGACCGAAGGTGTTGGACTCCTCGACGGTGATGACACCGTCCTTGCCGACCTTGTCCATCGCCTCGGCGATGAGCTCGCCGACCTGGCTGTCCTGCGCGGACAGACCGGCGACGGCCGCGATGTCGGCCTTGTCGTCGATCGGGCGCGCGGTGGCGAGCAGCTCCTCGGAGACGGCGGCGACGGCCGCGTCGATGCCCTTCTTCAGGGCGGCCGGGGAGGCGCCGGCGGCGACGTTGCGCAGGCCCTCACGGACGAGCGCCTGGGCCAGCACGGTGGCGGTGGTCGTACCGTCACCCGCGATGTCGTTGGTCTTGGTCGCCACCTCCTTCACCAGCTGGGCGCCGAGGTTCTCGTACGGGTCGTCGAGCTCGACCTCGCGGGCGATGGTGACACCGTCGTTGGTGATGGTGGGAGCGCCGAACTTCTTGTCGATGACGACGTTGCGGCCCTTGGGGCCGATCGTCACCTTGACCGTGTCGGCAAGCTTGTTGACGCCGCGCTCGAGGGCGCGACGGGCGTCCTCGTCGAACTTCAGGATCTTCGCCATGGGAGCGTAAGCCCTCTCGGGAGTTCAGGGGTGGAAAAAAGCTGCGCCCCCGGCGCCCGGCTCAGTAGTCGTCGCGGGGGGCCAGGGGCGCAGCATTGAAGCGAAAAAGGCTTCGAGGTGAATTACTTCTCGATGATCGCGAGAACGTCGCGAGCCGAGAGGACGAGGTACTCCTCGCCGCTGTACTTCACTTCGGTGCCGCCGTACTTGCTGTACAGCACGATGTCGCCGGTCTTGACGTCGAGCGGCAGGCGCTCGCCGTTCTCGAAGCGGCCCGGGCCAACGGCGAGGACGACGCCCTCCTGGGGCTTCTCCTTCGCGGTGTCCGGGATGACCAGGCCAGAGGCCGTGGTCTGCTCGGCGTCGAGCGGCTGGACCACAATGCGGTCCTCGAGCGGCTTGATGGCAACCTTGGAGCTGGCGGTCGTCACGATCCGACCTCCCCCTTCGGAGATCTCACGGGGTTAACTGTCTGAGGTGGCGACCAGGTGGATCCGTCGTCGCGGGTGCCGGACCTGCCCGTCGCTATTGGCACTCCCCAGTGGCGAGTGCCAGAACCGAGACTATGACCGCAGTTAGCACTCGGTCAAGCGGAGTGCCAATTAGCCACGAGATGCCGGTCACGTGTCGACGTACGCGCAGCCCCCTGCGGCCTACAGGTAGTCCTCCAGCCGTCCCACCGTAAGCCCGGCCTTCTCCGCCTCCCGCAGCACCCGTACCGTCCGCTGCCGCAGGGTCAGGCCCGCTGTCTCGTCCGAGGGGATCGACACGATGTCGCCCGGCCGCAGCCGCCGCACCCCTCCGTCGTACGTCAGCGTGCCGTCGTCCGTCGCAGTCACCCGCCACAGCACCACCGCCGACACCCCGCAGTCCCCCGCCGCCCGCAGTGTCGTCGTGTCGTACGTGCCGTAGGGCGGGCGGAAGAGGCGGGGGCGCAGACCGAAGCGGGCGCGGAGTTTGTCCTGCTGGCCGCAGATCTCGGCGCGCTGGCCGAGGTAGGGCAGGCCGCGCAGGGCGGCGTGGTCGAGGGTGTGGTTCTGGATGGTGGCGCCGACCGACTGGAGGCGCGCGAAGTGGCCGTACCCCGGTCCCACCACGCTGTCGGTGAGGAACATGCTGACGGGCAGCCGGAGTTCACGGACCATGTCGACGAACCGCGGGTCCTGCTCGGCGCCGTCGTCGTACGTGAGGAAGACCACCTGGTCGCGGGTCGGCACCCGGGAGAGGACCGGCGGCAGCCCCGGGCCCGCCGAGCGGGCGGCGGGGAGGCGGACGGCCCGCGGGGCCGGGGCGAGCGGGGCGGTCAGGCCCCAGCGGCGGTACGGCGGCTGCGCGGCGCCGGCCGGCCCGTGCGGGCGTACCCGCTGGGCCGCCTTCCTGCCCAGCCGTTCGATGGGGTCGACGGACTGGGCGCAGCCGGCGAGCAGCGCGGCCGCCAGGACACCGGCCAGCAGGCCCCGGCCCCGCGCTTTCACAGGTAGTCCTCCAGCCGGGCCACCGCGTAGCCCTGGGCCGTGACCTTGTCGAGGAAGCGGCGGACCATGTCGGGCATGGTGCCCTTCCAGTCCTCGCGACCGCGGAAGTGGCTGAGCACGATGTCGCCGGGGTGCAGGTCCCGGTCCCACTCGCGGTACTCCCAGTGGTCGACGAAGACCTCCTCGTCCCAGATCGGCGCGTACTTGATGCCGCAGTCCTTGGCGGCGCGCAGGGTGTCCTGGTTGTAGTTGCCGAAGGGCGGCCGGAAGAGGGTGGGGCGCTTGCCGAACTGCTTCTCGATCACGTCCTGCATGCCGCAGATCTCGTGCTTCTGACGGCGGTAGGACAGGGCCGGCAGGTAGGGGTGGTGGAGGGTGTGGTTGTTCAGGACGACACCCCGGTCCTGCATCTTCTTGAAGTACGGGTAGTCGTCCTTGATCAGGTAGTCGCTGAGGAACGCGGTGTACGGGATCTTCAGGTCGCTCATCATCCGCAGGAACGCCGGGTCCTTCTCGGCGCCGTCGTCGATGGTGAGGAAGACGACCTTCTCCTTGGTGGGGATCGTGGTGAAGACCGGCGGGAGGTTCAGTTCCTCCTGGTCGTCCACCTCGAAGCCCTTGCGGGCGGTGATCTCCGGCTTGTGCGCGGGGGCGGCGGGCGCGGTCAGCGGGACCGTCCGCAGCCCCCAGCGCTTCGCGGCGGCGACCCGGGCGGCATGGGCGGCACGCAGTCTCGTGGCGTAGGCGTCGAGGGCGCGGGCCGGGGCCGCCTTGAGCACCTGCTGACCCGGCGCCGGCCGCACTCCGTGCCCGTGCCCGTCCGCCGCGTCCCGCCCGCCGTCCTGCGCACAGCCGGCGGCGAGGGCGGCGACGGCGAGCGCGGCGATTCCGCCACGGATCCGACGACCCAAGAACGACCCATTTTTGTCATTTTGTACGACTGCTCGCATGGTGCCGGATCCTCGCAGGCCAGGCCCCTGCTCCCGGCCCGACACCGCGGCCGGCCACGCACCATCCACCGACTGGCCCACAATGATCCGGTGAACGACCTCGCCCTCCTCCTCACCCCGCAAGGCCGCGCCCTCCTCGACGAGGTGCGTGACACGGCCCCGGCCGACGAGCTCGCCGTCGCCACCCGGCTGCGCCGCGAGCACCCCGCCGAGCTGGTGTCGGCGGCGCTCGGGCAGGCCCGGCTGCGGCAGCGGGCGGCGGCGAAGTTCGGCGCCGAGGACGCGGGGCGGATGTTCTTCACGCCCAACGGGGTCGAGCAGTCGACGCGGGCGAGCGTGGCGACGTACCGGGCCGAGCGGCTGAAGGCGCAGGGGGTGACCTCGCTGGCCGACCTGTGCTGCGGGATCGGTGGGGACGCGATCGCGCTGGCGCGGGCCGGGATCCGGGTGCTGGCCGTGGACCGGGATCCGCTGACGGCGGCCGTGGCGCGCGAGAACGCGGCGGCGCTGGGTCTCGCCGAGCTGATCGAGGTGCGGGAGGCGGACGTCACCGAGGTGGACACGGCGGGCTGGGACGCCGTGTTCGTGGACCCCGCCCGGCGCGGCGGACGCGGCCGGATCTTCGACCCGGAGGCCTACTCGCCACCCCTGTCCTGGGCGATCGAGGCCGCGCTCAAGGCGCCCCGTGCCGCGCTGAAGGTCGCCCCCGGCATCCCGCACGAGGCGGTGCCCGGCGCGGCCGAGGCCGAGTGGATCTCGGACGGCGGGGACGTGAAGGAAGCGGTGCTGTGGTTCGGGACCGAGCCGGGCGCGGTGCGCGCGACCCTGCTGCCGGGCCCGCGCACGCTGCTCGGCAGGGGCCTGCCGGATCCCCAAGTCCGGCCCGTGGGGCGCTACTTGTACGAGCCCGACGGCGCCGTCATCCGCGCCCACCTGGTCGCCGAGGTGGCCGAGGAACTGGACGGTGGGCTGATCGACCCCACCATCGCCTACGTCACCGCGGACGAACTGCGCCCGACCCCGTACGCCACCGCCTACGAGATCAGCGACCAACTCCCCTTCAGTCTGAAGAAGTTGAAGGCGCTGTTGCGGGAGCGGGAGGTCGGGATCCTGACCGTGAAGAAGCGGGGGTCGGCGGTGGAGCCGGAGGAGTTGCGGAAGAAGGTCAAGCCGCAGGGGCCCAACTCGGCGACGGTCTTCCTGACACGCGTGGCGGGGGCGCCGACCATGTTGGTCGGCGCCCCCGCGTAGGGCCTGACTACCGCCGTCCTACTGGTGGTTGGCCGTCCTGAGCGGACCCAGGTGCGGATCGGCCGTCACCGGGCCGGACTTGGCCGGGGCGGCGGCGGGAGCGGAGGTCTCCGCGCGCAGGGAACGCGCACCCGCGGGCTCGACCCCGTTGTAGTACGGCACGTACGTGAACTGGCTGCTGTTCGCGCTCATCGCGGCGCCCGCCGTGTTCAGCGTGCCCGACGTGACCGAGGAGGTGGGTCCGAAGGCGACCGCCAGCTGCGTGCCCGCGGACTCACGGAGCAGGTAGCTCTTGGGGTCGGCGGACAGGTCGGGCCGTGAGGTCCACACGAGCGGCGCGTAGATGTTCATCGCCGCGCCCGCCGAGACACCGTCCCGCCAGGCGCCGGTGTAGGCGAACGCCACCTGGCTGGGCACGGTCCACCAGAACTTGGCGAGGGCCACCGAGAGACCCTCGCTCGTGCCCGACGTGACCGGGTAGTAGTAGTACGTCGACGGCCACCTGGAGAACGAGGTGTGCGTCAGCGCGTACTTCGCGTCCGAGCCGACCGGGATGACCATGGTCTTGTCGGGGTTCACGCTGTTGAGGTACGACTTCACGGCCGCCGTCAGCTTCTTGCCGTTGCTGAGGACGAAGGTCGCCGTGCTCGCGGTGCCGTCGGAACCGGCCGCGGAGGCCGCCGGGAGGGCCGCCTTGTAGTCGTTGCCGCTGGCCAGGAACACGTACTTCGGGGCGGTGGTGATCGCCTTGGAGACCTTGACCGAGGTGTCGTAACGGTCCACGCCGGACAGCCGCTTGGGCACGTAGCCGAGCGCCTTGACCTGGGTGGAGACGTTGGTGGCGAGGGTCGAGGTGCCGCCGAGCAGCCAGACGGACGCGCCCTTCTTCAGGGTGCGCTTCAGCTCGTTCTTCACCGCCGTGGACAGACCCGTCTTCGGGGTCATCAGGACCGGGCCCCGCTTCTTGCCGGCCAGGGCGGGCGCGGTGAGCGAGTACGCCGTGCTGTCCCGGTTGATCAGGACCGCGGTCTTGGCGTTCAGCAGGCCCGGCGTGCTGGTGCCGACGGTGTTCCAGCTCCAGCGGGAGGCGGCGATCGCGGTGGCGTAGCTGTCGCTGCCCCAGACCCGGGCGGTGGTGTTCTTGCGCAGCGGCTGCCAGCTGGGGTTGCTGCCGTGCGCGCCACCCGGGACCACGGTGAGGGCGCCGTCGGCCACGGAGGCGTACTCGGTGGTGTGCGTGTCGACGCCGTTCGCCGAGGCGTGCACGTCGAAGACGATCCGGGTGCCGGTGGGCGACCAGGACGGGTTGGCGTAGGAACGGGCGTCGGTGGTGAGCTGCTTGACGCCGGTGCCGTCGGCCTTCGCCGTGAAGACCTGCCCGTCGCGGACGAAGGCCAGCTTGGTGCCGTCCGGCGACCAGGCGGGCTGGGTGGCGTCGGTGAGGACGCGCTTGACCGTGTTCGTGGACGCCGTGTAGACGTACACGCCCGGAGCGCTGGAGCAGTTGCCGGTGCGGCGCTCGAAGGCGACCAGGCCGGCGGTGTTCACGGTCGGCTCGGTGTCGCAGACCGTGGACGGCTCAAGGGAGTTGGACAGCAGCGGGGCCGGGGCGTAGGAGCCGTCGGAGGGACCGTAGGCGAGCTGGCCGCCGGTGGCGAAGGCCACGTAACGGCCGCCCCACCCGAAGGTCAGGTCGGTGTAGGTGGCGCTGGAGCGCATGCCCTCGGCCCGGGGCAGGGTGATCTTCGTGGTGCCGCCGGTGCGGACGCTGGTGATCGTCTGCCCGTTGATGACGGCGAAGCGGCTGCCGTCGGGCGCCCAGGCCGCGTACTCCCCCGAGCCCGCGCCCGGGACGGCGGTGGCCGCGCCGGTGGCCGGGTCGACCAGCCAGGGCCCGTCGGTCAGGATCCTGCCCTCGGTGCCCGGCCAGGGCCCGGCGTCGTCGGCGACGGCTCCGGGAGCGGTGGCCAGGGTCCCGACGGCGGCGAGTGCCGCGGCGGTGGCGAGCGCCGCGACATGGCGGCGCGTGAACGGTCTCAAGTTGTCGTCTCCCCCACGGAGCGGATGACCTGACGCGGATCACGTCATCCAGTCGGAATTCAGTCGATTGGTGCCGCGCACGGCCGGGTCGGCGTCTGTCCCCCAGGCGACCACACAGCCGATGCTCAGCGGCCGGATCACTGTAGTGTCCAACGAGGCGGGATGGGAACAGAGTTACGAGTAAACACTCGGGTGGTTCCAGGTCAAGGACGGCACTTCCCGGCCCGGTCCAGCAGCATCTCCCGCTCCCGCTCGTTGCGCGCGAGCCCCGCCGCCCGTACGAACTCCTCGTGGGCCTCCGCCGTCCGCCCCAGCCGTTCCAGCAGGTCGCCACGGACGCTGGGCAGCAAGTGGTAGTCCTTCAGGGCGGGTTCGGCGGCGAGGGCGTCGACGATGACCAGCCCCTCGGCCGGCCCCCGAGCCATCGACACGGCGACCGCGCGGTTGAGTTCGACGACGGGTGAGGGCGCGCGGGCGGCCAACAGGTCGTACAGCGTGGCGATCGTGCGCCAGTCGGTCTCCTCGTAGGTGTACGCGTGCGCGTGGCAGGCGGCGATGGCGGCCTGGAGGGCGTAGGGGCCGGGGGCGCCGGTGGAGGTGGCGTCGGCGCGGCCCAGGGCGGTGATGCCGCGGGCGATCAGCATGCGGTTCCAGCGGCGCCGGTTCTGGTCCCGGAGCAGGACGGGCTCGCCGCCCGGGCCGGTGCGGGCGGCGGTCCGGGACGCCTGGAACTCCAACAGCGAGGTCAGCGCGTGCACTTCGGGTTCCTTCGGCATCAGCCCGGACAGCACGCGGGCAAGCCGCAGCGCGTCCTCGCACAGCGCCGGGCGCAGCCAGTCGTCGCCGGCGGTGGCCGCGTACCCCTCGTTGAAGATCAGGTAGATGACGTCGAGCACGGAGCCCAGCCGGGCCGCGCGCTCGGGGCCGTAGGGCACTTCGAAGTCGACGTTCTTCGTGGCGAGGGTGCGTTTGGCGCGGACGATGCGCTGGGCGACCGTCGGTTCGGGGGTGAGGAAGGCGCGGGCGATCTCGGCGGTGGTGAGGCCGCCGAGCAGGCGCAGGGTGAGGGCGATGCGGGCCTCGGCGGACAGGACGGGGTGGCAGGCGGTGAAGACGAGCCTGAGCAGGTCGTCGTCGATGTCCTCCGGGTCGGCCGGCTCCTCGGGCGGGGCGGTGGTCTCCAGGTCGCGGCCGATCTCCTGGAGCTTGCGGGCGTAGTTCTCCCGGCGCCGGATCAGGTCGACGGCGCGGTGGCGGGCGGCGGCCATGAGCCAGGCACCCGGGTTGTCCGGCACTCCGTCCCGCGGCCACTGCTCCAGGGCGGCGACCAGCGCGTCCTGGGCGAGCTCCTCGGCGATCCCGACGTCACGGACGATGCGGGCGACGCCGGCGATGATGCGCGGGGATTCGATGCGGAAGACGGTGTCGATGGCGGGACGGGGGTCGACGGGTTCCTGTCGGCCGGGGGGCTGTGGGCTCACAACCCCCCATTCGACACCCGGACCGGCACCTGGCCAAGCAAGGACGCTCAGCGGGTGATCTAGCCTTCGGCGATCTCCCGCACCTCGCAGGTCACCGTCCAGAACTCCTCGTGCACCTTCAGGAACCGCTTGGTCCACTCCAGGGCCTCGGCGCGGTCCTTGCACTGCATGATCGCGTAGCCGCCGACGACCTCCTTGGACTCGGTGAAGGGTCCGTCGGTGACGCTGATCTCGCCGTTCTCCCAGTGCACCTTCGTGCCCTGCGCGGACGGGGTGAGACCGGCGGTGTCGAGCATCACGCCGGCCTTGGTGACCTCCTCGATCAGCTCGCCCATGCGCTGCATCAGCTCGGGGCTGGGACCCTCGGCGGGAGCGCTCTTCTCGTCGATCTGCACGAGCGACAGGTAGCGGGGCATGGTGCCCTCCTCATTCGATGCGGGGCCGGGTCCTTCCCGGCCTCTCACCCCTGCGTCGATCGGGATCCGGCCGGATCGACACGGCCGCCGGAATTCTTCGAGGATTTTTTCCCGGCGTACGTTTCCGCAGGCCGGGCCCTTCTCCCGTCCAGGAGTCTCAGCGCAACGACTCCCACAGCTCACTGGCCGCGGGCTCCTTCGCCACCACCCGGTTCGAGTCCGACGGTGCCGGCACCACCGGCATCATCACCGTCTTGAGATCGCTCGCCGACAACGACTTCAGGCTCTGCCCGAGCCGCATCAGTTCGCTCAGCGAGTTCAGGCCCGTGTCGGTGGTGAGGCTGTCGGTGACCGCGTCGGCGACCTCGTAGAGCTTGGCGGGGTTCGTGAGGAGGTTCGTGGACGAGATCTGGGTCAACAGGGCCTTCACCAGCTTCTGTTGGAGGCCTATTCGGCCCAGGTCGCTGCCGTCGCCTATGCCGTGGCGCGTCCTCGCAAGGGCCAGCGCCTGCGTGCCGTTGAGGTGGTGGGTGCCCGCCTTCAGGTGCAGGTGGCTGTCGTCGTCGTCGATGTCCTCGTCCGTGGTGACGGTGACACCGCCGAGCGCGTTGACCAGCTTCGCGAAGCCCGCGAAGTCGATCTCTATGTAGTGGTCCATGCGGACGTTCGTGATCGACTCGACCGTCTTGACCGCGCACACCGGGCCGCCGACCGAATAGGCGCTGTTGAACATCGAGTTGTACGCCACCGACGTCGAACCCCCGGAGGAGAGGGGGCAGGACGGGCGCCTGACCAGGGTGTCGCGCGGGATGCTGACCACCGTGGCGCTGGTCCGCCCCGCGTCGATGTGCACGACCATCGCCGTGTCCGAGCGCGCGCCCGAGCTGTCGCCCCCGCCGAGCGCCTGGTTCTGCTTGCCGCTGCGCGAGTCCGAGCCCAGGACCAGGATGTTCACGGCACCCGTGGGCAACGGGGACGCCGACGCGCTCGCCGAGGCGGAGGGGGTGGTGACCCCCGGGGCCGGGCGGTCGTCGCCGAGCGCGCTGTTGATGTCGACGCTCTTGATGTTGTTGTTGAGATGCCAGTAGGCCCAGCCGGCAGCCGCCACGGTCAGCACCAGCACGCCCGCGAGGGTCAGGCCGACGGCCTTCAGCACACGCGACCGCCGGCCCGTTCGTCTGCCCTCGTCGCCGCTCTCGTCTCCCGTCACGGAAGGAACGTAAGTCCGAATTATTAGGAGACTGTTAGGGGAAGCGTCCCAGGACGGTTTTCTTCGGAAAATCTCACCTTCTCAGACCGTCCAGGGTGTGGCCGCGCACCTGCTGGCTGTGGGCCTGCGCGAAGGCGACGATCTGGTCGGCCTCCGCCGTGAGCGAGTTGAACTGTGCCCCCGCGATGGAGCCGTACGACCCGCTGAGCTTGGAGCCGGTGACCGCGGTACCGATCACCTTCCCCTTCGCCGCGGCAAGATCGCGCAGCAGTAAGCCTCTTCTCAGAGATCTCATGCGGGCGCCTCCGAAAGTTTCGGCTGAACAACCGATTGGCTTCGGAGGAGCGTGGGCGCGCCCGCACCACCCGTCAATACGTCACCTTCCGGCCACCGGCGGCGCCCCCGTGCTGCTGCGCACCACCAGGCTCGTCGCCAGCTCCACCCGCGTGGCCATCGGCGGTTGGTCCTCGCGCCCCAGGTCGAGGACCAGCTTGCCCGCCGCCTCGGCCATCTCCATCAGCGGCTGCCGTACGGTCGTCAGCGGCGGCCCGATCCAGCGGGCGATCGGCAGATCGTCGAAGCCGATCACGCTCAGGTCCTGCGGGATGCGCAGCCCCAACTCCCGGGCGGCTTCGTAGAGTCCGAGCGCCTGGAGGTCGTTGAGGGCGAAGACGGCGGTCGGGCGGTCCGGGCGGCGCAGCAGCTCCAGACCGTGCCGGTAGCCGGCCTCGTGGTGGAAGTCGCCGGTCGCGATCAGCGCCGGGTCGACCGGCAGCCCGGCGGTCTCCAGCGCGGCCCGGTAGCCGTCCACCCGCGCGCGGCTGCACATCATGCGGGTCGGCCCGGTGATCGCGCCGATGCGGGTGTGACCGAGATCGATCAGATGCCGGGTGGCGGCCAGGCCGCCCTGCCAGTTGGTGGCGCCGATCGAGGGCACGTCGACCCCGGGGTCACCGGCCGGGTCCATCACCACGAACGGGATGGAGCGGCTGGTCAGCAGGGCGCGCTGGGACTCGTCGAGACCGGACAGTACGAGGATCACGCCGTGCGGCCGGCGGGCGGCGACCTGGTCGGCCCAGGTCCGCCCGGGCGTCAGCCGCCCCGCGCTCTCACTGAGCACCACGCTCAGACCGGCCTCCCGGGCCACGTTCTCCACGCCCCGGATGACCTCCATCGCCCAGGCGCTCTCCAGTTCGTGGAAGACCAGGTCGATCAGGGGCGAGCGGCTGGCCTCGGCACGGCGGCGCCGGTAGCCGTGCGCGCGCAGCAGGTCCTCGACGCGGCTGCGGGTGGCCGGGGCCACGTCCGCACGGCCGTTGAGGACCTTCGAAACAGTCGGCGCGGACACGCCGGCCTCACGGGCGATCTCCGCGAGGGTCGCGGTCTGCGAGGACCGGCCTGTCGTCGGCGTAGCCGTCCGGGTTTCCACGGGCTCCGGGGGTGTCATGGCGGCGATCGTATCCCTGCGCGACCTCTTGACGAACCCCACGCACCGCCCTAGGTTCCCGGAACATTCGAGATACTTCCCGAAACATTCGCGACGCAGGAGTTTCATGACCACCGCCCCCTGGCGTGACCCCGCCCTGCCCGCCGCCGCCCGCGTCGACGACCTCCTCTCCCGGATGACCCTTGAGGAGAAGACCGCTCAGCTGTACGGGGTCTGGGTGGGCGCCGCCACGGACGGCGACGGAGTCGCGCCCCTGCAGAGCGAGATGACCGCCGCCTACGACTGGGACGAGCTGATCACCCACGGCCTGGGCCAGCTCACCCGCTCCTTCGGCACCGCCCCCGTCGACCCGGCCCTCGGCGCGCAGGCACTGGCCCGCGCCCAGCGCCGGATCGCGGCGGCGGGCCGTTTCGGCATCCCGGCGATCGCCCACGAGGAGTGTCTGGCCGGTTTCACCGCCTGGGGCGCCACCGCCTACCCCGTCCCCCTGGCCTGGGGCGCCACCTTCGACCCACCCCTGGTCGAGGACATGGCCCGCGCCATCGGCCACGACCTGCGCGCGGCCGGTGTCCACCAGGGCCTCGCCCCCGTCCTGGACGTCGTCCGCGACCCGCGCTGGGGCCGGGTCGAGGAGACCATCGGCGAGGACCCGTACCTGGTCGGGACCGTCGGCGCGGCCTACGTCCGGGGGCTGGAGTCGGCCGGGATCATCGCCACGCTCAAGCACTTCGCCGGGTACGCCTCCTCGGCGGGCGCCCGCAATCTCGCCCCCGTGCGCGCGGGCGTCCGCGAGTTCGCGGACATCACCCTGCCGCCCTTCGAACTGGCCCTGCGCGAGGGCGGCGCGCGCTCGGTGATGGCCGCGTACACCGACACGGACGGCGTCCCGGCCTCGGCCGACCCGGGGCTGCTCACGCACCTCCTGCGCGAGGACTGGGAGTTCACCGGAACCGTGGTCGCCGACTACTTCGGCATCGGCTTCCTGCAGACCCTGCACCGGGTGGCGGGCACCCCGGCCGAGGCGGCGCACGCGGCGCTGGCCGCCGGGATCGACGTGGAGCTGCCGACGCTGAAGTGCTACGGGGAGCCGCTGCTCGAAGCCGTCCGGGCCGGCGAGGTTCCCGAGGCGCTGATCGACCGCGCGGCTCGCCGAGTCCTGCTGCAGAAGTGCGAGTTGGGGCTGCTGGACGAGGACTGGAGCCCGGAGCCGACGCAGACGATCGACCTGGACTCGACCGCCAACCGTGCGATCGCCCGGCGCCTCGCCGAGGAGTCGGTGGTGCTGCTGGACAACCCGGACGGCGTCCTGCCCCTCTCCCCCGACACCCGGATCGCGGTGGTCGGCCCCCGCGCCGCCGACTCCCTCGCCATGCTGGGCTGTTACTCCTTCCCCTCCCATGTGCTGACCCACCACCCCGAGGTGTCGATGGGCATCGAGATCCCGACCGTCCTGGAGGCGCTGCGGGCCGAACTCCCGGATGCCAAGGTGACGTTCGCCGAGGGCTGCGGGGTGTCCGACCCGGACGACTCGGGGCTCACGGAGGCGGTGGCCCGTACGTCGGAGGCGGACGTGTGCGTGGCTGTACTGGGCGACCGGGCGGGCCTGTTCGGGCGGGGCACGTCTGGTGAGGGCTGCGATGTGGCGGACCTGCAACTCCCGGGTATCCAGGGTGACTTGCTGGACGCGCTGGTCGCCACGGGGGTCCCGGTGGTCCTGGTCCTGCTCACCGGCCGCCCCTATGCCCTCGGCCGCTGGCACGGTCGACTGGCCGCCGTGGTGCAGGCGTTCTTCCCGGGGGAGGAGGGCGGCCCGGCGGTCACGGGAGTACTGTCGGGCCGCGTCAACCCGTCCGGGCGGCTGCCGGTGAGTGTCCCGCGGGTTCCGGGCGGTCAGCCCTGGACCTACCTCCAGCCGCCACTCGGCCTGGCCGGCGAGGTCAGCAACCTCGACCCGACCCCGCTGTACGCCTTCGGCGAGGGGCGGTCCTACACGACGTTCGCCTGGGAGGACTTCACGGGCGGGCCGCAGCGGGAGATCGGGACGGACGGGACGTACGACCTCGCGCTGACCGTCCGGAACGCCGGGGAGCGGGCGGGGGCGGAGGTCGTCCAGCTGTACCTGCACGACCCCGTCGCCTCGGTGACCCGTCCCGATGTCCGGCTGATCGGTTACCAGCGCGTGGAGTTGGAGCCGGGTGAGTCTCGCCGGGTGACGTTCCGGTTCCACGCGGACCTGTCGGCGTTCACGGATCGACGGGGGGTGCGGGTGGTGGAACCGGGTGCGCTGGAACTACGACTCGGGGCGTCCAGCGCGGACACCCGGCACACGGCGCGCATTCAACTCAAGGGTCAGCTGAGGGAGTTGGATGCTTCCCGCGTACTGCGCTGCGCGACGAAGGCGGACCAGGCGGCGGGGCCGACGGTGAGGTGAGGGCGGGTGCGGTCTTTGGTGTCGCGGATGTGGATGGTGGCGAGGGTGAGGGCGACCTCTATGCAGTTGTCGCCCTGATCGCTGCTGTAACTGGACTTGAACCAGGCCAGATCGGTGGTGTCGCTCATAGCTCTCCTCTGATGCGCTCCAGCAGGCTCACGGAGTCCAGAGGGCTGAGAGCCTGCGAGCGGAGTGTCGCATAGCGACGGTGCAGCATGGCCGCGTCTTTCGGGTCAGAGATCAACTGGCCGGTCAGCTGCCCCTCCGCATAGGCGAGATGCCTGCCATCCGGGGTCTCCAGCAGGGCGAGCGGACCGCCGAGGCCCGCGTGCACCTCGCTCGCCGTCGGCATGACCTGGATCGCCACATTGCGGAGTTGAGCGCACCCGAGCAGGTGGTCCAACTGCTTTCGAACGACCTCGACACCGCCCAAGTGCCGCCGCACGATGTTCTCGTCCATGACGAAACTGAACGAGGTGTTGGGGCGCTCCCGCAGCATGTGCTGACGCTCCATGCGAGCCGCCACCCGCGCGTCCACCTGCTCGTCCGACAACGGCGGGACGCTGTTCCCGAACACCGCCCTCGCGTACGGCTCGGACTGCAACAGCCCCGGAACCAACCGGCATTCATAGGTCGCCAGACTCACCGCCTCCTGTTCCAGCGCGGCCCACCTCCGGAACCACGCCGCAAACCCCGGTTGCCGCCCCACCCTCCCGAACGCCTTGCGGAGCGCCCCCGTGTTGCCCAGCGCCGGTTCCGCCATCTCCACGAACTGCTCGTCCGCGAGCCGCCGTCCCAGCTCGATGGACGCGATGGAGTGCTTGGACAGATGAACCCGCTCCCCCAACTCCTCCCTGCTCATCCCCGCATGCTCCCGCAGCCCCTGCACGAACGCCCCGAACGTCCTCATGCTGTCCGACGCCTCGGGTTCCCCACCTACCTCGATGCCACCGCTCATGCACTCAGGGTGACGAATCGCGAACGCCCCCGCACCTGAATCCCGTAAGCGGATAGATTCATCCACTTACTGGTACCGTGGATCCCATGACACAGAAAAGAACCTGGCTGTCGCTGGGAGCCGTCGTCCTGGTGGTGAACGCCCTCCAGTGGGTGATCTCGGAGGCCGTCACCGCCGGCGCGTGGAAGAGCCCCTCCTACCGCTACGCGTACAACTACATAAGCGACCTGGGCGTACCCGACTGCGGTGTGGAGTTCCAGGGCCGCACCATCTGCTCGCCGTCGCACGACGTGATGAACACGTCGTTCATGGCCCAGGGCGTCCTGTTCGCGATCGGCGTGCTGCTGCTGGCCCGCGCGCTGGAGGGCAGGACGCGTCGGATCGTGTCGGTGCTCGCGGTCGCGCACGGCGTGGGGTTCGTGATGGTCGGGATCTTCCACGGTTCGCCGGACGGGGCGTCGTACGTGCTGGCCCTGCACCTCGTGGGCGCGCTGATCGGCATCGTGTGCGCGAACACGCTGGTGATCATGGCGGGGCGGCTGAAGAGCCTCGACCTGCCGAAGCCGTACCGCGTGTTCAGCGTGACGGTCGGTGTCCTCGGGCTGGTGAGTGAGCTGGGCGTGGGGATCTCGACGAGCACCGCGGGCGCGTTCGAGCGCGGCGGGGTCTACTCGTGGCTGCTGTGGAGCGTCGTGACGGGCGTACTGCTGCTGGCCAGGAACCTGCGCCGACCGGCGGTCGTGGAGAATGCCTTGGTGTGAGCGAGGACAGGCAACGCCCGCTGCGCGCGGACGCGGAACGGAACCGGCGGCTGATCATGGACACGGCCGAGCGCCTGTTCGCGGAGCGGGGCTCGGTCGCCACACTCAACGAGATCGCGCATGAGGCCGGCGTCGGGGTCGGCACGGTGTACCGCCGCTTCCCGGACCTCGCGTCCCTGATGAACGCCCTGTTCGCCGAACGGTTCACCACGTTCCTCCAACTCGCGGAGACCGCTGCCGAGCACGCGGAACCCGGGGAGGCCCTGCGCCACTACCTCGTCGAGGCGGCGCGCCGGCGGGCCGGGGACCCGGCGCTGGACGTGGTCCTCGCCCACGCGGACCTGGAGGTGGCGCCGGCCGCCGGGATGCGCGAGGAGCTGGGCCGCCGGGTGGACGCCCTGGTGGAACGGGCCGTGGCGGCGGGCGCGGTCCGCGAGGGCTTCGCCAGCACTGATGTGTACGCCTACCTCTACATGATCGGCGCCGTCGCCGACCGCACCCACGATGTCGCGCCGGACGCCTGGCGCCGCTATGTCGACGTCCTGCTGAGGGGCTTCGGCCTGGAACCGGCGACGGCGATGCGGCAGCCCGCGATGACCGATGCGCAGATCCTCAGCACCTGGCCCAGACCCTGAGCGACCCGCCGCCGCGCCGGTACAACGCTGGTCCGACCGGGCACCCTGGAACTACGGTTGACGCGATCCCGGAAACGGGGAACGGGGAACGGGGGAACGTGATGGGCAGGTATGTGCATCAGGAACTGCTGGCCGCGCTGGCGATGCTGACCGGCATCGCTGTCGGGGTGGCGGTGTCGGTCGGCATACGGGACGACGCATCACTGCACGGCCGCGGTGTGGCGGTGACGGCCGCGCTGGCGGTCGCCTTCCTCGTCGTGTCCGTGCTGCTCAGGTCGAGCCGGCTCAAGTGGGTCGGTGAGGTGCGGGAGTTCGAGGCCGCGGGGCCGCGGCCGGGGGCGGACGTGGTACCGCGCGACCGCGCCTACTCCGTGCGGATGGTCGTTCTGTTCGTGCTCGCGGCCGTGCTCACCTCGTTCCTCGGGGTAGCGGTGGTCATCCCCCTGGCGATGGGTCTGGACTGGCTCACCAAGGCGGTGGTGGCCGCCCGTTGGGAGCGCCGGCACGGACGGGTGCTGTGGCGCGGGCACAACCGGGACGAGCCGTGGAAGCTGTCGTACTCGCCGGTCAGTCCGCCCCGAGCGACTCGAACCGCCACCGATGGACCGGCCGTGTGAGCAACTCACCGTCAGGCTCGGGGAGTTCGGGCAGCTCGGCGTCGTGGGCCGCGTCCCACCAGGTGATGACGAGGACGCGGTCCTGCGGGCCGCGGAAGAACTCCCGGCGCAGGGGGGTCAGCGGCAGCTCCCACGCCCTTGCCCAGGCGAGCAGTTCGGCGCCCCGGCCCTCGACGGCCTTCGCCTCCCACATCAACGCGACGGTCACGAGTACAGGTTGTCCTTGCTGACCTCGTGCACGTGGTCGTGATGGTGGTGGCCCGGCACATGCGGCTCGGTCACCGGCAGCGAGGAGTCCGCCGACAGGTCCCAGTCGGAGGCGGCCCGGCCCCGCGCGACCATCTCGGCGCCCAGCGCGGCGACCATCGCGCCGTTGTCCGTGCACAACTTGGGCCGCGGCACCCGGAGTCGGATGCCGGCCGCCTCGCAGCGCTCCTGGGCCAGCGCCCGCAGCCGCGAGTTGGCGGCCACGCCACCGCCGATCATCAGGTGGTCGACGCCCTCGTCCTTGCAGGCCCGTACGGCCTTGCGGGTCAGCACGTCGACGACCGCCTCCTGGAAGGAGGCCGACACGTCCCGCACCGGCACGTCCTCGCCGGCCGCCCGCTTGGCCTCGATCCAGCGGGCCACGGAGGTCTTGAGTCCGGAGAAGGAGAAGTCGTAGGCGGGATCGCGCGGACCGGTGAGTCCGCGCGGGAACGCGATCGCCTTCGGGTCGCCCTCCTTCGCGTACCGGTCGATGACCGGGCCGCCGGGGAAGCCGAGGTCGAGCACGCGGGCGATCTTGTCGAAGGCCTCGCCCGCCGCGTCGTCGATGGTCGCGCCCAGGGGCCGTACATCCGAGGTGATGTCGGTCGAGAGCAACAACGACGAATGACCGCCGGAGACCAGCAGGGCCATCGTCGGCTCGGGCAGCGGGCCGTGCTCCAGCTGGTCCACGCAGATGTGGGAGGCCAGGTGGTTGACGCCGTAGAGAGGCTTGCCGAGCGCGTAGGCGTACGCCTTGGCGGCGGTGACGCCGACCAGGAGGGCGCCGGCGAGGCCGGGACCCGCGGTGACCGAGATGCCGTCCAGGTCCTTCGCGCTCACCCCCGCGTCCTTCAGCGCGCGCTCGATCGTCGGCACCATCGCCTCCAGGTGCGCCCGCGAGGCGACCTCGGGGACGACACCGCCGAAGCGGGCGTGCTCGTCGACGCTGGAGGCGACGGCGTCGGCGAGCAGGGTCGTGCCGCGCACGATGCCGACGCCGGTCTCGTCGCAGGAGGTCTCGATGCCGAGGACGAGCGGCTCGTCCCGGGTGTCAGCCATTGATCTCGGTTCCTCGCACTGAAGTCGTGGGGTCGGTCAGACGCATCACCAGCGCGTCCACGTTGCCGGGCTGGTAGTAGCCGCGGCGGAATCCGATGGCCTCGAAGCCGAAGCGCTCGTAGAGCTTCTGGGCGCGGATGTTGTCGATCCGGCACTCCAGCATCACCTCGGCGCACTCGAAGGCCGTGGCCGCGCGCAGCAGTTCGGTGAGGATCAGCGCACCGAGGCCGGTGCCCCAGTGGTCGCGGGCGACCGCGATGGTCTGGACGTCACCGAGGTCACCGGAGGCGGCGAGGCCCCCGTACCCGATGAGCCGGCCGGCGCCGTCCTCGGCGACGACATAGCGGCGGGTCGCCTCGGCGCCGCGCGCGTGGGCCAGTTCGGACCAGAACATGCCCCGGGACCAGGTGTCCTCGGGGAAGAGTTCCTTCTCCAGCTCCAGCACGGAGTCGATGTCCCACCAGCGCATCTCGCGCAGTCGCGGGGTAGCGGGTGTGGTCACTTGGGGGTGACCACCTTGTAGTTCTTGGGGACCTGGGCATCGGGCCGGCGCAGGTACAGCGGCCGGGGCGGGGGCAGTTCCTCACCGGCCGCCAGTCTCTCGGCGGCCAGCGCCGCGAGCGCGGCGGCCGACACGTGCTCCGGCTCGTGCGCCTGCGGGAAGGTGTCCGGGTACAGCAGCGCGCCCGCCCCGACGGCCGGCATCCCGGCCACCCGCTCGGCGATGTCGGCGGGCCGGTCGACGGCGGGGTCGGTCAGCCGGGTGCGCGAGTCGGCGTAGGTCGCCCAGTAGACCTCTTTGCGCCGGGCGTCGGTCGCGACCACGAAGGGCCCCTCCTCGACATCGGCGGCGTACGCGAGACCGTCCAACGTGCACAGTCCGTGCACGGGGACGCCGAGCGCGAGCCCGAACGTGTCGGCGGTCATCAGCCCGACGCGCAGACCCGTGTACGGACCGGGCCCGATCCCTACGACGATCCCGGTGACGGCGTCGAGCCTCAGCCCGGCGTCGGCGAGCACGCGGTCGACGGCCGGCAGCAGCAGCTCCCCGTGCCGACGCGCGTCCACCTGGCTCGACGAGGCGATGACGTCCGTGCCGTCGTGCAGCGCGACGGTGACGGCGGGGGTGGCGGTATCCAGAGCGAGCAAGAGCACACAAACAGCCTACGGCTCCCCGGGCCCCCTGTCGGACGTCCCGCCACCACGCCCTCGTTCACACGGCGGGTGTGCCCGAAAGGACTGTGAGCGTGTGCGGCGCCGGGCGCCCGAACGGACCGGCGACGACTCGGGCACGGCGGCCCGGACCTGCGGACGTTCACTGCTACGGTCGCCGGGAACCGCGACGGACGACGTGATGGCTGAGGTGGGCGACGGTGGCAGGCGGCAGCTCCGGGTTCGTGTTGGGACTCACCACGGCGGCGCTCGCGTCGGTCGGTTTCCTCGCCTACCAGGCGTCCGCGAGCGCCCCGGGCGACCTTTCGGCACCGCACAGGACCGGCGAGCCCTCGGCGACCGCCTCGAAGGCGCCCCGCGACAAGAGGAACCCCGTGGCCCTGCCCTCCGGCTCCGGCAAGGGCGAGCGCGTCGTGTACTCGATCGACGACGACCGGGTCTGGCTGGTCGGCGCGCGCGACAAGGTCCGGCGCACCTTCAAGGTCACCCCGGGCACTGTCGACCCGTCGCCGGGCAGCTACGCGGTCACGTCCCGTTCGAACGCCATCACCGGAACGGACGGCACCCCCATCGAACACGTGGTGCGCTTCGCCTCGGCGGACGGCGTGGCCATCGGCTTCAGCGCGGCCGTGGAGAACGCGCCGTCCCCGACCCCCGGCGCGTACGTGCGCACGGGCGGCATCCGCGAGTCCCGCGCGGACGGCGACGCGATGTGGCAGTTCGCGACGATCGGCGAGCCGGTCGTGGTGATCCGCTGAGCGGTCGGATCCCTTGAGGAGTCAGGCCGCTTCGCGATGCTCGGCCGGCGGCTGAGACACCTCGGGGTCCGGCAGGCGCGGCGGAGTGGAGACGGCCCGCGCGGCGGCGCACGACGCCAGCAGATCCCGCATGGACACACCGGACGCTCGGTGCGCGGGCACCTCGTCCCGTTCCGTGACCGACATGGACGCCTCCTTGGCTCGGGGGCGGACGTGGTTAGGCAGACCTAACTACGGATTGAGTACCATGTGACCACGTACGAGACATCGAACGCAATATCTTGCCGACGCGTTGTCGGAACCTTCATCAAAACCGACCAAGCACGCTGAGGTCGGCGGCGGCCCACCGCTCCCCCAGCCCCGTCACCGTCACGTGCCGCACCTCGTCCGTGGTGTCGCCGACGGCCCGGTGGATGACGACGTTCAGCCGGTCGTCGGTCAGCTCCTCGACCTTGCCCTCGCCCCACTCCACGACGATCACCGAGTCGGACAGCGAGACGTCGAGGTCGAGGTCCTCCATCTCGTCCAGCCCGCCGCCCAGGCGGTACGCGTCGACGTGGACGAGCGGCGGCCCCTCACCCAGCGAGGGGTGCACGCGCGCGATCACGAACGTCGGCGAGGTGACCGCGCCCCGCACCCCCAGTCCCTCGCCGAGCCCCCGGGTGAGCGTCGTCTTGCCCGCGCCGAGCTCGCCGTTGAGCATCACGAGGTCACCGGCGCGCAGCAGTTTCGCGAGGCGGCGGCCCAAGTCCCGCATCTGGTCGGGGGAGGTGACGGTCAGTTCGGTCTCAGCCCGGCTGTGCGGTGCCGCTGGTGCTTCCATAGCCACCCACGGTAGCTCCTGCCGGTACGGCGCCCGCACGGGTCAGCAGGTCCGCGAGCCGGTCCGTGACCACTTCCGGGTGCTCCAGCATGACCAGATGCCCGGCGTCCGGGACGAGCACCAGCTCGGCGTCCGGCAGCAGGTCGGCGATGGCCTCGCTGTGCTCGCTGGGCGTGACGAGGTCCTTGACCCCGGCAAGGACCAGCACCGGCAGATCCTTGAAATGGGCGAGCGCGGCGGTCTTGTCGTGGTCGGTGAACGCCGGGTAGAACTCGGCGACCACGTCGATCGGCGTGGACTCGATCATCCGCTCGGCGAACCGCTCGACCGCCGGGTCGATGTCCTTCGTCGCGAACGAGTACCGCTTGATGATCCCTGCGAACAGGTCGGCGGTGACCCGCCGCCCCTTCTCCACCAGCGCGGCCTGGGTCCCGAGCGCCTTCAGCACGCCCGGCAGGATCCGCCGCACCGCGTTGACCCCGGCCACCGGCAGTCCGAAGTTGACCTCGCCGAGCCGCCCGGACGACGTACCGATGAGCCCGACGGCGACCACCCGGTCGCGGATCAGGTCGGGGAACTGGTCGGCCAGGGCCATCACCGTCATCCCGCCCATGGAGTGTCCGACCAGCACGATCGGGCCCTCGGGCACGGCCGCGTCGAGCACGGCCTTCAGATCGCGGCCCAGCTCGTCGATGGTGACCGCGACGCCGTCCTGGTGCTGCCGCACGCCCCGCCCGGACCGGCCGTGGCTGCGCTGGTCCCAGTACACGGCACGGACGACACCGCGCAGGGCGGCCCGCTGGAAGTGCCAGGAGTCCTGGCTGAGGCAGTAGCCGTGGCTGAAGACGACGGTGACGGGAGCGAGCGCCTTGCGGCCGAACAGCCGGCGCCGGCGCGGACCGATCGACGGCACGGCCTCGGGGTCGACGTCGTCGACCTCGTAGTACAGCTCGGTGCCGTCCTCGGCGTACGCCCTGCCGGGCTTGCCGCGCAGGCCGCCGTACGGTCCCGTCGAGTCGAGCGCGAGCTTGGCCTTCTGGCGCATCCCGCGGCCGACCGTCAGCCGCTCGATGGCGACACCGGCCGCCGCGCCCGCCGCGATCACGCCTATCGCGGCGCCCGCGATCCCGGTCGCCCTGCGCCAGTTGCCGCCCGCCGCCGTGGCGGAGGCTACGGCGGCGACGGCCTCGACGGCCTCCGCACTGCTCTCGCTCACGTGTGTCGCTCCTCTTCGCCGGACTGCTGTTCGCTGGATCGGGTGATGCGGGTGGTGCCGGTGGTGCCGGTGGTGCCGGTGGTGCCGTAGTAACAGGTGTCACCGGCGCGGTGTCCCCCGAGGGGGTTACCCCACCTGTTCCCTGTTCACAGCTCGTTCCTCGTTCAAGTAGCCGTATTCACATAGACGCGGGGAACGCGCGATCCGATGCGCGTGACGATCTCGTACGCGATGGTGCCCGCGGCCTGCGCCCAGTCCTCGGCCGTGGGCTCGCCCCGGTCGCCCGGTCCGAACAGCACCGCCTCCGTGCCGGGCGGCGGCTCGTCCCCGCCGAGGTCGACCACGAACTGGTCCATCGCGACCCGCCCGGCGACCGTCCGCCACTTGCCGTCGACCAGGACCGGACCGGTGCCGGAGGCGTGCCGCGGGATGCCGTCCGCGTAGCCGACGGGCACGAGCCCGAGGGTGGTCTCGCCGGGGGTGGTGTAGTGATGCCCGTAACTGACGCCGTGACCCCCGGGTACGTGCTTCACGAGGGCGATGTTCGCCGCGAGCGTCATCACCGGGCGCAGTCCGAAGTCGGCCGGGGTGCCGACCTCCGGGCTGGGCGAGATGCCGTAGAGGGCGATCCCGGTGCGGACGAGGTCGAAGTGGGCGTCGGGGAGCGTGAGCGTGGCCGGCGAGTTGGCGATGTGCCGCACCTCGGGGCGCACGCCCTGGCCCTCGGCGTACGCCAGCATCTCCCGGAAGAGGGTGAGCTGGGCGGCGATGGAGGGGTGCCCGGGCTCGTCGGCGCAGGCGAAGTGGGACCAGAGGCCGGTGACGCGGACCAGCCCCTCCTCCTCGGCGCGCAGGGCGGCGGCGACCAACTCGGCCCAGTCCTCGCCCGGCTGGCACCCGTTCCGCCCGAGCCCGGTGTCGGCCTTGAGCTGCACGCGCGCGGGGAGCCCGGCGGCACGCGCGGCCGCGGTGACCTCCTCCAGGGCCCACATCCCGCTGACGGAGACGTCGATGTCGGCCTCGATGGCGTCCCGCCAGGGGCCGCCGGGCGTCCACAGCCAGCACATGACCCGCACCCGCTCGGGCGTGAGCCCCTCGGCCCGCCGCAGCGCGAGCGCCTCCTCGGGCGTCGCCGTGCCGAGCCAGCCGGCCCCCGCCTCGACGGCCGCGCGGGCGCACGGCACCGCACCGTGGCCGTACGCCTCGGACTTCACGACGGCCATGAGCTCCGCACCCGGCGCGAGGGCGCGCAGAGTCCGCACATTGGCGCGCAGGGCGGCCAGATCGATCTCGGCACGGGCGCGCAGCGGTGCGGTCGGGGCAGTTGCTGTCTCATTCATGGCGTCCCCAGTCTCTCAGAGGGCTGTGACAACACCAGGAACCCGTCCGGTGGTCCGGGGCAAGGGCGTTCCCGGCCGAGGCGCGCGTCCGGGGGAAAGAAGCGCGCGCCGGCGCGAAAGACGGCCCGGCCGGCCCGCTGTGAGAGTCGTTCCGGCAGCACGAGCACGTCTTCGTCCTCAGCGAGGAGCTCCGGCAGAGCCTGCCGGAGACGTGGGACGAGCGGGAGCGGATCGCCGACGCGGTGACCCGGCTGCGGGCCCTGGCCGCGACCGGCGTGACCACGATCGTCGACCCCACCGTCATCGGGCTCGGCCGCGTGCGCGAGCAGATCGCCCCGAACTGGCACTACACGCCCCTGCACGGCGAGGTGCTCCCGGCGCTGCGCTCAGCGGGCGTGACGGAGGAAATGTTCACGCACCGGCTAGTTGCCGGGCCGGTGTCCCCAGACGTACACCCGGTCGCCCTTCTTCAGCACGCCCCACAGCTTCCGGGCGTCGCCGAGACGCAAGTTGACGCAGCCCCAGGACCCGGTGGTCGTGTAGATGCTCCCGTAGACGGCGTGAAATGCCTGCCCGCCGTCGAAGAACTGGGCATACGGCATGGGCGAGTTGTACAGGGTCGACCAGTGGTTCTTGTGCTTCCAGAAGACCTTGTGCCACCCGAGCCGGGTCCGGTGCCCGGTCCGCCCGCTGCGCATCGGCACCGGCCCGAAGACGACCTTCTTGCCCTTCTGCACCCAGGTCAGCTCGCGATTGAGATCGACGCAGGCGACCCGGTACGACTTAACCGGGCACAGCTTCTTGGCGTTCGGATTCTTCCGGGCCCCGATGTACTGCATGGTCGCCCAGGTCACAGGCCCGGCGAAGCCGATAGCAGGCTTGATCTTCTGCTTCACCTGAAATTTCCGGATGGCCTTGCAGTCGGCCGCCGACTGCTTCCCGTCCGCCTTCAGCTTCAGCCACCGCTCGACCGGCCGCTGATAGGGCCCGGTCCGCTTGCTGCACGCCACCTTCGCGACGGCGTCCCCGAGCGGCACGTACTCGATGAGGTCGTACGTCCCCTCCGCGGCCTCCCGCGGCTCCACGGCGTCCTCCGCCCGAGTAGGCGTGTACACCTGCGGCGGCAACACCTGGTCGGGCGTATCGATCTGCCACGGCTGATAGGGACCCGGGGCGACCCCGGGCACCAGCTCGGCCTCGGGACCGGAGACGGGGGGAACGGGCGGCACGGGCGCGGCCCAGGCGGCACCACCGGAAAGGGCGGTGACGGGAAGGGCCGTCACGACGGCGAGGACCACGGCAACACTTCGACATGCGATACGTCTGCTGATCATGCGATCAGAGAAACGCGCCCGGGGCTCGGGGCGGGGGTGGCACGCGGACGGGGTCACCCATACGTAGCCGCGTACATCCCCGTATTGGTCCCCTCCACCCCCTCATGGGCCGCCGAGGCGACCTCCCTCATGGTTCGCCGCGGCGGTCTCCCTCACTGGTCGCGCACATCCCTCCACGCCCGTACGACCGCCTCGGCCACGTCGTGCGCCCCCACCGGCGCCCCGTCCGAGGCGAACCTGCCGGCCAGCCCGTGCAGATACGCGGCCACGCTCCCCGCGTCCAGTGCGCTGAGCCCGGCCGCGAGCAGCGACCCGCCGAGGCCGGACAGGACGTCACCGCTGCCGGCGGTGGCCAGCCACCCGGTCCCGGTGGGATTGACGCGTACGGCGCCGCCGTCGGCGTCGGCGATCAACGTGGTCGACCCCTTGAGCAGGACGGTCGCCCCGTAGCGCGCCGCCAGTTCCCGCGCCGACGCCAGCCGGGCCCCCTCGACCTGCTCGCGGGCCACGCCGAGCAGCGCGGCGGCCTCACCGGCGTGCGGGGTCATCAGCGTCGGCGCGGTACGGGCCCGTACGGCATCCCGGTCGGCGAGCCGCAGGCCGTCGGCGTCGATCAGCACGGGCACGTCGGCGGCCAGCACCTCGCCCACGTGCGACGCGTCGTCCCCGGCCCCGGGCCCGACGACCCACGCCTGAACCCGCCCGGCGTGCTTGGGCCCCTGGTCGGAGACCAGCACCTCGGGGAACCGCGCGAGCACGGCGTCCGCGGCAGGACCGACGTACCGCACAGCCCCGGCGCCGCCCCGCAGCGCCCCGGCGACGGCGAGCACGGCCGCGCCCGGATAGCGCGCCGACCCGGCCGCGATCCCGACGACACCCCGCCGGTACTTGTCGCTCTCGGCGCCGGGCACGGGAAGCAGCGCGGCCACGTCCGCATGCTGCAGGGCCTCCAGCTCGGGCTCTTCGGGGAGTACGTCCCCCAGCCCGATGTCGACGAGCCGCACGGACCCGGCGTACTCCCGCGCGGGATCGATCAGCAGGGCGGGCTTGTGCGCGCCGAAGGTGACGGTGAGGTCGGCCCGCACGGCAGCCCCTCGCACCTCACCACTACCCGCCTCGACCCCACTGGGCAGATCGACGGCGACGACGGGGACGCGGGCCTCGGCGACGACCTCGGCCAACCGCTCCGCGTCGGGCCGCAGCCCTCCGCTGCCACCGATCCCGACAATCCCGTCGACGACGAGATCGGCCCGGAGAATGGCTTCTTCGACGGTGTCGACACAAAGAGCGGAATTGACGGTTCCGGATTCGACAACCCGCCCCCCGGCCCGCCGAAACGCTTCCAGCCCCCCGGCATGGGCCCGGTCAGGCGCGAGCAGTACGGCCGCGACCCCCGCCCCCCGCCGGGCGAGGCGCGCGCCGGCGTACAGCGCGTCGCCGCCGTTGTCCCCGCTGCCGACGAGCAGGACGATCCGCCTGCCGTAGACGCGCCCGAGCAAGTCCGCACAGGCGACGGCCAGCCCGGCGGCGGCGCGTTGCATCAGCGCCCCATCGGGAAGCCGCGCCATGAGGGCCCGCTCGGCGGTCCTTACCGTCTCCACGCTGTACGCAGTACGCATGGGTCGAGTCTCTCGCGCAGACGAGGATCAACGCACCCGGGCGCCCGGATCAGCCCTCGGCGAGCACCACGGCCGACGCGACCCCGGCGTCATGGCTGAGCGACACGTGCCAGGACCGCACGCCCAACTCCGCCGCCTTCGCGGCGACGGTCCCCTTCACCCGCAGCCGAGGCTGCCCGCTCTCCTCGACGTACACCTCGGCGTCGGTCCACAGCAGCCCGGCCGGCGCCCCGAGCGCCTTGGCCAGCGCCTCCTTGGCCGCGAACCGCGCGGCCAGCGAGGCGACACCGCGACGCTCCCCGCTGGGCAGCAGCAACTCGCTCTCCACGAACAGCCGGTCCGCCATCCCGGGCGTGCGCTTGAGCGACGCCGCGAACCGGTCGATCTCGGCCACGTCGATTCCGACCCCGATGATGCTCATGCGGAGCACCCTATGGCGGGGCGCCCGGTGGCGGACGGCCCGTGTCTCACTCCACCGTCACCGACTTCGCCAGGTTCCGCGGCTGGTCCACCTCGTTGCCCCGAGCCGTGGCGAGTTCACACGCGAAGACCTGCAACGGCACGGTGGCGACCATCGGTTGGAGCAACGTCGGCGTCGCGGGGATCCGGATCAGATGGTCGGCGTACGGCACCACCGCCTCGTCCCCCTCCTCCGCGATGACGATGGTCATCGCCCCTCGGGCCCTGATCTCCTGGATGTTGGACACGATCTTGTCGTGCAGCACGGACCGCCCCCGGGGCGACGGGACGACCACCACGACCGGCAGATCCGGCTCGATCAGGGCGATCGGCCCGTGCTTCAACTCCCCCGCCGCGAAGCCCTCCGCGTGCATGTAAGCGAGTTCTTTCAGCTTCAGTGCCCCCTCCAACGCGACGGGATACCCGACATGCCGGCCGAGGAACAACACCGTGTCCTTGTCGGCGAGGGACCGCGCCAACTCCCGTACGGGCTCCATGGTTTCGAGGACCCGCTCGACCTCGCCGCCGATCTGGGCCAGGTCCCGGATGACGGCCCCGATCTCGTCGCCCCACTTCGTGCCGCGCACCTGCCCGAGATACAGCGCGACGAGATAACACGCCACCAGCTGCGTCAGAAACGCCTTGGTCGACGCGACGGCCACCTCGGGCCCGGCGTGGGTGTAGAGAACCGCGTCCGACTCACGGGGAATCGTCGACCCGTTGGTGTTGCAGATGGCCAGCACCTTCGAACCCTGCTCACGGGCGTGCCGTAGCGCCATGAGCGTGTCCATGGTCTCCCCGGACTGCGAGATGGCGATCACCAACGACCGCGCGCCCAGGATCGGATCCCGGTACCGGAACTCGCTCGCGAGCTCCACCTCGCACGGGATCCGCGTCCAGTGCTCGATGGCGTACTTGGCGATGAGCCCGGCGTGGAAGGCCGTACCGCACGCGACGATGACGACCTTGTCGACCTCGCGCAGCTCGTGCACCGGGATCCGGACCTCGTCAAGGCGCAGCAGCCCCTCCGCGTCGATGCGGCCGAGCAACGTGTCGGCGACGGCCTTCGGCTGCTCGGCGATCTCCTTGAGCATGAAGTAGTCGTAGCCGCCCTTCTCGGCGGCGGAGGCGTCCCAGTCGACGTGGTAGGAGCGGACCTCGGCCGGGGTCCCGTCGAACCCGGTGACCGTCACGCCGTCCCGCCGCAACTCGACGACCTGGTCCTGCCCGAGCTCGACCGCCGACCGCGTGTGGGCGATGAACGCGGCGACGTCGGAGGCGAGAAAGGCCTCGCCTTCACCGACACCCACCACCAGGGGCGAGTTCCGCCGCGCCCCCACGACGACGTCCGGCGCGTCAGCATGCACGGCGACGAGCGTGAAGGCCCCTTCCAACCGCCGGCACACGAGCCGCATCGCCTCCGCGAGATCGGCGGTGACGGAGAACTCCTCGGCGAGCAGATGCGCGACCACTTCGGTATCGGTCTCGGAAGCAAACTCATGCCCCCGCTCGGCCAACTCGTCCCGCAGCAGGGCGAAGTTCTCGATGATCCCGTTGTGGACGACGGCGACCCGCCCGGCGTTGTCGAGATGAGGATGGGCGTTCGCGTCGGTCGGCCCACCGTGCGTGGCCCACCGCGTATGCCCGATGCCGTTCCCGCCGGCAGGCAGAGGCCGCTCCACCAACTCCTTCTCGAGATTGACAAGCTTCCCGGCCTTCTTCGCCGCCGCCAGCCCCCCGTCCGCGAGCACAGCGACCCCGGCCGAGTCGTACCCCCGGTACTCCAGCCGCTTCAGCCCGGCCATCACCACATCAAGCGCCGACTGCGACCCCACGTATCCCACGATTCCGCACATGGGCGGCAGCCTAGACACCGAAAGCGGCCAAAACACGGCACGTCCTGCCCGATTCCGGAAATTACGGCCATGATCAGAACATGCCACCCTCGACCGGAAGCCGTCTTGAGGCGAGCCCCACGTTCGCTCCGGAGAGCCCATGACCGACGACCCCCTAGGCGACCCGCCTCCGAAGGCCTCGCCGGAGATCGTCGAAGAGCGCCGGGCGCTGGCCGAGCGAGTGTGTCGGGAACTGCGACTCGTCGGTCTGCCGGTGCACCGACGTGACCTCACCGGCGATCCGGACATCCTGCCCGGCGTGGACGTACACGTGACGCCGTTCGTCGACGGCGGTGTGTACGCGAGTTGGCGCACGGACGCGGAGCTGCGCGATCCCGCACTCGACCTCTTCGCCAGAGGCATCGACTACGCGGACCCACCGCCGGTCGTCCGCCACTTCAGCAACGTGCTCGATCACATGCAGGCCGCCCTCATGGGGATCCTCACCTCGGCGGGTTTCGAGGTCGAAGCGCCGGACAGACACGGCTTCGGAACCATGGTCCTGGTGACGGGCCGATGACACCTGAAGATCGCGGACAGCTCCCACGTGACCCACCCCACCCCCCACCCCGTTCAAACTCCGTTAACAATGGACTGTGATCTCTCCGGTCTCCCCGATGCCCCGGAGCGCCCACCGGCACAGGCCGGAGGCGACTCCCTACGTCGACCTCACCCGATCCGAGTGGAGCGCGCTGCGCGACAAGACGCCGCTGCCGCTCACCGCCGAGGAGGTCGAGAAGCTGCGCGGTCTGGGCGATGTCATCGACCTCGACGAGGTGCGGGACATCTACCTCCCGCTGTCCAGACTCCTCAATCTCTACGTCGGCGCCACGGACGGTCTGAGAAACGCCCTGAACACCTTCCTGGGCGAACAGGGCTCCCAGTCCGGCACCCCGTTCGTCATAGGCGTAGCCGGCTCGGTGGCGGTCGGGAAGTCCACCGTCGCCCGCCTCCTCCAGGCCCTGCTCTCCCGCTGGCCCGAACACCCCCGCGTGGAACTGGTCACCACCGACGGCTTCCTCCTCCCCACCCGGGAACTGGAGGCCCGCGGCCTGATGTCACGCAAGGGCTTCCCGGAGTCCTACGACCGCCGAGCACTCACCCGCTTCGTCGCCGACATCAAGGCCGGCAAGGACGAGGTCACCGCCCCCGTCTACTCCCACCTGATCTACGACATCGTCCCGGACCGGCGCCTCACGGTCCGCCGCCCGGACATCCTGATCGTCGAGGGCCTGAACGTCCTGCAGCCCGCCCTCCCCGGCAAGGACGGCCGCACCCGCGTCGGTCTCGCCGACTACTTCGACTTCAGCGTCTACGTCGACGCGAGCGGCGACGACATCGAGCGCTGGTACCTCAGCCGGTTCAAGAAGCTGCGCCAGACCGCCTTCCAGAACCCGGACTCCTACTTCCGCAAGTACACCCAGGTCTCCGAGGAGGAGGCCCTCGACTACGCCCGCACCCTCTGGCGCACCATCAACAAGCCCAACCTCGTCGAGAACATCGCCCCCACCCGAGGCCGCGCCACCCTCATCATCCGCAAGGGCCAGGACCACAAGGTCCAGCGACTGAGCCTGCGCAAACTCTGACCGGGCTCCGACCGTTAGCCTGCCCCCATGCTCCACCTCCGCCTGATCACCCCCTCCGCCCGTACCGACGACGTGGTCCGCCTGATCGAGAAGACGGTCGGCACCACCCACCTCGTCGTGCTGCCGGGCGCCGCCCGCGACCCCGCAGGGGACGTCGTACTGTGCGACGTGGCCCGCGAGGCCGGCGACGAACTCATCGCCGGGCTAAGGGAGTTGGACCTGGACCGCACGGGTTCCATCGCCGTCGACAACATCGACCTGTCGCTGTCCGAGCGCGCCGACAAGGCGGAGGCGGACGCACCCGGCGAGGGCGCCGACGCGGTCCTGTGGGAGCACCTCGCCGAGGCGTCGCACGAGGAGTCGACGCTCTCGGTCACCTACGTCGCCTTCATCACGCTCGCCACGATGATCGCGGCCTGCGGTGTGGTGCTCGACAACGCGATCCTGATCGTCGGCGCGATGGCGGTCGGCCCCGAGTTCGGCCCGCTGGCCGGCATCTGCACGGCGATCGTGCGCCGCGCGCCCCGCCTCGCCCTGCGCTCCCTGATCGCCCTGCTCGTCGGCTTCGCCTTCGCCATGCTGGTCACGGTCGGCTTCAGCTACTTCATGGACGCCGTGGACCTGTTCAGCAAGGTCCGCCTGGAGGCCGAGCGCCCCAACACCAACTTCATCTACCAGCCCGACGCGTTCTCCTTCGTCGTGGCAGTCCTCGCCGGCATCGCCGGCACCCTCTCCCTGACCTCGGCGAAGTCGGGCCTCCTGGTAGGCGTGGCCATCTCGGTCACCACGGTCCCGGCCGCCGCGAACGCGGCCGTGGCCTTCACCTACAACGAGTACAGGCAGGCCTGGGGCTCGACGGAGCAACTGCTCCTGAACCTGCTGGGAATCGTCCTGGCAGGCACTCTCACGCTGCTCGCACAGAAGTGGCTGTGGTCAAGCCAACGGCGCCACCGAAACGCCGTCTAGGGCATCGCCCTCAGGGGCGCGAGGAACTGCGCGACCAGCCACAACAAACCCGCAGCCCGCACCACACAGATCCCCCACCCCGAACCCGGAACCGAGAATCTAACCCAGCGCCGACTTCACCGCATCAGCCAACCGCCCCGCCACAGACCGAGCCTGATCAATATCCGCCGCCTCCACCATCACCCGAACCAACGGTTCGGTCCCCGACGGCCGAAGCAACACCCGCCCCGTAGCCCCGAGTTCCCGCTCAGCCTCAGCAACGGCAGTAGCCAGCTCCGCCGAACTACCCACCCGACCTCGATCGACATCCGGCACATTGATCAACACCTGAGGCAACCGCTCCATCACAGAAGCCAGTTCCCGCAACGACCGCCCGCTGGAAGCGACCCGCGCCGCGAGCATGAGCCCGGTCAACGTCCCGTCCCCGGTCGTCGCGTGATCGAGAATGATCACGTGCCCGGACTGCTCACCCCCCAGCGCGTACCCGTGCTCCTTCATCTCCTCCAGCACATACCGGTCACCGACGGCGGTCTGGATGATCGTCAGCCCCTCCCGCTCCATGGCCAGCTTGAAGCCGAGGTTGGACATGACCGTCGCGACAACGGTGTCCGACCGCAGAGCGCCCCGCTCGCGCATCGCCAGCGCGAGCACGGCCATGATCTGGTCGCCGTCGACGTCGTCACCGGTGTGGTCCACGGCCAGGCAGCGGTCCGCGTCACCGTCGTGCGCGATACCGAAGTCCGCCCCGTGCTCGACGACGGCCGCCTTGAGCAGCTCCAGGTGGGTCGACCCGCACCCGTCGTTGATGTTGAGCCCGTCCGGATCCGCACCGATCGTGATGACCTCGGCGCCGGCCCGCGAGAACGCCTCCGGCGAGACCCGGGAGGCAGCGCCGTGCGCCTCGTCCAGGACGATCTTCAGCCCGTCGAGCCGGTTGGGGAGTACGCCGATGAGGTGGGCGACGTACTGGTCGAAGCCCTCGTTGTAGCGCCGGACCCGGCCGACGCCCGAGCCGGTGGGGCGGTCCCAGGGCGCGCCGGTGCGGTGCTCCTCGTAGATCTTCTCGATCCGCTCCTCCAGCTCGTCGTCGAGCTTGTGCCCGCCGCGCGCGAGGAACTTCAGTCCGTTGTCGGGCATGGCGTTGTGGCTCGCGGAGAGCATCACGCCGAGGTCGGCGCCCAGCACGCCGGTGAGATACGCCACCGCGGGGGTGGGCAGCACACCGACGAGCAGTACGTCCACGCCCGAGCTGGCCAGGCCCGCGACCACGGCCGCCTCCAGGAACTCCCCGGACGCCCGCGGATCCCGGCCGACCACCGCCGTGGGCCGATGCCCCTCGAAGGAGCCCGCCTCGGCCAGTACGTGCGCCGCGGCCACGGAGAGGCCGAGGGCCAGCTCCGCCGTCAGGTCCGCGTTGGCGACGCCGCGCACGCCGTCCGTGCCGAAGAGTCGTCCCACTTGTCCTCCTGAGGAAGCGTCAGTTACGGAAGCCGGTGCTGATGCAGTTCTGATGGATGCGGCCCGCACCCACGGCTTTCGCGTCCCAGGCAATCCATGCAGTTCATGCATTCATCACCTGGCCATCCGATCACACAAGCCTTTGAGCGCCTTGTGCCGTTATACGCCCACCACCGCGATAAACGAACGCCCCGACGGCACTGTGGCGTGCCGCCGGGGCGTTCGGAGTACGAGCAGGCAGCTGTGATTAGCGCTTGCTGTACTGCGGGGCCTTACGGGCCTTCTTGAGACCGGCCTTCTTGCGCTCGACCGCACGGTCGTCGCGACGGAGGAAGCCGGCCTTCTTGAGGGCGCCGCGGTTGTTGTCCACGTCGGCCTCGTTCAGGGCGCGGGCCACGCCGAGGCGCAGGGCACCGGCCTGACCGGAGACGCCGCCACCCGCGATGCGCGCGATGACGTCGTAGCGGCCCTCAAGCTCGAGCACCTTGAAGGGCTCGTTGACTTCCTGCTGGTGCACCTTGTTGGGGAAGTAGTCCTCAAGGGTGCGACCGTTGATCTTCCACTTGCCGGTGCCCGGGACGATCCGGACGCGGGCGATGGCGTTCTTGCGACGGCCCAGGCCGGCGGCCGGCTGCGGGTCGCCGAAGCGGGACGCGGTCGACTCCGACGTGTACTCGCCCTCGACGGGCGCGTCGGACTCGGTGGTGTAGCTCTCGATGTCGACGATCTCTTCGCCCTCGACGGGCGTCTCGACAGTGGTCTCGGCCACGGTTCTCCTCAGATTCTTTTCTGTCTTAGGGGGTTGTGGCCGGAACTACTGCGCGACCTGGGTGATCTCGAACGGCACCGGCTGCTGGGCAGCGTGCGGGTGCTGGTCGCCCGAGTAGACCTTCAGCTTCGAGAGCATCTGACGGCCCAGGGTGTTCTTGGGGATCATGCCCTTGATGGCCTTCTCGACGGCCTTCTCGGGGTTCTTCGCCAGCAGCTCGTCGTAACGGACGGAGCGCAGACCACCCGGGTAACCGGAGTGGCGGTACGCCAGCTTCTGGGTCTTCTTGTTGCCGGACAGGTGAACCTTGTCGGCGTTGATGATGATGACGAAGTCGCCCATGTCCATGTGCGGGGCATAGGTCGGCTTGTGCTTGCCACGGAGGAGGTTCGCGGCAGTGGTGGCCAGACGGCCGAGGACGATGTCCTGGGCGTCGATGACGTGCCACTGGCGAGTCACATCGCCGGGCTTGGGGCTGTACGTACGCACTTCGCAGCCTTCTTCTTCAGTGGATGGGTGCTGACACATGGCATCACTGAAGCGATCGTGCAGCTGGGGACGACAATGGCCGGGGACGAAGCCCGTATGCCGCCCACTGGTAACTGCTCCAGGGAACCTACGCAAGGGCCTCTCGTCTGAGAACGACCAGGCCGATACGCATAACAACTGGCAAGGTTACCCGCGCTGCCCCGGACGGGTCAAAACGTGACGGCGGCGGCCGCTCCGGGCGCCCTCTCGGGCACCTGCGCCCACCGCGTCCAGCCGTGCACGGCGACCGTGACGGCCAGTGCGCACAGCGTGAACGCGTCCTTGAACGCCCGGCGCTGGACCGTCTCCAGGTACGGCCAGCTCAGTCCCGGCAGCTGCGGCACCAGAGCCAGCCAGAACCACGGACTCCGGGCGACCGAGCCGGCCCGCGGCAGCCCGGCCAGGAGCACCGGGAGCACCACCACCAGATAGTGGTCGTACGACGGTCTGGAGACCAGGAACGCCGAGAGCATCAGCGTCGCCGCGGTCTCGGCGAGCCGCAGCGGCCCGGGTTCACCGCGCCGCCAGCGCCGGTACGCGCACAGCACCCCCGCGCCGGCCCCGAGCAGCGCCGTCGCCCCGGCCACCGCCGCCGGCACCCCCAGCCGCGGCAGCACCGCCGCCGGCGAGGCCTCGTAGAGCCGTACGAAACCGTCGTCACCGCGCAGCAGGAACGGCAGCGTGCGGGTGAGGAAGCCCGCCGGGTCCGGCAGCAGGAGCGCGGCGGCGGCCGAGGCGAGCGCCGGGAGCGCCACCAGGACCGCCAGGGCACGCCAGCGGCGGGCGAAGACGAAGAGCAGCGCCAGCGGGGCCAGCAGCGGCTTCAGGGCGATCGCCGCGCCCACCACCACGGCCGCCGCCACCCACCGGCCCCGGCTCGCGAGCAGCAGGGCCAGCGGCAGCGCGAGCGCGGCCGTCGCCGTCCAGTTCGCCAGCAGCACCAGGTGCCCGAAGGGCGCGAACCCGGCGGCCAGGGCGACCGGGCCGAGCGCGGCCAGCCGGCTGCGCAGCGGAACACCGTACAGACGCAGGGCGCAGATCCAGCCGAACCCCAGACACCCGGTCACCACGAGCGGTACCAGCACGCGCAGTACAAGAGGGGACAACAGGGTCTGCGGGGCGGCCGCCAGGACCGCGCTCGGCAGATAGAGGAAGTGTGGATCGTCATACGGGGATCCACCGGCCAACCAGGTCCGCGCGGCCCGTACGACGATCGCGTTGTCCATGCCTCCGTCCGAGGTCAGCCGCGCCGTGCGGGCCATCGTGGCACCCAGCACGGCGGCGAGCGCCACCCACAACTGCCGGCGGGCAGGTCGCACCAACCACCCGGAGATATCCCTTTTCTCCATATTCACCGGGCCAACGGTAGGTGCCACAGAGCCTGTTGAGACGCACCAGCACGCGCCGTACCCCGTCTAAGATGCGGCCCATGAGCTTTGGGCAGCAGGGAGGGCCCCCGTCCCAGTGGGATCCCTGGAAACCGCAATCGCAGCAGCCGTGGACCGACGGCGGCGGTGACGGCACCCCGGACTGGGCCGCACTCGCCGAGGCGTCCGAGACCCGCAACCGCAGACGCCGCCTGTTCCTCATAGGCGGCGGCGCGGTCGCCACGATCGCGATAGGCACCGCCGTCGCGATGGCCGTCGTGTCCTCGGACGGCGGCAACCAGGCCTCGGGCAACCCGTCCAACCTGCCCGCCAGCGCCTCCATCCCCAGCGGCAGCGCGGCGGCCCCGTCCTTCGAGCCGACCAGCGCCCCGCCCCCGCTGGACCCGAAGGAATTCATCGACAGCAAGGCCAAGGACACGGCCCCCCTCAGCGTGACGCTGCTCTTCCCGGGCACCCAGCTGACCATGGGCTCGGCCGTGTACAAGAAGGGCCCGACGGCGGAGACGAAGAACTGCGCCTCGGCCGCCCAGGGCACGCTCCCGAAGGTCCTCACCGCGAGCGGCTGCACCAGCCTGATGCGCGTGACCTACAGCAAGGACGGCGTCGCGGTCACCGTCGGCGTGGCCGTCTTCGACACCGAGGCCAAGGCCCTCAAGGCCAAGGGCGACGCGGACAAGAAGGGCTTCGTCAAGCCCCTCACCGGCGCCGGCGTGAAGTCCTTCTGCGACGCCGCGCTCTGCCGCACGACCACCAACTCCTACGGCCGGTACGCCTACTTCACCATCTCCGGCTTCACCAACGCCAAGGACGTCACGACCAAGGACACCAAGGTCTTCTCGACCGGCGACGACCTGGCCGAGTTCACCTTCCGCCAGATCCGCCGCCGCGGCGAGGCCCAGGCGTCGGCGGCGGCCGACTAGCGGGACCCTCTCAACAGCACCCGGCCCCGGGCAGCGTCCGCTTGTTGCGCGCCTCCTTGCTGCGCGCGGCAAGCAGCTCGTCGGCCGGGTAGCCGACCTCCTCCAGCGTCAGCCCGTGCGGCCGTACGACATGCACGGCCGAGTCCCGTACGCCGGCGGCCAGCACCTTGCCCGGCCAGTCCGGGGCCCGGTGCCCGTCCCCCACGAACAGCAGCGCCCCGATCAGCGAGCGCACCATGTTGTGGCAGAAGGCGTCGGCCCGCACGGTGGCGGTGACGATCCCGTCCTCACCGCGCACCAGACTCAGCTCCTGCAAGGTCCGGATCGTGGTCGCCCCTTCGCGCCGCTTGCAGTAGGCCGCGAAGTCGTGCTCCCCGAGCAGCGCTTGGGCCGCCTCGTTCATCGCGTCGACGTCCAGCGGCCAGTCGTGCCACAGCACATGCCCGCGCAGCAGCGGGTCGACCCCACCGGGATGGTCGGTGACGCGATAGGCGTACCGCCGCCACACGGCCGAGAACCGGGCGTTGAACCCGGCGGGAGCCTCTGCCACCGCCCACACCCGCACGTCCTTGGCCAGCCGCCCCGCAAGCCGCTTCAGCAGCTTCTCCCGATGCTCGGCCCACACCTCCCCCGGCAGATCCACATGCGCCACCTGCCCCCGCGCGTGCACCCCGGAATCGGTCCGCCCCGCGACGGTCAACTCGTACGAGACGTCCCCCGACCGGGTAACGGTCCGCAGCGCCTCCTCAATCTCCCCCTGCACGGTCCGCCGCCCCCCGGCCTGCTTGGCCCACCCGGAGAAGTCGGCCCCGTCGTAGGAGAGATCGAGCCGAACGCGAACGTGACCGGGCTGAACTTCGTCACTCACCCCTGGATTCCTTTCAGGTACACAAAAGCGGGCCCGTCCCACGAAGGAACGGGCCCACTGGTGCGCCCCTTCAGGGGCGCGGGGAACTGCGCGACCAGCCACGACGGCGAGTCAGCCAAAAACGGTGTTACGCGTCCTTGGTCTCTTCGGTCGCCTCGTCAGCCTTGGCGTCCTCGACCGGGGTCTCCTCGACCTTGGTCTCAACGGGAGCCTCGGCGTCCTTGGCGGCACGCTTGGTGGCCGCCTCGGCCTCACCCGTCGCGGCCTGTGCAACAGTCAGCGCCTCGACCAGCTCGATGACAGCCATGGGCGCGTTGTCGCCACGACGGTTACCGATCTTGGTGATACGGGTGTAGCCACCGGGACGGTTCTCGTAGCGCGGGCCGATCTCGGTGAAGAGCGTGTGGACGACGCTCTTGTCCGTGATCACCTGAAGCACCTGACGGCGGTTGTGAAGGTCGCCCTTCTTGCCCTTGGTGATCAGACGCTCGGCGTACGGCCGCAGCTTGCGGGCCTTCGCCTCGGTGGTGGTGATACGGCCGTGCTCGAAGAGCGACTTCGCGAGGTTCGCGAGGAGCAGCTTCTCGTGCGCGGCACTGCCGCCCAGACGGGCACCCTTGGTGGGCTTCGGCATGGTCTTTCTCCTCAGGTTCTGCCCCGGCCGTATCAGGTACCGAGGTCAGTGTCCGAGCGGGCGATCGCCCGTCGGAGATCCGGGAGCAGCCCCGAAGGGGCGCTCCCGGAAGGGGCGCGGGGAACTGCGCGACCAGCCACAGCGCTCCCGCACCCGAAAACCGATCAGTACTGCTCGGTCTCCACAAAACCCGCGTCCACGTCATCGTCCGCGCCAAACGCGTCCGCCGCGGCCGTCGGGTCGAATCCGGGCGGGCTGTCCTTCAGGGCCAGGCCCATGCCGGCCAGCTTCGCCTTGACCTCGTCGATGGACTTCGCACCGAAGTTGCGGATGTCCAGGAGGTCGGCCTCGGAACGAGCCACGAGCTCACCCACGGAGTGGATGCCCTCGCGCTTGAGGCAGTTGTAGGAGCGGACCGTGAGCTCCAGCTCCTCGATCGGCAGCGCCAGGTCGGCGGCAAGGGCGGCGTCCGTGGGGGACGGGCCCATGTCGATGCCCTCGGCGTCGATGTTCAGCTCGCGGGCGAGACCGAACAGCTCCACCAGGGTCTTGCCGGCCGACGCCATGGCGTCACGCGGCCGCATGGCCTGCTTGGTCTCGACATCGACGATCAGCTTGTCGAAGTCGGTCCGCTGCTCGACACGCGTGGCCTCGACCTTGTACGTGACCTTCAGCACCGGGCTGTAGATGGAGTCGACCGGGATACGGCCGATCTCCTGGCCCACCTGCTTGTTCTGCACGGCGGAGACGTAACCGCGACCGCGCTCGACGGTCAGCTCCATCTCCAGCTTGCCCTTGCCGTTCAGCGTGGCCAGGACGAGGTCGGGGTTGTGCACCTCGACACCGGCCGGAGGCGCGATGTCGGCGGCGGTGACCAGACCCGGACCCTGCTTGCGCAGGTACATCACGACCGGCTCGTCGTGCTCCGAGGAGACGACCAGCTGCTTGATGTTGAGGATCAGGTCGGTGACGTCCTCCTTGACGCCCGGCACGGTGGTGAACTCGTGCAGGACACCGTCGATCCGGATGCTGGTGACAGCGGCACCGGGGATCGAGGAGAGGAGCGTACGACGCAGGGAGTTGCCGAGGGTGTAGCCGAAGCCCGGCTCCAGCGGCTCGATCACGAACCGGGAGCGGAACTCGTCGACGACCTCTTCGGTCAACGAGGGACGCTGAGCGATCAGCATGAAGTGAGTCCTTCAGTCATGGACACCCACTATTTGATGTCCTTGAGTACTGCAAGGGTACGGGCGGCACGGCACCGGAGTGCCGTACCGCCCGAAACCTGAGACAACCGTGCGTCAGACGCGGCGGCGCTTGGGCGGACGGCAGCCGTTGTGCGGGGTGGGGGTGACGTCCTGGATGGAGCCGACCTCAAGACCGGTCGCCTGCAGCGAACGGATGGCCGTCTCGCGACCCGAGCCCGGGCCCTTCACGAAGACGTCGACCTTGCGCATGCCGTGCTCCTGCGCGCGACGGGCGGCCGACTCGGCGGCCATCTGCGCGGCGAAGGGGGTGGACTTGCGCGAGCCCTTGAAGCCGACGTGGCCGGCGGAGGCCCAGGAGATCACGTTGCCCGAGGGGTCCGTGATCGAGACGATGGTGTTGTTGAACGTGCTCTTGATGTGCGCGTGGCCGTGAGCGACGTTCTTCTTTTCCTTGCGGCGCACCTTCTTGGCAGCGCCCTGACGACCCTTGGGGGGCATCTATATCTCCTACGGGGAGGTGGTCGGTCCTACAGCGAAGACCGCTGATGAAGCGTTGTCCGCTGCGGACTACTTCTTGCCCGGCTTCTTCTTGCCGGCGATGGCGCGACGCGGGCCCTTGCGGGTACGGGCGTTCGTGCTGGTGCGCTGACCGCGGACGGGCAGACCACGACGGTGACGGAGACCCTGGTAGCAACCGATCTCGACCTTGCGGCGGATGTCGGCCTGGATCTCGCGACGGAGGTCACCCTCGGTCTTGATGTTGGCGTCGACGTACTCGCGGATCGCGACGAGCTGCTCTTCCGAGAGGTCGCGAACGCGGGTGTTGGGGTCGATGCCGGTCTCGGCCAGCGTCAGCTGGGAAAGGGTCCGACCAATGCCGAACACGTAGGTGAGGGCGACCTCCACGCGCTTTTCGCGCGGGATGTCGACACCGGAAACGCGTGCCATTCAATGGCTCCTGGTGATCTTCGGAGGTCTTCCGCAGAACCGGTTCCCGTCCGCCGGCCTCTTCTGATCGAAGAGTTGGTACGGAACGGGTCCCCAGCCTCCGAGCCGGGGGTGTCAGGCGCCTACTACGCCTGGGTCCTGCGTATGAACTTGCTTTGCTCGCGTCGCGCGAATCCCTGCGATGTCGATGCAGAGGGAACGGTCAGTCGTGCGTCAGCCCTGGCGCTGCTTGTGGCGCGGGTTCTCGCAGATGACCATGACCCGACCGTGACGGCGGATCACCCTGCACTTGTCGCAGATCTTCTTGACGCTCGGCTTGACCTTCATGGGACTGAGGCTCTCCGAGTCAGAGGGATCTACTTGTAGCGGTAGACGATCCGGCCACGCGTCAGGTCGTACGGAGACAGCTCCACCACGACCCGGTCGTCAGGGAGGATGCGGATGTAGTGCATACGCATCTTGCCGCTGATGTGTGCCAGGACCTGGTGGCCGTTCTGGAGCTCGACCTTGAACATGGCGTTCGGAAGAGACTCGACGACAGTGCCCTCGATCTCGATGGCACCTTGCTTCTTGGCCACGCTTCGCCCTTCGAATCGACTACCTTGATCGGCTCAGGTGCTTCCCCCTCGGGGGTGCATGCGGACATGCGGCTGCACGAGAGCCGACGAGTCAGTCTACGTCAGGCCACTCGGAAAGACGAATCGAGGAAGGATGCCCCAAGACGAAGATCCTTAAGCGGAATCCATCGCGCAGCGGCTGTGGGCACTCGTTCCGCTGGGCGGAACGGGTGGACACAGCCGCACCCGCGGTCGCGCACGGCGAGGGGCCCGGCACCCACCGTAGGCGCTACGCCAGCGGGTCCGGCGCCGCCGTGATGCCCAGCTCCGCGAGCTTGGCCCGGCCGCCGTCAGGCGCGGTCAGCACCAACGGGCCCTCCTCCGTCAAAGCGACCGAGTGCTCCCAGTGGGACGACCACGTGCCGTCCGTCGTGATGACCGTCCAGTCGTCGGCCAGGACCTCGGTCTTGGGCGTGCCGAGGGACACCATCGGCTCGATCGCCAGGCAGAACCCGGGGATCAGCTTGGGCCCCTTGCCCCGCCGCTTCTCGACGTAGTTCAGCAGGTGCGGGTCCATGTGCATCTCGGTGCCGATGCCGTGACCGCCGTAGTCCTCGACGATCCCGTACTTGCCGCCGCCCGGCTTCGGCTGCCGGCGGATGTACGTCTCGATGGCACGGGAGACGTCGACCAGCCGGTTGCCGACCTTCATCGCGGCGATGCCGGCCCACATCGACTCCTCGGTGACCCGGGACAGCTCGATCAGTTCAGGGGAGTGACCGGAGCCCACGAACGCCGTGTACGCCGCGTCGCCGTGCCAGCCGTCGATGATCGCGCCGCAGTCGACGGAGATGATGTCGCCGTCCTTGAGGACGACCTCGTCGGACGGGATGCCGTGCACGACGACCTCGTTCACGGACGTGCAGATCGTGGCCGGGAAGCCGCCGTAGCCGAGGAAGTTCGGCTTGGCGTCGTGCTCGGCGAGCACCTTGCGCGCGACCTGGTCCAGATCCCTGGTCGTGGCCCCGGGCACCGCGGCCTCGCGCGTGGCCGCGTGGATGGCGGCGACGACCAGGCCCGCCTCACGCATCTTGGCGATCTGCTCGGGGCTCTTGATCTGCACCATGGGGGCCTGCGCTCTCCGTCACTCACGTCATTCGGCTACGTACACAACACTACGGCCGCGACGCCCTGGGTGCCCCGGACAGAGTCCGGAGCAGGGCGTCACGGCCGGATCGGACTGCGACTACTTGTCGTCGTCCTCGCGCTTGAGGGCCTTCAGAGCCCGCTGCGTGACCTCGTCCACCGGACCCATCGCCTCGATCGTCACCACGAGGCCCTGGACCTTGTAGTAGTCGATGATCGGCTCGGTCTGGGTGTGGTAGACCTCCAGGCGCGTGCGGACCGTCGCCTCGGAGTCGTCGTCCCGCTGGTACAGCTCGCCGCCGCAGATGTCACAGACACCTTCCTTGGCCGGCTTCTTGTACGACACGTGGAAGACGTGCGCCGAGTCGTTGCGGCAGATGCGCCGACCGGCGATCCGCTTCACGACCTCTTCCTCCGGTGCTTCGAGATCCAGCACCGCGTCCAGCTTGATGCCCTCGGTGGTGAGGAGTTCGTCGAGCGCCTCGGCCTGCGAGACATTGCGCGGGAAACCGTCCAGGAGGAAGCCGTTCTCCGCGTCGGCCTGCTCCATCCGGTCCTTGGCCATCGCGATGGTCACCTCGTCGGGTACGAGGTTGCCGGCGTCCATGTAGGACTTCGCGAGTTTCCCGAGCTCCGTCTGCTGGCTGATGTTGGCGCGGAACAGGTCACCCGTGGAGATGTGCGGGACGCGCAGCTTCTCGGCGAGCCGAGTGGCCTGCGTGCCCTTCCCGGCGCCCGGCGGCCCGACGAGGACGATTCGCATCAGCGGAGGAACCCTTCGTAATTGCGCTGCTGGAGCTGGCTCTCGATTTGCTTCACCGTCTCGAGACCCACACCCACGATGATGAGGATGCTTGTCCCACCGAACGGGAAGTTCTGGCTTGCCCCGAAGCCCACCAACGCCATCGTCGGCACGAGAGCGATCAGACCCAGATACAGCGAACCCGGCCAGGTGATCCGGTTGAGCACGTACGAGAGGTACTCAGCGGTCGGTCGGCCAGCCCGGATGCCCGGGATGAAGCCACCATACTTCTTCATGTTGTCGGCGACTTCTTCGGGGTTGAAGGAGATCGCGACGTAGAAGAAGGCGAAGAAGACGATCAGCAGGAAGTACATGCTGATGTAGATCGGGTGGTCGCCCTTGGTCAGGTTCTGCTCGATCCAGGTCTTCCAGCCGGAGGTGCTTCCCGAGAACTGCGCGATGAGCGCCGGGATGTAGAGCAGCGAGGACGCGAAGATGACCGGGATGACACCCGCCTGGTTGACCTTCAGCGGGATGTAGGTCGACGTACCGCCGTAGGAACGGCGGCCGATCATGCGCTTCGCGTACTGCACCGGGATCCGGCGCTGGGCCTGCTCGACGAAGACGACCAGGCCGACCATGACCAGACCCACGGCGATGACGGTGCCGAACTCGATCCAGCCGTCCGCCAGCGTGCCCTGCTTCTTGATGGCCCACAGCGCCGACGGGAAGGTCGCCGCGATGGAGATGAACATGAGGATCGACATGCCGTTGCCGATGCCGCGGTCGGTGATGAGCTCGCCCAGCCACATGACGACGGCCGTACCGGCGGTCATGCAGATCACCATCGTGATGGTGGTGAAGATGGCCTGGTCGGGGACGATGCTCGACGCGACGGTGCAGCCGGAGAAGAGAGCGCCGCTGCGGGCGGTGGCCACCAGGCCGGTGCCCTGCAGGATGGCCAGCGCCACGGTCAGGTAACGCGTGTACTGCGTGATCTTCGCGGTGCCTGCCGAGCCCTCCTTCTTGAGGGCTTCCAGACGCGGGATCACCACGGTCAGCAGCTGCAGGATGATGCTCGCGGTGATGTAGGGCATGATGCCCAGCGCGAAGATCGTGATCTGCAGCAGCGCGCCGCCGCTGAACATGTTGACCAGACCGAACAGGCCCTGGTTGCCGGAGGCCTCGTCCACACACTGCTGGACGGCCGTGTAGTTGACGCCGGGAATCGGAATGTGGGTACCGACCCGGTAGACCACGATGATGCCGAGCGTGAAGAGCAGTTTCTTGCGCAGGTCGGGCGTCCTGAACGCCCGGGCGAACGCGGTGAGCACGGTGCCTCCTGCGACCCCCGCGCAACTGCGTCAAGGGTGACGGTCTTGAGGTTCGACGAATAGGAAAAAGAACAGCGCAGGCCACCTTACCGGCGACACCGCTTCCCTAGGAACGACCAACCGGGGATACCCCGTTGTGAGGTATCCCCGGTCGGGATCGTTCAAGTCATCGAGACGCCTGTGGTGTTCAGACGAGCTCGGTGACGGTACCGCCGGCCGCGGTGATCTTCTCCTTGGCGGAACCGGAGACGGCATCCACCGTCACCTGCAGCGCCACGGAGATCTCACCCTGGCCGAGGACCTTGACGAGGCTGTTCTTGCGAACAGCGCCCTTGGCCACGAGACCCTCGACGGTCACCTCGCCACCCTCGGGGTAGAGGGCGGAGAGCTTGTCGAGGTTCACGACCTGGTACTCGGTCTTGAACGGGTTCTTGAAGCCCTTCAGCTTCGGAAGACGCATGTGGAGGGGCATCTGGCCACCCTCGAAGCGCTCCGGAACCTGGTAACGGGCCTTCGTACCCTTGGTACCACGACCGGCCGTCTTGCCCTTCGACGCCTCACCACGACCCACACGGGTCTTGGCGGTCTTGGCGCCCGGGGCGGGACGGAGGTTGTGGATCTTGAGCGGGTTGTTCTCCGCCATGATCAGTCGACCTCCTCGACCGTCACGAGGTGACGGACATGGCGAACCATGCCGCGGAACTCGGGGCGGTCCTCCTTGACGACCTGCGAGTTGATGCCCTTGAGACCAAGGGAACGCAGGGTGTCACGGTGGTTCTGCTTGCTGCCGATGTACGACTTCGTCTGCGTGATCCGGAGCTGTGCCATTACGCAGCACCAGCCCCGGCACGCGCACGCAGCAGAGCCGCGGGAGCGACGTCCTCGAGGGGCAGACCACGGCGAGCCGCGATCTCCTCGGGACGCTGCAGGCCCTTGAGGGCCGCCACGGTCGCATGCACGATGTTGATCGCGTTCGACGAGCCGAGCGACTTCGACAGGATGTCGTGCACGCCGGCGCACTCGAGCACGGCACGCACCGGGCCACCGGCGATAACGCCGGTACCGGGGGAAGCAGGCTTGAGCAGGACGACGCCCGCGGCCTTCTCGCCCGTGATCGGGTGCGGGATGGTGCCCTGGATACGGGGGACCTTGAAGAAGTGCTTCTTGGCCTCTTCAACACCCTTGGCGATCGCGGCCGGCACCTCCTTGGCCTTGCCGTAACCGACACCCACGGTGCCATCGCCATCGCCCACTACGACGAGCGCAGTGAAGCTGAAGCGACGACCACCCTTCACAACCTTGGCGACGCGGTTGATCGCGACGACGCGCTCAACGTACGCGGTCTTCTCGGCGGCAGCTGCGCCGCCGTCACGGCCCTTCCGGTCCCGCCGCTCGCCGCCACCGGCACCGCCACCGCGGCGCTGGGGTCCAGCCATTGGAATTACCTCTCTCTATATCCGCTAGCTACGGCGGCTCAGAACTTGAGCCCGGCCTCGCGGGCGGCGTCCGCCAGAGCGGCGATGCGCCCGGCGTACTGATTACCGCCACGGTCGAAGACGACAGCCTCGACACCGGCGGCCTTGGCACGCTCGGCGACCAGGGCGCCGACCTGCTTGGCCTGCGCGGACTTGTCACCCTCGCCGCCACGGACCGTGGTGTCCAGGGTGGACGCCGACGCCAGGGTGTGACCCTTGATGTCGTCGATCACCTGGGCCACGATGTGGCGGTTGGAGCGGGTAACGACCAGACGCGGACGCTCCGCCGTTCCGTTGATGTGCTTACGGATCCGGATGTGACGGCGCTTGATCGCGGCGCGCTTGTAGGCGTCGCCCTTGAGGATCTTCTGTCCGTATGCCATGGCTTACTTACCCGCCTTTCCGACCTTGCGGCGGATGACTTCGCCCTCGTACTTGACACCCTTGGCCTTGTACGGGTCGGGCTTGCGCAGCTTGCGGATGTTCGCCGCAACCTCGCCGACCTTCTGCTTGTCGATGCCCTCGACCGAGAAGTGCGTCGGGTTCTCGACCTTGAACGAGATGCCCTCGGGCGCCTCGACGGTGATCGAGTGGCTGTAGCCGAGCGCGAACTCGAGGTTCGAACCCTTGGCCGCAACGCGGTAACCGACACCGCTGATCTCGAGCTTCTTCACGTAACCCTGGGTCACGCCGGTGATCATGTTCGCCACCAGCGTGCGGGACAGGCCGTGCAGGGCCTTGTTCTGACGCTCGTCGTTGGGGCGGGTGACGTTGAGCACGCCGTCCTCACCCTTGGCGATGTCGATCGGCGCGGCAACGGTGTGGGACAGGGTGCCCTTGGGGCCCTTGACCGACACCGTGCGGCCGTCGATGGTGACGTCCACGCCGGCGGGAACCGTGATGGGGAGCTTGCCAATACGCGACATAGCTGTTTCCTCCGATTCCTTTCCGCTACCAGACGTAGGCGAGGACTTCTCCGCCTACGCCCTTCTTGCCGGCCTGCTTGTCGGTGAGGAGCCCGTGGGACGTGGAGATGATCGCCACGCCCAGGCCGCCCAGCACCTTCGGCAGGTTGGTGGACTTCGCGTACACCCGGAGACCGGGCTTGGAGATCCGCTTGATGCCCGCGATGGAGCGCTCACGGTTCGGGCCGAACTTCAGCTCGAGAACGAGGTTCTTGCCGACCTCGGCGTCCTCGACCTTCCAGCCCGTGATGAAGCCCTCCTGCTGGAGGATCTCCGCGATGTGAGACTTGATCTTGGACGCCGGCATCGTCACTGAGTCGTGGTACGCCGAGTTCGCGTTCCGCAGACGCGTAAGCATGTCTGCGATCGGATCAGTCATGGTCATGAAGTGGCCTTCGGCCTCTCTCGCCGGGGTTTCCTGGTGCGCCATCCCTCTCCCCGATCCGAGACGGGGCGGGTGCGGCACGGTGGACCTACGGCGTAGTAAGTCTTACGGGCGTCAGAGCGCCCAACCCTCCCAGCCTAAGCCATGGAGGGGTGGGCTCCTGACCAAACCCTTTGCTTACCGAGAGACTCCGGAATCCCTGAAGGGATTACCAGGAGCTCTTGGTCACGCCCGGCAGCTCGCCACGGTGGGCCATCTCACGAAGGCACACGCGGCACAGGCCGAACTTGCGGTACACGGAGTGCGGACGGCCGCAGCGCTGGCAGCGCGTGTAGCCACGCACACCGAACTTGGGCTTACGAGCAGCCTTGGCAATCAGAGCCTTCTTCGCCATCTCGCTTATGCCTCCTTGAAGGGGAAGCCGAGGTGACGGAGAAGGGCACGGCCTTCGGCGTCGTTGGTCGCCGTGGTGACCACGGTGATGTCCATACCCCGGACGCGGTCGATCTTGTCCTGGTCGATCTCGTGGAACATGACCTGCTCCGTGAGACCGAAGGTGTAGTTGCCACGGCCGTCGAACTGCTTGGGGGACAGACCACGGAAGTCGCGGATGCGCGGGAGCGCGAGCGACAGGGTGCGGTCCAGGAACTCCCACATGCGGTCGCCACGGAGCGTGACGTGGGCACCGATCGGCTGACCCTCGCGCAGCTTGAACTGCGCGATGGACTTGCGGGCCTTGGTGATGGCCGGCTTCTGACCGGTGATGGTGGTCAGGTCACGGACGGCACCGTCCATGAGCTTGGAGTCACGGGCGGCGTCGCCGACACCCATGTTGACCACGATCTTGACGAGGCCGGGGATCTGCATGACGTTCTCGTACTTGAACTCGTCACGCAGCTTGCCCGCGATCTCCTCGCGGTACTTCGTCTTGAGACGCGGAGTCGTGGTGGTAGCCATCAGATGTCCTCACCCGTCCGCTTGGCAACGCGGATCTTGTTGCCCTCGTCGTCGAAGCGGTAACCGACACGCGTGACGACCTTGTTGCCGTCCTTCTCAACGACCAGCTGGACGTTGGAGACGTGGACGGGCGCCTCGGTCGTGACGATGCCGCCGGCCTGCGAACCGCGAGCGGTCGGGCCGGCCTTGGTGTGCTTCTTGACCCGGTTGACACCCTCGACCAGGACGCGGTCCTCGCGGGGGTAGGCCGCGATGACCTTGCCCTGCTTGCCCTTGTCCTTGCCGGTGATGACCTGAACCAGGTCGCCCTTCTTGATCTTCATGCTTACAGCACCTCCGGAGCCAGCGAGATGATCTTCATGAACTTCTTCTCGCGCAGCTCGCGCCCGACCGGGCCGAAGATGCGGGTACCACGAGGGTCGCCGTCGTTCTTGAGAATGACAGCGGCGTTCTCGTCGAAGCGGATGTACGAGCCGTCCGGACGGCGGCGCTCCTTGACGGTGCGAACGATGACCGCCTTGACGACGTCACCCTTCTTCACGTTGCCACCGGGGATCGCGTCCTTGACGGTGGCGACGATGACGTCACCGATGCCCGCGTAGCGGCGACCGGAGCCACCGAGCACACGGATGCAAAGGATTTCCTTCGCACCAGTGTTGTCGGCGACACGCAGTCGCGACTCCTGCTGGATCACGTCTATCTCCTGTTTGTCTGCCGGTTCCCGGCAGGGGCCGCCTCTTTACGAGGAGAGGCCCCTGCCGAGCCTGGCGGAACTGTCCTGCGGGGGTGCCCGCAGGAGATTTACTTGGCCTTTTCGAGGATCTCGACGATGCGCCAGCGCTTCGTCGAGGACAGCGGCCGGGTCTCCGCGAGGAGGACACGGTCGCCGACGCCTGCGGCGTTCTGCTCGTCGTGGGCCTTGAGCTTGTTCGTACGGCGGATGACCTTGCCGTACAGCGCGTGCTTCACGCGGTCCTCGACGGCGACGACGACGGTCTTGTCCATCTTGTCGCTGACGACGAGACCCTCACGGGTCTTGCGGAAGCCGCGGGCCTCTGCGGTCTCGGTCACGTTGTTCTCACTCATCAGGCGCTCTCCACCGTCTCGATGCCCAGCTCGCGCTCACGCATCAGGGTGTAGATCCGCGCGATGTCCTTGCGGACGGCCTTGAGCCGACCGTGGTTCTCGAGCTGACCCGTCGCCGCCTGGAAGCGGAGGTTGAACAGCTCTTCCTTGGCTTCGCGGAGCTTCGCCAGAAGCTCCTCGTCACCCAGTTCGCGCAGCTCGGACGCCTTGGTACCGGCCGACATCACGCTTCACCTGCCTCGCGCTTGACGATCCGGCACTTCATCGGCAGCTTGTGAGCGGCGCGAGTCAGGGCCTCACGGGCGATCTTCTCGTTGGGGTAGGACAGCTCGAACATGACCCGGCCCGGGTGCACGTTCGCGATCCACCACTCCGGAGAACCCTTACCGGAACCCATGCGGGTCTCGGCAGGCTTCTTCGTCAGCGGGCGGTCCGGGTAGATGTTGATCCAGACCTTGCCGCCACGCTTGATGTGGCGGGTCATCGCGATACGGGCCGCCTCGATCTGGCGGTTGGTCACGTACGCCGGAGTGAGGGCCTGAATGCCGTACTCGCCGAACGCAACCGTCGTACCGCCCTTGGCCTCGCCGCGGCGCTTGGGGTGGTGCTGCTTGCGGTGCTTGACCCTACGGGGGATCAGCATGTCGGTCAGGCCTCCGTTCCGGTGCTCTCAGCCGGAGCGGCGGCGGCGGGAGCCTCGGCCTTGGGGGCCTCGGCGCCTGCAGCCTGCTGCGGCTTGCGACCGCGCCGCTCGCCACCACGGCCACCACGGGCCGGGCGGTCGGAGCCGCCGCCACCGCGAGCCGGGCGGTTACCCGCACGGGCGGCAGCGTTCTCGGCGCGGACCTCGGCGATGTTCTTGACATCGCCCTTGTAGATCCAGACCTTCACGCCGATGCGGCCGAAGGTCGTCTTGGCCTCGAAGAAGCCGTAGTCCACGTTCGCGCGGAGCGTGTGCAGGGGCACGCGGCCCTCGCGGTAGAACTCCGAGCGGGACATCTCGGCGCCGCCGAGGCGACCGCCGCACTGGATCTTGATGCCCTTGGCGCCGGCCTTCATCGCCGACTGCATGCTCTTACGCATGGCGCGGCGGAAGGAGACGCGGGAGGAGAGCTGCTCGGCAACGGCCTGCGCGACCAGCTGGGCATCCGTCTCGGGGTTCTTGACCTCGAGGATGTTCAGCTGGACCTGCTTGCCCGTGAGCTTCTCGAGGTCACCGCGGATGCGGTCGGCCTCGGCGCCACGGCGGCCGATGACGATGCCCGGACGAGCGGTGTGGATGTCCACCCGCACACGGTCACGGGTGCGCTCGATCTCCACCTTCGAGATGCCGGCGCGCTCCATGCCGGACGTCATCATCCGACGGATGGCGACGTCTTCCTTGACGTAGTCCTTGTACAGCTTGTCGGCGTACCACCGGGACTTGAAGTCCGTGGTGATGCCGAGCCGGAACCCGTGCGGGTTTACCTTCTGGCCCATTACCGGGTTCCTTCCTTGCTGCTGACGACCACGGTGATGTGGCTGGTCCGCTTGCGGATCCGGTAGGCACGGCCCTGCGCGCGCGGCCGGAACCGCTTCAGGGTCGGACCCTCGTCGACGTACGCCTCGGAGATGAAGAGGCTGTCGGCGTCGGTGTGGTCGTAGTTGTGCGCGGCGTTGGCAATGGCGCTGTCGAGCACCTTGCCGACCGGCACGCTCGCGGCCTGCGGGGCGAAACGCAGGACCGCCTGAGCCTCCGTGGCGTCCATGCCACGGATGAGGTCCACCACGCGGCGGGCCTTCATGGGCGTGACGCGGATGTACCGCGCCTGGGCCCTGGCTTCCATGGTTGTCCCTTCAGTGTTTGTCATGGTCAGTCACCCCGCGCTAGCGGCGCTTCGACTTCCGGTCGTCCTTGACGTGACCCCGGAAGGTGCGCGTCGGCGAGAACTCGCCGAGCTTGTGGCCGACCATCGACTCGGTGACAAACACCGGGATGTGGGTCTTGCCGTTGTGCACCGCGATCGTGTGGCCCAGCATGGCCGGGACGATCATCGAGCGGCGGGACCAGGTCTTGATGACGTTCTTGGAACCGGCTTCGTTCTGAGCATCCACCTTCTTGGCGAGGTGCTCGTCGACGAAGGGCCCCTTCTTGAGACTGCGCGGCATCTAAACCCGCTCCTAGCGCTTCTTGTTCGTCTTGCGGCGGCGGACGATGTACTTGTTCGAAGCCTTCTTCGGCGAACGAGTACGACCCTCCTTCTGACCCCAGGGGCTGACCGGGTGGCGACCACCGGAGGTCTTGCCCTCACCACCACCGTGGGGGTGGTCAACCGGGTTCATCGCCACACCGCGAACGGTCGGGCGGACGCCCAGCCAGCGCTTGCGGCCGGCCTTGCCCCAGTTGATGTTGCTCTGCTCGGCGTTGCCGACCTCGCCGACCGTGGCGCGGCAGCGCTGGTCGACCAGACGGATCTCACCGGACGGCATGCGGAGGTGGGCCATCGAGCCCTCCTTCGCGAGCAGCTGCACGGAGGCACCGGCGGAGCGGGCGAACTTGGCGCCACCGCCCGGACGAAGCTCCACGGAGTGGATCGTCGTACCGACCGGGATGTTGCGCAGCGCCAGGTTGTTGCCCGGCTTGATGTCGGCCCCGGGACCGTTCTCGACGCGGTCGCCCTGCTGCAGGTTGCGCGGGGCGAGGATGTAGCGCTTCTCGCCGTCCGCGTAGTGCAGCAGCGCGATGCGCGCGGTGCGGTTGGGGTCGTACTCGATGTGCGCGACCTTCGCCGGCACGCCGTCCTTGTCATGACGACGGAAGTCGATGACACGGTAGGCGCGCTTGTGTCCGCCACCCTGGTGGCGAACGGTCACACGACCGGCATTGTTACGGCCGCCCTTGCTGTGCAGCGGGCGGACCAGCGACTTCTCCGGCGTGGACCGCGTGACCTCGACGAAGTCGGCGACGCTGGAGCCACGACGACCCGGCGTAGTCGGCTTGTACTTGCGGATTCCCATTTCTCAGTCCTCGTCCGATATCGGACGATCCGACCCGCTTACGCGGACGGACCGCCGAAGATGTCGATACGGTCGCCCTCGGCGAGGGTCACGATCGCTCGCTTGCTGCCGGCACGCTGACCGAAGCCGGTCTTCGTGCGCTTGCGCTTGCCGATGCGGTTGATCGTGTTGACCCCGGTGACCTTGACCGAGAAGACCGCCTGGACGGCCTGCTTGATCTGGGTCTTGTTGGCGTTCGGGTCGACGATGAACGTGTACTTGTTCTCGTCCAGGAGCGCGTAGCTCTTCTCCGACACGACCGGCTTCAGCAGCACGTCACGGGGGTCCGTGTACGACTTGCTGAGCGGCGTGACGACGGTGTTCTTGCCCTCGGTCGCGTGGCGCTTGGCCTTGGCGACGCGCGCGGCCTTGGCAGCCTTGGCCGCCTTGGCGGCGATGCTCGGGTGGCGCGTAGCCATCAGGCCTCGCTCCCTTCGGTGTCATTGGCCTTCGGGCCGGACACGAAGGACTCGAACGCGGACTGGGTGAAGACCACGTCGTCCGAGACGAGAACGTCGTACGTGTTCAGCTGGCCCGGCTCCAGGATGTGGACCTGGGGCAGGTTGCGGGCGGACAGCCACGCGGCCTCGTCGGCGCGCTCGATGACCAGGAGCAGGTTCTTGCGCTCCGAGATCTTGCCGAACAGCGTCCGGGCGGACTTCGTGGACGGGTTGTCGCCCTCGATGAGTCCGGAGACGACGTGGATGCGGTTGTGGCGGGCCCGGTCGGTGAGGGCGTGGCGCAGGGCCGCGGCCTTCATCTTCTTCGGGGTCCGCTGCGAGTAGTCACGCGGCTGCGGGCCGTGGACGACGCCACCGCCTGCGAACTGCGGCGCACGGGTCGAGCCCTGGCGGGCGCGGCCGGTGCCCTTCTGGCGGTACGGCTTCTTGCCACCACCACGGACCTCGCCACGACGCTTGGTCTTGTGCGTGCCCTGACGGGCCGCGGCCAGCTGCGCGACGACTACCTGGTGGATCAGCGGGATGGAGACCTTCTCCACGTCGAAGATCTCCGCGGGGAGCTCGACGGATCCGGCCTTCTCGCCCGCCGGCGAAAGGATGTCAACAGTGCTCATCGGTTACCTCAGGCCCCCTTGGCCGCAGTGCGGACCAGGACGAGGCCGCCGTTCGGACCAGGAACCGCGCCCTTGATGAGCAGCAGACCCTTCTCCGCGTCAACGGCGTGGACGGTCAGGTTCTGGGTGGTGACCCGCTCGTTGCCCATACGACCCGCCATGCGGAGGCCCTTGAACACACGGCCCGGGGTGGCACAGCCACCGATGGAGCCGGGAGAGCGGTGCTTGCGCTGGGTGCCGTGTCCGGCGCCGAGGCCCTTGAAGTTGTGACGCTTCATGACACCGGCGAAGCCCTTGCCCTTGCTCTTGCCGGTCACGTCGACCTTCACGCCGGCCTCGAACACCTCAGCGGTGATCTCCTGGCCGAGCGTGTACTCGGAGGCGGCCGCGGTGCGGATCTCGACGAGGTGGCGACGCGGGGTGACATCGGCCTTGGCGAAGTGGCCCTTGAGGGGCTTGTTCACCTTGCGCGGGTCGATCTCGCCGAAGGCGATCTGGACCGACTCGTAGCCGTCACTGTCGTTCGTACGGACCTGGGTCACGACGTTGGGGCCGGCCTTGACGACGGTGACGGGAACAACACGGTTGTTCTCGTCCCACACCTGCGTCATGCCGAGCTTCTCGCCCAGGATGCCCTTGATCTGCTTTGCCATCTTCAGCTCACCGACCCCTAGAGCTTGATCTCGATGTCGACACCGGCCGGGAGGTCGAGTCGCATCAGAGAGTCAACGGTCTTGGGGGTGGGGTCGAGGATGTCGATGAGGCGCTTGTGGGTGCGCATCTCGAAGTGCTCGCGAGAGTCCTTGTACTTGTGCGGCGACTTGATGACGCAGTACACGTTCTTCTCGGTGGGGAGCGGCACCGGGCCCGCGACCGACGCACCAGTGCGGGTCACCGTCTCGACGATCTTCTTCGCCGAGGAGTCGATGACCTCGTGGTCGTAGGCCTTGAGCCGGATGCGGATCTTCTGTCCCGCCATGGCTACTCAGTAGTCCTGTCTCTTTTACAGCTCTGGAACCCGGTGCTCCACTGACTTCCGCCGACCCACGCGGTCGGGTGTGTCGCACTCTCACCGACACAGATGTCCCTTGTCCGAACATCCCTTGCCTGAGAAAGAGGTTCACCGGGCGCCTGGCCGGCGCTGCACCGCACTTCCCGAAAGATTCCCGTACGTCCGCCCCAGCGCTGCCTTACGGCAGTTAGGGCGACGAGTACTGTGGGACTCGCTTCCGGTCCTCCCGGCGGGAGGCGCGCAGCATCAACACTCGACCGAGCAACTCCGACAGTCTGCCATATGGGCCAGGGCCCTGGCCAATCGAGCCGGAGAGAATACCCCGGGAGTGACGCAGGTCAAACACGGGTGCCACCCGCGTGGCGGCCCGGCCTGCATGTCCGCCAGGATCACGACGTGACGCAGCGCATATCCCTGGCCCAGGCCGAGACAGAACTCGACGCCCGCAGACCCCTCTGGACGACCGCCGGCCACGAAGTCTCCCCCACCCAGTGGACGCACGACGGCGAACACCTGGCCGTACGCCTCACCTCGCCCGCCTGGCAGGTCGAACTCACCGTGGAACTGCACCACACCGGCTGGGCGCACCTCCACTTCACCTCACCAGCGGGTGCGATACGGGATCCACGCCGCGTCCGACCGACGGCCACGTGGGGCACGCTGCTGGACGAAACGGGCGCCCGGGCCGCCCGCATCCGCCTGCGACCCGCCAAACTCCTGGCCGGCACCTGCACCACCGGCTGGCTGGACTGGATCCACGGCGAGCTGTGGCTGCTCCCCGACCATCTGGTCCGCGTACGCAGCGGCCTGCTGCGGTCCGTACTGAACTCCCAGAACGGCTCGGGCGTGACGGCCCAGGACCCGTACCAGTTGGTCGCCCACGACCCGGACGCCATCCGCCGCGCCCACCGCACGAACAAGGTCATCCCCTTCACCGACATCCACAGCGCCCGCCTGCACGGCGGCGTCACCACGTCCGGCATGACCCTGACGATGACCGACGGCACCCGCCACAAACTCCTGTGGCTGTCCACGGAACCGGCCCGACGGCTCCTGAGAGACAGGCTGCTGCCGGTGCTGGGGCCGCGGCTGGTGCACTGACGCCGCTCACGCGTACGGGTTCACGGAGAACTCCGGATGCTCGCTGGGGAAGTCCTCCGGGAAGAACGGCACTCGCAACGACCCCGTGAGAAGACGGAGCAGCGTGGCGGTCGAGCCCTCGGGTGAGACGACGGCACCGAGCTGTCCGGCCTGGATGATCACCGTCGGCCAGGCGTCGGGCTCCCCCACCGCGATCCAGGCCAACACGTCGGCGTTGTCGGTCACGCCCCACTGGACCAGATCCTCGACCCCGGCACCGTACTCATCCAGCACACCCCTCAGCACATCCGACGACCTGCCCCGGAGGATCGACCGCAACTGCTCGGTCTGGTGGCGGATATCGAGCTCGGCGTTCGCCGCACCGTCAGCGAAGATCCACAGAAACTCGTCGAAACAGCCCGTGCCGTGGATATGGGTCAACTCCCGATGATCGGCCGGGCAGACGCCCATGAACACCCCTGACCCCCTTCAGTCGCGCAAGCGTGCACGCACGAAGAGAAGCAGCTCGGCGAGCTCGACCGGACGAGCCGCAGCGCCGCTCTCCTCCCCGAGGAACCAGCCGTTGTCCCACTCGACGCGCCAGACCTTCCCGTGCCGGTTCTCGAACTCGACGAAGCCACCGGGCGCGTTCTCCAGCTTCGGGATCTCCTGGAGGAGAATCTTCTCCTGGGCGAGGGCACGTCCCGGGTTGGTACTGCCTCCCCCGGTCCGCGGATTGTCGAACCGCATCTTCAGGAACGGAACCGGCTTCCTGTTGATGTCGGCGGTGGACAGCATCTTGAGATACCGGTGCTCGGCTTCCTCAAGGGTCTCGTTGCCCGCGAATTCACAGGAATAGGCCGGAAAGACGGCGTAGGTCGCCGGCGTGAGGGCAGGATTCTGCACCTTGTGCAGTTGAGCCACCTCCGGAACAGCGACCGCGACGACATCGAAGCCACGCCCTGGCGCACTGAAGCCCCCGGCGAACCCGAGGAACCGCCCCTCCTGGAACAGCTCACCTTCATGCTCATGCGCAAAGGACAACACCGCACGGGCCAGCTCCTCGCTGTACTTCCCCCGCATGTTGCAATTCAGGCTGCTGAACCTCGTGGTACCGGTGAACACCAGGCCTCGCCGGCGCCACGACCTCGAAGTCGCGGCCCGGAAAGCGAAAGCCCGGCTGTGCGCCCAGCAATACACCGTCGGCCAGCAGCCGGGAGCTGTTCTCGCGCGCGGCCAGGAGAGTCGCCCGCACCAGCCCCTCGTCGTAGGTGTCACGGGCGTTCACCTGCAAAAGATGCCGCCCGTCCGCACTCAGCGCCGCGGCGAAGTCCAGTCCCGGCACGGGCGACCAGTGCCAGGCATCGGAAACACCCGCGAACTCTTCAACTCCGGGAAAACCCGACACGACAGCAGCCGGATCCATATTTTCTCCCCTTGAGCGCAACACCCGTATGCACACGCGAACTTACACGGCACTCACCTTCGAAGTGGAGGTCACTCGAAGCGGCACAGACCCCGTACCCCCGGGGGCCCCGGGGGTTCTCCCCACCCTCCAAGCGCCAGCGTGCCGGATGGTCCCCAGATGATCTCGCCGTCACCGTGGAGACATCGTCATCGAGAGGACCCCACCGTGCGTACCGCCCGTGCAATCGCCCCCGCCGTCGCCCTCGCCCTCGCCACAGCCGTGGCCGCGGCCGCCGCCCCGGCCGCCATCGCCGCCCCCCATCACCCCCGCACCGCCACCCTCTGGCGCACAGACGGCTACGGCACCATCCTCGCCCTCACCGAAGACGGCCTGCAGGAGTACCAGACCACCGCCGTCAGCTGCATCAAGGGCGACTTCGCCGAGCGGACGGGACCGTGGACGTACACGGCGGACGGTTCCGTGCTCACCGTGCGGTCGGGCTCCGACGGTGAGCACGCCACCCTCGCCGCGGACAGTTCGGTGGGCCATCGGCAGCTGCACCGCATCGCCGCTCTCCCCGCCGCCTGCGCCCACCCGCTCCCCGCCGACGACCCCCGCGCCGCCTTCGACGTCTTCTGGCAGTCGTTCGAGGAGAACTACCCCTTCTTCGCCGCCAAGGGCATCAACTGGCAGGCGGTCAGGGACTGTTACCGCTCGCAGGTGCACGCGGACACCACTCGTGACCAGATGTTCGCGCTCTTCAGCAAAATCGTGGAGCCGCTGCGCGACGCCCATGTCGTCGTCCAGGACGGAGACCGTTACTACGGCGTCGGCCGCCCCGGCACCGAGATCCCGAGCGAGGAACTCGACGACAAGGTAAGGAAGTTCGTCATCGCGCGGGACCTCAAGGGCGCCTCACCTGTACAGGAGTTCGCCGACGGCCTGATCACCTACGCCGACCTCCCCGACACCAGCCGTCCCGGCAAGGGAGACACCGGCACCCTGGGATACCTGCGCATCGCCTCCTTCTCCGGCTACAACCCCCACGACCACTCCTACGCCGCCGACCTCACCGAACTCGACCGCGCCCTCACCGCCGTACTCACCCCCGACCGCACCCGGCACCTCCGCGGCCTGATCATCGATCTCCGGGTCAACGGCGGCGGTGCCGACTCCCTCGGCATCCACATCGCCGAGCGCCTCACGGACACGCCCTACGTCGCCTACGCCAAGCGTGCCCGCAACGACTCCGCCGACCCGACCCGGTTCACCCGCCCCGAGCCGATCCGCGTCACGCCGGCCAGGGCACCGCGCTACACGGGCCCGATCGCCGTACTCACCGGTGGTTCCACCGTGAGCGCCGGGGAGACCTTCACCCAGGCCCTTATCGACCGACCGGGGCGGACCGTCCGGATCGGGCAGGCCACCCAGGGCGTCTTCTCCGACACCATGGCCCGCCGGCTCCCGAACGGCATGGTCGCCTGGCTGCCCAACGAGGAGTTCCTGACCCGCACCGGCCGCACCTTCGACGGCACCGGCATCCCGCCCCAGCTGACCGAACCGGTGTTCACGAAGGAGGAGTTCGCGAAGAACCGGGACTCCGCCTTCGACCGCGCGGTGAACGTACTAGGCCGGTCCTGAAGACGGACGCACCGACCCCGGAGCGGCACACGAACGCACCGACCCCGGCGCGGCACACCGCCCCTACGACCCCGCGTTCCGCAGCCGAGCGAACGACGTGTCCAATCCCCGCTTCATCAGCCCCGCCACCGGCCGCTCGACCAGCCGGTGAACCAGCCAACTCAGCGCCATGAAACCGGCGATGACCACCGCGACCAGCAGCCGCGCGTCCATCGTGTCCTTCAGCCGGTGGATCAGCGTCGTACCGGCCACGTAGTGCGTCAGGTACAGCGGATACGTCATCGCACCGGCCGTCACCAGCCACTTCCACTGGACGCGGTCCGTCGCGCCGAGGGCGATCGCGACCATGATCAGCAGGAAGACGGTGAAGATCGCCACGCTCCCGCGCCAGCCGGACACATGCTCGACCTCGTCGATCCGCAGGCCCAGTTCCCGCTGGCCCATCAGCCAGGCCATCCCGAGGATGCCCCACAGCAGCAGGTCCTGGCCGAAGCGGTACATGAGGTAGAGGGCGAGTCCTGCGATGAAGTACCAGGCGCCCTCGGGGTTGGCGATCAGCTCCAGCAGATGGAACTTCGCGACCGGCGCGAGCATCGCCGCCGCGCCCCACAGACAGCAGAACAGCACGACCCTGCGGTAGGTCAGACCCATGGCGACGACGACGAGGAAGAGGAGGTAGAAGCGGAGCTCCGACCAGAGGGTCCAGTAGACGCCGTCGACGTTTCCGACCTTCGAACCCGCCTGCAGCATCGTGAGGTTGAGGAGTATGTCGCGCGGCCGCAGCCGGTCCCACACCCCCGGCAGAGCCACGAGGACGGCCGTGGTGAAGGCGATGGCGAACCAGTACGCCGGATAGAGCCGCATCACCCGGGAGGTGAAGAACTGCCTCGGGGTGCGGCCCCAGCAGGACATGCAGATCACGAAGCCGCTGATGACGAAGAAGATCTCGACGCCGATCCAGCCGTAGGTCGCGACATGGAACACCGTCGGCATGATGTCCGACACCGGCCGGTCCCAGATGGCGTTGTGCGGCTGGTTCACACGGTAGGTGCCGGCGTAGTGGTGCACCGCCACCATCAGCGCGGCGACCAGACGGATGCCGTCGATGGCGTACAGGCGCGGGCGTTCGCGCCGGACGGGGGCGCTCGGGGTGCTCGGAGCGGTCGTGCGCTGTCCCGGCCGTACCGTCCGCAGCTGCTGCGTCGGCACGTCGTCGAGCTGGTGCCGCTGCTGCGGGACCCCGCCCTTGGTGTCTCCGCCGGTGACGATGCCCTTGGTGCCGCCGGTGACGATCAACGATCCGCTGTGCGCCTCACGCATCAGACTCCAGCCATCCCCTGTGTGCGTCCCGGCCCCGCCGGCCCTCCAAGCCCACCACGCTAGGCCGTCACAACCACCCCACAGCGAACAGACAAGAACATTCGGTGCACCGGCCGCCCGGAATTGGCCCAGTCATCGAAAAGGCGCCTCACAAGGTTTGCCAAGACTTCACCCAGGAATCATCGCCGTGGCCTGACAGCGGAAAGACCCGGCAAACGGAAAAGGTCCGTACGACCGAAGTCGTACGGACCTTTTCTGGAACTCGCTGTGGAGCTACCGGGTCAGACCAACGGGACTTACTTGTTGATCTTGGTGACCTGGCCGGCGCCGACCGTCCGGCCACCCTCACGGATGGCGAACTTCAGGCCCTCTTCCATGGCGATGGGCTGAATGAGCTCAACCTTCATCTCCGTGTTGTCGCCGGGCATGACCATCTCGGTGCCCTCGGGGAGGGTCACGACGCCGGTCACGTCCGTCGTACGGAAGTAGAACTGGGGACGGTAGTTGTTGAAGAACGGCGTGTGACGGCCACCCTCGTCCTTGGACAGGATGTACGCCTGGGCCTCGAACTCCGTGTGCGGGGTGACCGAGCCGGGCTTGATGATGACCTGGCCGCGCTCGACGTCCTCGCGCTTGATGCCACGGAGGAGGAGACCGACGTTCTCACCGGCCTGGCCCTCGTCGAGCAGCTTGCGGAACATCTCGATACCGGTGACCGTGGTGGTGGTCTTCTCGGTCTTGATGCCGATGATGTCGACGGTCTCGTTGACCTTCAGGACACCACGCTCGATACGGCCGGTGACGACCGTACCGCGACCGGTGATCGTGAAGACGTCCTCGATGGGCATGAGGAACGGCTTGTCGACGTCACGCTCGGGCTGCGGGATGCTCTCGTCGACGGCCTTCATCAGGTCGAGGACGGACTGGCCCCACTCCTTGTCGCCCTCAAGGGCCTTGAGCGCCGAGACCTTGACGACCGGCAGGTCGTCGCCCGGGAACTCGTACTCGGAGAGCAGCTCACGGACCTCGAGCTCGACGAGCTCCAGGATCTCCTCGTCGTCCACCATGTCGGCCTTGTTCAGGGCGACGACGATGTACGGAACGCCGACCTGGCGGGCCAGGAGCACGTGCTCCTTGGTCTGCGGCATCGGGCCGTCCGTCGCGGCGACAACGAGGATGGCGCCGTCCATCTGCGCCGCACCCGTGATCATGTTCTTGATGTAGTCCGCGTGACCGGGGCAGTCGACGTGGGCGTAGTGACGCGTCTCGGTCTGGTACTCGACGTGCGCGATCGAGATCGTGATACCGCGCTGGCGCTCCTCGGGAGCCTTGTCGATCTGGTCGAAGGCCGAGGCCTCGTTCAGGTCCGGGAACGCGTCGTGCAGCACCTTGGTAATGGCGGCCGTGAGGGTCGTCTTACCGTGGTCGATGTGACCGATGGTGCCGATGTTGACGTGCGGCTTAGTCCGCTCGAACTTCGCCTTCGCCACTGGGTCCTCCTGTGGAGTGGTTCTGGTACGCCTTACTCATCGGCGCCAGGTGATCTTTGCTGGGGTGCCGCCCGCCGGGGTCTGCCCTCCCGGGTGAGCCCCGGCGGTCGGTGTCAAGCCTAAAGCGTGCAAACGGTGTGCGTTACTCGCCCTTGGCCTTCGCGATGATCTCCTCGGCGACGTTCCGCGGAACCTCGGCGTAGGAGTCGAACTGCATCGAGTAGCTTGCGCGACCCGAGGTCTTGCTGCGGAGGTCGCCGACGTAGCCGAACATCTCCGAGAGGGGCACGAGGCCCTTCACGACACGGGCACCGGCACGCTCCTCCATGGCCTGGATCTGACCACGGCGGGAGTTGATGTCGCCGATGACCTCACCCATGTAGTCCTCGGGCGTGGTGACCTCTACGGCCATCATCGGTTCGAGGAGCACGGGGCTGGCCTTGCGGGCGGCCTCCTTGAAGGCCTGCGAGCCGGCGATCTTGAACGCGAGCTCGGAGGAGTCGACCTCGTGGTAGCCACCGTCGAGAAGAATGACGCGGACGCCCGTCATCTCGTAGCCGGCCAGGATGCCGAACTGCATGGCCTCCTGCGCACCGGCGTCCACCGAAGGGATGTACTCCCGCGGGATACGGCCACCGGTGACCTTGTTCACGAACTCGTACGCCGGGCCGTCGGACTCGGTGATCGGCTCGATCGCGATCTGCACCTTGGCGAACTGACCGGTACCACCGGTCTGCTTCTTGTGGGTGTAGTCGTGACGCTCGACGCCCTTGCGGATCGTCTCGCGGTACGCGACCTGCGGCTTGCCGACGTTCGCCTCGACGCGGAACTCGCGCTTCATACGGTCGACCAGCACCTCGAGGTGCAGCTCGCCCATACCACCGAGGATGGTCTGGCCCGTCTCCTCGTCCGAGTGGACGTGGAAGGAGGGGTCCTCCTCCGCGAGACGCTGGATGGCGACACCCAGCTTCTCCTGGTCGCCCTTGGACTTGGGCTCGATGGCGACCTGGATGACCGGCGCCGGGAAGTCCATGGACTCCAGGATCACCGGCTGCTTCTCGTCGCACAGCGTCTCACCGGTGGTGGTCTGCTTCAGGCCCATGACGGCGACGATGTCGCCGGCGCCCACCGCCTCGATCTCCTCACGCTTGTTCGCGTGCATGCGGTAGATCTTGCCGATGCGCTCCTTCTTGCCCTTGACGGAGTTCAGCACCGCGGTGCCGGTCTCCAGGCGGCCCGAGTACACCCGGACGAAGGTGAGCTTGCCCAGGTGCGGGTCGCTCATGATCTTGAACGCGAGCGCGGACAGCGGCTCGTCCACGGACGGCTTGCGCTTGACGACGACCTCGGGGTCCTTGACGTCGTGGCCCTCGATGGCCTCGACGTCCAGGGGGGTCGGCAGGTAGCGCACGACCGCGTCGAGCAGGGGCTGGACGCCCTTGTTCTTGAACGCGGTGCCACAGAACACCGGGGTGACCGTGACGCCGTCGGACTTGCCGGACGCGATGGTGATGCGACGGATCGCGGCGTACAGCTGCTCCTCGGTGGGCTCCTGGCCCTCCAGGAACAGCTCCATGATCTCGTCGTCGTTCTCCGCGACCGCCTCGACCAGCTTGCCGCGGTACTCCTCGGCAGCCTCGGTGTGCGTGGCCGGGATGTCGACGACGTCGTACATCTCGCCCTTGGCGGCCTCGGCGGACCACACGAGCGCCTTCATGCGGACCAGGTCCACGACGCCCTTGAAGTCGGCCTCGGCACCGATCGGCAGCTGCATGATGAGCGGCACGGCGCCCAGGCGGTCCGAGATCATGTCCACGCAGCGGTGGAACTCGGCGCCGGTACGGTCCAGCTTGTTCACGAAGCAGATGCGCGGCACGCCGTAACGGTCGGCCTGACGCCACACCGTCTCGGACTGCGGCTCGACACCGGCCACGCCGTCGAAGACGGTGACGGCACCGTCGAGGACGCGGAGCGAACGCTCCACCTCGACCGTGAAGTCGACGTGCCCGGGGGTGTCGATGATGTTGATCGTGTAGTCGTCGTCCTCAAGCGGCCAGTGACAGGTGGTCGCAGCAGAGGTGATCGTGATGCCACGCTCCTGCTCCTGCTCCATCCAGTCCATGGTGGCGGCGCCGTCGTGGACTTCACCGATCTTGTAGCTGACGCCGGTGTAGAAGAGGATCCGCTCGGTGGTGGTCGTCTTGCCCGCGTCGATGTGGGCCATGATCCCGATGTTGCGGACCTTGGCCAGGTCAAGTGAAGTAGTAGCCATAAGGCTTCGGTCTTCTCTCGGTCTCGATGTGGGTAGCGACTACCAGCGGTAGTGCGCGAAGGCCTTGTTGGACTCGGCCATCTTGTGCGTGTCCTCGCGCTTCTTGACGGCCGCGCCGAGGCCGTTCGAAGCGTCCAGAAGCTCGTTGAGCAGACGCTCGGTCATGGTCTTCTCGCGACGGGCGCGGGAGTAACCGACCAGCCAGCGCAGCGCCAGCGTGTTGGCACGGCCGGGCTTGACCTCGACCGGCACCTGGTAGGTGGCGCCACCGACACGGCGGGACTTGACCTCAAGCGTGGGCTTGATGTTCTCCAGCGCGCGCTTGAGCGTGATGACCGGGTCGTTGCTGGTCTTCTCGCGCAGGCCCTCCATGGCGCCGTACACGATCCGCTCGGCGGTGGAGCGCTTGCCGTTCAGCAGCACCTTGTTGATCAGGGAGGTGACAAGAGGAGAACCGTAGACCGGGTCGATGATGACCGGGCGCTTCGGGGCAGGGCCCTTACGAGGCATTCTTACTTCTCCTTCTTGGCGCCGTAGCGGCTGCGGGCCTGCTTGCGGTTCTTGACACCCTGGGTGTCAAGGGAACCGCGGATGATCTTGTAGCGAACACCGGGCAGGTCCTTCACACGGCCGCCGCGCACGAGCACGATCGAGTGCTCCTGCAGGTTGTGTCCCTCACCCGGAATGTAGGCCGTGACCTCGATCCCGCTGGTCAGACGCACACGCGCGACCTTACGCAGGGCCGAGTTCGGCTTCTTCGGGGTGGTCGTGAACACACGCGTGCAGACGCCACGACGCTGAGGGGAACCCTCGAGTGCGGGCGTCTTGTTCTTCTCGACCTTGTCCTGCCGGCCCTTCCGGACCAGCTGCTGGATCGTAGGCACTACTTCTCCGGTTTCTGTGTGCCGAATGGTGAAGCTAACCTGGAACGTCGCCGACCCACGCGGTCGGGTGTGTCGAATGCTGCAGACTTCCGCCGCCAGGCAGTAAGAGCGCAGATTGCGGTGGCCGCTCACGGTCCAGGTACGGTTCGAAGGCACGCACAAGGGCCAGGGCACACCCCAGGCACAAGGTCCGAGGGTACCTAGCTCATACGCTGCGGTCAAAACAAATGGACGGCACCAACAGTGCCGGGCCTCCGGTGTCAAGCCCCTACGCCGTAGTCGATCTTCGATTTCACATTCCGCACACGTCGGGCCCGGTCGTCATCGGCCCGTCATCCGGTCGCGACACCCACCAGAATCATCAGCGTCAGGAGCAGCGCCCAGCCCGCAGTGGAGAGCCAGCCGATGACGAGCCCGGTCAGCGCGAGCCCGTCGCCGCCCTCCCCGGTCCGCCGGATCTCCGTACGCGCCGTGTGCCCCAGCACCACCGCCGGAATCCCGGTCAGCCCGAAGGTCGGCAGACACAGCACCCCGCAGATGGCGGCCCCGACCGCCTTCCCGTTCGTCCGCGGCGCCGGCTGCGGCAGAAACGTCCGCGGTACGGCGGTGACGGGCGCCGGCTGCGGCACAGGACCCAGCGGAAGGTCGGCCACGAGCAGTGCCAGCTCCCCGACGGTACGGGCCGCGTACACCCGCTCCACCCGCCGGTCGAACTCCCCCTTCTCCAGCCGCCCCTCCCCGTACCCCGCCCGCAGCACGTCCACGGCCCGCTCGCGATCGGCGTGCGAGGCGAGCATGGCGGGGGCGGTGGGGGCGACGGGCGTCTGCCAAGGCTGCGGATACGGCTGGCGTTGGGGTTGGAGATACGGCTGGGGCTGAAGGTGCGGCTGGGAGGCCGGCCGGGACACGCCTCTCCCCTGCGTGTCGTACGGCGTGCCGTTGACCGACGACTCGTCCTTGTCCTGCCACGGCTGCCACGACGGTTGGGACACCGAGCACCTCCAGAACCCCCCGAGGTCCCTCCATGATGCGGCATCGGACGCCCTGCCGTCAGGGTGCGTCGCCCGAATCGCCCCGGCCTCGCGAGCCGCTCCGCACCGCCCGTTCGGCCGCGAACACGTCCTCCAGCCGGAAGAGCTGCGCCCGCCCCGCGCGCCCGGCCACCGGCAGCCGGCCGAGCTGGACCCACTTGCGGATGGTCGCCGGCGCGACCCCGACCTCCCGGGCGGCGAGGGGACCGGGAACCGTCTCATCCAGGCCGTGCGCCCGCTCCGGACCGACCGGGCACCCGGGATTCACACAGCGGACGGCCCCCCGCTCGGGGAAGTCGCGCAGCGAGACGGAGTGGCACCGGGGGCAGCGCCCGGAGACCCGTACGACGGTCTCGGCGTCCCCCAGCGCACGCGCGCACCGCCGGGCCAGCCGCCGGCTCTCGTCGCGCACGTGCGCGGCCAGCACGGGGTCGGCGGCGATGCCGTGGAGGAGCGCGGCGATACGCCGGAGCCGCTCGGGCACGGACGCGCGGCCCGGGCGGGGCAGGGCGAGGCGCTCGCACACGGCCTCCTCCAGTTCGAACACGCCGTCCGTGATGTCACGGAGGGCGTCGGAGACGTGGACGCGGATCGGGGCGGTGCCGTGGCCGGCCGACGGCGGGGAGCCGGGGCGGAGGACCGGTGCGGCGCGGCCGGGCGCCAACTCCGCCACCAGCTCGGGCAGCTGCTGGAGCAGCCGGTCGATCCAGCGGGCGGCCTGAACAGTGGGGGTGTTGGGGTCGGTGGGGGCCATGGCCTCTCTCGGTCCGGGAGAAGGGAAGGGGGCTTTCAGGGGCCGTCCACCCTGACATGTTGCGCGTGCGCACGCAATCTAGTTCCGGCCACTCTGCCCACACGGCATCCACGCCTCTATACTCATTGCTTGCACGAGCGCACGTAGTACCGCGCGCGCAAGCAAACTGGACGTCCCCGCCGAGGGAAGCGAGCTGACAGATGACCAGTCCGGATCTGGACGCGTTCGCCACATGGGTCGAGGACCTGATGCGCGAACGCGGCTACGACATCGACAGCCCGCGCGGCGGCGGCAAGTCGCGGATCGCGGACGAGGCGGGCGTCCACCGTGCCGCCGTGACCCGTCTGCTGCAGCGCCAGAGCATGCCTGACCTGGAGACCACGCGTCGACTCGCCCGCGTGCTCGGAGTGCCGGTCCGCGACCTGCTGATCCGCTCGGGGCGCCTGACCGCCGAGGAACTGGCCGACCCGCACGAGCGATCCCCCTTCCCCGCCGCCGGTACCGAGCCCGGCCGCCGGCCCACTCCCGAGGAGGTCGCGGAGCTCCTGGGCGTACCGGCCGACCGGCGGGAGATGTTCGTACGGGTGGTCGAGCAGTTTCTGCCGGAGGGGAATGACGCCGGGAGCCTCGCGGCCGACTGATCGAAATGGTTGCGATCGCGCTCGCAACATGTCACAGTAGACACAGCGGCGGAGCTGTACCCGGACACCGGGTGACGGCCCGCCGCTTTCGCATGCCCGCACTCCCCGCCCCCCACCGGAGGTGATCGCTTCCGTTTCTCCCCCGCGCGAGCGCACGCGTGGAGTACCCTGCGAACAGCTATCGCTCACTTGTTCGATTCGAACGGAGTGGAACCGAGCGAGGGTCCGCACGGTACGGAGGGATACGAGGGCCTCATGACCAGGGACGACGACACGGAACGGAACGAGACCGACGAGGCCGGGACAAGCGCCGAGCTACGACGGGCCCTTGCCGCCCACCTCAAGGGCCGTCCGATCCCGCCGGACCTGGTGATCACCACGCGGACGGAGATCGAGCGCCGGGAGTTCACCGCGTACGGCCAGGGCTGGCGGGACCGCGGCGAGCACGACGAGCGCCGCAGGGCGGAGGCGGCGGCCCAGCCCAGGCCCCGCGACGGCACCCCCGCCGACGCGACCGTCCTCCCCTTCCCGCCCCTCTCCGGACCCCAGCCGGCCCGCCCGCACCCGGACACCGAACGGCCCTGACGCGGCCCTGAGACAGCCCGGGGGCAGCCCTGAAACAGCCCTCAAGACCGCTCCCCTCCCCTGTGTCCCGTACCCGAACAGACCCCAAGGAGATGACGCAACGTGGGCCCCGCCAACTCGCGGAACCAGGCCGCCACCGACCCCGACCAGAACGACTCGCTCGCCGTCGCGCTGGAGCTGGAACGCCTGCGCGGCAGCCTGGACTCCCACCTCGCCCGGGTCGACGGCTCGCTCGCGCTCGTGGTCCAGCGCTGCGACCAGACCGACCGGCAACTCGCCGACCACGAGCGGCGCGTGGAGTCGCTGGAACGCTCCCGCTGGCCGCTCGCCAGCATCGGCGTCCTGGCCGCGATCGCCACCGCGGTCGTGACCTTCGTCCAGCTCACCGCCCGCTGACATGCCGAAGGGCGGCCACCCCGCACGAAGCGTGGTGACCGCCCTTCAGCAGACGTACGCCTTACTGGTTGTACGGACCGTAGTCGTAGTCCTCCAGCGGGACGGCCTGGCCGGAGCCGGTACCGAACGGCGAGTAGTCGATGTCGTCGTAGCCGACGGCCGAGTACATCGCGGCCTTGGCCTCTTCGGTGGGCTCGACCCGGATGTTGCGGTAGCGGGACAGACCCGTACCGGCCGGGATGAGCTTACCGATGATGACGTTCTCCTTGAGGCCGATGAGGCTGTCGGACTTGGCGTTGATCGCCGCGTCCGTCAGCACTCGGGTCGTCTCCTGGAAGGAGGCGGCCGACAGCCAGGACTCCGTCGCCAGCGAGGCCTTGGTGATACCCATCAGCTGCGGACGGCCGGAGGCCGGGTGGCCGCCTTCCTGGACCACACGACGGTTCTCGGTCTCGAACTTCGAACGCTCGACCAGCTCGCCGGGCAGCAGCTCCGCGTCGCCCGACTCGATGATCGTCACCCGGCGCAGCATCTGCCGGATGATGATCTCGATGTGCTTGTCGTGGATCGACACACCCTGCGAGTTGTAGACCTTCTGGACCTCGCCGACCAGGTGGACCTGGACCGCGCGCTGACCGAGGATCCGCAGCACGTCGTGCGGGTTGGTGGCACCCACGGTGAGCTTCTGGCCCACCTGGACGTGCTCGCCCTCGCTGACCAGAAGACGGGCACGCTTGGAGATCGGGAACGCCGTCTCGTCGCTGCCGTCGTCCGGGGTGATGACGATCTTCTTGGTCTTCTCGGTCTCCTCGATCCGCACGCGGCCCTGGGCCTCGGAGATCGGGGCGACACCCTTCGGCGTACGAGCCTCGAAGAGCTCGACGACACGGGGCAGACCCTGGGTGATGTCGTCACCGGCCACACCACCGGTGTGGAAGGTACGCATCGTCAGCTGCGTGCCGGGCTCACCGATGGACTGGGCGGCGATGATGCCGACCGCCTCACCGATGTCGACCAGCTTGCCGGTGGCCAGCGAGCGGCCGTAGCACATGGCGCAGGTGCCGACGGCGGACTCACAGGTCAGGACCGAGCGGGTCTTGACCTCGGAGACACCGTGCTTGACCAACTCGTCGATGAGCACGTCACCCAGGTCGGTGTTGGCCGGGGCCAGCACCTTGCCGTCGACGGTGATGTCCTCGGCCAGCGCACGGGCGTACACGCTGGTCTCGACGTTGTCGGCCTTGCGCAGCACGCCGTCCGCGCCGACCTCCGCGATCTGGAGCCTGAGGCCGCGGTCGGTGCCGCAGTCCTCCTCGCGGATGATGACGTCCTGGGAGACGTCGACCAGACGACGGGTGAGGTAACCCGAGTCGGCGGTACGCAGGGCGGTGTCCGCCAGACCCTTACGGGCACCGTGCGTGGAGATGAAGTACTCCAGCACGGACAGGCCCTCACGGAAGGACGCCTTGATGGGACGCGGGATCGTCTCGTTCTTGGCGTTCGACACCAGACCACGCATACCGGCGATCTGACGCATCTGCATCATGTTGCCTCGTGCGCCCGAGTTCACCATCATCGAGACCGGGTTGGTCTTCGGGAAGTTCGCGTTCATCGCCTCGGCGACCTCGTTGGTCGCCTTGGTCCAGATCGCGATGAGCTCCTGCGTGCGCTCTTCCTTGGTGATCAGACCACGCTCGTACTGCTTCTGGACCTTCTCGTCCTGGTCCTCGTAGCCCTTGACGATCGCGCGCTTCGCGTCGGGCACGACGATGTCGGAGATGGCCACGGTGACACCGGAACGGGTCGCCCAGAAGAAGCCGGCCGCCTTCAGGTTGTCGAGCGTCGCCGCCACGATGACCTTGGGGTAGCGCTCGGCGAGGTCGTTGACGATCTCGGAGAGCTGCTTCTTGCCGATCTCGTAGTCGACGAACGGGTAGTCCTCGGGCAGCAGCTCGTTGAAGAGCGCGCGGCCCAGGGTCGTCTTCAGCCGGAAGCTGTCACCCTGCTGCCACTCCGGCTCGCCCTCCTCCTGCGCCGGCGGGGTCCAGCCGCGCGGCGGGATGGTGCCCACCGGGAAGCGGATGTCCACGCGCGACTGCAGCGAGAGCTCGCCGGCGTCGAACGCCATGATCGCCTCGGCGACGGACGCGAAGGAGCGGTCCTCGCCCTTCACGTTCCGCAGCTCGCCGTCGGTGGTGAGGAAGAACAGACCAAGGACCATGTCCTGGGTCGGCATCGTCACCGGACGGCCGTCGGCGGGCTTGAGGATGTTGTTCGAGGACAGCATCAGGATGCGGGCCTCGGCCTGCGCCTCCGCGGAGAGCGGCAGGTGCACGGCCATCTGGTCACCGTCGAAGTCCGCGTTGAACGCGGTGCAGACGAGCGGGTGGATCTGGATGGCCTTGCCCTCGACCAGCTGCGGCTCGAAGGCCTGGATGCCGAGGCGGTGCAGCGTGGGCGCACGGTTCAGCAGAACCGGGTGCTCCGCGATGACCTCTTCCAGGACGTCGTACACGACCGTGCGGCCGCGCTCGACCATCCGCTTGGCGCTCTTGATGTTCTGCGCGTGGTTCAGGTCCACCAGGCGCTTCATCACGAACGGCTTGAAGAGCTCCAGCGCCATGGCCTTCGGCAGACCGCACTGGTGCAGCTTCAGCTGCGGACCGACGACGATCACGGAACGCGCGGAGTAGTCCACGCGCTTGCCGAGCAGGTTCTGACGGAAGCGACCCTGCTTGCCCTTGAGCATGTCGCTCAGGGACTTCAGCGGGCGGTTACCCGGGCCGGTGACCGGACGGCCACGACGACCGTTGTCGAACAGCGCGTCGACGGCCTCCTGAAGCATGCGCTTCTCGTTGTTGACGATGATCTCGGGAGCACCAAGATCCAGAAGCCGCTTCAGGCGGTTGTTGCGGTTGATCACACGGCGGTACAGGTCGTTCAGGTCGGAGGTCGCGAAGCGGCCACCGTCCAGCTGCACCATCGGGCGGAGGTCCGGCGGGATGACCGGGACGCAGTCGAGGACCATGCCCTTAGGGCTGTTGGAGGTCTGCAGGAAGGCAGACACGACCTTCAGCCGCTTCAGCGCACGGGTCTTCTTCTGGCCCTTGCCGGTGCGGATGATCTCGCGAAGCCGCTCGGCCTCCTCGTCGAGGTCGAAGGACTCCAGGCGCTTCTGCAGCGCCGCGGCACCCATCGAACCGTCGAAGTACGTGCCGAAGCGGTCACGCAGCTCGCGGTAGAGGAGCTCGTCGCCCTCCAGGTCCTGGACCTTGAGGTTCTTGAACCGGGTCCACACCTCGTCCAGGCGGTCGATCTCGCGCTGCGCACGGTCGCGCAGCTGCTTCATCTCCCGCTCGGCACCTTCGCGCACCTTGCGGCGCACGTCGGCCTTGGCGCCCTCGGCCTCCAGCTCGGCCAGGTCGGCCTCGAGCTTCTTGGCGCGGGCTTCGAGGTCGGAGTCACGCCGGTTCTCGACCTGCTGACGCTCCACGGAGACGTGCGCCTCCAGGGAGGGCAGGTCGCGGGTGCGGCGCTCCTCGTCGACGAACGTGATCATGTACGCCGCGAAGTAGATGACCTTCTCGAGGTCCTTCGGGGCGAGGTCGAGCAGGTAGCCCAGACGGGACGGGACACCCTTGAAGTACCAGATGTGCGTGACGGGGGCGGCCAGTTCGATGTGGCCCATCCGCTCACGGCGCACCTTGGCGCGGGTCACCTCGACGCCGCAGCGCTCACAGATGATGCCCTTGAAGCGGACGCGCTTGTACTTGCCGCAGTAGCACTCCCAGTCCCGGGTCGGACCGAAGATCTTCTCGCAGAAGAGTCCGTCCTTCTCGGGCTTGAGGGTGCGGTAGTTGATGGTCTCAGGCTTCTTGACCTCGCCGTGGCTCCACTGACGGATGTCGTCAGCGGTGGCCAGACCGATCCGGAGCTCATCGAAGAAGTTGACGTCGAGCACTATGCGTCAATCCCTCTCAGGGTTGTAAGTCATGGGGTCTGATACGGGGGTCCAGGGGCCGGCCGAAGATTCCTCACCAGGACCTTCGGCCGGACTCCCGTCAGACCTCTTCGACGCTGCTCGGCTCACGCCGGGACAGGTCGATGCCAAGCTCCTCCGCAGCGCGGAAGACGTCCTCGTCGGTGTCGCGCATCTCGATGGACATGCCGTCCGAGGACAGCACCTCCACGTTGAGGCACAGGGACTGCATCTCCTTGATGAGCACCTTGAAGGACTCGGGGATGCCGGGCTCGGGGATGTTCTCGCCCTTGACGATGGCCTCGTAGACCTTCACGCGGCCGGTCACGTCGTCGGACTTGATGGTCAGCAGCTCCTGGAGGGCGTACGCGGCGCCATAAGCCTCCAGCGCCCACACCTCCATCTCACCGAAGCGCTGGCCACCGAACTGGGCCTTACCACCCAGCGGCTGCTGGGTGATCATCGAGTACGGACCGGTCGAGCGGGCGTGCAGCTTGTCGTCGACCAGGTGGTGCAGCTTGAGGATGTACATGTAGCCGATGGAGATCGGCTTCGGGAACGGCTCGCCGGAGCGGCCGTCGAACAGGTTGGCCTTGCCGGAGGGCTGGACCAGCCGGTCGCCGTCGCGGTTGGGGATCGTGGCCTCGAAGAGACCGGAGATCTCGTCCTCGCGGGCACCGTCGAAGACCGGGGTCGCGACGTTGGTACCCGGCGCGACCTGGTCGGCACCGATGACCTGGAGGCGCTGCGCCCAGTCGTCCGCGAGGCCGGAGACGTCCCAGCCGCGGCTGGCGAGCCAGCCGAGGTGGATCTCCAGGACCTGTCCCGGGTTCATTCGGGACGGGACACCCAGCGGGTTGAGGATGATGTCGACCGGGGTGCCGTCCTCCAGGAACGGCATGTCCTCGATCGGCAGGATCTTCGAGATGACGCCCTTGTTGCCGTGCCGGCCGGCCAGCTTGTCGCCGTCGGTGATCTTGCGCTTCTGCGCAACATACACCCGGACCAACTGGTTGACGCCGGGCGGCAGTTCGTCGCCCTCCTCGCGGTCGAAGACGCGGACGCCGATGACCTTGCCGATCTCGCCGTGCGGCACCTTCAGCGAGGTGTCGCGCACCTCGCGCGCCTTCTCGCCGAAGATCGCGCGGAGCAGGCGCTCCTCGGGGGTCAGCTCGGTCTCACCCTTGGGCGTGACCTTGCCGACGAGGATGTCACCGGCGACGACCTCGGCACCGATCCGGATGATGCCGCGCTCGTCGAGGTCGGCGAGGACCTCCTCGGAGACGTTCGGGATGTCCCGGGTGATCTCCTCGGGGCCGAGCTTGGTGTCACGGGCGTCGACCTCGTGCTCCTCGATGTGGATCGAGGAGAGGACGTCGTCCTGCACGAGGCGCTGCGACAGGATGATCGCGTCCTCGTAGTTGTGACCCTCCCACGGCATGAACGCCACGAGCAGGTTCTTGCCCAGCGCCATCTCGCCGTTCTCGGTGGCCGGACCGTCGGCCAGGACCTGGCCCTCGATGATCCGGTCGCCCTCGTTGACGATGACCTTCTGGTTGACCGAGGTGCCCTGGTTGGAGCGGGCGAACTTGGCCAGGCGGTACGTGATGTACGTGCCGTCGTCGTTGGCGGTGGTGATGTAGTCCGCGGAGACCTCCTGGACGACACCCGCCTTCTCGGCCTTGACCACGTCGCCGGCGTCGACGGCGGAGCGGTACTCCATGCCGGTGCCGACGAGCGGGGCCTCGCTCTTGATGAGCGGAACGGCCTGACGCATCATGTTCGCGCCCATCAGGGCACGGTTGGCGTCGTCGTGCTCGAGGAACGGGATCATGGCGGTCGCGACCGACACCATCTGGCGCGGCGAGACGTCCATGTAGTCCACGTCGTCACCGGCGACGTAGTCGACCTCTCCGCCACGGCGGCGGACGAGGACCCGGGCCTCGGTGAACTGCATGTCGTCGTTGAGCGTGGCGTTGGCCTGCGCGATGACGAATCGGTCCTCTTCGTCGGCCGTCAGGTAGTCCACCTCGTCGGTGACCTGACCGTCGACGACCTTGCGGTACGGCGTCTCCACGAAACCGAACGCGTTGACGCGGCCGTAGGAGGCGAGCGAACCGATCAGACCGATGTTCGGGCCCTCAGGGGTCTCGATCGGACACATGCGCCCGTAGTGCGAGGGGTGCACGTCACGGACCTCGAAGCCGGCTCGCTCACGGGAGAGACCACCCGGGCCAAGAGCCGACAGACGGCGCTTGTGGGTGAGACCCGACAGCGGGTTGTTCTGGTCCATGAACTGCGACAGCTGGCTGGTGCCGAAGAACTCCTTGATGGAGGCGACGACCGGCCGGATGTTGATCAGGGTCTGCGGCGTGATCGCCTCGACGTCCTGGGTCGTCATGCGCTCACGCACGACGCGCTCCATACGAGCCAGACCCGTGCGGACCTGGTTCTGGATGAGCTCGCCGACGCTGCGCAGACGACGGTTGCCGAAGTGGTCGATGTCGTCGGTCTCGACGACGATGGAGCCGCCGCTGTCGCCGACCGTCTCGGTCTCACCGGCGTGCAGCTTCACCAGGTACTTGATCGTCGAGATGATGTCCTCGACGGTCAGGATGCCCGCGTCCAGCGGAGCGTCCGCACCCAGCTTCTTGTTGACCTTGTAGCGGCCGACCTTGGCCAGGTCGTAGCGCTTGGGGTTGAAGTAGAGGTTCTCGAGCAGCGTCTGCGCGGCCTCACGGGTCGGGGGCTCGCCCGGACGCAGCTTGCGGTAGATGTCGAGCAGCGCGTCGTCCTGGCCCTGGGTGTGGTCCTTCTCCAGGGTGGCGCGCATCGACTCGTACTCGCCGAACTCCTCGAGGATCTGCTCGGTGGTCCAGCCGAGAGCCTTCAGGAGAACGGTGACGGACTGCTTGCGCTTGCGGTCGATGCGGACACCGACCATGTCGCGCTTGTCGATCTCCATCTCCAGCCAGGCACCCCGGGACGGGATGATCTTGGCGGAGAAGATGTCCTTGTCGGACGTCTTGTCGATGGAGGAGTCGAAGTAGACACCCGGCGAGCGGACCAGCTGCGACACCACGACACGCTCGGTGCCGTTGATGACGAAGGTGCCCTTGTTCGTCATGAGCGGGAAGTCACCCATGAAGACGGTCTGGGACTTGATCTCGCCGGTCTCGTTGTTCGTGAACTCGGCGGTGACGAAGAGCGGAGCCGCGTACGTGAAGTCGCGCTCCTTGCACTCGTCGATGCTGTTCTTAGGCGGCTCGAAACGGTGGTCGCGGAAGGTCAGCGACATCGACCCGGAGAAGTCCTCGATCGGGGAGATCTCCTCGAAGATCTCCTCCAGACCGGACTTGGTGGGGACGTCCTGACCGGAATCCAGAGCCGCCTCGACTCGAGCCTTCCACGCGTCGTTGCCGAGCAGCCAGTCGAAGCTCTCGGTCTGCAGCGCAAGAAGGTTCGGAACCTCGAGGGGCTCCTTGATCTTTGCAAAAGAGATGCGCAGCGGGGCGGTGCTGGCAGCGTTGTTCGTATTCGCGGTCGAGGCAGTGCGCGAGGCGGCCAAGAGGGGGTCCTTCCGAGGGCTCGGACTCACTACGCGCTCCCCGATCCCTCCCCGGCCACGGAGACAGAAACCCCAGTTCAAAGGGGGCTCGGTCATCGGTGCTCAGGTGAGGGCAGACCCCTGGTGACGGGCAGGGGACAGCTAACAGGCAGCGCAAAGGGTCAGTGTAGCCACTCGGCACACTGATGTCCAGTCCCCATTTTCTGAGACCCTCGTTGTCCTCAACGCCTGCGCCATGCCTGCCTTCAACGCACGTTGATACTGCCCTCTTCGTCGCCGATCCATGCCTCGGATTCGGACCGTTCTGGCGACGCGTCCTGAGAATTGCGCGCTCCGTGCGGTTCGTCAAGGCCCCTCTGCGCAAACCCGGTGCGCGGGAGACACGACGAAGATCACCATACCCGCCGCCACTGCGGGTGCAAGGCAACCGTGGCCCGCCTCCCCGGAACGCCGAAGAGCGACCACCCGGATGGATGATCGCTCTTCGGTGCTCTCGCGTTACAGCCCGATCGGGCCGCGTCCGCGCGCGGAGGCCTTGAGGGCCTCGGAGGTGTTACTTGACCTCGACGGAGGCGCCGGCGGCCTTGAGGGACTCGGCAGCCTTCTCGGCGGCCTCCTTGGCGACCTTCTCGACGACGGGCTTCGGGGCGCCGTCCACGAGGTCCTTGGCCTCCTTCAGGCCCAGCGAGGTCAGCTCACGCACGACCTTGATGACCTGGATCTTCTTCTCGCCGGCGCCGGTGAGGATGACGTCGAACTCGTCCTGCTCGGCCTCGGCCTCGACCGGAGCGCCGGTAGCGGCGGGACCGGCAACGGCGACCGCGGCAGCGGCGGTGACGTCGAACTTCTCCTCGAACGCCTTCACGAACTCGGAAAGCTGGATGAGGGTCATCGTCTCGAACTCGGCGAGCAGTTCGTCCTGGGTGAGAGCCACGATGGCTTCCCTTCACTAATTCGGCTGGTGCCGGGTGTGTACATGTCTGGCGGGCGTACGTTCGGCCCGCTACGACCGTTGCCTTGGGGCGCGAAGCCTCAGGCGGCGGTCATTTCGCGAGCCGAATTACTCGGCACCGCCCTGCTCTTCTTGCTTGGCGCGAAGGGCGTCCACGGTGCGGACGAGCTTCGACGGAAGCGCCTGGAAGAGCTGCGCAGCCTGAGTCTGCTTGCCCTTGAAGGCACCCGCCAGCTTGGAGAGCAGAACCTCGCGGGACTCGAGGTCCGCGAGCTTCTTGATCTCGTCGGCGGACAGCGCCTTGCCGTCAAGGACACCGCCCTTGATGACGAGGTTCGGGTTGTCCTTGGCGAAGTCACGAAGACCCTTCGCCGACGTCACCGGGTCACCGGTGACGAAGGCGACCGCCGTCGGACCGTTGAACAGGTCGTCGAGCGTGGAGATCCCGGCCTCGTTGGCCGCAATCTTGGTCAGCGTGTTCTTCACCACGGCGTACTGGGCGTTCTCACCGAGCGAACGACGCAGCGTCTTGAGCTGCGCCACGGTGAGACCCCGGTACTCGGTCAGCACAGCAGCGTTCGAGCTGCGGAACTGCTCCGTCAGCTCGGCTACCGCAGCAGCCTTGTCGGGCCTTGCCATAGAGCGTCGGCCTCCTTCCGGGTGTTGGACCGCTCAGAAGGGGCTGAGGAATACGAAACGCCCCGGCGCAGGCGCACGGGGCGTAACTCGACCGGGTTCACCCGCTGTTGGGCGGCGAAGTCCGGGAGTACTTCCACAGTGTCACCTGCGCGGGTCGTCCGCAGTTCAGCGGATCCTTCGGTCACCGAACCCTCTTGCGAGAGCACGGCAACGACCAGCGGTCTTTGGCTTCTCCTGGAGAGTACGGGACCGCATCCCTGTCAAGCAAATCCGCTCCTACGGTGCTCAGCCCCGGGACTTCCCGGCCTGCTCGCGCAGGTCCACCGTGTCGTCGGCGGCCGGTGCCCGCACCGTCACCGGCGTGCCGAAGTCGAGCAGGGTGACGGTGAGATCGAGCTCCCCGTGCCGGCCGAAGCCCTGGGTCCGCAGCCGCCTGACATGGTCGTCGCCGTCCACCCATACGTCGAGGGTGAGCTCGTCGACGCCCAACGTCTTGTACTGCGCCAGGTCCGCCTTCGCCTTCCCGGTCACTAGGTCGCGGAGGTGATCGAGGGTCGCCGTCCCGGTGTAGTGCGTGGTGCGGGAGCCCGCGACGGTCTCGGTGCCGGTCCGGCGTACGTCGTCGGCGGCCGCCAGGAAGGCGGCGTCCCGGGCCGGGTTGCGCCCGACCTGGTCGCGCAGACCGCCGACGTCCATCTTCAGTCCGCTGCCCGCGGTGAACCTGGCGTCCGGACCGAAGTCGGCCCAGTGCCTGCCGTGCGTCTGCTGGGCCACGCCGTTCTCGGTCATGCTCTGGTACAACACCCCGTCGACCAGGCGCAGTTCGGCCTTGCCTGCGTTGCCGTCGGCCCGGCTGGTGGTGACCATGCGGGCGCGTGCCGGCTTCGCGGCGACGGACGCCTCGGTCTCGACCTGTCCCTGCTCCGGTATCCGCCCGCTGATCCGGTAGTGCACGGACGGAACGCCCTCGGTCGCTCTCGCCGCCCGCGCGACGGCCGCGGCGGCGGACGAGTCCGAGGACCCGCCCGCACCGCCACCTGCACCGCCCACGCAGCCCGCGCACAGCAGCACGGCGAGCCCGGCGAACCCGAGCACTCGGGCCGTTCCGACCGCTCCGGCAGCCGATCTCAAGAGCTGTCGGCCGAGCCGCTGGCGGTGTCGCCGCTGCCCGGTGTCATGCCCTGCTTCTTCAGCAGGTCCTTGAAGTCCTCGGTGTCGCTCGCCGCCGGCTCGCTGACGGAGACCTTCGTGCCGTAGTCGCTGTAGTACGCGGTCTGCGTGTACTCGCCTGCCGTCATCCGGCCCTTCTCGACCTTCTTGACCAGCAGGTCCTTGCCGTCTACCCAGATGTCCACGGTCTCGGTGCTGACACCGGCCTGGGTGAGCTGCTTCTTCAGACCGGCCAGCTGGCTCGCGGTGAGGCTGGAGTTCTTGCGGGCCAGGTCGGCCACGTCCACCGTGCCCGAGTAGTGCGTGGTCTCCACCCCGCGCACCTTCTCCGTGCCGACCTTCTTGACGTCCCCGGAGGCCAGCAGCAGCTTCACCGACTGGTTCGGAGTCGTGTTCTGCATCTGGTCCTTGAGGTAGGCGCCGGAGCTGCCCCCGAGGTCCGCGAGGTCGTCGTAGCCGTACCGGATCCAGTGCTTGCCGCCGGCCTGCTGGGCGAACTGCTCGCCCATCTTGGCGTAGTAGGCGTCGGGCAGGTAGCGGGCCTGCATCGACGTGGTGCCGAGCTGGCGCATGGTGTCGGCCATCGTGCCGCCGGTGTAGGTGATGACGAGGTTGCCGGTGAGACCGTCGGCCCAGCCGAGGGCGCCGTCGGCGGTCATCGACATCACGGAGCCCATGGACGTCGTGGACTCGACCTTGGCGGAGTCGGCGCCGTCGGTGGACTTCTCGGCGGTGCGCAGGGCGGCTATCGGGCTGAGCCGTGTGCTGCCCTTGCCGGCCGCGTTGTCGTCCTTGGCGGACCCGCCGCCGGAGCCCGAGGAACCGCAAGCGGCCACCCCCGACAGAGCGGTCCCCACCGCGATCGACAGCGCCACGCGGCGCACGGTCCTGCTCTTCATTCGTCCCACCCCTAAGCGTTTGCTGTGTCCCGACGGTAACCCAGGGCACTGACAAGCCGTACGGAAATATCCGCACACACAAAGGACGGGCCCCGCACCCGTGAAGGTTGCGGAGCCCGTCGTGCTTTTGTCGCGTCCCTGACGCGGCTACCGGGGTGAGCGCTCAGCTCAGACGGCGGCCGGGTCCTCCTCGACGAGGAGGTTGCGGGTGCGGTTCGGGTCGACCGGAACGCCGGGGCCGATCGTGGTGCTGATCGCGGCCTTCTTGATGTAGCGACCCTTGGCGGCGGACGGCTTCAGACGGAGGATCTCCTCCAGCGCGGCGCCGTAGTTCTCCACCAGCTTGGTGTCGTCGAAGGACGCCTTGCCGATGATGAAGTGCAGGTTCGAGTGCTTGTCGACGCGGAACTCGATCTTGCCGCCCTTGATGTCGTTGACAGCCTTCACGACGTCCGGGGTGACCGTGCCGGTCTTGGGGTTCGGCATGAGGCCACGGGGGCCGAGCACGCGGCCGAGGCGGCCGACCTTGCCCATGAGGTCCGGGGTGGCGACGACGGCGTCGAAGTCCAGCCGGCCCTTCGCCACCTCGTCGATGAGTTCGTCGGAGCCGACGATGTCGGCGCCCGCGGCGGTCGCGGCCTCGGCACGGTCACCGGTCGCGAAGACCAGGACCCGGGCGGTCTTACCGGTGCCGTGCGGAAGGTTCACGGTGCCACGGACCATCTGGTCGGCCTTGCGCGGGTCGACACCCAGGCGGAAGGCGACCTCGACGGTGCCGTCGAACTTGGAGGTGGAGGTCTCCTTGGCGAGACGGACGGCCTCGAGCGGGGCGTAGAGCTTGTCCCGGTCGATCTTCTCGTCCGCAGCGCGGAGAGACTTGCTGCGCTTGCTCACTTCTTCTCCTGGTGAGTCTTAGGAGTCGTGGTCCGGACCGAGCAGGCCCTGCCACTTCTGCAGTTGAACGGGGGTGGGACTCAGCCCTCGACCGTGATGCCCATGGAACGGGCGGTGCCGGCGATGATCTTCGACGCGGCGTCCAGGTCGTTGGCGTTGAGGTCGGGCATCTTCGTGGTGGCGATCTCGCGGACCTGCGCCTGAGTGATCTTGGCGACCTTGGTCTTGTGCGGCTCGCCGGAGCCCTTCTCCACACCCGCGGCCTTGAGGATCATCTTGGCGGCCGGCGGCGTCTTGGTGATGAAGGTGAAGGAACGGTCCTCGTAGACCGTGATCTCCACCGGGATCACCCAGCCACGCTGCGACTCGGTCGCGGCGTTGTACGCCTTGCAGAACTCCATGATGTTCACGCCGTGCTGACCCAGCGCGGGGCCGACCGGCGGAGCCGGGTTGGCCGCGCCGGCCTGGATCTGGAGCTTGATGAGCCCCGTGACCTTCTTCTTCTTGGGAGGCATGCTCTCTCCGGGTCCTTACTGAGAGTTGGTTACCAGCTGCATCAATTGGATGAATCATCCGGCAGATGGCATACCGCACCACGGTAGCCGATGACCTCCCCCGGCATGAAATCGTCGAGGTCAGAAAGGCTGCGCGGGGGTACGGTCCCGGCTCGCGACCACCAACTGGACCAGCCCCGCGACCAGGAAGAGGACGCCGAAGAACCCGATGAGTGCGGTGATGGCGCCCACCTGACCGAGCCCGCCCTCCTCGGCCGCCACCGTCGGGTCCGAGGGCCGGTACCGGATGGTGATCGGCTCGCCCTCGCGGGAGACCTTGTTCTCCTTGGCGGAGGTGAGGACCGGCAGATCGGCCTCCACCTTCTTCCCGTCGAGCTCGAACTCGGCCCAGCAGCGGTGGCGCCAGCAGTTGGCCGCGCCCTCGTTGTGGAAGACGCCGACCTCGCGGACCCCGTCCTTCTGGAGCGAGGAGACCTGTGCCCACTGGGTGACGCCCACGTATGCGGCGCAGGCCGAGACGACCGCCCCGATCAGCAGGAGCACCCCGGCGAGCAGGAAACGACGAGAGCGCCCGAGCCGTGGGGCGACTGCCGCCCGGCTCAAGGCGCTCTCTCTGTCTGTGTCGGTCAACGGACCTCGGTCGTCAGTTCTTCTGAATCTGATCGAAGGACAGCTCGACCGGCGTCTCACGGCCGAAGATCTCGACGAGACCCTTGACCTTCTTGGAGTCGGGGTTGATCTCGTTGATGGTCGCCTGCAGCGTCGCGAACGGACCGTCGGTGACGGTGACCGAGTCGCCGACCTCGAAGTCCAGCACCTGGACCTCGAGCTTGCGCTGCGGAACCGGCTTGCCCTCGGCCTCGGCGGCCTCACGGGCGGCCTTCTCCTCGGCCTCCGGCGCGAGCATCTTGACGATCTCGTCCAGGGTCAGCGGGTACGGGTCGTAGGCGTTGCCCACGAAGCCGGTGACGCCGGGGGTGTTGCGGACGACGCCCCAGGACTCGTTCGTCAGGTCCATGCGGACCAGGACGTAGCCCGGGAGCTTGTTCTGCTTGATCGTCTTGCGCTCGCCGTTCTTGATCTGCGCGACCTCTTCCTGCGGCACCTCGGCCTGGAAGATGAAGTCCTCGACGTTCAGCGAGACGGCACGCTGTTCGAGGTTGGTCTTCACGCGGTTCTCGTAACCGGCGTAGGTGTGGATGACGTACCACTCGCCGGGCAGTGCGCGCAGCTCCTGGCGGAGGGCCTCGACCGGGTCGACCGGCTCGGGCTCCGCTTCGACGAGCTCGTCCTCGGCGTCCTCGTCGGACGCTTCCTCGGCGCTCTCGTCCTCGTCCTCGACGTGCAGCGCGGCTTCCTCGGCGGGCTCGCCCGCCTCGGCCTCGGCAGCCTCGAACTCGTCCTGCTCGTCCGAGCCCTCGACGATGTCGAGCTCGTCATCGACCGACTCATCGGGCTCGACGGCGGCGTCGTTCAGGTTCGGGTCAGACACGATGGCTGCTTCTTCCTGGATACATGGGGGTGGAACATGCGAAAGGGGCGCCGGTTACCTCGGCGCCCTTCGCACTCGACTCAGCCGAAGACGTACTTGGCGGCGTGGCTGAGCCCATAGTCAATCACGGTCACCAGGCCGATCATGATGACGACGAAGACAATGACCACTGTCGTGTACGTCGTCAGCTGGTTTCGCGTGGGCCAGACGACCTTGCGCAGCTCCGCGATGACCTGACGGTAGAAGAGGGCAAGCCTCTTGAACGGACCCTTCTTGGCCCGCTTACCGCCCTTTCGGGACTTCTTCGTCTCCTGCGCCTCGTCCTGGGCACCAGGCGTGTCGATGGAGCCCACGGCGTCCGCCATTCGTCCTCACCTGTTCCCGGGTCGTGGCCGTGCCGCGCCCGGTCTGAGCCGCACGGCTGTGCACTACTGTACGTACATGCACACACATCCTGGCGAAGGTGTGTGTAGCAGGGCCGGAGGGACTTGAACCCCCAACCGCCGGTTTTGGAGACCGGTGCTCTACCAATTGAGCTACGACCCTTTGCGCGTCCCCCAACGTACCGCATCCGACCGAGTGCTCGGTGTGCACCTTCCACGGCGCGGCAGTTGATGGCCAACGAGGTGAGAGTGTACGTGGTCCGGGGCGCCCCGTCGAACAGAAAGCGCCCGTAGGGGCCTTGGCGGAGGAAGATCGTCGGAAAACCGACGGAAGATCACCAGGCCACCGCATGATTCCGGACGGGTGTTCAGTGGTCGACCGCTACATGTTCAGTCTGTGAAACCCGCGTGCCGGTGGCGTTTCCGGTCTGAAACGATGGCCCCATGAGCCCTGCAACCCCTCCCACCGAGCGCCGGGTCTCCGCCCGAGTCGGCGCGATCTCCGAATCCGCCACCCTCGCCGTCGACGCCAAGGCCAAGGCCCTCAAGGCCGCCGGGCGTCCGGTGATCGGCTTCGGCGCCGGCGAGCCCGACTTCCCGACCCCGGACTACATCGTCGAGGCGGCCGTCGAGGCCTGCAAGAACCCGAAGTACCACCGCTACACGCCGGCCGGCGGACTGCCCGAGCTGAAGGCCGCGATCGCCGCGAAGACGCTGCGCGACTCCGGCTACGAGGTCGAGGCGTCCCAGATCCTGGTGACCAACGGCGGCAAGCAGGCCATCTACGAGGCCTTCGCCGCGATCCTCGACCCGGGTGACGAGGTCATCGTCCCGGCGCCGTACTGGACGACGTACCCGGAGTCGATCCGGCTGGCCGGCGGTGTCCCGGTGGACGTCGTCGCGGACGAGACGACCGGCTACCGGGTCTCGGTCGAGCAGTTGGAGGCGGCGCGCACCGAGAACACGAAGGTCCTCCTCTTCGTCTCCCCCTCGAACCCGACCGGCGCCGTCTACACGCGCGCGCAGATCGAGGAGATCGGCCGCTGGGCCGCCGAGCATGGCCTGTGGGTCCTGACGGACGAGATCTACGAGCACTTGGTGTACGGCGACGCCGAGTTCCACTCGCTCCCGGTGGTCGTGCCGGAGCTGGCCGACAAGACGATCGTGGTCAACGGCGTCGCGAAGACGTACGCGATGACCGGCTGGCGGGTCGGGTGGGTCATCGGCCCCAAGGACGTCGTCAAGGCGGCGACGAACCTCCAGTCGCACGCCACGTCGAACGTCTCCAACGTGGCCCAGGTCGCCGCTCTGGCCGCCGTCTCCGGCGATCTCTCCGCCGTGGAGAAGATGAAGGAGGCCTTCGACCGCCGCCGCAAGACCATCGTGCGGATGCTGAACGAGATCGACGGCGTGGTCTGCCCGGAGCCCGAGGGCGCCTTCTACGTGTACCCGTCGGTCAAGGCACTGCTCGGCAAGGACATCCGCGGCAAGCGCCCGCAGGACTCGGTCGAGCTGGCCGCGCTCATCCTCGAGGAGGTGGAGGTCGCGGTCGTCCCGGGCGAGGCCTTCGGCACCCCCGGGTATCTGCGGCTGTCGTACGCCCTGGGTGACGAGGATCTCGTCGAGGGCGTCAGCCGGATCCAGAAGCTGCTGGCCGAGGCTCAGGACTGACGCTGGACTGACGTTTTCGCGCTCCACGCGCGCGTGACGGGCCGTCTTCCCGAGGGGAGGCGGCCCGTTTCTGCGTGCGAGCAAGACCACGTACGGGGAATCCGGTATCGGGACGGCGCCGGCGTACGGCAGGATCCTCCAATGGAGCGTGTACGTGATGTCTCTGAGCTGCCGAAGGCCCATCTGCATCTGCACTTCACCGGGTCGATGCGGCCGGCGACCGTGCTGGAACTGGCCGACAAGTACGGCGTCCGCCTGCCCGACGCCCTCACCGAGGCGCTGACCAGCGGGGAACCGCCGAGACTGCGGGCGACCGACGAGCGGGGCTGGTTCCGCTTCCAGCGCCTGTACGACGCGGCGCGGTCGTGCCTGCGGGAGCCCGACGACATCCGCCGGCTGGTGCGCGAGGCCGCCGAGGAGGACGTCAGGGACGGCTCGGGGTGGCTGGAGATCCAGGTCGACCCGACGTCGTACGCACCACGTCTTGGCGGGCTGATCCCGGCGCTGGAGATCATCCTGGACGCGGTCGAGACGACCTCCCGCGAGACGGGTCTCGGGATGCGCGTGCTGGTCGCCGCGAACCGGATGAAGCACCCGCTGGACGCGCGGACGTTGGCCCGGCTGGCGGTGCGGTACGCCGACCGTGGCGTGGTCGGCTTCGGCCTCTCGAACGACGAACGCCGGGGCATGGCGCGGGACTTCGACCGGGCCTTCCACATCGCGCGGGAGGGCGGGCTGCTGTCCGCTCCGCACGGTGGTGAGCTGACGGGGCCGGCGTCGGTGCGGGACTGCCTCGACGACCTGCACGCCGACCGGCTCGGACACGGCGTGCGCGCGGCGGAGGACCCACGACTCCTCAAGCGCCTCGCCGAGCGAGGCATCACCTGCGAGGTCTGCCCCGCCTCGAACGTCGCCCTGGGCGTCTACGAGAAGCCCGAGGACGTCCCGCTGCGCACGCTGTACGAAGCAGGGGTCCCGATGGCGCTCGGCGCCGACGACCCGCTGCTCTTCGGCTCGCGGCTGGCCGCGCAGTACGAGATCGCCCGTCGATATCACGCTTTCACGGACGAGGAGTTGGCGGAGCTGGCACGGCAGTCACTGCGCGGTTCGGCGGCGCCTGAGGACGTGAAGGCGAAGCTGTTGGCGGGGGTCGACGACTGGCTGGCGCAGGGCGTGTAGCGGCACGCGCGCGTAGGGGCACGCCTGGGCAGGGGTCAGCCGCCGATTCCGGCGAGCAGGGTGCGGGCCAGCCGTGCGGCGAACTCGTCGACCGGCGGCCGTACGCCCTGCGCGGTCGCCTCGTACGCGAACGCGCGCTGGGCGCACGCGCCGAGGAGCAGGGACGCGGCGGCGAAGGTGTCGGCGTCGGGGCGGACGCGGCCGACGGCCTGTTCGGCACGCAGGTAGGCGTCGAGGCCCTCGATGGGCCGGTGCGGACCCGCACCGATGTCCCTCATCGCGTCGTCGTGCCGGCGCTTGAGCTGGGTCTCCGCGTACAGGGAGGCGGCGATCGGGAAGCTCTGCTCGTAGAACAGGGCGGCCTGGCGGGCGATCTCGGTGAGGTTCACCGTCAGTGTGCCCCGCCCGGGCTCGGCGGCCAGGCTGTTCAGCAGGGGCGTCAACTGCGGCAGCCGCTCCGTGAGGACACGGATGAACAGGTCTTCCTTGCTGTCGAAGTACTTGTAGAGCGCGGCCTCGGAGCAGTCAGCCGCCTTGGCGATCTCCTTGGTGGTGGTACGAGCCAGCCCGACGGTGAGCATCAGTTCGTGAGCGGCGTCGAGGAGACGGACGCGGGCGGGCTTCTTCTCCATGGCACGGCCAATCGGGCTTGACGGGTGAGTGAGTGCTTACCCATTCTAGGGAGAGGCCGGAGTGAGTGAATACTCACCCACCACACGAGCACAGGAGGAGCCATGCACCTCACCGTCTTCGGTGCCACGGGAGGCATCGGCCAGGAAATCGTCCGGCAGGCCTTGGACTCGGGGCACGGGGTCACCGCCGTGGTACGGGATCCAGCGCGGCTTGCGGTGACCGGTGAGCGGCTTGAGGTGTTTCGCGCGGATCTGACCGATCCGGAAGCGGTGCGGGCCGCCGTGGCCAGCCGGGACGCGGTCCTGTCCGGGCTGGGCGCGCGCACCCGCAAGGAGGCGGGGGTCACGGCCCGGCTCACGCGTACGGTGCTGGGCGCGATGGAGTCGGAGGGCGTACGGCGGATCGTCGTGGTGAGCGCGGGTCCGGTCGGTCCGGCGCCCGCGGCGGAGGGTCCCGTCGACCGCACGGCACGGCGGATCGTCACGGCACTTCTGAAGGACGTCTACGCCGATCTGGGCGCGATGGAGGCCGAGTTGGCGCGGAGCGCCACGGACTGGACGGTCGTGCGGCCGCCGCGGCTGCAGAACAAGCCGGTCACGGGGGTGTACCGGACGGTGGTCGGCGGTTTTCCGGCGAAGGGGCGGTTCATCGGGCGGGCGGATGTGGCGCACGCGATGTTGGCGATGGCCGGTGATCCGGGGGTGGTGAAGCAGGGGGTGGGGGTGGCGTATTAGAAGGGGCGGGAGCGGCCTACTAGAGGGTCACGCCGACCGTCACCGGTTCGTTGACCAGTGTGATGCCGAAGGTCTCCCGGACGCCGGCGACGACCTCGCGCGCGAGGGTGAGCAGGTCCTCGGTGGTGGCGTCGCCGCGGTTGGTGAGGGCGAGGGTGTGCTTCGTGGAGATGCGGGCCGGGCCGGTGCCGTAGCCCTTGGTGAAGCCCGCCTTGTCGATCAGCCAGGCGGCGGAGGTCTTGGTGTGCCCGTCCCCTGCCGGGAAGGCGGGCGGTTCGGCGGCGTCGCCGAGGTGCTCACGCACGCGTGCGTGGAAGGCGGCGAACTCCGTGTCCGTGAGGATCGGGTTCGTGAAGAAGGAACCTGCCGACCAGGTGTCGTGGTCCTCGGGGTCCAGGACCATGCCCTTGCCCGCGCGCAGCTTGAGGACGGTCTCGCGGGCGGCGGCCAGCGGGACTCGGTCGCCGGGCTCGACGCCCAGTGCGCGGGCCGTCTCGGCGTACTTGATCGGCGCGGAGAGACCGTCCGCGTCCTCCAGGTCGAAGCGGACGCGCAGGACGACGTAGCGCTCGGGGTCTGCCTTGAAGCGGCTGTGGCGGTAGGAGAAGGCGCAGTCGGCGCTGGCGAGGGTGACCGTCTCGCGCGCGTGCCGGTCGTACGCGACCACCTCGGTGATCGTGGACGACACCTCCTGCCCGTACGCCCCCACGTTCTGAATCGGCGTCGCGCCGGCCGACCCCGGGATACCGGCCAGACACTCGATCCCGGCGAGCCCGGCCTCGACGGTCCGGGCGACGGCGTCGCTCCACACCTCACCGGCGGCGAGCTCCAGCCGGGTGCCGTCGAGTACGAATCCCTTGGTGGCGACGACAAGCGCGGTCCCGGCGAACCCCGTGTCACCGACCACCAGATTCGACCCCCCACCGATCACCAACAACGGCGTCCCCGCGTCATCGGCTTCCCGGACAGCGTCGATCACCTCGGCGTCGTTCGTCGCGGTGACCAGCCGATCAGCGGGCCCACCGAGCCGAAAGGTGGTCAACGGGCCGAGGGGAGCATCGTGAAGTACCTGCACGCGCCCAAGAGTACGAGACGCCACTGACAGGTTCGGGCGGGGCCGGGGGCGAATGCCTGCGGCGCCTGCGCGGGACGGGTGGGGGTGCACGTAGCGCCCAGCCGTGCTCCGTGGGTCGGGGCCGGGGCGGGGGGTGTCCGTCCTCGGACCGGCGGTTCTGTCGGCCGACGTGTGCCGTAGGTTGACGCCGGCCACTGCGGGCGGACACCCCCCGCCCCGTCCCCTTCGCATGGAGAGCGGGTGCGGGTCGTCGGTAGGTCCCCAGCCATATCCGTCTCCCTCAACTTGCGGGCCGTCAGCACGTCGCCGTCCGCCCGGGGCCTCCGCACGGTCGTACGCCCGACGCACAACGCCCCTCCCCCAACCTGCGGGCAGCCAGTACATCCCCGCTCCCCCGCCCAAGCCGCAGGCAGTCAGCACGTCCCCACTCCCCGCCCAAGCCGCAGGCAGTCGGCACGCCCCCACTCCCGCCCCGCCCCCGTTCCTGCATGCGCCACGCGCACGACGGTGCCCTCCCACCCCCCTAGCCTGCGGGCAGTCGTGCCGCTGGGGCGGCACGGGTGGGCGCAGGCGGCACCCCGTCAGCGCCGGGCCGCGCGACCCACCCCCGCCTCAGCCCCAGCACGCGTGCACGACGAAACGGCCCCGCCTGTCCTGGCAGAGCCGTTCCGTTGCGGAGCAGACAGTCAGCCGGCGATCGACTCCAGAGCCGGAGCCTGCTCCTCCGTGCGCGAAGACTCCCCCGCCTTCTCGGAGCGCCTCGTCGGGATGAGCAGCGCAGCGACACCGGCGAGAGCCACAACGCCCGCCCCGGTCACGAGCGCCGGCTGCAGGCCGTCCACGAACCTCTGCCCGGACTCGTAGCCCCCTTGAGACGCGAAGATCGACGCCATGATGGCGATGCCGAGCGCGCCGCCCACCTCACGCAGCGCGTTGTTCGCCCCGGACGCGATCCCCTGTTCCTTGGGCAGGACGCTGGACATGACCAGGTTGGCTGCCGGGGCGAAGTACAGGGCCATCCCGATGCCGCTGATGATCAGGCCCGGCAACTGGACCGCGTAGGAGACATCGGGCGTGACCACGGACGCCATCCAGCCGAGGCCGACGGCCTGGAGGAAGAGGCCCGTGGCGACCACAGGGCGGCCGCCGATCCGGTCGGAGAGGATGCCGGCGACGGGCGCGACCAGCATCGGCATACCGGTCCAGGGCAGCATCCGCAGACCCGCCTCGGTGGGCGAGTAGCCGAGCACGCCCTGCATGTACTGGCTGAGCAGGAAGATCGACCCGAACATCCCGAGGAACATCAGCAGACTCGCCGCGTTGATGCCGGCGAAGGCACGCGAGCGGAACAGCCGCATCGGGAGCATGGGGTTCTTGGCGCGGATGCTGTAGAGGACGAACCCGACGAGCAGCGCCGACCCGGCGAACAGGCCGGTCAGGACCAGAGGGCTGTTCCAGCCGTCGGAGGGGCCGCGGACCAGCCCGTAGACGATCCCGAAGAGGCCGCCGCTGGCGAGCACCGTGCCGGGTACGTCGAGCGGCGCACCCGTGCCGAAGGACTCGGAGAGGCGAAGGCGGGCCAGGGGCAGCAGCGCGATGCCGAGCGGAACGTTCAGCCAGAAGATCCAGTGCCAGGAGATGTGCTCGGTGAGGCTGCCGCCGATGAGGGGACCGGATGCCACTGCGAGGCCGTTGACCGCGCCCCAGATGCCGAACGCCATTCCACGCTTGGCGGGTGGCACGGCCGCCGTCAGGAGCGTCAGGGTCAGCGGCATCATGATCGCCGCGCCCACGCCCTGGACCGCGCGGGCCGCGATGAGGCTGTCGATGCCGGTGGCCATGGCCGCCGCGGCCGACGAGACGGTGAAGACGCTGATGCCGACGAGGAACATCCGGCGGCGGCCGAACCGGTCGCCAAGTGCCGCGCCGAACATCAGGAGCACGGCGAAGGTGAGCGTATAGGCGCTCACGGTCCATTCGAGGTCCCCCAGCGCGCCGCCGAGATCCTTGCGGATGGAGGGCAGGGCGGTGGTGACCACGAGGTTGTCGAGGGCCGCCATGAATCCGGCGACGCTGGTGATGACGAGGGCCCAGACGGTTCCCCCGCGACGTGCTGTCTGCTCTGACATCGCTCCCCCAGAGAGTGATCAGTCGCTTAGGTGGGTCTACTGGTTGACGCTTGATTAGTTATTGATTACTAACTTTTGCGGGCACGGAAAGGCGGTTGCGGCGCCCTCCCGCGGTTGTCCGGACTATTCGTTCTATTCGTTCCGGATGACCTGATCGCATGGATGGCCCTTGAGCCGCGAATCCGACCCGAAGCCTTCCCAGACCCGGTGTTCGGGTGAAAAGCCCATGGCCACCAGGCAGTTGATGAGCATTCCGTGCGCCAGGAACGACGTCGTCTCGTCGACGTCCGCGCCGAACGACAGCCGCAGCGTGTCCCACAACCGGGACCAGCCCGCGCGCATCTCCTCGCCCAATTCGAGATCCCCGGCCTGTTCGGCGGCGGCCACGGCGACATACGTCTGCATCTGCATCAGCAACCGCTCCGGCTGCTCCGCGATGACCTTGCGGTACGTCTCCCCCATGGCCTGCAGGGCCTCTTCGCCCTGCAGCCCCTCGGCGGCCTCCTCGAACGTGCGGATCGTGTCGTCCACACACCGCTGCGCCGCGGCGAGGAAGATCGCCTTCTTGCCCGGGAAGAGCCGGAAGAGATACGGCTGCGAGACACCGACGCGCTTGGCGATCGCCTCGGTCGACGTGCCGTAGTACCCACCGCGGGCGAACTCCTCGGTCGCCGCGCGGATGACGCTCTCGCGCCTCTCTTCTGCGCTCATCCTGACCATACGAAGAAGTTAGTACTCAATCACTAACTAAGTCAAGGGCGGGTGCGGGATGCGAGCGGAGGGTGCGAAAGGGGCTGGTGTGCGGTGCCGGCCGTGGGCCGAGGGGCTGGTGTGAAGTGCCGGCGGTGGGCCGAGGTGCTTGTAAGGGGCGCTCTCTACGGAGTACGCCCCTTACACCGCGCCACGCGTGCGTGCCTCAGCCCAGTCGTACGACCGCCCGGGACATGCCCAGCACCTTCTGGCCGGCGCTGGTCGCCGTGAGGTCCACGCGGACCGTGTTGTCGTCGAGCTTGGCGGCGACCTTGCCGCTGACCTCGATGACCGCGCCCTGGTCGTCGTTCGGGACGACGACGGGCTTGGTGAAGCGGACGCCGTACTCGACGACCGCGCCCGGGTCGCCGGTCCAGTCGGTGACCACGCGGATCGCCTCGGCCATGGTGAACATGCCGTGCGCGATCACGTCCGGCAGCCCGACCTCCTTGGCGAACTTCTCGTTCCAGTGGATCGGGTTGAAGTCCCCGGACGCGCCCGCGTACTGGACGAGCGTGGCACGGGTCACGGGAAAGCTCTGGGCGGGCAGCTCGGTGCCGACCTCGACGTCGTCGTAAGCGATCTTCGCCGTCATCGGTTCCTCACGCCCCCTCTGCCGCGCGGGAGACCAGCTTGGTCAGGGCGGTCACGACGTGCTCGCCCGCCTCGTCGTGGACCTCGCCGCGGATGTCCAGGATGTCGTTGCCGGCCATGGACTTGATGGCCTCGATGGTCGAGGTGACGGTGAGCCGGTCGCCGGCCCGCACGGGGCGGACGTAGACGAACTTCTGGTCGCCGTGCACGACCCGGCTGTAGTCCAGGCCCAGCTGCGGGTCCTCGATGACCTGTCCCGCGGCCTTGAAGGTGATCGCGAACACGAAGGTCGGCGGGGCGATCACATCGGGGTGACCGAGCGCCTTGGCGGCTTCCGGGTCCGTGTACGCCGGGTTGGTGTCCCCCACCGCGACCGCGAACTCACGGATCTTCTCCCGGCCCACCTCGTACGGGTCGGTGGGCGGATAGGTCCGCCCCACGAAGGACTGGTCGAGCGCCATGGCTCGGCACCTCCTGTTGTCTGAACCGGTCGGTAACCGGGGCCGATAACGACACGAGGCCGCCCCCCGAACTGCGGGGGCGGCCTCGTGTACGAGCCTGATTTATCGCGTTTCGCGGTGCGCGGTGTGCGCGTTGCAACGCGGGCAGTGCTTCTTCATCTCCAGTCGGTCCGGGTTGTTACGCCGGTTCTTCTTGGTGATGTAGTTCCGCTCCTTGCACTCCACGCAGGCCAGCGTGATCTTCGGGCGGACGTCGGTGGCAGCCACAGGAGTGCTCCTTGACGAACGAATGGGACGATTAACGCATAGAAGAGTAGCCGATCGAAGGACCGACCCCGCAATCGGCTACTGTCAGTAGCGGTGACCGGACTTGAACCGGTGACACAGCGATTATGAGCCGCTTGCTCTACCGACTGAGCTACACCGCTGTGATGCGATCGGTTCCCGCCACGTGACGGGAACCTCCCACACCAGAGCCCCAATACGGAATCGAACCGTAGACCTTCTCCTTACCATGGAGACGCTCTACCGACTGAGCTATTGGGGCGAGCGATGAAGACATTACACGCTCGGCAGCCGTTCACCCAAATCCGTTTCGTGGCCCCCATACAGGGCCATCCAGCCGCTCCCTCAGCGGCCTCCGGAGCCCCTCGGGACCGTCGGACCACACCGGTACGACTATTGCGCTCCTCCCCGACACGGGCGGATCACCGCCCTAGGCTCGACTCACTCTGCGTGATCTTGCCTCCCGGTTGAGCACCGGTACGCAGTGCGGGTGCTCACCGGCACGCGATGCCCGAGTCCGCGCAGCCCCGAGCCCCTGGAGCGCGATGCCCGACAGCCAGCCGCAGCCGCCCCACTCGTCGTCTTCGTCGTCTTCCTCCTCCGGTTCCTCGGGCCCTTCGGGCGCACCCGGACAGGGCGATTCGGCCTCCCTGCTGCTGTGCGGGGCGCGGCTGACCGACGGCCGGACGGTGGACGTACGGCTTGGCGGCGGGCGTATCGAGGCGGTCGGTACGGCCGGCAGCCTGGCGACGGACGCCGCTCGCGGCTGCGGCGCGCGCGTGGACCTCACCGGCTATCTGCTGCTCCCGGCCCCGGCCGAGCCGCACACGCACGGCGACACCGCTCTGTCCGCTGACGGCGAGGGCCCCGCCTCCTCCGCCCCCGAGGACGTCCAACGCCGGGCGACCGAGGCGGCGCTGCTGCAACTCGGCCACGGGGCGACCGCGGTACGGGCGCACGTGCGCGTGGGTGACGTCCAGGGGCTCGGCGCGCTGGCTGCGGTGCTGCAGGCACGGCGTTCACTGCGTGGCCTGACGGAACTGACGGCGGTCGCCATGCCGCGCCTGCTGACCGGGGTGGCCGGCGCGGACGGGCTCGCGATGCTCCGGGACGCGCTGAAGATGGGCGCGTCCGTGGTGGGTGGCTGTCCCGACCTGGACCCCGACCCGACGGGGTACGTGGAAGCGGTCCTCGAGGTCGCCTCCGAGCACGGCTGCCCGGTCGACCTGCACACCGACGCCGCCGATCCGGCGCGCCTGGCCCGCCTCGCCGCGATGTCCGGCGGACTGCGCACCGGCGTGACCCTCGGCCCGTGCGGTGGCCTGGACCGCCTGCCCGCCGACGCGGCCCCGCGCATCGCCGACGGGCTCGCCACGGCCGGCGTGACCGTGGTGTGCCTGCCGCAGGGCGGCTGCGCCGCCGTCGACCGCCGCGACACGGCTCCGGTACGGCTGCTGCGCTCGGCCGGCGTACGCGTCGCCGCGGGCAGCGGCGCCCTGCGCGATCTGTCGAACCCGGTGGGCCGCGGGGATCCCCTGGAGGCGGCCTACCTCCTCGCCTCCCGCTACGGCCTGCGCCCCGAGGACGCCTACGACGCCGTGAGCTCCTCCGCCCGCACCGCCCTCGGCCTGCCCGAGGTCCGCGTCGAGGCCGGTTTCCCCGCCGAACTCCTCGCAGTCCGCGGCGACCGCCTCGCCGGCGCCCTCTCCCTCGCGTACAGCCGCATCGTCGTACACCGGGGGCGCGTGGTGGCACGCACCAGCGCGGTACGGGAGTACTGCAACTCGGCGGCGGCAGCGGAACTGGGGTTGCCCCGACAGGGGCGGGGCGAGGTGTCCTGACCGGGCGTCTCGCAACCGGGGTCGTGACGGGGCGCACGAGCGGGTGGTGGACGCCTCAGCCGCACGAGCCACCCGCACGCACTCCCGCGTACGCCCCTGCCCTCTCCCTCTCCCCCGCCCCTGATGCGTGGCTCAAGTCGTGCGGCGGATGCGGCTGTCCGGGCGTACGGTCGAAGACATGCGCATTGTCATCGCTGGTGGTCATGGTCAGATCGCGTTGCGGCTGGAGCGCCTGCTCGCCGCGCGCGGAGACGAGGTCGCGGGGATCATCCGCCACCCCGAACAGGGCGACGACCTGAGGGAGGCCGGCGCCGAACCGGTGCTCCTGGACTTGGAGTCGGCATCGGTCGAAGAGGTCGCGGAGAAACTGCGGGGAGCCGACGCGGCGGTCTTCGCGGCGGGCGCGGGCCCGGGCAGTGACGCCGCCCGCAAGGACACGGTGGACAAGGGCGCGGCGGTCCTGTTCGCGGACGCGGCGGTCAAGGCGGGCGTACGACGGCACGTGGTCGTCTCGTCGATGGGCGCCGACCCCGCGCATCAAGGGGACGACATCTTCGACGTGTACCTGCGCGCGAAGGGCGCGGCGGACGCGTACGTGCAGGGCCTGAGCGCGCTGGACTCGACGATCCTGCGCCCCGGGGCCCTCACGAACGACGCCGGCACCGGTCTCGTCCGCCTGGAGGCCAAGACGGGCCGCGGTTCCGTCCCGCGCGACGACGTGGCCGCCGTACTGGCCGAGTTGGTGGACAGCGTCGCGACGGCCGGGCTGGTCCTGGAACTGGTCAGCGGCTCGACGCCGGTGTCGGTGGCGGTCAAGTCGGTCGCGGGGAACTGAGCCCCACGGCGGCCCGCTGGATCAGCTAGAACAGCGGGAGCTGGCCGGGAAAATCGGGCACCGCGTACCCGTCCAAAGACGGCTGCGCGGCACCCAGCTGCGTCTGCCGACGCGAGCCCGGACACGACACCAACTCCCCCGCCTCCCGCGCCCCGGGCGGGTCATGCCGCGCAAACCGTCCGGCGACCACAGCAATCTCACGCCGGCATTCGGGACAGCGTCTACGGGGAGTGGACATGCTGTCAGTGTGCCCTGAGGGGTGGTGGGTTGCGGGTGCGCGCGGCCGGGGTGGGGTGGGGTGGGGTGGAGTCTCGTGGGGCGGAGCATGAGGAATCCGACCGAGCACGCAAAGACCCCCTCCCTCTGCGTTTCCGCAGTATGGAGGGGGTCTTTTTCCCGTGTGGCGGCGCCAGGATTCGAACCTGGGAAGGCTGAGCCGGCAGATTTACAGTCTGCTCCCTTTGGCCGCTCGGGCACACCGCCGGGGGTTGCTGCCGTTCGAACCGCTTTTCGGCGGTGCTCGCTGGCAACGACGTAAACAATACCCGATACGGAGGGGTGCTTCGCCACCCGATTGATCTGCGCTCGGGGGACATGGGGTGGCTAGGCTTGTGCGGATGCGGACCGGGTCGACGCCCGGCTCGGCGGCCACCCCCGCGCCCGCCGACACGCACCCGACAAGCACCCCGATACAAGGAGCCACAGGACATGGCCGACTCCAGTTTCGACATCGTCTCGAAGGTCGAGCGGCAGGAGGTCGACAACGCCCTCAACCAGACCGCCAAGGAGATCTCGCAGCGCTACGACTTCAAGGGTGTGGGTGCCTCGATCTCGTGGTCCGGCGACAAGATCCTGATGGAGGCGAACTCCGAGGACCGGGTCAAGGCCATCCTCGACGTCTTCCAGTCCAAGCTGATCAAGCGTGGGATCTCGCTGAAGTCCCTGGACGCCGGTGAGCCGCAGCTCTCGGGCAAGGAGTACAAGATCTTCGCGTCGATCGAGGAGGGCATCTCCCAGGACAACGCGAAGAAGGTGGCGAAGATCATTCGCGACGAGGGCCCCAAGGGCATCAAGGCCCAGGTGCAGGGCGAGGAACTGCGCGTCAGTTCCAAGAGCCGTGACGACCTGCAGACCGTGATCGCCCTGCTCAAGGGCAAGGACTTCGACTTCGCCGTGCAGTTCGTGAACTACCGGTAGATGGCTGCCGGCTGCTCGGCCGTTGCACGAGGAAGGGTGGGCACAGACTGTGCCCACCCTTCTCGCCTGCTGGCCGCAGTCCAGGGGTGTGCGGTGTGCTCAGCCGCTCAGTCGCGCGAGTTGCCGAACACCAGGCGGAAGGCGATCAGGAGGACCAGCGAGCCTCCGATCGCCGCGGCCCAGGTCGCGCCGTCGTAGAAGTCCTTGGAGATCGGGTGGTCCAGCCAACGGGCCGATATCCAGCCACCGATGAACGCGCCCGCGATCCCGATCAGCGTCGTGCCGATGAAACCGCCCGGGTCGCGGCCCGGCAGCAGGAACTTGGCGATGGCTCCGGCCAACAGCCCCAGAATGATCCAGCTGATGATGGTCATGCCGTGAACCTGCCCTTCCGCGCTGTGCCCGCACTGTCCGGGCACTGTGATTTCGGGCGCGTCTGCTCGTGCTTGATGCTCATGCTCTGTTGAGGGATGGGACGTCTTTACGGTGCTTCTCGGTTGCAACTGATCAGTAAGGTTTCGGCCATGACATCGCCTGGTTCGGATCCGTCCGGTTCGAGTCCACCCAGTTCTGATCCGACCGAGCTTCGGCGCACTCTGGGGGTCGGGGACGCCGTGGTCATCGGGCTCGGTTCGATGCTCGGGGCCGGCATCTTCGCCGCCCTCACACCCGCGGCACGCGCTGCCGGGTCCGGCCTGCTGCTCGGCCTCGCGGTCGCCGCCGTCGTCGCGTACTGCAACGCCACGTCGTCGGCTCGGCTGGCCGCCCGCTATCCGGCCTCGGGCGGCACGTACGTGTACGGACGCGAGCGGCTCGGGGCCTTCTGGGGCTATCTCGCGGGCTGGTCGTTCGTGGTCGGGAAGACGGCCTCCTGTGCGGCGATGGCGATCACGGTCGGGGCGTACGTCTGGCCGGGACAGGCGCATGCCGTGGCGGTCGCGGCCGTGGTGGCGCTGACCGCGGTGAACTACGGCGGCGTCCAGAAGTCCGCCTGGCTGACGCGGGCGATCGTGGCGGTGGTCCTCGCTGTCCTCGCTTCCGTGGTGGTCGTGTGCCTGGGGTCCGGCGCGTCCGACGCCGGGCGCCTGGACGTCGGCGTCTCGGGTGGTGTGGGCGGGGTGCTGCAGGCGGGCGGGTTGCTGTTCTTCGCGTTCGCCGGGTACGCGCGCATCGCGACCCTCGGTGAGGAGGTACGGGATCCGGCGCGCACCATCCCACGCGCGATCCCGCTCGCCCTGGGCATCGCGCTGGCGGTCTACGTGTGTGTCGCGGTGGCCGTCCTTTCCGTGCTGGGAGCCGGCGATCTCGGTCGGGCGAGCGCTCCGCTGTCCGACGCGGTGCGGGCCGCCGGTGTACCGGGGCTGGTGCCCGTGGTGCGGGTGGGTGCCGCGGTGGCCGCACTGGGATCGTTGCTCGCCCTGATCCTGGGCGTCTCACGGACAACGCTGGCCATGGCCCGGGACCGGCATCTGCCGAGCGCTCTGGCGGCCGTGCACCCGCGCTTTCAAGTCCCGCACCGGGCCGAGCTGGCCGTGGGCGCGGTGGTCGCCGTCCTGGCCGCCACAGTGGACATGCGAGGTGCGATCGGGTTCTCCTCCTTCGGTGTGCTGGCCTACTACGCCGTGGCCAACGCCTCGGCCTGGACGCTCGATTCGGCTCCGGCGGCCCGTGCGCTACCGGCGCTGGGACTTGTCGGGTGCGTGGTCCTGGCCTTCTCTCTGCCGGTGACGTCGGTGATCGTGGGCGCGGGTGTGCTCGTCGTGGGAGTGCTGGCGTACGGCGTGCGGCGGCGATTGGCGTCCCGATAGTGGTCGGGGTGAGGTCCGGCGAGGTCCGGAAACCTGCCTGTCAGGATGCCCGCTCGGCCGTCGTGCGTATGCGGAAGTCGGCCCAAGGAGCCATCTCCAGCTCCTCGTTCATCTCCTCGTACCAGCCGGTTCCGTCGACCCAGGCGCGCAGCCAGTCCGTGAGGTCGGGGGCGTCGATGAACCAGGCGTGGTCGGCCTCGGCGGCGTTCGGCTCGTAGAGGAGGACGGTGGCCTGTGGGGTGTGGCAGTCCACGCAGGCGTACATCGCGCAGCCCCAGTGGGATATCGGCAGGACGCCCTCGGGCCAGGGCCACTCCGGGTCCTTGCGGCCGTCCTTGCGGTTGGCGAGGTACTGCACGACGGCGGCGGGCTCGCCGGCGGGCGGGCTGTCGAGCAGGGGCAACAGGCCGTATTCCGGGCCGAATCCGCCGTCCCCTATCCGCAGGTAGAGGTCGGCGAGCAGGGGCGGCAGGGAGAAACCGAGCGTGGCCTCGGCGCGGGCCAGGGTGGCGGCGTCGACGGGCTCAGGGAGGGAAGTCCAGCCCCACGGATGGGTGTTGCGCGCCTTGGCGGCCACCCGTGCCAGCAACTGCTCGTTCTCGGTCATGGGTTCATGATGCAAGGCGGCACTGACAATCGAACCGGCCTGTGGACAACTGCCGGGTTGTGGAAAACGCCTCGGCCCGGGCGACGGGGCGACCGATCGTCCACCCTCTGCCCGGGCCGTGTGTTCTGCGTGCCTAGCGTGCCGCGAAGGGCTGGTCCGTCGGCACGATCTCGCGGCCGAGCGGCAGCAGTGAGACCGGGATGAGCTTGAAGTTGGCGATACCGAACGGGATGCCGATGATCGTGATGCACAGGACGATGCCGGTGACGATGTGCGCCAGAGCCAGCCACCATCCCGCGAGGATCAGCCAGAGCACGTTGCCGATGCAGGACGGCGCCCCGGCGTCGCGGCGCTCGACCGTCGTGTACCCGAAGGGCCACAGGGCGTAGATGCCGATGCGGAAGGCCGCGATGCCGAATGGGATCCCGATGATCGTGACGCAGAGGAGGACGCCCGCGAGCAGGTATCCGAGGAAGAGCCAGAAGCCGCTCAGGACGAGCCAAATGACGTTCAGGATGGTTTTCACTGGGGTCGACCTGCCATCTTCTCGAGACGGGCGATGCGCTCCGCCATCGGCGGATGTGTCGAGAACATCTTGGAGAGTCCCTGGCCCGGGCGGAAGGGGTTCGCGATCATCATGTGGCTCGCGGTCTCGATCCGGGGCTCGGGGGGCAACGGCAGCTGCTTGGTACCGGCTTCGAGTTTGCGAAGGGCGCTGGCGAGCGCGAGGGGGTCGCCGGTGAGCTGAGCTCCGGACGCGTCGGCCTCGTACTCCCGGGACCGGCTGATGGCCAGTTGGATGACGGTGGCCGCGAGCGGTCCCAGGATCATGATCATCAGCATGCCGAGGATGCCGGGGCCGTCGTCGTCGTTCGAGCGGCCGATCGGGATCAGCCAGGCGAAGTTGACCAGGAACATGATCACGGAGGCGAGGGCGCCGGCCACCGACGAGATGAGGATGTCGCGGTTGTAGACGTGGCTCAGTTCGTGGCCGATGACGCCACGCAACTCGCGCTCGTCGAGGAGGCGCAGGATGCCGTCCGTGCAGCACACGGCGGCGTTGCGCGGATTGCGGCCGGTCGCGAAGGCGTTGGGTGCTTCCGTCGGCGAGATGTAGAGGCGGGGCATGGGCTGGCGGGCCTGGGTGGAGAGCTCACGGACCATGCGGTAGAGGGCGGGGGCCTCGAACTCGCTGACCGGGCGGGCGCGCATCGCGCGTAGCGCCAGCTTGTCGCTGTTCCAGTACGCGTACGCGTTCGTGCCCAGTGCCACCACGACCGCTACGACGAGCCCCATGCGGCCGAAGAAGCTGCCGATGACGATGATGAGGGCGGACAGTCCCCCGAGGAGTACTGCGGTCCTTAGCCCGTTGTGCCGGCGGTGCACGGTACGCCCTCCAAATCGCGCAGCAGGGGAACCCTTTGCTTGCTGATCCTGCGTGTTGTCTCCGATGCCACCGGTGCCGTGGTGTCACGTCCAGTGGACCCTCCCTCACTGGTCAACGCCAGGCGAGGGCCTCTAGTTCCCTTGTGCGCGCGGCGCGGGGCATGGACCGTCCGGGTGATGGCGGCCTCTGCTGCCTGCTTCTGCCCCGGAAGAGCGGGGTGCCGGTTCTAGAAGAGTGCCGTGTCGGCGAAGCGCAGGACCAGTTGTGGAGCGCCGGACAGGGCGACGGCGAGGGCGCCGGTGAGGGTGATGGCCGCCGTGAGCGGGGCGGGCAGACGGTGCTTGACGGGCTCGCCCTCGGGGGCGCGGAAGAGCAGGGCCGTCCACTGGAGGTAGTAGAAGAGCGCGATCACCACGTTGACGGCCATGACCACGGCCAGCCAGCCGAGGCCCGCGTCCACGGCCGCCGCGAACACGGTGACCTTCGCGAAGAGACCGATGATGCCCGGCGGCAGTCCGGCCAGACAGAGCAGGAAGAAGGCCAGGAGCAGGGCGGCGAGGGGGTTCTTGGCGTACAGGCCGCGGTAGTCCGTGATGCGGTTGAGGGTGCGTGTACGCCCCACCAGTGCGGCCACCGCGAAGGCGCCGAGGTTCACGGCTGCGTACATGAGGGCGTAGGCGACCGTGGAGCCGATCGAGTGCTCGGCGTCGTCGGAGTAGGCGGCCGCCGCGATCGGTACGAGGAGGTAGCCGGCCTGGCCGACCGACGACCAGGCGAGCAGGCGTACCGCGCTGTACGCGCGCGTGGCTTGTTGGCGCAGGGCGCCGACATTGCCGACGGTCATGGTGAGCGCGGCCAGGGCAGCCAGCGCGGGGCCCCAGACATCGGCGTACGAGGGGAAGGCGACGACAGTGACGAGGATCAGGCCGGAGAAGCCGACCGCCTTGCCGACGACCGAGAGGTAGGCGGCGATCGGCAGGGGCGCTCCCACGTAGGTGTCGGGCACCCAGAAGTGGAAGGGGACGGCAGCGACCTTGAAGGCGAAGCCGACGAGGGTGAGGACGACGCCGGTCTGGGCGAGGGTGTGGAGCTGTCCGTCGACGTGCTGGATGCGGTCGGCGACCTGGGTGAGGTAGAGGCTGCCCGTGGAGGCGTACACGAAGCTGATGCCCATGAGGCTGACGGCGGTCGCGGTGACCGACGACAGGAAGAACTTGAGGGCGGCCTCGGAGGACTTCCGGTCGCCCTGCCGCAGGCCCACGAGAGCGAAGGCGGGCAGAGAGGCGACCTCCAGGGCGACGATCAGGGTCGCGAGGTCGCGGGAGGCGGGCAGGAGGGCGGCGCCTGCGGCGGAGGACAGCAGCAGGAACCAGTACTCCCCTTCGGGGAGTCCCTTGTCGGCGTCCTTGAGGGCGGTGACCGACAGGAGAGCGGCGAGGAGGGCGCCGCCGAGGACCAGGAACTGGATGACCAGGGTGAAGCGGTCCGCGGTGTAGCTGCAGACGTCGGCGTCGCCGTTCAGACAGAAGGTGGAGCGGTCGCCGTCCAGGAGCGGCAGCAGGAGGAGTGCGGAGGCGGCGAGACCCGCCACCGAGAGCCAGCCGAGGAGCGCCTTCTTCTGTTCGCCGACGAACAGGTCGGCGACAAGGACGACGAGTCCGACGATCGCCGCGAGGGTGGGCGGCGCGATGGCGAGCCAGTCGACGGACTGGACGAGGTTCGCGGCCAGCGGCTGGACCGGGCTGCTCATCGGGTGCCTCCTGCGAGGAGCTGCTGCACGGCCGGGTCGGTGAGGCCGAGGAGGGCCTTGGGCCACAGCCCGGTGACGACGGTGAGGGCGACGAGCGGGGTCCAGGCGGCGAACTCGTAGGACTGCACGTCGGCGAGTTGCGGTGCCTCCTGCGGTACGGCGCCCATGCAGACGCGGCGGACCACGATGAGCATGTAGGCGGCGGTGAGGAGCGTGCCGAAGGCCGCGATCGCCATGAAGGTGAGGAACGCCGGGCGGCTGAGGTCGTCGGCGGGCTTGAACGCGCCGAACAGTGCCAGCATCTCGCCCCAGAACCCGGCCAGTCCGGGCAGGCCGAGCGAGGCGACCGCGCCGAAGGCGAGCAGGCCGCCGAGGCGCGGGGCCTTGCCGTACAGCGCGGCGCCGGTCTCCTTGGCGAGGGTGTCGAGGTCGGTGCTGCCAGTGCGGTCCTTCAAGGCGCCGACCAGGAAGAAGAGGAGGCCGGTGATGAGGCCGTGGGCGATGTTGGCGAACAGGGCGCCGTTCACGCCGGTCGGGGTCATCGTCGAGATGCCGAGCAGGACGAAGCCCATGTGGCCGACTGAGGAGTAGGCGATGAGGCGTTTGAGGTCGCCCTTCGCGCCCTGTCTGGCGAGGGCCAGGCAGGCCAGGGAGCCGTAGATGATCCCGACCACGGCGAAGGCGGCGAGGTAGGGGGCGAAGGTGCGGAAGCCGTCGGGGGCGATCGGCAGCAGAATCCGGACGAAACCGTACGTACCCATCTTGAGCATGACGCCGGCCAGCAGGACCGAACCGACGGTCGGCGCCGCGGTGTGGGCGTCGGGCAGCCAGCTGTGCAGCGGCCACATCGGCGTCTTGACCGCGAGCCCGATCCCGATCGTCAAAACGGCGATGACCTGCACGGATGTGCTCAGCGACCGGCCGTTGTCAGTGGCGAGTGCCACCATGTCGAATGTGCCCGCCTTGATCCCGATCAGGAGCAGGCCTAGCAGCATGACGACCGAACCGAGCAGTGTGTAGAGGATGAACCGCCAGGCGGCCCGGGTCCTGCCCTCGCCGCCCCAGCGGGCGATGAGGAAGTACATCGGGACGAGGACCATCTCGAACGCGAGGAAGAACAGCAGCAGATCGAGGACGGCGAAGCTCGCGAGGGTGCCGGACTCCAGGACGAGCACCAGCGCGACGAAGGCCTTCGGGGTCGGGCCCGCAGGCATCTTGAAGTAGGAGTAGAGCGCGCAGAGGAAGGTCAGCAGCGCGGTCAGGACCAGAAGGGGGAGGGAGATGCCGTCGATGCCGAGGTGGATCCGCACGTCGAGTGCGGGGATCCAGCTGATGTCCGTCGTGGCCTGCATCTTCGACGGGTGGTCGTGGTCGAAGCCGAGTGCGAGGACGATCGCGGCGATGAGTACCGCGCCGGTGACGGTCATGCCGTGCCGCAGCACGGCCTGTTCGGGCGACTTCCCCTTCAGCCCGGGCGGGGCGGGCAGGAGAGCGGCGACCGCGCCGAGGAGCGGCGCGACGACGACGAACGCCAGAAGGAACTGCATCACGGACTCGTTGATATCGATCACGTGTGCTCACGCTCCCGTGGCGACGAGGAGGGCGGCGACCGCCAGGACGACGGTGCCGGCGAGCAGCGCGCTCACATAGGTCTGCGTATTGCCGGTCTGGGCACGCCGTACGGCGGACCCGAGCAGGCGGGGCAGGGCACCCGCACCACGTACGTAGGTCTCGACGACCTCGCGGTCGAGGAACCGGACGAGACTCGCGCCCGCCAGGACCGGGCGGACGAAGAGGGCCGCGTACACGGCGTCGAGGTGGAAGCCGACGGCCGCGTGCCGGTGCAGCGGGCCGAGCAGCATCCGTCCGGGGTCCGCGGGGTCGGGCGCTGAGGCCACGTCACCGTACGCGGGTGCGTGGCTGGCGATCGCCTCGGCCTCGACGAGTCCGGCGTCGCCTTCGGGGTGGGCGGCGACCGCGCCGAGCGGGACGCGGGCGGCGAGTGAGGTGGTGTGCCGCCACGCGCCGTAGGTGACGATGCCGCCGACCAGGGCCACGCCCGTGCCGAGCACGGAGGTGGTGAGGGTCGGGGTGAGGTCGCGGCCGTCGAACCAGCCGGGCAGCGATCGGTAGGCGAGTCCGCCAAGGGCGAGGGACGGGACGGCGAGCACCCACAGCACCACGGTCATGGTGCGGGGCTGGCGGCCGTGGTCGGGGGCTTCGGCGCCGTGTCCGCGGAAGGCGAGCAGCCACAGACGGGTGGCGTACGCCGCGGTGAGCAGGGCCGTGAGCAGGCCGGCGACAAGGACGGTCCAGCCCGCCGCGCCGGGGGCGTGCTCGGTGTGGCCGGTGGCGACGTGTTCGGCGGCACCGAGGACGGACTCCTTGGAGAAGAAGCCACTGAAGGGCGGGATCGCGGCGAGCGCGAGAAGCGCCACGGTCATCGTCCAGAAGGCGTCCGGGACGCGGTCGCGCAGGTTGCCCATGCGGGACATGGCGGCCAGCGAGTTGGTGCCGGCGGCGTGGATGATCACGCCGGCCGCGAGGAACAGCAGCGCCTTGAAGGCGCCGTGGGACAGGAGGTGGAAGACGGCGGCACCGCGGTCACCGACGGCCAGGGCGCCGGTCATATAGCCGAGTTGACCGATCGTCGAGTAGGCGAGGACGCGCTTGATGTCGTCCTGGGCGAGCGCGGCGAGACCCGAGCCGACCATCGTGACGGAGGCCATCACGGCGAGGACGACCATCGCGGCCTGCGAGGCCTCGAACACCGGGAGGAGACGGGCCACGAAGTAGACACCGGCGGCGACCATCGTCGCGGCGTGGATCAGCGCGGAGACGGGGGTCGGGCCGGCCATGGCGTCGGGGAGCCAGGTGTGCAGCGGGAACTGCGCCGACTTGCCCGCGACGCCGGCCAGGAGCAGCAGGGCGATCAGGGTCGGGTGGTCGAGGCCGCCGCTCGCGACCGTGCCGAGGACCTTTGTGATCCGGAAGGAGCCGGCGTCGGTGGCGAGGGCGAACAGGCCGATGAGAAAGGGGACGTCACCGAGCTTGGTCACCAGGAAGGCCTTGATGGAGGCGGCGCGGGCCTCCGGGGTCTCCCAGTAGTGGCCGACCAGGAAGTACGAGCAGATGCCCATGATCTCCCAGCCGACCAGCAGCACGATCAGGTCGCCGGAGTAGACGACGAGCAGCATCGCGGAGGTGAAGAGGGAGACGAGGGCGGCGTAGGAGGGGTAGCGCGGGTCGTCGCGCAGGTAGCCGGTCGAGTAGATCTGCACGCAAAACGCGACGACGGTGACCAGTACGGCGACGAGGGCGGCGAAGCCGTCGATGTGCAGGGCGAGTCCGATCGGGACCGAGCCGGTGGGCGTGAGCTCCGTGGCGGCGTCGACGGCCCGGTCACCGCCCTGGCGCACGGCGACCAGCACGGCGAGCACGAGGGAGGCGAGGGGCGGCAGGATCGCGAGCGGGCGAACGAACCCGGGGGCCGTTCGGCCCAGGAGCAGGCCGGCCGCCGCACCCAGGAACGGCAGGAGGGGGACGAGGACGGCGAGGGTGGTCGTGGTCACGCGGTGGCCTCAGCCTTCCCGGCCCGACCGGCCCGACCGGCCCGACCGGTCGTGCGGGCGTCACTGTCGGCGCCGTCGGAGTCCCAGCCGTCGGAGTCGGAACCCCCGGGAGCCGGCCCATCGGATTCCGGCCCATCGGATTCCGGCCCGTCGGGCTCATGCCCCTCGGCGGTGTCGCGGAGCCGGTCGATGTCCGAGGTGCCGCGGTTGCGGTAGACGGCGAGGACGATCGCCAGGCCGATGCCGATCTCGGCGGCGGCGATGGCGATGGTGAACAGGGTCAGGGCCTGTCCGGAGTGCAGGGTGTCCCGGGCGGTCCTGCTGAGCCAGACGTCGAAGGCGACGAGGTTCAGGTTGACGGCGTTGAGCATCAACTCGACGGACATCAGGACGAGGATCGCGTTGCGGCGGGCCAGGACGCCGTACACGCCGGTGCAGAAGAGAAGAGCGGCGAGAACTGCGGGATAGGCGAGGTGCATCAGCGGGTGCCTTCCTGCTTGGCAGGGCTGGTTCCCTCAGCCGGGCCGGTTTTCCGTACCGGGCTGGTTCCCTCAGCCGGGCCGGTTTTCCGTACCGGGCTGGTTCCCTCAGCCGGGCCGGTTCCCTGTACCGGCCTGGTTCGCTCCGCCGGGCTGGTTCCCGATTCCGGGATATTTCCCCCGATCGGGTTATTCCGGGAATCCGGGACAGATGGGGAACTCCGCGTGATCGACCGGGAGTTCACAGGGGGAGAACTCGACTCCGCCTTCGCCTTGCGGGACAGGACGATCGCGCCGACCAGGGCCGCGAGGAGAAGGACGGAGAGGGCCTCGAAGGGGAGCACCCAGTTCTGGAACAGGCTCGCTCCGGTGACGGCGGTGGTGCCGGCGGCCGGGCCGTCCAGATCGATCCAGGTCGCGCGGAAAGCGTCGACGACGACCCAGACCAGGGCGGCCGCGGCGGCGACGGCCACGGTGAGGGCGGCCCAGCGGTTGCCGGAGTCGGCGTCCGGGGAGCGGCCGATGGGGGCCTTGGTGAGCATCAGACCGAACAGAAGGAGGACGACGACGGAACCGACATAGATGAGGACCTGCACCCAGGCGATGAACTCGGCGGTGAGCAGGAGGTATTCGACGGCCAGACCACCGAGGGTCACCACCAGCCACAGGGCGGCGTGCACCAGCTGTCGGGTGGTGACGCTGACAAGCGCGGCGCCGAAGGTGACCAGGCCGACGAGGAGGAACGCGACCTCGACGCCGGTCGGGGAAAGGAAGCCGTGGGTTTCGGCGGCGGTCGTGGTCAGCGTGGGGTGCGCGGCGGTGGCAGGCACGTTCAGGGCGTGCGTCGCGGCGGTGGCGGCTGCGGCGAGGGTCACGATGTGCCTCCCTCGGCGTCGGAGGACTTGGGCGGCTCGGGTTTGGCGGGCGGCTCCGCCGGGGTGGGCGGCTCCGCCGAGGTGGACGGGTCTGCAGGGGTGGACGGGTCTGCCGGAGTGGGCGGCGTGGGGACGTCCGCCGGAGCAGGTGCTGTGGGCGGCGCGGGCTGCTCCGCCGGGGTGGGCGGCAAAGGACGGGTCGGCTCACTCGACGCGTCCTGCCCAGCCGGCGTGACCTGCTCCGCCTGGCCGGCCGCCGCGACCTGTCCGACCTGCCCAGCCTGAGTCGCCTGAGTCGCCTGCGCCGCCGCCAGTTTCTCGGCGGTCTTGTGGGCGGCGGCGATTTCCTTCGGTTCCTCCGCGCCGGGGTCGAGGGCCGGTGGGGCCGGGACGGTCCACATCCACTCGCGGAGCTTGTCCCGCTCGTGGGTGAGGTCACGGATGTCGGTCTCGGCGTACTCGAACTCAGGTGACCAGAACAACGCGTCGAAAGGACAGACCTCAATACAGATACCGCAGTACATGCACAGGGAGAAGTCGATGGCGAAGCGGTCGAGGACGTTGCGGCTGCGCTCGCGGCCGCCGGGGGTCGCCGCCGGGACCGTCTCCTTGTGGGAGTCGATGTAGATGCACCAGTCGGGGCACTCACGGGCGCAGAGCATGCAGACCGTGCAGTTCTCCTCGAACAGGCCGATCACACCGCGGGTGCGGGGCGGGAGGTCCGGCTGAACGTCCGGGTACTGCTCGGTGACGGTCCTCTTCGTCATCGTGCGGAGGGTGACAGCCAGACCTTTGGCCAGGCCGGAGCCGGGAAAACGGGGCCGGGTGGGCGGAAGGGGCTCGGCCATGGTTAGGAGATCACCACCTTGACGATGCCGGTGAGGGCGATCTGGGCGAGGGAGAGGGGGACCAGGAGGGTCCAGGAGAGTTTCTGCAGCTGGTCCTCGCGCAGGCGGGGATAGGTGACGCGGAGCCAGATGACGACGAAGGCCAGGACGGCTGTCTTCAGCAGGGTCCAGACCCAGCCGAGGCCGTCGGCACCCCAGGGGCCGTGCCAACCGCCCAGGAAAAGGACGGTGGTCAGGCCGCACAGCACGATGATTCCGGCGTACTCGGCGAGGAGGAACAAGGCGAAGCGCAGACCGGTGTACTCGGTGTAGGCGCCGAAGATGATCTCCGAGTCGGCGACGGGCATGTCGAAGGGCGGGCGCTGGAGTTCGGCGAGGCCGGCGACGAAGAAGACGATCGCGCCGACGATCTGCCAGGGCAGCCACCACCACTCGAAGGCGTCCAGGATGCCGGGGAGGGAGACGGTGCCTGCCGCCATGGCCACCGAGGCGGCGGTGAGCAGCATCGGGAGTTCGTAGGCGAGGAGTTGGGCGGCGGTGCGCAGGCCGCCCAGGAGGGAGAACTTGTTGGCGGAGGCCCACCCGGCCATGAGCGAGCCGAGGACGCCCACACCCATCACCGCGAGCACGAAGAAGATGCCCGCGTCGAGGACCTGGCCGACCGCGCCCTCGCCGGGGCCGATGGGGATGGCCAGCAGGACGATCAGGTACGGGAGGAGGGCCACGGCGGGGGCCAGTTGGAAGATACGGCGGTCCGCGCCCGCCGGGACCACGTCTTCCTTCTGCGCGAACTTGACGCCGTCCGCGACGAGTTGGGCCCAGCCGTGGAAGCCGCCGGCGTACATCGGGCCGAGACGGCCCTGCATGTGGGCCATGACCTTGTGCTCGGTCTGACCGACGATGAGGGGGAAGGTGAGGAAGACGACGAAGACGATCAGGAGTCGCAGGGCGACGTCGAGAGCGTCGTTCACTGCGGGCCTCCTGCGGGGTCTTCGGGGGCTGGTGCTTTGGGGACGGCGTCGGGATCGGCGGCTTGTTCCGTTCCCGACGCGGATTCCGAAGCGGACTCCGTGGATTCCGAGGTGCGCTCCGCAGATTCCGAGGTGGGTTCTGGACTGGATTCCGGGCTGGATTCCGGGGCGTCGAAGGCCGGGCGGGCGTGATGCCACGGTGCGTCCGGGCTGCGAGGGGCCGTGGGTGCCGTCGGCGGCGTGGCGGTCTCGCCCTCGCTCCGGTCGTCGGACGGCGGTTGCGATTGCTGTTCCGGAGTGGTCGCCGACTGTTGGCTCGCGGAGCCCTGAGACGCGGTGCGGTTGCGCCGTGGCGAGGCAGGAGCCGGCGCGGGCGTGGCCGCATCGGTTGCCGGTGCCGACGGTCCCTCCGCCGGACCAGTCCCCGCCGGACCGGTCCCCGCCTGACCAGTCCCCGCCTGACTGGCGGAGCCCTCCGCGGCGGTGCGGGCGCGGCGGGGCGGACGCTCGCCCGCGGCTCGGGCGGGGCGGTCGGCCGGGGCCTGGCCGGGGCGTTCTACCGCCGCGCGGCCCGGTGCTCGGCCGGCTGCGCGGGTGGGGCGGGCCGGTGCCGGGGGCAACTGGCCCTTCTGGGGGCCCCATTCGTTCGGGTCGGGGACGCCAGGGGGGAGGGTCTGGCGGCGTTTGGGGCCGCCGTGGTCGGACTCGCCCGGTTCCTTGGCGCCGGGCCAGGCCTTGGCGACGCGGGCCGCCAGGACGAAGTCCTTGCGCAGGGGGTGGCCTTCGAAGGTTTCCGGGAGGAGGAGGTGGTCCAGGGCGGGGTGGCCGTCGAAGGCGACGCCGAACATCTCGTGGGTCTCGCGCTCGTGCCAGGCGGCGCCCGCGTAGACGTCGACGGCGGAGGCCAGGGCCGGTGACTCGTGCGGGACGGTCGTGCGCACCAGGAGACGGCGGACCGGGGACAGTGCCACGACGTGGGCCGAGACGCGGAAGCCGGTGCCCGGTTCGTCGACGGCGCTGAGCCAGTCGAAGTAGGTGCAGCCCAGTTCGTCGCGGGCCACGCGCAGTGCGGTGAGCCAGGTGGCGGGCGGGACGTCGACCGTCAGGACGTCGTAGGACTCCTCGGCGGTGGCCTCCGTACCGAAGAGTTCTTCGGCGGCGGCGGGGAGCCAGCCGATCGTCGTCATCGTGCGTCCCCTTCGGCCGACCCGGCCGGTCCGACCGCAGGGGTCGGCGGGGGCTTCACCAGGTCGCTCTGCAGGGCCGCCGTCGACGGGCGTGGCGCGGCGGTGCCGTAGCGCTCGGCCAGGGACTCCCGGGCGATCTTCTCCTGGAGTTTGAGGATTCCCTGGAGGAGGGCCTCGGGGCGGGGCGGGCAGCCGGGGACATAGACGTCGACGGGGATGATCTGGTCGACGCCCTTGGTGACGGAGTAGGAGTCCCAGTAGGGGCCGCCGCAGTTGGAGCAGGCACCGAAGGAGATGACGTACTTGGGTTCCGGCATCTGTTCGTAGAGGCGCTTCACGGCGGGGGCCATCTTGTCCGTGACCGTGCCGGAGACGACCATCAGGTCGGCCTGGCGCGGGCCGGGCGCGAAGGGGATCACGCCGAGGCGGATGAAGTCGTGGCGGGCCATGGACGCGGCGATGAACTCGATGGCGCAGCAGGCGAGGCCGAAGTTGAAGACCCAGAGGGAGTAGCGGCGGCCCCAGTTCAGGACCACCTTCATCGGCTCGGGGGCGAGGCGGGCGAGGGCGCCCAGCCGTTTCGGCTCGGGGAGGTACACCGGCTCCGCCGCCGGCATCGGCTCCGGCGCGGACGAAGGCGAGGTCACTTCTGGCGTCACGTCCATGCCAGGACGCCCTTCTTGTAGGCGTACAGCAGGCCGACGGCGAGGAAGCTGAGGAAGATGAACATCTCGACGAGGGTCGCCGCGCCGTAGCCGGGGGCGGCGAAGACCGTGGCCCAGGGGAACAGGAAGATCGAGTCGACGGCGAAGATGACGTAGAGGAAGGCGTAGACGTAGTAGCGGACCTGGGTGTGGGCCCAGCCCTCGCCGACGGGGTCGACGCCGCACTCGTAGGTCAGGAGCTTCTCGGGGGTGGGGACCACCGGGCGCAGCAGACGGCCGGCGCCGAAGGCGACGGCGACGAAGAGCACGCCGACGACGGCGAGCAGTCCGACGACCGAGTACGACTCGAAGTAGTCCGCCGCGACGACGGTCGGATCGAGGACAGTCGGTTCCCGCACGTCCGCGTCCGTCCCTTCGCTGGCTGCTCGACGATCGCTGCGGTTCGGCAATCCGCGATCGGCGAGTTGCGATCTGCGATCTGTACGGACGGGAGTCTAGGCCCTGTTAAAGGGACGGTAAGCAGCCCGTCAGGCTTGAGATCTGCTTGATATGCCGGGGCCGGACCGGAGGCCGTGCACGAGCCCGTGCCGAAGGCCGTGCCCGGGGGTGGGGTTTTCCCCAGGGGATCCTGGCGGTCCGCCTCATGGCGCCGCGGCCCGGTGGGCGGCACGCTAGCCCATATGACCGAACGCCTCTCGTTCCCGACGCCCGATCGGGAAGCCGCGCTGCCGGAGCAACCGGAGCCCGACGACCGTCCGCCGCCCGCCCGTTTCGCCTACGACCGGCACACCTGGAAGGAGATCGCGCATCTGCTGGCGAACCTTCCGGTGTCGGTGGTCGGTTTCACCTACACCGTGGCGGTGCTGTTCTCCGGGGGCATGCTCGCCCTCACGGTGATCGGGTTCCCGCTGCTGACGCTCGGGCTGCTGGGCGCACGGCAGTTGGGCCGGTTCGAGCGGGCGCGGGCCAGGAAGCTGCTCGGGATGCGGATCGAGGAGCCCAGCCGGCTGCCCAAGCGGCGCAGGGGCTATCTGCCGTGGCTGTGGATGACCCTGAAGGACCCGGTGGGCTGGCGCACGATTCTGTACGACTTCATGCGGCTGCCGTGGGGCATTCTCACCTTCACCGTCACGCTGACCTCGTTGTTCGTGCTGTGGCCGGTGCTGCCGTTCATCGCGCGGGGGCTGGCCAACGCCGACCGGGCGATGGTGCGCGGTCTGCTGTCGCCGTCCGACGAGTTGGAGCAGCGGATCGCCGAGCTGGAGTCGGACCGGGGGGTCGTGGTCGACACGGCCAACGCCGATCTGCGGCGCATCGAGCGTGATCTGCACGACGGGGCGCAGGCCCGCCTGGTCAATCTGGCGATGGGCCTCGGGCTCGCCAAGGAGAAGCTCCTGGAGGACCCGGACACGGCCGCGGAGATGGTCGCGGAGGCGCACGGCGAGGTGAAGCTGGCGCTGCAGGAGCTCAGAGATCTCGCCCGGGGCATCCATCCGGCGGTGCTGACGGACCGGGGCCTGGACGCCGCGCTGTCGTCGGTGGCCTCACGCTGCACGGTGCCGGTGAAGGTGACGGTCGATCTCGTCGCCCGGCCGGCCGCGGCGATCGAGGGCATCGCCTACTTCACCGTCTCCGAGCTGCTGCAGAACATCAGCAAGCACAGCGCCGCGCGGACGGCCTCGGTGGAGGTGTGGCGGTCGGCGGACCGGCTGCTGATCCAGGTCGAGGACGACGGCCGCGGGGGCGCGCGGCTGGACGGTGGTACGGGGATGCGGGGCCTCGCGGACCGGCTGGGCGCGGTCGACGGGCTGTTCGTCCTCGACTCGCCGGTGGGCGGCCCGACCACGGTCACGGCGGAACTGCCCTGGCGGGACCGCACGCCGGGACAGGCCTAGCACGCAGGGGGCGGCAGGGCGCCCGCGGAGGTAGGGAAAACCCCCCGTCCAAGAGGCCGACGGACTCCATGGTTCGCGGAGCTGCGGCGCAGGAGGGTGGAGGTACGGCGGGACAGCCGCAGGACGAGTAGAACGGGACGACGTCGATGGCCACGGAGTACGGACAGGGCTACGGGGACGGGCACGGTTACGACAGCGGTCTCTCCCTCGCCGGTGAGCGCCGGCACCGGCTGCCCGCCGGGCTGCGGGCGCCGTTCGAGGCCCGCACCTGGCGGGCCTTCGGGTACGTGATGCTGAGCCTGCCGATCAGCATCCTTCTCTTCACGTACGCGATCACGATGGTGTCGCTCGGGGCGGGTCTGCTGGTGACCTTCCTCGGCGTTCCGGTGCTGGCGGCGGGGCTGGCCGGCTGCCGCGGGTTCGGGGCGATGGAGCGGGCGCGGGCGCGGAGCCTGCTCGGCGTGGAGGTGGCCGACCCGGAGCCGCTGCGGATGAAGAAGTCCGGCGTGCTGGCCTGGGTGGGCGCCGTGCTGAAGAGCGGCACGTCGTGGCGGTCGCTGCTGTACGCGGTGCTGCAGTTCCCGTGGTCGGTGTTCTCGTTCGTCGTCGCGCTGAACTTCTGGGCGTACGGGTGGGCGGCGCTGACGTATCCGCTGTGGTTCTGGGTCTTTCCCGTGTACGCCGGTCAGGACGGGCTTCAGCTGTACGGCGACGGGACCCACGACATCTACCTGAACAACCCGTTCGAGATCACCGTGACCGCGTTGGTGGGGCTGCTGTTCACGTTGGCCACGCCGTGGATCGTGCGGGCGCTGACGACGGTGGACCAGGTGATGGTGCAGGGGCTGCTCGGGCCGACGCGGTTGTCCGCGCGGGTGGTGGAGCTGGAGTCGGACCGGGGGATCGTGGTCGACACGGCGGCGGCGGATCTGCGGCGGATCGAGCGGGACCTGCATGACGGGGCGCAGGCACGGCTGGTGGCGCTGGCGATGGATCTGGGGCTGGCGAAGGAGAAGCTGACGGAGGATCCGGAGGCGGCGGCCCGGATGGTGGGTGAGGCGCACGGCGAGGTGAAGACGGCGCTTCAGGAACTGCGGGATCTGGCTCGGGGGATTCATCCGGCGGTGTTGACGGACCGGGGGCTGGACGCGGCGTTGTCCTCGGTGGCCTCGCGTTGCACGGTGCCGGTGCAGGTGGAGGTGGATCTGCCGGCTCGGCCTGCGCCGGCCATCGAGGGGATCGCGTACTTCACCGTGTCCGAGCTGCTGCAGAACATCAGCAAGCACTCGCGGGCCACGTGGGCTGCGGTGGATGTGTGGCGGGTGGAGAACCGGCTGATGGTGCAGGTTGTGGATGACGGGGTGGGCGGGGCGGACACCTCAGGGGGATCCGGGCTCGGGGGGCTGGCTGAGCGGTTGGACGCGGTTGACGGGATCCTGGTGGTGGATTCGCCGGCGGGCGGGCCCACTCGGGTGACTGCGGAGCTGCCTTGGCGGACGGTGGGCTGACCTGGGGTTTCCTCGCCCCCGCCGCCCCTGCCCGTCCCATCCCCAGGGGCTCTGCCCCTTCGACCCCACCGGGGGCTGCGCCCCCGGACCCCGCCACGGCCCTGAACGGGCCTTGTCCTCGAACTCCCCCAGGGGGCACCCCCAGACGGGCTGGAAGATGCTCACCGGCGTTGAGGCGTGGGTGGTGTAGACCTCGGCTTGCTGGAATGCTGGACCACGGGAGCTGCCGCGGGGGCCGACTTGGTCGGTGCGGCGGGCGGAGTCGGGCTCGGGGGGCCGGAGATCGTGGAGGACAGGGTGCGGGTGGTCATCGCCGAGGATTCAGTGCTGCTTCGGGAGGGCCTGACCCGGTTGTTGACCGACCGCGGGCATGAGGTCGTCGCCGGGGTCGGGGACGGGGACGCGTTGGTCAAGACCATCACGGAGCTGGACGGTCAGGGCGAGCTGCCGGACGTGGTGGTCGCCGATGTGCGGATGCCGCCGACGCACACGGACGAGGGGGTCCGGGCCGCCGTACAGCTACGGAAGGCCCATCCGGGACTCGGTGTGCTCGTGCTGTCACAGTACGTGGAGGAGCGGTACGCCACCGAACTGTTGGCCGGTTCCAGTCATGGGGTGGGCTATCTGCTCAAGGACCGGGTCGCCGAGGTGCGCGAGTTCGTGGACGCCGTGGTGCGGGTCGCCCAGGGCGGTACGGCCCTGGATCCCGAGGTTGTCGCGCAGCTGCTGGGGCGCAGCCGGAAGCAGGACGTACTGGCCGGACTCACCCCGCGGGAGCGGGAAGTGCTCGGGTTGATGGCCGAGGGGCGGACCAACTCGGCGATCGCCCGACAGCTCGTGGTGAGTGACGGCGCCGTCGAGAAGCACGTCAGCAATATCTTTCTGAAGCTCGGGCTGTCTCCGAGTGACGGGGATCACCGGCGCGTTCTCGCGGTGCTCACCTATCTGAACTCCTGACGGGCTGACACTTGGTCAGAAACCGCGGAGGCATCCGTGGCGTCTCCACAAGGAGGCGTCGGGGGGCGAGAAATCATGACAAGTCAGGGCGGCGCACCGTCTCAAAACCGCGTCCATCATGCGAATGTCCCAGGGAAGGCGACCACGACGGACGTAGGGTTGATCCTGGGAAGGCCTGCGGGAAGGCCGGTCCCAGACAGCCGCCTCGAAGGAGGTCCAGTTCAGTGACCAGCCAGGTCAGCAGGACAGCGGAACAGGCCGACGAAGCCGTCTTGGGAGAGCAGCGCAAACCGACGGGCGAGAAGGACGTACGCAGGCTGGACCGGGTGATCATCCGGTTCGCGGGAGACTCCGGCGACGGAATGCAGCTCACCGGCGACCGCTTCACCTCGGAAACGGCGTCCTTCGGAAACGACCTTTCGACACTGCCGAACTTCCCCGCCGAGATCCGCGCCCCTGCCGGCACCCTGCCAGGGGTCTCCTCCTTCCAGCTCCACTTCGCGGACCACGACATCCTCACCCCCGGCGACGCGCCCAATGTGCTCGTCGCCATGAACCCCGCCGCGCTCAAGGCGAACATCGCCGACGTGCCGCGCGGCGCGGAGATCATCGTCAACACGGACGAATTCACCAAACGGGCCCTGCAGAAGGTCGGGTACGCCACCTCCCCGCTGGAGGACGGTTCCCTCGACGGGTACAGCCTGCACGAGGTGCCGCTGACCACGCTGACGGTCGAGGCGCTCAAGGAGTTCGACCTCAGCCGCAAGGAGGCCGAGCGCAGCAAGAACATGTTCGCGCTGGGCCTGCTGTCGTGGATGTACCACCGGCCGACCGAGGGGACCGAGAGGTTCCTGCGGGCCAAGTTCGCGAAGAAACCCGAGATCGCCGAGGCGAACCTGGCCGCGTTCCGCGCGGGCTGGAACTTCGGCGAGACCACCGAGGACTTCGCTGTCTCCTACGAGGTCGCCCCGGCCGCCACCGCGTTCCCGCCCGGCCTCTACCGCAACATCTCCGGCAACCTCGCCCTGGCCTACGGCCTGATCGCCGCCGCCCGCCAGGCCGACCTGCCCCTCTTCCTCGGCTCCTACCCCATCACCCCGGCCTCCGACATCCTGCACGAACTCAGCAGACACAAGAACTTCGGCGTACGGACCTTCCAGGCCGAGGACGAGATCGCGGGCATCGGTGCGGCGCTGGGCGCGGCCTTCGGCGGTTCGCTGGGGGTCACCACGACGTCCGGTCCGGGGGTGGCGCTCAAGTCGGAGACCATCGGTCTCGCCGTCTCCCTCGAACTGCCGCTGCTCGTCATCGACATCCAGCGCGGCGGGCCGTCCACCGGTCTGCCCACCAAGACCGAGCAGGCCGACCTGCTCCAGGCCATGTTCGGCCGCAACGGTGAGGCGCCGGTTCCGGTGATCGCGCCGAGGACGCCGGCCGACTGTTTCCAGGCGGCCCTGGAGGCGGCGCGTATCGCGCTGACGTACCGCACTCCCGTCTTCCTTCTCTCCGACGGTTATCTGGCCAACGGTTCGGAGCCCTGGCGGATCCCGGAGGCGGACGAACTCCCGGACCTGACCGTGCAGTTCGCGCAGGGACCGAACCACACGCTCGATGACGGCACCGAGGTCTTCTGGCCCTACAAGCGCGACCCGCAGACCCTCGCGCGCCCCTGGGCGATCCCCGGCACGCCGGGTCTCGAACACCGCATCGGCGGTATCGAGAAGGAGGACGGGACCGGCAACATCTCGTACTCCCCCGCCAACCACGACTTCATGGTCCGCACCCGGCAGGCCAAGATCGACGGCATCGACGTGCCCGATCTGGAGGTCGACGACCCGCACGGCGCGAGCACGCTGGTGCTGGGCTGGGGATCGACGTACGGGCCGATCACGGCGGCGGTGCGACGGCTGCGCGGGGCCGGGGAGGCCATCGCGCAGGCGCATCTGCGGCACCTCAACCCGTTCCCGAAGAACCTCGGCGCGGTGTTGAAGCGGTACGACAAGGTCGTGATCCCCGAGATGAACCTCGGTCAGCTCGCCACGCTGATCCGGGCGAAGTACCTGGTCGACGCCCACTCGTACAACCAGGTCAACGGCATGCCGTTCAAGGCTGAGCAGCTCGCCACGGCTCTCAAGGAGGCCATCGATGGCTGAGACGTCCACGGAAGGCACGGACACGATCGAGGCGCTTTCTCTCGTCCCCAAGGCCGAGGGCAGGCAGTCCATGAAGGACTTCAAGTCCGATCAGGAAGTGCGCTGGTGCCCCGGCTGCGGTGACTACGCGATCCTGGCGGCCGTCCAGGGCTTCATGCCGGAGCTCGGCCTGGCCAAGGAGAACATCGTCTTCGTCTCGGGCATCGGCTGCTCGTCGCGATTCCCGTACTACATGAACACGTACGGGATGCACTCCATTCACGGCCGCGCGCCCGCCATCGCGACCGGACTGGCCTCCTCCCGGCGGGACTTGAGCGTGTGGGTGGTGACGGGTGACGGTGACGCCCTGTCCATCGGCGGCAACCACCTCATCCACGCCCTGCGCCGGAACGTCAACCTCAAGATCCTTCTCTTCAACAACCGGATCTACGGTCTGACGAAGGGGCAGTACTCCCCCACCTCCGAGGTCGGCAAGATCACGAAGTCCACGCCGATGGGGTCGCTGGACGCGCCGTTCAACCCGGTGTCGCTGGCGATCGGCGCGGAGGCGTCCTTCGTGGCGCGGACGATCGACTCCGACCGCAAGCATCTGACGGAGGTGCTGCGGCAGGCGGCGGCCCACCCCGGCACGGCGCTGATCGAGATCTACCAGAACTGCAACATCTTCAACGACGGGGCGTTCGAGGCGCTGAAGGACCGGCAGCAGGCGGAGGAAGCGGTGATCCGCCTCGAACACGGGCGTCCGATCCGCTTCGGGGCGGACGGTTCGCGGGGCGTGGTGCGGGACGTGTCCACGGGTGACCTGAAGGTCGTCACGGTCACGCCGGACAACGAGTCCCAGATCCTGGTCCACGACGCGCACGCGGCTTCGCCGACAACGGCGTTCGCCCTCTCGCGCCTCGCCGACCCGGACACCCTCCACCACACCCCGATCGGCATCCTGCGCTCCGTGGACCGACCGGTGTACGACACCCAGATGAGCGACCAACTCGACGCAGCGATCGAGCAGAACGGCAAGGGGGATCTGGGGGCGCTGCTGGCGGGTGGGGATACTTGGACGGTTGTGGGTTGAGGCGACAGCCGACGGACACACAGAAAGGCCCGGATGCTGAACAGTGTCCGGGCCTTGCGCGTCAGGCGTCGGGAATGTCCCGCTTGGCTCGCAGAAGGGTTTCGCGGGTGATCACCACGATGCGTTCGTAGTCGGCCCTGGCAGCGTCCGCAGGCAATAGCCCGTCTAGTTCATCCGTTCGGTCGGTACCGATGACAGCGAAACTCCCGTCGCTCAATTCGAACAAATCGGGACACGTTTCGCCGGTCATTGATCCTCGCTGGCGAGGAGATTCACCAATTCGCCGAACAATATTGACGGCAGGGAGTTCGCTGTGCACGCGGGAGCCCTTTTCTACATCCGGACACAAATGAAGTCCGGCCCCGGGTAGCTCCGGGGCCGGAGGTAAAGCGTCTGGTGAGACCCTACATGATCACCGCGATGCCAGGGACCGGTCTCTATTCCTCGCCGCGGCGATCTGGTCCACCCATTCGAATGGAAATCAGCCCTGTCGACTTGTGGATTACACCACTTCAGGAATCCCGCTCATCCTCCGAACCGACAACCCACCATTCGTCCGGATCGTCCGCCAATTCATCGACAATTACATTGACGACATCGCTCACCCGAGCCTCTAATGAATGGCGCGGCAGGCTCAGGCGATGCTCCCGAGTCGTTTCCCAATACTCCGCAAAGACCGGGTTGCGAGCCAGTACCCGCAGATGCCCGATCAGCTCCTCCCAGCCATAGGCACCGATGCGATGCCCCAGCAGGATGGCGCTGTACTCCCGGTTGACGAACAGGACTTGGCGGCGCTTGTGGTCCGAGAGTTCGCGCAGAGTGCTCATGGCGGCCGCAAGCGCGGGGTCGGCGATCGCGCGGTCCACCTGCTCGGCAGTGATGCGGTGCAGCATCAGCAGGTTGGCGTTCCTGATCTCCTCTGCGACACAGGTGAGTTGGTGCAGCACGGCCAGCGCCAGTTCCTCCTGACGTCGGCGCCAAGCCTGGCGGGGGAAAGGGGTGCGCACCCGGCCGCTCCTCAATCGCGTTGCAGAACCGATCCTTCGCGCATCCGGATTCTGTCTGGCCATGCGACCCCCGAGTAGGCGTCCGCACGCCGGTCGATGTCCTCGTGGGCGGCACGAGGGCCGGTGCGCGGTTGGGCACTGCGCCCCGCCCCCAGGATGCCGGGCGACTCAAGTCGGCGCGGGAGGCGGAGAGGGGGCGCATGGATGGACGTGCCGCTCATGTCAACCGGCGCCCTGACATCTGTGTGCCCGGCGAGCGCCCGCCGCATTCCTGTGCCGGAGGCGTCCGCGCTGCTCAGCTGCGGCTCTTCGCCTCGTCGTAGGCCTCCCGCGCCTTCTCGACGTCCCCCATGCGCTCCTCCGTCCACAGCGCCAGCGCCCGTACCTGTTCCGCCGCCTCGCGGCCCAGGTCGGTCAACGAATAGTCGACCCGCGGCGGGATCACCGGCTTGGCGTCGCGATGCACCAGGCCGTCCCGCTCAAGCGTCTGCAACGTCTGGGTCAGCATCTTCTCGCTGACCGTGCCGATCGCCCGGCGGAGTTCGCTGAAGCGGTAGGGGCGGTCGAGGAGTTCGATGAGGACGAGGACGCCCCAGCGGGACGTCACATGCTCCAGGACCAGGCGGTACGGGCACATCACCGCCCCCGCGGTGGACTTGCCGTTCGCCTCGCTGCTCACCGTCATGTGGGTACCTTACTTTGAAGTGGGTACTTTCGCAAAGTTAGCGCCGCTCCTAAGGTTAGTGACATCGCACCCCACAAGGAGTTGTCATCATGAGCATCGTCGTCACCGGAGCCACCGGACACCTCGGCCGCCTCGTCGTGGAACAGCTGCTGGAGAAGGTTCCGGCCGACCAGATCACCGCCGTCGTGCGCACCCCGGAGAAGGCCGCCGACTTCGCCGAGCGCGGGGTGAAGATCGCGGTCGCGGACTACAACGCCCCGGAGACCTTCGACTCCGTCTTCGCCGCCGGCGACAAGGTGTTGCTCATCTCCGGCAACGAGTTCGACAAGGGCCGCGTCGGGCAGCACAAGGTCGTCATCGAGGCCGCCAAGGCCGCCGGTGTGGCGCTGCTCGCGTACACCAGCGCCCCCGGTTCCCTCACCGCCGCCCTGGCCGACGACCACCGCGGCACCGAGGAGGCGCTGCTCGCCTCCGGTCTGCCGTACACCCTGCTGCGCAACGGCTGGTACAACGAGAACTACACCGAGCAGCTGGCCCAGGTCCTGGAGCACAACGCCGTCGTGAACGCCGCCGGTGACGGCCGGGTCTCCTCCGCCTCCCGCGCCGACTACGCCGCGGCCGCCGCGGCCGTCCTGACCGGCGAGGGTCACGAGAACCAGACGTACGAACTGGGCGGCGACGAGGCCTGGGGCTTCGCCGAGTACGCGGCCGAGCTGAGCCGGCAGACCGGCAGGGAGATCGCCTTCAACAACGTCCCCGGCGAAGTTCTCATCGGCATCCTCACCGGCGCCGGGCTGCCCGAGCCGTTCGCCGCGATCCTCGCCGGCGTGGACGCCTCCATCGAGAAGGGCGAGCTGGTCGTCGCCACCGGTGACCTCTCCCGCCTCGCCGGCCGTCCGACCACGCCCATCGCCGAGTCGATCGCGCTCGCGCTCAAGGGCTGACACCCAGGTCAGGGACGTGGACCCGACCTGTCATGACCGTATGGCGATACGGGCATGACAGGTGCGGGTCCTCGGCGTTACCTTCGTGCCTGCGCGCGTGTGCGATCAGGTGAGGGGGAAGGCCCGTGAGCGGGAAGCCGAAGGGTGAGCGGCACATAGGACTGCTGAACGGCTTCGCCGCGTACGGGATGTGGGGGCTTGTGCCTCTGTTCTGGCCCCTGCTGAAGCCCGCGGGCGCGATCGAGATCCTCGCCCATCGCATGGTCTGGTCGCTCGCCTTCGTCGCGGTCGCGCTTGTTTTCGTACGGCGCTGGGCCTGGGCCGGCGAGTTGCTGCGGCAGCCGCGACGACTGGCGCTGGTCGCCGTTGCCGCGGCCGTCATCACCGTCAACTGGGGCGTCTACATCTGGTCCGTCAACAGCGGGCATGTCGTCGAGGCGTCCCTCGGGTACTTCATCAATCCCCTGGTCACCATCGCCATGGGCGTGCTGCTGCTGAAGGAGCGGCTGCGGCCCCTGCAGTGGGCGGCGGTCGGGGTCGGGTTCTCGGCCGTGGTCGTGCTCACGGTCGGGTACGGACAGCCGCCCTGGATCTCGTTGACGCTGGCGTTCTCCTTCGCCACGTACGGGCTGGTGAAGAAGAAGGTCAATCTCGGGGGCGTCGAGTCGTTGGCGGCCGAGACCGCGATTCAGTTTCTGCCCGCGGTGGGGTATCTGGTGTGGCTGGGGTCGCGCGGGGATGCGACCTTCATGAGCGAGGGGGCCGGGCATGCGGCATTGCTCGCCTCGACCGGCGTCGTGACCGCGCTGCCTCTCGTCTGTTTCGGGGCGGCGGCGATACGGGTGCCCCTGTCGACGCTCGGGTTGCTGCAGTACCTGGCGCCCGTCTTCCAGTTCCTGCTCGGGGTGCTGTACTTCCACGAGGAGATGCCGGTGGAGCGGTGGGCCGGGTTCTCGCTGGTGTGGCTGGCCCTGTGTCTGCTCACCTTTGATGTGTGGCGTACGGCGGCGGCGGGGCGGCGGCGGTTGGAGTCGGCCCGGGCAAAGACGCCGGCGGCCACTCCCGTGGATGTCTGACCTGGGGGTTCGGCCGGACGGGCGGAGATTGTCAGACCCTCGTTGGATAGTGGGTGTCATGACTCAGACGCCCGCGCCCACGCCCGAACCCGCGGCCACCCCCGCCCCCATCCACTGGAAGCTCGTCGTCGACTCCGGTGACCCGCACGCCCAGGCCGACTTCTGGGCCGCCGCCCTGCACTACTCGGTCGAGGACAACAGCGCCCTCGTCGAGCGGTTGCTGGGGGTCGGCGCGCTGCCCAAGGAGGCGACCGTCGAGCATCACGGGCGGGCCGCGTTCCGGGACCTGATCGCCGTGCGGCACCCGGCGGACCCGTATGACGCGGGCAGCGGTACCGGGCTGGGGCGCCGGCTGCTGTTCCAGCGGGTGCCGGAGGCAAAGAGCGTCAAGAACCGGCTGCACCTGGATCTGCATCCCGGCCCGGAGCTGCGGGACGGCGAGGTCGAGCGGCTGGAGGGGCTCGGCGCGAGCGTGCTGCGGCGGGTGAAGGAGAACGGCGGGGAGTGGGTCGTGATGGCCGACCCGGAGGGAAACGAGTTCTGTGTGCAGTAAGAGTTCTGTGTGCAGTAAGAGTTCTGTGTGCAGGAGGAGTTCTGGCGCGCAGTGAGAGTTCTGGCGTGCGGTTGGAGCCCCGTGGGCAGGAGGAGTTCGGAGTTCACCCGGATATCCGTTATGTGAACTCGCTGTCCTGATACCGCTCTTGACGGGGAATTGGTCAAGGCTTCACCATCCTGGGACCCCATCCACTGTGGAATCCCTGTGATTCCCGATGAAGCCGGAGCCCCCCACATGGCCCCCGTCCTGGCACCTCGCATCAAACTCGCCGCCGGTGTTTCTGTTGTCATGCTCCTGACTGGTGGATCCATAGTCGGCGCGGCACCCGCGCCCGCGCCCGCCCCGGCCCTTGCCGCCGCGCCCGACATCCCCGTGGCCAACGTCAAGGCGCACCTGGCCCAGCTCCAGTCCATCGCCACCGCCAACGGCGGCAACCGCGCGCACGGCCGCACCGGCTACAAGGCCTCGCTCGACTACGTGAAGGCCAAGCTGGACGCGGCCGGATTCACCACGACCATCCAGCAGTTCACCTCCTCCGGCCGCACCGGCTACAACCTCATCGCCGACTGGCCCGGCGGGAACACCAACACGGTCGTGCTGTCGGGCTCGCACCTCGACAGCGTCACCGCCGGAGCCGGCATCAACGACAACGGCTCGGGCTCCGCGGCCATCCTGGAGACCGCGCTCGCCGTCTCTCGGACCAACTTCCAGCCCACCAAGCACCTGCGGTTCGCCTGGTGGGGCGCGGAGGAGCTCGGGATGGTGGGCTCGCGGTACTACGTCAACAGCCTCACCACCGCCAACCGCCAGAAGATCAGCGGCTATCTGAACTTCGACATGATCGGCTCGCCCAACCCCGGCTACTACGTCTACGACGACGACCCGGCCATCGAGAAGACCTTCAAGGACTACTTCTCCGGCATCGGCGTCCCCACCGAGATCGAGACCGAGGGCGACGGACGCTCCGACCACGCGCCCTTCAAGAACGTGGGCATCCCCGTCGGCGGGCTGTTCAGCGGCGCGGACTACATCAAGACGACCGCGCAGGCGGCCAAGTGGGGCGGGACCGCGGGGCTCGCCTTCGACCGGTGCTACCACGCGTCCTGCGACACGACGGCGAACATCAACGACACGGCCCTGGACCGCAACAGCGACGCGATCGCCTACGCGGTGTGGTCGCTCTCGTCGTAGGTCTCAGCCGCGGCGGGCTCGTTCGGTGAGGCGGCCCATGCGGGCCCGGGCCGCCTCCAGCTGCTCGATGTCCTCGGCGGCCGGGCCGTCCTCGGCCGTCAACTCCGTCCACAGGCCGATCAGTTCACGGCCGAGGGACAGGCCCTGCTCCGGGTCGCGTACGGCACGCCAGGCGGAGGCCGCGCTCTGGATGTTGCCGTACGCGGCCTCCGCGTCCCGCGTGTGGCGGCGGATCCGGGCGAGGTCGAGGGAGAGGTGGAAGGAGCGGACCGGGTCGCCGGCCAAGTAGGCGATGTACGCGGTGAGTTCGCGCAGCCGGAGTACTTCCGGGTGCTCCGGCCCGAGCGACCGCGCGCCCTCCCCCACGGTGCGCTCCGCGAGTTCGGCCGCCACGTCGATCCGGCCGTCCTTCACCGCCTCGTTGATACGTGCCATCGGCTCCGCGAGGACCGGCGGAACCGTCGAGGGGGCGTCGTCGAACACGGCTTCCGCCACCGCGTCGAAACCCCGGGCGGGGGTCTGCCGGGAGTCGGGGTCCGGCTCGGGCGGCAGCGCGGGGAGCGGGATCGCGTCCATCTGCGGCGGCGGACCGAACTCGCCCAGCGGCGCGGCGACCGTCCCGGGGGTGCGGTCCTCGACCCACTCCGGCACGGCGCGCAGCGGGAAGGTGGGCACGTTCTCGCCCAGCGGCAACGGTTCCGAGACCGCCTTCATGCGGAAGGTCGGCGGGGAGTCCGGCAGGGGCTCGGCGCCGGCCTCGGCGGCGGGAGGGAAGACGTGCGTCGGCTTGTCGGCCGGGGAGTCATCCTGCGGCCGCTGCCGTTGCGCCTGCGGCGGCTCCGGGGCGGACAGGAGCGCGGGCGGGGGTGCGGGGGCGTGCGAAGGGGCGGCGGCGGACACGGGCGGACGCGTTGCTGCGGGGGCGGGCGGAAGCGCGGCCGAGGAGGTGGGCGGAGGCGCCGGCGCGGCGGGCCGCTCGGGCGCCCCGGGCCTCTCCTGCGAGCCGTCCGGCACGCCGGGCCACTCCTGCGACCCCTCGGGTGCCCGGAACGCGTCCGGCGTCTCCGTCCGCGCCCCCTGCTGAACCGGCGGAGCCAGCGGTACCGGCTCCCCCGTGAAGTCGCTGGAGCCGTCCGGGGCGACCTGGAGCCGGACGACGTAGCCGATGCGCTCGTCGCGGACCGTGGCGTGGACGGGGTGGCCGGTGGTGAGGGCGATGTGGTGGAGGTGGTTCAGGACGGTCAGCTGGAGTTCCTCGCCGGGGGCCGCCGTGACCGGGACGCCGCCCACGGACGCGGGTCCGGTGCCGGGGACGTGGACGTCGATCGGCGCCGCCATGAGGGCCGCCGACCGCTCGGCGCGCTGCTGTTCACGCTTCTTCTCACGGCTGAGTCGAGACATCGGTTCCCTCACTCGGATGCGTCGGGGTCGGGCGGGTGAGGCCTTCGGGTTCCATGGTGCTCCCTCCCGGCCTCGGTCCGCGCTCCCCCGGCGGCAAGATCCGGTCCTGCTGTGGTCCGGTCGTACACGTACTGTTGAGTCTCTCCGGTCGCTCCTGCTCTCCAGGTCACCGGGACGTCACAGACTCGTCCCAGGAGCCCGCGTCCCGTCGCGGAACCGTCCGTTCCCGGAACTGTCCCGGAGCCGTGCGTACCGGTAGGCGTGGCGAAGGAGGAGCGCGGGCATGCGGACCGATGTGCAGCAGGGACCGGAGATCTGGATCCGCGGACCGGTCGCCGTACCGGAGGGGCACAGCTTTGCCGGCACCCGGCGCTACTCCTGGGTCGGCACGCACGGCGGCGCCGGTGTCTCCACCCTCTCGACGGTGTACGGCGGTCACGACTGCGGGCGCGACTGGCCCGGGCCCGACGCCCCCCGGTCGGTGCTGCTGGTCGGCCGCACGCATGCGTCGGGGCTGGCGTCGCTGCTCGCCACGCTGGAGATGTTCCGGCGCGGACAGGCGCCGCCGGAGCTGTACCTCGACGGTGTCGTGCTGGTCGCGGACGCGCCGGGGCGGCTGCCCAAGCCGCTCGACCGGGATGTGCGGCTGCTGGAGTCGATCATCGACGTGTACCGGGTGCCCTGGGTGCCGGCCTGGCGTCTGGGTGACTTCGGCGGGGCGCCTCCGAAGGAGACGGCGGTGCTCGCGCGGCTCACGGCTACGCCGTGACGTCCTTCGTCGTGAAGCGCGCCCAGGCCGCCGAGCCGAACACCACCGCGTACAGGGCCTGCAGGCCCAGGTTCTTCGTCAGGTCGTCCCAGTAGATCGGGTCGCGCATGAGGTCGGCGAAGGACAGCCAGTAGTGGGAGAAGAAGTACGGCTGGATCGTGTGCAGTTGGGGGATCTGGTCGAGGATCTGGATGGTGATCAGCAGACCCACGGTGGTCGCCATCGCCGCGATGCCGCTGTTGGTCAGGGTCGACACGAACAGACCCAGGGCCGCCATGCCGATCAGGGACGCGGCGACCACCAGGGCGATCAGCAACGCCCGGCCCAGCCCGTCGGCGAAGCTGATCTGCGTGCCGGAGATCGTGGTCAGGTCGCCCAGTGGGAAGAGGATCGCGCCGACCGCCAGGGCCGAGACGGCGACGACGAGGGTGGCGACCAGGCAGAAGGTCAGTACCGTCGCGTACTTGGTGACCAGCAGTCGGGTGCGGCCCGCGGGGGCGACCAGGAGGTAGCGCAGGGTGCCGGCGTTGGCCTCGCCCGCGATGGCGTCGCCGGCGATCACGCCGATCGCCATCGGAAGGAAGAACGGGAGGGTCGCGGCGAGTGCGGTGAAGACGAGGAAGAGGCCGTTGTTGGTGATCTGTGAGATGAACGCGGGGCCTCCCCCTTCGCCGCCTGGGCCCGTGCCGCCGCCGTCGCTCGTCTCGATCTTCACCGCGATGCCTACGAGGATCGGTACGGCCGCGAGTACGCCCAGGAGGGCCAGGGTGCGCCAGCGGCGGAAGGTGGTGAGCAGTTCGTTGCGGAAAAGGCCGAAGGTCCACAACAGCCGGGGAGCGCGTGGGACTTCGACCTGACGAACATGATCAACCTGCGACATCGAAGCCCTCCCCCGTCAGGGCCACGAAGGCGTCCTCCAGTGAGGCTCGTTCCACTCCGAAGCCTCGGACTCTCACCCCCGCCTTCACCAACGCGGCGTTGATGTCGGACAGTTCGCGGTCCGGGGGCTCGGCGGTGACGCGGTCCTCCGTGATGACGATGTCTGTCGCGCCCTGCTCCTTCAGTACCCGCGCCGCGTCCCCCGTGTCCGGTGTCGTCACGACCAGGCGGCCCCTCGCGCCCGCCGCCAGGTCGGCCACCGGGCCCTGGGTGATCAGGCGGCCCTGGGCCATGACGGCCGCGTGGGTGCAGACCTGCTCGATCTCGTCGAGGAGGTGGGAGGAGAGGAAGACGGTCGTGCCGTCGGAGGCCAACTCCCGGACCAGGGAGCGGATTTCGCGCATGCCCTGCGGGTCGAGGCCGTTGGTGGGCTCGTCGAGGACGAGGAGTTGGCGGGGTTGGAGCAGTGCCGCCGCCAGGCCCAGGCGCTGCTTCATGCCGAGCGAGTACGCCTTCGCCTTCTTGCCGGACGCGGCCGTCAGACCCACCCGGTGCAACGCCGTGGCGACGCGGGCGCGCCGGGTGCGCGGGTCGGCGGTCGGGTCGGCGGCGTCGTAGCGCAGGAGGTTGTCGCGGCCGGAGAGGAAGCCGTACAGGGCGGGGCCCTCGATCAGGGCGCCGACGTGCGGGAGGACGGCGCGGGTGGCGCGCGGCATGGGCCGCCCGAGGACGCGCGCCGTCCCGGAGGTGGGCTCGATGAGGCCCATCAGCATGCGGATGGTGGTGGTCTTGCCGGAGCCGTTGGGACCGAGGAAGCCGAAGACGCTGCCCGCCGGGACGGTCAGGTCGAGACCGTCCACGGCGAGCTGTCCGCCGCGGTAGCGCTTGGTGAGGCCGCGGGTGGCGATGACGCTGTCACCCGGGTCCTCCTGCTCCGGCTCCGTGGCGGACGCTTCGCCCATCGGCTCCCTCATTCGTCGTGCTGCTGGTTCCTGCGGTGTTACTGCGCGGCGTTGGCCGCCTTCACCAGCGCGTCCTTGGTGACCGCGCCGACGTAGACCTTGCCGTCGTCGGTGATCAGGGCGTTGATCAGACGGGTCTTGAAGACCGTGCCCGAGCCGAACTTGCCGGACGCCTTGTCGCCGAGCGAGTCCAGGAAGCCGCCGAAGGCGCCGGCCTCGGAGCCGGACGGGACGCCCTGGCCGCCGGTGTCGAAGGTGGCGATGGAGTCCCAGCCGTCACCGATGACGTTCAGGCCGTCGGCGCCCTTGCCGAAGTCGCCGCCGGGGTTCTCAGGGATCTTGCCGTCGGTCTTCGTGCCGCCGCTCGCCTTGCCGCCGGCCCCGTCGACCTTCCCGTCCTCCGTGACCTTCGCGCCCTTGGGCGGCGTGAAGTCGAAGGTGGACGCGGCGGGCCTGGAGTAGCTGATCTTGGTGAAGCCGGCGTCGACGACGGCCGCGCCCCCGCTCGCCGGAGTGAGCGTGAACTTCAGCGGCAGGCCGGTCTTGGCGTCGACGGCCACGGTGATCTGACCGACCGTGGAGCCGTCGTCCTTGGGCTTGATGACCAGGCGGTAGGCGTCCCGGCCGGCCACCTGGGCGGTGCCCTGGACGGTCACCGAGGTCGTGTCGTCGACCGCGGCGAGGGCGTCCTTGGCGAGCTGCTGGGGAGTCGCGGGCGTCTCCTCCTGCTTCTCCTTGGCGCTCGCGCTGTCGTCGGCGGTGGCGTGGTAGACCTCGTTGGTCCCGCTGTCGTAGCCCCAGACGTCCTTGCCGTCGTGGATCAGGCTGTACTCGGCCGCGCTCTCCAGGAGCGACACCTTCTGCCGGTCCGGACCGTCGGTGGCGACGCGCAGGGTGTGCGTGCCGGTGGCGAGTTCGGTGAGCTTGGCCGACGGGTCGGCGGACGAGCCGTCGCCCGAGCCGGTGGCGCCCTGCGTCAGACTGCTCTCCAGACCGCCGAGGTTCGGCAGCCCCAGATCCGTGGTGATCTTCACCGTGCCGGACATCTGCTGTACGTCCGACTTGGCGATCTTCTCGATGAGCTGCTGCGCGGTGATCTTCGGCAGGTCGGGGTCGCCGGAGTCGGCGAGCGCGGGCACGAGCCCGATGGTCGCCGCCGCCACCCCCAACACCGCGACCGGGACGACGTAGCGCGCGGCCTTGCGGCGGCCGGCGCGCAGGTCGTCTGCCTCCGCGGCGGACGTGCTGTCGTCGGATTCGTACGGTGCCATGTGTGCCTTACCTCCGTCGTCGGCGGCGGCTGTCCAGCTGCACTCGCTTTCCACCCCGTGCCGCCATTCTCACCCGAATCGGTGAGGAGTGGTGTTTTCCGTGGTTTCCATCTGACCAAATCGACGGGAGGTAAGCGTCAGACCCCGGACTCAACTCCATGTACACCTGCGGGATGACATGAGGAGGCGACGCCTCCCCCGACCCGTAGGGGTCGTGTCGGGGAGGCGCCGCCCGGACGCTCTCGCGTCAACTGTGTGTCAGCGCTGGAGGAACACGTAGTCCGCCTGGTAGGGCACGCCCACGATGGTGCCGGGCGTGCAGGATCCGGTCGGGGCGACGCCGCCGACGGTGTTCAGGCGCAGGATCTCGGTGGTGTGGGCGAGCAGGCCGCGGTGCTTGCCGGACTGGGTGGCCTTGAGGTCGAGTTCGGGAATGTTGGTGTCGCCGTTCGCGGTCTTGCTGATGACGGCTCCGGTGACCGCGCTGCGGTCGGGCGCGATCCACTGCGGCGTACCGGAGTTGGGCTTGACGAAGGTGTGCTTGATGTTGCCGCCGAGCAGCGCGCTGACGTCCCGCTGGGCGAAGGCGTACCCGCCGCCGGCGGCCGGCTTGCACTCGTAGATCTGCTTGCCCTTGACCACGGAGGCCTGGAAGTTGTGCAGGGCGTCACGGAAGTCGAAGCCGGCGACCGTGACCTTGTGGAGCTGGCCGCGGACGGCGCCGCCGGGGAACTGGGCGGTGTGCAGGTTGGCGTAGAAGGAGTTCGGGTCGGACTTGAGGGCGTTGAGCAGGGCCTTGTCCTTGACCTTGACGGTGCCGGTGACGCTGTGGCCCCTGATCTTGTCGAGCAGCTTGGTGAAGTCGACCTTGACGCCGCCGTTGGTGCCCTTGGCGCCCTGGTGGATGTGGAGCATGGTCGGCCTGCCGGTGCCGCGCCAGGTGACGGCGACGGAGACCTTGTCGCCCTTGACCTTGATGAACTCGACGGCGGCGCCGTCCTTGTCGCCGACGGCGGGACCGCCGGCCACGGGCACCTCGTTGGCACCGCGCAGGCTGGTGGCCAGCAGGGTTCCCCCGGTGCCGCCGGAGACGCCGCCGCTCTGCGTGACGATGTCCTGGCTCGCGCCGGACGGGTCGTTCATGCCGCCCATGGCGACGGAGTGGCCCGCGTGGTCGGCGTGGGTCCCTCCGGCGGCGAAGGCGGGAATCACCGCGGCGGAGATTCCCCCGGCGGCTGCCACCGCGACCGCGGTGACGATGAGGCTCTTACGGCGCTTGGAGAACGTCGCGTTCATGCCCATGATTCTGTTTTCTCCCCGTATTCATGCCGACGCCCCCTGCGTCGGCTTCTGGGAGTGAAACGGGGCTGATCTCAGATTGGACTTAATCCAGAGATGTGATGTGTATCACCTAGCCCGCCCGGTGCACCACCGCGTCGCACAGCTCCACCAGCGCCGCCTTCGCGTCGCACTCCCGCAGCGGAGCCAGCGCGGCCCGCGCGTCCTCGGCGTAGCGGACCGTGTCCCGGCGAGCCTGCTCCAGCGCGGGGTGCTCCCGCAGTCCCGCCAGCGCCTCGGCGTGCCGGGCGTCGTCGGTCAGGTCGGAGTCCAGCAGCTCGCACAGGGCGATGTCCTCGGCCAGGCCGAGGCGCGCCGCCCGCTCGCGCAGCCGCAGTACGGGCATGGTCGGGATGCCCTCGCGCAGGTCGGTGCCCGGCGTCTTGCCCGACTCGTGCGAGTCGGACGCGATGTCCAGGACGTCGTCCGCGAGTTGGAAGGCGACACCGAGCCGCTCGCCGTACTGCGTGAGCACGTCCACGACCGTCTCGTCGGCGCCCGACATCAGCGCGCCGAACCGGCACGAGACCGCGACCAGGGAGCCCGTCTTGCCGGCGAGCACGTCCAGGTAGTGGTCGATCGGGTCCCGTCCGTCCTGCGGTCCCGCGGTCTCCAGGATCTGGCCGGTCACCAGGCGTTCGAACGCCTCGGCCTGCACCCGGACCGCCTCGGGGCCGAGGTCGGCCAGTATGTGCGAGGCGCGGGCGAACAGGAAGTCACCCGTGAGGACGGCCACCGAGTTGCCCCAGCGGGTGTTGGCGCTGTCGACCCCGCGCCGCACGGTCGCCTCGTCCATGACGTCGTCGTGGTACAGCGTGGCGAGGTGGGTCAGCTCCACCACCACCGCGGACGGCACGATCCCCGGCGCGTACCGGTCCCCGAACTGCGCGGCGAGCATGACCAGCAGCGGGCGGAACCGCTTGCCGCCGGCCCGCACGAGGTGCTGCGCGGCCTCCGTGATGAACGGGACCTCACTCTTGGTGGCTTCGAGCAGTCCCTCCTCGACAGCGGCCATCCCCGCCTGGACATCGGCTTCCAGAGCCTGGTCCCGCACGCTCAGCCCGAACGGCCCGACGACGGTCACGAGGGATCTCCTGTCTGCTGGTGTCCACGGCTGGTTACACGGTTTGTCGATAGGTCGCTGCCATCACTCAAGTCAGCGTATCCGGTCAAGTTTCGATCACCCATGCCGCCCACGCGTGCTGCCTGGGTAGGCACCTATGCCACTCGCCCGTGCAGCCCGGGCGATATCCGATCACGACGGGTATGTTTTTGATCACTTGATAACAACGGACATATATCGACTTACATGGAAGTAGTGGAGCGTGTCCCGAACGAGGCAGACGTCGAACCCGAGGACCGCCCGGCTCCTACCAACCGCACTGGGGTCACGCTCATGCGCATCCGAACGTCCTTCCCGTACGAGACGACTCACGAGGACCTCCGTGTCCGGCTGCCCGACGGAACGCGGTTGTACGCCCGCGTCTGGCGACCGCTCACCGACGAACCCGTACCGGCGCTCCTGGAGTACCTGCCCTACCGCCTCACCGACTGGACCGCGCCCCGCGACGCCCAGCGGCACCCCTGGTACGCCGGGCACGGCTACGCCTCCGTCCGCGTCGACGTGCGCGGGCACGGCAACAGCGAGGGGATGCCGGGTGACGAGTACTCGGCGACCGAGCTGGCCGACGGGGTCGAGGTGGTCAACTGGCTTGCCGCACAGCCCTGGTGCGACGGCAAGGTGGGCATGTTCGGCATCTCCTGGGGCGGCTTCAACTCCCTCCAGCTCGCGGCCCTCGCGCCCGAGCCGCTGAAGGCGGTCGTCACGGTCTGCTCCACGGACGACCGCTATGACAACGACGTGCACTACATGGGTGGTTCCGTCCTCGCCGTCGACATGCACGCGTGGGCGGCGACCATGCTCGCCTTCGTCTCCCGCCCGCCGGACCCGCTCCATGTGGGCGAGGAATGGCGGGACATGTGGCTGAAGCGGCTGGAGGCCGTCGACCCCTTCATCCACACCTGGCTCGCCCACCAGACCCGGGACGAGTACTGGCGGCACGGCAGCGTCTGCGAGGACTACGACGCGATCGGCGCCGCCGTCCTGGCGGTGGGCGGCTGGCACGACCCGTACCGCGACGCCGTGCTGCGGCTCGTCGAGCACCTCCCGGCGGACCGGGTGCGGGGGCTGATCGGCCCGTGGTCCCACCAGTACCCGGACCGCGGCCTGCCGCCGGGCCCGGCGATCGGCTTCCTCCAGGAGACCCTGCGCTGGTGGGACCACTGGCTCAAGGGCAAGGACACCGGCGTCATGGCCGACCCCCTCCTGCGCTCCTACGTCAGCGACTCGCACCCGCCGGCGACGGTCCACGACACCCTGCCGGGCCGTTGGGTCGGCGAGCCGGCCTGGCCCTCGCCGCACGTCAAGACGACGACGTACGGACTGCGGGGCGCCCCCGCGATCGTCCGGTCCCCCATGCACACGGGCGTGGACGCGGGCCGGTTCTTCCCCTTCGGGAACGACGCCGATCTGCCGCCGGACCAGCGGGACGAGGACGCGCGCTCCGCGTGCTTCGAGTTCGAGGTGCCGGCGGAGACCTGGGTGCTGGGGCGGCCGAGGGTGCGGCTGCGGCTGACCTCGGAGGTGGCGCGGGGGCAGGTGATCGCCCGGCTGTGCGATGTGGCGCCGGACGGTTCGTCGACGCTGGTCACCCGGGGTGTGCTGAACCTGTCGGCGCGGTTCGGGCGGGAGCGGGCGGTGCCCTGGACGCCGGGCGCGGTGGAGGACGTGACCTTCGAGCTGAACGGCATCGGGTACGCCGTTCCGGCCGGGCATCGCATCCGGCTCGCGGTGTCCTCGGCGTACTGGCCGTGGATCTGGCCCCAGCCGGAGTCGGCGGCCGGCTTCACGATGGACCCGGAGGGCAGCGCGCTCGAACTCCCTGTGCGAGAGCAGGAGTTGACGTACGACATTCGCTTCGGGGAGCCCGAGGAGGCCGAGCCGATCGGGGTCAACTACCCGCCCACGCTGGACGAGCCGCGGCCGGAGCGGGTGGTCGTGCGGGATGTGGCGAAGGGTGAGTGGCGGCTGGAGGTGGACCCGCGGCACGGCGGCACACGCGTGTATCCGGACGGCCTGGAGTTCACCGAGGACGCGCTGGAGACGTACACGATCGACGAGAGGGACCCACTGTCGGCGCGCGCCCGGTCGGACTGGTCGATCCGGCTGCACCGGCCGGAGCTGGCCTGGGACACCACCGTGCGCACCCGGTCGGAGATTACTTGCGACGAAAAGGACTTTATTGCCTCGAATGAGGTGATCTGCACCGAGGGCGGCGAGGTGATCTTTCACCGGACCTGGGAGAAGAGGATTCCGAGAACTGCCAGTTGAGGATGAATGCCCGTTTTGCCGCTCTTCATCCCGCCGTGACTTGGGTCACGCGCTTCTGTGCGTGCCCTGTGTCCCGACATGTCGGCGTTCCGCCTTTCGCCGCTTGCCAGTTGACCCTTGGCAGGCGCAAAGGATCAAGCGCCTCATAGGCCTCAGACCAAGGTCAAGAGGGTCTATGTGTGAATCCGGTACTTGTTCCGGACATGTGCTCTCGCATACGTTCCCGCCCTGTCGGGTGGAACGCCGAATCCTGCCGCCGCCCGGCATCCCAGTCACGAACTCACCGCACGGCAGGAGCGGGGGACCCAGGTAAGTCGCCGGACCGGTCATCGCGACCGGGACGGCTCGGGGTTAAGTCACGTCCGCGAGGGCGTGGCCGGGCACCTCCCAGCCCGAACCCGACAGCTCACCTCGCAGGCGACGGAGAGGAACCTCGTCATGCCTGCATCCGCTCAGCACCGCCGTAGCCGCAACTCCCGCCTCGCCCGCAAGCTCGCCGTGCTCGGCACGGGGGCCGCGGTGCTCGCCCTCCCCGTCATCGGCGCGACCACCGCGTCCGCGGCTCCCTCGTCGACGGTGACCGCCGCGTCGCTGGGGTACTCCAACACCCTCGACGGCTGGATCCGCGCCTCGCTCCAGGTCATGGCGCAGAACGGGATCCCTGGCACCTACGACGGCATCTACCGCAACGTGATCCGTGAGTCGTCCGGCAACCCGTACGCCATCAACAACTGGGACTCCAACGCCGCGGCCGGCACCCCGTCCAAGGGCCTGCTCCAGGTGATCGACCCGACGTTCGCCGCGTACCACGTGGCCGGCACGTCGTTCGACCCGTACGACCCGGTCGCGAACATCACGGCCGCCTGCAAGTACGCGGCGGCGGTGTACGGCTCGATCGACAACGTCTATGGAGCCTACTGAGCCACCCGGTAAGGGTCACTCTCAGAAGAGTCTTTCGAGGACGACGGCGATGCCGTCGTCCTCGTTCGATGTCGTCACCTCGTCCGCCACCGCCTTGAGTTCGGGGTGGGCGTTGGCCATGGCCACTCCGTGGGCGGCCCAGTCGAACATGGGGATGTCGTTGGGCATGTCGCCGAAGGCGATCGTCTCGTGCGGGCCCAGGCCCAGGTGGCGGGCGGCCAGGGCGAGGCCGGTCGCCTTGGTGACGCCGCATGGCTGGAGTTCGACGGTGCCGGGTCCCGACATGGTGACGGTGGCCAGTGAACCGACCACTGTGCGGGCCGTGGTGGCCAACTCGTCGTCGGACAGGTCGGGATGGCGCAGCAGCACCTTGCTGATCGGTTCGTGCCACAGGTCGTCGCGGCGGCCGACCCGGACCGCGGGCAGCGTGGGGTGCGGCATGAGGTAGCCGGGCTCGATGAGCGTGAGTCCGTCCACGCCGTCCTGGTCCACGGCCGCGTACACCTGCCCGACCTCCGCCTCGATCTTGCCGAGCGCGGTCTCGGCCAACTCCCGGTCCAGCGTGACCGACCAGAGCAGCCGGTCCGCGCCGGCGTCGTACACCTGCGCGCCCTGCCCGCACACCGCGAGCCCCTTGCTGCCCAGCTCGTCGAGGAGCGGACGCACTCTCGGGGCCGGCCGTCCCGTCACGACGAGATGGCGGGCCCCGGCGCCGACCGCCCGCGCGAGCGCGGCGAGGGACCGGTCGGAGAGGGTGTCGTCGCCCCGGAGCAGGCTGCCGTCCAGGTCCGTGGCGATGAGTGAATATGCGAGGGGTGCGGCCATGATCAGAGAATACGGATGGAAAGCCCGGCTAACTCGACGCGAACCGGACGGTTGCTGACTACATGTGCGTGGAGCGGTGGCCGGTGGTCCGGTCACGCCGACTCCCTGATCACCAGCTCGGTCGGCAGCAGCACCCCCGCCGTGTCCTCACCGGCGATCTGCGCGAGCAGCATGCGGACCATCTCGGCGCTGATGCGGTCGTAGGGCTGGCGCATGGTGGTGAGGGCCGGGGTGCCCGCGGTGGCCGCGGCCGAGTCGTCGAAGCCGCCGACAGCGACGTCATCGGGGACCGAACGGCCGTACTGCTGAAGAGTGTTGACGACTCCCAGGGCCATGAGATCGGAGGCCACGAACACCGCGTCGATGTCCGGGGCCCGGTCCAGGAGCCGGCGGGCCGCCTGCTCTCCGCCGGTGCGGCGGTAGTCGCCCTCGACCACGAGCGCGGGGTCGAAGGGCAGGCCCGCCTCGGTGAGGACGTCGCGGTAACCGGCCAGCCGGTCGGGGCCGCCCGCCGTGTCGAGCGGTCCGGTGACCATGCCGATACGACGTCGGCCGCGGGCGATGAGATGGCGCACCATCTCCTGGGCGCCCTCGCGGTCGGCCGCCGCCACGTAGCTGACCTTGGAGCCGAGGCCGACGGGCTTGCCGCAGGCCACCAACGGGATTCCGGCGTCCCGGAGTTCGGCCGCGACCGGGTCGCCGCTGTGGTTGGAGACGAGGAGCACGCCGTCGACGTGACCCGAGGTGATGTACCGGGTGAGGCGGCGCCGGTCGTCCTCGGAGGAGGCCAGCATCAGCAGCAGCGGGATGTCGTGCCGGGCCAGGTGCTCGGTGCACCCGCGCAGCAGCACGTTGAAGTTGGGGTCCTCGAAGAACTTCTCCTGCGGCTCGGTGAGGAGGAACGCCACCGAGTCCGACCGTCCCGTACTCAGGCTGCGGGCATGCCGGTTGACGACATAACCCGTCTTCCTGATCGCCGACTCCACGGCGGTGCGCGCGGCGGGCGAGACGTAGTGGCCCCCGTTCAGGAACCGCGAGACGGTCCCCCGGGAGACCCCTGCCTCCCGGGCCACGTCATGGATGGTGGGCGGTTTGCGGCGGCCGTTCGGACTGGTGGCCATGGTCCTCGTTCTGCCGGGTCGGTGCGGTGGGGGGAAGTCCGGTGCGGTGGCGGGCGGTTCGGCTCAGGCCTTGACGGATCCGCTGAGCAGGTCCAGGGACCAGAAGCGCTGGATCACCAGGAAGAGTCCGATCAGCGGCAGGATCGCGAGGAAGCAGCCCATGATGACCAGCGTGTAGAGCGCGGGTTGGGAGGCGCCCTGGTTGAGCAGGGTGTAGAGGCCCAGCGTGATCGGGAACTTGGTGTCGTCCGCGAGCATCACGTACGGCAGCAGGAAGTTGTTCCAGATGCCGACGAACTGGAACAGGAACACCGTGATGAGACCCGGCATCATCATCGGCACCGCGATCCGCGAGAAGATCCGCCACTCGCTCGCGCCGTCCATGCGGGCGGCTTCGAGGAGTTCGGCGGGCACGGAGGCGGCCGCGTAGATGCGGACGAGGTAGACGCCGTACGGGGAGAGGATCGACGGCAGGAGCATCGACCAGTACGAGTCGGCCAGGCCCAGCTTCGAGAGGAGCAGATACTGCGGGACCGTGAGCACGATGCTCGGGACCAGGACGCCGGCCAGCATCAGCTTGAAGACGAACTCCCGTCCCCTGAAGGCGAAGCGGCCCAGTGCGTAGCCGCCGGCGGCCGAGACCGCGGCGGAGAGCAGGGCGCCGCCGCCCGCGTAGAGAAGGGAGTTGGCCATCCACTCCCAGTAGATGCCGTCCCGGTAGGAGCTCAGCTCCTTGAAGTTGTCGAGGAAGCCGGTGCCGGGGGCGAAGGTGAAGGTGGAGAACAGTTCGCCCTGGCCCTTGCTCGCCGCGATGACCACCCAGGCCACGGGGATCAGGCAGTACAGCGAGCCGATGATCAGCACCACGGTGGGCACCCAGGCGGTGCGCTTCGGCCTGCTGAGGCCCTGGTCGGCGGTGAGGGTGAGGGGGGTCATGCCCGGTCCTCCCGGGTGTAGCGGTCGGAGACGCGCAGCAGCGTGAAGGAGAGCGCGAAGGTCGCCAGGGCCAGCACCACGGCGGTGGCGGACGCGCCGTAGATGTCCGACCTGAGGAAGGCGGCATCGTAGATGGCCATCAGCGGACTCCAGGAACTGGAGAGGCCGTTGGTCAGCGGCTTGAGCGCCATCGGCTCGGTGAAGACCTGGAGCGTGGCGATGACCGAGAAGAAGAACGTGAGCACGAGCGAGGGCAGCACGATCGGGATCTTGATCCGCAGGGCGATCTTCAGGTCGGAGGCGCCGTCGATGCGGGCGGCCTCGTAGATCTCCTGCGGGATCGAGCGCAGGGCGGTGTAGATCACGATCATGTTGAAGCCGGTGCCGCCCCACACCGCGATGTTCGCGAAGGACAGGTACAGGTTGCCGCCGTCGAACAGGTCGGGCTGCGGCAGGTCGAACTCACGGAGGAGGTAGTAGAAGGGGCTGACCGTCGGGAGGTAGAGGAAGCCCCACATCAGGGCGGCGATGATGCCCGGGACGGCGTACGGCAGGAAGATCGCGAGGCGCGCGAACTTGGCGCTGCGCGCCTGCGGGGTGTCCAGCATCAGCGCGAAGACCAGCGCCAGACCGAGCATCGTGGGGATGACGATCAGGCCGTAGCCGAAGGCGCGCAGGACGCTGTGGCCGAACTCGGAGTCCTCGAGGACGTCGGTGTAGTTGCCGATGCCGTTCCACACCTGCTCGCGGGCGCCCTTGCCGAGGCCGATGCCCTTGACCTGGACCTTGTGGAGACTGAGCCACACCGCGTACCCGATCGGTACGACGGTGAAGGCGGCGAACAGGAGCACGGCCGGCAGAAGGAACCAGTACGGCGCGCTGCGGCCACGGCGACGGAGGCGGCGGGGGCGGACGGAGGGGGCGGTGCCGTCCGCCAAGGGCCCGGCCGTCAGCCGGTCGGAGCCCTTGAGCGGAGTGCTGGTCATGCCTCGGTCACCTTGAAGCCCTGCTTCTTCATGTCGGTGAAGGTCGCCGACTGCATGGTGGCGAGCGCGGTGTCGAACTGGGCGGACTTCTTCGCCTTGGTGGCCTTGCCGAAGGCGTCGCTGAAGGTGTCGTAGGCGACCTGGACGTTCGGGCCCCAGGCGGAGGCGGCCGTGGTCGCGGCGATCTTGGCGGCCGTGTCGTAGAAGTCCGTCTGGTTCGGGAAGAACGCCGGCGGGGTGAGCACCGAGCCGGACTGGCCCTTGGTGGCCGCCGGGTAGATGCCGGCCTCCTTGACCAGGGCGGCCAGCGCCTCCGGGTCGGTGTTCAGCCAGTTCGCGAACTTGGTCGCGGCCTCGGCGTGCTTGGAGTCCGTGGAGATGCCGGTGGAGGAACCGCCCCAACTGCCGGTGACGTCCTCGCCCGCGCTCCACTGCGGCAGCGGCGCCATCCGCCACTTGCCCTTGGTGTCGGGGGCCGAGCTGACCAGCACGCCGGGCGCCCACACGGCGGAGACCCAGGCGAGGTGGGTGCCCTTGTTCAGCGCGTTGTTCCAAGCCGGCGTGTACATCGGCTGGTTGTCGATCGCGCCTTCCTGGACCAGGCCGCCCCAGAAGTCGGCGACCTTCTTGGTCGCCGCGTCGTCGATGCCGACGGTCCACTTGCCGCCGTCGCCCACGGTCCACCACTTGGCGCCGGCCTGCTGCGCCAACCCCGCGAACAGACCGGGGTCGTTGGAGGAGAACGTCGTCAGGTAGGCGTTCGGAACTGCCTTCTTGGCGGCGCGGGCGGTCTTGGCGAAGTCGTCCCAGGTGGTGGGGACGGTCAGGTTGTGCTGCTTGAACAGGTCCTCGCGGTAGAAGAACATCAGCGGCCCGGAGTCCTGCGGTATCGCGTACACGGCGTCCGTGCCGAGCGTGACCATGCCCCAAAGGCCCTCGGCGAACTGGGACTTGGCGGACTTCGCGTACTTCGAGATGTCCGCGAGGACGTCGTTGGAGACCAGCGTCGGCAGCGACTGGTACTCGACCTGGATCAGGTCGGGGGCGTTGCCCGCCTTCTTCGCGGTGATCAGCTTGGAGACGATGTCCTTGCCGGCCGCCTGCTTGGACACGGTGACCGTGATGTCCGGGTTCTTCTTGTTCCAGATCGCGGCGACCTTGTCCATGTTCGGCGCCCAGGCCCAGTAGGTCAGCTTGACCGGCCCGCCGCTCTCGCCGGAGTCGTCGTCGGAACCGCCACAGGCGGCGAGGGTGCCGGTGAGGCCGACAGCTGCTGCCCCGGCAAGGATGCTGCGCCTGCTGAGTTGATGGCGGTGGATCGACATCTTCATCTCCCCTGACTGAACGGCTCTGCCCGAACGGCTCTGTGATCGTGCACAGTAGAGAAGTGTTTCGGACCCTTGTCAATGGATGAAGCCTGGGGTTATCTACCTGTTGTCGACGGATGACACCCTCGGTCGGCTATGTGCACGATCACAGAAATAGGAGCGAACTCCATGCCGTCCCCCGCCCCGCACGACCGCCCGCCGCTCGCCTTCGGGGGTGACTACAACCCCGAGCAGTGGCCACCGGAGGTGTGGGAGCAGGACGTACGGCTGATGCGCGAGGCCGGGGTCACGACGGTCTCCCTCGGCGTCTTCTCCTGGGCCCGCATCGAGCCCCGCCCCGGCGCGTACGACTGGGAGTGGCTCGACACGGTCATCGGCCTGCTGCACGAGGCGGGCATCTCGGTGAACCTCGGCACGCCCACGGTCGTACCGCCGGCGTGGTTCTACCGGGCGCACCCCGACGCCCTTCCCGTGACCCGCGAGGGCGTCCGCCTGTCCTTCGGCTCGCGGGGCGCGATCTGCCACTCCAACCCGGAGTACCGGACGGCGGCGGCCACGATCACGCGGGCGCTGGCCGAGCGCTACGGCAGCCACCCGGCGGTGGTCCTGTGGCACGTCCACAACGAGTACGGCGCACCCGTGCTCGCCTGTTACTGCGACACCTGCGCGGCCGCCTTCCGGGTCTGGCTGCGGGATCGGCACGGCACGCTCGACGCCCTCAACGAGGCCTGGGGAACGGCCTTCTGGGGCCAGCAGTACGGCGAGTGGGAGGAGATCACCCCGCCCCGGGCGACCCCGTCCGTCTGCAATCCGACCCAGCAACTGGACTACCGGCGCTTCGCCGACGCCCAGGCCCGCGCCAACTTCGTCGCCGAGCGGGACATCCTGCACCGGCTCTCCCCCGGCGTCCCCGTCACCACCAACTTCATGGTCGCCCCGAGCCAGGGCCAGACCGTCGACTACTGGGCCTGGGCGAAGGAGGTCGACCTCGTCACCAACGACCACTACCTGATGACCGACGGCCGCCGCACGCACGTGAACCTGGCGCTGGCCGCGGACTTGACGCGCTCGGTGGCGGGCGGTGGTCCGTGGCTGCTCCTGGAACACGCCACGTCCGGGGTCAACTGGCAGCCGTACAACCCGGCGAAGCGCCCCGGCGAGATGGCCCGCAACTCACTGGGGCACGTGGCCCGGGGTTCCGAGGGCGCGATGTTCTTCCAGTGGCGGCAGTCGCGGTCGGGCGCGGAGAAGTTCCACACCGCGATGCTGGCGCACTCGGGGACGGACAACCGGGGCTGGCGGGAGGTGACCGAACTAGGCCGCCGTGTCGCGGACTTGGGCCTGGCCGGCCTGCGGGGTACGCGGACCCGGGGTGACGTGGCGATGGTGTGGTCATGGGACTCCTGGTGGGCGCAGGGCCTGGAGTGGCGGCCGAGCCAGGACCTGGATGCGCGGGAGCGGTTGGATTCCTTCTACGAGGCGCTCTACGACCGGCACTTGACGGTGGACTTCCTGCCGCCGACGGGGTTGGGGGACCTGGACCCGGCGCGGTATCCGCTGCTGGTGGTACCGCAGTTGTACGCGGCGCCGGTCGGGGTGGGGGCCGATCTGGAGCGGTATGTGGCGCGGGGCGGGACGCTGCTGGTGTCGTTCTTCTCGGGGATCGTCGACGAGAACGACGCGCTGCATCCGGGGGCGTATCCGGGGGCGCTGCGGGACGTACTCGGCCTGACGATCGAGGAGTTCGACCCGTTGCTGCCGGGCGAGACGGTGCAGGTGCGGCGGGTCGGGGGCGGCGACGGATCCGGCGGCGAGTCCGAGTCGTACGCGGCCGATCTGTGGTCCGAGGTGGTGGTGCCGGGCGACGGGTGCGAGGTGGTCGCGGTCTTCGCCGAGGGGCGCAGGGTGGGCGGGGCGGCGCTGACCCGGCGTGCGGTGGGGTCGGGGGCCGCGTGGTACCTGGCCACGCGGTTGACCGGCGCGGACCTGGCGGCCGTGGTGGACCTCGCCCTCGCGGACGCGGGAATCGCCCCCAGCGGCCTGCCCCGCGATGTCGAACTCGTCGTACGGGAGGGCGAGTCGGGCACGTTCCGGTTCTACGTGAACCACACCGGGGGCGAGGTGAAGGTGGTGCTGCCGGACGGGAGCCGGGCGGCGGTGCCGGCGGGTGGGGTGGAGGTGTTCCGGGACCCGCGCTGAAGCTCGGCTCAACTCGCCTGTTCCTTCTGTTCCTTCTGTTTCTTCGGTTACTTGGTGAAGGGAAGCTTTGTGATGCGCAGACGCAGTGTTCTTACGGCGGCCGGCGCCGCCGCGCTCGCCGTGCCGGTGTTCGGCGCGGCACCCGCGTTCGCCGGTGAGCGGCGCCGGTTGGAGATCCGGGGCATGGACATCTCCTCCCTCCCCAAGGACGAGGCGCTCGGTGCCGTGTACCGCCGTGCGGACGGCCGCCGGGACGATCCGGTCTGCATCCTGGCGGACGCCGGCATCACGCACGCCCGCCTCAAGGTCTGGGTGAACCCGGCCGACGGCTACAACACCAAGAAGCGGATCCTGCCGCTGGCCAGGCGGTTGCGCCGGGCGGGCATCGGCATCTGGGTCGACTTCCACTACTCCGACACCTGGGCGGACCCGGCACACCAGTCCAAGCCGGCCGCCTGGGCGGACCTGGATGTGGCCGGCCTGACCCGGGCCGTCTACGACCACACCGCCGACGTACTGGGCGCGCTGCGCCGCCAGGGCACCCCGGCGGACCTGGTCCAGATCGGCAACGAGATCAACGGCGGCCTGCTCTGGCCGACCGGCAAGAACTGGGGTGACGACGGCGGGGGTTGGGGCAACCTGACGACGTTCCTCAAGGCCGGTCTCAGCGCGGCCCGCGACACCACGCCCCGCATCCGCACGATGCTCCACATCGCCTCGGGCGGCGACAACGGCACGTCGCGTTGGTGGTACGACAACGTGGTCGCAGACGGGGTGGACTTCGACATCATCGCCCAGTCGTACTACCCGTTCTGGCACGGCACCCCGGCGGCAGCGGCGGCCAACTTGGCCGATCTGGCGGCCCGTTACGACAAGCCGGTGCTGATCGCGGAGACGGCGTACCCGTTCACGCTGGAGAGCGAGGACGCGACGAACGACATCCTGTACGACCCGTCGCAGCTGACGGAGGGGTATCCGGCGACGCCGGCGGGACAGGCGGACTGGATCCGTACGGTGGCCGACCTGATGGCGGGCGTGCCTGGCGGCAAGGGGCTGGGCTACTGCTATTGGGAGGGGGTGTGGACGTACCGGAAAGGCGACGGCTGGGACCCGACCGATCCGACGTCCGGTAACGCGTGGGAGAACCTGGCGCTGTTCGACTTCCGGGACAGGGCGCTGCCGGGACTGAGAACCCTGGGCCGGTACCGGGGGGATGCGTAGACCTCCGGTACCGGGACACCCCGTCCCGCCAGGCCGGCGTCAGCAGTTCTTGATGGACCAGACGGGGCTCCACTTGTAGTCGTTGCCGGAGCCCCCCGCCCGGACGGACGTGATGAGGTTGCCTGTCTTGCCGTAGAAGCGCGCGACCGCGCCTCCCGTCTGGGCGTTGTGGTACGAGCCGGTGCCCACGAAGTTGGAGAGCGCGTAGGTGTCGCAGTAGTAGAGGAAGAAGACCACGTAGTCCCCCGTCGTGTGGTCGAAGACCGACACGCAGAGGTTGCCGCTGGTGCAGTTGAGGGAGGCGGCGGCCGGGACGTGCACGATCTTGTCGGGCTTCGGCCAGGCCGTCGGAGGCTCCTCCGCCGCGGTGGAGGCGAGCGACGGTGGCGCGGCCGGCATGGTCATGATCCGGTCGCCCTGGCGCAGCTGGCTCAGGTCGTGGTCCGGCGAAGCCGCCTGGGCCGGACCGGTCGTGAACACGGCGGCCAGGGCGAGGGCCAGGGCACCGAGCCCACCGAGCAGCGGACGTCGTGGTCTGTCGAGCATGGTGTGTGAACCCCCTGTCGGACCGGGACGTTCGTAGGTCCCGGTCCTTCAAGGCTGTCGGCGCCCTTCCGGGCACGCCACACCTTTCAGCCCAGCCTTAAACGGAGTCACCCCCTCCGAGCGTGCGCCGCGACTCGACTACCCGTGCGCCGCCGCCAGATGACCGGCCAGCCGCGGTGACGCGAACTCCGTCCCGCACACGAACCGCATCACCGGGCCGTACGAGGACGCGGCCGGCAGGCCCGTGAAGTACAGGCCCGGGATCGACGAGACGTATCCCGCGCCCAGCTTCGGCGCGCCACGGCTCACCGCGAGGTGGGTGCGCAGTTCGTGGCCGAGGAAGTCCATCGCCGCGATGTCGACGCGGTATCCGGTGGCCGCGATGACGTGGTCTGCGGTGAGCCGCTCGCTGCCGCCGGCGTGCGTGCGGACCGTGAGGGTGGGGGTGCCGTCGCTCGCGTCGGCGCCGACTATGCGGTCGACCTCGCTGACCTGGATCTTGCCCTCGAAGCGGTCGCGCAGCCACCAGGCGCCGAGCGGGCCGAGGACGCGGCGGACGAGATAGTGGCGGGTCCGGGCCGGGAGGTAGCGGTAGGGCTGCGGGTAGTAGCTGAGCGCCCACAGCGACCAGGCGCGGCCGAACGGCGACTCGGGGCGCAGTTTCGGCTGCTGCCAGGGCGGTGCCCCGAAGGCGACCCGGCCGCGGCCGCGGGAGACCACCCGCACCCGCGCGCCCGCCTCCGCCGCCAGCGCCGCCGTCTCCAGCGCGGACTGGCCCGCGCCGACGACGATCAGCTCCTTGCCGGCGTAGCGCGTGAGGTCGTGCTGCTGGGAGCTGTGCGAGACCGGGCCCACGGGGGTCGGTCCGTCCGGCGCGGCGGCCGCGAGCTCCGGGGGCAGTTGCGCGAGGCCGGACAGGCCGGTGGCCACGACGACGGCGCGGGCGGTGAACGACTCGCCCGAGTCCAGCTTCAGGTCGAAGCCGCCGCCGTCACGCCGGTCGACGGAGACCACCCGCACCTGCTCCAGCTCGGGCACCAGCTTCTGCCGGAACCACTCGCCGTAGGCGATGAAGGTCTCGACCGGGATGATGTCCTCGTCGGTGACCAGGCGGGGTATGCCCGCCGCGTCGCAGTAGTCGACGAGGGTGTGCCCCGGCTGCGGGGCATCAAGGTTGGAGGCGACCGGGGTCGACTTGAGCAGCATGCCGACGGGCATGTGGTCACGCCAACTGACCATGGGGTCGCCGAAGACGCGGACCGGAATGCCGCGGGCTCGCAGATGGGCGGCGGTCGACAGGCCGAACGGCCCGGCGCCGATGACAGCTACCGGTTGCAACACGAAGTCCCTCCCCAGGACGTTCAATTCGCCACTTCGTGGACGGCTCGGGCGGCCGATACCGCTGACTGACCTGCTGCCGGCTTGACTGCTGATGGCCGGCTAGCCGCCCGAACCGGTCGTGCTGCCGCGGCGGTTGGTGCGCCACAGCTGATACAGGTGCTTCGCGCCAGGTCGCACGAAGCGTGTGAGCATCGTGAGGAACGGCAGCGGGTCGTCACCCGCGAGCCAGGCCAGCTCCGTCCCGCTCGCGCGCGCCGGTGCGTGCGGCGTCGTATAGCCGCTGCGGCGGTAGGCGAGCAGGGCGGGCAGGTCGATGTTCTCCACGATGTACCGGTGGCCGGCGCGCTGTTCCCCCTCCGGGACGGAGCGGCCGGTCAGATCCAGGTGCATGGCGCGGACCACGTCCACTCCCGACTCGCTCTCGAAGAGCCGGAACTGGGCGCCCATGCGGGGGTTGAAGTCGAGGAGTTTGTACTGTCCGTCGCGTCGGTCGAAGCGCAGATCGAGGTCGATGATGCCGGTGAAGCCGATCTGCTTGATGAAACGCGCGGCAAGATCCGCGAGTTCCGGATTGTCGACGACATACGCGTTCGCGGTCATCCCTGCGTGCGGTGGCCAGGAGCGGACCTTCACTCCTGTGAACATCGCGCGCGGGGTGGCGTCCTGGTCGAAATAGGCGTGCACGATCCAGTCCTCGGCCTCCTCCCGCGGGAGATACTCCTGGAGGATCACGCCGGGGTGCTCGCCCCAGTCGCGGGCGAGCGTGAGCAGGCCCTCGCGGGTGGCGATCCTCGTCGTGCCGTTCACCGCGGGCCGCCTGCGGCGCAGGAACGCCTCGCGGTTCTTGGCCACCACCGGGAACGTGGCCTTCTCGGCAAAGTCCACGATCTCGTCGTAGGACTGCGGGAACGCGGCCGTCGGGCTCGGGATGCCGTGCTCCACGCACAGTTCGTGCAGGCCCTGCTTGCTGGCCAGATGCCGGGGCAGGGCGCGCTCCACGCGCGGGAAGAGGAAGAGGCCGGTGAGTTCGTCCTGGTGCTCGGCGATCAGGACGGCGGCCTCCTCGTCCGTCGGAATGAGCACGGTGGGACGGCCGATGCGGCGCGCGATGCGCAGCAGGCCCTCCACCAGGTGATCGGGGTCCTCCGTGCCGGTGGTCGGCCAGACGAAGGCCTTCTTGAGATAGCGGCTGGCGGCGGCGGGCGTGTACGCGTCCTCCGTGATCGCGTACATCGGTACGCCGAGGCGGCCGAGGCTGCGGATCGCGCCGACTCCGCCGTGGTGCAGCGGATAGTCGCCGAACTTCACGATCAGGCCAGGCACTTCACGATCAGCCTCAAAAGGCAAACTGGCAGCACTTTTGGCCACGGGTCCCCCCACGCGTCCCCCTACGGACCGGACCCACCCCGTCCGTGTCCCCCAAAGGACGCTAAGCCGGAATTGGGCCGTCCGACAAGGCCATTTCGGACATTGCAAACTCTTTAGACACTGTCAGGACAGCCAACTCGGCCGTAACGTGTGGCACGGCCGCATGTCAGAACGCGACACATGGTGAGAGTGAGGCAGCACCCCATGCCCCCCTTCAACGTCCCCGAGGGCGACCCTTTCGGTGTCCACAACCTTCCGTACGGCGTCTTCTCGCGCGCGGGAGCAGAGGCCGGACCCGCTGATGGATCCGTCGACGGTTTCGGCGGGCGGACGGTGGGCGTCCGGCTGGGCGACCACGTCCTCGACGCGGGCGCGGCGGCACGGGCGCTCGGTTCGCCGTACGCGGCCCTGCTGGCACGCCCCTCGCTGAACCCGCTGCTCGCGGCCGGCCCCACGGCCTGGTCGGACGTCCGCCGCGCACTGACGGCCTGGGTGACGGTCCCGGCGCACCAGGAGACGATCGCGCCCTTCCTGTACCCGCTGTCGTCGGTCACGCTCCACCTCCCCTTCGAGGTCGCGGACTACGTCGACTTCTACGCGTCCGAGAACCACGCGCGGAACGTCGGCCGGATCTTCCGCCCGGACGCCCCCGACCCGCTGACCCCCAACTGGAAGCACCTGCCCATCGGTTACCACGGCCGCTCCGGCACGGTCGTGGTCTCGGGCACGGATGTCGTACGACCGTCGGGGCAGCGCAAGGCCCCCACCGACCCGGCACCCGTCTTCGGCCCCTCCGTCCGCCTGGACATCGAGGCGGAGGTCGGCTTCGTGGTGGGCGCGCCCTCGCCGATGGGCGGGTCGGTGGCGCTCGGCGACTTCCGGGACCACGTCTTCGGGCTCTGCCTGCTCAACGACTGGTCCGCACGCGACCTCCAGGCCTGGGAGTACGTCCCCCTCGGCCCGTTCCTCGGCAAGTCGTTCGCCACCTCGGTGTCGGCGTGGATCACGCCTCTGGACGCACTGGAGGAGGCCGCGGTGGCGCCGCCGGAGCGCACGCACGCGTTGCTGCCGTACCTGGACGACGGCGCCTCGGGGATCGACCCGGGCGGCTACGACATCCGGATCTCCGTCGCGATCAACGGCCATGTCGTCTCCGAGCCGCCGTTCTCCACCATGTACTGGACGGCCGCCCAGCAGTTGACCCACATGACCGTCAACGGCGCCTCCCTGCGCACCGGGGACTTCTACGGCTCCGGCACGGTGAGCGGGCCCGAGCGGTCGCAGCGCGGCTCCTTGCTGGAGCTGACCTGGAACGGGACCGAACCCCTGGAACTCCCCGACGGCAAGCGGACGTTCCTGGAGGACGGGGACGTCGTCACGCTCTCGGCGTGGGCACCGGGGCCGGGCGGGGTCCGGGTGGGGTTGGGCGAGGTGACCGGGCGGATCGTGGCGGGGAGGGTGTGAGGGGATGGCCGGGGTGACGGGGGAAGGGTGAGGTGGGTGTGACGGGGGTCGTACGGGGCGTAGTGGGTCTTTCCCATGTCCTGACGTTCGGCTCCGGCACCGGCATACTGGCGGCGGGCGGACAGGCCGTCGGCGGAACGCGCGCCGAGCCCGTCGCCCCGAACCGCACCTCTCCTTCCTCCGACCAGGATCCGGAGCCCATGGCATGACCGATGGCATGACCGTCTGCCTGCTCCTGCTGAGCGTCGTCGCCCTCACGGCCGCCGTGCCGGTGCCGCGTGCCCTGGTCCGGGCCGGGTGGCCCGACCGGGAACCCGTGGTCGCGCTGTGGGTGTGGCAGTGCCTGGTGGCCACCGTCCTGCTGTGCTGTCTGACGGCGCTCGTGCTGGGCGCGGCCGCCGTCTTCCACACCGTCCGCGACCACGTCTTCGCGCCGGCGCCGCCCGCCGTGACCGCGGCCTACGACCTGTCCGCCGCGCCGGTCTGGGCCGCCGCCCTGACCCTGCTGCTGGCCTGCGGCGCGGCCTGGACGACGGCGATGCTCGCCCGCGAGCTGGTCGAGGCGCGCCGGCACCGCGGCCAGGCCCGGGCCCGGTTGCGCGAGCGCGCGCCCGAACTGCCCGCCGGCCTGGAGGAGGCGGCACGCGGGCCGCTCCTGGTGCTGGAGGACGAGTACCCGGACGCCTGGTGGATGCCGGGCCACCCGCCCCAGCTGGTGGTCACCACCGGCGCTCTGCACCGCCTCACCGACCCTCAGCTGGAATCGGTCCTCACTCACGAGCGCGATCACGCTCGCGCTCACCACGACTGGCTGCTGCATCTGTCGACGGCGCTCGCGACGGGCTTTCCCCGGGTGCCGCTCTTCGCCCACTTCTGCGACCAGACGCACCGCCTGGTGGAGCTCGCGGCGGACGACACGGCGTCGCGTCGCTGCGGTCACCTCACCACGGCGTTGGCCCTGATCGAGCTGAACCAGCACCGGGGTGTTCTCTCCTGTGCCTCCAGTCACCGGCTGCTGGGCGAGCGGGTGGACCGACTGCTGCAGCCTCCGGCTCGCCTCGGCCGCCGTCACCGGGCCCTCACCGCGACGGTGGCGACGCTTGTGCCGCTGCTGCCGCTGCTGATCACGTTCGCTCCCGGACTGACGGCGCTGGGCTGACCGCCGAACGCCGGCCGGGCCGGACGGGCGCGGACCGGCGGCAAGAGGCACCGTCCTGGCGGGCAGTGGCAGATGTAGCCGGACAGCCCCCGTTTCCCCAGGTCAACCGCCCCACCGGCGGAGCCCTTGGTGGCGCAACACTCTCGCAACACTCCCTTCCCTACCGGCTCGCTATGGTTCGAGACATGCCATCCAGCGAGCGCGTCCGGGACCACGCAGGGCAGGGTGCGACCACCGTCGCCGCCCACCGTGCGCGGCGCCGGCTGCGCGCCGACCAGGCACGGCAGCTCGCCGACCTGCTCCGCCACCAGCTGCTGGCCGGCGGGTTCCCGGACGGCACGCTCCCGCACGAGACGACCCTCGCCGCCGACTACCGCGCCACCCGCAACACCGTCCGTGAGGCCCTGGACCTGCTCAGGGCCGAGGGGCTGGTGGAACGGCTGCCCGGTGTCGGCACCGTGGTGGTCGCCGAGAAGTACCCGCACGGCCTGGACCGGCTGATGGGCCTCGCGGAGACCCTGCGCGAACACGGCCGGGTCACCAACGAGGTCCGCACGATGGGCCCCGCCTCCGCACCCGCACCGGTCGCCGAACGCCTGCACGTCCCGCCCGGCTCGGACGTCCTCTACATCGAACGTCTGCGCCGCCTGGACGGCCTCCCCCTCTCGCTCGACCTCACCTACATCCCGCTCGACATCGGCACCTCCCTGCTCGGCGCCGACCTGGAGAACACCGACGTCTTCCGCCTCCTGGAAGCCATCACCGGCCACTCCCTCGGGCACGCCGAGATCACCCTGGAGGCGGTGAACGCGGACACCCACTCCGCCGCCGTACTCGAAGCCCCGCGCGGCGCGGCCGTCCTGATGCTGGAACGTCTCACGCATCTCGACGACGGCCGCCCGGTCGACCTGGAGTTCATCCGCTTCCGCGGCGACCGCATCACGATGAGCGGCCTCCTGCACCGCTCCCTCTGATCACAGCTCTCCCTTTCCGACCCACCCCTCTCGCCCCTCTTGCTGGACCTTCCTGGAGACAGCCATGCCTTTGGCGCCCCAGCGGGCCGACGTGCCCGTGACCATCGACGAGTCGAAGTGCATCGACGGCTGCACGCTCTGCGTCGACATGTGCCCCCTGGACTCCCTCGCCATCGACGAGAGCAACGGCAAGGCCTACATGCATGTCGACGAGTGCTGGTACTGCGGCCCGTGCGCGGCCCGCTGTCCCACCGGAGCCGTGACGGTCAACATGCCCTATCTCCTCCGGTGAGAGGTCCGAACTCCCATGAAACGCACGGCAGTTGTCCTGTCCACGGCCGCTCTGCTGCTCCCCCTGTCCGGCTGCGGCGGCAGCGCGGAGGCCGGTAGCGGCAGCACGGTGACGGTCACCGTCGGCTACCAGTCCAAGACCATCAACACGGTCACCGCGGGAACCCTTCTGCGCTCCCTCGGCTACTTCGAGAGGGACCTCAACGCCCTCCATGACGGCCACACCTACAAGGTCGACTGGCAGGACTACGCCACCGGCGCCCCCATCACCGCCCAGATGACCGCCGGGAAGATCGACATCGGTTCGATGGGCGACTTCCCGCTGCTCATCAACGCGGCCCGCGGCAAGCAGCTCGGCAAGCCGACCCGACTGGTCTCCGTCACCGGCTACAACCTCCGCGGCGGCCTCAACACCGTCGTCACCGCACCCGACTCCGCACTCACCTCCCTCACGGACCTGAAGGGCAAGAAGGTCTCCACGAGCATCGGCTCGGCCGCCGACGGCACCCTCGTACGCGCCCTCCAGGAGGCCGGCATCGACCCCGACGAGGGCATCGAGAAGCTCAACCAGCAGCCGGCGGTGGGCGCTTCGGCCCTCGCCGCCGGCAGCGTGGACGCGCTCTCCCAGTTCGTCGCCTGGCCCGGCCTGCTCACCTATCAGGGCAAGGCGAAGGCCCTGTACGACGGTGCCCAGCTGAACCTCCCCACCTTCCACGGCGTCACCGCCCGCGAGGACTTCGCCAAGCGGCGCCCCGCCGTCCTTCAGGCCTTTCTCAAGGCCCAGTCCGAGGCGACGGACTACCTGAACGCCCACCCCGTCGCCGCCGCCGAGAAGGTCGCCAAGGCCACCGAGCTGCCCGCCGAGGTCGTCTACCTCTACAACGGCGCCCACGGCATCGCCACCTTCGACCCGGCCATCAAGCCCCGACTCGTCGCCGCCCTCAAGAAAGACGTCTCCGTCCTGAAGGCGGCGAAGCTGACCGGTGACGTCGACGTGGACGCCTTCGTCGACGACCAGTACGTCAAGAAGGCCCTCGGCGCGGGCTACGCCACGCAACTCGCCGCGGAGCCGGCTGCCGCCGCGAGCGAGGTGTGGCCGAAGGGTTCGGAAAAGACGCTCGCCTTCAAGTCTCCGGCCGAGTTGTTGAGTTACGTGGGCCGGCACCGGAACGGCATCCGTGCCGCCTACGTGCCCGACGCCACCACCGGCACCCTGTGGTTCGCCGACAAGGCGGTGTGGGTGGCTGATGGCGAGGAGTTGCTGCCGTTCGTGGCACCGGCGACCGCGAAGGCGTACGTCTCCGGGCATGGGGGCGCTCGCGTCATCACATACGCCGATGCGCTGGAGCAGGCGTCGTGAGCGGGCCCGCGAAACAGGCGGCCCGGTACGCGCTGCGACTCGGCTCGCTCGCCGCCGCCCTCGGCATCTGGCAGCTGCTGACCAGCCTGGACGTCGACCTGTGGCTGCGCTTCTCGCAGTTCCCCACGGTCGCCGACGTGGCCCGCGCCTTCGCCGACCGGGTGTCCGGCCCCGACTACTGGACGGACCTCACCGACAGCCTCACCCGTATCCTCACCGGCTTTCTGCTCGCCGCCGTCCTGGGGGTGGCCACCGGCGTGCTCGTGGCGCGCTCGCGGCTCGCCGAGGACCTGCTCGGTCCGGTCCTCGAAGTCCTGCGCCCGATCCCGGCCATCGCCCTCGTGCCCGTCGCGATCCTCCTCTTCCCCTCCAACGAACAGGGCATCGTCTTCATCACCTGCACCGCCGCCTTCTTCCCGGTCCTGGTCTCCACCCGGCACGCCGTCCGTGCCCTGACTCCCGTGTGGGAGGAGGCGGTTCGCACCATGGGCGGCGGCCGGTGGCGCGTGCTCGGCTCGGTCGTGCTGCCGGGTGCGCTGCCCGGCATCTTCGGCGGCCTGTCGGTCGGCATCGGCGTCTCGTGGATCTGCGTGATCTCCGCCGAGATGATCTCCGGCCAGTACGGCGTCGGTTACCGCACCTGGCAGGACTACACGATCGTCAACTACCCGGGCGTCTTCGTCGGCATGGTCACGATCGGCGTCCTCGGCTGGCTCACGTCCACGGCGGTCGAACTGCTGGGGCGGCGGCTGACGCGCTGGTTGCCCCGGACGTCGTACGTGGCCGTCGGGCGCCCTACGCGGCGAGCGCGTAGCGCCGGTACCGCCTCCGCCACCGCCTCCACGCCGGTCGCCCCCGGGAGTAACAGGCGCAACAGGAACAACGGGAGCAAGGAGGACGTGCCCCATGACCAGCTCGTCTGAGGTCCGCACGGCCGACTCTTCCGGTGCCCGCCCAACCGAGGTGTCGGGCACGCACCCAAGCGACTCGTCCGGCACGCGCCCAACCGACTCGTCCGGCACCCGCCCGGCATCCCCCCGCACCGGCGCCGCACTCGCCCTGCGCCGGGCCGCCCTCGGCCGACCGGGCGCGCCCGTGCTCGACGCCGTGGACCTCGCCGTCTCCCCCGGCGAGATCCTCACCGTCGTCGGCGCCTCCGGCTGCGGCAAGTCGACCCTGTTGCGCACGCTCGCCGGGCTGCTGTCGCCGCTCGCCGGTGAAGTCACCCAGGACGAACGTCCGTTGACGGGGCCCGCCGCCGACCGCGCCCTGGTCTTCCAGGAGGACGCCCTCCTGCCCTGGCGCTCCCTGCGCGCCAACGTCGAACTCCCCCTCGCCATCAAGGGGTTGTCGCGCACCGAACGCCGTACCCAGGCCGATTCCTGGCTCGACCGCATCGGACTCACCCCGCTCGCTCGACAGTTGCCGCACCGCGTATCCGGCGGGCAGCGCCAGCGCGCCCAACTCGCCCGTGCGCTCGCGGGAGCGCCCCGTGCCGTCCTCATGGACGAGCCCTTCGGCGCCCTCGACGCCCAGACCCGGGCCGGCATGCAGGACCTGCTGGTGGAGGTGTTGCGCGGCACGGGCGCGACCGTCGTCTTCGTCACCCACGACGTGGACGAGGCCCTCTTCCTCGGCGACCGCGTGGCCCTCCTAGGCGCCGGCCGGCTGACCGCCGTACGCGAAGTGCCGCGCCCGCGCGACCGTACCGCGCACGACGACCCGGCGCGCGTCGCGCTGCGGCGCGACGTGCTCACCTCGCTCGGTACCTGACCCAGTACCTGAAAGGCCCTTCGGTGACCCCCGTGAACACGCCCCCGGCGACTCCTGTGCACACTCCCCCGGCGACTCCCGCGACCACGCCCCTGGAGATCCCCGCGCTCGCCGACGCCGAGGAACTGACCTGTGACGTCCTCGTCATCGGCGGCGGCACCGCCGGCACGATGGCCGCCCTGACCGCCGCCGAGCACGGCGCGGACGTGATCCTGCTGGAGAAGGCCCACGTCCGGCACTCCGGCGCGCTCGCCATGGGCATGGACGGCGTCAACAACGCGGTCATCCCCGGCCGCGCCGAGCCCGACGACTACGTCGCCGAGATCACCCGCGCCAACGACGGCATCGTCGACCAGTCCACCGTCCGCCAGACCGCCACCCGCGGCTTCGGCATGGTGCAGCGACTGGAGTCGTACGGCGTGAAGTTCGAGAAGGACGAGCACGGCGAGTACGCGGTCCGCCAGGTCCACCGCTCGGGCTCGTACGTGCTGCCGATGCCGGAGGGCAAGGACGTCAAGAAGGTCCTGTACCGGCAGTTGCGGCGGCGCGAGATGCGCGAGCGGATCCGGATCGAGAACCGGGTGATGCCGGTGCGAGTGCTGACGGCGGAGGGCCGGGCCGTGGGGGCGGCCGGCTTCAACACCCGTACGGGCGGCTTCGTTTCGGTCCGCGCGGGCGCGGTGATCCTGGCCACCGGCGCCTGCGGCCGGCTCGGTCTGCCCGCCTCCGGTTACCTTTACGGCACCTACGAGAACCCGACCAACGCGGGCGACGGCTACGCGATGGCGTACCACGCGGGCGCCGAGCTCACCGGCATCGAGTGCTTCCAGATCAACCCGCTGATCAAGGACTACAACGGCCCCGCCTGCGCCTACGTCGCCAACCCCTTCGGCGGCTACCAGGTCAACCGGCACGGCGAACGCTTCGTCGACTCCGACTACTGGTCCGGCCAGATGATGGCCGAGTTCGCGGCGGAGGTGGCGTCGGACCGCGGGCCCGTGTACCTGAAGCTGAGCCATCTCCCGGAGGAGTCGATCTCCGCCCTGGAGTCGATCCTGCACTCGACGGAGCGGCCCACGCGCGGGACCTTCCATGAAGGGCGCGGCCACGACTACCGCACCCACGACGTCGAGATGCACATCTCCGAGATCGGCCTGTGCGGCGGCCACTCCGCCTCCGGCGTCCGCGTCGACGACCACGCCCGCACGACCGTCCCCCGCCTGTACGCCGCCGGCGACCTGGCCTGCGTGCCGCACAACTACATGATCGGCGCGTTCGTCTTCGGCGACCTCGCGGGCGCGGACGCGTCCCAGTACTCGGCCTACGAAGGGGAGTTGCCGGCCGACCAGCTCCGCGAGGCGCACGAACTGATCTACCGCCCGCTGGGCAACCCGGACGGCCCGCCGCAGACCCAGGTCGAGTACAAACTGCGCCGCTTCGTGAACGACTACGTGGCCCCGCCCAAGTCCGGCGCCCGGCTCTCCCTGGCCCTGGAGGCGTTCGAGCGCATGCACGCCGACATCGCGGAGATGGGCGCGCGCACCCCGCACGAACTGATGCGCTGCGCCGAGGTCTCTTTCATCCGCGACTGCGCCGAGATGGCCGCGCGCGCTTCCCTCGCCCGCACGGAGTCCCGCTGGGGCCTCTACCACGACCGTCTCGACCACCCGCATCGCGACGACGCGTCCTGGTTCCACCACCTCGATCTGCACAAGTCCCCCTCTGGTGCGATGGAGTTCACGGCCCGTCCCGTGGCTCCCTACCTGGTCCCCATCGACGAGTTCACGCCCGTCGGCGGCCCTTCCCGTCACCTCGGCGAGGTCCACGCCGAGGACGTCGCCACCGCCGGCTCCCGGGACCTGGCCCCGGTCGCCGCGGGTGCGGACGGCATGGAGAGTGCGGGCGGTACAGGGGGTGCAGGCGGTACGGAGGGTGCAGGCGGTACGGAGGGTGCGGACCCGAACCGCGCCTCCGTCCCGAACTCCCCCGAGCCCCGCCCCGAGGAGTCCTCCCGACGCCTCCTGGAACTGGTCGCCCTCGCCGACGAACAGCCCGAACTCGACTCCCTGCGGCCCTACTTGACCGACCCCGCCGCCGCCGTCCGCCGCGAGGCCGTAGCCGTCCTCACCGAGACGGTCCCGCCGGGCACGGGCCCCGCCCTCGCCGCGTCCCTCCGCGACATCGCCCCCGAAGTCCGGGCCGCGGCCGCCGCCTCCCTGCGCGAACTCGTCGAGACGCTTCCGCCCGACCCCGCCCTCCGTGACGGCCTGGTCGCCGCCCTGGCCGAGTCCGACCCGGTCGTCCGCGCCGCCTCCCTCGACGTCCTGCGCGCCCTGCACCTGGGTGACGCCGTGCTCTTCTCCCCCTGCCTCTCCGACCCCGACATCGCCGTCCGCATCGAGGCCGTACGCGCCCTGGTCTCGGTCGACGCCGCCCTCGAACTGGCCCGCGCCACCGACGACCCGTCCCGCGAGGTCCGCGTGACGATCGCGAAGGCGTTGGCGACGGTGACGGGGACTCGGGGGGCGGCCGGCGTGGTCCTCGCCGCCCTCGCCCAACTCACCAACGACCCCGACCCGTTGGTCCAGGGCGCCGCCTACGGCGCACTCGGCACGACCGGCTGCCCGGCTCCGCTCACCGCCCACGCCGTGGCCGCGTTGTCAGACCCCGCCTGGCAGGTCAGGTCAGGCGCCGCGACCGCCCTGTCCGCCGCCGACCCGGACCTGGCCGTCCCGGCCCTCGCGAAGGCCCTCGCCGACGCGAACGCCGACGTCCGCAAGGCCGCCGTCCTGGCCTTGACCCGGCACAGCACCACCGAGGATGCCCGAGCGGCCCTCGCCACGGCCGCGACGGATACGGACGCGGACGTCAGGGCGTATGCGTCACGGGCGTTGTGACGGGGGCGTTGTGACGGGGCGTGCGGGGCGCTTCGCTGTGAAGCGCCCAGCACTCCGAGCCGACGGCCAGTCCCTATATCCAGTCCTCCGGCTCCGGCTCCATGTCCATCTCGGGCCAGTAGTCGGCACCCGGATCGGCGGCAGCGGCCGGAGTCGGCGTCGCTCTTGCCGCTGCCGTCGTTCTCGTAGCCGCCGTCGATCTGGGTGCCGCCGTAGCCGCTGCCGCCGGCGCCTGCGCCGGAACCGCCGTCGCCGTAGGGGCCACCTCCGGCGCGTCCCCCAGCCCCGCCAGTACCCCGATCACGCCCTCCCCGTACGTCGCCAGCTTCTTCTCGCCGACTCCGCTGATCGTGCCGAGCTGGGACACCGACGTCGGCCAGACCGTGGCGATCTCGCGGAGGGTGGCGTCGTGGAAGATGACGTAGGCCGGGACGCCCTGTTCGCGGGCCTGTTCGGCACGCCAGGCCCGTAGCGCCTCGAAGGCCGGCTGCAGCGCCTCCGGCAGCTCCGCCGCCGCGGCCTTGGCCTTGCGGTCGCCCCGACTGCCGGACGAGGAGCCCGACTTGGCGCCCGCCGGCTTCTTCGGCTCCTTGCGCAGCGGGACCTCCCGCTCGCGCCGCAGCACCGTTCCGCTGGCCTCGGTCAGCACCAGCGTGCCGTAGTCGCCCTCGACCGCGAGCAGCCCTTGCGCGAGCAACTGCCGTACGACGCCCCGCCACTCGGCCTCCGCGAGGTCCTCGCCGATGCCGAACACGGACAGCTGGTCGTGGTCGAACTGGATCACCTTGGCCGAACGCCGGCCCATGAGGATGTCGATGATCTGCACCGCGCCGAACTTCTGCCCCCGCTCGCGCTGCAGCCGCACCACCGTGGACAGCACCTTCTGAGCCGCGACCGTGCCGTCCCAGGTCTCCGGCGGGGTGAGGCAGGTGTCGCAGTTGCCGCAGCCGCTCGCGTCGGGGTCCTGGCCGAAGTAGGCGAGCAGCTGGCCCCGGCGGCACGCGGCCGTCTCGCACAGGGCCAGCATCGAGTCCAGGTGGGCGGCGGCGCGGCGGCGGAACGCCTCGTCGCCCTCGCTGGACTGGATCATCTTGCGCTGTTGTATGACGTCGTTGAGGCCGTAGGCCATCCAGGCCGTGGAGGGCAGACCGTCACGGCCCGCGCGGCCCGTCTCCTGGTAGTAGCCCTCGACCGACTTGGGCAGGTCGAGGTGGGCGACGAAGCGGACGTCCGGCTTGTCGATGCCCATGCCGAAGGCGATCGTCGCGACGACCACCAGGCCTTCCTCGCGCAGGAAGCGGGACTGGTTCGCCGCGCGGGTGCCCGCGTCCAGGCCCGCGTGGTACGGCACCGCCTCGACGCCGCTGCGGGAGAGGAACTCCGCCGTCTTCTCGACGGAGTTGCGCGAGAGGCAGTACACGATGCCCGCGTCGCCCGGGTGCTCCTCGCGCAGGAAGTTCAGCAGCTGCTTCTTGGGATCGGCCTTCGGGACGATCCGGTACTGGATGTTGGGGCGGTCGAAGCTCGCCACGAAGTGGCGGGCGTTCGGCATGCCGAGCCGCGCGGTGATCTCCTGGTGCGTGGCGTGCGTGGCCGTCGCCGTGAGCGCGATCCGGGGGACGTCCGGCCAGCGCTCGCCCAGGACGGAGAGGGTGAGGTAGTCGGGGCGGAAGTCGTGGCCCCACGAGGAGACACAGTGCGCCTCGTCGATCGCGAAGACCGAGATCTTGCCGCGGGAGAGCAGGTCCAGGCTGGAGTCGAGGCGCAGCCGCTCCGGCGCCATGTACAGCACGTCCAGCTCGCCGGCCAGGAACTCGGCCTCGACCACGCGCCGCTCGTCGAAGTCCTGCGTGGAGTTCATGAAACCGGCGTTGACCCCGAGGGCCCGCAGCGCGTCCACCTGGTCCTGCATCAGCGCGATCAGCGGCGAGACCACCACGCCCGTGCCGGGTCTGACCAGGGCCGGGATCTGGTAGCACAGCGACTTGCCGCCGCCGGTCGGCATGAGGACCACGGCGTCGCCGCCGGCCACGACATGCTCGATGACCTCTTCCTGTTCGCCGCGGAAGGTCTCGTATCCGAAGACCCGGTGCAAGGTGGAGAGCGCTTCGCTCTCCGTGACCCCTGGCATCTCGCTGATCCCGCCCATCCCACGCATCGTCCCGTCCCCCGTACGTCGTCCCTCGACCACTGCGTCCACGATAGGGGCCCGGACTGACAGCCATGGAGTTATCCACAGGCTGGTGACGGTTACGGGGTGTGGTCATTCGAATGGCTCCGTCACATGGCGCGACGGATCCGGCCGGGACATGCTGCCGGTGCGGGACGGGGGAGGTCCGCCACGCCACCGAACGGACGGCGCGCCGTGCGTGCGGACGCCTCCCGAAGTCAAGGAGCCCCACCATGTCCCCTCGGTCCCTGCAGGGCGCCGTCAAGGCCGCCATCGCGGTGGCGACGGCCGCGGCCTTCGCGCTGACCGCCGCCCCGGCCCACGCCGCGCCCGATGATCCCGACCCGTCCGTGTGGACCGAGCTGAGCAAGACGTACCAGGCCACCTCCAAGTACGGGTACGAGGCGTCCGCCGCGGCCGGCGGCTACGTACGCACCGACGAGTGCGTCGCCGACCCGACCGAGGGCGGCATGGGCTACCACTACCTCAACAAGGCGAACATCGGTTCGGTCGATCCGGAGAAGCCGGCGGCCCTGCTGTACTCGGAGGGGTCCAGGAACGCGTGGGCGGACGTGTCCGACTTCACCGGCGGGCGCAAGCTGGTCGCCGTGGAGTGGGTCGTGGAGGACGAGGGGCAGGCCGCGCCGACGCTGTTCGGGCAGACCTTCCAGAAGGACCAGCTCCCCGGCTTCTTCACCCTCCACGCCTGGATCTACAAGCCCAACTCCGAGGGCCTGTTCGCGCCCTGGAACCCCCTGGTCGTCTGCCCGACGACCTGAGCCGGTCGCGCGCGAAGGGCCCCGGTTCCCTCGAAGGGAACCGGGGCCCGCCGCTCATGTACCGCTCGTCAGCGCACGAACACTCCCGCCTGGTTGGCCAGGTCCAGGAAGTACTGCGGCGCCACACCGAGGACCAGCGTGACCGCCACGCCGACCCCGATCGTCGTCATCGTCAGCGGCGACGGCACGGCGACCGTGGGGCCGTCGGGCCGCGGCTCGCTGAAGAACATCAGCACGATGACGCGGATGTAGAAGAACGCGGCGATCGCGGACGAGATCACACCGACGACGACCAGCGGAGCCGCGCCGCCCTCCGCCGCCGCCTTGAACACGGCGAACTTCCCGGCGAAGCCCGAGGTCAGCGGGATGCCGGCGAAGGCCAGCAGGAACACCGCGAACACGGCCGCCACCAAGGGTGAACGGCGGCCGAGCCCCGCCCACTTGGACAGGTGGGTCGCCTCGCCGCCCGCGTCGCGCACCAGCGTCACCACGGCGAAGGCGCCGACGGTCACGAAGGAGTACGCGCCCAGGTAGAACAGGACCGACGAGACGCCGTCGGGCGTGGTCGCGATGACACCCGCGAGGATGAAGCCCGCGTGCGCGATCGACGAGTACGCCAGCAGCCGCTTGATGTCGGTCTGCGTGATCGCCACGATCGCACCGCCCAGCATGGTGACGATCGCGACGGCCCACATGACCGGCCGCCAGTCCCAGCGCAGGCCCGGCAGGACGACGTAGAGCAGGCGCAGCAGCGCGCCGAACGCCGCCACCTTCGTGGCCGCCGCCATGAAGCCGGTGACCGGGGTCGGCGCGCCCTGGTAGACGTCGGGCGTCCACATGTGGAACGGCACCGCGCCGACCTTGAACAGCAGGCCCATGACGATCATCGCCGCGCCGATGAGCAACAGCGCGTCGTTGCCCATGGTGTCGGCGAGCGCCGGGTCCACATTGGTGACCGTGCCGTCGACGACCTGCGCGATCGTCGCGTACGACACCGAGCCCGCGTAGCCGTAGAGCAGCGCGATGCCGAACAGCGTGAACGCGGAGGCGAACGCGCCGAGCAGGAAGTACTTGACCGCGGCTTCCTGCGACATGAGCCGGTTGCGGCGGGCCAGCGCGCACATCAGGTACAGCGGGAGCGAGAACACTTCCAGGGCGATGAAGAGGGTCAGCAGGTCGTTCGCCGAGGGGAAGACCAGCATTCCGGCGACCGCGAAGAGCAGCAGCGGGAAGACCTCTGTGGTGGTGAACCCGGCCTTGACGGCGGCCTTCTCGCTGTCGCTGCCCGGCACGGAGGCGGCCTGCGCGGCGAACGAGTCGACGCGGTTTCCGTGCGCTTCCGGGTCCAGGCGCCGCTCGGCGAAGGTGAACAGGCCCACCAGGCCGACGAGCAGGATCGTGCCCTGCAGGAACAGGGCCGGTCCGTCGACCGCGATCGCGCCCATCGCCGCGATGCGCGCCTTGGTGGTGCCGTATCCGTCCGCCGCGAGGGCCACGACCGCCGCGAAGGCGGCGCAGAGCGCGACGGCGGAGACGAACACCTGGGCGTAGTAACGGGACTTGCGCGGCACGAAGGCCTCGACCAGCACGCCGACGATCGCCGCGCCGAGGATGATCAGGGTGGGCGACAGTTGCCCGTATTCGATCTTCGGCGCGTCGATCTTGGAGATCGGGTCGGCCGCGGTTGTCCACAGGCTGTGGACGGCTGCTGCGCTCACTTGGCGGCCTCCACCTCGGGCTGGGGGTCCTTCTTGTGTACGTCGGACAAGGTCGACTTCACCGCCGGGTTGACGATGTCGGTGACCGGCTTGGGATAGACGCCCAGGAAGATCAACAGGATGATCAGGGGTGTCACGACCACGAGTTCACGCGCGCGCAGGTCCGGCATCGAGGAGACCTCGGGCTTCACCGGCCCGGTCATCGTCCTCTGGTAGAGGACGAGGACGTAGAGCGCGGCGAGGACGATGCCGAAGGTGGCGATGATGCCGATCGCCGGGTAGCGCGCGAACGTGCCGACCAGGACCAGGAACTCGCTCACGAACGGCGCCAGGCCCGGCAGCGACAGGGTCGCGAGCCCGCCGATCAGGAAGGTGCCGGCGAGCACCGGGGCGACCTTCTGCACTCCCCCGTAGTCCGCGATGAGCCGCGAACCGCGCCGGGAGATCAGGAAGCCGGCCACCAGCATCAACGCGGCCGTGGAGATGCCGTGGTTGACCATGTACAGCGTCGCGCCCGACTGGCCCTGGCTGGTCATCGCGAAGATGCCCAGGATGATGAAGCCGAAGTGCGAGATCGACGCGTACGCCACCAGGCGCTTGATGTCCCGCTGGCCCACCGCGAGCAGCGCGCCGTAGACGATGCTGATCAGGGCGAGGACGAGGATCGCGGGCGTCGCCCACTTGCTGGCCTCCGGGAACAGCTGGAGGCAGTAGCGGAGCATCGCGAAGGTGCCCACCTTGTCGACGACCGCCGTGATGAGGACGGCGACCGGGGCGGTGGCCTCCCCCATCGCGTTGGGCAGCCAGGTGTGCAGCGGCCACAGCGGCGCCTTCACCGCGAAGGCGAAGAAGAACCCGAGGAACAGCCAGCGCTCCGTGCTCGTCGCCATGTGCAGTGAGCCGTTCGCGCGGGCCTCCGCGATCTCCTGGAGGCTGAAGTTCCCGGCGACCACGTAGAGGCCGATCACCGCGGCCAGCATGATCAGACCGCCGACCAGGTTGTAGAGCAGGAACTTCACGGCCGCGTACGACCGTTGCGTCGACGCCGCCTCCTCGCCGTGCTCGTGGGCACGGTCCCCGAAACCACCGATGAGGAAGTACATCGGGATCAGCATGGCTTCGAAGAAGATGTAGAAGAGGAAGACGTCGGTGGCCTCGAAGGAGATGATCACCATCGCCTCGACGGCCAGGATCAGCGCGAAGAAGCCCTGGGTGGGCCGCCACCGCTTGTTGCCGGTCTCCAGCGGGTCGGCGTCGTGCCAGCCCGCGAGGATGATGAACGGGATCAGCAGCGCGGTCAGCGCGAGCAGCGCGACCCCGATGCCGTCCACGCCCAGCTCGTAGCGGACCCCGAAGTCCTTGATCCAGGCGTGGGATTCGGTGAGCTGGTAGCGGTCGCCGTCCGGGTCGAAGCGGACCAGGACGACGATCGCGAGCGCGAGCGTGGCGAGCGACACCAGCAGCGCGAGCCACTTGGCGGCGGTGCGCCGCGCGGCCGGCACGGCCGCCGTGGCGATCGCCCCGATCGCCGGGAGCACCGCCGTCGCTGTCAGGAGGGGAAAGGACATCGGTATCAGACCGCCCTCATCAGCAGGGTCGCGGCGACGAGGATGGCCGCACCGCCGAACATCGAGACCGCGTACGACCGCGCATAGCCGTTCTGCAGCTTGCGCAGCCTTCCGGAGAGGCCGCCCATCGAGGCCGCCGTGCCGTTGACGACCCCGTCGACCAGGGTGTGGTCGACGTAGACCAGGGAGCGCGTGAGGTGCTCGCCGCCGCGCACCAGGACCACGTGGTTGAAGTCGTCCTGGAGCAGGTCGCGGCGGGCGGCCCGGGTGAGCAGCGACCCGCGCGGGGCGACGGCCGGCACCGGGCGGCGGCCGTACTGCGCCCAGGCGATGGCGACGCCGATGACCAGGACCACCATCGTGGCCAGGGTGACCGTCAGTGCGCTGACCGGGGAGTCTCCGTGCTCGTGCCCGGTGATGGGCTCCAGCCAGTGCAGGAAGCGGTCGCCGATGCCGAAGATGCCGCCGGCGAAGACCGATCCGAAGGCGAGCACGATCATGGGGATCGTCATCGTCTTCGGGGACTCGTGCGGGTGCGGCTCGTTGCCGTTCTCGTCGGGCTGCCAGCGCTTCTCGCCGAAGAAGGTCATCAGCATCACGCGCGTCATGTAGTACGCCGTGATGGCCGCGCCCAGCAGGGCCGCGCCGCCGAGGATCCAGCCCTCGGTGCCGCCCTTGGCGAAGGCCGCCTCGATGATCTTGTCCTTGGAGAAGAAGCCGGACAGGCCCGGGAAACCGATGATGGCGAGGTAGCCGAGGCCGAAGGTGACGAAGGTGACCGGCATGTACTTCCTGAGGCCGCCGTACTTCCTCATGTCGACCTCGTCGTTCATGCCGTGCATGACCGAACCGGCGCCGAGGAAGAGCCCGGCCTTGAAGAAGCCGTGCGTCACCAGGTGCATGATCGCGAAGACGTAGCCGATGGGGCCGAGGCCCGCGGCGAGCACCATGTAGCCGATCTGCGACATCGTCGAGCCGGCGAGGGCCTTCTTGATGTCGTCCTTCGCGCAACCGACGATCGCACCGAACAGGAGCGTGACGGCACCGACGACGGTGACGACCAACTGGGCGTCGGGCGCCGCGTTGAAGATCGCTCCGGAGCGGACGATCAGGTACACGCCCGCGGTCACCATGGTCGCCGCGTGGATGAGGGCGGAGACCGGGGTCGGGCCCTCCATCGCGTCACCGAGCCAGGACTGCAGCGGTACCTGGGCCGACTTGCCGCAGGCGGCGAGCAGCAGCATCAGGGCGATGCCGGTGAGCTTGCCCTCCGAGGTGTCGCCGACGCTGTCCAGCACCGGCCCGAAGGCGAAGGTGCCGAACGTCGTGAACATCAGCATGATGGCGATCGACAGGCCCATGTCGCCGACGCGGTTGACCAGGAAGGCCTTCTTCGCCGCCGTCGCCGCGCTGGGCTTGTGCTGCCAGAAACCGATCAGCAGGTAGGACGCCAGACCGACGCCTTCCCAGCCGACGTACAGGAGCAGGTAGTTGTCGGCGAGGACCAGGATCAGCATCGCCGCGAGGAACAGGTTCAGATAGCCGAAGAAGCGGCGGCGGCGCTCGTCGTGCTCCATGTACCCGATCGAGTACAGGTGGATCAGCGAGCCGACGCCCGTGATCAGCAGGACGAACGTCATCGACAGCTGGTCGAGGCGGAAGGCGACGTCCGCCTGGAAGCCCTCGACCGGGACCCAGGTCCACAAGTGCTGGAGCAGGGTCCGGTGTTCGGCGTCCTTGCCGAGCAGGTCGGCGAAGAGCACGACGCCGATCACGAAGGAGGCGGCCGCCAGTGCCGTGCCGATCCAGTGGCCGACGGCGTCGAGACGCCGGCCACCGCACAGCAGTACGGCCGCTCCGAGCAGTGGCGCCGCCACCAGCAGCGCAATCAGGTTCTCCACGATTCAGCGACCCCTCAGAGCTTCATCAGGCTGGCGTCGTCGACCGAGGCCGAGTGGCGGGAACGGAACAGGGACACGATGATCGCGAGCCCGACCACGACCTCCGCGGCGGCGACGACCATCGTGAAGAAGGCGATGATCTGGCCGTCGAGATTGCCGTGCATCCGGGAGAAGGTGACGAACGCGAGGTTGCAGGCGTTCAGCATCAGCTCGATGCACATGAACACGACGATCGCGTTGCGTCTGATCAGCACGCCGCTGGCGCCGATCGTGAACAACAGGGCGGACAGGTACAGGTAGTTGACCGGGTTCACTTCGACGCCTCCTCGGTCCGCTGGAAGTGCGCCGGCTCGACCTCGGTCCGCTCCAGCCGCTCCTCGGAGCGCTGCTCCAGCGCCTTGAGGTCGTTGAGCGCCTCGGCGGACACGTCACGGATCTGACCGCGCTCGCGCAGCGTCTTGTTGACGGTGAGCTCGGACGGGGTGCCGTCGGGCAGCAGGCCCGCGATGTCCACGGCGTTGTGCCGCGCGTACACACCGGGGGCCGGCAGCGGCGGCAGGTGGTTGCCGCGCACGCGCTCCTCCGACAGCTCCCGCTGGGTCTTGGCGCGCTCGGTGCGCTCCCGGTGCGTGAGCACCATGGCGCCGACGGCGGCCGTGATCAGCAGGGCGCCGGTGATCTCGAAGGCGAAGACGTACGTGGTGAAGATGCCGGTCGCCAGGCCCTCCACGTTGCCCTTCGCGTTCGCCTGGCCGAGGCCGTTGAACTCCGTGAGGGACGCGTTGCCGATCCCGGCGATCAGCAGGATGCCGAAGCCGAGACCGCACAGAAGGGCCAGCCAGCGCTGGCCCTTGATGGTCTCCTTCAGGGAGTCGGCGGCCGTGACGCCGACCAGCATCACCACGAAGAGGAACAGCATCATGATCGCGCCCGTGTAGACGACGATCTGCACGATCCCCAGGAAGTAGGCGCCGTTGGCGAGGTAGAACACCGCGAGGATGATCATGGTCCCGGCGAGCGAGAGCGCGCTGTGCACCGACTTCTTCATGAAGACGGTGGCCAGGGCGCCGATCACCGCGACCGTGCCGAGGACCCAGAACTGGAACGCCTCGCCGGTGGAGGTGGAGTAGGCGGCGAGCTGCGCGGTGGAATGGGCGGCGAGCTGGGGGCTCATGCCTCCACCCCCTCTTCGTGCGCCGCGCCCGAAGGGCTTGCCAATGGATCCCGTTCGCCCTTGGAGACGGCTACTTGGCGCTCGGTGCCGGGCGCGGCCTCCGTGACGAGACCTCGGTAGTAGTCCTGCTCGTCGGTGCCCGGGAAGATCGAGTGCGGGCTGTCGACCATGCCCTCTTCGAGGCCGGCCAGCAGCTGTTCCTTGGTGTAGATGAGGTTGGCGCGGCTGCTGTCGGCCAGCTCGAACTCGTTCGTCATCGTGAGCGCGCGCGTGGGGCACGCCTCGATGCACAGGCCGCACAGGATGCAGCGGGCGTAGTTGATCTGGTAGACGCGGCCGTACCGCTCGCCCGGCGAGTAGCGCTCCTCGTCCGTGTTGTCCGCGCCCTCGACGTAGATCGCGTCGGCGGGGCAGGCCCAGGCACACAGCTCGCAGCCGACGCACTTCTCCAGGCCGTCCGGATGGCGGTTGAGCTGGTGCCGTCCGTGGAAGCGGGGAGCGGTGGTCTTCTGCTGCTCCGGGTACTGCTCGGTCAGCCGCTTCTTGAACATGGCCTTGAAGGTCACGCCGAAGCCGGCCACGGGGTTCTGGAAACCGGGCTTGGTCTCCTTGGGTTCCTCAGCCATCGGACGCCTCCTTTCCATCCGTAGGTCCGTCACTGGCAGTATCCGACCCGCCACTGACAATGAGCTCCCGCTCCCGTCGCGGGCTGCGCCTGGGCACCGGCGGCAACTCCTGTCCGGGCAGTGGCGGCACGGGGAATCCGCCCGCCATCGCGTCGAATCCGGCGGGCTCCGCGGCGGGCCCCTCGGCCGTCTCCGCCTTCTGGCGGAACATGTCCGCGACGAAGGACAGAAGCAGCAGGACGAGGACGCCACCGCCGATGTAGAGGGCGATGTCGGCGAAGTCGTAGTTCTCGTTGCGCAGCGCCCGCACGGTCGCGACCAGCATCAGCCAGACCACGGAGACCGGGATGAGGACCTTCCAGCCGAGCTTCATCAACTGGTCGTAGCGCACGCGCGGGAGCGTGCCGCGCAGCCAGATGAAGAAGAACAGCAGCAGCTGGACCTTGATCACGAACCAGAGCATCGGCCACCAGCCGTGGTTCGCGCCCTCCCAGAAGGAGCTGATCGGCCAGGGCGCCCGCCAGCCGCCGAGGAAGAGCGTGGTCGACACCGCCGAGACCGTCACCATGTTCACGTACTCGGCGAGCATGAAGAGCGCGAACTTGATGGACGAGTACTCGGTGTTGAAGCCGCCGACCAGGTCGCCCTCGGACTCGGGCATGTCGAAGGGGGCGCGGTTGGTCTCGCCGACCATCGTGATGATGTAGAGGATGAAGGAGACCGGCAGCAGGACGATGTACCAGCGGTCGTGCTGCTGTTCGACGATCGTCGAGGTCGACATCGACCCCGAGTAGAGGAACACCGAGGCGAACGCGGCGCCCATCGCGATCTCGTAGGAGATCATCTGCGCGCAGGAGCGCAGACCGCCCAGGAGCGGATACGTGGATCCGGAGCTCCAACCGGCGAGCACGATGCCGTAGATGCCGACCGAGGCGACCGCGAGGATGTAGAGCATCGCGATCGGCAGGTCGGTGAGCTGCATCGTGGTGCGGTGGCCGAAGATCGAGACCTCGTTGCCGGACGGGCCGAAGGGGATCACCGCGATCGCCATGAAGGCCGGGATGGCCGCGATGACCGGCGCGAGGACGTAGACCACCTTGTCCGCGCGCTTGACGATGAGGTCTTCCTTGAGCATCAGCTTCACGCCGTCGGCGAGCGACTGGAGCATGCCCCAGGGGCCGTGCCGGTTGGGGCCGATGCGCAACTGCATCCAGGCGACGACCTTGCGCTCCCAGACGATCGAGAACAGCACGGTGATCATCAGGAACGCGAAGCAGAAGACCGCCTTGACGACGACCAGCCACCAGGGGTCGCGGCCGAACAGCGAGAGGTCTTCGGCGGCGAGGTACTGGCTCATGCCGTACTGGCTCATGCCGTGGGGGCTCATGACTCCACCTCCTTGGGGGCCTCGCCGACGGACGTCGCCGGGCCGATGCGGACGAGGGAGCCGGGACGCGCCCCGGTGTCGGAGGCGACGCCCCCGCCCACGGAGTTCAGCGGGAGCCAGACCACCCGGTCGGGCATCTCCGTGACGCGCAGCGGGAGTTCGACGGCTCCGGCGGGTCCGGTCACGGCGAGCGTGTCGCCGTCCTTGACGCCGGCCTCGGCGGCCGTGGCGAGCGACACGCGCGCGTGGGCGGCGTGCCGCGTCCCGGCGAGCGCCTCGTCACCCTCCTGGAGAAGACCCTGGTCGAGGAGCAACCGGTGTCCGGCCAGCACGGCCTCCCCGGCGGCGGGCCGCGGCAACTGGGCCGCGGTCTCCAGGGGTTCGGTGGCCCGCGGCCCGTCCCAGGCGCCGAGCCGGTCGATCTCGGCGCGCACGGTCCGCAGGTCGGGCAGACCCAGGTGGACATCCATGGCGTCGGCCAGCATCTGCAGCACGCGCGCGTCGGTGGGCGAGAGGTGGCGGGTCATCTGCTCGGGCTTGAGCGCGGCCTCGAAGAACCGCACCCGGCCTTCCCAGTTGAGGAAGGTGCCGGCCTTCTCGGCGACCGCGGCCACCGGAAGGACGACGTCGGCCCGCTCGCTGACCTCGCTGGGCCGCAGTTCCAGCGACACCAGGAAGCCGACCTCGTCCAGCGCGGCACGCGCGCGTGCCGGGTCGGGCAGGTCGGCGACCTCCACGCCGGCGACCAGCAGGGCCTGCAGTTCGCCCGCGGCGGCGGCCTCGATCATCTGGCTCGTGTCGCGGCCGTAGCGGTGCGGGAGTTCGGCAAGTCCCCAGACCGCGGCGACCTCGTCACGCGCGCGTGGGTCGGTGGCCGGGCGGCCGCCCGGCAGCAGCGTCGGCAACGCGCCCGCCTCCACGGCGCCGCGCTCTCCGGCCCGGCGCGGGATCCACACCAGCCGGGCGCCGGTCGCGGACGCGGCCCGTACGGCGGCGGTGAGCCCGCCGGCCACGGCCGCCAGCCGCTCTCCCACGACGATGACCGCGCCGTCGGCGCGCAGCGCCTCCGCGGCCCGCGCGCCGATCTCGTCCAGGCCGACCCCGCTCGTGAGCGCGTCCAGCCAGGCGGTCTCGGTGCCGGGGGCCGCCGGCAGCAGCGTGCCGCCGGCCTTCTCCAGGCCGCGCGTGGCGTGCGTGGCCAGCGAGAAGACCTTCTGGCCATGCTTGCGCCAGGCCTTGCGCAGTCGCAGGAAGACGCCGGGCGCCTCCTCCTCGGCCTCGAAGCCGAGCAGCAGGACGGCGGGCGCCTTCTCCAGGAGGGTGTTCGTGACGCCCGTACCGTCGAGGTCACGGCCGCGTCCGGCGACCTGGGCCGCCAGGAAGTCGGCCTCCTCGCCGCTGTGCACGCGTGCCCGGAAGTCGACGTCGTTCGTGTCGAGCGCCACGCGCGCGAACTTGCTGTAGGCGTAGGCGTCCTCGATGGTGAGCCGGCCGCCGGTCAGCACGCCGGTCCGGCCGCGCGAGGCCAGCAGCCCCTGTGCGGCGATCTCCAGCGCCTCCGGCCAGGAGGCCGGCACGAGTTCACCCTCGGGGTTGCGCACCAGCGGCGTCTGCAGCCGGTCGCGCTGCTGCGCGTACCGGAAGCCGAACCGCCCCTTGTCGCAGATCCACTCCTCGTTGACCTCGGGGTCGTTGGCCGCCAGGCGCCGCATGACCTTGCCGCGCCGGTGGTCGGTGCGGGTGGCGCAGCCGCCGGCGCAGTGCTCGCACACCGACGGCGAGGAGACCAGGTCGAAGGGGCGGGAGCGGAATCGGTACGCCGCCGAGGTCAGCGCACCGACCGGGCAGATCTGGATGGTGTTGCCGGAGAAGTACGACTCGAAGGGGTCGCCCTCGCCGGTGCCCACCTGCTGCAGCGCGCCCCGCTCAAGGAGTTCGATCATCGGGTCGCCCGCGACCTGGTTGGAGAAGCGGGTGCAGCGGGCGCACAGCACGCACCGCTCGCGGTCGAGCAGCACCTGCGTCGAGATCGGCAGGGGCTTCTCGTACGTCCGCTTCTTTCCTTCGAAGCGGGAGTCGGCCTGGCCGTGGGACATCGCCTGGTTCTGCAGCGGGCACTCGCCGCCCTTGTCGCAGACCGGGCAGTCCAGCGGGTGGTTGATGAGCAGCAGCTCCATCACACCGTGCTGGGCCTTCTCGGCCACGGGCGAGCTGAGTTGGGTCTTGACGACCATGCCGTCCGTGCATGTGATCGTGCAGGACGCCATCGGCTTGCGCTGCCCCTCGACCTCGACGATGCACTGGCGGCAGGCGCCGACCGGGTCGAGGAGGGGGTGGTCGCAGAAGCGGGGGATCTCGATGCCGAGCTGTTCGGCGGCCCGGATCACCAGGGTGCCCTTGGGCACGCTGATCTCGGCGCCGTCGATCGTCAGCGAGACGAGGTCCTCCGGCGGGACCGCCGCTTCTCCCCCTCCCGAGGGAGCGTTGGTGGTCACGGTCATGCGTTCACCTCCGTGCGGTCGGCCCAGGCCGTCGATTTGGCCGGGTCGAAGGGGCAGCCGCGGCCCGTGATGTGCTGCTCGTACTCGTCGCGGAAGTACTTGAGCGAGGAGAAGATCGGCGAGGCGGCACCGTCGCCGAGAGCGCAGAACGACTTGCCGTTGATGTTGTCGGCGATGTCGTTGAGCTTGTCGAGGTCGGACATGACGCCCTTGCCGGCTTCGATGTCACGCAGCAACTGCACGAGCCAGTACGTGCCTTCGCGGCAGGGGGTGCACTTGCCGCAGGACTCGTGGGCGTAGAACTCGGTCCAGCGGGTGACGGCTCGGACCACGCAGGTCGTCTCGTCGAAGCACTGCAGGGCCTTGGTGCCGAGCATGGATCCGGCGGCGCCGACACCCTCGTAGTCGAGGGGTACGTCGAGGTGTTCGTCGGTGAACATCGGCGTCGAAGAACCGCCCGGCGTCCAGAACTTGAGCCGGTGCCCAGGCCGCATCCCGCCGCTCATTTCGAGGAGCTGGCGAAGCGTGATGCCGAGCGGTGCCTCGTACTGGCCGGGACTGGCGACATGGCCGCTGAGCGAGTAGAGCGTGAAGCCCGGGGACTTCTCGCTGCCCATCGACCGGAACCATTCTTTGCCCCGATTGAGAATCGCGGGAACCGACGCGATGGACTCGACGTTATTCACAACAGTCGGGCACGCATAGAGGCCCGCCACCGCAGGAAAGGGGGGACGCAGCCGCGGTTGACCACGACGGCCTTCGAGCGAGTCGAGCAGTGCGGTCTCCTCACCGCAGATGTACGCGCCCGCGCCCGCGTGCACGGTGAGCTGGAGATCGAGGCCGCTGCCCAGGATGTTCTCTCCCAGGTAGCCGGCCGCATAGGCCTCGCGCACGGCTTCGTGCAACCGCCGCAACACGGGGACGACTTCACCGCGCAGATAGATGAAGGCATGCGACGACCTGATGGCATAACACGCGATGACAATGCCCTCGATGAGGCTATGCGGGTTCGCGAACAGGAGCGGGATGTCCTTACAGGTCCCGGGCTCCGACTCGTCGGCGTTGACAACTAGATAGTGCGGCTTTCCATCCCCTTGGGGAATGAACTGCCATTTCATTCCCGTAGGGAATCCCGCGCCGCCGCGGCCCCGCAGTCCGGACTCCTTCACATACGCGATCAGGTCGTCCGGCGACATGGCCAGCGCCTTGCGAAGACCCTCGTATCCCTCGTGCCTTCGGTAGACGTCCATCGTCCAGGACTTGTCCTCGTCCCAGAAGGCCGACAGCACGGGTGCGAGCAGTTTCTCGGGGCTGGTGTCTTTCAGTTCGGGTGCCAAGGTCATCACTCCCCCTCCTCGGCGGCGGGCCCGGCCGGATGGGCCGGGTCGGAGGCCGACGTGTCCTGTGGCGCATCGTGTGAACTGAGGTGCTCCGACGGCGACGGGTGATGCGCCGCCGCGTCCTGCGACTCGTCCTGCGGCCTGCCGTCCCGCGGGTGCACCACGCGCGCGGGTGCGGTCTCTCCCCTGGCCAGGCGGAGGCCCACCAGCGAGGCGGGGCCCGCGCCACCGCTCTCCTCGACGGCCCCGGGCCGCTCGTCGGGGAAGCCGGCGAGGATGCGGGCGGTGTCCTTGAAGGTGCACAGACGTGCCCCGCGCGTGGGCCGGACGTCCGCTCCCGCGCGCAGGTCGTCGACGAGGCGCTTGGCGCTGGCGGGGGTCTGGTTGTCGAAGAACTCCCAGTTGACCATCACCACCGGCGCGAAGTCGCAGGCCGCGTTGCACTCGATGTGCTCCAGGGTGACCTTGCCGTCGCCGGTGGTCTCGCCGTTGCCGACGCCGAGGTGCTCCTGGAGCTCCTCGAAGATCGCGTCGCCGCCCATCACCGCGCACAGGGTGTTGGTGCAGACGCCGACCTGGTAGTCGCCGCTCGGCTTGCGCCGGTACATGGTGTAGAAGGTCACGACCGCGGCGACCTCGGCCGTCGTCAGGTCCAGCAGTTCCGCACAGAACTGCTGTCCCGTGCGCGTGACATGGCCCTCCTCCGCCTGCACGAGGTGCAGCAACGGCAGGAGCGCGGAGCGGGAGTCCGGGTAGCGGGCGATGATCTCCCGCCCGTCGGCCTCCAGCCGGGCTCGGACGTCGTCCGGGTAGGCGGGCGCGGGCAGTTCGGGCATGCCCAGGCTGACGCTCTGCTCCGAAGAACTGGTGGTCACCGGTCGACGCCTCCCATCACGGGGTCGATGGAGGCGACAGCGACGATGACGTCGGCGACCTGGCCGCCCTCGCACATCGCCGCCATGGCCTGCAGGTTGGTGAAGGACGGGTCCCTGAAATGGACCCGGTAGGGGCGGGTGCCTCCGTCGGACACGGCGTGCACCCCGAGTTCGCCCTTGGGCGACTCGACGGCCGCGTACGCCTGTCCCGGCGGGACGCGGAAGCCCTCGGTGACCAGCTTGAAGTGGTGGATCAGGGCCTCCATGGAGGTGCCCATGATCTGCTTGATGTGGTCGAGGGAGTTGCCCAGTCCGTCCGGTCCCAGGGCGAGTTGGGCGGGCCAGGCGATCTTCTTGTCGGCGACCATGACCGGGCCGGGCTGCAGCCGGTCCAGGCACTGCTCGACGATCGCGAGCGACTGGCGCATCTCCTCCAGGCGGATCAGGAAGCGCCCGTAGGAGTCGCAGGTGTCGGCGGTCGGGATCTCGAAGTCGTAGGTCTCGTAGTCGCAGTAGGGCTGCGACTTGCGCAGGTCGTGCGGCAGACCGGTGGAGCGCAGGATCGGACCGGTGGCGCCGAGGGCCATGCAGCCGGCCAGGTCGAGGTAACCGACGTCCTGCATACGGGCCTTGAAGATGGGGTTCCCGGTGGCGAGCTTGTCGTACTCGGGGAGGTTCTTCTTCATCTTCTTCACGAACTCGCGGATCTGGTCCACCGCGCCGGGCGGCAGGTCCTGGGCGAGTCCGCCGGGGCGGATGTACGCGTGGTTCATCCGCAGGCCCGTGATGAGCTCGTAGATGTCGAGAATCATTTCACGATCGCGGAATCCGTAGATCATGATCGTGGTGGCGCCGAGTTCCATACCGCCGGTGGCGATGCACACCAGGTGCGAGGACATCCGGTTCAGCTCCATCAGGAGCACCCGGATGATCTTGGCCCGCTCGGTGATCTGGTCCTCGATGCCGAGGAGTTTCTCGACGGCGAGACAGTAGGCGGTCTCGTTGAAGAAGGACGTCAGGTAGTCCATGCGCGTCACGAACGTGGTGCCCTGCGTCCACGTGCGGTACTCGAGGTTCTTCTCGATGCCGGTGTGGAGGTAACCGATGCCGCAGCGGGCCTCGGTGACCGTCTCGCCCTCGATCTCCAGGATCAGGCGGAGCACTCCGTGGGTGGACGGGTGCTGGGGACCCATGTTGACGACGATGCGCTCGTCGTCGGCGCGGGCCGCGGACTGGACGACCTCGTCCCAGTCGCCACCGGTGACCGTGTACACGGTGCCCTCGGTGGTCTCGCGGGCCGCGGCGGCAGCGGCCGCGGATTGTGACTGTGTGCTCACGAGTACGACCTCCGCTGGTCCGGAGCCGGGATCTGGGCGCCCTTGTACTCGACGGGGATGCCGCCGAGGGGGTAGTCCTTGCGCTGCGGATGGCCCTGCCAGTCGTCCGGCATCATGATCCGGGTCAGCGCCGGGTGACCGTCGAAGACGATTCCGAAGAAGTCGTAGGTCTCGCGCTCGTGCCAGTCGTTGGTCGGATAGACCGAGACCAGCGACGGGATGTGCGGATCGCTGTCCGGGGCGCTGACTTCGAGGCGGATCAGCCGGTTGTGGGTGATCGAGCGCAGGTGGTAGACGGCGTGCAGCTCGCGGCCCTTGTCGTGGAGATAGTGGACCGCGCTGACGCCCGTGCAGAGCTCGAAGCGCAGGGCCGGGTCGTCGCGCAGGGTCTGGGCCACGCGCAGCAGGTGCTCGCGCTCGATGTGGAAGGTGAGCTCCCCGCGGTCGACGATCGTCTTGTCGATCGCGTTGTCGGGCACCAGTCCCTGTTCCTCCAGGGCGCCCTCCAACTCGTCGGCGACCTCGTCGAACCAGCCGCCGTAGGGCCGGCTGGAGGCTCCCGGGAGGCGGACCGAGCGGACCAGGCCGCCGTAACCGGAGGTGTCGCCGCCGCTGTTGGCGCCGAACATGCCGCGCTGGACGCGGATCTCCTCACCGCCCTGGCCGCGTTGGCCGGGGAGGTTCTCGGCGGAGAGGTCCTTCTCGGGGTTCACGCCGTTCGACGCACCGTTCGCACCGGCGGTGCCGTTCGCGTCGCTCACCGCAGCAGCCCCTTCATCTCGATCGTGGGCAGAGCCTTGAGCGCCGCTTCCTCGGCCTCGCGGGCCGCCTCCTCGGCGTTCACGCCGAGCTTGGAGGTCTGGATCTTGTGGTGCAGCTTGAGGATGGCGTCCATCAGCATCTCGGGCCGTGGCGGGCAGCCCGGGAGATAGATGTCGACCGGCACGATGTGGTCGACGCCCTGGACGATCGCGTAGTTGTTGAACATGCCGCCCGAGGAGGCGCAGACCCCCATGGAGATGACCCACTTGGGGTTCGGCATCTGGTCGTAGACCTGCCGCAGCACCGGCGCCATCTTCTGGCTGACCCGGCCCGCGACGATCATCAGGTCCGCCTGGCGGGGCGAACCGCGGAAGACCTCCATGCCGAAGCGCGCCAGGTCGTAGCGGCCTGCGCCGGTGGTCATCATCTCGATGGCGCAGCAGGCGAGGCCGAACGTGGCCGGGAAGACGGACGACTTGCGCACCCAGCCCGCGGCCTGCTCGACGGTGGTCAGCAGGAAGCCGCTCGGCAGCTTTTCTTCGAGTCCCATGTTTTAAAGGCCCCTCAGTCCCATTCCAGGCCGCCTCGCCGCCATACGTACGCGTACGCGACGAAGACGGTGAGCACGAAGAGCAGCATCTCCACGAGCCCGAAGATCCCCAGGGAGTCGAAGGTGACCGCCCAGGGGTAGAGGAAGACGATCTCGATGTCGAAGACGATGAAGAGCATCGCCGTCAGGTAGTACTTGATGGGGAAACGCCCGCCGCCGGCCGGCGTGGGGGTCGGCTCGATCCCGCACTCGTAGGCCTCGAGCTTGGCCCGGTTGTACCGCTTCGGACCGATCAGCGTGGCCATGACCACGGAGAAGATCGCAAAGCCTGCCCCGAGGGCTCCCAGTACGAGGATGGGCGCATACGCGTTCACCGCTCCTCGCTCCTCTCAGTCGGCACTGACTGCTGGCGATGGCACCGGGCCCGCTGCCGCCCCACCGGATCCCCGAACACCTCGCGTCCCAGCGAAGATCGAGAACATGTGAAGCAGGTCACAAGCCCAACTGCCTCGCATCTTATGCCCGGCGCTCTGTGATCTGCGACACGGGGTATTGCACAAGCTTTGTGATCTCCACCACCTGACCAAGGATCATGAAGTCGGATGAGTGGTGATCTTCGTACGTGAAGCGTCCGAGTGATCACCAGAGGTGACATTTCCGCTCGTCGGCGCAGTTCGGGGCGGGCGTCTCCATATCAAGAGGCTTCCCGTGCATGCAAATTGGTGCTGGACGGGGCGCCTTGATAGAGGACGGCATTCACACATCAGAGGGAGACGCGCGGCGCGATGTGGACACGTGCACACATTCACGAGCGGGTGAGGACCGAGGCACGCGCATGACGCAGCCGCCGCTGTGACCGTTGCGTGACCTCCGCCACATCCATGAGAGGCGGCTGAGAGCGGGGCTTGGCCACTTGTCTCAACCAGTGGTAGGCCGCGGGCAATTCGGGCGTAACGACGAAAGAGCGTGATCACGGGCCGATCGGGCTGCGCCCGCAATGTCCGTTACGGCGTCAATAAGGAACGCCACGCCCGGGATTGTGGGGGCCCATTGAGTAATTGTGGCGCACCACACGTTTCTTGAAGGTATGGAGGAGCCCCTGATACCGGTTGGACTCATGTCCCACACCGCTCACATACGCAGCCACCGGAAACCCCGCCGCAACGCGACGACTTCGATCGCGGTGCGTGCCGGAGTCGCCGGTGGCGTACTCAGTCTGGCAGCGGCGGGCGCGTCGGCCTCGGCGAGCGCCGCCGAGCCGGTGACCCAGACCCTCGAACTGCCCACCCTGACAGCCGACCTGTCCACTCAGGTCGCCCAGTCCGCGGATGCCACGCAGCAGACAGCCGCGAACTACCAGTTGCGTGCCGAGCGTGACGCGGCCGCCGCAAAGGCCGCGAAGCAGGCCAAGATCGACCTCGCGGACGCCAAGAAGAAGGCGGAGGCCAAGAAGAAGGCGGAAGCGGCCCGCAAGGCCGCCGCGGAGGAGGCAGCCAGCCGCAGCACCCAGCGGACCACGCTCGCCGCCTCGACTCCCTCGACCACCACGACGAGTTCGTCGACGGCGACCGGTTCCGCGGCCACCATCGTCAACTTCGTCAAGGCCCAGGTCGGCAAGGCGTACGTGTCCGGCGCGACCGGTTCGTCCGCCTATGACTGCTCGGGTCTGGTGCAGACCGCCTTCAAGCAGGTCGGCATCAGCCTGCCGCGCGTCTCGCAGGACCAGTCGACCGCCGGCACCCAGGTGTCGCTCAGCAACCTGCAGCCGGGCGACATCCTGTACTGGGGCAGCGCGGGCAGCGCCTACCACGTGGCGGTGTACGTCGGTGGCGGCATGTTCGTCGGCGCGCAGAACTCCTCGACGGGCGTCGTCGAGAAGCCGCTGTCGTACGACCCGCCGACCGGTGCGGTGCGGGTGCTCTGAACCTGAGAGATTCGGACAGCTTGTGAGGGCCGCAGCCGCTCGGGGGCAGCGGCCCTCCCGGCGTCCGCCCGCAGGGCGCCGATGAGGAACATCCGTCGGCGCGGCCGGTGTTCACCTGCGGCCGCTGGGTGCGTTCTGTTGTCATGACTCCTGGAGGGCCTGGAGAGGGCCCAGGAAGCCGTAAAGGCCTCTCCTGGTCGCGAGACCTCTCCCGCCCGCCACAGCGTCCTCACACGACAGGAGAGACAGCCATGCCCAGTGTGTTCGTCCAGGGGAAGCCCGTCGACGCGTATCCGCCGCTCGCGCCCGAGGCCCGGCGCGGGTCGGTGCGACGCATCACCGAGGTGGGCGAGGAGGTCCTGCACAAGCCCTGCCGGGACATCACCGAGTTCGGACCCGACCTCGCCGCGCTGATCGACGACATGTTCCTCACGATGTACGTCGCCGAGGGAGCCGGCCTTGCGGCGAACCAGGTCGGCGTCGATCTGCGGTTGTTCGTGTACGACTGCCCCGACGACGACGGGGTCCGGCACGTCGGGCACATCGTCAACCCGGTCCTCGAAGCGCTCGACCCGACCGGACGCCGGCTGCTCGACGACAACGAGGGATGCCTGTCCGTGCCGGGCGCGATCATGGAACTGCCCCGCCCGGACCTGGCCGTGGTGCGCGGCCTCGACAAGGACGGCGAGCCGGTCGTCGTCGAGGGAACGGGCTATTTCGCCCGCTGCCTCGCCCACGAGACCGACCACGTCAACGGCCACGTCTACCTGGACCGGCTCTCCAAGCGCCAACGCCGGGACGCGCTACGGCAGGTGGAGGAACACCGCGACGAGGTGTACGCCCGCCGCGCCGCCAACATCGAGGCGCTGAACAGCTAGGGCCTGCCCGGCTGACAGACCCCGGCCGTCGCCGCGGGCGGCGTCACTCCCGGTGCCGCTCGCGGTGCCGCTCCCGGCAACACTCCGGGTGCCGCTCCCGGTGGCGGTCACGCCTTCGGCGCCACCTTGCTCAGGCCGTTGATGATGCGGTCCATCGCGTCGCCGCCCGTCGGGTCCGTGAGGTTGGCGAGCATCTTCAGGGTGAACTTCATCAACAGCGGGTGGGTCAGGCCGCGCTGGGCCGCGATCTTCATGACCTTCGGGTTGCCGATGAGCTTCACGAAGGCGCGGCCCAGCGTGTAGTAGCCGCCGTAGGTGTCCTTGAGGACGCGCGGGTAGCGCTGCAGAGCCAGTTCGCGGCTGGCGGGGGTCGGGCGGGCGTGGGCCTGGACGATGACGTCGGCGGCGATCTGGCCGGACTCCATGGCGTAGGCGATGCCCTCGCCGTTGAAGGGGTTGACCATGCCGCCCGCGTCGCCGACGAGCAGCAGCCCGCGCGTGTAGTGCGGTTGGCGGTTGAAGGCCATGGGGAGCGCGGCGCCGCGGATCGGGCCCGTCATGTTGTCGGGGGTGTAGCCCCAGTCCTCGGGCATGGACGCGCACCAGGCCTTCAGCACCTCGCGCCAGTCCAACTCCTTGAAGGAGTCGGAGGTGTTGAGCACACCGAGGCCGACGTTGGAGGTGCCGTCGCCCATGCCGAAGATCCAGCCGTAGCCTGGCAGCAGCCGGTCCTCGCCGGGGCCGCGGCGGTCCCACAGTTCCAGCCAGGACTCCAGGTAGTCGTCCTCGTGGCGGGGCGAGGTGAAGTACGTCCGTACGGCCACGCCCATCGGGCGGTCCTCGCGCCGGTGCAGGCCCATCGCCAGGGACAGGCGCGTGGAGTTGCCGTCGGCGGCGACCACGAGCGGCGCGTGGAAGGTGACTTCGCGTTTGTCCTCGCCGAGCTTGGCGTGCACCCCGGTGATGCGGCCGGTGCGGTCGTCGATGATCGGGGCGCCGACGTTGCAGCGCTCGTAGAGGCGGGCGCCCGCCTTCTGGGCGTTGCGGGCGAGCTGCTCGTCGAAGTCGTCGCGTTTGCGGACCAGGCCGTAGTCCGGGTACGAGGCGAGGTCCGGCCAGTCCAGCTGGAGGCGGACGCCGCCGCCGATGATGCGCAGCCCCTTGTTGCGCAGCCAGCCGGCCTCCTCGGAGATGTCGATGCCCATGGCCACCAGCTGCTTGGTGGCACGCGGGGTGAGGCCGTCGCCGCACACCTTCTCGCGCGGGAACTCGGTCTTCTCCAGCAGGAGTACGTCGAGTCCGGACTTGGCGAGGTGGTACGCGGTCGTGGAGCCGGCCGGCCCCGCGCCGACGACGATCACATCGGCGGTGTTTTCGGAGAGCGGCTCAGTCACGACGGTCACGGCGGGATCTCCCCAAGTTCGGAATCTGCGTGCCGACGGGCACTGGACAAGGGCAGTCTATTCAGCAGAATTGATCACCCGGCTGAAGGGCTGCCAACGTGAACCGAGCTCTGCCCGTCGTACGGCTGCGTGTCCCCACCGACGAGGACGCCGTGGCCTGGCACCGGATCTTCGACGACCCGGACGTGATGGAGTTCCACGGCGGCAAGTCCGCGGAGCTGTCCGTCTACGAGGAGCTCACCGCCCGCCAGCGCCGGCACGACGCCGAGCACGGCTTCTGCCTGTGGACCATGGTCGACGACACCGGCCGGGTGATCGGCTTCACCGGCGCCCAGCCGTGGCCGCAGGACTGGGGCCCCAAGGGCGAGATCGAGATCGGTTGGCGTCTCGGCCGGGAGTTCTGGGGCAAGGGGTACGCGACCACGGCCGCGCAGATGACCCTGGAGCGGCTGCGGGCGGCGGGCGTGCCGACGGTGGTGGCGATGGTCATCGCCGACAACGAGCGGTCCATCGCGGTGACGCGACGGCTGGGCATGCGTCTGGACGAGGTCTTCCGGACGCCGTCGAGCGACCGGGAGGGGCACTGCTACCGGCTCGACCTGTGAGGCGCCGACGCATGAGGCGCCGGCGCGATCCGGGATCGTAGCTGATCCCGAAAAGTCACTCACAGTAACTGACTGCTACAGAAAGACACTTGGACCTTCCGATCGCCACCCCCAGGCGGTTACTCTGCCAGTACCGCTGGGGGTGACATCTGTGCGCTTAACACCCAAAACACCCGAAGTGCGAGTGCCACGGCTGGTCGGTCTGATGGCCATGGACGCGCGCAGGACGGCCGAGGACACCGGCCTCTTCCTGAACGCGCCGGACCGGCCCGACTTCCACCAGACCGTGGTCGAGTACATCGTCCGGCAGTACCCGCAACCCAACGCCGAGGTGCCCCGGGACTCCGTGGTGTACGTGTGGTTCGACTTCGGTGAGGGCGACGGCGGTGGCGGAGTGCGCGAGCCGCGCCTGCCCAGGCCGCCCGGCGGCGGACTGCAGCGCGAACTGAACGAGCCGGGCGGAAACGACCCGTACGCCTTCGTCAGCTCTGCCTGAAGCCCCGTAGCCAGCTCTGCTTGAAGCCCCGTAGCTCAGCTCTGCCTGAAGCCCCGTAGCTCAGCTCTGCTTGAAGCCGCGGTGCAGGGCGACCACCCCGCCCGTGAGGTCGCGCCAGGCAACCTTCGTCCAGCCAGCCTTCTGGAGATGACCGGCGAGCGCGGGCTGGTCGGGCCAGGCCCGGATGGACTCGGCGAGATAGACGTATGCGTCCGGGTTGGAGGACACCGCGCGGGCCACCGGCGGCAGCGCCCGCATCAGGTACTCGGTGTAGACCGTGCGGAAGGGCGCCCAGGTCGGGTGCGAGAACTCGCAGATCACGACCCGTCCGCCGGGCTTGGTCACGCGGTACATCTCGCGCAGGGCCGAGTCGTAGTCCTGCACGTTGCGCAGCCCGAAGGAGATCGTGACGGCGTCGAACACGTCGTCCCGGAAGGGCAGCTTCGTGGCGTCGCCCGCGGTGAACGGCAGCCAGGAGTGGTTCTTCTTGCCGACCTTGAGCATCCCGAGCGAGAAGTCGCACGGGACGACGTACGCGCCCGTGCGGGCGAAGGGCAGCGACGAGGTCGCCGTACCGGCGGCCAGGTCGAGGATCTTCTGCGCAGGCCGCGCGTCGACCGCCTTCGCCACCTCCTTGCGCCACACCCGGTCCTGGCCGAGCGACAGCACGTCGTTGGTCAGGTCGTACCGTTCCGCCACGTCGTCGAACATCGAGGCGACTTCGTGCGGCTGCTTGTTCAGGGAGGCGCGGGTCACCGGGCCATTCTTGCAGTACGGCCCCCGCCACCCGCTCAGGAGGGCAGCAGCCGCGGCCGCTTCTTCGCCGCCACGTCCTCCACCCAGCCGCACGCCAGCACGAACACCGCGATCAGGCTCCAGCCGATCCCGAACATGAACCACTGGCTCTCCAGCGGCAGCCACTTCTCGAACGCGGGCACGTTCCAGAACTGGTCGATCAGCGGCACCGCCAGAATCAGCGCGATCTCGTGCCAGAGGTAGATCGTGACCGCACGCGCGTTGAAGATCGCGACCAGGCGGTCGGTCCGCCGGAACCGGGTCAGCCGGGCGAAGTCGATCCGGAAGTACGCCTTGGCCCACATCAGCAGCAGCACGAACCCGGCCGACCAGAAGGCCTGGGCGAGCGGGATCTCGTCCAGGTCGTACGTGCCGACCTCCCCCTGCTGCGAGAAGGCGTACCAGCCGCCGTAGCCGAGCGCGGCGAGCGAGAGGACGACCACCAGCGCCGGCTTCAGCCGCTCCAGCACGCCGTCGCGATGCGCGAAGCCGAGCAGCCAGCAGAAGAGATACGTCGAAAGGTCCCACAGGGCGCTGCCGAAGCGGTTGTCGGGCCCGGCCCACAGGTAGGTGAGGACCAGGATCGGGGCCAGGGACAGCAACAGCACGAAGACGGGGGCGAGCCGGAAGACCCGCAGGAGCAGCGGGGAGAGGAGCACGAACCACAGGTACGTCCGCAGGTACCAGAGGATCTCCCAGGCCTGCTGCCCCCACGCGTTGCCCGGCGGGTCGCCGAGCGGCACGACCCAGTAGACGATCTCCCAGCCCGGCATCCAGTCGTGCACCAGCATGGCCAGTACGACGAAGACGCCCCAGAACCAGAAGGGCGGCAGCAGCCTGCGCAGCCGGCTCTTCAGCACCTTGGCCGCGGGCCGCTCCAGCGACTTGGCCATGAGCGTGCCGGCCAGGCCGAACATGATGCCCATGGAGGGGAAGACCATCCCGCACCAGGCCCACCCGAAGGTGTGATAGGTGACGACCCGGATCAGGGCGACCGCGCGCAAGGTGTCGAAGTAGCGGTCGCGGGCGGGGGGTTGAGGGAGCGGGGCGGTGGTCCGGACGTCCGGTTCAGCCGAAACCGTAGCCGCAGGCACAGCCGTAGCAACAGGCACAGCCGTAGCCGCGTTCGCCGGCGCCCCTCTTCTGTGCGAACCCACCTCAGCTCACCCCCGCCGGAGTTCCGACCTCGCCGGTGCGCTTCAGCTTCTGCCAGCGCAGGCGCCCGCCGGTGAGGGCGGTGATGCAGGAGTGGATGAGGACGAGGTACATCATCTGCCGGTAGGCCAGCTGTTGCAGCGGCATCATCAGCAGGTACCGGTACTTCTCGCGGTCCAGCCGGAAGGCGTACGCGGCGCAGAAGAGCTGGATGCCGAGGACGGCGAGCCACGCGTAGAGCGCGGCCCGGAAGTCCACGAAGATCATCGAGTACACCGTGAACACGTCGATCAGCGGGGCGAAGACCGGCGTGACGATCTGGAAGATCACCACGAGCGGCATGCCGACCCGGCCGAAGCGGCCCGAAGGTCCCTTGTCCGTGAGGGACTTGCGGTGCTTCCACAGCGCCTGCATGGTGCCGTACGACCAGCGGTAGCGCTGCGACCACAACTGCTTGAGCGAACCGGGCGCCTCCGTCCAGGCCCTGGCGTGCTCCTGGTAGACGACCCGCCAGCCCGCGCGGTGCATCGCGATGGTGATGTCGGTGTCCTCGGCGAGGGTGTCCTCGCTCATGCCGCCGACCTGGAGCACCGCGTCCCGGCGGAACGCGCCGATCGCGCCCGGGATGGTGGGCATGCAGCGCAGCAGGTCGTACATGCGGCGGTCGAGGTTGAAGCCCATCACGTACTCGATGTGCTGCCAGGCCCCGATGAGGGTGTCGCGGTTGCCGACCTTCGCGTTGCCCGCGACCGCGCCGACCTCGGGGTCGGCGAAGGGCTGCACCAGTTGGTGCACGGCCTCCGGCTCGAAGACGGTGTCGCCGTCCATCATCACGACGATGTCGTAACTGGCGCTGCGGACACCGTTGTTGAGAGCGGCTGGCTTGCCCGCGTTCTCCTGGCGGATGACCCGGACGTTCGTCATGCCCAGTTCCCTGGCCGCGGCGCGGGCGATCTCGGAGGTGTCGTCGGTCGAACCGTCGTCCACGACGATGACCTCGATCGGATGAGTGCTCCGCGCCAGCGACTTGAGGGTGTTGGCGATGCACTCCTTCTCGTTGTACGCCGGGACGATCACGCTCACCGGCCGGGTGACGGTCGGCCCCCAGCCGAACCGGCGTCTGTTGCGCTGTCTGTAGTGGCGCCGGGCGAGGACCAGCATCATCCCGAAGCGGCCCATGACGGCCACGCCGACGACGATCAGCCCGACGGAGAGCGCGGGTACGGTCCACTCGGCGACGGCGACGGCCATCACAAGTGCCTTGCCCTCGTAGAGGGTTGTGCCGGTGGCGGTGCGGTGGGCGGCCTGGAGGCGGGCCTGGGCGACCTGGGTGCCGGTAGGGGCACTCGCGTTTCCGTTCGCGTTTCCGCTCACGTTCCCCTCGACGCCAGCCGCTCCGCCCGCGCCCGGCACCCCGGTCGCCGAACCGGCTGTCGCCGCCCGGCGGTTACTGGCGCCGTCCTTCTCCACGACCCCGCTGATGGTGGTGAAGGTGTAGCCCTTCGCCTTCATCTTCTTGATGTACGTCGGCAGCGCCTCGACCGTCTGCTCACGGTCACCGCCCGCGTCGTGCATGAGGACAGCCGCACCCGTCGTGCCCTTGGGCGTGGCCCAGCTGACGATCTTCGAGACGCCCGGCTTCTTCCAGTCGTCGCTGTCGGTGTCGACGAAGACGCTCGTGTAGCCGTCGGCGCCGAGCTTCTTGTAGACGGGCCAGCTGTAGTTGTCGATGGCGTCCGTCTCCGAGGAGTACGGCGCGCGGAAGAGCGTGGTCGTGATGCCGGCCGCGCCCGCCAGCGCGAGCTGCGTCTGCTCCATCTCGCGCTTGATGCGGGAGTCGCTCTGGTACGACAGGTCGACGTGCGTGAAGGTGTGGATCCCCACCTCGTTGCCCTGCTGGACCATGTCCTTCACGATGCTCGGATACCGCGAGACCATCGAGCCGACCAGGAAGAACGTGGCCGGGACGTCGTTCTCCTCCAGGATCTTGAGCACCTGGGGCGTGTACGTGGGGTTCGGGCCGTCGTCGAAGGTGAGCGCGATCGTCTTCTTCGGTACGGAGATCGTCGTGGCCTGGCCGCCCCGGAAGGTGACGATCGGCCCGCCGTTGAGGATCTTGTCCGGGACCTTGCTGGAACTGGCCCCGTCGCGCACGCGCTGGTCACCGCCGACCTCGGCGCGCAGATAGCCGTCGAGCAGCATGATGCAGGTCAGCGCGAGAAGGAGCAGCAGGGCGAGGATGACTCGCGGTTTCTGCAACGCCGCGGCCTTGCCCGCCGCCCGCTCGATGCGGGTGGGGGCACGCCGACGGCCGCGTGAGGGCGTCGTCGTCGTGGACATGTGGGTGTGCCGTTCCCCTCAGTTGGCGTTCGCGGCGGCGGACGCGGACGAGGACGAGGTCGGTGAGGGGGACGTGGAGGGGATGCCCGACGGCGGTGCGGACGGGAGGCCGCTGGGACGGCCGCCCAACTGACGGCCGATGCCGCCCTGTTGGCGATATCCGGCGGGGGCGTCGCCGTTCCCTGGTCCCGCCTGGCCGGTGCCGAAGGGCAGGAGCGAGGACGGGTTGATCGACGTGCCGATGCCCATGAAGGCGAGGACGAGCACGGCCGCGTACCCGAGACACAGGACGCTGACAAAGAGACCGATCCGGCGCAGCAGCTTCGAGCGGCGTCCGGAGTTGTCAACGAACACGGGTCCCTCGGCGGACTCGTTGCCGCGTTTGCGGCGGCGACCGCGTACGGTCACGCGGTTTTCGATGGCAGGCTCGGAATGCATTCCCCGGACATTAGAGAGCCTTTATGTGTCCGGGTTCTGTTTTCTTGTGAGGCGCATATGAGAGACCTCATAACCTGTCTCTTGCCTATGAGATTCCACGAACGCCTGCACGGTCCCACCTGAGGGAGTAGGCGCCCAATGCCCCATTTATTCCGCCCGATTGACCCGATTCACGCCACATCTCCCATGTGTTTCCTGTACGTTGGCCGTCTTCATGAACAGCAGTCCCGTGTGAGACGTTCTCTATTTGAATGGGACTTTGTTTCACGCCTGAGACAGAAATCACGAGAGCGGGTGCATGTTCAATGCGGGGTTTCCTGAAGCCGGCGGCCGGGGTCACGTGTCTGTTTGCCCTGGCCACGACGGGATGCTCCAGCGCGGCGTCGGATCCTCCGAAACAGGCCGCGACCGCCGGTTCGACCCCCTCGCAGGAGGCGACCCAGGGGGCGACCGAGGAAGCGTCCAGCACGTCCTACGCCCCGTACGTCAGCGCGACGACCGCGTCCGACAACGACGCGGCCGGCTCTCCGACGACGTACAACCTTGCCTTCGTGATCGCCTCCGGCAGTACGTGCACGCCCGAGTGGAACGGCACGGAGGCCATCGGCGATTCGGCGGTGACGTCTCGGATCTCCGAGCTGAAGGGTGAGGGTGCGAGTGTTCGGGTCTCCTTCGGTGGGGCTTCCGGGAAGGAGTTGGCCTCGACCTGCGGCAGCGCGGCTGCGCTGGCCGCCGCGTACGGGAAGGCGTTGGACGCGGCCGGTTCCTCTCAGGCCGACTTCGACATCGAGGGCGATGAGTTGAGCGACTCCGACGGGGTCGCTCTGCGGTCGGAGGCGATTGCGTTGCTGCAGAAGGAACGGAGCGGCCTTCAGGTGACGTTCACGCTTCCCGTGATGCCGAGCGGGCTCGACTCCGACGGGGTCGCTCTGCTGGAGTCGGCGAACAAGTACGACGTTCAGGTGTCCACGGTGAATCTCATGACCATGAACTACGGGGAGTCGTACGACGCCGACATGGGGGACTATGCGGTGACTTCGGCGAAGGCCGCGCATACGCAGTTGGAGAAGGTGTTCGGGCTGTCCGATGCGGATGCCTGGCGGGGGATGGCGTTGACCTCGATGATCGGGGTCAACGACGTGGCCGGGGAGACGCTTTCCCTCTCGGACGCGGCGGATGTCCGGGCGTTCGCGGAGGAGAAGGAGATCGCGTGGGTTTCCATGTGGTCGACGTTCCGCGATCAGCAGTGTGAGGACGGCTCCGCCGGGGCTGACGATGCGGCGACTGATTGCAGTGGGGTGACCCAGGACGCGGGGGCGTTCGGGGAGGCGTTCGCGGGGTGACGCTGGGTGGGATCGTGGGCCAAAAGCAGGGGCGTTGCTAGCGCCGCCGGTGCACCAGTCGGCCTGCGCATACTGTCGCGATGCAGGCGCCGGTCTCGTCCAGTACCGCCAAGTCGGCGCGGCCCTGCTCCTGTAGGACCGGGGTATGCGTTGCCGAAAGGACCCGCACGTCGTTCCGGCCCGCCGCCGCCCGCAGCTCGGGTGAGTCGACGTACCGCTCCAAGACCGCCGTCGCGCCCGACTTCAAGACCCCGTGGATACGTTCCCTCGGGCTAGGGGCATCCGGCAGCGGGCCCTCGTGGATGCGGGCCGGGCCCAGGACGCCCGGCCAGGTCCGTACCCGGGCGTCGGGAAACCGTGCCCGGACCTCCGCCAGCGTTCCCACGCCCGCGATCCGGGCGCCCTCGACCGCGACCGCGTCGCCTTCGTCCGCCGTGTGGATCGTCAGCACAGGGGCGTCAGTTGGAAGCGAGGAGCTTCAGCTCGGGGTGGGCCGTGCCGCCGGCGATCGCGGTGGAGGAGATGTGGGACATGACCCGCTCGTCGACGGGGTCGTTCGCCGGGTCGTCGTGGACGACGAGGTGCTCGTACGTCGTGGCCCGCTGGGCGGGGACGCGGCCCGCCTTGCGGATCAGGTCGATGATCTCCATGCGGTTGGAGCGGTGCTTGGCGCCGGCGGAGGAGACGACGTTCTCCTCCAGCATGATCGAGCCGAGGTCGTCCGCGCCGTAGTGCAGGGAGAGTTGGCCGACCTCCTTGCCGGTCGTCAGCCAACTGCCCTGGATGTGGGCGATGTTGTCCATGAAGAGACGCGCGATGGCGATCATGCGCAGGTACTCGAAGAGCGTGGCCTGCGTGCGGCCCTTCAGATGGTTGTTCTCGGGCTGGTAGGTGTACGGGATGAAGGCACGGAAGCCGCCCGTCCGGTCCTGTACGTCACGGATCATCCGCAGGTGCTCGATGCGCTCGGCGTTCGTCTCGCCGGTGCCCATGAGCATGGTCGACGTGGACTCGACGCCCAGGTTGTGCGCCGCCTCCATGATCTCCAGCCAGCGCTCGCCGGACTCCTTGAGGGGCGCGATCGCCTTGCGGGGGCGCGCGGGGAGCAGCTCGGCGCCGGCGCCCGCGAAGGAGTCGAGGCCGGCCGCGTGGATCCGGGTGATGGCCTCCTCGACCGACACCCCGCTGATCCGGGCCATGTGCTCGACCTCGGACGCGCCGAGGGAGTGGATGACCAGCTGGGGGAACGCGCCCTTGATCGCCGCGAAGTGCTTCTCGTAGTACTCGACGCCGAAGTCCGGGTGGTGGCCGCCCTGGAACATGATCTGCGTGCCGCCGAGCTCGACGGTCTCCGCGCACCGGCGCAGGATGTCGTCCAGATCCCGCGTCCAGCCCTTGGCGGTGTCCTTGGGAGCGGCGTAGAACGCGCAGAACTTGCACGCCGTGACGCACACGTTCGTGTAGTTGATGTTGCGCTCGATGATGTACGTCGCGATGTGCTCGGTGCCCGCGTACCTACGGCGGCGTACGGCGTCGGCGGCGGCGCCGAGCGCGTGCAGCGGGGCGTCGCGGTAGAGGTCGAGGGCCTCTTCCGGGGTGATCCGCCCGCCGGCGGCGGCACGGTCGAGGACGGACTGAAGGTCGGCCTTCTCAGTCACCGGGGCGTGCCTTTCGTCAAGGTTCGGGACGGACTCGGCAAGCCTACGCCAGCCCTCCGACAAGGTCGCCGTCAGGCCGCGTACGCCCCGATCAGCAGTCCTACGAACGCCCCCGCGAGCAGGAACGGCCCGAACGCGATCGCCGTCTTGCGCCCCGCCCGCCGCCCGACGACCAGCGCACCGCCGTACAACCCGCCGAACAGGAACGCGGCGAACGTGCCCAGCATCACCGTCGCCCACCCGTACCACCCGAGCACCGCGCCAAGGCCGAGCGCCAGCTTCACATCGCCGAAGCCCATGCCACCGGGGTTGATCAGGAACAGCAGGAAGAACCCGCCGCCGAGCGCGAGGGCGCCGTACAGCGCGGTCAGCCAGTCCCCCGCGTGCTCCGGTACGAACGCCACGGCCCCCAGCAGCGCGAGCGCGGCGCCCGCCAGGGGCAGGGTCAGCGGGTCGGGCAGCCGTTGCACCCGGAAGTCGACGAGCGTCAGCAGCACCCCGACCGGCGCGAGCAGCAGCCACACCCCGAGTTCGGGCCGGGTACCGGTGGCGGCGGCGAGTGCGGCACAGACGAGGGCGGTGGACACGGCGGTCACGGGGGTACGGGGGCCGTAGCGGGACTCCGTCGCAGCGCACTCCCGGCACCGGGCCCACCCGATCCAGCCGCCGAGCCGGCCACCGATCGCATGCCCGCGCGGGCACGTGTCCCGCCAGGCCTCGCCCATCGGCGCGGAGAAACGGTAGGCGGCGCGCGGCAGCAAGGCTCCCGCCACCGCGCCCCACAGCGCGGAGACGGCGATCAGTACCCCCGTACTCACTCCGTGCTCATTCCGCAGTCACTCCGCCGCTCACTCGGCCGTTCACTGCGTCGCTCAACTCACCGCCGCGACGCCGTTGCGCCACGTCGGCAGGAGTTCGTCGAGCAACGCCTCGGTCCGCGGCGGCAGTCCGCGCGCGCCGCTGCGGGTGATGAGGTCGGCGGCGACGGACTGGAGGCGGGCCGGGTCGCCGGTGGCGTGGGTGGCGCGGAGGAGTTCGTTCCAGAGCCGCTCGTCGCCGGGGGCGGAGTTGAGGGCCGCGTTCAGGGCCTCGATGGCCTTCTCCGCGCGGTTCTTCTCCAGATGGAACGCGGAGAGGGCGAGCCCGATGTCCGCGACGAGCAGCGGGAGTTGGGCGTCGATGATCTCGTGGGTGAGCCAGCGGTAGCGGCCCTCGGGCCGGTCGGCGAGCAGCGGCCCACGGACGAGGACCAGCGCGTCCGTGAGCAGACGGCCGCGCACGGCCCGGCTGTCGATCCCCTTGCCCTGTGTGGCCTCGTGGTACAGCGAGCGCAACACATCCAGATCGGAGACGACGGACTTGGCGAGCACGAGCCGTCCGGTGGAGTCGGCGGTCAGGCGCGGGGTGCCGTCGGGGTCGGCGCCGAGCCAGGCGCGCAGCCGGTCGAGGAGCGCGTCCCGTACGTCCGCGGTGACGCCTCGGGGCCACAGCGCGGAGGACAGCACGCGCGGGTGCACGCCCTCACGGTGCAGGAGCAGCAGCGCGAGCGCCTCGTGCAGCAGTGCGCTGCGCTCTCCGTCCGGCGTGTCGAGACCGATGATCTCGTACGGTCCGACGAGCCGCGCGTACACCGCTGGCCGTCCCTGCTCGCTGATGTCGACGAGGAACGGCGGTGCGGTCGTGGGCCCTTGGGGATCGCGCTCGGGGTCGGCCTCGACGAACAGGTCGACGACCGCGCGCTGTTGGGCGGACGGCAGCATCTGGGCGTCGAGTTCGAGCCCGAGGAGGGGCGCGAGGAGCTTGCCCTCGTCGGTGATCTCCATCTCCCAGGCGGCGCCGGGCAGTTCACCGGTCTCGGTGCCGACGAGGTAGCCGATGCCCAAGTGCCCGGCGCCGGAGGCGAGTTCGGCCAGCTTGACGGCGTCCTCGGCGGACGGGGTGGCGGCGAGCAGGACCAGGTGCGGGGCCCAACGGGTGTGCTGGGCGGGCCCGGTGCGACCGGTCAGTACGGAGTGGTGGCCCGCCGCCCCGAGCGCTCCGCGCCGCTGCCGGGTCTCGGCCTCCATGGTCTCGATCAGGTCGTCGATGCCGTCGAGGTGGCGCAGCCGGTTGGGCGCGAGCGGGGTGAGGTCCTCGCCGAAGCCGACGAGGGTGATGGTCATGCGGTCCGACCACCCGTTGGTCGCCAACTCGGCGGCCACGGAGGCGAACACGGCGGCCCGGTCGGCCTCCCGCCCGCTCAGCGAGACGATGCCGGGCACGGACTCCAGATTCAGCAGCAGCCGCGAGTCGTCCATCGTGCCGAGGCTGACGAGCCCGGGATAGGGAGCGGCGGTGTCGACATCCTCGTACCGCTCACCGTCCGTGCGCGACAGCATCCAGAAGGTCTGATCCTGCCCGAGCTGCCAGGGGGCCGGGGGCTTGCCCGCGGGCTGGGCGAGTTGCAGATGCAGATCGCCGTTCGTCAGCCAGGCGGCGTAGACGGTCGGCAACGCCCGCGACTCGGCGGCGAGTTGCGCGGACAGCCCACGCAACGACCGATCAAGCAGTCGTACGCCTTCGGGGTCGGCGCCGACGAGAAGGGCGTCCTGCGCGTCGGCGGCGTCGCCCGTGGGCGTGGGCGGCTCCATCCCGCGCCGCCCGCCGACGGCACCGAACGCCGACTGCCACAAGGCCTGTCGGCGGCGACGGCCGAGGGCGAGGAGGAGACCGGCGGCGAGGAGGGGTGCGCCGAGGAGAGCCTCGGGAAGCCCGAAGGAGTCACTGCCGGCAGAGTGGGAGGCGGGGGCGGAGGCGTGCGGCTGTCCGGCACTGCCTCCGCCACCGGCGTCGGCACCGGGTCGCTGCGCGGGCAGGGTGAGGTGGGCGGTGCCTTCGCCACGACCGCCCTGCGCGTGCTGCCCCCCGCTCTGGGCCTGGTCACCGCTCTTCGCGTAGTCATGGATCTGCTGCTGAAGCTGATCCGAGGCGTTGGAAGCGTTGGACGCATTGGCGTCGGGCGCGTTGGCGTCGGGCATCTCGACGAGTTCGCCGCCGTGGGCGTCGCCGGGCATCTCCATGATCCAGCCGGGCCGGATGAGACTGGCCTCGGACAGCTTGGACCCGTCGGGCTGCACGCGGTCCTTGTTGAGCTGGTAAATCTCCTTGTACCGGCGGCCGTCGCCGAGGTGCCGCTGGGCGATCTCCCAGAGGGAGTCGTGGTGGCGCCCCTCGGGCGGCTGGATCCGGTAGTACTTCGTGTCGGCCTGCTGGGCGGTACCGCCGGCGTCGGCCTGCGCGGCCGCGTGGGAGGCCTGTTCGGCGAGCGCGGCGGCGGTACCGGCCGCCTGCTCCTGCTGCCGCGCGAAGAGCCCCGGGGTCTGCTGGGCAGCGGCGACAGTGGGCTTCTGGTTCCCGTCCATGCTGTGCTGCCCGAGCTGCGAGAGCCCTGGCGTGAGGCTGGCCGCGGTGGCCCCGACCAGCAGCAGCGCGGCGACGAGCTGCCGGGCGAGCAACTGACTGGGCCCGGCGCCGGGCACGCGCCCCGGCACGCCGACCCCGGACATGGCGGCCTTCACTTCCACCAGCACACAAGCGGTGAACTGCGCCCAGGCCAGCCAGACGATCACCGTGAGGATGTTCAGGAAGGTGGTGACCGTGATCTCTTTCTGCAGCCAGTCCAGACTCGGCGCCCCGCCGGGGAACGGCCACCCGATACCCATGGCGAGCGCTGCCGGCACGCCGACGACCAGCACGAGCAGCGCCACGAACGCGAAGAACGCCTTCACGAAGTCGCCGAAACTACGCCGCCGGATCCGGACGGGCTGGGGCGTCCGGTTCCGGGGTGCCGACGAGCTGCCCGTCGAATTGCCGGTCGAATTGCCCGTCGAGCTTGATGAGCTTGCGGTGCGGCGTCGCGGCATGGCGGGTGTCCTGGGTCGTGTCGAGGTGTGTGGGTCGTACGGGGGCGAGGCGCGGGGGCGGGGTTCGAGACGGGTACCGAGCCTACAGAGATCCTATTGACTCTTATTTGCATCGTCGAAGGTCTGATACGGAGGTGAGACCCACCCTCGCCCGATACCGCACCGCCCGCCCCAAAAGCCCGACTCACCCCCCACGTTCCCCACACAATCCCCCCACCGGCCCCCAAGGCCCCCTTACCCACCCCTGATAGCTTCGTTCTCTCTTGCACACACGCCAACCTCGGGGGAGATCAAACGTGGCCCGCCGCGCTCTGACCACGACCGCCACCGCACTCACCATCGCGGCGAGCTTTCTGCTCACGGGGTGTGGTGGGGGTGACGATTCGTCTTCGGGGGACATCAAGGGGGCGGACACGGGGGCGGGGAGTCCGTCGGCGTCCGCCTCGACGTCCACCGCGTCGTCCGACGTCAAGCGTCCGGTGATCACTCTTCCGAGCAGCTTCAAGCTCACGTTCGAGAACTGGACGAGCGGCGACGGTGAGGAGCGGGCGGTGTTGAACGACGCCAGGGAAGAACTCCGGGCCGGGTACGCGGCGATCATCGCGAACGACCCGGACAGCAAGGCCGTCGCCTTCTACGACACCGAGGGCGTCATCAGGCAGACCAAGAAGTGGATCAAGTCCTACACGGACAAGAACGTCACCGTCATCGGCGCGTTGCCCGCCTTCGATCCCAAGGTTACGATGGCGAGCACCGGCGACGGCGCGTCCCTTACCTACTGCACGGACGAAAGCCAGGCGAAGACCAAGAACCGGAAGACCGGCGAGGTCCTGGGGAATCCGGCGGGTACGGACCCCGAGGTCGCCTATGTGGTCTCGCTGGCGAAGAGCGCCCAAGGGGTCTGGCAGAACACGTCCGTGAGTTCGAAGCGTGGCGGGTGCTCCAAGTGAACCTGGGGCACAGGGCGGTACCGGTTGTCGCCACGTCGCTCGTCGTGGCTTTGCTGGGCTCCACTCCCGCTGATGCGTTCGGCGGTTCCGACACCCGAGGCGAGGCGGAGGGCAACCAGATCTCCGCCTCCGCCAAGCACTCCCGCATCAGAGTGACCCAGGTGAGCGGTCCCACCGGTGGCAAGCAAGGCAGCCTGTCGTCGACGGACGTCAACTGGAAGCCTCCGCCGTGCTGGTACGAACCCGTCTTCTCGCCCGAGCAATTGAAGACCTTCTCGGAGAACGAGGGCGACGGTGATGTCGGCCTGCGGACGTCCTGGTACGGAACGGAACTCTGGACCGACCACTTCCGGGACGAGAAGGACGCGAACAACATCTTCCGGGCCCCGTCCACCGTGAAGGGCTACAAGAACTACAACCTCGGCAAGGACGGCTACTTCTGGCGCGGCGTGGCCCCGGACGTCTTCAACCTCGACGACACGTCACTGTGCACCCGGCTCATGTTCTGGCAGGACGCCGGCACGATTCCCGACGATCCGAACGCCCCCACGCCGAAGACCCTCGCCGAGTACGCCTACAACAAGGTGAAGGTCCCCAGCACCGAGATCGAGGTGAAGCCGGCAGCCAAGTCGACGGTGAACCTGCCGACTTGGGTATGGCTGGACAAGGGCACCTTCAAGGACGTCAAGGTCCGCGCGGAACTCCCCGACACGGGCCTGTGGGCGGAGACGACGGCCAAGCCGGTCGCCCTGCACCTGGACCCGGGCACGGCCGACGCCATGACCTACCCGGGCTCCGGCAACTGCACGATCAACGACGACGGCTCGATCGGCACCCCCTACACCAAGGGCGACGCCGACAAGACCCCGCCGTGCGGCATCAGTTACCTCCGCGCCACGGACGGATCCCCCTACCGCCTGAAGGCCAGCATCACCTGGCAGATCACCTGGCAGGGCAGCGACGGAACCAACGGCGACCTCCCCGACGGCACCTTCGACACGACCCAGGACATGAACGTCCAGGAGATCCAGGCGGTCAACCGCTGAGCGGGCGAGGACCACCCTTACGAGTCCTCACCTGACTCCCGCACCACCACAACGAGTTGCACGGGCGCCTCGACGTCATCGTGCTTGACGCCGACCAGGACGACCTTCCCCGAAACCCTCCACGCGGTGGGGTCGACACAGTCCGCACCGCCGGTCAGGTCCTCGCCGTCGACCGTCTCAGGCCGATCTCCGACAGCCCCGGACTCCAACTGGGACACAACGCGCGGGAGTTCAGCGGAAGCGGCGTCGTAAAGGCCGTCGATGTACGTGTCCGGGTCGGGCCACTCGTCCTCGACCTCGCGGTGCCACACCGTGAACTCCACCTGCACGGACGGCCCATCACCCTGAATCCACGCCGTGACGTCACCCCGACTCCAGGTCGTGGCCCACGCCTTCGCGGGATTCCTGCGCTCCCCCGTCCACCCCGCCCCGACAAGCACCGCTTCCACGGCCGGACCGGTGAGCTCGTCAAGGCCGACCACCCGTCCAGTTCCCCGCCGACGTCAGGACCGGCGCCCACGCACACCCCGCCACGCGTCCCCGGCCACGTCCTCGGCCCGCAGCCACCAGCCCTCCAGCGTGTCCCGCACCGTCGCCCGCAGCCATCGCCACTTGAACCACGGCGGCAGCTTGCGGATTGGGACGAACGTCAGGGTGTCCCTGATCGCGTTCGCGGCGACGCCCCGGGGGCCCTCGGCGCGGAGCGCGGCGTACAACTCCGGTGTCAGTTCGCCGTGGAGTCGCGCCACAGTGCCCGCCGCGGTGAACGCGAACTCCCGTCGAGGACCGTCCAGCACTCGCATCGCACGCAGGATCCGTGGTGAGGACACGTCCGGCGGGCAGGTGGCCGCCAGGCCGATCACCGCGGTGCCGAGATGCTCCTCACCGCGCTCGAACGCGGCGTCGACCGCGGCGGGGTCGTCGATGCGAGACAGCCCTTCACCGCTCAGCCAGCTGTACGGGACTCCCTTCGCCGTGCTCACTCGGCCGACTTCAATGCCACTCCTCGGGATCGAGAGCGGCACCGACAAACCCGTCACCCACCGTGATGGTGAGGTCGGGTTGCCCGATGCGAAGTGCGATTCTGTCGGGATCGAAATCACGGAACTCGAACACGAAATGCTCCGCGATCGCGGGCCGGTCCAAGGGAAAGCCGTCTAGGTCCACGGCGGAATTCGCACGGTCCGCCCCCTGGCAGAGAACCGACACGAACAGGGGAAAGAACTCCGCTTCCAGAAGCTGATCCGCGGCACCGATGACGCCCGCGATCCCCACGCCACCCGTGACCGCACCACAGAGGTCGTCCAGGCAGTCGACCAGGGCGTCCCAGTTCCTGCCGAAATAGGCCGGGAACTGCAGGACTTCCGCGAACGAACGGTAGATCCCTTCCTCGGTCATGAGATCTCGCGAGTCAAAGCGGTGGACACGGCCGCCTTTCGCCTCCAGGGCCGCCAGCTGCCGTTGCACCTCGGCCATGCCCTGCGGCCCGAAGATGACCCAGGGGGCCGAGGTTCCCGTGATGTCGAAAGTGGTCATTCCTGGATCACCCTGTGAATTCTCCGACGTAGTAGAAGGTTCCATAGTGGTCCGGCGTGTAGTACGCGGGGCCGGGACCGTCCTTAGGGGTGAGGAGGCGTTCGGGGCCTCTGATCTCCTTGCCGCAGCCAGGCGCACTGCACTGCGGGAGGTCGACCTTGGCGTTGACATCCCATTCCTTGTACTTGCCCCCGGGCAGGACAGACTTGTTGTTACCCCAGTTGGCGTTGCCATGATATCCGTCGACCTTCCCGATTCCGCCGGGCCGGGAATTGACCTTGTCCAGCATGTCCGCTGCGTGCTGCGGCGCGGGGCCGGGGAGAATTCCGAGCCCCTCGGGGCTCCCGGTGTCACCACCGTGCTGATGGCACAGCGGGGCGAGACCCGACGGGTCGGACCAGCTATGGGGATTGTGAACGTAGGCGACGGGGTTGGGCGCCGGGAGCAGGCCCAGGGGATCGGGGCTGGTGTAGCGGGCGGTCTCGGGGTCGTAGTGCCGGTGGTGGTTGTAGTGGAGACCGGTTTCCGGGTCGTGGTACTGGCCGGGGAAACGTAGCGGGGTGTATGCCGTCGCCTCCCGGTTCCAGGCCGTACTTCCCCAGAGGGTGGACCGAGTGTGCCAGGCGACCTCACCGTCCGGGGAGACCAGTTCGGTGGGGGTACCCACAAGATCGGTGACGATGGCGAAGAAGCGCTCGTCGATGGACTCCTGGGGCGTCTCGGCAGACCAGATGCGTTCGGCCTGACTCAGGGGAGAGAGCCCGTCGTGGTCCCAGGTGAGCGTGGTGCGTACGCCTGTGTCACTCTGCTCTGCGGTCTGCTCGCAGAGTGTGTTGCCGTCCCAGGTGAAGACGGTGTGCTCCAGAACGGTCTTCCCGTCGCCCCCGAGACGGAGCTTTCCGGTTCGTCGGCCCAGCGGGTCGTAGGTGTAGTGCCAGCGGCTGCCGTCCGGTGTGGTGACGGCAGTGATCCGGTCCTCGGCATCCCATTCGTACCGCCAGATGTCCGGTTTACGGGACAGCCGGGTCTTGCGGCGTACGACCACGCGTCCCTGAGCGTCGTACTCGTAGTGGACGCCGCCGGCCCTCGTCAGCCGCGTACCCGCGTATGCGCGCGACCCGGTGGCGTCGTGGCCCGGGTGCTTGGCGGGCCACGAGGCCTCGGTCTGGTTGCCCGCGGAGTCGTAGGCATAGCGCTCGCTCCAGTCCGCCGCGTGTACCGCCGTGACGCGGCCCTGGGTGTCGAGGTCGAAGCTCCGGCTGCCTGTGCGGGAGTCCTGGACACCGACGAGATAGCCGTCAGGGCTGTAGGCGTAGGAGCGCTCAGCGCTCCTGTGCTCTCCGGGAGCGGTACTCACCTGTGTGATCAGTCGGTCAAGGCTGTCGTAACCATGGGTGAGAGTGAATGCACCGTCGATACGGCGGGTGACCTCGCGGTCCGCCGCGTCGTGCACGAAGTCGATGACGTGCCCCGCTGTGGCGAGGCGAACACCGCGCCCCGCACCGTCGTACGCCCATGTGCTGCGAGCGCCCGACGGGGTGGTCCGCAGCGTCCGGTTGCCGGCTGCGTCGTAGGCGAAGCTCATGGTCCGGCCGTCGACGGTCTCCCTGACGCGACGGCCGGCGGCGTCGAGTTCCACCCGCACGCTGCTGTCCGGACCGACGGCCCCGGTCAGTGAACCGTTCGCCGTGTACGTATAGAGAGTTGTCGTGCCGTCCGCATGCTTCGCGACGGTCTGACCCAGCACATCCCTTTCGTAGCGGATGGTTTGGTGAAGGGCATTGGTTCGGGTGGCGAGGCGTCCCGTGGCGTCGTAGGTATAGCGGGTGGTGCGTCCGTCGAAATCGGATTCGGCAAGGAGTTGGCCGGCCGGGTCGTAGGTGTAGTCCCAGGTCAGCCCCTGCGGGTTGGTCACTTGGGTGAGGCGGAGCTGGGCGTCATGCGTGAAAGCGTGGCGTTCGCCGCCGGGACCTGTGCGCGCGATGAGCCGGTCGAAGTGCGTGTACTCGAATGTGCTCGGCCGCCCGACGGCGTCGACATGGCGAACGCAGTTGCCTTCGCCGTCGTAGTCCCAGCTCTCCTGCGACCCGTCCGGGTCGGTACGGCGGGCGAGCAGGCCCTCGACCGTCCATTCCAGGCAGGTCTCGTGGCCGAGTGCGTCGGTCACCGTGGTGGTCAGGCCGGCGGAGTTGTACACGTACCGCGTGGTGCTGCCGAGGCCGTCGGTTGCTGTCAACGGAAGGCCGGCAGCGTTGTTCACGTAGGTGGCGGTACGGCCGGACGCGTCCCGCGCCTCGACCAGGCTGCCGTCCGTCCCCCGGATGTAGTGCGTGGTGGCGCCCACGGGGTCGGTGATGGCGGTGACGTTTCCACGCTCGTCGTTGGTGTACTGCCAAGAGGAGTTGTCCGGCAGGATCACCTCGGTGGGAACGTGCCGGTCGTCGTACGCGACGCGGACGACCGATCCGTCGGGCCGGGTCACCTCGACCGGTTGCCCCACCGTGTTGTTCACGAAGGTTGTGCGATACCCGAGTTGATCCGCGGTCGCGATGACATGCTGGTGGTCGTCGTAAGTGGTGACGACCGTGCCGCCGAGGTGGTCGGTCTCGGCGACGACCAGACACCGGTCGTCGACGACGAAGCGGGAAACGGCGCCCTCGGCCGTGGTGACGGTGGTGACACGGCAGTCGGGCCGGGCGGGATCCGTCCCGTCGTACGCGACAGTGATCGCGATGTGCCCGGCCTCGCCGCCCTCGGCGACACAGCGGTCCTGGTCGTCGTAGGCGTAGTGGTAACGACTGTGGTTCGTGTCCTCCCACGAGGTGACCCGCAGTCGCTCGTCGTACGTGAACTGGAGCGGCAGACCCGAGGAGTTCGTCACCGCGGTGAGATTGCCGTCGGTGTAGCCGTACTGTTTCACCGCGAGGTCCGAGCCGTCCTTCGCCGCACCCGCCAGGGCGAGCAAGGTGACACGCCCCTCGTCCACGGTCAGCTTGAGGTGGTAGCCACCGGAGTGGCGGACGGCCTGTGGGGTGCCCTCGGCGTCGTAGTCGAAGTCGACGGTGTTGTCGTTGCGGTCCGCTATTCGCGTGAGCAGACAGATTCCGTCACGTGGGGCGGCGAACAGCCGACTGTGCCCGGTCAGCGGGTCCGTGATGCGGTAGCCGCCGTCGGCCAGACGCGACAGTGGTCGGCGGGGCCCCTGTCCCGGCAGTACCGGCGTCTGGGGGTCCTCGGGGTGCGGATAGGCGAGCAGCAGCCCGTCCTCGGTGACGAATACGACTCCATGGGCGTCGACTTCGAGGCGCTGGTCGATCGTCGAGGCCCAAGTGGGGCCGAACCACCAGCCGCTGCGGTAGTCCGAGGCGACCCGACGCGTGAAGGCGAGCGGGAGGACGCCGGGCAGGGTGACGTCGGTCTGCGGCAGGTACATCGCGCCGGACGCCATGTCGATGGGGTCACTGCCCTTGGAACGCACAAGGTTTTTGAGGCGGTTGTACGCGCCTTCCGCGCCGTCTGCGAGCATGCCGCGCGCGTTCTTGCCCAGCCCACGCAGGCCGAGCCCCACGGTCTTGAGATCCTTCGCCGCGGCCAACCCGCCCTTGAGCCCCTTGGCAAGACCGCCCAGAGTCGTCAGACCCTTCATGCCGGGTATGCAGTCCAGCGCGGCAAAACCCACATCCCATAGAGACGCCTGTCCCTTGGAATACTTGTAGAGCGTGTCCGCCAACACCACCAGTGCGGCGATGAGCACGATCGCACCCAGAATCGGCCCACCGATGATCATCGCGACGATGCCCAGCACCGCCACGACCACCTTGCAGACGGTGACAATGGTGTCCCAGTTGTCCTCGAACCAGTCCCCCACGTCCTCCCACCACGACCGGTTCTGAATACCGGCATCGGAAGCCTCGTCGATCTTCCGCTTCGCGTCCCGCGCCGCCTCGTCCCGCATCTGGCGTGCGTCGGCGGCCATCTTCTTCGCGGCGGCGAGGGCATCCTGGGCGTCGGAGACGTCCGACTGGGCCTTGGTATGGGCGGACTTGGCGTTCTGCACGTCACGCGTGGCCGCACGGACCTTCGCCTCATCCGGCTTGTCCGCATCCGACTTACTGCCGGTGGGGTCGTCCTTGTACTTGTCCGCTTCCTTACCGGCCCGCGTCACCCACGAATCAGCAGACGACAGACGCGACTGCGCGGACGACAAGTTGCTACGGGCCTCCCGTGCCTTCACCAACGCCTTGTCCGCCAGCGCCTGCGCCCGCTCCAGCCTCGGCCAGAAATCCGCCAGCGCACTCCCGCACAACTCGTACGACTTCTTCAGCTTCTTCAGATTCTTCGGCACACCCGAGAACTGATCCCGGAACACCTCCGCCGACTTCCCCGCCCACTGCAACGTCGCATCGTCCTCAGCCATCCCCTTGACCAGACGCAACGCATCGGACACGTCATCAGCGAAGTCGTGAAGGGTCTTGGCCAACGTCCGCACACGATCCGGATCCCCCGGCGTCGGGTCCTTGTCCAGATCCAGCACATGCCAGTCCGCCGGCCGATACCCCGCCATCCCGCAACCCCCGTCACGCGCACCACACCATCAACATCTGTATGCACACGCGAACTTACACGGCACCCACGCTCGAAGCGAAGGACGCCGTCAGCACAACCGGCGCACCCCGACACAATCCGCTAGCGGGTGGTCCAGAAGGGCGACCCGGGGTGCCCCTCGCCCCGTCAACCCGTGAACCGGAACGTCGACGTGATCGCGTCGAAGATGTCGAAGAACGAGTCGGCAAGATCGAGCACTTGACTGCTCCCCGCCACCAACGCCGCCTTCCCCTCCTGCCCCGGCACCGGAATGAACGTCTGCATCAGTACGGCCCGCACCGTCCGGTTCAACGCGTCGTCCGGTACGACGATGTCCTCGACGCCGAACGTACGGGCCGCCGCCCCCACCCCCGGCAGGTCGACCGTCGTCACCTTGCGCCAGGAGTCGCCCTCCTTCTTCGCCTCCTTGGCCGACAGGCCGGCCGCGATCGCCGCGGGGTCGGTGGAGAGCGGAGCGCCGTCGCGGGTGCGGCCGCCGACCATGGAGACCGTCACCGACGCGGTGATCGGAGTCGCGCCGCCGAAGGTCTCCGCCATGCAACCGCAGTACAGCGCACCGGACTTCCAGGCCTCACCGGCGGCCTTCTGCAGGAAGGCGGTGTACGTGTCCCGGTACTGCGCCAACTCCGGGTGCTGCTCGACCCGTTCGGTCACCATCCGGTGGATCGAGTCGTCCCGCGACTCTGGCCGTACGTCGAACTCCCACCATGATTCGGGCACCTTGATCAGGAACCCTCCGCGCTCGATCGTGAGCGCCTCCATGTATCGGGCCATGACGTCGGTCTCCGTTCCGTTGTACGGTGCCGCCAGACTACGAGATCGGGATCGGGGGACGGTCACATGGGCAAAGGCAAGAGCGACCTCGCGCTGCCGCTCAGCGAGCTGGAGGAGTACGGGGGCAAACTGCGCTCCCTCAAGACCCGCCTCAACCACACCAAGAAGCTCTTCGAGTCCTACCGCGACGACATCGGCGACGGCGGTGTCAACGACGCCCTCGGCGACTTCGAGTCCAACTGGGAGGACGGCCGCGAGGACATCACCCAGCAGCTCGACTCCCTCGCCGAGATGTCCGACGCGGTCGTCCGGGAGTTCCGCAAGCTGGACCTCGACCTGGAGAAGAAGGTGAAGGACGGGGTCAAGGAGGAGGAGCAGAAGAAGTGACCGGCCATTCCCCCTCGAGAATCCTCCGGGGCCACTCGGTGTCCTCGGTGTCCTACGCCCCTCACCCCACCTCGTTCCGCGCCACCGCCTGTCCGTGCACGACCACGTCCCCGCCGTAGAACATCCCGCTGAAGACGGGCGCGTACGTCAACTGCACCTCGACCTCGACCTGTTCGGCGTCCGCCTGCACACAGTGGGTCGCCGCGATGTCCGCGCCCCGCATGTCCATCTGGCGGGCGAAGGTCTTCACCCGGGCGTCGCAGTCCTGGTAGTTGATCGGCGCGGGACCGCCCTCGTCGTCGTAGAGGGCGTCGAGGTCGATGTCCTGGGCCGCGTACCTGGCCGCCTGTTCCGCTATGTCCGCGGCGCGTTCCCGCTTGGAGATGGACAGGCCGCCGTCGATGACGAAGGCCGACAGGGAGAGGAAGACGAGCGCGAAGATGATGACCGCGCCGGCGCCCGAACCCCGGTCGTCCATACGGGTGCGGCGGAACGACAGCCACGTACGCACAAATCGGCTCACACCGTCCTCCGGAACGGATCCAGCGGCGAACTGAAGCTCGCCGTAAGCCGCGTCGGCACGTCCAGGCCGAGCATCGCCAGACCCCGCACCTCGCAGCTGACCTCGACCGTGAAGATGGTGTCCGGCTCGAAGCCCTGACTGGTCTGTACGACGCTCACCGGGCCCGAGCAGACGTCCTCAAGGTCCGCAGAAGCCGCCTTCCTGGCCTCGGACATGGCCGTCCCGTGGTCCTTCTGGATCGAGCCGGCCCGGGCGGCGTCCCGAGCGGCACCGTCCAACGCGCCCCGCCCGTCCACCAGTTGGCCGAACGCCACCAGCACCAGGATGAACAGGATCATCACCGGCGCCAGGATCACGACCTCGATGGTGGACAGACCCCGGTCATCATCACGGGTGGGGAGTCGCATCAGTTGCCGTCCTCCCGTACAAACCTCTCCACCGGCCCCTCCGACTGCGCGTGGACCGTCAGATCCAGCCCGGGAAAGACCGTGGGCACCCGTGCCGTGATCTCCACGCCGACCGTGTTCTGCTCCGGCTGGAGCATCGTCACGCGCGGCGACAGGACCAACTGCGGGCCGAGTTGCTGGATATAGCTGTCGACCACGTCCTGGGCCTCGCCCCGCCACGCGCCCGGCTGGTCGTGCGCCGTGGCGCGGGCCTTGCGGGCACCGGCCTGGGCCGCCGCCTGGGCCACGTGGTCCGCGAAGAAGTACAGCGCGAACTGGACCGTGGCGAAGATCATGAAGAACAGCACCGGCGTGAGCAGGACGAACTCGATCGCGGTCATGCCGGACTCACCGCGGGTGACTGCCGTCTCGCGTGCGGTCCTCACCCTGCGGCGCATCCACTCGACCGCGTCCACCGGCATCCCCGTCAGCTACTTGTGTACGTGAGAACGATCAGCAGGTGCCGGTCGCCTTGGCGCCTTCGATGCAGGTACCGACCTTGGTGGCGCCCTTACTCAGTGCCGCGTTGATAATCGCGGCCACCACACCGACGATCGCCACGACGACCGCGGAGATGATGACCCACTCGACGGCGGAGGCACCACGGTCCAGTTCGCCGGAACGGGCACGCTGCACGCGGCCCTGCAAGAAGGTGACCAGGAAGTCCACCGCCGGAATGCCGGTGTTGAAGTCTCGTCCGCTCATGGTGAGTTGTCCTTTCAGAAGCATTTGTCGCCAGTTGTCGCCAGTCCTCGAACGCGCGTCATTGCACCTGGAACACCCGCATCGCCGCCGGATAGATCAGGAACACCAGAAAGCCCGCGCACAGCAGCAGCTGCGCGACGAGCATCGACTGCGACTTCTCGCCCGCGCTGCCCTCGATCTCGGCGAGTTCGCGGTGCCGCATGGTCTCGGCGCGGGAGGCGAGGGACTCGCGGACCTTCGCGCCGTCGTCGGCCACCAGGGCGAGGGAGGCGGAGAGGTCCTTGAGCTCCTCCACGCCGATCTCCTCGCCGAGTTGGCCAAGGGCCTGCCACTGGCTGATGCCGGTGATCCGGGCGTCGGCCAGCGCGTTGCGGATGCGCTGCGTGGCCCACCCGTCGGAGACCTCCGCCGCGGCCATCAGCGCCTCGGGCAGACCGCGGCCACCGGCCAGGCTCATGGACACCAGGTCCAGGTACGCCCCGATCACGCGCCGCAGGTCGCGCCGCTTCTCGGCGGCGTCGCGCCGCACCTCAAGGTCGGGCAGGAGGAAGAAGACGAGCGCGAACGCGAGGGCCAGCCAGACCGGGATCATCGGGCTGCTGCCGACGCCCAGCGTCCAGACCACCGCGAACAGGAACGGCCCGAAGAACAGCCCCGCCACGGACAGCACCACCTTCGTCGCGAGGAAGTTCTCCCAACTGCGGTCCAGGACGGCCAGATCCGCGCGCAGCGAGCGCTGCTCCCAGCCCTGCTGCAGGTAGAACTCGGAGACACGCGCGCCGACTTGGGCCCGCAGCGAGCCGATCCGGCCCGCGTCAGGGGCCGTTCGGGACGATTCGTACGCCGCTCCGCGCGCCCGCATCGCGTCGATCCGCGCGACCTGTGCGACCGCGCTGCGCTTGGACGGCATGAGGGCGCGGACGAGGGCGTAGATACCCAGGCCCAGAACCGCGCCGACGACGATCGGCATCGTCAGGTTCACCGTCGTCCCCCCTCTTCCTGGTGACCCGGCCCGGGCGTACCGGGCCCACCCGGCGTGCCGGCGGGACCGGCCGGTGTGCGCGGGCGGACGAACTGCACCGCCGACTCGTCGCGGACCAGGAAGCGTTCGGGTGTCTCGATGGTCGACAGCTTGCGCAGCCACCAGAAGCCGAGCGCGAACAGCCCGCAGACGCAGGCGAGTACGAGCTGGCCGACGGGCGTCCCGTAGGGCTCGACGAACTCCCGGTTGAAGATGGACAGTCCGAGCACGAAGGCGATCGAGACGGCGACGACGATCTGCACCGAGCGGCGGGTGGAGGCCCGTTGGGCCATCACGCGCTGGCGCATGTCGACCTCTTCGCGCGCCGACTTGGCGAGCGCGCCGAGGACCTGGCGCAGACCGGGGCCGCGCAGCCGGGCGTTGAGGATGAGCGCGGCGACGATGATGTCGGCGGACGCGTCGTTGATCTCGTCGGCGAGGTGCTGGAGTGCCTCGGGCAGCGGGGTGCGGGAGCGCAACCGGTCGACCAGGGCGTCCAGATGGGGTCGCAGGACGGGCGCGGAGGCGCGCGCGGACGCGGGGATGGCCTGCTCCAGGCCGACCGCGCCGGCGATCGTGTCGCGCAGCGACTCCGTCCAGGAGGCGAGGGCCTCCACCCGCTTCATGGCGGCCCGTTCCTCCCCGGCGCCGCCGAAGAGGCGGTCCCAGAAGAAGACGAGAATGCCGGCCGCGATACCGGCCACCGCCCAGCGGGTCAGCAGCAGCACGACGAGTCCGACGATGGCCGCGAGCGAGCCGCGCTGTCCGGCGAACCGGATGAGTTCACTGGCGCGTTCGGCCGCCTTCTGCTTCTCGTGGGCGGGCTTCGCGGGCAGTCCGCGTACGGCGATGATGAGCAGCGCGAGTCCGCCGCCGACGGCGACACCGCTGCCCACCGAGTACAGGACGGTCGTGGAGAACAGGCCGCCCAGGGAACCGAGCGAGCCCAGTGCCGTGTAGGTCGTATGCGCCGTGTAGGTCGTATGCGCCTCGTAGGTCATGTCACCCCCATCCCGTGGGCCGGTAGCCCTGTGCGATCAGATCCTCCAGGCAGGCCAGCGGCGCGTGCGGGACGACCCGGCCGTCCGGGGTCTCGGCGAACACCTCGCTGGACAGCACGCGTCCGTCGACGCCGTTGACCTCGCGGACGGAGGTGACCATGCGCTGGAGCCGGCCGCCCGTCTGGAACTCGTTGCGCCGCTGGATGAAGACGACGAAGTTCACCGCGCCCGCGATGAGCATCTGGCTGGCCTCGATGGGCAGCCGCTCGTTGGCCTGGAGGGCGTAGGTGGAAATGCGGTTGAAGACCTCGCTGGAGCTGTTGGCGTGGATCGTGGACAGCGAACCGTCGTTGCCCTGCGACATCGCGTTCAGCATGGTCACGATCTCGTCGCCGAGCACCTCACCGACGATGACGCGGGAGGGGTTCATACGGAGGGACCGGCGGACCAGTTCGGCCATCGAAATGGCGCCCTGCCCCTCGGAGTTGGGCAGCCGCTCCTCGAACGCCACGACGTTGGGGTGGAGTTCGGGGAACATGTCGAGCCCGAGTTCCAGCGCCCGCTCCACCGTAACGAGGCGCTCATGCGGCGGAATCTCGTTCGCCAGGGCGCGGAGCAGCGTCGTCTTACCGGCGTTGGTGGCACCCGCGATCATGATGTTCTTACGGGCGCGGACCGCGCAGGCCATGAAGTGGGCGACCTCGGGGGTGACGGTGCCGTTCCCGACGAGGTCGGAGATGAAGACCTTGCCCATCCGGGCGCGACGGATGGAGAGCGCGGGGCGCCGGGCCACGTCCATGACGGCCGACAGACGCGAACCGTCGGGGAGCCGCAGGTCGAGTTGGGGGTTGGCGGAGTCGAAGGGCCGGGAGGACAACCCCGAGTAAGCACCGAGCACTTGGATGAGCTCGATGAGCTCCTCGTCGCTCTCGGCGACGGGATCGGCTTTCACTTCCTGCCCGTTGGCGTACCCGACGAAGACCTGGTCGCACCCGTTGATGTCGATGTTCTCGACCTCGGGGTTGTCCAGCAGCGGCTGCAGCCGCCCCACGCCGAAGAGCGCGGCGTGCACGGCGGCGGCGTACTGCTCCTCGGTCTCCGCGTCCAGGGGCGTACGGCCGGCGTTGATCTCCGTCCGCGCGTACTCCTCCAGGATCTGGGCTATGACCGCGCGGGCGTACTGCCGTTCGTCCTCGTTGGACATCGGCGTGACGCCGTCGGCCTGGTCCAGGCGACGCTGTTCGGCGATCCGGTCACCGGCGTCCTGCCGGAACCGCTTGACCAGTTGATGGTCGACAGCCGTCATGTCCCGGCCCCCGCATGCCCGTTGACATGACCGTGGGTGGGTGCGGACCAACTGGCGCCGAACTGCTGATAGAGATCGGCGGTGACCTTACGGGCGGACCGGATGAGCAACGACTTCTCGAGCCGCCCACGCTTGCGCCCGGCCAACTGGTCGGCTCCGGCCGGGTCGTCGGCGATGGTGCCGACCACTCGGGCGCCGGTCTGGGCGTGGACGAGCATGTCGTTGACCTGGTTGGCGACCTTGCCGGCGTTGTTCGTGTCGGCGATGAGCACGACGCCGATCAGCGGCGTACCGAGACTCGCGGCACCACGAGGGCCGCCATGCAGCTTGTTCGTGAGAGCGGCGGCGCGGTCCCGCACGCGGGCGATGGCCTCGGGCTCGGTACGGCTGATCAGCAGCACGAGCGCGGCATGCGGAAACAGCTCAACAGCAGGGGTGTCCCCACTGATACGCCCGCAGTCGGCGATGACGTCGGCGGGCGCGTTCGGGGAGTCGGCGAGCGCGGAGAAGGCGTGCCCGAGGGTGGGCCACAGCCCGGCGAGCCCGGCGGCGTGCTCGGCTATCCCGAGCCCGACGAGCACTTCGAGCCCCCCGCTCAACGGCTGTACGTGGTCCCAGAGTTGATCGGGCACGAGCCCACGCCGAGCGGTGGCGGCGATGGACAGCATCCCGGTATTCGGATTGAGCGGCCCACCGTGCGCGGCGGCACTGCGGTACACGAGGTCCCCACCCGCCGGATCGGTCTCGGCAAGCAGGACGCGGCGCGGCCAGACAGCGGCGAGGGCGACGGCCGCGGTGGTGACGCCGGGGGAACCCTTGTCGGCGGCGAGGGCGATGAGGGCCATTTTCTGGGGGTCGCCTTCTAGTTGGCCGGGACGTGCACGATTGCGACCGAGTTCGCGGCCGCAGCCCGGGCCACGGCGGCCGCGTCGTCCTGGTCGACGAGCAGCGTGAGCGAGAGGTTGCCGGTGGTCACGGTGGAGTCGCTCTCCTCGGCCTTGGTGTCGACCTTGGCGTTGTCGACGATGAGGCCGCCGGACGAAGTCGAGGTCGACGAGCCCGTCTTGTCCCCGCCGGAGCTGCTGGTGTCGACGTTGTAGACCGCGACCGTGTCACCGGGCTTGATGTCCGAGGGGTACTGGCCCTCCTTGAGGGCGACCCCGACGGCGGCCTTACCCGCCGGGAGGCTGGTGCCCTCGGTGAACATCTGCCCCATCACGACGGTGTCGGCGTAGATCGTGGACCTCGCTTTGAGGTTCTTGAGACCACTCAGCTGCGACCACTCGACGTAGTTGATGCTGTCGTCCTTGGCCACCATCACCGAGGTCACGTCGCTGCTCTTGACGGACTCGCCGGCCTGGATCTCCTTGGTCACCTTGACGACCTCGATCCGGTCGCCGGCCTGCAGCACAAGCATCGTGGCACCCAGCGCACCGACCAGGATCAGCAGCACAGCCAACGCGGCCAGCGCGGGTTTGCGCTCGCGAGGAGGGGTGGGAAGCCGGTCACCGACCCCCGCCTGAGCCGGTACCGCGGAACGTCCCGCGCCCGCCCCCGTACGCTCTTGGATCTTCACGCAACCGCTCCCCGTACGCCCCAGATGGTTTCTGCCACCACGATGGTGTCTGCCACGCCTGTCAAACTGCTTCTAAAACCGGACACTTCACCAGATCCCCTCGCGACCTGGGCGAATGCCATCGCCGGGGGTGAGTGTCAAGCCATGGCACCGTATCAGCCACACATAAGCCCCTCAAGGCACATCCCAGCCCTCGCCCCGCCCCGGACCCGCCGTTATCCATCTGCAACGAGAGGCACAGGTTTCCCGGTTACGCCCGCCTCCCGCAGCGCCCCGCCTCCTGTGCGGTCGCGAATCCCCGCCCGCCCCTGCATCCTTCCCGTAGCGGGATGTTCGTCACGGGGTGGCCATGAGGCCTGCACGAATCACTCACGAGGCTGAGGGGGCGTCGATGGTCCACGCCCACGTGAGCCAGGGGCAGTCCACAGCTTGCCCCAGGCCTGGCGGGTCTCTGTCTACAGCCGTCCCGGCAGCGCATCCGCAGGAATCTCGGCGTCCTTGGCCTTGTCCCCCACGACGAGTTGATCGGCGTAACCGGCCTCGGTCCACACCAGCTTCTTGAACTGTTCCGGTGCGAGAACCCCTCGCCAGGGTGTGTCGCCCGGGCAGAAGACCGAGGCGCAGCCGTAGCAGTACCGCGCCGGTTCCCACAGCCGCTTCGCACGCGGGGCCCCGGCCTCGGCGGCGGACTTCTCGCGCCCGTCGCCGCGGACGACCGCGATGGTCCCGAAGAAGCAGATCAGGGCGAGAAGCACACCGCCGACTGTGTATAGAGGCTTGGACTGGTGGACACCCGTGTACGCGAGGGCGACACCGATGCCGGTCAACACCATGCCTTCCGCGAAGTGCGTCAAACCGTCGCCGGACTTGTCCGGCCCAGGTGCCAGTCGCCCGTACAGGTCACCACGCAACGCGCCTTTGCCCAGGCGCGCTTGTTCAACCGTCCGCACCTCAGTGCCACCGCAGCCCGGACACACCACGGCATTCGACTCTCCGACCACCCCGTATTCCATGCTGATCAGCATATCTATGTCCCGAATCCCGGGTTTCGACCAGCGCCAACGCCCCCCGGGAAGACGTCGCCCGGCTGCTACCGTCGGCCTGTTGCAGCCGAGAATTCACAGATCCCATCAAATCCCGCAACGAACCAGATCAATTGATCAGCCGTACGGAGGACTTACCCCATGGGGGACGAAACGCCTCGGGTCGCCTTCGACGATCCGGACACCTTGCGCGCATGGCTGCGTGCGCGACGGCGGGCCGTCGCGGCTACGACTTTCTGGGTGCTGTCCGTTCCAGGCTTTTTCGTGCTGGAGACGATTGGCTGGGAGTCATGGGCGGGGGGTTCACTTCCGGCGTACGTGATGGTCGTCCCCATCCTGGTCTCGGTCATCGGGATCGCTGTGTCCGACTCCCGCCGGGTGCAGCTCAGGAACATGGGCGGAATTCTCGCCACCTATCCCTGGCAGGATCGCCATCCGCTCGAACGCAGCGGTCCGACCGATCCGAGCTGTCTGAAAATCCCCGACCCCGACGACCCGGACAAGAGCGTCAGTGTCGCTGTCCGCCGATACGGCCTCCTGACCAAGCGACGGCGAGACGCGGTGGCCAACGCCAGGACGAGTGGCTTCAAGTTCGCCGGAGATCCGCGCTTCGCAATCGTGCTCGCGCTGCGCGGAGTTGGCGAGTTGGGCGCCGCACGGCCCGTGCATGCGCTCAACGCGAGCAAGGGAGACCGGCCGGACAGCGTCAGCGAGGCGGCCTGGCAGCACGCCCGAGCGGCCGGTATCTCCGGAGAATCGCCCTTCACGGCCGCGCAGTTGAAAGAGTTGCAGCAACCGGGAAAGCGGGGTTCCGGTGCCTGAGTTCGTCTACACCCCGCTCCCCGATCAGGAGGACATCGATGACGGGCTCTTCCTGGGGCACCTTGACGTCACGGGAAATGCGGGAACCACCACCACCCGCGCCTCCCGTAGGCCGGACGACGGCATGGGGATCCTCCTCTTCCCCGCCCTGCTGGACCTCCTCGACGGCGTGGGAGGCCTACTACGACGCGGGCGCGGCAGGTTCGCGTCCTGCGACATCGGCCTGCCTCTGACGTTCAAGCTGAAAGGCCAGGTCATGTCGATCAGGCGGCGCTTGACGGTCCTCGATGAGTCGTCACCACAAGCTGTCGCGGACGCGGTGTGGGTCGCGGCGCGGAAGCTGTCGGACAGTCACCTGGCGCGCGTCGTGACAGCGACCGAATACACCGACATTACGGCGGACGGCGAAGTCGAATACATCGACTACCGCGTTCGGCTACCGGCAGCCATGTCGAGATTTCAGGACGCACGCAAGTCGCTCACTGGCTGAACTGCGCCTTGGCAGGCAGGATTCCGGGGCTGTAGCCCACCCCGCCACCGGCACCGCCCAAGCCATCCAGAATGACGCCGTTGGTATCAAAGTCCGCTCCAAAGAAAGCCGAGCTCACGGTGGCTCGCGTCAGACTCTTCACCAGCCCTTCGGCACCACCCGTGATCATCCTTCCCTTGGCGTTCTTTCCAGCGAGGGTCATGCTGAGTTCGCTGTACTCCCTGCGGGTCAGGTTGGTGAAGCTGCTGTCATTGATGATCTTTGGAAGCCGCTTGAAGCCCTTGCTGACCATGGGAGTCATGCCGGCTCCGATGGCATTTCCGACAAGGTTGCCCTGCGTGTTCTTCCGCATCTCACTCCAGCCGCCGTTCAAAGCGTCCTTGAGTGTGGTCTTGAGCTCCCCGGTGACAAACGCGTGGCCGACCTTGCGAAAGCCCTTGAGGTCTTCGCCCATGCGCCACACCTTGATGAGCCGGCCGGCGGCGATCTCGGCCTTCCTGACCCTGAGCGCCATCTTGAACCCACCCACCAGCTTGCCGGCCTTCGCCAGCATGGCCAGCTTGCCGACCAACGGGAGGCAGTCCAGTATCGCGAAAACCAGATCTCCCCAGCCGGCCTTGCCCTGCGTGAACTTGACGATCGTGTCAGCCAGAACAATCAATGCTGCGGCCGCAATGAGGATCATGAGCCATGGGGCCGCGACGAAGAGCGCGACGATACCCGCGACCGCGACTACGAACTTGCAGCCGGTGACAATGTCGTCCCAGTGGTCCGCGAACCATTCGCCGACCTTCTCGAACCACTTCTTGTTGTGGATACCGGCATCAGAGGCCTCGTGGATGTCCTGGACCAGCTTCGTGGCAGCCTTGTCCTGGTCCTTTCCGGCGTTCTCCGCTTTCGTCCTCAGCTCCGCCAACTGGGCGTGCAGGTGGTCGACTTGGCCCTGCGTCGCCTGCCGGTGCTCCTGCGCATGCCGGGCGTCACGCGTCGCCCTGCGGACCTTGTCCGGGTCGGGCGCGGGAGCGCCACCGGCGGGATTCTGGAGTCTGCTCTGCGCCGACTTGGCGTTGTTCGCCGCGGTGATGGCACCGGCCAACCGGGACTGCGCCTTGGAGAGGTCGCCGCGCAGCGTCCGGGCCTGGGCGAGCGCATGGTCCGCCGTCGTCTGGCAGTGCTCCAACTTGCCGGCGTAGGCCACCAGGGCCGTTGCGACCAAGTCGTACGAGTCATACAGCTTCTGCAGTTGGCCGGGCAAGTTGCCGATCTGACCCTTGAACGCGTCCATGGCCTTGCCTGCCGCGTCCTGAAGGGCGGAGTCCTTGGAAGCGGAGCGCATGCCCTTGAGGGCTGTGGAGATGTCCTCGACGAAGAGTCTGTACCGCCGCCCCTGGAGTTTGACCTCGTACGGATCACCGGGCGTCGGATCGTCGTGCAGGTCGAGGTTGTGCCAGTCGGTGGGGCGGGCCATCGAGCTCAGCTCTCCGTGTCGAGGTCAGCGCGGTGTACGAAGCGGAAGGTGCCGGTGATGAGGTCGAAGAGCTCCAGCATTGGCTCGACCAGGGCCAGTTGGGGCGTGCTGGCGCTGATGACGGCGACCTTCGGACTGCTCACGGGGAAGGGCACGAAAGTCTGCATCATCACTGCGCGATAGCTGCGGTTGTCGTCGGGGATCTCGATGTCCTCGATGCCTTCTGTGCGCACCGCGCGGCCGGCCTCGGGCAGATCCACCACTTGCACGCGGCGCCATGGATCCGTGGGCCGACGGCCGGGGGCGATCGGGGCCAGCGATCCCATGAGTGTGTCCAGACCGGTGGGGGAGGACTCGCCGGTGGTCTCGTTCACGGCCTCGGTCACGCTGACCAGGAGACTGGCCACCATGGGCTCGTCGTCGACGATCTCGCACATGGAGCCGGAATAGACGACGCTCCTCTTCCTGGCCTCCCGGGCCACCTTCTTCAGGGTCCTGACCAGTTCGGCCTGGAAATCGGCCAACTCCGGCCTGTCCTTGACCCGTTCCGCCACCACATCGCGGATCGAGCGATTCACGGAGACGGGATGGACGTCGAACTCGTACCACGTATGGGGGACTTGGATGTTGACGCCGATGACGTCTCCAGGGAGGGCGCTCGCGAAGGGGGCCTCTGCCAGACGCTGCTCACCTTCCACCCTTGACCTCCTTCTCGTGCCGGCGGAGGGAGTTTCTGAGCTCGACATCGAGCTTGGTCATCTTGTCGACGATCTCCTGCGCCGTCTTTGCCACACATTCGAGGCCGACGTCGATCCCCTTGCGGCCGTCCTTCCAGCCGCGCATGAAGTCCTCCATGGCGTCGAACGCGGACTTCGAGCCGAGCTCCCCATGCCCCAACTTGCGATCGACCTGACCGGTGTCATCCATGCGCCTTTTGATCGCGCGCAGTTGAACCGCCAAGGCGTCGAGCCCTGCCAGACTCAGGACGAGGTCACCCTTAGCCATGTCCGTTTCCCCCATGGACCAGAACGAGCGTTCGCAATGCGAGTTGCCTTCGGAAATGCGGCAATTGAATGCTACTGGGCTTCCTGGGCCTGCCGGTTGCGGTCGTGTCGTCGCGCAGCAGGCGCGCTACAGGCGGGAACACTGCGGAACGTGCCGCGGGGAGCACCCAGCGGCCTGGCGCACCTGCTTCGCGGGCAGCCGCCAGGTATGGAGCGGCCTTAAAGGCTTGCAAAGACGGGCGGAAAAACTCGGCTTCACCCGATGTCGTGAACGCCCGGTACGGTCTGGTGTCCAGCGCGGCGGATGAGCTGTACAACGACGGTGCCCTGATCGGCCTCGCCGGGCATGCGTTCTGACTGAGAGGCGAGAGAGAACCGATATGAGCCCGACAGACCACCCCGTGGCATGGGAGCACCCACCGACCCGTCGGGCCTGGCTGAGGCAGCTGGCGGTGAACGTGCTCGGTCTTGTCGGCTGGGTCGCTCTGTGGTTCGCGCTACTTGCCGTCCTGTCGGTTCTCCTGTCCCCCGGGTACGCGATCCTCGTCGCACCTTTCCTCGTGTACGCCTTCTACCGAGCCTTCCTACAGGTGTTCGCCCTCCCCGCGATCTTCCGGATGCGGCGCACTCTGCGGGTGTACCCGTGGCACCTGCGCGGCGACGCTCCGCGTGGTCTCACCGACAGGACCGACGTCGTCGGCAGGCAGTACGGCTGGTTCGAGTTCCCGAACCCGGCCCGACCGGAGCGGCGACTGCCCATGGTGTTCCCCCGGCATTGGGGGGTCGGGTGGTGGAGCCGGCGCATGGCCCCACGTGCGGCTCCTGAGCTGAAGGCCCAGATCGACGTGGTGTGGTTTGCGGGAGACCCTCGTTTCATCGGCGTACTCGCGGCGCCGTCACCCGACGGCTCCGCGCCCCGACGGTTCCGTTTCCTGCATCAGCAGACGGGCGGGGACGGCGGCCGGATCTCTGCCACCGACTGGGGTGCGACCGTCGAGGACATCGAACGGGGGCACCGCGCCGGGGTCCGGCCCAAGGCGCGGTACTGCTCCCCAGCGGGGTGACGTCCTGGCGGTGGTCTATCGGGGCGCAGGACACATCACACACCCAAGTATCTGCAATGCCCCCAATTAGCAAACTTTGCTGGGAACTTCGCGGTGGCGAAACCCGGAACCGCACCGATAGCGTTTGTCCTCTTGCCGATCTTCAGTCTCACGGGGAGTCCACAGTGAAGCGCCGCACTTTGCCCACCGCTGTCGCGCTGGCCGCAGCCACAGGTCTGATGTTGACGGCTTGCGGGGGCGGGGACGACAGCTCCAAGGCCAACGACAAGATCGCGGGGGCCGACAGCGGGGAGCCGGGGTCGACCACGCCCTCCGCGTCGGCGACGGCCGAGAAGAACGCGCCGGGTTTCGACTCCCCGTCCGACGTCAAGGTGACCGTCGACCGGGATTCGACGGGGGACACGACGAAGGACGCGATTCTGCGAGACGTGGCGTACTCGACGCAGGCGAACATCGAGGCCTTCGCCCGAGGCAAGAGCCAGACCGCCAACATGAACCGCTACTTCGCGGGTGCCGCCTTCACCTACTGGGTGCAGCAGGTCGCTGACTTCAAGAAGGACGGTCTCACCCTCACGGGTAAGTACCGGTACTACGACTTCGAGGTCACGGACGTCGCGAACGGCAAGACCGCGGCAGCGCGTTACTGCGAGGACCAGAGTCAGGCGTTCAGCAAGGAGATCAAGACGCAGAAGGTGCTGCGTACCAAGGTCAGCGACAAGAGCTTCGTCCTGTACACCCTGCAGGCCCAGAAGGACTCCGCCGGTGACTGGCAGGTCACGCAGCAGAACTGGAAGAAGGCGGAGGCGTCGTGCGTGCAGCGGTAGGGGCGCACGCTCTTCGTCCCGTTCTCCGGACGGCGGCCGCCGCCGGGCTTGTCGTGGCGCTGGGGACGACATTCCCCGCGTATGCCGACGACACTCGAGGGAGCGGTGGAGGCACGGGTACCAACCAGCCCGAACAGCCGGCCGCCGACTCCGGCGCCGACTCCGGGAAGGGCACGATCGGCGCCCACATCCGCATCAGCCAGAGCAAGGCCCGTTCCAGCAACGCCACTTCCAACGCCACGTCCTCGAACGCCAACTGGAAACCCCCCGTCTGCTGGTACGAGCCGATGTACTCCCCCGAGGAGTACGAGGAGTTCATGAAGACCGCCTACAAGGGCGCCAAGGAACCTGCCGCGAGCTACGCCAAGGAACGCGCCGCCGAGGATTACCACAAGGGCGACAAGGGCCTGTGGTGGCAGGTGAAGTTCCGGGACGACAGCTACACCGAAGCGTGCCCCGTCACGACGGACAACTGGGAACTCTGGGTTCCCCCGGCCCAGCCGAGACCGGAGCCCAACCAGCTGACTCCGCAGATCCTTTCCGAACTGGCCTACAACTCCACGAAGTTGCCCACTCCGCCCGTGGAACTGAGCCCGCGCGCGGACCGGCTCATCGTGAACCTCGGCACCCGGGTGAAGCTCGAGAACGACTTCGACCGCGTGTGGACGACGGCCAGCATCGACTACAAGGGCGTCCAGATGGCGGCCACCACGGTCGCCACCCCCGTCGCCCTCAAGGTCGAGGCCGGCACCGCGGACGCCGACCCGCAGAGCTGCACGTACGACCTGGTCAAGGCCAAGAACGGCTACACCGTCGACAGCACGGACGCGGCCTGCAACATCACCTACCGCCGTTCGTCCGGCAGCGACACCTACCCGTTCAAGACGTCGATCACCTGGAAGGTGACCTGGACCGACTCCGCCGACCCCGACGGAGCCCCGCAGCAACCGGCCCTGCCGGACGGTCTGTCCACGTACGAGCAGGACGTGACCGTGAAGGAAATCCAGGCCGTCAACCGCTGATGAATCGGTGGCCGGCCCGCGAAGCCCGGGCTGTCCACCCCGCGTAGAAACGGGGATCCGCCATGAGCGACCTGCGTCTGGAAGACACGATCTTCCAGGACCTGAAGAAGACCTTCTCCTCCATAAGCGACCGGATGGAGACCACGCGCCGCACCCTCCGCGGCACCGATGCCTCCGCCGTCGGCGAGGGCAAACTCGTCGAGGACGTACAGGACTTCGCCGACGACTGGCAGTACGGCATCAAGCAACTCGGCAAGCACACCCAGGGCGCCGTGAAGATGATCAACAAGATCGGGGAGAACTTCGGCAAGCTCGACCTCGACCTGGCCGAGTCCCTCAAGGCCCCTCAGAAGAAGGGCAAGTGACGTGACCGGGCAGCGGCCCGCCTTCCCCCACATAGGCTGGGACCCCACGCCGGGGAGCGTGGAGGACACCCGGGACCTCGCCAAGCGACTCGGCAAACTCGCCGGGGAACTCGGCACGGCGCTTGGGGAGTTGGAGCGCATCGAGTGCGGCGCCTGGAAGGGCAAGACCGCGCTCGCCTTCACCGAGTACATAGGCAAGGACGTCACCCCGCTCATACGCAAGAGCCACGAGTCCTTCGACAAGGCCTCGCGCGCACTGCACCGCTGGGCAGACGAACTCCAGGACTTCCAGGGCCGGGCCGACCGACTGGAGAAGAGCGCCGGCGAGAAACTCGATGCCAGGTCGAAGGCCGAGGCCAAGGCCGACGGCAAGGGCAGCGACGACCTCGGCAAGGCCTCCAGCGCGGTGGACGGAGTCATCCAGCAGGTCCACGACCTGGAGGAGGACTACCGACAGGCGGCCCGGAAGATAAGCAAGGAACTGGACAAGGCGGGCGACATCGCCCCCGACGAGCCCGGATTCTGGGAAAAGCTCGGTCACGGGATCGCGAACGCCTGGGACGCCACCGGCGACTGGCTGCAGGAGCACGCCGACCTGATCAAGATGATCGGCGATGTCCTCAGCGACATCACTGCGGTGCTTGGCATGCTGGCCATCGTCACGCTTCCTTTCCCGCCCCTCGCCGCCATTTTCGGTACGGCCGCCCTCATCGGCAGTGGTCTCGCCCTGGCTGCCCACGGCATCGCCATGGCAGCGGGTGCGGATGTCAGCTGGATGACGCTCGGCACGGACGCGCTGGGGTTGCTGCCGGGCATCGGCATGTTCGGCAAGGGTGTCAAGGTCGCCGGTGAGACCGCGAAGCTGGGCAGAGCCGCGGCAGTGGCCAAGGCCGGTGCCCTCGGAAAGGGATTTCAGGTCACGGAGCTCGGCAGTTCACGCATTCTGATGTCCATGGGCAAGGCTTCGAACCTCGTCCATGACGGTTACGGCGTCAGTGGGTTGGTGAAGATCGGCGGTTCGTCGGACTTCGTCTACGAGGTCTCGCATGCAAGCAGCGGCTTGGCATCACGCATGGGAGGCCTGGCGAGTGCCGGATACCACGAGGGTCAGTGGCTGGGCACAAAGGGCATCAATACAATCTTCAAGGGGAATGTCGATCCGTTCAGCGGTCTCGGAAGGGCACTCGACGGTGGCTTGAAGATCGCGCCCAAGGTCGGCACGCATATAAAGGACGCCGTATCCGGAGACTGACAGGCCGGAACCGAGTCCGCCACGAGATCCGCCTTGAGAGAGGTCACGCATTGATGAACGTCTGGGAGCCCCGTCCGGACGAGACACTCCTCGCCCGCGCCCCGGTCACCTTCGCCACCGGAGCCGCGCCCCGAGTCAGGGGCATGCGATGGTTCCGTGACACCGAGCGCAACGATATCCAGCACGAGTTGGCGGGCTGGCCCGAGGGGCCGTCCTTCACACCCCGCTCGACCGGGGAAGCCATCGCCCAGAAGTCGTTGAGAGGTGCGGCGCTGACGGCAGGAATGGCCGTCATGGCCTTCCTCAGTTCCGCAGGGGGCAATATCACCGGCGGTGGTCAGGCGGGAGACGAGGGATCGGACACTCCGGACGACCCGTCGGACGAGGTGGAGGACTTTCCGGTCATCTGGGCCGCCCCCGACACCATCGCCCGCACCTTGCCCTGGCAACTTGATCCCGGCCGCCTTGACCAGAAGCATCAGGTCACTCACGCGATCTTCACCGACCGCAGGCTCGTCTTCGTCGAACTTCCCTATGACAAAAAGAACTTCGAGGCAATTGACGATGACGTCCTCTGGGAGTGCTCCCGTACCGACATCGACCGCGTTGAACTCAGGAACTTCAAGGACGGGACCGACTTCAACGTCGTGTTCGAAGACGGATCGTGGTGCAGACTACGCTCCAACTGGCGGCGGAAGCTGACGCGCTATCTCGCTCCCCCACGGGAACTCATCGCCCTGGAATCCCTGACTCCGCAGCAACGGACGACGGTGTTGAGCTTTGCCGCGGAGAATGAGATGCCGAGTTCGGTGACCCCGATCATCACCCGGAATCCGGGCGGCCGCTATTCGGTCGACATCCTCCTTCCGAAGCGGTTCACCTCTGCATTCGGCGCCTCGGAAGTAAGTCTCGTAATGGACTCCGTGGGGCAAGAGGTCGCTGTTGAGGACTACCACCCCGAGGACTTCTGACCCCGATGGCGCATCACTTCCGAAACGGCTTCCCGCTCCATGACACCCTCTCCTGACCTCACCGCGCCGACCCACCTGCCGACCCCACCCTCCGACCCTCCGCCCGTCTGGTTCCTGACCCCCGAGGGCTTCTTCCCGCTCCCTCTCGCGGGCGACCCCGAGGAGCGCTCCGCCCGAGCGGATGCCTTTGTCCGCGACCTCTACTCCCGCGGCGACGAATCCATCTGGGCCCCGGCCGCCCCCTACTACACGGCGATAGCCGAACTCATGGAGAACACGGGCCTCTCCTACGCCGCGATAGGTCTGTTCTCCGCCTCCGAGGAAGAGCGGACCCCGGACGGAGAAGTGGCACTACACGACCTCACCGACGGTGCCGCCCAGTGCGCGTTCACTCTGGCAGCCGTACCCACGGATCAGACAGACGCCGACATCGCCGCTCAGGGAATTCTCGCGGTCCTCTGCAAGGACCCGTTCGACGAGGTCCAGTGGCTCGATCTGCCATGCGGTCCTGCCGTTTCCTGTGTCACCTGGCGTGAGTTCAAGCTCAACCCGGAAGTGACCGCGAATGGCGAGCCGGCGGACCTCGTCACGGCGCAGATACAGGTCCACGTTCCGTTCCCCACGGGCCCGTTCACCGCCGTCTTCACCCTCTTCACGGCTTCAGTGGATCATTGGCCGGGGTTCATCGACATGATGGGCGCCATCCTCCGGACGGTGTCCTTCGTAGATCCACTGGGCGAGCCTTCCGACGACGACTCGCCTGCGCCTGGGTCAAGTCTGCAATCATCTTCTACCTCGATGAGCTGACAGCAGGACGGCAGCAGTCCGTTCGAGGCAACCCCGTCGTTCGGTGATCAAGGAACCACAACACGACGTCAGGGGGAACGTACACATGATGATCGTCGAAACCGACTCCGATCCTGCCCTGTGGTTCCACATGCCGATCCGCGGCAGCAGGTCGGAGTTCGCGCAGTGGCTCGATCTTCAGCTCGATGCGAGCGGCCTGCTGCATCGGCGGAAGCTGACCTGGCGCGAGAGGCGTCGGATGAAGAAGTTCCTCGTAGGCTCGGCAGCGATGCTGCGCGACCGTGTCGAAGCGGATCAGGCGTTTCTCTTCGGGCCGATCCCGCCCCAGGCGGCACCGCTCGTGTTCTTCACCAAGCAGTTCGGCTGCGACGAGGAACACAGCCCTCTCCATCTGAGCATGCTCGCCGAACCCGATCCCACGGTCGCCCTTGCGAGCGAGCGCGTGGAGACCGTCCCCTTCGTCTCCCCGTACTTCGGCGAGGGCCTTCGCTGTCTACGCAGTTGGACCGCGCTCGACGGCGGGCTGATGCTTTCCGTCACGTATGCCTGGAACGATCCGCGGCACGACATCGATCTGGTCCTCAAGGGCCACTACGACGACCCCGCTCTCCTCGACGCCTCCTTCGACGCCATCGACGACTTCGCGAGAAGCCTCAGGCTCAGAGCCGCCGAAGGGCAGCCCGACTCGGTCGGCCAGTGAGCCTTTCCAACCTGAAGTCGATGCGTGGCGATGGGCATGGCCCGCCCTCCGAAACAGGAACGGACATGACACACACCACGGACGGACATGCCTCCGCCTCCGCCCGCGGCCCCCTCCCGGAACCTCCCGGCCCACCCGGCACCTGGCGGGATCGCGAATCCCGACTGCGCGACCAGGCCAACGCACTCGACGTACTGATCCGCGAGGATCTCTCCCGCGGTCGCGCACTCGCCTTCCTCCTGTGCGCAGGCGTTGTCACCCTCGTGGCCGCCTTCGTCCCCGTCATGGTGGTCGACGCCGCCGGCTCCGAGTCGAGGGAAGCTACGGACGTCGCCGTGGCGGCCGCGCTGAGCGTGCTGCTCGTTGCCATCGCCGTATCGGCTCTTCTCGTCCTGAAGAAGCTGCGGAAACGGTCGGTCCAGCGCCACGAGTCGCTCCAGCAGTGGGCAGCCGTGGATCGAGGACACGACGCCGAATTCCCCGCGCGCTGCAGCACCCAGGGCTACCCGCACGGCCGCTTCTTCTACACGACCGAGTGAAAATCCGCTTCGCTCTCGACACGGACAGCGACCCGACGATCTGGCTGGGGTTGCCGATCGTCGACGGCCGGGGAGCCTCAAGGGAACGCAAGAAGTGGGCTCGTAGGTCCTCGGAATTGCTCTGGAGCCTCGCGGACGGAGCAGCGGCCGAGAAGGCCGACGTCAAGAGGTTGGCCGGACAACGGGAGGCGGCATGCGAGCTGCTCCCCGAAACCGTCCCTGTCCATCAGGCCTTCATCTTCGTACCGGACCCGCGCCGCGACTTCCTGATGTTCGTGACCCACCTGGCCGCGAGCGAGGGAGCTACTGAATCGGTCCTGCCCGAACTTGTGCAGAAGGACGCGCCCGGAGCGATCCAGGACCCGGAGGTCATCGATTTCGACACCGACCGGCTCGGCCGTGGTACGCGCTCGATCCGATACTTCGAGTCGGCGAAGGCCGAGGCCGTCTGCTGTTCCGTGAACTACGCATGGCGGATCGAGTCCCACGGAGTCGACCTGATCCTTCGGACCGTCAGCGACAACCTCGGCTGGGTCACGGCCAACATCGACGAGTTCGACGAGTTCGCCCGCAGTCTTTGGGTGCTGAGCGAGGAGGGATAAGGCAATCGGGCCAGGCACCCCTACCGCCCACCCGCCGCCCGGCTCTTCCCCTTCCCCTTCTTGCGCAACCTGCGCAAACGGTCCCGCTCCCGAACCGCCTCTGCCTCTCGTGCCGCCCGGTTCAGCCGGAAGAGAACCCACCCCAGCAATGCCGCGCTGACCGCGCACGCCACCAACGCACTGCCCGTGCCCGGAATGTACGCACACCCCGCCTCGTACGAACGGCAGTTCTTTCCGGGAAGGGCGCCCAGTAGATAGAAGGGGGCACCGAAAGCGACCGCCCAACAGGCCACCGCTCCCACGGCACGCACTGCCCGCCCTGTAGTCGGCCGGCCCTGCCCGCCAGAACCCCATCGCAGTCCTCCGGCCACTCCGAGCACCGCAACCAGGCCGAGGACGGCGCCTGCCGTCCAGGATCCGCCCGGGAGGTCCACGAGGGTGGGTGCGGTCGCGCGGACCATCCGTTTCCACAGGCCCATAACCAGCAGCAGGACGAACAGGGCGGCCACCAGGCAGAAAAGACCGATGGCGATTCCGAATCCGTCCCTCACGCGGGTCCGGGTTCCGACCTCTTCTCCCATCAGTCAGAAACCCACCGTCAAGGTCTGCACGATGCTGTCCGCCGCCTCTTCCATCTCTTCGTCGACGCCCGGCAGCGACCACGACACGAGGACCACGACAGCGTCTTCCGTGGCCGTCGGACGAATCCCGTATGTGACCGACTGCAGCAGTACCCCAGGGCCACGGCGCGGTGAACCGTCGGCCGCGAAGTTCTGGCGGAGGCGTACGGCCGGGCCGATCGGCAGTTCGGGGTGGGAGATGTGGGGAGGCCCGAAGTCATCCGCGCGGAAAGCGTCCGCCAGCCGGTCGAGGGAGATGTGCGGCAGTGTCTCGTCCGGGCGGAAGACCTCGACTTCCAGAAGGGCGAGCGCCGTGTCGAAGCCGTCGGGGTAAAAGGCGAAGGCGTACAGGGGCGCGCGGCCGCGGCTGTCGTCGGCCCACCCCCGCAGGTCCTTTCGCAGCGCGCCTTCGTTCAGCTTGTGACCCGCCGCGTTGTTTCGCTCGCGCAGATCTCCGGCAGTTCTCTTCGCCCACCGCTTGACGTCGTCCGACGGGTCCAGGGGGAGCGGCACCCAATCCGTCGGACATTCGATGCCGCACGTCTGGATGTCATTCATGCGCGCCGGCACCATCCAGCCAGGTCAGTGAACCGGCCACCGCGTCGAAGAGTTCGACCATCGCGTCGCCGATCTGGATGAGGGGGGTGGAAAAGGTCAGAAGCAGGTGTGCGCCGGTGGCGGGTACCGGCAGCTGGTAGTCCAGGGTGATCGACGCGAGTGCCTCGTCCGGGCTTCCCGGAGCTCTTGTCGGGGCCGGGCGATCCGGTCCCGACGCCCGGCGGACGCGGACAGCCGTTCCCGCGGGCAGCTCAACGACCGAGACCTCCCCTTCCCCGTCGGCCGAAAGGCGGGTGGTGAGATCAGTCGCGGTCGGCAGGGAACCGTCTGGGAACGGAGGCACCAGCGTGATCAGCAAGGAGGCGGGAATGGTGAGCGGACCCGCCTGCTGAAGGCTCAGGTACAGCTCGATGCCACCGCCCCGGTAGGCAGCGACGGCCTGCGCCAGAAGGGACTCGCGTGCTTGTCGCTTGAGGTGCGGCGCGTTGTCCACCCCCTCGAACTGCCGGTCCACGAGGGCGTCGACCGACCGTTCGCGCCCATCGGGATCGATACGGACCCGGAACCAGCCGTCCGGCAGCAGCAGCCGGTAGTCGGCGGGAGGTGCGGCGCCGGGGGCGCTGCCTTCATTCGGTGTCATGACGGCTCCGGGTTCGTCGAGGCGGATCGCAGGTCTCTGGTCACTGGTCCTGGCCATGCTCGACCGGCTTGTCGTAAGAGGAGCGGCTGATCAGCGAGGCGACCGCGGCGGGGACGAGTTCGGCCACGATGGTCAGGAGGGAGAACAGACCCGCCAGGCGTGCCACCGCGCTGTCGCCGAAGAGACCGGCCAGCAGAACGAGGCTGAAGAGCGGAACCAGCAGCAGTTCGTTGCCGCCGACGACCGTGCGGTGCCAACTGGTCTCCGCGCGGGCCTCCTTGGCCGGCAATGGCGACATCATGCGGGCATCCGCGGCAAGCGAGTGCCCCTTCCACCAAGGCTCCGTGGCCGCCGCCCGACGCCCGAAGCTCCGTGCTTCCTCGTCCGCGACGGAGACCGACAGCGCGGCCACCAACTCACTCCAGCGGTCCTGGCCTCGTGGTCCGGCGAACCAGTGGCGCCAGGGCAACAACGCCCGGCTCTCACCGTTTCGGTCCCGGAGCTCCACTCCCAGAGGCTGCCGTCCGGCACCGGGAGCGACCAGACGCACCACCCGCGCGATGCCGTACGCACCGTCTCGCGCCAGCCAGCGCTCCCGGCCGACGGTGTCCGTCAACACCACGTCACCGGACAACACACGGACGGACGCCGTACGACAGAACCTCCGCGTCACTCGTTCGCCGGCCGCTGGATCGGGTGTGATCACCACGGCGTCCGCGAACCGCGTGCGCAGGTACCGCCGGTTGCGCCACCACGCGCCGAAGCGCACCACGGCGTCGCTCGCCGGTACGAGGAACAAGGCACCCGCGGCCACCGGCAGGCACCAGTCGACGTCAGCGGCGAACGCGACGACGAGCGCGAGGAACCAGCCGAAGACACCCAGTCCCCTGGTCCAGCCGTACCAGCGGGGCAACTCGCCGTGCACCGCCCGGTCGGCCCCGCTCCAAGGGTCCGTCGCGACCGGCTCGTTCCCGCGCGGCTGCGCACTCTCCTCCAGCGGAATCCCGAGCGCGGCGGCCAGTTCCCTGAGTCCCGTCCGGTCCAGACACTTCTCCGGTCGCAGTTCCAGGACACCGACGACATGCGCCTCGGGCAGCCACTCCGCCAGGGGTACCCGCAGCACGCCCCGGCCGTCCTCCTGCTCGAAGACCACCGTGCCCCAGCGCTCGGCGGGTCGCTTGGCCACGGTCTCCCACAGATCGGCGGAGGGCGGGACGAAGACCGCCCTCGTGATGTCCCCGCCACCGACGGGATATCGCCGCTCGCGCAGGCGCCGGTCGCGTACGACGAGGCTCTTGCCGTCGGCGTAGATCCGCGCCAGCCGCACGACGTCGGCACTGTGCGGGCCGGTGCCGCGCGGGCGCACAACGGGTTCAGCGCGCGGCTCCGGCTCTGCTCCGTCTCGTCGCTGCTCGGTCATGGACCGTCCTGTTCATCCATTGCTCGCCGTCGTGGCTTCCTTGATCCCGGTGGCCGACCAGAGCCCGTCGTCCAACCCGCCTACCCCCACATGGTCACCGATCCAGCCGGTGATCTCCCCCTTGTCGACAAGGTCGGTGGCCGAGGCGAGACCGGTCGAGCCCGCCCAGATCCGGGTCTGGGCCTTGAAGACGTCACCGGCCGCCCGCACCGCGTCATCCGCCCGCAGGGATTCCGAGATCTGCCCCATGCTCTTTTCGAGATCGGCGATACCGGAGTCCCCGATTCTCGGGCGGACCCCCGCCCATGTCTCGCTCTGCCCCAACTGCCGGACGTTGCTGGGCCGGAAGTCCTTGACGCCCTTGAAGCCCTCTTTGAACTCGTTGTAGATCGACTTGGGGTTGAAGGCTTCCTTCAGTCGTGCCGCCCCGGGAAACCAACCTTTCGGCATCTCGTCGATCACCTTGACGCCGGCCTTGCCACGCAGAGCACCGCCGCTGAGCAGGTTGGCCTTCTTCCACGTCTCGTTGAGGGCCCTCTGATACGCAGCCGTGCCGGGCTTCGCCCTGATGCCCGCCCTGAGCGCCCTTCCCGCTGCCGAACGCGCGGTCGCCTTCGCGGCGAGCGAGGCACCCTTGGCGCCGGCGATGGCTCCACGGCCGATGCCCAGCGTCACGAGTCCGACGACGTCCAGGGCGACATCGAACCAACTGCCCTCACCGGCGAGCGCCAGCAGCGTGTGGCCCACCAGAGAAACGAGGGTGGCGAGGAGCGCGATGCTTCCGAGGACAGCGGCGAGCGCCTGGCCGATCACCGGAATCCAGCCCACCAGCAAGGACAGGGTTCCGCAGATCGTCGCGATCCAGCCCGACCACTTGAGGACTTCCTCGATGAATCCGGCGTTGTCGTGCACCCAGTCCTTGAACTTGTCCCAGCGGCCGTCCTTCAGCCCGTCGTGGTCGATGGCGTGACGAATGGAGTCGCGTGCCCTCTTGGCCGCCGCGTCACGCACGTCCTTGGCCGCTTCGAGATCCTTCTTCGCCCGTTCCATCGCGGAAGCCGCCGCTTCCTGGCGCTTCTTCAGCTTGTCCCGACCGGGATCGTCGTCAGGTGTGTCCTTGGGGAGTTTCCCGATCGCGGTACTGCTCGCCTGGTCCTCGTCGTGAGCGTCCTGGGCGTCGCGCAGCGCCTTGTCGGCCATCTTCTGTGCACGGTGGAGTTCGGAGGCGTACTCCTTGGAATCCGTGCCCTCGGTCACCTTTTCTCCGAGAGCGTCCGCGGCGGCGTCGTAGCGCTTGAACGCCTTTCGGAGCTTGCCCTCGGCTTCCTCGGCCTGTTGGCGGAACTCGTCCGCCGCCTTGCTCTTCCAGGCCTCGACGGACGAAAGAGCCTTGATCTCGCCCGCCTGCTTCCTGATGGCTTCAGCCGTCTTGCGCAGGTCCCTGCCGAGTCTGGCGACTTCGTCCGGATCACCCGGGACCGGATCGGCAGACTCCCCGATCGCCGCCCACTCGTCGGCCCGAGGGCGCGTCACCTGGGCCCCTCCTTGGCGGTGGGTTTCTTCGGGTCCGTACCCCGGAGGGCATCGGCGAGTTGGTGGTCGATGTCCTCGTAGGCCTTCGCTGCCGTGGTCAGGATCTTGGAGAGCTTCTCCAGTTCGTCCGTCAGACGCTCCCGGTGGATCCTCCAGTTGTCACCGAAGTCGTCGAAGACGTCGACCAGGCCCTTCTCACCGAGGACGGGCACGCCCAGTCCGTCAGCGGGGTTCGCGTTGCTCTTGAACTCCCGATGGATCCTGGAGAGAGAGCGAGCGCTCTCCTTGATACGAGAGAGATCAGCTGTCTGATCCGACATGGTCCCCCGCTGAGAATTCCGAGAAGTCCTGACACAGCGACGTCGGTGCGGCCGCCCAGAAGGCCCGCCGCACCGACGTCCCCGCGCATCCGCCGAGTCGATCAGCCCTTGGCCGACTTCGCCAACTGATCGTCCAGCTGCTCGTACGCTTCCTTCGCCTTCTTCAAGAAGTCCGAAAGCCCGTGCAGCCCCTGGATCGTCTTCGTCGCACCCTTGGTGAAGTCCTTCATGGAGTCGTCGTACGCTCCGGAGGCCTTCTGGGTGGAGAAGCCGTTCTCGACCAGTGCCGAGACGCGCTTCTCGACCGACTTGATCTTGTCTTCCAGGTCGTGCATGTCCTTGATCAGGTCACCCGCGACCTTCTCCATCTCGGCATAAGTAAGGTCTGCGTCTTTACCCTTGCCCATGACGGCTCCCTCCCGTTGGTGTGGCCTCAGGGCCTTCCCCCGTGGCACCGTTCGCACGAAGCGTCCCACCCGTACCTCGGTACGGCGGTAGTCCGCACGAGCAAAGATCTTACGGGTGCGACCGGTGGGGCCACAGGGGCCTCGTGCAAGGGAATCGTGAACCGTCGCACATCCCGTTGCGTACGGCAAAGGCTCTCGGGCTAAGGTCGCTCCCAGTCTGTGTTGAGTCTGTTGGGGGACCTAGCGTGCGCCTGAGTCTTACCGTCGTCGACCCGCTCGGCGGTGCCAGTGCCGACGTGGTGCTCGACGCCGATCCGGAGTCCACCGTCGGTGACATCACCGGGGAGTTGGCGAAGCATGTCGGTTTGACCGGCAGTGCCCAGATCATTCCCATTGGCGCGCAGCGGGGCACAGCGGCCGGCGCCGGCTCCTCCCCCCTCGCCTACGTCGACGGTTACGCCCTCGACCCCGCCGCCGACGTCGTCGGCTCGCCGCTCCGCGACGGCGTCGTCGTCAGCCTGCACGACCCGGCCGGGTGCCTGCTCGGGGAGCCCACCGGCGTCGTGGAGTTCCGAGTGGTGGGGGGTCCCGCCGCCGGTGCCGTGCACCGGCTCGGGGTCGGGAAGTACGACATCGGCAGCGGACCGGCCGCGCATCTCCGCGTCGACGACCCCGAACTGCCCGCCCGCGCCGCCACTCTCTCCATCGCCATCGACGGCACCTGCCAACTCGCCCTGCACAGCGGCAAAGACACCAAGGACACCAAGGACCAACCCCGCCTCGACGGTGAGGACTTCACCGGCGGCGAATGGCCCCTCACCTCCCAACTCTCCCTCGGCAACAGCCTGTTGGAGATCAACGCCTACGCCCCGCCCAACGCGGCCCTGAAGTGGTCCGAGGACGGTTCCGCGCTCGACTACAACCGGCCCCCGCGCCTGCGGCCCGCCGACCGGCAGACCAGCTTCTCCCTGCCCAACCCGCCCAGCGACTACGAAGCCCGGCCGCTGCCCTGGCTGATGGCGGTGTTGCCGCTGGTCGGCGCGGTCGTGTCGGTGATGATGTTCGGGCGCTGGTACTACCTGATCATGGCGCTGATGAGCCCGCTCATGCTCTTCGGCAACTACTTCATGGACAAGAAGCACGGGCGCAAGTCCCACGCCAAACAGCAGAAGGAATACAAGGAACACAAGGCTCGGATCGAGGCGGACGCCCAGGAAGCTCTCGTCACCGAGCGGTCCGATCGGCGGCAGGCCGTGCCCGATCCGGCCGCCGTGCTGACCTTCGGCACCGGGCCGCGCACCCGCCTGTGGGAGCGCCGGCGCACCGACGCCGACCATCTGCTGCTGCGCTTCGGCACCGGCCGCCTCCCCTCCGAGGTCGAGCTGGACGACCCCGAGCAGGACGAGCACAAGCGCAAGGTCCGCTGGTACATCGAGGACGCGCCCGTCGCGCTGTCGCTGCGGGACCTCGGGGTCATCGGGGTCGCCGGGCCCGGTGACTCCGCGCACGCGCTGGGCCGTTGGGCCGTCGCCCAGACCGCCGTCCTGCACAGCCCGATGGACGTGCAGTTCTACGTCCTCACCGACAACGACGCCCACGACCGCTGGGACTGGGTGCGCTGGCTGCCGCACTCCCGCCCGACCGGCGGCCAGGACGTCAACGTCCTCATCGGCACCGACGCCGAGACCGTCGCGGCCCGGGTGGGTGAACTGACCCAGCTGCTCGACGGCCGCCAGAAGGCCCTCCAGCAGGGCGGCCGCAACAAGACCGACGGTCCCGCCTTCACCGACCCGGACATCGTCGTCGTCTGGGACGGCTCGCGGCGGCTGCGGTCCATGCCCGGTGTCGTACGACTGCTGCGGGAGGGTCCGGGGGTCGCGATCCGGTCGGTCTGCCTGGACGAGGAGGAGCGGTTCCTGCCCGGCGAGTGCCAGGCCGTGGTCGTCGCCGAGCCGCACCGGACCGAGGACTCCTCCGCCGCCGTTCCCGTCGCCGCGCAGTCCGCCGGCGGCTTCCCCTCCTTCCAGGCCTGGCATCCCAACGCCCAGCAGGACGACCAACAGGCCGAGCAGGTTCTGGAGTTGCGGCTGCGGGTCGAGCAGAGCGGGGCGCTGCGCAAGCGGAACGTGCGGCCGGACTTCGTCTCCGCCGCCTGGTGTGCCCGACTCGCCCGCTCCCTCTCGCCCCTGCGCGACATCAGCGGCGAGACCGAGGACTCGGCCCTGCCCGGCGCCAGCCGGCTGCTGGACGTGCTCCAACTGGAGCCGCCCACGCGGGACGCGGTCGCCGCGCGGTGGCGGATGGGCGGGCAGTCGACGATGGCCGTCATCGGTGAGTCGTACGACGGTCCGTTCGGCATCGACCTGCGGCGGGACGGCCCGCACGGGCTGATCGCCGGTACGACCGGTTCGGGCAAGTCGGAGCTGCTGCAGACCATCGTGGCGGCGCTCGCCGTCGCGAACACGCCGGAGAACATGACGTTCGTCCTGGTCGACTACAAGGGCGGCGCCGCCTTCAAGGACTGTGTCCGCCTCCCGCACACCGTCGGCATGGTGACCGACCTCGACGCCCACCTCGTCGAGCGCGCGCTGGAGTCGCTGGGCGCCGAGCTCAAGCGCCGCGAGCACATCCTCGCCGCCGCCGACGCCAAGGACATCGAGGACTATCAGGACCTCGTGCGCAGGGAGCCGAGTCATCCGCCGGTGCCCCGACTCCTCATCGTCATCGACGAGTTCGCGTCCATGGTGCGTGATCTGCCCGACTTCGTCGCCGGGTTGGTCAACATCGCGCAGCGGGGGCGTTCGCTCGGCATCCATCTGCTGCTCGCCACGCAGCGGCCAAGTGGTGTGGTCTCCCCGGAGATCCGCGCCAACACCAACCTCCGCATCGCGCTGCGCGTGACCGACGCCGGTGAGTCGACGGACGTCATCGACGCGCCCGACGCCGGGCACATCGCGAAGAGCACACCGGGACGGGCGTACGTCCGCCTCGGCCACGCCTCCCTGGTGCCCTTCCAGTCGGGGCGCGTCGGCGGTCGGCGTCCCGGTGCCGCCGACCCGGCGACGCTCGCGCCCTGGGCCGGGCCGCTGACCTGGCAGGACCTGGGGCGCGGGGCGCTGCGGAAGCCCAAGTCCGAGACCCGTGAGGACGACGAGATCACCGACCTCAAGGTGCTGGTGGACGTCGTACGCGAGGCCAACACCGCCCTCGGCATCCCCGCGCAGCACTCGCCGTGGCTGCCCGCGCTGGACGACTCGCTGCTGCTGGACGACGTCCCGGCGGTGCAGGCCCAGGGCTCGCTGCCCGCCGCCCCGTACGGTGTCGAGGACCTGCCGGCCGACCAGGCCCGGCGTGCGGTCGCCGTCGACTTCGCGACCTTCGGGCACCTCATCGTGGCCGGCGCCCCGCGCACCGGCCGCTCGCAACTGCTGCGCACCATCGCCGGTTCGCTGGCGCGCACCAACTCCTGTGCCGATGTGCACCTCTACGGCATCGACTGCGGCAACGGCGCGCTCAACGCGCTGACCCGGCTGCCGCACTGCGGCGCGGTCGTCAGCCGCAACCAGCTGGAGCGGGTGGAGCGGCTCATCGGGCGGCTCGGCAGCGAGCTGACCCGTCGTCAGGACCTGCTGGCCGACAAGGGGTTCGCGGACATCGGTGAGCAGCGGGCGGCGGTCACCGAGGAGGAGCGGCTGCCGCACATCGTGATGCTGCTCGACCGCTGGGAGGGCTGGCTGCCCACGCTCGGTGAGCACAACCACGGTGAACTCACCGACCAGGTCATGGTGATGATGCGGGAAGGCGCGAGCGTCGGCATCCATGTCGTGATCACCGGTGACCGCCAGCTGCTGGCGGGCCGTATCTCCTCCCTCACCGAGGACAAGTTCGGTCTGCGGCTCGCCGACCGTGCCGACTTCTCGATGTTGGACATCAACTCCCGCAAGGTGCCCGAGGAGATCCCGCCGGGCCGCGCCTTCCGCAACGAGACGGCGGCGGAGACACAGTTCGCGCTGCTCTCCGAGGACACCACAGGACAGGGCCAGAACGCGGCGCTGGTGGCGATCGGCGAGGCCGCGGCCGCCCGGGACGCCCAGGTCCCACGCGAGCGGCGCCCGTTCCGGGTCGACGTGCTGCCGAGCCGGATCTCCTTCGAGGACGCGTGGGCGATGCGCGAACCGGCCACGTCCGGCACCCCACTGTGGGCGCTCGCGGGCGTCGGCGGCGACGAACTCACCGCCTTCGGCCCCGACCTCGCCCAGGGCATCCCGGCGTTCGTGATCGGCGGCCCCGCCAAGTCCGGCCGCAGCACGGCGCTGTTGAACTTCGCCCGCTCGTACCTCACGCAGGGCGTACGCCTGGTCATCGCCGCCCCGCGACCGTCTCCTCTGCGTGAACTCGACGGCCAGGAAGGCGTGTTGAAGGTCTTCACCGGCCGGGACGTCGACGAGGACGAGCTGACGGAACTCGTCGACACCGCCACCCCGGCCGAGCCGATCGTCGTCCTGGTCGACGACGCCGAGGTGCTGGACGACTGCGACGCCGAGGACGTCTTCAAGCGCATCGTCGAACGCGGCGTCGAGGAGGGCCTCGCCGTCGTCATCGCCGGTGACGAGGACGAGATCTGCGACGGCTTCTCCGGCTGGCAGGTCGACGCGAAGAAGGCCCGCCGCGGCATCCTGCTCTCCCCGCAGGAGTCGGGCTCCGGCGAACTCATCGGCATCCGCACCAACCGCAGCATGGTCGGCGGCCCGGTCACCCCCGGCAAGGGCATGCTCCACCTGGGCGGCGGCGACCACGTCACGGTCACGACCCCGCTGTAGGGGGAGGGGCCCTCACCCCTACTTGATCTTCGACATCCGAGACGTCGGGTTCCCCTCCGCCTCGCTCTCCGACACGTACGTGAGGTCGTCGCCCACCAGCGACAACCGCACCGGGTGCGGTGTCGGATTGCAGCCGTCGTGGTTGGAGGAGGAGCCGGTCGACGTGGCGACGATGTTCTTCGGGGTCACCGACCGCACGGTCAGTACGTCGTTGCAGACGCCGCCGAGCTGGTCGGTCTGGCGCAGGGTGCCCAACTCCTCGCCCACGGCGGCCTGTCGGACGGTCAGCCGGAAGGTGCCGACCGGGAGGGTGCCGTCGAGGGCGAGCGCCTGGCCCTCCCAGGTGCCGAGGTACTCGGCGGGAATGCCGGCCGGGAGGCTCTGCTGGGCGGTGGTGGCGCCGGGGCTCGGCTCCTTGCTGCCGCTGGGACCGGAAGTGGGCTTCGCACTCGCGGAGGAACCGGGCTCGCTGCCCGAAGTGGCCGCCGGCGGGGAGGACTTGGAGCTCGTGTCGCCCGACGCGTCGTTGTTGTTGCCGCCGTTGGGCATCAGGTCGAACAGGAACACCGACCCCACCGTCACCGCCGCCAACGCCCCCGCGACCGCCAGCGCCACGGTGCAGCTCATCCGCCGCCCCCGCCCTCCCGCCCCCGGCGCGGAAGACGCCGCCACGGACACGGACAGCTTGCCCGGGCGCTCATCCGCGGGACCGGACGACCCGGCCGTCTCATGCAGAGGGGCGTCACGCGGCTCGGGAACACCGGTGGGCGCGGATACGGGCGTGGATGCAGGCGCAGCCGTCGGCATCGGCGGAGCCATCGTCGGCGGCGGCCCGAACTGCCCCACGGAAGCACTCGACTCCACCGATGGACTGCTGAACCCCACCGGCCCGGACGCGGCCTCCCTCAGACCCGCACCCTCCTGTCCCGTCTCCCCCAGCACCGCCTCAAGATTCAGCAGCTGTACGGCACTTCGGCTCACCTGCTCCACCAGCGCCCCCGGCAGCCACCCGCCCGCCACCAGCCGGGCCGCCCCCTCGGGAGCGAGCCGTCGGGCGAGTTCCGGTGGGGTCGGCCGGGCGGTGGGGTCCTTGACCAGGCAGGACTCGACCACCTCCCGCAACTCGCCCTCAAGCGAGCCGAGTTCGGGCGGCTCGTGGACGACCCGGTAGAGCAGGGCTGCCGACGAGTCGCCCGGGAACGGCGGTTCGCCGGTGGCCGCGTACGCCAGTACCGCGCCGAGCGAGAAGACGTCGGCCGCCGCCGTGGCGCCCTTGCCGAGGATCTGCTCGGGGGACATGTAACCGGGCGAGCCGATGGAGACGCCGGTCGAGGTGAGGGACGCGGTGCCGTCGGTGGCGCGGGCGATGCCGAAGTCGATGAGCAGGGGGCCGTCCAGGGTGAGCAGCACGTTGGACGGCTTCACGTCCCGGTGCACCAGGCCCAGTTCGTGCACGGCCGTCAGCGCCTCGGCGAGACCGGCACCCAGCACCCGTACCGAAGGGGCGGGCAGCGGGCCGCCGTCGGTCACCGCGCCGGTCAGGGACGGGCCGGCCGCGTACGCCGTTGCCACCCAGGGGACGGCGGCCTGTGGGTCGGCGTCGAGCACCGGGGCGGTCCAGGCGCCGCCCACCCGCCGGGCCGCGTCCACCTCGCGCCGGAAGCGGGCGCGGAACTCCTCGTCGAGGGCGAAGTGCGGGTGCACGATCTTCACCGCGACCGTGCGGCCTCCGGCACTGCGGCCCAGGTAGACCCGGCCCATCCCGCCGGAACCGAGCCGGCCGAGCAGGCGGTAGGGCCCCACGACGGTGGGCTCGTCGACTCCGAGCGGTTGCATGACGTCCACCCCTCCCCCGTAACGAGTAGAAGGGTAGTGCGCCGACCGCGCCGGAAGGCTCCCCGCAGGCTACGGAACGCCCACGGATCGGCTACGGCTGCAGCAGATTGACCTTAAGGTCCGCCGGGAGGCCGCTCGTGGGGCCGATCCGGCGGGCGAACTCCTCGACCGCCGCCAGCTGGGGGGCGCCGAAGTCGAAGTCGAGGGTCGTGAAGTACTGCTCCAGGACCTGCTCGTCGAAGACCTCCCAGCGGGCCGCCTGCTCGGCGACCTTGCCGACCTCCTCCAGGGAGAGGTTGCGGGAGGCGAGGAAGGCCTCGTGGACCTTGTGGGTGATCTCCGGCTCGCGTTCCAGGTAGTCGCGGCGGGCCGCCCAGACGGCGAAGACGAAGGGCAGTCCGGTCCACTCCTTCCAGAGCGCGCCGAGGTCGTGCACCTGGAGGCCGTAGCGCGGGCCGTCGTGGAAGTAGGCCCGCAGCGCCGCGTCCCCGATCAGGACCGCCGCGTCCGCCTCCTGCATCATCAGGCTGAGGTCGGGCGGACACGTGTAGTACTCGGGCGTCACGCCGTAGCGGTCCGAGAGGAGCAGCTGGGCGAGGCGGACGGAGGTGCGGGAGGTCGACCCGAGGGCGACCCTGGCGCCGTCCAGCTCCGTCAGCGGGACCTGGGAGACGATGACGCAGGACAGGACGGGACCGTCGCAGCCGACGGCGATGTCCGGGAAGACGACCAGCTCGTCCGCGTGCTTGAGGAATTCGGCGGTGGCGATGGGACCGATGTCGAGATCGCCCCGCACCAGCTTCTCGTTGAGCTTGTCCGGGGTGTCCTTCGTCAGCTCGATGTCGAGGAGGGTGCCCGTCCTCGCGAGCCCCCAGTACAGCGGCAGGCAGTTCAGGAACTGGATGTGTCCGACGCGCGGCCGGGTGCGAGAATTGTCCACATCGCGAGGCTAGACCCTGGGGCTCGTGGTATGGCGACCGCCCCCACCGGCTCGCGGTCAACGCGACACGCCCGGGATCAAACGTTCCAGTGACGTGATCTTGGCCTCTATTGCTTTCGGGTGCCCCCATGCTAGGCTCGCCGCAAGTTGCAGTTTGGTTTCCCTTGCAGTACAGAGCCTGCGGAGCATGTAACCGCGGGCTCTAGTCGTTTTCAGACGTATGCAGTAGTGCGGGACTTGTTTTCACACGTGCAGGGTTCTGGAGCAGGGCGACCCTTTGGGCCCAAGGAGGGCTTATGGCTACCGGAACCGTGAAGTGGTTCAACGCCGAAAAGGGCTTTGGATTCATCGCCCAAGAAGGCGGAGGCCCCGACGTCTTCGTTCACTACTCCGCGATCAACGCGTCCGGTTTCCGCTCGCTCGAGGAGAACCAGCAGGTTTCCTTCGACGTGACCCAGGGTCCGAAGGGCCCGCAGGCGGAGAACGTCACGCCGGTCTGACGTGACCTGGGCCGTCGGCCCGGCGATCTGAGTACGAGTTGCACTACCCAAGGAGCCCCGCGCCGCAAGGCGACGGGGCTCCTGCCTTTGCGCTGCGCGGGCCTGAGCGTGGGAGGTCGGTCCAGGTCGGAGGCGTTGTCAGTGGCCGTCGGTAACGTCCGGCGGCATGACCGAACCCGACTTCGTGACCGCGACCCGCACCTTCTACGACACCATCGCCGAGGACTACGCCGACCTCTTCCGTACCGAGCTGACCAAGCCCGTGGACCGGGCGATGTTCGCCGCTTTCGCGGACCTGGTGGGGCCGGGCGGACGCGTGGCCGACCTGGGCTGCGGGCCGGGGCGGATCACCGCCCACCTCGCCTCCCTGGGCCTGTCCGTCGTCCTCGGGCTCGACCTGTCGGAGTCGATGCTCGCGATCGCCCGGCGCGAGAATCCCGGGCTGCGCTTCGAGCACGGTTCGATGCTGGCCGTGGACCTGCCCGACGGGTCGCTCGCGGGTGCCGTGTCCTGGTACTCGTCCATCCACACCCCTGTGGAGAAGCTCCCCGCGCTCTTCGCGGAGTTCCTGCGCCTGCTCGCCCCCGGCGGATATCTGCTCCTCGCCTTCCAGATCGGCGACGAGCCGCGCCACCACGACCGGCCCTTCGGCCACGACGTGCAGCTGGACTTCCTGCGGCGCCGGCCCGAGCAGGTCCTCGCGCTGCTCCTGGCCGCCGGATTCACGCCCGTCTCGCAGACCGTGCGCGAACCCTGGCCCAACGAGTCGACCCCCCAGGCCATCCTCCTCGTCCGCAAGAGCCCCTCGGAAACGCCCTGAGCGCCTCTACAGCACCCCCGCGAGATCCCGGGCCGCGATGTACCCGAACGTCATCGCCGGACCGATCGTCGAGCCGGCGCCCGCGTAGCTGTGGCCCATCACCGCCGCGCTGGCGTTCCCGGCGGCGTACAGGCCCGGGATGACCGAGCCGTCGGAGCGCAGCACGCGCGCCCTGGCGTCGGTCACCAGGCCGCCCTTGGTGCCGAGGTCGCCGGGGACGATCCGGAAGGCGTAGTACGGGGGCAGCCACAGGGGGGCGAGGCAGGAGTTGGGGAGGACGGCGGGGTCTGTGTAGTAGTGGTCGTACGCGCTGTCGCCGCGGTGGAAGTCGGGGTCCTTTCCCAGCAGGGCTTGGGAGTTGAAGCGGTTGACCGTGGTCCGCAGGGCGGCCGCCGGGACGCCGATGGAGGCGGCGAGGGCGTCGAAGGACCAGGCCTTGTGGGCGGCGCCCGAGCCGTACCAGTCGTCGGGCAGGACGAAGGTCGGGGCGATGTCCCGGAAGAGGTAGCGGTTGCGGTAGTTCTGGTCGACGACCAGCCAGGCCGGGATGTCGGGGTCGGTGGGGTTGCGGTCGTACATGGTGTGGACGACGTCGCTGTAGGGGGCGGCCTCGTTGACGAAGCGACTGCCGGCGGCGTTGATCATCAGGCCGCCGGGGAGGGTGCGTTCGGCGAGGCAGAAGTACGGGTCGTCGGGCAGCGGGATCGCCGGGCCCCACCAGGCGTCGTCCATCAGGGCGAGCGCGCCGCCGGCCTGCTGGCCGGCCCTGATGCCGTCGCCGGTGTTCTCCTTCGCGCCGACGGTCCAGTCGGTGCCGATCGGCTGGCGCTGGTACTGGGCCCGCATGGCCGCGTTGTGCTCGAAGCCGCCGGAGCCGACGACCACACCGCGCCGGGCGCGTACGAGTCCGGCGGCGCCCGCGCGCGTGACGACCGCCCCGGTGACGGCGCCGCCCTCGACGTACAGGCTGGTGAGCGGGGTGTTCAGCCATACCGGGACGCCGGCGCTCTGCAGCCCGGCGCGCAGTCCGGCGGCCAGGGACTGGCCCATGGTGAGCGGTTTCTGGCCCAGCAGGGCGGCCTTGGTGCCGCGGGCCAGGCACTCGGCGGCGACGGCGGCGCCCTTGACGCTCACGGCGGAGAGGGCGAGCCATTTGTAGTCGGCGCTGAAGACGACGAGGCCGGCCGGGACGTCCAGGTAGGGCGGGTTGAGGTGGGCGAGTTCGGCGCCGAGGATGGTGCCGTCGAGCTGGGCGGGTTCGATGGACCGGCCGTTCGGGAGGCCGCCGGGGAGTTCGGGGTAGTAGTCGCTGTACCCCTCCATCCAGCGGAAGCGCAGCGGGCTGTTGGCCATGACGAAGGAGATCATCGCCGGGCCGTGGGCGAGGAAGGCCTGCCGGCGGGAGACCGGAACGTCCGGGCCTACGACGGCGGCGAGGTAGGCGGCGGCCTTGGCGGGCGTGTCCGGGACGCCCGCGGCCAGCAGCACCGGGTTGTTGGGGATCCAGATGCCGGCCCCTGACCGGGCCGCCGAGCCGCCGAAGGTGGGCGCCTTCTCCACGACCACACAGCTCAGGCCCGCCTTGGCCGCGGTGAGCGCGGCGGTCATGCCGGCCGCACCGGAGCCGATGACCACGACGTCGTACGTGCCAAGCAGCGGCGGGTCGGCGGCGGTGGCCGTGCCGGCGCCGGTCGCGAGGGCGACGCCGGCCGCCGCCGAGGTGCCGAGCACCTGTCTGCGCGTGGGCCGCCCACCGCTCCGGGTCGGCCGGGTACGTCGTGCGGCTTCCGTGCGCTCCGGGCTCGTGGACATCTCGGGTTCCTCCCGCCGAACGAGGACAAGGAGACCGGAATGTCGCGCGAGGGTCTTGTGAAGTCAATAACCGTCGGGGGCGAAATGCCCTGCCCTGGGGGCCAGTTGACCCTGTGGGTCAGTTGAGGCCGATCTGCGCGCAGTCCGCCGCGTAGGCCTGGGTGCAGATGTCCTTGACGGTGTAGACGCCGTCCGCGATCAGCGTCTGCTCGATGTTGTCCTTGGTGAGGGCGACCACCGGTACCAGGTTCGCGGGGATGTCCTTCTGCGTCGGGCTGTCGACCCGGTCCTGGGTCAGCGCGTCGAACTCGATGTCGCGGCCCTGGACCCGGGCGACCGCCAGCTTCGCGGCGCCGGTGGCCTCCAGCAGGAAGGACTTGTACACCGTCATGTACTGCTCGCCCGAGACGATCCGCTGGACGGCGTCCAGGTTCGCGTCCTGCCCGGTGACCGGCGGGATCTTGTCCGCGCCGGCTTGCTTGAGGGCGTCGATGACGGCGCCGGCCATTCCGTCGTTGGCGGAGTAGACGGCGGCGATGTTGCCGAGCCCGATCGACTGGATCGCCTTGAGCATGTTGGCCTTGGCGGTGGCCGGCAGCCACTGCGGGGTCTCGTACTCCTTGGCGATGACGACCTTGCCCTTGAGCTCGCTGAGCGCGCCCGCCTTGAAGCTGGCGGTGTTGGGGTCGTTGACGTCGCCGTCCATCATGACGATCTTGCTGGTCGCCGCCTTGTCGCCGAGGGCGCTGACGACGGCCCGGCCCTGCACCTCGCCGACGAGTTCGTTGTCGTGGGAGACGTAGGCGTCGATGGGGCCCTGGGCGAGCCGGTCGTAGGCGATGACCGGTATCCCGGCGTCCTTGGCCTTGCGGACCTCGGCGGAGATGGCCTTGGAGTCCAGGGCGTCCACCAGGACGACGTCCACCTGGTCGTCGATCATCTTCTGGAACTGGCTGCTCTGTTTGGCCACGCTCGCCTCGGCGTTGGCGTAGACGACCTTGCCCTTGCCGCTGGTGAGGGAGGTGACCTGCTGCTTGATGATCGGGTAGTCGAACTTCTCGAAGCGTGCCGTGTCCTTGTCCGGCAGCAGCAGGCCCACCGTGAGGTCGTCGCCCTTCGTCGGGGACGAGGAGCTGCCGCCCCCGCTGATGGCGTCGACGGCGCCGCACGCGGTGAGGGAGAGGGCGGTGCCGAAGGCGGCCAGGACCGTGACCGGGCGGCGCACAGCGGTCCGGCGGGGGGAAGCGTTCACGAGGGGGCCTTCCGAGCGGACGGGGCGTGGGGGGAAGCGGTTTCTCGGGGGCCGCGGGGGACGCTGGGAGACCCGAGTGGCCGACAGCCAACCGTCACACGTGTGTTACGTCAAGATGTTGTCGTAACAAGGCGATGGAGCTCCCTACTTCGTGTACAAGCCCTCCACATCCGCCGCGAAGTCCTTCATGACCGCCTCCCGGCGGAGCTTCATGGAGGGCGTCAGATGGCCCTCGGCCTCGGTGAAGTCGCGGGGCAGGACGGTGAAACGGCGGATGGACTCGGGGCGGGAGACCATCTTGTTGGCCTCGTCCACGGCGCGTTGGAGAACCTGGAACAACTCCTCGTCATTGACCAGAAGTTCGGCCGGAACCGGATGCTTGCCGTTCATCTGGCGCCAGTGGGTGATGCCGTCGAGGTCGAGGGTGATGAGCGCGGAGACGTAGGGGCGGCGGTCGCCGAGGACCATGCACTGGGAGATCAGGGGGTGTTGGCGCAGCCAGTTCTCCAGCGGGGCGGGGGCCACGTTCTTGCCGCCCGCGGTGATCAGGATCTCCTTCTTGCGGCCGGTGATCGTCAGATAGCCCTCGTCGTCCAACTGGCCTATGTCGCCGGTCGCGAACCAGCCGTCCGTCGACGCGGGCACCACCCCGCCCGCGTGCGGGTCCCAGTAGCCGCGGAAGATCTGGCCGCCGCTGAGCAGGATCTCGCCGTCGGCGGCGATACGCACCTTCGTGCCGGGCATGGGCCAACCCACCGTGCCCAGACGGGGTTTGAGGGGCGGGGTGACGGTCGCGGCGCCGGTGGACTCGGTGAGGCCGTAGCCCTCGTAGATCTCCATGCCCGCGCCCGCGTAGAACGCGGCGAGGCGGCGGCCCAACGGCGAGCCGCCGCAGATGAGTTGGCGGATACGGCCGCCCATGGCGTTGCGGATACGGCGGTAGACGAGCGGGTCGTAGAAGGTGCGGGCCGTCCTCAGGGCCGTGCCGGGGCCCGGCCCGGTGCCGGCGTGACGGGCCTCCATGGCCTCGCCGTAGCGCTGGGCGACACTCGCCGCGCGGTCGAAGGACGAGGCCCGGCCGCTGCTCTCGGCCCTGGCGCGGGCGCTGTTGTAGACCTTCTCCAGCATGTACGGGATGGCGAGCAGGAAGGTCGGCTTGAAGCTGCCGAGGTCCGCGATGAGGTCATCGGCCTGGAGGCTCGGCGCGTGGCCGAGGCGGACCCGGGAGCGCACGCAGGCCACGGCGACCATGCGGCCGAAGACATGCGACATGGGCAGGAAGAGGAGGGTCGCGGGCTCGTCGGAGGTCTTCGACTTGAAGACGGGGTAGAGGAGTTCGACCGCGTTGTCGACCTCCGCCAGGAAGTTGGCGTGCGTGAGCACACAGCCCTTGGGGCGGCCCGTGGTGCCGGAGGTGTAGATGACGGTGGCGAGGGTGTCGGGGACCAGCATGCCCCGGCGTACGGAGATCTCCTGGTCGGGCACCGGCTGACCGAGCTCCGCGAGCCGGTCCAAGTGCCCTTTCTCCACGACCCACATGTGGCGCAGGTCCGGCAGCCGGTTGAGCTCCGGACCGAGCGCCGAGGCCTGTCCCGCGGTCTCCGTCACCAGGGCCACCGCGCCGGAGTCCTGGAGGATCCAGCGGGTCTGGAAGACCGAGGAGGTGGGATAGATCGGCACGGTCACCAGTCCGGCCGCCCACGCGGCGAAGTCGAGCAGCGTCCACTCGTAGATCGTCCGGGCCATGACGGCGATCCGGTCGCCGGGCACCAGGCCCTCAGCGATCAGCCCTTTGGCCAGGGCCAGCACCTCGTCCGCGAAGGCGGCCGCCGTCACATCGGTCCAATCCCCGTCCTGCGTACGGCGGCTGAGCACCCGGGCCTCGGGGGCCGCGGCCGCGTTGTCGAACGGCAGGTCGGCGAGCGAGCCGTGGGTGGGGGGTGCGATCAGCGGGGGCACCGACACCTCCCGCACCACCCCGTCCAGGCGCACGATCTCGGGTTCCACGAGCTGGGGCACGCCGTCGTAGTCGGCGGCGGACGGGTAGTGCACGGACATGGCAGCTCCTGGGGCGCGCAGCTCGGTACCGCTCTGCTGCTTTGGTACGGATATCGCATACCAAGTCGTTCACCGGCGGCCTGCGGCGGAAGGAGTTACCGGCGGTCAGGTTGGCGATCGTACGGGGCCCACGTGGGGGGTTGGTAAGGGTTCGACGGCGATCCGGGGCCGGGCTTGTGCAACCTCGGGGGTTATGTGACAAGAGTTCACGTTCGCTCCAGAACGGCCGTCACCCCCTGGCCGCCCGCCGCGCACACCGAGATCAACCCGCGCCCCGGGCCGCCCCGTTCGGCCAGCAGTTTCGCCAGGGTCGCCACGATACGGGCCCCGGTCGCCGCGAAGGGATGGCCGGTGGCCAGCGACGACCCGGCCACGTTCAGCCGGCTCCGGTCGACCGGCGCGAGACCCCGCTTCTCCCAGGCCGCGAGGGTCGCCAGCACCTGGGACGCGAACGCCTCGTGCACCTCGACGAGGTCGAAGTCCGCCATGGTCAGCCCCGCGCGCTCCAGCATCCGCGGGACCGCGTACGCCGGTGCCATCAGCAACCCGTCCTCGCCGCCCACGACATCGCCCGCCACGAAGTCCACGGCCGCCGTCTCATACGCCGTGAGATAGGCCAGCGGCTCCAGACCGCGCGCCCGCGCCCACTCCTCGGACGCCAGCAGCACGGTCGCCGCCCCGTCGGTCAGCGGGGTCGAATTGCCCGCGGTCATGGTCGGGTCGGGCGCGTCGAGGCCGAACACCGGCTTCAGGGACGCCAGTTTCTCCACCGTCGAGCCCGGCCGCAGATTCTGATCCCGCGCGAGCTCCCGGAAGGGGACCACCAGGTCCTGGAAGAAACCCCGTTCGTACGCCGCCGCCAGCCGCTGATGGCTGGTCGCCGCCAGCTCGTCCTGCGCCTCGCGCGCGACGCCCCACGCCCGTGCGGTCACCGCCGCGTGCTCGCCCATCGACAGGCCCGTGCGCGGCTCGGCGTTGCGCGGGATGTCGGGGACCAGATGGCTCGGGCGGATCCGGGACAGGGCCCGCAGCCGGGCGCCGGCCGACTTCGCGCGCCGGGTCTCCAGCAGGATCCGGCGCAGCGCGTCGTTGACACCGAGGGGCGCGTCGCTCGCGGTGTCGGCGCCGCCCGCGATCGCCGACTCGGTCTGCCCGAGGGTGATCTTGTTGGCGGCGGCGATCACCGCCTGCAGCCCGGTGCCGCAGGCCTGCTGGATGTCGTACGCGGGAGTGCGGGCGTCCAGCCGGGAGCCGAGGACCGTCTCGCGCGCGAGGTTGAAGTCCCGGGCGTGCTTGAGCACCGCGCCGGCCACGAACTCGCCGACGGCACCCGGCTCTTCGAGCCCGTACCGGTCGACCAGGGCGTCCACGGTCGCGGTCAGCATCTCCTGGTTCGACGCGGTGGCGTAGGGGCCGTCGGAGCGCGCGAACGGGATCCGGGCACCGCCGATGATCGCCACGCGGCGCGTCCGCGGGGGTGCGAAGGGCTGCGCGAGGGGCTGCTCAACGGGAGTCATCTCGACCGGTTCCTCACCTGTGACGTAGGCTTACCTACGGTAACATTACTCCAGAGTAAGCAGTGTGGACCTGAGCGTGGACGTGACAGTGGACCGAGTGCGGTCCCGAGTGGGGAGATGGACATGGCGGACCGCTATCTGAGCTTCACCGGCACCGCGCCCGGCCGCTTCCTGACCCGCCGCCTCGGGCTGCCGCAACCGGCTCCCCTACGACGCTGGTCCCCCGCGACCCCCACCCTGGCCGGCGGCCTGCGCCACCTCACGGCCGGAAAGTCCGACCTGGATCTCGAACCGGTCCTCGCCCGTACGGAGCCCGCGACCGGGGCCACCGACGAACCGGCCGCCGTCGTCCTGGACGCCACCGGGGTACGGGACATCGAGACCCTCGCCGAGGTGCACGCGGCCCTGCACCCCGTCGTCCGGTCGGTCGCGAGCAGCGGCCGAATCGTCGTGCTGGGCGCGCCCCTGGACGCCGGCGACCACCACCAGGCCGCCGTCCAGCAGGCGTTGGAGGGTTTCGTGCGCTCGCTCGGCAAGGAGATCGGGCGGGGCAGGACCGTGAACCTCGTCCGCCTCACCGACGCCTCCGCCGCCGAGTCGACCCTCCACTTCCTCCTCTCCCCCAGGTCCGCGTACGTCAGCGGCCAGGTGATCGCCGTCGACGCGCGCCCGGTGACCCAACCGGCGGACGCGCAGCGGCCGTTGGGCGGACGCACCGCACTGGTCACCGGCGGCGCGCGCGGGATCGGCGAGGCGGTCGCCGAGACGCTGGCCGAGAGCGGCGCCGAGGTCGTCGTCCTCGACGTGCCGCAGGCCGAGCGGGACGCGCGGCGCGTGGCCCAGCGGCTCGGCGGCAGCGCGCTTCTCCTCGACATCACGGCGCCGGACGCGGGCGAGCGGATCGCCGAGGCACTGCCCGACGGGCTTGACGTCCTCGTCCACAACGCGGGCATCACGCGGGACCGGCGACTGGTCAACATGCCCGCGGAGAGGTGGAGTTCGGTGCTCGACGTCAATCTGGCGAGCGTGCTGCGAACGACGGACGCGCTGCTCGCGGCGGGCACCCTGCGCGAGGGCGGCCGTATCGTCGCCACCGCGTCGATCGCAGGGCTCGCGGGCAACGCGGGCCAGACGAACTACGGCGCCAGCAAGGCGGGCATCGTCGGCCTGGTCCGCTCCCTCGCGCCGCGCGCGCTCGCCGAGCACGGGGTGACCGTCAACGCGGTCGCGCCGGGTTTCATCGAGACGAAGATGACGGCCGCCGTCCCCCTCTTCATCCGGGAGGCGGGTCGCCGCATGAACTCCCTCGCCCAGGGCGGCCTGCCCGTCGACGTCGCCCGGACCACGGCCTGGCTCGCCCACCCGGCCTCCGGCGCGGTCAACGGACAGGTCGTACGGGTCTGCGGCCAGAGCCTGTTGGGGGCGTGATGTCGGTCGTCCTCGCGCAATCCCCCGCGCTCGGTCCCCTGCTGGCCCGGGGTGCCCTGCTCTCCCCCTTCAAACGGCCGCGCCCGGACGCGGAGTTCCCCCACGACCGGCTCGTGCTGGCCGCCCCACGCATCGACTTCGCCCGGCTCGCGGCCTACGAGCGCGTGTGCGGCTTCGCGACCGGCGACGACGCGCTCCCTCTCACGTATCCGCACGTACTCGGCTTCCCCCTGGCCATGCGCCTGATGAGCCGCCGGGACTTCCCGCTGCCGCTGCTCGGCCTCGTCCACACGTCGATCGACATCACCCGCCCCGGACCCCTCCCTGCCACCGGTGAGTACGAACTCGGCGTCCGCGTCGAGGGGTTGGCCCCCCACCGCCGCGGTACCGAGGCGACGGTGGTGACGGAGTTGCGGGGTGGCGGGGCGTTGGTGTGGGAGTCGCGGAGCACGTATCTGGCCCGGCACCGGCCCTCGGGAGAAGCGGGGTTGGAGGGTTCGGCACCGGAGGGGGTGGAGTCGGCCCCCGGCCAGCCACACCACGCGCCGTTGCCCGCCGTCGCCGAGTGGCAGCTCGCCGGGGATGTCGGCCGCCGCTACGGAGCCGTCTCCGGTGACCGCAACCCGATCCACCTCCACCCGCTCACCGCCCGCCTGTTCGGCTTCCCTCGCGCCATCGCGCACGGCATGTGGACGGTGGCCCGGTGCCTGGCCGCGCACGGGACGCCGGACGCGGTACGGATGCGGGCCGAGTTCCGGGCGCCGGTGCTGTTGCCGGGGACGGTGACGTACGCGGCGGAGGGCGGGCGGTTCGAGTTGCGGGGCACCGAGGGGCGGGTGCACGTGTCGGGGACGGTGACGCCGCTCGGGCCGTGAGCGAACGGGACTACTGAGCCGTGGAGCCGGCCGGCGGCTGCCACGGCCGCCCCTCCATCAGGTTGCCCAGACCCGCCCACGCGAAGTTCATCAGCGTGGCCGCGGCCTGGCGGGCCGTGACGCCGGGGGTGGCGTTGGCCCAGGCGGCGAGGGACTCGGCGGCGCCGACGAGGGCCTCCGCGAGACCGGCGACCTCGCGTTCGGGCAGGTCCGGGTCGCGGTGCGCCTCGCGGGCGGCGACGACGATGAGCTGGGTGACGAAGACGACGATCTCCTCGCGCATCGCCGAGACCTCGGCCGCGAACGGCTCACCGTGGGTGCGGGCCTGCAGATGCAGCACCGACCAGCCGTCCGGGTTCTGCGCGGTGTGGGTGAAGAACGCCCGCAGCCCCTCCCAGAGTTGGCGGTCGGCGGGCAGCTCGCGCCGCACTCCGGCCCGTACCGCCTCCACCAGCGCCTTCGCCTCCCGGCGGATGCACGCGGTGAACAGGTCTTCCTTCGAGTTCAGGTAGAGATACACCAACGGTTTGGAGACGCCCGCCAGTTCGGCGATCTCGTCCATCGACGCGGCCATGTACCCGCGCTGCCCGAAGGTCCGAACGGCGGCGTCCAGCATCTGCTGCTCGCGGACCGCTCGCGGCATCCGCTTGGTCTTCACGGCACCCATGCATCACACACTAGTTGGCCGCGACGCCGGGCAACCCTCCCGCGCGCCCCACAACAAGACCTACGAGGTCTGCGGCGCCTGCCCCTGCGCCCCCTGCGCCGGCGCGGAGTCGTCCTCGACGTCCTCCTGGCTGCGGTTCGCGTCCAGGTTGGCCTTCATCCGGTCCACGCGCTGGACGACCTGGATGGAGGCGCGGTCCCGTTCCTTGCGCAGCACCACGAAACTGATCGGGGCCGAGACGAGCAGGGCGAGCAGGACGACCCACATGCCGTTGGACTCGCCGAGCCCGCGCGGGAAGACGCCGAAGTAGACGAGGCCCCAGACGACCACGAGGCAGCCCGCGAAGACTCCGAGGCGCATCAACGTGTAGCGGAACATCTCAATCCACTCTTCCGATTCGAACTGTCCGAACGTCCCAAAGGGGCACCATTCAGTGAAGCACGCCCCCGGGGCGATCTTGCAGGGGGTGGGGCTCCCGCTCAGACCCGCATCGGCTGCGGCGACTCCCGACGCGCCGGGTCCGGACCGTCGTACTCGCGGATGATCTCGTAGCGCGTGTTCCGCTCCACCGGCCGGAAGCCCGCGTCGCGGATCAGGTCCAGCAGGTCCTCGCGGGTCAGCTTGTTCGGCGTGCCGTAGTTGTCGGCGTCGTGCGTGATCTTGTACTCGACGACCGAGCCGTCCATGTCGTCCGCGCCGTGCTGGAGGGCGAGTTGGGCGGTCTGGACGCCGTGCATGACCCAGAAGACCTTGACGTGCGGGACGTTGTCGAAGAGCAGCCGCGACACCGCGAAGGTCTTCAGGGCCTCGGCACCGGTCGCCATCTGCGTCCGCGCCTGCAGCCGGTTCCGTACCTTCCCGTCCTTCATGTCCACGAAGTCGTGCTGGTAGCGCAGCGGGATGAAGACCTGGAAACCGCCGGTCTCGTCCTGGAGTTCACGCAGCCGCAGCACGTGGTCGACCCGGTGGCGCGGCTCCTCGATGTGGCCGTAGAGCATGGTGCACGGGGTCTTGAGCCCCTTCTCGTGCGCCAGCCGGTGGATCCGCGACCAGTCCTCCCAGTGCGTGCGGTGGTCCACGATGTGCTGGCGGACCTCCCAGTCGAAGATCTCCGCGCCGCCGCCGGTCAGGGACTCCAGGCCCGCGTCGATCAGCTCGTCGAGGATCTCGGAGGCCGACAGACCGCTGATCGTCTCGAAGTGGTGGATCTCCGTCGCCGTGAACGCCTTGAGCGACACCTCCGGCAGCGCGGCCTTCAACTCCCGCAGGGAGCGCGGGTAGTAGCGCCACGGCAGGTTCGGGTGCAGGCCGTTGACGATGTGCAGCTCGGTGAGGTTCTCGCCCTCCATCGACTTGGCGAGCTTCACCGCCTCCTCGATGCGCATCGTGTACGCGTCCTTCTCGCCCGGCTTGCGCTGGAAGGAGCAGTAGGCGCAGGACGCCGTGCACACGTTGGTCATGTTGAGGTGGCGGTTGACGTTGAAGTGGACGACATCGCCGTTCTTCCGCGTCCGCACCTCGTGCGCGAGGCCGCCCAGCCATGCCAGGTCGTCCGACTCGTACAGCGCGATGCCGTCCTCGCGGGACAGCCGCTCGCCGGAGCGGACCTTCTCCTCCAGCTCGCGCTTGAGCCCGACGTCCATACCCACACCTTTCTCGGAATCCCGAACCAACCGTACGCCCACCCCGATCACACCCTCGCTCACACCTCTTCGGGCAGCTCTCCGACCCGGTTCTCCCACTTGGTGGAGAGCACGATGGTGGTACGGGTGCGGGAGACGCCCTTGGTCCCGCTGAGCCGACGGATGGTCTTCTCCAGGCCGTCCACGTTGGTGGAGCGCACCTTGAGCATGAACGAGTCGTCGCCCGCGATGAACCAGCAGTCCTCGATCTCGGAGAGGTCCTTCAGCCGCCGGGCCACGTCCTCGTGGTCGGCCGCGTCGGACAGCGAGATGCCGATCAGCGCGATCACGCCGAGGCCGAGCGAGGCGGCGTCGACGGTGGCGCGGTAGCCGGTGATGACGCCGGCCGCCTCCAGCCGGTTGATGCGGTCGGTGACGCTGGGTCCCGACAGTCCGACGAGGCGCCCCAGCTCCGCGTACGAGGCCCGGCCGTTCTCCCTCAGGGCCTGGATGAGCTGCCTGTCCACCGCGTCCATGCGATCGAAGCCTTCCACTGAAAAGTTCCTGAAGTGATGAGAGGTACTGCCACGTGCGCGCCGCGGGTCGCTCAGCCGGTACGGCCCCCGCCGCCCAGCTCGCCTTCCCAACGGCGGTACAGCTCGTGTCCGACGCCCGCCGCGTCGAGCACCCGTCCGGCCACGAAGTCCACCAGATCCTGGATGTGGGTGGCGCCCGCGTAGAAGGCGGGCGAGGTGGGGACCACGACGGCGCCCAGGTCGTCCAGGGTCACCAGATGACGCAGGGTCTGCCCGCCGAGAGGAGTCTCCCGTACGGCGACGACGAGCCGCCTGCGCTCCTTCAGCGTGACGCTCGCCGCCCGCTGGAGCAGGTCCTTGGACAGCCCCAGCGCGACGCCGGCGACGCACGCGGTGGAGGCCGGCACGATGAGCATCCCCTTGACCGGGTACGAGCCCGAGGAGGGCCCGGCGGCGAGGTCCCCGGCGGGCCAGTACCGCACCGCGTCCAGATCGACCGCGAAGGTGTCCGGCTTCCCGTCGGCGCCACGCGCCAGCCATTCCCGCAGGTCGTCCCGCCAGTGCGCGTCCCGGAAGGCGATCTGGGTCTCGTCCAGGAGCGTGAGCCGCGAGGCCCGGCTGACCACCAGGTCGACGCTCTCGCCGGCCGCGAGGAGCGCGCGCAGCACGGACGCGGCATACGGGGTGCCGGAGGCGCCGGACACCCCTACGATCCAAGGCGTACGCGGCGCTTCTCCTGGCTTGGCTGGGTTCACACCCCCGAGCCTATCCGGCACCGCGGGCCGGGAACCGGCCAAGGGGGGTGGGGCGTTGTTCTGTGGGGACGAGCGGACCGTGGGGGTGCCATGTCCGGTACGGAGTCGGGGTGGTCGCGGGGCGACCGCGCGAAGACCGCGGCCAAGCTGATGGTGGGCTGGGTCGCGCTGTTGTGGCTGCTGGAAGTGGTGGACGTGGCGTCCGGCCACGCTCTCGACAGCCTCGGGATCGTGCCGCGCGAGCCCTCCCAGCTGATCGACGTCGTGCCGGCCGCGTTCATCCACTTCGGCTTCGCCCACGTGGCGGCGAACAGTGTGCCGCTGCTCGTCTTCGGCTTCCTCGCCGCACTGGGCGGCCTGCGCCGGTTCGCCGCGATCTGCGCGGTGATCATCGTGGCCGACGGCCTGGGCGTCTGGCTGGTGGCCCCGGCCCACACCAACACCGCGGGCGCCTCCGGCCTCATATTCGGCCTCTTCGGCTTCCTGCTGGTCACCGGCTTCGTGGAGCGCAAGCCCCTGGGTATCCTGGTCGGCCTCGTCATCGGCGCGATCTGGGGCACGTCGATCCTGCTGGGCCTGGCCCCGACCCAGTCGGGGGTCAGCTGGCAGGCGCACCTGATCGGGCTGGTGTCGGGGGTGGGCACGGCGTTCTGGCTGGGCCGCCGCACAGCGGGGAAGACGCTTCAGGTGCGCTGACGCGCCTTCGAGTCCACGGGACGGCGGGTTGTCGGGATCGTCAACTTGCCCAGCGGGGATTCGACGACGACGTCAGTGCCGTACGGGATGGTGTCGCGGCCCAGGTAGCCGTCGGGGCAGGGGTTCCACATGGTGACAGCGTGGCCCTTCAGCGGATCGAAGACCAGGTAGTGGGGAATTGCCCTCGACGATCTCCGTCCGAAAGCCCGGAAACAGATCCTCGAAGCGGGCGAGCTGTGCGTGCAGTCGGTCCACGCACCGGACCGTACCTATACCGTCAGCCCCCTGACCAGCAGATCCAGCAGCGCACACACGAACAGGGCGATCCCGATGAACCCGTTGACGCTGAAGAACGCCCTGTTCAGACGGGACAGGTCGTGCGGGCGCACGATCGAGTGCTCGTAGACGAAGGCGCCGGCGACGATCATCAAGCCGATCCAGAAGAACGCGCCGGCGTCGGTGGCGACGGCGTACCAGATGAGGAGGCCGGTCGTGAGGGCGTGGCAGACGCGGGCGCCGTGGATCGCGGCCGGGATGCCGAAGCGGGCCGGGACCGACATCACGCCGATCTCGCGGTCGGTCTCGACGTCCTGGCAGGCGTAGATCAGGTCGAAGCCGCCGATCCAGATGCCGACGGCGAGACCCAGGATCACCGCGTCCCAGGACCACTCGCCGGTGATCGCGAGCCAGCCGCCGATCGGGCCCATGGCCTGGGCGAGTCCGAGGATGGCCTGCGGGAAGTTCGTGAACCGCTTGCCGTAGGGGTAGATCACCATCGGCACGACCGCGATGGGGGCGAGGGCCAGGCACAGGGGGTTGAGGAGCGCGGCCGAGCCCAGGAAGACGACGACCGCGACCAGCGCGCCCGTCCACGCGTGCTTCACCGACATCGCACCGGTCACCAGCTCGCGGTGCGCCGTACGCGGGTTCCGGGCGTCGATCTCCCGGTCGATGATCCGGTTCACCGCCATCGCGAAGGTCCGCAGACCCACCATGCAGATGGTCACAAGGAGCAGCCGGCCCCAGTGGATGTTGCCGTCCATCTCGAACATCGCGGTGAGCGCGGCGATGTAGGCGAAGGGCAGGGCGAAGACCGAGTGCTCGATCATCACCAGCCGCAGAAAGGCCTTCGTGCGTCCTGGCTGCGGGATGGCTGCGGATGCGCTGCTCAAAGCCCGTACTCCTTCCACCGGCGGTCGACCGTCGCCGCCGTCTCGGGGTCGGACACCACCATCTCGGGCCAACCCCCGTCGCGCGTGTAGCCCTCCTCGGGCCACTTCCTGGTCGCGTCGATCCCCGCCTTGCCGCCCCAGAACTGCTGGTAGGAGGCGTGGTCGAGGTGGTCGACGGGGCCTTCCACGACCGAGAGGTCGCGGGCGTAGTCCGTGTTGCCGAGAGCTCGCCAGGCGACCTCGTGCAGGTCGTGGACGTCGCAGTCGGAGTCCACGACCACGATCAGCTTGGTCAGGGACATCATGTGGGCGCCCCAGACAGCGTGCATCACCTTTTGGGCGTGCTTGGGGTATTTCTTGTCGATCGAGACGATCGCACAGTTGTGGAAACCGCCCGCTTCCGGCAGGTGGTAGTCCACGATGTCCGGCACGATGATCTTGAGGAGGGGGAGGAAGAAGCGCTCCGTGGCGCGCCCCAGCGGTCCGTCCTCCGTCGGAGGGCGGCCTACGACGATCGACTGAAGGAGCGGGCGCTTCCGCATCGTCACGCAGTCGATCGTCAGCGCGGGGAAGGGTTCCTGCGGGGTGTAGAACCCGGTGTGGTCGCCGAACGGCCCCTCCGGCAGCATCTCCCCCGGCTCCAGCCAGCCCTCGATCACGACCTCCGCCTGCGCCGGCACCTGCAGCGGCACGGTCTTGCAGTCGACCATCTCGATCCGCTTGCCCGCGATGAACCCGGCGAAGAGGTACTCGTCGATGTCACCGGGCAGCGGGGCCGTGGAGGCGTACGTGACGGCCGGCGGGCAGCCGAAGGCGATCGCGACCGGCAGCCGCTCGCCGCGCCGGGCCGCCACCTGGTAGTGGTTGCGGCTGTCCTTGTGGATCTGCCAGTGCATGCCGATGGTGCGCTTGTCGTGGCGCTGGAGGCGGTACAGGCCGAGGTTGCGGATCCCGGACTCGGGGTCCTTGGTGTGGGTGAGCCCGAGGTTGAAGAAGGAGCCGCCGTCCTGCGGCCAGGTGAAGAGGGCGGGGAGCCGGTCGAGGTCCACGTCGTCCCCGGTCAGGACGGTTTCCTGCACCGGCGCGTCCTTCACCTTCTTCGGCGGTACGTGCGTCATCGCGCCGAGCTTCCCGAAGGCCTCGCGCACCCCGACGAACCCGTGCGGCAGTTCGGGCCGCAGCAGTCCGCCGATCCTGTCGCTGATCTCTCCGTACGACTTCAGCCCGAGCGCCTTCAGGAGGCGCCGGTCCGTCCCGAAGACGTTCATCGCGAGGGGCAGGTCGGAGCCCTTCACGTTCTCGAAGAGCAGGGCGGGGCCGCCCGCCTTCTGCACCCGGTCGACGATCTCCCCGACCTCCAGATACGGGTCGACCTCGACCTTGACGCGCTTGAGGTCACCCTCGCGTTCCAGTGCCCTGAGCAGGGAGCGAAGATCGTCGTAAGCCATGCGTCCCAGTATCGGCCACCCGCTACCCTGACCCCGTCACCGGGGCCGCCCCACCCGTAGGGAGAACGCTCGAACATGCTCAGGTATCTGCCCTTCCTGCTGGTCCTGGCGCTGTGGATCTACGCCTTCATCGACTGCCTGAACACGCCCGAGGACCAGGTGCGCAAGCCGCTGCCGAAGGTCGCGTGGGTGATCATCATTCTGCTCTTCGGCGAGGTCCTGGTCGGCCCGGTCGCCTGGCTGGTGGCCGGCAAGAAGCGCACCGCGCCGGGCGGCGCCGGACCCGGCCAGGGCCGCTGGGTGGCCCCGGACGACAACCCCGACTTCCTGAAGTCGCTCGGCGAGGACGACCACAAGAAGCTCGACGAGGACGACCGCAAGCAGGACTGACCGGCGACCGCGACCCACAGGTCGGCCGACCTACAGGTTGTACGCCGCCGAGCCCCTCGAAGCGGACAATGCGCCCCTGTGCCCGGACCGGTCGGAACCGGACACTTACCTCGCATGACGACAGCACCCGCCGACTCCACCGGCACCCTCGCCCCCGAATACGGTGACAAGGTCATCGCCGTCGAGACGGCGGGCTCCGAGCCGATCCCCGACGCCGAACGGCACGGCAGCCCGCTCCAGTTGCTGTGGACCTGGGCCTCCCCGAACATCGAGTTCGCGACGGTCTACATCGGCGTGATCGCGGTCCTCTTCTTCGGGCTGAGCTTCTGGCAGGCCACCGGCGCGATCGTGCTCGGCACCGCGCTCGGCGCGATCACGCAGGGGTACCTCTCCCTGGACGGGCCGCGGTTCGGCGTACCCCAGATGGTGATCGGCCGCTTCTCCTTCGGCTTCCGCGGCAACATCCTGCCGTCGGCGGCCAACGGTCTGGTCGCGGGCGTGGGCTGGTTCGCGGTGAACAGCGTGAGCGCGGCCTTCGCGCTCAACACCCTCACCGGACTGCGCCCGTTGCCCTCCCTCCTGCTCGTGGTCGTCGCCGAGATCCTGATCGGCTTCATCGGCCACAACTTCGTGCACACCTTCGAGAAGTACGCCTTCCCGGCGCTGGCCCTGATCTTCCTGCTCGCGGGCGTGTGGACCTTCAAGGACGCGGACCTCACCGGGGGCGGCACGGGCGGCGGCATCGGCGGCTTCCTGCTCGCGTTCAGCGCCGCCTGGGGCTACGCGGCCGGCTGGAACCCGTACGCCACCGACTACTCCCGCTACCTCCCGCGCACGGCGAACAAGCTGAAGACGGTCCTCTACCCGGCCGTCGGCCTCTTCGTCTCCGTCACCCTCGTCGCGGTGATCGGCGCGGCCTCGGCCACCCTGATCGCCCCGAAGGACGCCACCCCGACGGCCGCGTTCACCGGTCATCTCCCGGGCTGGCTCGGCGACTTGGTGCTGATCGCCATCATCCTCGGCGCGGTCTCGGCCAACGCCCTCAACGTCTACTCCGGTGCGATCTCCATCACCGCGCTGGGCCTGAACCTCCCGCCGTGGCTGAGCCGCAGCGTCCTGGTCGTGGTCTCCGGCATCGCCGGTACGGCGGCCGCGTGGGCGTCGCTGTCGGACGCGGGGGCGGCCTACGAGGCGTTCCTGCTGGTCATCGCCTACTGGGTGGCGCCCTGGCTGGGTGTGGTCCTGGTCGAGCGCCGACTGCGCGCCGGCACCCCGGACGCCGAACTGGCCCCCCGCCTGACCGACCGCTCCTTCACCAACTGGCCCGGTGTGGCAGCCCTGTTGATCGGCGTGGCGGTGTCCGTCCCGCTCTTCTCCAACCAGGAGGACTACGTCGGCTACGTACCGAAGCACTGGCCGTCCTTCGGTGACATCACGCCGGTCGTCGGCTTCGTACTGAGCGCGGCGGTGTACGCCGGGCTGTGCGCGGTGCTGCGGCGGCCGAAGTCTCAGACGGTGTCGGTCAGTTCGGCCTGATCCACGTACTCGACCCTGATGTGGCGGGCGTCCCACTCCCCGTACGCCTTCTTGAGGATCGGCTCGGCCTTGTCGGGGTCGTCCACCCCGACGACGACGAACCCCCGTTCGTCCGGGCCGACTTCGCGCAGATCGAAGGAGCCTTCCCAGCGCTTCATGTCGTCGACGATACGGTCGGAGAGATTGATCAGCCTCCCCTCGTTGACGTCGGTGTCGTGCAACCGGAGGGTCACCCCCTTCACGGCCGCCTCGCAGACCGCGGTGTCGAAGGCCTCGGACGGGATGCGCCAGATGTCGGCGGCGGAGCCGTCCTCGTCGACCGAGAGACCGGTGTAGACGGCGGCGTACCGCTTCTCCACGAGTTCGTCGACGTGCACGACGACCCGCATCAACGGCGTGCCGTCGTCCCGGTCCGGAAGGCTGTCGACGGGTCGGTCGCCCACGCACACGGTGAGGTCGCCGGTCTCCGGCGCCGTCGAGACCCGCAGCCCCTCGCCGCCGCAGGCCGCGACCGCGCCCAGCACCAGCACGGCGGCCACGCCCGCCCCCACACGATTCCTCATGCCCTGTCCCCCTCCGTCCGACTCCGTCCGGCTCGCCACTGTGACGCCGGACGGGGGCGGGAGGTTCAGACCTGCCGGAGGTCGGCGCGCAGCACCGGCGTGACCAGGGCCGTCGGGACCCGGACTCCGTCGGGATGGGTGTGCTCCCTCTTGGTGTTCACCCTTCATCGAGTGGTCTCCGTCGAGAAGGGGTGTGGCATGCGCGCGGTCGAGATCCAGGAGTACGGCGGTCCCGAGGTGTTGAAGACCGTCGAGGCGGACGCGCCCGGGCCCGGACACGGCCAGGTGAGCATCGATGTGGCGTACGCCGGCATCAACTTCGCCGACCTCAAGGCACGGGAGACGGGGTACCGGGTGCCGTCGCTGCCCTTCCGGCCGGGCATCGAGGTCTCCGGGCGGGTACGGGCGGTCGGCGCGGGTGTCACGGACCTCGCCGTCGGCCAGGAGGTGACGGCCCTGACCGAGGGCGGCGCCTACGCGGACGTGGCCGTCGCCAACGCGGTGACCGTCTTCCCGCTCCCGTCGGGCGTCGACCTGCGGACGGCGGCCACGCTCCCGACCGTGCTGCCGACGGCGTACGCCCTCGTGCACACGGTCGGCCGGCTCCAGCCCGGTGAGACGGTGCTCGTGCAGGGCGCGGCGGGCGGAATCGGCACGGTGGTGGGGCAGTTGGCGAGGGCGGCGGGCGCCGGAGCGGTGTACGGCGTGGTGTCGAGCGCGGCGAAGTCGGCGTACGCGCGGGAGTACGGCTACGACGAGGTGTTCGTCGGCGACTTCGAGGCGGCCGTGCGGGAGGCGACCGGCGGACGCGGGATCGACCTCGCGCTGGACCCCGTCGGCGGCGCCACTCTCCGCTCCTCCCTGGCCTCGCTCGCGGTCTTCGGCCGCCTGGTCTCCTTCGGCAACGCGGGCGGCGAGCCGGCCTGGACGGTCGGGCAGCCCGAGCTGTATCCACGCGGCCTTTCGGTCGCGGGTTTCTCGATCCTCACCCTCGCGCAGACCGACCCGGCGGCGCTGCGGGAGCTGACCGGGCGGGCCTTCGCGAAGGTGGCGGACGGGACGGTCGTGCTGCCGGTCACCGCCGAGTTCGGTCTGGAGGAGGCGGCGGAGGCGCACCGCCTGATGGGGACGCGGACCAGCACGGGCAAGCTGCTGCTGCGGGTGGCCGACTGAACACCCTCCACCCGAGGCCCGGTCAGCGCAGTCGCGAGGACGACAGGATCGACAGCAGGTGGGCCGGGACCATCACCCAGGTGATGACGGCGAGCGCGCCCAGGGCCCAGCGGGTGGGTTCGATGCCGTCGGTCAGGGTGTCCGCGACCGCCGCCACGAGCAGGACCAGGGACGCCTCGATGCCGTTGGTCACGCGGTGGATCTTGAAGGCGGCGGCGAGCCGGCGGACGGTCGCCACGCCCTCGGAGCGGGGGCGGGTGGACTCGTCGTCGACGACACCGAGACCGCGGCGGGCGCGGGCGACGTCCACCAGGTCGGTGGAGGCCTTCAGCAGCACGACACCCAGCGCGGTGGCGATGCCGATCGACAGCCAGCCGCCGACACCGGACTCGGCGGCGCGGTAACCGGCCCCGGCCATCAGCGCCGCGTCCGCCAGATACGCGCCGAGCCGGTCGACGTAGATGCCGGCCGCGCTGTTCTGCCCCTTCCAGCGGGCGACTTCACCGTCGACGCAGTCGAAGAGCAGGAACAACTGCATGAGAATCACGGCGAGTACGGCACCGGTCAGACCCGGGATCATCAGCGCGGCCCCGGAGGCCACCCCGCACACCACCATCGTCCAGGTCAGCTGGTCGGGCGTGACCGGCGTGCGCACCAGCTGCCGGGTGAACCGCAGCGAGACGCTCCGCATGTACAGCCGGCCCGCCCAGTGTTCGCCGTTGCGGCTAGCCAGCTTGGTCTGCGGCTGGCAGACCTCCCGCAGCTCCTCCAGCACCGGAGCAGCAACCATGACCGTTCCTCCACACCACACCAGGGGTTCAACTGCCGCACACGCGACGGTGATCGGCACAGGTTAGTCGCCCGCCGGGCCGTCGCCGGCCTCCGGCCCCCCGACCATGCCTACCCCCTGGACATTTCGCACCGAATTTTGGCAGCGTGACGCGACATGCCCCTCGACTTCCACGCCACCCACAGCACCTTCTCCGACCCCGTCGAACTGGCCCACCTCTACGCCGACCTACCGCACGACCCCGCCGAACTCGCCCGCATATCCCGGGACTTGGTGATCCACCGCATGGAGGGCGACCTCTTCGCCCACACCCACCCCACCGACCGCCTGCACAACGACGCCGAGACCCGCTATGTCGACGACATCCTGCGGATCATCGTCGAGCGCGACAGTGCTCCCCTCGGCCAACGGCGCGCGCCCGGTGACCGGTTCGTCGGAACCTGCCGGGACTTCTCCCTCCTGCACTGCTCGTTCCTGCGGCACTTCGGCGTCCCCGCCCGCATCCGCTCCGGCTTCGCCGACTACTTCGACCCGAACGGCCCGAGCGCCTTCCACAACGACCACGTCGTCACCGAGTACTGGGACGAGCAGCGCGGCTGGCTACTGGCCGACGCCGAACTGGCCGACCCCTTCGTCACCGACCACTGGAAGATCGACTTCGACCCGATGGACGTGCCCCGCGACCGTTTCCTCGTCGCGGGCGAGGCATGGCAGGCGATCCGAAAGGGCAGGGCCGACCAGGAGACCTTCGGCCTCCACCCCCCGCACGAAGGCCCCTTCTGGGGCGAGTGGTTCGTCGCCGGCAACATCCGCCTCGACCTGGCCGCGCTCAACAAGGTGGAGACACTGCTGTGGGACGTATGGGGCGAGGAAGAAGAAGGCGGCAAACCTGGAGGTCAACTCCCGGAAGCCGCCCGGCAGTTCTACGACCGTGTCGCCCCGGTCGTCAGCGGCGAGGTCTCCTTCACCGCCGCCCGCGACCTGTTCACCAAGGACGACACCCTGCGCACCCCCGACACGGTGATGTCGTACGCCCCGTTCAACGGCCCGAGCCGGGTCACCCTGCGTTGAACCGCCGTCGGGCCGCCGTCAGGCGACGGTCCGCAGCCCCCGCACCTCCCCGGCCCCCATCCCCCGCACCACCCGATGCGCGCAGGCCCCCGCCAGCAACTCCCCCAGCAGGTCGGGGTCGTCGATCTCCAGGCCGAGCAACGACTCGATGCGTTCCAGGCGTTGGTAGAGGGACTGGCGGCCGATGTGGAGGAGCGCTGCCGTGCGGGTCGGGGAGCAGCCGTGGCGGAGGTGGACCTCCAGGGTGCGGACGAGGTCGCTGGGATGGGCCGCCTCCCAGGCCAGGAGGGGGCCCAGGGTGTGCTGGACCAGGTGGGCGAGGCGGTCGCGGTTGGCGTCGACGCCGCCGCGGGTCAGCTCCCGTTCCAGGGCGAGCGCGCGGGCGGAGGTGACCAGCGGGCCGTCGGGCACGCCGGGCTCGGCGGCCGGCACGGTGAGGGCCAGCTCCAGCGTCGTACGGGCCGCGCGCAGCGTGTCGCTCCAGCGCAGCCAGCCGCTGCCGCCCGCGACCGCGTGCCCGACGGCGACGGTGAGCCCCGGTTCGGCGGCCGTGCGGAAGGCGTCCTGGACGGCGCGGATGGGGTCGCCGGCGCGGGTGTCGGGGAGGGCGAGCAGGGCCAGCACGTCACCGGGGAACGCGGCCCGCAGCGACCCCGCCCCGCCCAGCAGCCGTACGGCCCGGTCCACCGCCCCCACCTCGCGCGTCCCGTGCAGCGATACGCCGATCAGCCGCGCCCCCGGCCCCGGATGGAACCCGGCGAGCGCGGACCGCGCCTCCACCTCGGGCTGGTTCAGCGCGGCCCGGTCGGCCAGGTCGGCGAGCAGGGCCGCCGTATGGTCGTCGCCCCACGGGCGCAGCACCGACCGCCCGGACAGACCGCGCGCCACGATCGCCCGGTTGGCGGCCTCCGTGATGCGCACGAAGGGCACGACCCGGCGCATGGCCAGCAGGGGCAGGCCCAGGCGGCGGGCCTCGTCGGTCACCTCGGGCGGCATGCTCGGCAGGGAGCGGCCGATCTCCACCGCGAGCCCGGCCGCGCCGCGGGCGGCCACCTCACGGACGTAGCGCCGCCGGGTCTCCTCGTCGGCGTCCATCAGGCCGAAACCGTTGGTGAGCAGCAGTTCGCCGCCGTCCAGGAAGTTGGCGCCCTCGTAGACCTCACTCGAATGCACCCAGCGCACCGGGCGGTCCAGGGCGCTCTCGCCGGCCAGCAGCTCGGGCTCGGCGGCCCGTACGGGATCGAGGTCCAGGACCTCACGGAGGGTGAGTGCGGGCACGGGCTCCTCCAGGGGCGTGGACAGTTCGTCCGGGGGCGGGATGTCCGGAGAGTACTTTCCGCACGTTGCCCTCGTGTTTCGGCCACTGGAGAGTGAGAACCATGGAGCTCATGGATCAGGCACAGGCGCGGGCCTGGCTCGCCACCGCCGTCGAGGAGGCCCGCGCGGGCCTCGCCGAGGGCGGCATCCCGATCGGCGCCGCGCTCTACGGAGCCGACGGCACCCTTCTCGGACGCGGCCACAACCTGCGCGTCCAGGACGACGACCCCTCGATGCACGCGGAGACGGCGGCCTTCCGGGCGGCGGGCCGGCAGCGGTCGTACCGGAACACCACCATGGTCACGACCCTCTCGCCGTGCTGGTACTGCAGCGGTCTGGTCCGCCAGTTCGGCATCTCGCGGGTCGTGGTCGGCGAGGCGGCCACCTTCCACGGCGGCCATGACTGGCTGGCCGAGCACGGCGTGGAGATCGTCGTCCTCGACGACACCGAGTGCGTCTCGCTGATGCGCGACTTCATCAAGGACAACCCGGAACTCTGGAACGAGGACATCGGTGAGTGACACCTCCGCCCCGCGCATCCCGACCATCGACCTGCGCCCCTGGCTCGACGGCGACGAGCGGACCCGCAAGGACATCGCCCGTACCGTCGACGACGCGCTCCAGACCGCCGGGTTCCTGCTGGTCACCGGGCATGGCGTGGATCCCGGTCTGCGGTCCCGGATCCGGGAGGCCGCGCGGGCCTTCTTCGCCCTTCCCGTCGACGTCAAGGAGCCCTACTCCGCCAAGGTCGGCGGGCGGGGCTGGCTCGGGCCAGGGGCCGAGGCCAACGGGTACTCGGAGGGCACCGAGACCCCGCCGGACCTGAAGGAGTCGCTGACCTTCGCCACGCACCGGCCCTTTGCGGACCCGGTGGTCAACGCGGAGTGGTACGCGCCCAATGTGTGGCCGAGTGAGGTGCCGGGGTTGCGGGCGCTGTGCGAGGAGTACCTCGACCGGATGGGCGAGCTGGAGAAGCAGCTGCTGGTGCTGCTCGGCGACGCGCTCGGGCTCGAACCCGACTTCTTCTCCCGGCACATGGACCATCCGACGTACGGCTTCAACATCAACTGGTATCCGGGAGTGGAGGTCGTCGGGGAGCCGGAACCCGGGCAGTTCCGGATCGGGCCGCACACCGACTTCGGGACGGTGACGATCCTCGACCGGCAGGCGGGCAAGGGCGGCCTGCAGGTGTTCACCGACGAGGGCGGATGGGAGGACGCGCCGTTCGATCCCGAGGCGTTCACCATCAACATCGGTGATCTGATGGCCCGTTGGACCGGCGACCGGTGGCGTTCGGGCCGGCACCGCGTGCTGCCGCCGCCCGCGGACGCGCCGGCCGAGGAGCTGATGTCCCTCGTCTACTTCGGAGAGTGCACCCCGGGGACTCTGGTGGAGTCCGTGCCCGCGCCGGTGGGGCGGGTCGCGTACGAGGCCGTGGACTCGCACGTCTACCTGCGGGAGAAGCTGGACTCGATCACCGTCGACTGAGCCGGCGGGGTCCAGCGGGTGACCGGCCGCCACTTTTTGTGACCCAACGGTCACCATGCGATCTAGTCCGAACCAACTCACCCTCCTTACTCTTGAGTTGGGGACACCTCCGGGGGGAGCGGTGCGGTGGGCAGACGGTTGCACGGGCGTGGCGCGCTCTTCGACGCCGATCCGGCCGGTCTGGCTCCGCGGCTCGTGGGTCTGCGCCCGCACCAGCACCGCACCACGCCGTACGAACATCGGCGCGAGCTTCCCTTCGTCCTGCTCACCGGCGCCCGCGGCCTCGGCAAGACCGCGGTCCTGGACGAGTTACGGGCCGCCTACAAGGGGCACACCCCGGTCGCGCTGATCGACTGCGCGGCCGGCGAGTTCACGACGCCGTCGGGCGGGCGGCCCGCCGAGGCCTGGTCGCCGGTGTCGCAGGCGCTGCTGGTGATCGCGGAGCAGCTGGCCGAGCCGGTGACCGGTGCGGGCCGGATCGTCTTCCCGCGGCTGATGTCGGGTCTGGTCGCGGTGGCCGCCGGGGGCTGGAGCGACGCCGACTCGGAGCGGATCCGGCGCGAGGTGGAGCGGATCCTGCTGCTGAACGAGGGCGGGTCGTGGATCGCCGGGTTCGCCGGGCGGTGGGCGGGGCGGGTCGCCGCCAACGTGGTCGCCGCCGCGACCGGCACCGGGCCGCTGGTCTCCGCGTCCATCGAGGCGACCCTGGAGTCCATCTCCGACAGCTTCGTGCACCGGCGGCACGCCAAGGCCGCCACCTGGTACCGCGACTACCCGAACGCCTCCGGCAACGCCCGGCGCGGACTCATGCTGCTCTCCGGCCACTTCAGGGCCGGCGGCACCTCCCGCGAACACGCCGAGCGGCACCTCGTGCGCGCCCTGCTCGCCGACCTCACCGAGGCGTACGCCGGGATGCTGCCGCGGATGCAGCGCCTGGGCCGGCCGCTGGTGCTGCTCGACAACGCCCAGTCCGCGCCCGGTCCCGGGCTCACCGACGCCGTCCTGCGCGACCGCGCCGACGGCATCGCCGACCAGGTCGTCTTCATCGGTGCCCTGCGCGGCGACGGCCGCCCGGCCCTGCGCAACGCGGTGCGCAGGGCCCTGCCCGAGGTGACCCGGCGCAGCGGCTGGACGCCCGATCCGGCGGCCCCCACCTCGCGGGCCCTGCTGGTCGCGCTGCCGCCGCTCAGCCCCGACGACACCCTGCACATCGTCGGCGCGGCCTGCGCGGACCTCCCGGTGCCGCCCCAACTCCCGCACGCCACCCACCGCTTGACCGGCGGCAACCCGCTCGGCATCACGCTCCTCGCCGAGTCGGCCGCGCAGAACCTCCCCGAGGCCGCCTCCCTCGGCGAGCTGCTCACCGCGGACGTCCGCCCGCACGAGGAGAGCGACGGCGCGCCGACCTACCTGGAGCTGCTCGCCCGGCTCGTACCCGCCGACCGGCGCGAGGAGTTGACGGTGCTGGCCGCCGCCCACGACCACGACTCCGCGGTCGCCCTGGCCGAGGCCCTGCTCCCGGACGACTTCGGCCCGGCGGACATCCGCGCCCTGCAGACCCGCCTCGCCCGCGAGGGACTGCCCGAAGTGCCGGGCCAGTTCGTCGGCGACGCCTTCGTCCGCACCCTGCTGCTGCTCGCCCTGCACCACCGCGACGCGGACCACGGCCAGTGGCGTACGGCGCACGAGACGCTGATCGCGCACTACGCGCCGCCCGAGGACGGCGTCGACGGCGGGGACGACGGCGGTGACGATCCCGTCCGCGCCCGCTACCGGCTGCATCACGAACTCGCCCTGGGCGACGCCGAGTCGGCGGTCGCCTACCTGCGGGACACCTTCCCCTCCCTGCCCGCCGCGACCTGGCTGCGCTCCCTGCGCTTCATCGCCTCGGCGCCCTACTTCCACGCGCACGACGCCGAGGGCCACGACTTCACCGGCCGGCACGACCGCCGCGCCGACGTGGCCCTCGGCCGCACCGACGCCGGACACCCGCCGCCGGCCGGCGTGGACGGCGTACTGCATCTGCGGGTACGGCGGTTGCTGCACGCCGTGTGGCGGCTGACCGACCCGCTCGCCCTGCCCGACCCGAAGGTGGCCGATCGGCTGCGGTTCGAGCTGGAGCAGCTGTCCAACCTGCGCCCGGCGGGCAACGCGCTGCTGTGGCGGGCCTCGCGGGACTGGGCGCAGGACGCGGCGGCGGGCCGGGCCCTGCGGGTGCCGGACGACGACGAGGACGAGGCCGACGACGAGGGGGTGGCGTGATGGCCGGCGGAGGCTTCGGGACATGGCTGCGGGAAGGCGTGTGGGCGATTCCGCTGCGCCGCTATCTGGCCGTGGTGGTGAGCGCCGCAATGGTGGTGGGCCTGGTCCTCGCCGTCCGGGCGCTCACGCACGACGACCGGGCGTGCGCCCCGGGGGTGGTCCACCCGGAGGGCAGCGACGACTGCGTCGGTGTCTCGACGACGGCGTACGACTTCGGGCGGCCCCAACTCCGGGACGCGGTGCGGGCGATCGACCGGGAGAACGACTCGCTCAAGGCGGGCGCCTATGTCACCGTCGCCGTGATGCTGCCGTACACGGCGTCCACCCCGTCCACCCTGAGCGACATCCAACACGAGCTGCAGGGCGCCTACTTGGCGCAGTGGGAGGCCAATCACGCCGCCAACGGACAGTCCCCGTCGATCCGGTTGGTGCTCGCCAACCCGGGGGCGACCAGTGATCACTGGAAGCAGTTGGTGGACCAGCTGGAGCCGATGACGAGGAGTGCCGACCGGCTGCGGGCGGTCGCCGGGGTCGGCATGAGCACCGACAACAACAAGAAGGCCGTGGCGGAGTTGACCCGGCGGGGCATCCCGGTGGTCGGCTCGTCGATCACCGCGGACGACCTCGCGAACGGGCAGGGCGGCAAGGACCCGTTCCCCGGGCTGGCCCGGGTCTCCCCGACCAACACGGACGAGGCCCGCGCCCTCGCCTCCTTCGCCAAGGTCAGTGCCGGGCGGGCGCTGCTGGTGTACGACAAGCCGGGCGACCCCTACACCCGCACGCTCCAGGCCTCGTTCGCGAAGCTGATCAAGGGTTCGCCGTACGAACCACAGCCGTTCACCCCGCCCGCCGACCGCACCCAGGAGGGCACGACCGCCAACACCTTCCGGCAGATCACCCACCTCGTGTGCGACACCTCGAAGGAGACGGACACGATCCTGTTCGCCGGACGCCACACCCAGCTGCGGCAGTTCATCAACGCGCTGGGCGGACGCGGCTGCCAGGACCGGAAGTTCACGCTGCTGACCGGCGACGAGGGCTCCTACCTGACCGGCGAGAAGGCCCTGGACCGCGGTGCCCTCCGGCACAACCTCTCGGTCCGCTACACCTCCCTCGCGCACCCGGACGCCTGGGCGAAGGACCCCGTGAAGACGGGCGGTTCGGCGCGGGACGCCAAGGTGCTGAGCGATCTGCTGGCCAGGAGCGAGCGTGCGCCGGTCGGGCCGATCGGCTCGGTCGCCCTGGACGACGGCCAGTTGATCATCGGCTATGACGCCATGACCCTGGTGGTGCACGGCATCCGCGAGGCGACGCCGGACGGGCGGACAGCACCGCCGCTCGCGGACGTGGGCCTTCAGTGGCCGCAGGTCAAGGGCTCGCTACGGGTGAGCGGGGCGAGCGGCTGGATCTGCCTGGACGTGCACGGCAACCCGTACGACAAGGCCGTGCCGATCGTGGAACTCACGCCCGAGGGCGACTCACGCTTCGTCCGGATCGCCTGGCCCGAGGGCAAGCCTCCCGGCAAGGAGTGCCTGCCCCCGTCCTGACCGCTCCCCGGCTCACACCCCCGCGTACGAGTGCTTGCCGGAGACGAAGATGTTGACGCCGTAGTAGTTGAACAGCCAGCAGCCGAACGCGATCAGCGCGAGGTAGGCGGCCTTGCGGCCCTTCCAGCCGGCGGTGGCGCGGGCGTGCAGGTAGCAGGCGTAGGCGACCCATGTGATGAACGCCCAGGTCTCCTTCGGGTCCCAGCCCCAGTAGCGGCCCCACGCGGACTCGGCCCAGATCGCGCCCGCGATGATCGTGAACGTCCACAGCGGGAAGACGGCCGCGTTGACGCGGTAGGAGAACTTGTCCAGGGACGAGGACGCGGGCAGCCGCTCCATGACGGAGGTGGCGAAGGTGCCGGGCCTGCCGCCGTTCTCCAGCTTGGTCTCGTAGGAGTCCTTGAACAGGTAGAGGACCGTGCCGACCGCACCCACGTAGAAGACCGCGCCGCACAGGATCGCGGTCGAGACGTGGATGTACAGCCAGTACGAGTGAAGGGCGGGAACCAACTGGTCACTGGCGGTGTACAAGACAGTGACGGCGATGCCGAGATCGAGGAGGACCGTCGTGATCAGGAACAGGCCGAGCCAGCGGACGTTCTTCTTCAGCGCGAGCAGCGTGAGGTACACGGCGACGGCGACGGTGGAGAACGTGATGTTGAACTCGTACATGTTGCCCCACGGCGCCCGCTCCACCGAGGCCGCGCGGGCGATCACCCCGGCGAGCTGGATGAGGAACGCGAGCACGGTGAGCGACACGGCGATACGACCGTAGAGATCACCCTGCGCGTCCCCGCCGTGCGCCCCGGGCCCGTCCGGCACGTCCCGCGCACCCGCGGCGGAGCGTACGACGACGGTGGGCCTCTCCAGCACGGCGGTACCGCCGGCCTGCTGCACGGTCACGGCCGGGCGGCCCTTGGCGGCGGCCTTGGCCTCCGGCGTGAGCGCGGCGGCCGTGCGGCCGACCCGGCTGCGGCTGCCGAAGAGCCATTCGGCGATGTACGCGAAGAAGGCCAGGGTGTAGACGGCCATCGCGGAGTAGATCAGCGTGTTGCTGATGTTCGCGAGGTGTTCGTTGGTCGCGGTGGCCAACTCGGTTCCGGCGGCGAGAGTCACGTCTCAGCCCCTTCGGCAGGTACGGCTTCGGGTTCGGGGGTGGTGGGGTCTTGGTCTGCGGAGTCGGCGGCGGCACGGTCGCCGTCGCCGGACGCGGGTTCGGGCGGCCCCGGCGTCCGGTCGTACAGGATCCCGGCGAGGTCGCCGAGTTCCTCGGGCAGCTTGGCGGACTCGCTGCGGCCGAGGCCGGCCATCTCGACGACGGTGACGCCGTCGGGGCCCTGGGCCGCCCGCACCCAGACCCGGCGGCGCTGGATGAACAGGGAGGCGGCGAGGCCGAAGATCGCGGTGAGGGCGGCGGCGAGCGCCCAGTCGGTGCCGGGCTGCTGGACGACCTGGAAGTTGGCCCACTGCTTGGTGCCGGTGTAGGTGATCGACCCGGCGCCGTCCGGGAGTTGCATGGTCTCGCCGGGCTTCAGGTTCTCCCTGACCTGGGCGCCCTTGGCGTCCTTGAACTCCTTCACGTGCGACTTGTCGAGCTGGTACACGCTCTGCGGGATGCCGGAGTCGATGCCGAGGTCGCCGTGGTACGGCGTGAGGTTCAGCACCGGGTTCCTCAGCGCCGGGAAGGTCGAGGCGGTCTCGTTGCCCTTGGTGTAGGTGGGCAGGAAGAAGGCCGAGACGCCGAGCTGTTCGGTGACGCCCTTGGCGTTCTTGTAGCCGTCGAGGACCTTGATCACACCGGTGGAGGTGACGTTGGAGTCGAGCGGGAGCATGGCCACGGCGTCGTTGTAGACGACCTTGCCCTTGCCGTCGCGGACGGTGATGACGGGCGCGTAGCCGTGCGCGGTGAGGTAGACCTTCGCGTCCCCGATGGTCAGCGGTTCGTTGACCTTGACGAGGGTCTTCCGGTCCTTGCCGTAGGCGCCCTTGCTGTAGGTGATGGCCGCTTGATAGAGGCGCGGGGTGCCCTTGTTGGGGCCGGTGGCCTCGTAGGTGCCGGTGAACTTGTCCAGGTTGAAGCTGAACGGCACCAGGTCGTCGGAGCTGAAGAGGTTGCCGGACTTGAAGTCGTCGTAGGAGATGAGGGTGTTGGAGAAGCCGTCGCCCTCGACGACGAGTTTGTTGCCCTCGGACTTGAAGAGCTGGCCCCAGGCGAAGGCGGTCAGCATCACGATGAGGGCGACGTGGAAGGCGAGGTTGCCGACCTCGCGCAGATAGCCCTTCTCGGCGGCGACGGCGTCACCGGCGAGGTGGGCGCGGAAGCGGCGCTTCTTCAGCAGCGTGAGCGCGGCCTCGCGGACCTGCTCGGGCTCGGCCCCGGTGCGCCAGGTGGTGTAGGCGGGCAGCCGGGTCAGCCGCTTGGGCGCGCCCGGCGGCCGGCCGCGCAGCTGGCCGACGAACTGCCACGTGCGCGGGATGATGCAGCCGATGAGGGAGACGAACAGCAGGATGTAGATCGCGGAGAACCACACCGAGCTGTAGACGTGGAAGAGCCCGAGCTTGTCGTAGATCGGCGCGACGAAGGTGTGCGTCTTGCGGAAGTCGGCGACCTTCGTCTCGTCGATGCCGCTCTGCGGGATCAGCGAGCCGGGGATCGCGCCGAGCGACACCAGCAGGAGCAGCAGCAGCGCGACCCGCATCGAGGTGAGCTGGCGCCAGAACCAGCGGGCCCAGCCGATGACGCCGAGGGAGGGCAGGTTGGGCAGCTCCTCCTTGGGCGCGGTGGACAGCTGGGAGCCGGCGGCGCCGAGGTCCTCGTCGGGGCGCTCGGAGCTCGCGCCGGACCGGGTCTTGGAAGGCGTGCTCATCGATCAGATCCCCACAGTGAAGCCGGCGGACCAGGACTGCATGTCCTGCACGAGACTGTCCCAGACGCCGGTGACCAGCAGCAGACCGGTCACGATCATCATCGTGCCGCCGATCCGCAGCACCCAGACATAGTGGCGCTTGACCCAGCCGAAGGCACCGAGCGCCTTGCGGAAGGCGACCGCGGCGAGCACGAAGGGCACGCCGAGGCCGAGACAGTAGGCGACGGTCAGTATGGCGCCACGGCCGGCGCTCGACTGCTGCGAGGACAGCGCGAGCACGGAGGCGAGGGTCGGACCGATGCAGGGCGTCCAGCCGATGCCGAACAGCGCGCCGAGAACCGGGGCGCCGGCCAGACCGGCCACGGGCCGCCGGTGGAAGCGGAACTCGCGCTGGGTCATCCACGGCATCAGGCCCATGAAGAAGACGCCCATGAGGATCATGAGCGAGCCCAACACCTTCGACAGGACGCCCTTGTTGTCCTGGAGGGTGTCGCCGAAGTAGCCGAACAGGGCGCCGCTGGAGACGAACACGGCGGTGAAGCCGAGGACGAAGAGCGAGGCGCCGGCGACCATCCGGCCGCGTCTGGCCTCGGCGAGGTCGGTGCCGGTGACGCCGGTGACGTAGGACAGATAACCGGGGACCAGCGGCAGGACGCACGGCGAGAAGAAGGAGACGAGGCCACCGAGCAGGGCGACGGGCAGGGCGACCAGGAGGGCGCCGTTGAGGACCGTGCCGTTGTACCCGGTCGCGGCGAGCGTGGTGACCGCGCTCGCGCCCGAGGTGACCGCGCTCACGTCACTTCTCCGCGAGGACCGGGTCGATCATCTTGCGCAGCTTGTCCTCGCTGAGCGCGGCCAGCGAGCGGGCGGCGATCTTCCCTTCCCGGTCGAGGACGAGCGTGGAGGGAATGGCCTGCGGGTTGAGCGTGCCCTTCTTGAAGCGCAGCATCAGCTTGCCCGTCGGGTCGTACAGGCTGGGGAAGGTGACGCCCTGCTGCTTCTCGAAGGCGGCGGCGCTGGAGGTCTTGGTGTCCCGGGTGTTGATGCCGACGAACTGGACGCCCTGGGCCTTGAGGTCCTGGTAGACCTTCTCCAGGTTGGGCGCCTCGGCGCGGCAGGGGGCGCACCAGGAGCCCCACACGTTCAGTACGACGATCTTGCCCTTGTAGGAGGCGACGTCGAGCTGCTTGCCGTCGACGGTCTTGCCGGACAGGTCGGGCGCGGCGGCCCGCTTGCCCTGCTCGGCGGTGGAGATGCCGTCCTTGCCCATGACGAAGTTGGTGTCACCGCCTCCGCCGGAGGTGCCGCCGGAACCGCACGCGGACAGGGTCAGCGCGGCAGCTGCGGCCACAGCGCCGATCGCGGTGGCACGGCTACGGTTCGAGCACTGGGGGACGCGGCTGGCGGCACTCATGTGAAAAGTTTCGCATGCCCGTTCCGGGGATCTTGCCCGCCCCCCTCACAGGCGCCTTGCGGGCGGAAACCCGCATTTCAGGCGGCCTTGTGCGAGGCGGGGGTGCCCGAGGGGCTGGTGATGAAGTTCTTCCAGCCACCGGCCGGCGCCTGCCCGACGTCGAGGGTGCGCAACTGCTCAAGCACCTCGGGCTTCTGCACGTCCATCCAGTCGGCGAACTGCCGGAAGGAGACGAGCCGTACGTCCTCGCCCTTCTCCTTCTCCCGGGCGATGTGCTTGAAGGCCTCCTCGACGGCGTCCATGTAGATGCCGCCGTTCCACTGCTCGAAGTGGTTGCCGATGAAGAAGGGCGCGCGGTTGCTCTCGTAGGCCCGCCTGAAGCCCGATATGTACGCCTGCGCGGCCTGGGTGCGCCAGCCCGGGTAGTTGTAGGCGGGCGCGTTGGTGGAGTTGACGGACTGGTTGGCGAGCATGTTGTAGTCCATCGACAGGACCTCGAAGCTGTGCCCCGGGAACGGGACGGCCTGCAGCGGCAGGTCCCAGACGCCCTGCTTCTTCGTGGGCCAGACCTGCCGGCCGCCGGGCGAGGAGGCGTCGTAGCGCCAGCCGAGTTCCCTGGCGGTGGGCAGCAGGTTGTCCTGCCCGAGCAGACAGGGCGTACGACCGCCGACGAGCTCCTTCTCGTAGTCGAAGGGCAGGCTCGGCAGGTCGGTCCACCCGCTGTTGGTGCGCCACTCCTTCACGAACGACTTCGCCTGCTGGATCTCGCTCTTCCACTGCTGGGGCGTCCAGTTGCCGACGGTGCCGTTGCCGCCGCAGAAGTGGCCGTTGAAGTGGGTGCCGATCTCGTGCCCTTCGAGCCAGGCGCGCCGGACGTTGGTCAGCGTGGCCTTGATGTGCTCGTCGGTGAGGTAGCCGATGTCGGAGGCGCCCTGCGGGTTGTTCGGCGGGTTGTAGAGGCGCTTCTTCGACTCGGGCAGCAGATAGAGGCCGGACAGGAAGAAGGTCATGGAGGCGCCGTGCTGCTTCGCCAGGTCGAGGAAGCGCGGGAAGAGGCCGTTGCCGACCTCGCCGGCGCCGTCCCAGGAGAAGATCACGAACTGGGGCGGGGTCTGGCCGGGCTCCAACGGCTCGGGCTTTCCCGGCTGGTGGGGCTGCTTGCCGGTGAAGGAGGTCGAGCCGTCACCGAGGGGCCGGACCGGGTGTGTCGTCGGCTTTTTGCCGCCCCCGCTGCCGGAACCCGCGTTTCCGGAACCTCCTGCGTGGCTGGATCCGCCCGACCCCGTCAGGTTCCCGCACCCCGCGAGTCCGGCGGCGGCCACCGCGCCCGCACCGGCTCCGAGCACTCCCCGTCGCGTGAGATTCCGCATTGCTTCCCCATCCGTCGCGTCCTCTGTGGTCAACCTGTGAGAGGACGCGCCGGACGGGAAAGTTCGTCAGGAAAGTTCTGCGTTCGGAGACAAACGTCACGGAACCGTCTCGCCGCCGGGGGCTCGCCCCGGCGGCCGAGAGACCCGTTTCCGTCCCGATCGGGCGGATTGTCAGGCGCCGAAGGCCTTGCTCTTCCCCTTCACCGGCTTGGCGCCGGCGAGGAGATGGGCCGGGACGAGGTCGCGGGCCGGCTCGGTGTAGCCGACGGACACGATCTTGTCGCCCCGGTAGGTGAAGGTCGTCAGCGAGGCGAGCGTGCACTGCCGCTTGCGCGGGTCGTGCCACAACCGCCGCTTCTCGACGTACGACCGCACGGTCCAGATCGGCAGCTGATGGCTGACGACGACGGCCTCGTGCCCGCGCGCCCGGTCCTTGGCGGCGTCCAGCGCGCCCATCATCCGCACCACCTGGTCGACGTAGGGCTCACCCCACGACGGCCGGAACGGGTTGACGAGGTGCTTCCAGTTCTCGGGCTTCCGCAGCGCCCCGTCCCCGACCCCGAACGTCTTGCCTTGAAAAACGTTGTCGGCCTCGATGAGCCGCTCGTCGGTCGCGAGGTCGAGCCCGTGCGACTTGGCGATCGGCGTCGCCGTCTCCTGCGCCCGCTCCAACGGCGAGGCGACGACGTACGTCACATCGCGCGGCGCGAGATGCTCGGCGACCCGGTCGGCCATCTGCCGGCCGAGCTCGGACAGGTGGTACCCGGCCAGTCGCCCGTAGAGCACCCCGTCCGGGTTGGCGACCTCGCCGTGCCGCATCAGGTGTACGACGGTGAGGTCGTCGCCGGCCGTGTTGTTGCTGTCGCTCATGCTGAGGTGGCCTCCGCCGCCGCTCGGGCCGCCGCCGGGAGGGCGTCGGCGATGCGCTGCACGGCCCGCTCGTCGTGAGCCGTGGACACGAACCAGGACTCGAAGGACGAGGGCGGGAGATAGACGCCCTGCGCCAGCATCGAGTGGAAGAAGGCGGTGAAGCGGAAGGACTCCTGCGCCTTGGCGTCCTCGTAGTCGCGCACCGAACGGTCCACGAAGAAGACGGAGAACATGTTGGAGGCGTTCTGCACGCGGTGGGCAACGCCTTCCTTGCTGAGCGCCTCGGTCACGAGCGCCTGGATCTGCTCGGACACGGCGTCGACCTTGACGTAGGCCGCGTCGTCGAGGAGCCGCAGCTGCGCGAGGCCGGCCGCGGTGGCGACGGGATTACCGGAGAGGGTGCCGGCCTGGTAGACGGGCCCGGCGGGCGCGAGCCGCGCCATGACGTCCTCCCGCCCCCCGAAGGCGGCGGCGGGGAACCCACCGCCCATCACCTTCCCGAAGGTCATGAGGTCGGGCCGAACCCCGTCGATCCCGTACCACCCGCTCCGACTGGTGCGGAACCCGGTCATGACCTCGTCGGAGATGAACAGCGCGCCGTTCTTGGCGCACGCGTCCTTGAGCCCCTGGTTGAACCCGGGCTTCGGCGGGACCACGCCCATGTTGCCGGGCGAGGCTTCGGTGATCACACAGGCGATCTCGCCGGGGTGGCGGTGGAAGGCCTCGTTGACGGCTTCGAGATCGTTGTACGGCAGCACGATCGTGTCGGCGGCCTGGGCACCGGTGACGCCGGGAGTGTCGGGCAGGGCGAACGTGGCCACGCCACTCCCGGCCGAGGCGAGCAGCGAGTCGACGTGACCGTGATAACACCCGGCGAACTTGATCACCTTGGCCCGCTGGGTGAACCCGCGGGCGAGCCGGATGGCGCTCATGGTGGCCTCGGTCCCGCTGCTGACGAGCCGCACCTGCTCCACCGGCTCCACCCGGGCGACGATCTCCTCGGCGAGCGCGACCTCGCCCTCACCGGGCGTGCCGAAGGAGGTGCCGCGCGAGACGGCCTCCTGCACGGCGGCGATCACCTCGGGGTGCGAGTGCCCGAGGATCATCGGCCCCCAGGAGCACACGAGGTCGACGTACTCCCGCCCGTCCGCGTCCGTGAGGTACGGACCGGTACCGGACACCATGAACCGGGGCGTGCCGCCGACGGCGCGGAAGGCGCGCACCGGCGAGTTCACGCCGCCCGGCGTGACGACGGACGCACGGTCGAACAGGGCCTGCGAGACAGGCGCTTCGTATGAATAGGGCAGTTCGCTCATGACCTGCGACTTCTCCGACCTTCTCCGTCTTTCTCCGACTTCACGGACTCCGCTTGCCTGTGACCTCCTCAGGGTAGGCCAGGGGGCGTGGGGCCTCGGGGGCGCGCCCGCGCACCGCGGGCCGGTCCACCTGATCAACGATCCGCTCCCCCGCCCCTGGGCCACTATTCGGCCATCGGCAGGCCATGCCCCGACCATCGGCAGGCCACCGCCCCCGGGCGATCTGCGAGACTGGACCGTGATACACACAGCTCACAGAGGCCGTCGTGTACGGGGGCTGCGAAGATCCTGCGGACAGGTGTTTCAACGCACGTTTCGGCGAGCGGCCGTGGGGGAGGTCACTGACACGATGATCGGGTTGCGCGGCGGGGGCCACGCGTCCTAGAAAAGCAGTCGGGTGGAGATATGCATCGCGGTGGCGGACTGGGCGAGGGGACCGACGACCTGGGTCCTCGACGTGCCCGAGGGGGAAAGCACCGACGCGAGGCGGAGGATTCGAACGAAGCACGTCTGCCGGACGCACGTCAGGCACACAGTGAGCGCCTCAGGGCGGGGAGCAGGAATGGTGGTCGGGTGGGGGTGACGTACAAGTACTTCGGCGCGCCGGACGGTGCGACCGCGGCCCGTGTCCCGATCTCGATGCGCCCCGAGGAGCTGGGCGGCGACGAGCTCGGGATGAACGGCATGTTCACCAAGATCAAGCCGGAGACGATGGCGGCGATGGTCCTGACCGGCATCGAGGGCGTCCCCCTCCACAAGGTGCCGCCGCTGGAACTGGTCGTCCTCCACCCCGACTACGCCGTGGTCAAACTCCCCATGACGGTCGTCGACCCCCTGCGCGGCATAGGCGAGGAAGCGGTCGGCGCGGCGGCCTTCATCTGGTCGACGGTCCCGGACCGGGGCGGTCCGCGGGACGCGTTCAACGTCTACCAACTGCTGCACGAGTGGCAGGACTTCAGCCATCGGTTGCATGAGGCGGGGCATCAGCCGTACTGCCTGGTGTGGCCCTGACCGAGGGTTTCACGGTGTGCGGGCGGGGTTCTCGAACCCCGCCTTTGTCATGTGGTGAGCGCGGTGGCCGGCCCTGCGAAACCGGTTGGCGGACAACGGCGGCGCCTGCTAATTTCCCTGTGGCCGTGCGAGAGAACGAGGAGGTGGTACCCGTGATCACAGTATCGACGTGGGTGCTCTCCTCCGGGGTCACGGTCGGGCGATAGGTCGTCCGGGAGCGCCGTTTTGCGCACTCCCGAAAGGGCACGACCATGCATTTCGCTCTGCACTTCGCTTCCGCACGACGCCTCGAAGACGGCGTCCTGGAACGCGACTTCACCCTCGGCGAGATCCCCGGCACCCTATGGACACCTGCCTCCGCATCGGCATCCACACCGGCACCGTTGATCCTGCTCGGCCACCCCGGCGGACTGCCCAAGATGTACTCCCGCTTGGTGGCACGCGCCCGGCACTCCGCGGCCCAGGGCTACGCCTCGGCCACCATCGAACTCCCGGGAAGCGGTGACCGACCCCGCCTCCCCGCCGCCGAACAGGCCCGCGCCGACCTGCGCCGGGCGCTGCAGGCCGGCGACCCGGTGAGCGACGACATCGTGGACCGCCTCGTCCTGCCGCTGGTCGAACAGGCGGTCCCGGAATGGCGAACCACCCTGGACGCGCTGCTTGCACTGCCCGGCATCGGCGGCCCGGTCGGGTACTCGGGGGGAGTCATCGCCATCGGCACTCGGCTGGCGGTGGTGGAACCACGCATCTCGGCGGCGGTCCTCTTCGCGGGCAGTTTCGTACCGCGGCTCATCCTTGAGGAGGCCCGCCAGGTCACCATCCCGCTCCACGTCCTGCTCCAGTGGGACGACGAGGGGAACGACCGGCAACGGGCCCTGGACCTGTTCGACGCGTTCGGCTCGAAGGAGAAGACGTTGAACGCGAATATGGGCGGGCACACGGGCGTTCCGGGGTTCGCGGGGGATGCGGCGGCGGAGTTCTTCGGGCGGCATCTGAGCTAGGGGCGGACGGCCAGGCTGCCACTCATCGAGGCCGGGCCCCGGCTCCCCTCGATGAGTGGCAGTCCCCTACGGGTAGCCGACGCCTACTTCCGATCCCTGTATCCCTCTACCTGCTCGGCGATGTCCTCCAGAGCCTCCGCGCCGATGGCCTTCTCCAGGGAGTCGCCCACGAATTCTCGGGCTCGGGCCAGTCGTGCGGGGAGGCCGTGGTCCACCACGTACGCGAGGAGGATGCCGGGGTCTTCTCCTGCTCCGATGCGTGACAGCACGCGGTCCAGAGAGACGACGTACTCCTCCAAGTCCCGGAACAAATCGGTGAACCCCGTCAGCTCCACTGGGATGCTGTGACTCATGTCCGTCACCTTTTCACCATCGCCGGATCGCATCTCGTCGACGCCTCGGCATCATCGTCCGTCATCGGCTCGGCCGGTGATCTCCGGCCCGTCGCGGCTCCCCGACTTCCTCCGGGCCGTCCTGTGAAGCCCGTCGGCATCATCGGAGTCGGTGAGATCGGTCGGGCCCTCGTGACGGGTCTGGGCGAGGGGGAAGGCGAGGCGCCCGCGGTTTTCCTCTCGCCCCGCGGCGCCCGTACCGCCGCCGAACTGGCCGCGCGCTACGACGGCGTACACGTCTGCGCCGACAACCAACAAGTCGTCGACTCCTCCGAGTTGCTGATCATCGCCGTGCGGCGGCAGGACCGACACGAGGCGCTCGCCGGTCTGCGGGTGGGCGGGGACAAGGTCGTGGTCAATGTGATGGCGGGCGTCGGCAATGACGACCTGCGACGGACGCTGGCGGCCACCGACGCCGCCTTCGTACGGGCCATCCCCCTGCCCGCCGTACGCGAACGCCGTTCCGTCACGGTGACGTATCCCTCGCACCCGGCGGTGGACTCCCTGTTCGAGCACCTCGGTGGGGTTCTCCCCGTCGCGGACGAGGCGGCCTTCAACGTCCTCTCCGCGCTTACGGGGACCCTGACCACCCACTACTCGTATCTCGCCACGCTCACGTCATGGGCCGTCGATCACGGGATTCCCTCCGATGACGCGGACCGATACATCCGCGGTCTCTTCCAGGGAGTTGGTCGCTCCCTGAGCGATCCGACCCGTACCCTGCACCAACTCGCCGCCGACCACGAGACGCCGAAGGGAAGCAACGAACGTATTCGTACGACCTGGTTCGACCGGGCCAACGTCGACGCCCTCAACAGGGCTCTCGACGGCCTGCTGACCGACCTCGGCGGCCCCGACGACCCCGACGACCTCAACTAGGCAGGTTCCTCCGGGGTGTTTCCACCTGCGCCACCGGCAGGCCGCGGGTACGACGCCAAGCCGCCCGCGCCCGTGGGTGGTAGCGGCGTTCGAACGGGACCAGATGCCAGCCGAGCGCGATCGCGCGGCCCAGCAGCCACAGGGCGACGGCGCTTCGGCGGGACCAGCGGTAGCCGAGGCGTGCCCGGATCGTCGGCGGGTACATCCCGACGGTCAGCCAGATCATGGGGCGGGTCACCGGGACGCGCAGCACTTTCCACAGGGCGTCCGGCAGTCGGCGTAGGGTGGGAGGTTTCACTATGTGGCGGATGTCCAGGACCGCGCGGGTCGGCCAGTTGTCCTCAAGGACCTCGGCGCACATCCGGTCGAAGTAGGCACAGAAGTCGGGCCAGTTGGCGGGGGCGGGGCGGTCGCTGACGCCGTACAGGCGGTACCACTGGAGGCTCTCGGCGTAGAGCTGTTCCTTCTGTTCCGTCGTCAGAGGGCGGCCGAAGTACTGGCACACGAGCACCGGGATCATGACGAAGGTCGCGTGCGCCCAGAAGAAGGTGTCGGGGTCGAGTGCGTGGTAAGGGCGGCCGTGGCGGTCGACTCCCTTGACGCCTAGGTGGTAGTCGCGGACCTGGCGGGCGGTACGGGCCGCGTCCGGGCCGTCGTAGACCACCCCGGCGATCGGGTAGAGCGAGCGGAACAGCCGCTGCCAGCGCTCCTCGAAGAAGTGTGAGTGCTCCTGGACGCCCGCGCCGAGACCGGGGTGCATGTTCTGCATCGACCCGGCCCACAGGCTCAGCAGCAGGCTCCGCCAGTCGCTGAAGTACCGCCACACCAGCGACGACGGTCCCAGCGGCTCGGGTGGAGCGGGTGGAGGGGGTGAAACGGGTGGAACCGGCGGATCGAGCGGTTCGAGCGGATCGGGGATCACTGGAGGTGCCCGTGGTTCATCCGCCCAGCCTCTCGCGCACAACGGGCCCGCACAATGCGCCTGCCGGACCCGGACATGGAGACGCCAGGCCCTGTGGACCACGGAGACGCCGGGCCCCGTGGACCAGGACCCGGCACTCTCCTCACCCCCCGCCGCGCTCCGCGGTCACCCGCACCGCGTACCACCGGCCGCCCCCGCAACGGCGCACGGCACCTGGGCGGTACCCGTGCCCTCCATCCGGACGCCGAGGCCGGAGCCGGGGATCGTCAGGGCGATCCCCATCAGTACCGCCGCGGCCAGCAGGGCGGCCAGTGCCCCGGCCGTGGTCACGGACGGTCGCTCCGGGCGCACTCAGCTCGCCGTCCCGCCCGGCGTCTGCTTGATCCCGTCCACGACCGCGCGCTGCGTGATCGCGCTGGTGAAGATGACGGTGCCGGCCTTGAACTCGCTGTCCGCCAGCGGCTCGACCACCACGACGCGCTCGCCGAGCAGCCGCAGGCTCTTCTTGTCGAAGATCCACTCGGTGCGCTCGCCGGTGTTGTCCTGCCGTGCGATCGCGATCCCGTGGCGCCCCTCGGCGTCGACCGCGTCGTTCACCGCGACGACCCCCGGGATCTTGGCGGCGGCCTTGTAGAGGGTGGCGGCGACGTCCGCCGGCGGGTAGCTCTCGGTCAGCAGGTCGCCGATGGCGACGAACGCCGCCTGGTCGCGCGGGACTTCGTGGTCCCGGACGGCGTCCGACTCCTTGTAGATCCGCCGCAGCAGCACGTCGGGGTCGGTGGGCAGCTTGACCAGGGCGTCGTACGCACCGCTCAGCGGGACGTTGCTGTCCAGGGTGATGCCGTCCTTGCTCGTCTGGCCCGCTTCGATCAGCCAGCCCTTGCTCCCGTCCGGAGACACCCAGGTCTGCCGGTCGTGCAGTTCCTCGCTGACGATCGAGTCCTTGCCGTCGACGGACTTGGGGTAGGTGCTGGCCACCTTCGAGGCGATGTAGACGAACTGGTCGTCGTGCACCGCGGTTTCCGAGGTGTCGGCGGCGGCGAGCGAGATGCGGTCGAGCAGCGCGGGGGCGCCCTTGGCGTCGGCGGTGCCGATCGTGGTGGTCAGCGCGGGACCGGTGGCGAGGGGGATCTTGCCGTCACCGTTTCCGCCGGACAGGGCGATACCGCCGACGACCGCGCCGGCCACCGCGCAGGCCATGCCGGGCAGCAGGATCGCGCGGCGCAGGAACGGGTTGCGGCGCTGCGGGGTGGCCGTCGGGGCGGCGGGGTGGGCGCCGGCAGAGGTACGGAGGTCTTCGTGGATCTGGGCCATCATCTGCTCCTTGTGGAACTGGTGGCGGCCCGCCGGCAGATCCCGTTCGACGGAGGGCAGGAGGTCCTGGGTCTCCGTCCACTCAGCCGGGTGCGGCTGGGAGGGGCTGGCGTTCATCGGTTTCCTTCCTGTGCGGACCGGACCGCGTATCCGCGATCACCTGTTATCTGCCGGTTCGTGGAGACGGGTTCCCGATTCCTTCCGCTCTTTCTTCTCAGCTCGGCGTCCGCGAGCTTGCGCAGCTTGCCGCGGGCGCGGGACAGGCGGGAGCGGACGGTGCCGATCGGGATGCCGAGGGCGCGGGCCGCGTCGGCGTACTCCATGCCCTCCCACAGGCACAGCACCAGCACCTCGCGTTCGGGGCGTCTGAGGGAGCTGAGGGCGGTCAGCGTGGCGGTGATCCGGTGCCGGTCGTCCAGCCGCCCTGCGGTCTCCTCCGCATGGTCGGCGACCTGCGTCTCCCCCACGCCCGCCTCCGCGGCGGCGGTGGCCGCGGCCCGGTAGCGCCGGTTGCTGCGGTAGTGGGAGCGGGAGACGTTGGTCGCGATGCCCAGCAACCACGGCCGCAGGGAACCCCCTTCGGCCTCGATCGACGCGTGGCGCCGCCAAGCCTCCATGAATGTCGCCGACATGACGTCCTCGGCCACGGACCAGTCGGCGGTCAGCCGAAAGGCGTGGTTGTACACCGCGCGGGCACAGTCGTCGAAGAGTTCCGCGAAGGCGTCCGGATCTCCGGCCCGTATCCGGGTTCGCATATCTGAGGTCACGTTCTCAACTGACCGCCCAGAGCCCCGAGTTCCCGTGATGCGCGTCACACACGACTACGACGGCCACGGTTATCACGACGGCCACGACATTCACGACAGTCACGGTGGCCCCGCCGCCAACTCAGGCCGCTCCCAGCCACGTTGCCCCGGCCACTCCCAAACCTGTTGTCCCCGCCGCTCCCAACCCCGTTACCCCAGCCGCCCCGAACACCCGCCCCTTCACCCCGACCCGCTCATACACCCCGACCGCGCCCGCCCATCACCTCGTAAGACCCGTCGGTCCCCTCGTCCCGCCCGCCCATCACCTCGTAGGACCCGTCGGCCCCCCACCCACCGTGAACCCGATCACCGACCCCCCGCCCTCCCGCCGGTAGGCGAACGGTGCGCCCGCGTGGGCCATCGCCACCTCTCGGACGATGGAGAGGCCGAGGCCGGAGCCGGGGAGGGAGCGGGCGTCGGCGGCTCGGTAGAAGCGGTCGAAGATGCGGATGAGGTCGGCTTCCGCGACGCCCGGGCCGCGGTCGAGGATCTCGACGCGGACCGTGCCGGGGCGTGCGGGGCCGGCGACGTTGATCTCGATCGGTTCCGTGCCGTCGCGGTCGAACTTCGCCGCGTTCTCCGCGAGGTTGGAGATCGCGCGGGTCAGCGCGCCGGGGCGGCCGTCGGTCGTCGTGTCGCCGCTCGCGCGGACCGTGATCTCGCGGCCGGTGCGCCGCCGGGCCAGGACCGCGACGTCCTCGGCGATGTCGGCGAGGTCCACCCGCTGCGGCGGCTCCGTGTCGGACTGGCCGGCCGCGAGGTCGACGAGCTCGTTGACGAGGTCGGTCAGCTCGCGCGCCTCCTGGGAGAGGTCGGCAACGAGTTCGAGGCGGGTGGCGGGGGGCAGTTCGTCGATGCGGCGGAGCAGGGAGATGTTCGTACGGAGAGAGGTGAGGGGGGTGCGGAGTTCGTGGCCCGCGTCCTGGACCAGGCGGCGCTGGTCCTCCTCGGACTGGGCCAGGCGGCCCAGCATGCGGTCGAAGGCGCGGCCGAGGCGGCCCACCTCGTCGTATCCGGCGACGGGTACGACGATGCCGAGCCGGCGCGTACGGGCCACGTCCTCCGCGGCGGAGGTGAGGATGATCAGCCGGCGGGTGATGCGCCGGGCCAGCCACCAGCCGACCAGACCCGCGCCGGTCACCACCGCGGCCATCAGGATGAGCGTCCGCTGCTGCAACGCCCGCAACAGGTCCTCGGTGTCGCTGAACTCCTGCGCCACCTGCACCGCACCCCGCCCGGCGCCCAGCGAGACGGTCGCCACGCGGTAGACGTCGGCGCCGACGTCGACCTCCTTGTGCTCGGCGATCGTCCCGGCCGCCCGGTCGGCCGCGATCGCCCGGTCGGCGGCCGTGACCGGCAGCACCGGGCTGCCGGAGTCGACGACCGAACCGTCCGGCCCCAGCACCTGCACATCGGTCCGGGCCGGCCGCACGATGTCGTGCCCCGGCGCCGAGGAGGAGAAGTCGCCGGGGGTCATCGCCTGGTGGCGCACCTCGTCCCGCAGATCCTGCACGACCTGGTCGAACACCGACTCCTGGTCGACGCGCACCAGCCGCGCGGCGGCGCTGTAGGACAGCACACCGACCAGCACGGTGACGGCCGCGGTCACCGCCGCGAAGGACACCGCGAACGTGGTGCGCAGCGAGACCAGGCCGGGCCGCCGTCTGACCAGCAGGCGCCGCAGCCGCCCCACTCAGTCCTCCCGCAGCACGTAACCCACACCGCGCACCGTGTGGATCAGCGCCGGCGCCCCCGGGTCATCGAGCTTGCGGCGCAGGTAGCCGACGTACACGGCCAGGTTCTTGGAACCGGGCCCGAAGTCGTAGCCCCAGATCCGGTCGTAGATCGTGGAGTGGTCGAGGACGATCCCCGCGTTGCGGACCAGCAGCTCCAGCAGCTCGAACTCGGTCCGCGTCAGCTCCAGCTCACGCCCGCCCCGCCAGGCCCGCCGCGCCTGCATGTCCATCCGCAGCCCCGCCGCCTCGATCTGCCGGTCGGTGTGCTGCGGTTCCTTCGGTACGTCGACCAGGGCGCCGTTGCCCGAACCGGTCCGGCGCAGCAGCGCGCGCAGGCGGGCGAAGACCTCCTCGACGTCGAACGGCTTGACCACGTAGTCGTCGGCGCCCGCGTCGAGCCCGGCGATCCGGTCCGCGGTCTCGACGAGGGCGGTGAGCATGAGGATCGGGGTGCGGTCGCCCTCGGCGCGCAGCACCCGGCAGACCTGGAGGCCGTCGATGCCGGGCATCATCACGTCCAGCACCAGCACGTCCGGCGGGGTGCGGTGGGCCTGCGCCAGCGCCTCCACGCCGTCGGCGACCGCCGTGACCTGGTAGCCCTCCAGGCTCAGGGCGCGCTCCAGGGCGTGACGGATGGCGCGGTCGTCTTCGGCGAGCAGCACAGTTGGGGACACGCCGCCCAGTCTGCCAATGCCTCCGGCGGATCGGCGGCGTCTGTGGGTCTACGATCAGCCTTTTTACCCGGATCTCACCCTTGGGGAGCCGTCCTCCGGGGGTCGCCGCCCCCAGACCCCCGCGGTCTGCCTGGACGGCCTCGTCCTCAGACGCCGGACGGGCTGGGACGCGAGAGAGCCGCCAATTGATCTGCGAAGGGAACGACCTCGAAGTCGTCCGGCTTCGCCTTCGCCGCCGGCTTCGTCGCCGTCAGGCCCGTCATCAGCGCCGCCAGCTCATCCGCCGCCCGCTCGATCCGCTCCGGCAGGCCCTCCGCGCCCCAGTCCTCCGAGGCCGCGTAGACGCCGGTCGGGACGACCACCGCCCGCAGGTAGGCGAACAACGGGCGCAGCGCGTGCTCCAGGACCAGCGAGTGCCGCGCACTGCCGCCCGTCGCCGCGATCAGGACCGGCTTTCCGGCCAGCGCGTCCTTCTCCAGGACGTCGAAGAACGACTTGAACAGTCCGCTGTACGACGCCGAGAACACCGGCGTCACCACGATCAGCCCGTCCGCCTCCGTCACCGCGTCCAGCGCGGCGGCGAGTGAGCGCCCGGGAAAACCGTTGGTGAAGTTGTGCGCGATCTCGACAGCGAGGTCGCGCAGCTCCACCACCTGTATCTCCGCCGACGTACGGCCCGCCGTGGCCGCCGCCAGCCGGTCCGCCAGCAACCTCGTGGACGACGGCACACTCAGCCCCGCCGAGACGACTACGAGCTTCATGCCACGGTCTCCTTCTCCGTAGTCGGGTTCTGCGCGGCCGCGAGCAGGGACGCGTGCGTCGGCGCCTCCGGGACATCCGCCGGACGGCCCTTCGCGAACTCCTCGCGCAGCACCGGCACGACCTCCTCGCCGAGCAGGTCGAGCTGCTCCAGGACGGTCTTCAGCGGCAGCCCCGCGTGGTCCAGCAGGAACAGCTGGCGCTGGTAGTCACCGGCGTAGTCGCGGAAGGCGAGGGTCTTCTCGATGACCTCCTGCGGGGAGCCGACGGTCAGCGGGGTCTGGTCGGTGAAGTCCTCCAGGGAGGGCCCGTGGCCGTAGACCGGCGCGTTGTCGAAGTACGGGCGGAACTCACGCACCGCGTCCTGCGAGTTCTTCCGCATGAAGACCTGGCCGCCGAGGCCGACGATCGCCTGCTCGGGCGTGCCGTGCCCGTAGTGGGCGTACCGCGCCCGGTACAGCTCGACCATCCGCTTGGTGTGGTCGGCCGGCCAGAAGATGTTGTTGTGGAAGAAGCCGTCGCCGTAGTACGCGGCCTGCTCGGCGATCTCCGGCGAGCGGATCGAACCGTGCCAGACGAAGGGCGGTACGTCGTCCAGCGGGCGGGGCGTGGACGTGAAGCTCTGCAGGGGGGTGCGGAACTTGCCCTCCCAGTCCACGACGTCCTCGCGCCACAGCCGGTGCAGCAGGGCGTAGTTCTCGATGGCGAGGTTGATGCCCTGGCGGATGTCCTGGCCGAACCAGGGGTAGACCGGGCCGGTGTTGCCGCGGCCCATCATCAGGTCGACGCGGCCGTCGGCCAGCTGCTGGAGCATCGCGAAGTCCTCCGCGATCTTCACCGGGTCGTTCGTGGTGATGAGCGTGGTGGACGTGGAGAGGATCAGCTTCTCCGTCCGCGCGGCGATGAAGCCGAGCATCGTCGTCGGGGACGACGGCACGAAGGGCGGGTTGTGGTGCTCGCCGGTCGCGAAGACGTCGAGGCCGACCTCCTCGGCCTTCAGCGCGATGGCGACCATGGCCTTGATGCGCTCGCGCTCGGTCGGCGTCCGGCCCGTCGTCGGGTCGGGCGTGACGTCGCCGACGCTGAAGATCCCGAACTGCATGGTCGCTCATCCTCCATGTTGTTGACTGTTCAACTATACCTGGAGAACGGTCGGCCCCGTACGGCTATTCCCGTCAGTGTTCCGGGGTGGCGCCCTTCGGCGAACCGATCCCGACCGCGTTCTGGACGGACCTTCGCGAGGAGGATCCGATCGCACCGGACGCGCCGGTACCGACCGCCTGACGCCGGGACCGGGCAACGGCGCCGGGCAACGGGAGTGGGCAACTGGACCGGGCAGGGCGCCGGGGGCTCTCCTACCCTGCGACAGAACCCCCGCCCCACCCCGGCTCCCACCCCGGCTCCCGCCCCGTCCCCGCCAGCAACCGCTCGAACGCCGACGCCCCCTCCGCCGCCCGCACCGGCTCCCCGAAGACGCCCATCTTCTGAGCCGTCGGTGCCAGCTCGGCCACCGTCTCCGCCAGCTGGGCCACGATCGCGTCGTCGGCGTCCGCGTACTCCTGACCCGTCGCCCGCGCCAGATCCCACACATGCACGGTCAGATCGAGCAGCGCCATCGAGCCGACCAGCCGCGCGGGCATGTCCATCACGCCCGTGGTGCCCTCCTCGGCGCCGGGCGCGGACCAGGCCGCCACCAACCCGTCCGCCTCGCCCGCGAACCGCTCGCGCCAGTCCGGCCCCGCCCCGACCCGGTCGGGCGTCTCGCCGAAGTCCGACGCCTCCTTCGCGGCCAGCCGCTGGAACTGCACCATCACCTGGAAGAGGTGATTGACCAGGGCCTTCACGTCGTACTCCGCGCAGGGCGTGGGCGCGACGAGCGCCGCGTCGGAAATACCGGCCACCACCGGCACCGCCCGCTCACGCGCCATGGCCAGCAGCTCACCGATGCCGTACGCCGTCCCGCTGTGCGTCGTCCCGCTCTGACTCGTCCCGCTGTGCGCCGTCCCGCTCTGCCTCGTCCCGCTGTTCGTGTCCATACCTCGACCGTACGGACGCCCGGGCCGACCCTTCTTGAAGAAACGCGACGTACGATCCGGCCATGGCCGCCCCCCGCCGCCGCGACACCCGCGGGATCGTCGACCCCTCCGGGCTGCTGACCCGGGTGAGGTTCCGCCGTCACGAGCCCGCCGAGCCGCTGCGCCGGTACGTCGAGCGGTACTGGTTCATCGACTGGGACCTGCCCGCGCCCTACGCCTCCCACGTCGTCGCGCATCCCTCCGTCAACCTCACCTTCCAATGGGACGGCATCGACACGGAGGACACCCCGCCCTACGCGGAACTGACCGGCATCCCCCACGGCCTCTACACCAGGAAGATCACCGGCAAGGGGCGGGTGTGCGGGGTGAAGTTCCGGCCCGGCGGTTTCCGGCCGTACGTCCCCGAGCTGCCCGCCTCGCACTGGACGGGCCGCGCGCTCGACGCCCGGGACGTGTTCGCACAGGCCTCGCCGGACACCACCCGCGCCCTTGTGAGCCCCGCCGACGACACCGCCCGTATCGCCGCGCTCGACGCCTTCCTGATCCCCCTCCGCCCGGCCCCCGACCCCCAGGCCGACCTCGCCGTGGACCTCGTCGAACACGCCCGCACCGACCGCGCGATCCGCCGCGTGGACGACTACGCCCAGGCCGCGGGCCTCTCCGTACGGGCATTGCAGCGACTCTTCTCGGCGTACGTCGGTGTCGCCCCGAAGTGGGTCATCCTCCGCTACCGCATCCACGAGGCCCTCGAACTCGCCGGCACCCGCCACGAGGTCGACTGGGCCGCCCTCGCCGCCGACCTCGGCTACGCCGACCAGGCCCACCTGGTGCGGGACTTCACGGCGACGGTGGGCGTCCCGCCGAAGACGTACACACAGACGACGGACGCCCGACCGCCGACCTGATCGACACCCCAGACCCCGGACGCCAGGCCCCCGACTCAGTACCCCGCACCCCGCACCCCCTTACGGGACCAGCACCAACCGCCCACGCACCCCGCCCTCCGCGAGCCGGGCGTGCGCCTTGGCGGCCTCGGCCAGTGGGAACGTCTCGGCCACCCGCAGGGTCAGCGCCCCCGCGTCCACGAGCCCCACCAACTCCGCGAGCCGCGTCCCGTCGGCGGCCACCTCCACGGCCGTGGTCCGCACCCCGCGCACGGACGCCGGCTGCCCGCCGGGCCGGAAACCGACGTAGGTACCCCCGTCCCGCACCCATGCCAACGTCGTCTCACCGAGAATCGCCGCATCCAGTACGGCATCGAAGCTCGCGTCCTGGACGGACCCGCTCGTGAACTGCGCGGCACCCAGCCCCCGTACGAGCTCCTCGTCACCGGCACGCGCCAGCGCCGTCACCAACACCCCGCGCTGGGTGGCGAGTTGGACGGCGTACCCGCCGACCGCCCCCGCCGCTCCGGTGACCAGGAGGGACTGGCCCGCCGCCAACTCCAGCAGATCCAGGGCCTGTACGGCGGTCAGGCCGTTCAGCGGCAGGGTCGCCGCGTGCACGGCGTCGACCGTCACCGGCGCCTTCGCGGTCGCGTCGGCCGCCACGACGACGTACTCGGCATGGGCACCGAGCGGCCGCACAAAACCCGGCGCCAGAGCGACCACCTCATCACCGACGCTCCAAGCACCGGCACCGGCACCGGCACCACCGCCGTCGCCGACCGCGTCCACCGTCCCGGCCACATCCCAGCCGAGCCCGATCCGCTCCCCCTCGCCCCCGAAGAAACCGCCCCGCACGCCCTCGTCCACCTGGTTCAGCGAGGCCGCCGCCACCTTGATCCGCACCTGCCCCGCTCCCGGCGCGGGCACGTCCGTCTCCACGACCTGGACGGCCTCGGGCCCACCAAAGCTGTTCACCACTACTGCACGCATGACGACTGTCTCCCTGTATCCGCCGGTCAGCTGGGGTATCCCCGCGGCTGTCTGCAACCCTAGGAAGAGCTACTATCGATTCGTAAGTAGTTACCTGAAAGTGCCTACCTACCCCGGAAGTGAGCGAGAGCGCGCCATGCCGACCACGACCGCAGCCCAGCGACGCGAGCAGGAACGCGTCAAGTACGACGCGTTCATCCGGTCCTGCCCCACCAACCAGCTCCTGGACCGGCTCAGCGACAAGTGGGTCAGCCTCGTCGTCGCCGCCCTCTCGAACGGCCCCATGCGCTACAGCGACCTCGGTCGCAAACTCGCCGGCGTCAGCCCCAAGATGCTCACCCAGACACTCCGCTCACTGGAGCGCGACGGCATCCTCACCCGAACCGTCACCCCGTCCGTCCCGGTCCGCGTGGACTACGAACTCACCGAACTGGGCGCCAGCCTGGCCCAGTTGATGACCGCGGTGAAGGCATGGGCGGAGACCCACATCGAGGAAGTGCACGAGGCCCGGGACCGCTACGACGCCGAGGCGGAGAGCCAGCCTCAGAAGTAGTACTCGTCCCCGCTGTCCAGCACGAGCACCCGCTGCTGGTCATTGGCCCGGTTGTGGTCCACCGCGCCCCCGCTCCAGACGGTGTCCAACTCCAGCAGCACCTCGCTCGGCGCCCCCCGCAGCCGTACCCGCATGCTGATCTGCGCCCCGAGATCGTCCGCGGCCAGTGCCCCCACCCGGCACAGCACCACCCGCGGCCCGGACCGCGCGCACCCGCCCGGCAGCACCTGCCCGTTGGCGAGCGGCGCCGACCACCGCAGCCGCACGGTCGCGTCCGGCACGTCCGAGGGCCCGTGATTGCGCGGGGTGAACCGGACGTCGACCCGCCCACCGGCCATGGAAGCGACCCCGTGATAGGCGAGATCGGCCTCGGGCCCACCCCCCTCACCCACCGCACCGGCGGGCACGACCCCCACCCCGACCGCCACCAGAGCGGCCATCCCCACCGAGAGAACTCTGCGCATACCCACTCCTCGCTCGCCACGGACGTACGCATGTATCCCCCGCCACGCGGGCGGCAGGCGCCGTCCAACAGGTGACAGCGCCCATGCCAAGCTGGCGGGCATGCTGATCGTCCGTTCCGCGGCCCTCTTCGTCGTCGCCGCCGTCTTCGAGATCGGCGGCGCCTGGCTGGTCTGGCAGGGCGTCCGCGAACACCGCGGCTGGCTGTGGATCACCGGCGGCATCCTCGCCCTCGGCGCCTACGGCTTCGTGGCCACCTTCCAGCCCGACGCCCACTTCGGCCGCATCCTCGCGGCATACGGCGGCATCTTCGTGGCGGGCTCCCTGGCATGGGGCGCGGTGGCGGACGGTTACCGCCCGGACCGCTGGGACATCACGGGGGCCCTGGTGTGCCTGGCAGGGATGGCCGTAATCATGTGGGCCCCTAGAAATTAGGGGCAAGGGAGCCAACCTGCTCTTAGGAGCGCGAGCCCCGCACCAAGCCCCACCTATCCTGACGAGGCCACGCAACCGCACGCCCAAGGAGCAGCCCATGCCCACCGCAGCCCTGTCGACGGCATCCCGAATCGCGATCGTCACCGGCGCGAGCAGCGGCATCGGCGCGGCCACCGCCAGGCAACTCGCGGCGGCCGGCTACCGCGTAGTCCTCACCGCCCGCCGCAAGGACCGCATCGAGGCACTGGCCGAGGAGATCACCGCGGCGGGCCACGCGGCAACGGCGTACCAGCTCGACGTGACGGACCGAGCCGCGGTGGACGAGTTCGCGACGGCCTTCAAGACGATCGGCGTGCTCGTCAACAACGCCGGCGGAGCCCTCGGCGCGGACCCCGTCGCCACCGGCGACCCCGCCGACTGGCGCACGATGTACGAGACCAACGTCATCGGCACCCTGAACCTCACCCAGGCCCTGCTCCCCAAGCTCGTCGCGAGCGGCGACGGCACGGTGGTCGTGGTCTCCTCCACCGCGGGCCACGGCACCTACGAGGGCGGCGGTGGCTATGTCGCCGCCAAGCACGGTTCCCACGTCCTCGCCGAGACCCTGCGTCTGGAGATCGTCGGCCAGCCGGTGCGCGTCATCGAGATCGCGCCCGGCATGGTCCGCACGGACGAGTTCGCGCTGACCCGCTTCAACGGCGACGAGGAGCGCGCGGCGAAGGTCTACCAGGGCGTCGCCGAACCCCTCACCGCGGACGACGTGGCGGAGACGATCACCTGGGCGGTCACCCGCCCCAGCCACGTCAACGTCGACCTCCTGGTCCTGCGCCCCCGCGCCCAGGCCTCCAACACCAAGGTCCACCGGGAACTGTGACGCGGGGTGGGGGCCCCCCCCCCCCCGGGGGGGCCCCCCCCCCCCCCCGGGGGGGGGCCCGCCCCCCCCCCCCCCCCCCCCCCCCCCCCCCCCCCCCCCCACCCCCGCGCGCCCCCCCCCGCCACGTAACTTGCTACTGGGTTTTGGGCCCGCCGGGCGCCCGCGCCGCAAACACATCGTTCCCGTGGGGGGTGGGCGGGGGGGGGCCCCCCCCCCCGCGGGGGGCGCCACCGCGCAGTTCAGCCTTGAGTCGCCGGCCCCGGACCTCCGGCCACCGGACCTACGGACCACCGGACCTCCGGCTCGTCAGCCCTTCACACACACGACCTGCTTCAGCTTCGCGACGACCTCCACGAGGTCCCGCTGCTGCTCGATGACCTGCTCGATCGGCTTGTAGGCGCCCGGGATCTCGTCGACGACGCCGGAGTCCTTACGGCACTCCACGCCCCGCGTCTGCTCCTCCAGGTCCTTCGTCGAGAACCGCCGCTTGGCCGCCGTACGGCTCATGCGCCGACCGGCGCCGTGGGACGCCGAGTTGAAGGCCTTCTCGTTGCCGAGGCCCTTCACGATGTACGAACCGGTGCCCATGGAGCCGGGGATGATCCCGAACTCGCCGGAGCCGGCCCGGATCGCGCCCTTGCGGGTGACGAGCAGGTCCATGCCCTCGTAGCGCTCCTCCGCCACATAGTTGTGGTGCGCGCTGATCTCGGGCTCGAAGGTCGGCTTCGCCTTCCGGAACTCCTTGTGGATCACGTCCTTCAGGAGCGCCATCATGATCGAGCGGTTGCGCTTGGCGTACTCCTGCGCCCAGAACAGGTCGTTGCGGTACGCCGCCATCTGCGGGGTGTCCGCGACGAAGACGGCGAGGTCGCGGTCGACCAGGCCCTGGTTGTGCGGGAGCTTCTGGGCGATGCCGATGTGGTGCTCGGCCAGCTCCTTGCCGATGTTCCGGGAACCGGAGTGCAGCATCAGCCAGACAGAGCTGGTCGTATCAGTGCAAACTTCCACAAAGTGGTTGCCCGATCCGAGCGTCCCCATCTGCTTTCCCGCACGCTCGTGACGGAACTTGACCGTTTCGGCAATTCCGTCGAACCGTCCCCAGAACTCGTCCCATCCCGCCGTCGCGAACCCGTGAAAGCTCCCGGGCTTGACGGGATCGTCGTGCATCCCGCGCCCCACCGGAATCGCCTGCTCGATCTTCGACCGCAGCCGCGACAGGTCCCCCGGCAGGTCGTTCGCCGTCAGCGAGGTCCTCACCGCCGACATCCCGCACCCGATGTCCACCCCGACCGCCGCCGGGCACACGGCGCCGTGCATCGCGATGACCGAACCGACCGTCGCACCCTTGCCGTAGTGGACGTCCGGCATGACCGCGAGGCCCTTGATCCACGGGAGGGTCGCGACGTTGCGCAGCTGCTGGAGCGCGCCCTCCTCGACCGACGCGGGGTCGGCCCACATACGGATGGGAACCTTCGCCCCCGGCAGCTCTACGTACGACATCTCGTCCTCATTCCCCCGGAACAGCAACAAAAGTAAGTGAAAATCCCGAAACGCATTAGCGGCGCCAGGTGGGCCAAAAGAGACAACGAACCGGCGCCCACGGCCATGCGTGCGATAAACATTGTCTCCAGGGGACGCCCCGGTGCGGCAAGCGATTAACCAGCGGGGACACTGGAAGACCTGGCATGTCTACGGCCACCGGGCCGCCGTCGAGAGGAGCCCGTCCGTGCAGCGGAAGGCATACGTACCCGGCGCCGCCGCGCTACTCGCGGCGCTGCTGGCCGGCTGCACCGGTGGGTCCGGGGACACGGGTGCGACGGACGACCCGAAACCGGGTGATGACGGCGTCTCGACCGTCTCCGCCCAGCCGGGCCGGTACAACAGCCTCCCGGAGGCCTGCGGCGCGGTCAGCCAGGGCAACCTCGACTCGCTGCTGCCCGGCGCCAAGGAGATCACCGACGAGGACCAGCGGACCAAGGTCTACGAGGGCACGGCCACCCAGACCTTCGACACCGACCGCAAGGTGGGCTGCCGTTGGAAGGTCGAGTCCGCGAACGCGACCGACCACCTGCACGTCGACTTCGAGCGGGTCGTCTCCTACGACAACGCCGTGAGCGACGACACAAACGCGAAGGAGGTCTTCGCGGGGAAGGAGGTCGCCGCCGACCTCCCGGAGCCGGCCACCTCCAGCCCGGGCGCCGAGGACAGCGGGAGCGACACCCCCTCTCCCACGGCGAGTTCCTCCGCCACCACCGCCGGCGCCGACCCCTCGGACTCCGCCTCGGGCTCACCCTCCAGCTCCGTCACCCCCTCCGATCTCCAGCCCCGCGTCCTGGACGGCCCTGGCGACGAGGCGTACCTCGACGACGCGTTGAGCGGCTCCGCCTCCGCCGCCCAGCCGCGCACGGTGACTGTGGTGTTCCGCACGTCCAACGTCATCGTGACGATCGAGTACGAGGAGCAGCCGGCCGGTGGCGGCGCCACCCCGGACAGCAAGGAAATGCAGGACAAGGCCCGGAAACTGGCCTCTCAACTGGCCGACACCCTGAGCGGTTGACCCCCTGCGGGCACCTCCGCGTGCCCGTTCGCAAAGCGGATGAAGCCGAACCGCACAGCTTCTTCACCGACTACCGTGGCCCCTCGGACCCGATCCGACGGCAGGAACCACGAGCGTCATGAGTGAAGGAACCATGCAGCGACCAGCACAGCCAGTCCGACGGAACGAGCGAGACCGACGGGGGAAGCGGCGCCACCGCGTCCTTGTCGGCGCGGCCGCCCTCCCCGCACTGCTGCTCGCCGCCGGCTGCTCCTCCGACTCCGGCTCCGACTCCGGTGACGGCGGCAGCGGCAGCGCGGCCGGGGGGGACGCCTCGGCCTCCGCGAGCGCGGCACCGACCGTGCAGGCGGCGGCGTACAAGAAGCTGCCGGACTCCTGCGACGTACTGTCGAAGAAGACGTTGACCTCGCTCGTGCCCAAGGGCGTGAAGTCCGGCAAGGAGGGCGCGTCGAACGACACGGGGACGCGTGCGAGCTGCTCCTGGAACAGCCTGGACAGCAACGGCGTGAAGGGCTCGCAGTTCCGCTGGCTGAACGTCTCGCTGCTGCGCTTCGAGTCGGACGTCACGCGCGGCGAGGGCGACAAGCTGGCGCAGACGTACTACGAGAAGCAGATCAAGGACGCGCAGGCGACACCGGGCGCGAAGAACACGAAGACGCAGCCGGTGACCGGGATCGGTGACGCGGCGACGCTCGTGCGCTACGACCTGAAGAAGAAGGAAGGCGCCTTCAGGCAGCAGACGATCGTGACGCGCGTCGAGAACGTCGTCGTCACGCTCGACTACAACGGCGCGGGTCTGGCCGGCGAGAAGACACCGAACGCGGACACGCTCGCCAAGCTGGCGCAGAAGGCGGCCACGGAGGCGGTCGGCGCGGTGTCTGCGGCCAACGGCGAGGGCACGGGCACGGGATCGGGCTCCGGTTCAGATTCCGGTTCTGCAACGACGACCCCGGCTCCCTCCAAGTCCGCGTCCACCTCGGCCTCTCCGTCCACCGCGAAGTCCGCATCCCCGTCCAAGTCGGCTGCGAAGAAGAGCTGACGGGGGCCACCGGCAACCCGTGCGCCGCACACATGTGCCACTCTGTTGCGCGCAACAACACGCACTGGGAGGGGAGTACGGGTGGCCGCGCCACTGCAGCTGACTCGGATGCACCGCGTTCTCATCGGCGTGGTCGTGACCGGCGCCGTGATCATCGCCGGCATCGGCTTCGCCGGTTCGTACGCGGCGGTCCGCGAGTTGGCACTCAAGAAGGGCTTCGGGAACTTCGCGTACGTGTTCCCGATCGGCATCGACGCGGGCATCTGCGTCCTGCTCGCCCTCGACCTCCTGCTGACCTGGATCCGCATACCGTTCCCGCTGCTGCGCCAGACGGCGTGGCTGCTGACGGTCGCCACGATCGCCTTCAACGGCGCCGCGGCCTGGCCCGACCCGCTGGGCGTGGGCATGCACGCGGTGATCCCCGTGCTGTTCGTCGTCTCGGTCGAGGCGGCCCGGCACGCGATCGGCCGCATCGCCGACATCACGGCCGACAAGCACATGGAGGGCGTCCGCCTCACCCGCTGGCTGCTCTCCCCCATCCCCACCTTCCTCCTGTGGCGCCGCATGAAGCTGTGGGAACTGCGTTCCTACGAGCAGGTCATCAAGCTGGAGCAGGACCGTCTCGTCTACCAGGCCCGCCTCAACTCCCGCTTCGGCCGCGCCTGGCGCCGCAAGGCCCCGGTCGAGTCCCTGATGCCCCTGCGCCTGGCCCGCTACGGCGTCCCGCTCGCCGAGACCGCCCCGGCCGGCCTGGCCGCCGCGGGCATCGAGCCCGTACTCCTGCCCCCGGCCCCGCAGTTGGAGGCCGCACCGGAGCCGACGGCCCCGACGGTCGTGCAGAGCACCCAGCCACCGGTACGCGAGGAACTCCCCGCACCCGAGCAGCCGCAACAGCAGGCCTACGCCGACCAGGTCGCCCCCGAGGAGCAGAACCCCTGGCTCCACTCCCGCGACCCCCAGTCCATCGCCTACCAGGGCGGCTACGACCCCAACTTCGACCCGGACACCGCGGACGCCCAGTGGTACGAGGAGCAGCAGCAGGCCGAACAGTTCGACGTCCAGCAGCAGTTCCAGTCCCAGCAGCAGTACGACGAGCAGCGGCGCTTCGAGGAGCAGCAGCGCTTCCAGGAACGCCGTCGCTTCGAGCAGCAGACGATCCCTCAGCAGTACGAGGAGCAGCCTGCTCCGGAGCCCTCTCCGGAAGACACCGGCACCTTCCCGATCCCGGCCGGTCCGGGCCGCACCCGTGAGATGGGCGCGGGGGGCGGCTCGGAGCCCGGCGAGGACGACTACTACCTCATCTTCAAGAAGTCGATAGACGGCAGCTACCCGACCGGCGGCCAGTTCCGCGGTGACGTGGAGGCCACGTACGGCATCACGCTCCCGCAGCGCGAGGCCGAGCGCATGGTCAACCGCTTCACCAACCGCCACACGGCGGAACTCCAGGAAGACCACATCGCGTAAGCCGCGGATCTTCTACGTCGATGGGGCCCCGGTGCTGATCAGCACCGGGGCCCCATCGACGTAGAACCTGCCTACTCCCCGAGCAGGGCCCGTACCCGCTCCTGTCCCACCGCCAGCAGCAGCGTCGGCAGGCGCGGACCCGTGTCGCGGCTGACGAGGAGCTGGTAGAGGAGGGCGAAGAAGGTGCGCTGGGCGGTCTTGATCTCGGCGGGCAGTTCCTTGGGCCCGGCGTCGGCGGAGAAGCCGGCCTGGACCTTGGGGACGCCGTAGACGAGGTGCGAGAGGCCGTCGAGCGACCAGTGCGACTCAAGACCGTCGAGCAGCAGCCGCAGCGACTGCTGGGAGGCCTCGTCGAGGGACTTCAGCAGCTCGGCGTCGGGCTCGGCGCGCACGATGGTCCGCTGGTCGGCGGGGACGTGCGTGTTGATCCAGGCCTCGGCCTTGTCGAGCCGGGGGCGGACCTCGTCGAGGTCGGACAGCGGGTTGGCCGGGTCCAGCTCGCTGAGGATGCGCAGCGTCTGGTCCTGGTTGCCGGCGGTGATGTCGGCGACGGACGCGAGCGTGCGGTACGGCAGTGGCCGGGGGGTGGCCGGCAGCTCACCGCCCGCGGTGCCCACCGCGCGGGAGTGCGCGGCGAGGTCGGCGGGCAGCGCGGAGCCGTCGGCGACCTTCGCGTCCAGCTTGTCCCACTCGTCGTAGAGCCGCTGGATCTCCTGGTCGAAGGCGATCTTGAAGGACTGGTTGGGCCGGCGGCGGGCGTAGAGCCAGCGCAGGATCTGCGGCTCCATGATCTTCAGAGCGTCACCGGGGGTGGGCACCCCGCCCCTGGACGACGACATCTTCGCCATCCCGGAGATGCCGACGAACGCGTACATCGGCCCGATCGGCTGCTTGCCGCCGAAGATCCCGACGATCTGCCCGCCGACCTGGAACGAGGACCCGGGCGAGGAGTGGTCCACCCCGCTGGGCTCGAAGACGACACCCTCGTAGGCCCAGCGCATCGGCCAGTCGACCTTCCAGACCAGCTTGCCGCGGTTGAACTCGCTGAGCCGGACGGTCTCGGAGAAGCCGCAGGCGGTGCAGGTGTAGGTCAGCTCGGTGGTCTCGTCGTCATAGGCGGTGACGGTGGTGAGGTCCTTGCCGCAGTCGCCGCAGTAGGGCTTGTACGGGAAGTAGCCGGCGGAGCCGGAGGCCCCGTCGTCCTCGCTCGCCGCGCCGGAGCCCTCGGCGGCCTCCAACTCGGCCTCGTCGACCGCCTTCTGGGACTGCTTGGCCGGCGCCTTCTTGGTCCGGTACTGGTCGAGGATCGCGTCGATGTCGCCGCGGTGCTTCATGGCGTGCAGGATCTGCTCGCGGTACACCCCGGAGGTGTACTGCGCGGTCTGGCTGATCCCGTCGAACTCCACACCCAGCTCGGCCAGCGCCTCGACCATCGCGGCCTTGAAGTGCTCGGCCCAGTTCGGGTACGCGGACCCCTTCGGCGCGGGCACGGACGTCAGCGGCTTGCCGATGTGCTCGGCCCAGGACGTGTCGACCCCCGCCACGCCGTTCGGCACCTTGCGGTAGCGGTCGTAGTCGTCCCACGAGATCAGGTGCCGGACCTCATGGCCCCGGCGCCGGATCTCGTCGGCGACCAGGTGGGGGGTCATGACCTCACGCAGGTTGCCCAGATGGATGGGCCCGGAGGGCGAGAGCCCGGACGCGACGACGACCGGTTTGCCCGGGGCCCGACGCTCCGACTCCTCGATGACCTCATCCGCGAAACGGGAGACCCAGTCGGTGGTCTCGGTGCTCTGAGCCACGATCGGCACGTCCTTCTTTCTGGCGCGGGGTAGCCGTACGGTCAACGGCTGACACCTACATTGTCCCAGACCTGATAGGTGGCGCAGCCGACTATCAGGGGCGCGGGGCTGTATCGATATGCGGCTCCGCCGCGGGGCGCGACCAGCCCCCACCGGCCCGCGGCCAAAAAAACCGCTTCGCCCCCCATGGGATACTGACCGTGTCTACCAAACCCACGAGGAGAACGGCTCCCACCCCATGACCCCGGTCACGTCGCTCACGGATCTCGTCCACCAGCGCCTCGCGAACGCCCTCTCGGCCACCCTGCCGGAGGCGGACGCGGACGCGGACCCTCTGCTGCGACGTAGCGACCGCGCCGACTTCCAGGCGAACGGCATCCTCGCCCTGGCGAAGAAGGCCAAGGCCAACCCCCGGGAGCTGGCGACGCAGGTAGTCGCCCAGGTGGTAGCCGGCGACGTGATCAAGGACATCGAGGTCTCCGGCCCCGGCTTCCTGAACATCACGATCACCGACCAGGCGATCACCGAGAACCTCGCGGCGCGCTACGCGGACGAGGCCCGCCTGGGCGTGCCCCTGGCGGAGCACCCCGGCACCACCGTGATCGACTACGCCCAGCCGAACGTGGCGAAGGAGATGCACGTAGGCCACCTGCGCTCCGCGGTGATCGGCGACGCGCTCGTCCACCTCCTGGAGTTCACCGGCGAGTCGGTGGTGCGCAGGCACCACATCGGTGACTGGGGAACGCAGTTCGGCATGCTGATCCAGTATCTGGACGAGCACCCCGGCGAGTTGGACCACGGCGACGCGGAGATCAGCGGTGAGGAGGCGATGTCGAACCTCGACCGTCTCTACAAGGCCGCGCGCAAACTCTTCGACTCCGACGAGGAGTTCAAGACGAGGGCCCGGCGCAGGGTGGTCGACCTCCAGGCGGGCGAGCCGAAGACGCTGGCCGCGTGGCAGAAGTTCGTGGACGAGTCGAAGATCTACTTCTTCTCCGTCTTCGAGAAGCTGGACATGGAGATCCGGGACGCGGACATCGTCGGCGAGTCGGGTTACAACGACATGCTGGACGAGACGTGCCGGCTCCTTGAGGAGTCCGGGGTCGCGGAGATCTCGGACGGCGCGCTGTGCGTGTTCTTCGACGACATCAAGGGCCCGGACGGCAAGCGGACCCCGCTGATCGTGCGCAAGTCGGACGGCGGCTACGGCTACGCGGCGACGGACCTGTCGGCGATCAGGGACAGGGTCTTCAACCTGAAGGCGACGTCACTCCTCTACGTGGTCGACGTCCGCCAGTCCCTGCACTTCAAGATGGTCTTCGAGACCGCGCGGCGGGCCGGCTGGCTCAACGACGACGTGTCGGCGTACCAGTTGGCCTTCGGCACGATCCTCGGCAAGGACGGCAAGCCGTTCAAGACGCGTGAGGGCGTGTCGGTGAAGCTGGAGGACCTGCTGGACGAGGCGGTCCAGCGCGCCACGGCGGTCGTCCGGGACAAGGCGGAAAAGGTCGGCCTGACGGAACAGGAGATCATCGACAACGGCCGGTACGTGGGCATCGGCGCGGTGAAGTACGCCGACCTGTCGACGTCCGCCGTGCGGGACTACAAGTTCGACCTGGACCAGATGGTCTCGCTGAGCGGCGACACGTCCGTGTACCTCCAGTACGCGTACGCCCGCATCCAGTCCATCCTCCGCAAGGCGGGCGAGGCCCGTCCGGTGGCCCACCCGGAACTGGAACTGGCCCCCGCGGAGCGGGCGTTGGGCCTGCACCTGGACCAGTTCAGCGAGGTCGTGGCGGAAGCGGCCAAGGAGTACGCCCCGCACAAGCTGACGGCGTACCTCTACCAACTGGCGTCCGTCCTGACGACGTTCTACGACCAGTGCCACGTGCTGTCGCCCGACAACTCCCCGGAGGTCGTGGAGAACCGCCTGTTCCTGGTGGACCTCACGGCACGGACGCTGCAGCGGGGTATGGGCCTGCTGGGCATCAGGACGCCCGAGAAGCTCTGACCGTGGGCCGGTTCGGCGGGCGGCCCGGTCTGCCCGCCGAACCCCCCTGCGTGGTGTTCAGGGACCCGACGACTCACCCGAGCTGCCATAGGACCCGGCCGCCTGGCGCCGCAGCCGCCGTGCCTCCTCCCGCACCCGGCGCACCACATCCCCCGCCCCCGTCGAGTCGTCCAGGCCGCCCGCCAGCAGCTGCGCGGCGAGCGTGTCGAAGTAGTGGGCGGTGAGCAGGACCCGGTCTGCCAGGTCGTAGACGGAACCCGTGTTCGTCGGCAGGACGTTGACCTCGTCGAGGACCCGGTTGATCTGTTGGGTGATCTCGTCCCGGGCGCCCTGTGCCAGGCTCACCGCCCTGCTCGTCTGGGCGAGGATCGAGTGGCAGGAGCGGCGGAGCTCCTCGACGAGGCGGTGGTCGCGGGTGGGTCTGGAGGTGAAGCCGCCGTCGTTGAAGCCGCCTTGGTAGCCGCCCTGGACGACCCTGCCGACCGCCGCGCCGAGTTCGAAGGGCCGTAGGACGACCGCGCTGTTGGCGCCGAGCGCCGCCCGGAAGCAGGGGTGGACGTGGAACTCCGTCTCGTGGAACTGCGCGGGCAGGTCGTCACCCCCGGCGAACACCACGTCGTTGCCGCGCCGCACCCCGAGAAAGCCCACCGCGTAGAGGACGTCGATGACACCGGGGACCGTCAACGCGTCGGCGTACGCGGGGAACAGCCGGTGCAGTGACTCGGCCGCCGCCTCGAAGCGACTGCCGAGGACAGCCCGGGTCACCACGTACCCGGTGTTCTGGAACAACGGAAACAGATGCTTGAGGAAGGGGTGCGCGACCAGGTACTCCAGCGCCAGGTCCTTCAACTTCCAGTCGGAGAACTGACGGCCCGCCTGCACGACGTCCGCCTCCGTGATCCGGTCCCGGCCATGGATCAACGACGCCGTCTCCTGGCAGAGGTTGAGGAACTGGATCGCGTCCCGCGGACGCGGCAGACAGCGGCGGAAGAGATACGCGGCCGTCTCCTCCCCCTCCACCTCCGCCGGGAACAGCTCGCCCCACAGCACCTCGGCCGTCAGCTCCGCCCCGGCGGACGCCCGCGCCCGGGCCAACGCCAGGTCCCGCAGGGCCTGTTCGGTCCAGGTGATCCGCAGTTCGTCGCCGCGGAACTTGTCGCCCTCCCCGAAGTGCAGCGAGTCGTAGATGTCGGCGCGCAGGAACAGCAGGACCCGCACGGCAGGACCGTAGAGACTCGCCGCGTGCTTGGCCGCCAACAGCAGCCCGATGACCATGGAGTTGCTGTCCGTCTCGGCCGACCACACGAGCTCCAGCTGGTCGACCATGAGCAGCAGCGGTCCGTGCCCCTCGCCGTCGTCGAGAGCGCCACCGGCGGGGTCACCGCAGCCGAGGTCGGCGAAGGCCTGTGCCACGCCCTGCTCGACGACGTCCAACTGCCGCGTGGCCTGCGCCCCTTCGGACAGCGGCGACTGCCCGACATCCAGACCGGCCTTGAACCCGAACGCCTCCAGGGACAGCGAGGTCTGCAACCCCCTTGCCGCCTGCGCGAGCCGGTCCCCGAACCGTCCCTCCGCCGACTCGCCGTTCTGCTTCAGGAAGCGTGCCAGCGTCTTCACCGAGTCGGGCCGGTACCCGTGCGCGTCCTTGGCGTGCGCCACCAAGTGCCGTGCCGCGTACACGGCGAAGAGGTACCGCCAGATCAGCGCCTTCGCCGAGTCCCCGGGCAGCCCCTGCAACTCGAAGCGCCGGATCTCCTCACCTGCGGTCTCGTCCGGCGGGATGAGTTCGGTCCCGGCGTAGTGGCCGGCGCCGTCCGCCTTGAGCTGCATGCAGATGGCGCTCTTGCCGGACCCCTTGCGCCCGATGATCAGCATCTTGCGCCCACTGAGCGCGCCTCGGTACGCGGCGTTGGGCAGAAACCCACCGCGCAGCAACAGGCCGTCCGTCACGTCCCGTTCGGCATCCTCGCGCCCGAAGTGCAGCTGTTCGAGCAAGGGCCCGTCGGCCATGACATCTCCCGTCCCCCTCGGTCATCCGCACCTCCACGGTATCGGGACGGACGGGTGCGGTAGGTAGCCCCGCGGACAGACAAGCGGCGGACAGACAAGCAGCAGACAGACAAGCAGGGGAACTCCCGCTCAGCCCGCGCACGCGAACTCGCACCACACCACCTTGCCGGGTCCCCGTTCCCCCACGCCCCACTTGTCCGACAGCGCGGCGACGAGGAACAGCCCCCGACCGCCCTCGTCCGGCTCGTCGGCGACCCTCGGGACACCGGTCCCGCTGTCGTGCACCTCGACTCTGAGCACGTCACCGTCGTACCGCACACGCAGCAGGAAGCCGCGGCCGGGCGGGGCGCCGTGCAGGACGGCGTTGGTGGCCAGTTCACTGACGCACAGCACGAGGTCGTCTGCGCGAGCCCAGGCGGCGAGTCCCCAGTGGACCAGGGACCAGCGCGCGAAGTGCCGGGCGGCGGGCACGGAGCGGCGATGGCGGGCGTAGAACTGGTCGCGCTGGTAGGGGAGTTCGGTTGCGGCATTCACGGGACGAATGTCGCGCAGAGTCACTAGCGTGGATCACTGCGTCAACCCGTACAGATTTTTTGTACGGGTTCGTGCGAGGTCGTGTACGAGCACGCAGGGGGAGTTGACCAGCATGAACTCCAGGAAACTGCCACGGAAGAAGAACCTCTCGGCGATGAAGATGCTCGGCGCGCAGGTGGGTGCGGCTCGCCGTGCGGCGGGCTTAACGCAGCGTGAGTTGGCGGCTCTGTTGGGGGTCGACGAGGAGACGATCGCGTCCATCGAGCAGGGGCGGCGGGCGCTGAAACCGGATCTGGCGGCGCTGCTGGAGGAAATCCTGGACGCGAAGGGCATGTTGGTCATCGGTCTTGAGAACCTGCCGGAGATCGACCAGTTCCCGATGTGGGCCGAGTTGTACGTGCAGCACGAGCGCGAGGCCATCGCTCTGTCCTGGTACGACGCCTTGGTCGTGCCCGGCCTGCTCCAGACCCAGGCCTACGCCCGCGCGCTGTTGGGCAGTCGCGTCCCGCCGTACGACTCCGACGAGCTGGACTTGAAGATCGGGGCCCGTCTCGGACGCCAGGAGATCCTGGAACGCAAGGTCCCGCCAACACTGAGCTTCGTCATCTGGGAACCGGCACTCCTCATGCCGACCGGAGGACGCACAACTCACATGGCCCAGCTGCGGTTCCTGCGCGAGCAGTCCGAACTCCCCAGCCTGTCCTTGCAGATCCTGCCGCTGAATCGCACGTCTCATGCCGGAGACTCCGGTGCGTTCATCCTGTTGGAGACGCCCGACCACCAGCACCTCGCCTACGCCGAGTCGCAGCAGGGCAGCCAGTGGGTCTCCGACCCAAATCAGGTGTCCATCCTGGCGCGCAAGTATGCGATGCTGCGGACGCAGGCCCTCACCGTGGAGGACTCCAGGAGCCTGTTGGACCGTCTGCTAGGAGAACAATGAGCGCCGCACTTCAGTGGTTCAAGTCGTCCTACAGCACCAGCGAAGGCGGCGCCTGCGTCGAGGTCGCCACCTCCCCCCACGCCATCCACATCCGCGACTCCAAGAACCCCGCGGACACCGGCCCCACCCTCCAACTCACCCCCACCGCCTGGGCCGCCTTCACCGCAGGATGCACCCCGCGCTGACCGCCCCCGCATCCGCAGGACGCCCAGTCGCACGATTCGGCCAGAACCGAAACCATCGCGACTCCCGCCCGGCCGACGGACCATGGACAGAGCGACCGGATTGCCTACGCGGCGAACAGGTCCGGTCGTCACGGGGGAACGGGGGAACACGGCAGACCGGTGCACGAGCCTTCACGCGCCGGTCTGCCGGAACCCGTTGCGCGGTCCGGTGATCTCCGGGCCCGTTGTCAGTGGCCGGCTCTAAAGTCGGGGGCATGGCGACACTTCCCAACCCGCTGCCGAGGCTCGCGTCCCTCGGTCTCGAACTCCCGCCCGGCCGACTGGTCGACGAGACCGACGAAGGGCCGTGGCACGAGCCGCTGTTGTGGCTCGCGGACGAGCGGGCGATACCGGGCACCTGGTCCGCACTGCGGCGCACGGCACCGGCGGCCGGTCTGCTCCCGGTCGTCCTCGACCTGGGCGGCGGCCAGGGCGGGCCGGAGAAGTGGGAGTTGGCGCCCGACGAGATGTCCTACCCCGGAGACCACGACGCCGACGAGGTGCTGGAGGAACTCTGGGAGGAGTACACGCAGGAGGGCGACGAGTGGCCCGGCCTCGCCGAGGCACTCACCCCGACCGCCGATCCCGACGAGCGGGCGGCCGAGATCGCCGACTCCCTGGCGGACGGCGAGCCTGTGCTCGACGGCGAGCCCCTGGTCGGGGAACCGCACCTCGCCCTGGTACCGGCCCGCCGCAGCGCCGACATCCCGGCGGCCATCGGCTGGATGGGCCCCGCCAACCACGAGAGCGACACGGCCCGGCTCTGTGCCGTCCTCCGCTCCTGGGAGGACCGCTTCGGCATCCGGCTCGTCGCCCTCGGCTTCGCCTCGCTCCTCGTGTCGGTGGCGGCTCCGCCCACGACCCTCGAAGAGGCCGAGGAGATCGCCGCCGAACACTTCGCCTTCTGCCCGGACGACATTGACGACACCGGCAACCTCAAGACGTACGCCCAGTCGCTGATCGACCGGCCGACCTGGCACTTCTGGTGGGACTGAGCTGAGCCACCAGCCGGGTCGGCTCAGTTCAGCAGCGTCATCCCGTCCGGCGCCTCGATCCCGAACTCCTCCGCCAGCAACCGCCGTGCGTCCCCCTCGTCCGTCACCTCCCGCTTGCTCACCTCGCCGTCGGCCCGCGTCTCGGTCAACAGGCTTCCGTGGAGCAGGAGATGGCGCTCGGGGGTGACCCGCTGGACGAAGAGGCGCTGGGTGAAGGGCGAGCGCGGATTCGTGGCGATGTGCCAGTTGATGACCTCGAAGTCGACGTGCTCGAAGGGCTCCAGGGTGAAGGCGTACTGCGCCTGCCAGGCATCGACCACGTACGCCTGGAGAGCCCACAGCTCCAGCGGCCCCCGGTGCGGCACGTGGACGAACCGGTGCCGGCGCCCGGCGTCGTGCGACTCCACGCCGACCGCCAGCTGCACCGGCTCAAGCAGCGCCCCGATCGCCCCGAAGCCGACGTCGGCGAGGTACGGCTGCGGGTCGCCGGGCACCTCCACCAGCAAGGTCATGTGGGTGCGCGGCCGGTCCTGGAACCGGCTCGCGCCCACGACCACCCGCGCCGTGAGGCGGGTCACTCCGAAGCCCAGTGCCTCCAGTGCGGCGGCGAGCAGCGTGTTCTGCTCGTAGCAGTAGCCACCGCGCCGGCCGTGCAGCAACTTGGCCGTCAGGTCGGGCAGTTCGAGCGAGGGAGCGGTACGCCGCAGCGCGTCCAGGTTCTCGAACGGGATGCCCCGCATGTGCGCGAGATGGACACCCCGCAGCGTCGCCAGGTCGGCCCGCCGCTCCCCCTCCCACCCGATGTGCGAGAGGTACCGGTCAAGGTCGAAGGCGCCGCTGTCGGACATGTCCCCAGCCTACGGAACCACCCGCCGGAACCCGATCACGACTGCACGGCCGGCTCCAGCGCCTCCACCGCCGCGGCCGCCGCCGACGAGTCCTGGCCGTAGAAGATGTCGATGTCGACCTCTTCGCCGCCCATGGTCAGGGTGTCCCAGGCGCCGCTGAGGACGAGCATGCGCAGCGTCTTGGACTCCAGGGTCTGCAGCCGTTCCAGGATCGCCTCGTCGTCCGGCATGCCGGGCAGGCGCGGGGCGAGCCGGTCGCGGATGGCGCTCATGCGCTCCAGCAGGGTCGCCGTGTCCGCCTCGCGGTCCGGTTCCTCGGAGATGCCGTCGATGCCGTGGTCGATGATGTCCTTGATCGCCCAGGTGACACCCTGGTCGTCGGTGGTGACCATCGCCTTCCAGGCGCGGCTCTTGTGCCGGTACTGGAGCATCGACATGGCGGCTTCGTGCCGCAGGAAGTCCGCGTCCCGGAAGGGCCTCCCGTTCCAGGCGCCGTTGAGCGACCGAGCCAGCGAAATGGCGGACGCGAGACCGCTGTTGAGGCCGCGGCCGGGCCAGAAGTGGATGGAGTTGGCCGCGTCCCCGAGCAGGAACCCGTAGGTGCCCGGTGTGTTGGTGGTCGGCGGCAGCAACTCCGCGGAGAAGCGCGGCCGTTGCACCATGTCGAGCCGGAAGCTGGTGACCGCGCTCAGGTCCCCGTCCTCGACGGCGAACAGCCGCAGCCCCTCGTGCACGCGCTTCCACAGGGCCGACCCCTTGACCAGGGCGGGCAGGAACAGCGTGCCGTGGGTGGCGCACTGGAAGTCGCCGTGCTCGTCGCGGTTCATCAGACACGGCCGGGAGGCGATGCACTCCTCGAAGACCCGGCGGACCGGGTCGATGCCGATGACCTCGGTCAACTCGGTGTCCGTGAGCCGCATGTTGAGGAAGCCCTCGCCGCGCAGCGAGTTGAGCAGGAAGCGGTTCTGCGCGACCGTGAGCAGGATCGCCATCGGGTCGGACAGGCGCGACTTCACGCGCAGACCGAGGACGACGTCCCGCAGATGGACACCGTCGAGGGAGTAGATGGACTCGTCGGCCTTGCCGAACCGGGCGGCGAAGTGGTCCCGGGTGCGCGAGCGTCCGCCGTCGCAGATCGCGAGCACGTGCTGGGTGGCCAGGGCCTCCTGCTGCTCCGCCGGGTCGAACCGGGCGGGTATCAGGCGGATGCGGTCCCGCTTCTCGTTGGCCAGTTCGAGCAGCGTGTCCTCGATGTAGGCGATCCGCATGTTGCGCGGGTGGTGGTCGCCGACCGAGTCCGGGCCCGACGGCCACATCTCGGTGTAGTGGTCCGGGACGAAGAGCCGGTCCTGGACCTCCTGCGGCCAGGCGAGGTACTGCCGGCTCTGCACGGTCACCACCTGCTGGCGCCGTACGTTGCCCTCCTCCTGGCCCTTCCACACGACGGTACGGCCCTGCTTGCGCCACCGGCCCTCGTAGACGGTGACCTGGACCATGGCCCCGAGGAAGTGTTCGAGCAGGAGGGCCATGGACAGGCCGACCGGGCCGCCGCCGACGACGGTGACCCGCAGGACGGACCCGTCGTTCTCCTCCGGATGCGTCACGGCCCGGGGCAGGTTGAGCGCCATGAGAGTCTGCATGGCGTCCGCGACCTCGAAGCGGAACTCCTGGTCGCCGATGGTGATCGCGTCACCGGGCTGCAGCAGCCGGGACTCCACCTCCTCGCCGTTGACCAGCGTGCCGTTGCTGCTGCCGAGGTCCCGCAGCACGTATCCGGAGTCCTGGTCGAAGACGATCTCCGCGTGGAAACGGGAGACACTCAGGCTGGAGATGACCACGGTGTTGCCCGAGTTGCGCCCGAAAGTGACGCGGGTGTCGAGTACCGGGATGCGCTCTCCCGCCAGCAGACCTTCGAGTCCAACGAGCACCGGTGCCACGGCACTTCCTTCCAAGGGTGGATGACATCGATATCGCTGCGGAAACAGCAAAACCCCTACGGAACGGCGTGTGCAACCCCCTGGCCGCCCGCATGGCCTCGCGAGTATATGTTTGCGTGATCAAATACATCCACTCGGCGTCACCCAGTACGAACGCGAGGCCCCGCGGCCCGGTTCAACGGCCGCGCCTCAGTCTTTCCGGCCCACCGCTCCGTACACGTTGATGTCGTCGTCCGTGACGTCATTGATGTCCCGGTAGCGGATCTTCTCGATGTCGTCGAGCCCCTCGAAGAACACGGGGTCGACGGCCGGCGGAGCGGGCGCCGGACTCGGGTGCCACTGGTGGACGGGCAGCACGCCGGGCTCCTCCAGGGTGATGCCGGGCGTCTCGGTGAAGAACCGCTCGACCTCGTCCTTGGTGCGGAACACGAAGGTGAAACCGCGCTCGGTGTACGTCCGTCGGACCGCCCGCGTCGGCTCGGGATGCATCTCGTCGGTGAGGTGGCTGATCACCAGGTGACTCCCGGCCGGCAGCGCCGCCACCAGGTCCCGCACCAGCGGGTAGGCCTCCTCGGCCTCGATGAAGTGCAGGATCGCCACCAGCACGAGGGCGATCGGCTGGTCGAAGTCCAGCGTCTTGGCGGCCTGTTCGAGGATCAGGGCCGGTTCGCGCAGATCGGCGTCGACATAGTCCGTACGCCCCTCGGGCCCGCTGGTGAGCAGCGCCCGCGCGTGCGTCAGCACCACCGGGTCGTTGTCGACGTACACGACCCGCGCGCCCGGATCGATCCCCTGGGCGATCTGGTGGACGTTCTCCCCGGTGGGCAGACCGGTGCCGATGTCCAGGAACTGCCGTACGCCCCGCTCCTCGACCAGGTGGGTCACCGCGCGCCGCAGGAAGTCGCGGTTGTGCCGTACGTCGAGGTAGCCACGCGGGTTGGCGGCGAGCGCGGCGGCCGCGGCGGCGCGGTCCACCTCGTAGTTGTCCTTGCCACCGAGGAAGACGTCGTAGACGCGGGCCGAGTGCGCCTTCGTGGTGTCGATCCTCCTTCTCAGCTCCGCGGGGTCCTGGCTGAGGGCGTCACCGGGCATGAGAGTCTCCAGTTGTCCAACACGTTCACGGACGGTCAGCGGTCAACAACCTAACTCGGCACGCCACTTGATGGTGCCCAGCACCGAATCCCGGCGGATCCCGCCGGTCCCCGCCGTCTCCCGCGTCCCGTACCGCATCGCCGGGACATGACATCCCCGCAGGTCAGCACACGTCCCGCCGTGCGGGCGTCCCGAGTTGCCCGTGGATCATGGCGTCGGAGGCCGATCACCGCGCAGTCTGGAGTTCCGCCCAGCCGACTCCCCCCGGCTGGGCGTTCAAGCCCGAGCTCACCACCCAGGAGGCCCGTACCGCCATGTCCGTCCGAGCCCACCGCACCCACCGCCTCGCCGCCACCGCCCTCGTGCTCACCGCGTTCACCGCGCTCACGCTGACGGGCTGCCGGGACGGCGAGGGCATCCGGGACGAGGGCCCGGCCAAGTCCCGCTCGGCCGAGCAGTCCTCCACAGGGCTGGACCCGGCCCCGCACACGCGAGAGGCCGCCCGGTCGATGAACCGGACGGCCTCTGGGCGCTGAGCGGGGATCAGACGGCGGCGTACCCCTGAGCGACTTCCTTCGGGTTCGGGCCGTACTGGTTGGGGCCCGGGGTGGAGTCCGAGACGGTGAAGACCAGCAGGACGATGGCGCCGGCGAGCGGCACGAGTCCGATCAGGATCCACCAGCCGGAGCGGCCGGTGTCGTGCAGCCGGCGCACGGCGACGGCCAGGCTGGGGATCAGGACACCGAGGTAGAAGAGACCCGCGAGGCCGAGAAGCGCTCCCTGCTTGGAGGCGAGGGCGATCACCAGCAGCACGACGTAGATGATGCCGACGAACAGCGCGAAGTTCCAGTACTCCTTGCGGCGCGCACGCCCGCTGAACACCGCGTACTTCTTCAGCGCCTCGATGAACCAACTCATTGCGTCCCCCTGGGATCGACGTCCGTGCCGTCCGAAATGGATCAGGCCAGGCGCAGAAGGTATGGAGGGCGTTGACTTCACGTCAATTCGGTTGATCGGCGTCGTCGGGGGGACGGAACAGGGGGCTCAACCCGCCCGACCCCCACTTTGGTTGACCGATTTCAGGACAGATCCATCGACAGCCCCGCCCCCGACCCCGGCCCGACATCCACCGGCCCCCGGACCGAGTTCCCGCCGTGTCCCAACCGAGCACATACCGTTGCCGGTCGGTCACCGATTCGAGGCCGGGACGATCTCGATCCGTTGCTCAACGCAGCTTTCGCGCCACCTCGGTGGCCCAGTACGTGAGGATGTTCTGCGCCCCGGCCCGCTTGATACCGGTCAGCGCCTCCAGGATGGCCTGGTCACGATCGATCCAGCCCCTCTCGGCGGCGGCCTCGATCATCGAGTACTCACCGGAGATCTGGTACGCGGCCACGGGCACGTCCACGGAGTCCGCGACCCGGGCGAGGATGTCGAGGTAGGGCCCGGCCGGCTTGACCATCACCATGTCGGCCCCTTCCTCCAGGTCCAGGGCCAACTCCCGCATCGAGTCACGCACGTTGGCGGGATCCTGCTGATACGTCTTCCGGTCACCCTTCAAGGACGACCCGACGGCTTCCCGGAAGGGCCCGAAGAAGGCGGAGGCGTACTTCACGGTGTAGGCGAGGATCGCGACGTCCTCACGCCCGATCTGGTCGAGCGCATCCCGGATGACCCCGATCTGCCCGTCCATCATGCCGCTGGGGCCCACCACATGAGCCCCGGCATCGGCCTGCACCTGAGCCATCTCGGCGTACCGCTCAAGGGTGGCGTCGTTGTCGACGCGCCCTTCGGCATCGAGCACCCCGCAGTGCCCGTGATCGGTGGTCTCATCGAGACAGAGGTCGGACATCACGAGCAACTCGTCGCCGACCTCGGCCCGCACGTCCCGCAGAGCAACCTGCAGAATCCCGTTCGGATCGGTCCCCGCGGTCCCGAGAGCGTCCTTCTTGCTCTCCTCCGGCACGCCGAAGAGCATGATCCCGGAGATCCCCGCCTCGACGGCCTCGGCGGCGGCCTTCTTCAGACTGTCCCGAGTGTGCTGCACGACCCCGGGCATGGCCCCGATCGGCACGGGCTCACTGACCCCCTCCCGCACGAACGCCGGAAGAATGAAGTCCGCAGGATGCAACCGAGTCTCAGCGACCATCCGACGCATGACGGGCGTAGTACGCAACCGCCGAGGACGGGCACCGGGAAAAGAGCCGTACTTCGTCATAGCTCCTACGCTACGCCGGGCTCAGGAGCACCTTTGCCAACGCCCAGTCGCCATCCGCACCGAACTGCGGGCAACGCCACCACCCACCCCACCCGCCCCAGCTGCGGGCAGTCGTGCCGCTGGGGCGGCACGGCGCTGCTCGGCGCAGGCCCGCAGAATCCAGCCCGTCCGGCGTTTGAGGACGAGGCCCCTTGAGGGCCGATGGGGGTGTGGGGGCGCAGCCCCCACGGACGCGCGCCCCCACTCACCTCAAGTCGTCCGACGACGCCTGGCCCCGGGCCGCCTCTCACTGGGCCGGGTAACAGGGTCCCCGGCCTCCAAAGCAGCCGCCCGACGACGCAACCCGAACTCCGCCAGAGCCTCCGCCAGCTTGTGCACGGACGGCTCAGGAGCCATCACATCCACCCGCAGCCCATGCTCCTCGGCAGTCTTGGCCGTCGCCGGCCCAATACAGGCGATCACCGTCACGTTGTGCGGCTTACCGGCGATACCGACCAGATTCCGCACAGTGGACGAGGACGTGAAGAGAACGGCATCGAAGCCACCCCCCTTGATCGCCTCCCGAGTCTCCGCCGGCGGCGGCGACGCCCGCACAGTGCGATACGCGGTCACGTCATCCACCTCCCACCCAAGCTCGATCAGCCCGGCGACAAGCGTCTCGGTGGCGATATCGGCACGCGGCAGGAAAACACGGTCGATCGGATCGAAGACCGGGTCATAAGGAGGCCAGTCCTCGAGCAACCCGGCAGCGGACTGCTCCCCACTGGGCACCAGATCCGGCTTGACGCCAAAAGCGACCAGCGCCTTGGCCGTCTGCTCCCCCACCGCGGCGACCTTGATCCCCGCGAAGGCCCGGGCATCGAGCCCGTACTCCTCGAACTTCTCCCGCACCGCCTTCACCGCGTTGACCGACGTGAACGCGATCCACTCGTACCGCCCGGTGACGAGCCCCTTCACGGCCCGCTCCATCTGCTGCGGCGTCCGCGGCGGCTCGACGGCGATCGTCGGCACCTCGTACGGCACGGCCCCGTACGACCTCAACTGGTCGGAGAGCGAAGCCGCCTGCTCCTTCGTCCGCGGCACGAGCACCTTCCAGCCGAACATCGGCTTGGACTCGAACCACGACAACTGGTCGCGCTGCGCGGCGGCGGACCGCTCACCGACCACGGCTATCACCGGCCGCCCGCCTTCGGGCGAGGGCAGCGCCTTGGCCTGCTTCAGCGTCTGCGCGATCGTCCCGAGGGTCGCGGACCAGGTCCGCTGCCGGGTGGTCGTACCGGCGATCGTGACCGTCATCGGGGTGTCCGGCTTACGGCCTGCGGACACCAGTTCGCCGGCCGCGGCGCCGACGGAGTCGAGCGTCGTCGACACGACCACGGTCCCGTCGGAGGCACCCACCTCCGTCCAGCACCGGTCGGAGGCGCTGCGGGCGTCCACGAACCGGACGTCCGCGCCCTCGGCGTCGCGCAGCGGGACACCGGCGTACGCGGGTACGCCGACGGCCGTCGCGACACCCGGCACGACCTCGAACGGAACACCGGCCGCGGCGCAGGCGAGCATTTCGGAGGCGGCGTACGTATCAAGTCCGGGGTCCCCGGACACCGCACGTACGACCCGCCTGCCGCCCCGTGCGGCCTCCATGACAAGATGTGCGGCATCCCGTACCGCGGGGACCCCAGCGGTTGTTGACGCACTGTCAACAACCGTGAGCTGAGGCGTGCCCGTGCCCGGCGACGGGTCCGACGAAGGACCCCCGTCCGTGTGCACTTCGGCCACGCCTTGCCTGGCGTGCGTGCGTACCACGGCCAGCACTTCGTGCTCGGCCACCAGGACGTCCGCGTGCGTCAGCGCCTCTACGGCGCGCAGAGTCAGCAGTCCCGGATCCCCGGGTCCGGCACCAAGGAAGGTGACGTGCCCGTGTTCCGGACCGGCGGGAAGAGTGGTGGGGCTCACTTGGCTTGCTCCCCCATGAGACCGGCCGCGCCCTGGGCAAGCATCTCGGCGGCGAGTTCGCGACCCAGCGCCAGTGCTTGGTCGTGCGTCTCGGGCACGGGACCGGTGGTGGACAGCTGCACCGTACGCGAACCGTCGGTCGTGCCGACTATCCCGCGCAGGCGCATTTCCTTGACAATCTGCCCGTCGGCCAGAAGGTCGGCCAACGCACCCACGGGTGCGCTGCAGCCGGCCTCCAGGGCGGCGAGCAGTGACCGCTCGGCCGTCACGGCGACCCGGGTGAACGGGTCGTCGAGCTCGCCGAGCGTCGCGACGAGGTCCGCGTTGTCCGCGGCACACTCGATCGCCAGTGCTCCCTGGCCGGGAGCGGGCAAAACCGTGTCTATCGAGAGGAAGTCGGTCACCTCGTCGATGCGGCCGATCCGGGTGAGCCCGGCGGCGGCCAGTACGACGGCGTCGAGTTCGCCGTCGTGCACGTATCGGATCCGCGTGTCCACGTTCCCGCGGATCGGCACGGTGTCGATGTCCAGTCCATGGCTGCGCGCGTACGCGTTCAGCTGCGCCATGCGACGCGGCGAACCGGTGCCGATGCGGGCCCCGCGGGGCAGGTCGGTGAACTTCAGCGCGTCCCGGGCGACGAGCACGTCACGCGGGTCCTCGCGCTCGGGTACGGCGGCCAGGACCAGGTCCGCGGGCTGCGCGGTCGGCAGGTCCTTGAGCGAATGAACGGCGAAGTCGATCTCGCCGCGCAGCAGCGCGTCCCGCAGGGCGGTCACGAAGACTCCCGTGCCGCCGATCTGCGCGAGGTGCTCGCGGGAGGTGTCGCCGTAGGTCGTGATCTCCACGAGTTCGACGGGCCGTCCGGTCACCTGGCTCACGGCGTCCGCAACCTGCCCGGACTGGGCCAGGGCGAGTCTGCTTCGCCTGGTCCCGAGCCTCAGTGCCTTGTCAGTCATGCTGGCCCTCGGTTCTTGCTGTACTGGGGGTCGTCGTCGGCGCCTTCGTCGGCGCGCTCGGCCCGGGAGACGGAGGCCACCGTCTCCTGGTCGAGGTCGAACAGGGTGCGCAGCGCGTCCGCGTACCCGGCGCCGCCGGGCTCGGCCGCGAGCTGCTTGACCCGCACGGTGGGCGCGTGCAGCAGCTTGTCGACGACCCGTTTCACGGTCTGGTTGATCTCGGCGCGGTGCCGCTCGTCGAGCCCGGGCAGCCGCCCTTCGAGCCGGGCGACCTCGCTCGCGACCACGTCGGCGGCCATGGTGCGCAGCGCGACCACGGTCGGCGTGATGTGCGCGGCCCGCAGCGCGGCGCCGAACGCCTCGACCTCGTCCGAAACGATCCGCCGCACCTGGTCGACGTCGGCCGCCATCGGCGCGTCCGCGGAGGCCTCGGCGAGCGACTCGATGTCGACCAGTCGCACCCCGGCCAGCCGGTGCGCGCCCGCGTCGATGTCACGGGGCATCGCGAGGTCGAGCAGAAAGAGCACGGGCGCGGGCCGCGGCGGCTCGACGACCGGTTCGGGCTTACGACGTTCAGGGATCCGCCCGACCAGCGCCGCCGTGGCCGCGAGCGCCGCGATGGCGTCGGCGTCCTGGGCGGGGTCGAGCGAGAGCCCCTGCGGACCGGAACTCGTCTGCGGCCGAGGCGCGTTGTCCACCCAGGCGGCGTGCTGCTCCAACTCGGCGGCGGCCATCCCTACGACGGCGGCTTCCCCGAGCACGGAGAACCCGGCGGTGGCCGGCACGGCGGGAAGATCAACCGGCGCACCGGAAAGATCGAGCGGACACCCGTCCTCGGCACCGAGGCTGGTGGGCGGAAGTCCGGAGGCGGCGAAGGCACCGGCGGAACCGGCCTCACCGGATCCACCCGACAGGCCGGTCCCGGCGTCACCGGCCGACGGACCGAACTCGGCGGAGACACCCGGCAGTTGGGACTCGCCGACGGCACCGGACACGCGGTGGGTCGAGCCGGAGACGCCCGACGGGCCGGACTCGGCGGGCGCGCCTGGCAGGCCGGTCGTGGGGGACGTGACCGACGGGCCACTCGCGGCGGGCCCGGCCGACACGGTCGTACCCCCGGATCCGGTACTCGCGGCGTGGCCCGCGGCCGACGATCCACCGTCCGTCGCACCCGGCGCACCGGCGCCCGACACCTCGTCCGCACTGAAAGGCAGCTCAGCGCCCGGCACGGCCATGCGACCCGCCACCGCCTCGGCCACCGTCTCGGTGTCCAGGACCAGGCCCGTCGCGCCCGTGCAGGACACCGTGACGTCGGCACGTGTCAGCTCGTCCGGCACCGAGTCCATCGGTACCGCGCGGGCCAGCACGTCCAGGTCGGGGGCCTCGGTGAGGATCTGCGCGAGGCGCTCGGCGCGCTCGGCGGTGCGGTTGGCGATGACGATCTCGGCGACTCCGGCGCGCGCGAGCGTCGCCGCGGCCAGGGAGGACATCGAGCCCGCGCCGATCACCAGGGCCCGTTTGCCGCGGGCCCATTCGCCGACCGAGCCGCCGTCACCGCCGGCGGCCAGTTGCTCCAGGCCGAAGGTGACCAGGGACTGGCCGGCGCGGTCGATGCCGGTCTCGGAGTGGGCGCGCTTGCCGACCCGCAGGGCCTGCTGGAAGAGGTCGTTGAGCAGCCGGCCCGCGGTGTGCAGGTCCTGCGCCTTGGCCAGCGAGTCCTTCATCTGGCCGAGGATCTGGCCCTCGCCGACGACCATCGAGTCCAGGCCGCAGGCCACCGAGAACAGATGGTGGACGGCCCGGTCCTCGTAGTGCACGTAGAGATAAGGAGTGAGCTCCTCCAGGCCGACCCCGCTGTGCTGGGCCAGCAGCGTGGACAGCTCGGCGACCCCCGCGTGGAACTTGTCGACGTCGGCGTACAGCTCGATGCGGTTGCAGGTCGCGAGGACCGCGGCCTCGGTGGCCGGCTCGGCGGCGACGGTGTCCTGCAGCAGCTTGATCTGCGCGTCGGCGTGCAGCGTGGCCCGCTCCAGGACGCTGACCGGCGCGCTGCGATGGCTCAGCCCGACGACGAGGAGACTCATGCCGGCATCACGGCGGGGACGTCCCCGTCGGGCCCCTGCTTCGCGGACTGCTTGCCGCGGGTGGCGGCGACCGGTCCGGCCTCCTGGGCCGCGCGTTCCTCGCCGGCCTTGCGCTGCTCGTGGAAGGCGAGGATCTGCAGCTCGATGGAGAGGTCGACCTTGCGCACGTCGACGCCGTCCGGGACGGTCAGCACGGTCGGCGCGAAGTTCAGGATGGAGGTGACCCCGGCGGCCACGAGCCGGTCGCACACCGGCTGGGCGGCACCGGCGGGGGTGGCGATCACCCCGATGGACACGCCGTTGTCCTCGACGATCTTCTCCAGCTCGTCCGCGTGCTGCACCGGGATGCCCGCGACGGGCTTGCCGGCCATCGCCGGATCGGCGTCGATCAGCGCGGCGACCCGGAACCCGCGGGAGGCGAACCCGCCGTAGTTGGCGAGCGCGGCACCGAGATTTCCGATGCCGACGATCACTACCGGCCAGTCCTGGGTGAGGCCCAGTTCACGGGAGATCTGGTAGACGAGATACTCGACGTCGTAGCCGACACCGCGCGTTCCGTAGGAGCCCAGGTAGGAGAAATCCTTGCGCAGCTTCGCGGAGTTGACCCCCGCGGCGGCCGCCAGCTCCTCGGAGGAGACCGTGGGTACCGAGCGCTCCGACAGTGCGGTCAGCGCTCGGAGGTACAGCGGAAGCCTGGCGACGGTGGCCTCGGGAATCCCTCGGCTTCGGGTCGCCGGTCGGTGAGTTCGGCCAGTTGCCACGGTGCTCCTGCGGGTAGAGCGGGGCTGTAGGCGGTCACGCGAACCCAGACCGCCCCGTCGAAAGCAGGCTATGTCTTTGTGAACGCGTGCACAAAGATGGTGTCCGATTTGCCCGGCCAACGTGACCGGCGTCACGCGCTTCTCTCTTGGAGGCAAAACAGCACACGCTCCTCGCTAATCCCGCCCCCAAGACCCGTTCGCCGTCGATCCTAAGCGACTTCGCGGGGCCTTTGGACTACTCGGTCAGTGCCTTGCGCAAACGTTCCTCGTTCACACGCCAGAACGTGTGCTGCGCGCCGTCGATCAGGACCACCGGAATCTGCTCCCAGTACCGGTCGTGCAGCTCCGGATCGGCCTCGATGCTCTTCGCCTCCCACGGCACGCCGAGTTCGCCGCAGACCTTCTCGACCACCACCTGTGCGTCATCACACAGATGACAGCCCGGCTTGCGGACAAGCGTGACGAAACGGTCGCCGGGATCGGCCTTGCGCCGGAAGAGGGGACTCATGTCGGCCATTGTGACCCCTCTTTAACGGACCGGTCGCGGAGAGTTCACAGCCAGCAAACCTCTCGACTCCGAAGCCACCGAACAAACTGGCTATGCTCACGCCATGGCCGCTCTCGGATGGCTCACTCCCCGTAGGCGCTCCGCCACGGCACGCAGCGTGTTGGCAGGCGAGGCCTCGGCGGAGGCAGCCCGCAAGTCCTCGCAGGAAGCCCAGCACGCTGAAGACGCCACCGACGCCGATCTCGCGGTGGAGGAGCCGGAGTTCCCGGTGCTCGGCGACGACAAGGCCGCCGCCTTCTTCGACCTCGACAACACCGTCATGCAGGGCGCGTCGATCTTCCACTTCGGCCGGGGCCTGTACAAGCGGAAGTTCTTCGAGACCCGCGACCTCGCCAGGTTCGCCTGGCAGCAGGCCTGGTTCAGGCTGGCGGGCTCCGAGGACCCCGAGCACATGCAGGACGCCCGCGACTCGGCCCTGTCGATCGTCAAGGGCCACCGCGTCGCCGAGCTGCAGTCGATCGGCGAGGAGATCTACGACGAGTACATGGCCGAGCGCATCTGGCCCGGCACCCGCGCGCTCGCCCAGGCCCACCTGGACGCGGGCCAGAAGGTGTGGCTGGTCACGGCGGCCCCGGTGGAGATCGCCACGGTGATCGCCCGCCGCCTCGGCCTGACCGGCGCTCTCGGCACGGTCGCCGAATCGGTAGACGGTGTCTATACGGGCAAGCTGGTCGGCGAACCGCTGCACGGCCCCGCGAAGGCGGAGGCGGTCAGGGCGCTCGCGGCGGCGGAGGGCCTGGACCTGTCCCGCTGCGCCGCCTACAGCGACTCGCACAACGACATCCCGATGCTCTCTCTGGTCGGCCACCCCTACGCCATCAACCCGGACAGCAAGCTGCGCAAGCACGCCCGCAAGCTGGACTGGCGGCTGCGCGACTACCGCACGGCCCGCAGGGCGGCGAAGGTCGGCATCCCGGCGGCGGCCGGCGTCGGTGCGGTGGCGGGCGGCACGGCGGCGGCGATCGCATTGAGCCGCCGACGCCGGTAGCAGGGCAAACGCAGCCAATCCCCGGGTCTTACCCGCGTAACCCGCTGTCCAGTCACGTTGGCTGCACACGGCCACAACACGCCCCGTTCCCTGACTGAATATGAACGCATTCGATCAACAACCGGTCACTCTGCGGTACTTGATCGTGCGTCAATCGGTTACAGAAGCGACGTAATCGATGATTTGAGCAACTGGGTGTAGCAGTGCCTGCACGAAGCGTTATTCTCCTCAGACGCAAACCGGTACCCCTCCGTCGCTACGACGGGTGAACGGTCCCGCACTGCACGTGATGGAAGCTCTGCCTCTGGGAGTCCCGTGTACCCACACGTCGGGGTTGACGCCTCGGGCCTGGCTACGCTGCGCGCAACGGTCCAAGACCTGTTGCGCGGCTTCGTCCCCACCGCGTACGCCGTCCCCGCCCTTGCCGTAGCCACCACCCCCGTCGGCCCGTGCTACGCACTGGCCGACGGCACCGCCGCCGTCGGAAGACGAGGGCGGACCACCGGCGCCACCACCGCGCGCCGCCCGGCCGCGGACAGTGACAGCGCCCGCATGATGGACCTCGTCGAGCGCGCCCAGGCCGGCGAGGCCGACGCCTTCGGGCGCCTCTACGACCAGTACAGCGACACCGTGTACCGGTACATCTATTACCGGGTGGGCGGAAAGGCCACCGCCGAGGACCTCACCAGTGAGACGTTCCTGCGCGCCCTGCGGCGCATCGGGACCTTCACCTGGCAGGGCCGCGACTTCGGCGCATGGCTGGTGACCATCGCCCGCAACCTGGTCGCCGACCACTTCAAGTCCAGCCGTTTCCGACTTGAGGTCACGACCGGCGAGATGCTCGACGCCAACGAGGTCGCGCGCTCCCCCGAGGACTCCGTCCTGGAGTCCCTCTCCAATGCCGCCCTGCTCGACGCGGTGCGACGGCTCAACCCTCAGCAGCAGGAGTGCGTGACGCTCCGGTTCCTCCAGGGGCTGTCCGTCGCCGAGACCGCCCGCGTCATGGGCAAGAACGAGGGCGCGATCAAGACCCTCCAGTACCGGGCGGTGCGCACGCTCGCCCGGCTCCTGCCGGACGACGCACGCTGAGTGCGCCACTCTCCGCCACACCCAACTCACGTTCAGTGAAAGTCCGTTGACTTCCCGATCCGATCATCCGTCGTCCGTAACCCAAGTGCCACGCCGCTCGTTGTGCGGGATGCAGGCTCCCTGTGGTCACGTCCGGGCCAAAGCCCGATCACTCGATCGTGTGGAAGCGATCGAGATGGGCAACCGTCCGGATCCCAGGGGAGTCGACCGTCATGACGAGAGGAGGTGCCGCCAGTGATCGCGAACGTATCGGCGCACCGGCGGGCGAACGCCTTCGCCCAGGCCCTGGAGGAGCAGTCCGACAGGGACCCTGCGGCCGAGCAGTCCGAAGGACCGGCCCCGGCTCCGGCTGCTGCGGAACAGACCGAACAGGGCCGCCTGATGGCCCTCACGGAGTGTCTCGGCGACCTGCCGAGGCCGATGCTGGACCCCGAGGTGAAGGTCGTCCAGCGGGCTCAGCTGGTGGCCGCGTTCGAGGCCATGCTCCAGGAGGGCGCGGGAGGCGCGGCGACGGACCCATCGGTACCGGAGCAGCGTTCCCACCGGGCCCGGGGCGCGCACCGGGCGAGCCCGCTGGGAAAACTGCGGCCGAGATCGCGACTCACCAAGGGGCTCGCCGCCGGCGGGCTCAGTGTCGGTGTCGCGGCGAGCGCGTTCGGCGGAGTCGCCGCTGCCAGCTCGGACGCGCTGCCCGGTGACTCGCTCTACGGCCTCAAGCGAGGCATCGAGGACTTCAAGCTCAACTACCTCTCCGAGGGGGACGACGAGCGTGGAGTCGCCTATCTCGACCAGGCCTCCAACCGGCTGAGCGAGGCCCGTCGGCTGATGGAGCGCGACCGCGGTGGCCCCCTGGACCACGAGTCGCTGGGCGAGATCCGACGTGCCCTGTCGGGCATGCGGCACGACGCGGCCGAGGGCCACCGACTGCTGCACGAGGCGTACGAGCGCGACCCGGACAAACTGGGCCCCATCCAGGCCCTCGACGCCTTCTCGCGCTCGCACCGCGAGGCCTGGGGCGCCCTCCGCGACCGCCTGCCGGTCCAGCTCGGCGACGTCAGCGACGAGGTGTCCTCGGTCTTCGACGCCATAGACGAAGAGGTCGCCCCGCTGCAGTCCCTGCTCCCCAAGCCCCCGGCCAAGGGCAGCACCAGCAGCGGCGGCAACCGCCAGAGCTCCGGTACGGGGTCCGGGGGCACGTCGTCCGGCACCGACCGCTCGACGAAGCCGAGCACGGGCACCGGCACCTCCGAGGGCAGCCACTCGTCCACCCCCAGCAAGTCGGCCGAGACCGGCGACGACGGCCTGCTCGGCGGCAACACGGGCGGCCTCCTCGACCCACCGGGCTCCACGAGCAGCGCTTCCCCGTCCCCGTCCAAGTCCACCGGCACAGCCCCGGACGTGACGATCCCGCCCCTCCTCCCCGGCCTCCTCCCCGGCCTGGGAATCGACGGCGAAAACGCCAACTAGCTCCACGGCTCAACAGCTCGATGGGGGCGCCCTTCTCAGAAGGGCGCCCCCATCGACGTATCCGAAAGCCAGTGGCTCAGAAGAAAACCGACCGCCGCTGTACGAGCAACTTGTACAGCGTGTGCTGGATCTGTTCCCGTACCTGGTCCGTCAGGTTGAACATCAGCATCGGGTCCTCCGCCGCCTCCGGCGGGTAGCCGTCCGTGGGGATCGGTTCGCCGAACTGGATCGTCCACTTCGTGGGGAGCGGGATCGCGCCCAGCGGGCCCAGCCAGGGGAAGGTCGGCGTGATCGGGAAGTAGGGGAAGCCCAGGACCCGGGCGAGGGTCTTGGAGTTGCCGATCATCGGGTAGATCTCCTCCGCACCCACGATCGAGCACGGGACGATCGGGGTGCCCTGACGCAGGGCCGTCGAGACGAAGCCGCCGCGCCCGAAGCGCTGGAGTTTGTAGCGCTCGCCGAACGGCTTGCCGATGCCCTTGAAGCCCTCCGGCATCACACCGACCAACTCACCGCGGGCCAGCAGCCGTTCGGCGTCCTCGGCGCAGGCGAGGGTGTGACCGGCCTTGCGCGCCAGCTCGTTGACCACCGGGAGCATGAAGACCAGGTCCGCCGCGAGCAGCCGCAGATGACGGCTCGCCGGGTGGTTGTCGTGGACGGCGATCTGCATCATCACGCCGTCCAGCGGAATCGTCCCGGAGTGGTTGGCGACGATCAGCGCCCCGCCCTCGGCCGGGATGTTCTCGATGCCCTTGACCTCGACCCGGAAGTATTTCTCGTACACCGGGCGCAACGCCGGCATCAGGACCTGGTCGGTCAGCTCCTCGTCGTAACCGAAGTCGTCGACCTCGTAGTCGCCGGTGAGCCGGCGGCGCAGGAAGGACAGTCCGCTCGCGATCCGGCGCTCCAGATCGCCGACGTCCTGGGGTCCCTCGGGCGGCTGTTCCTCATGCGTCACAGGAACATCATCCTGCGCCGGCGCCCTGCTGGGCAGGGGCTGTACCTCGTGGACCAGCGCGGGTTCCGCGGTCTTGCCGCGCCGGCTCCCCGCGCTCCGACGCCGCGCCGGCCGCGATACGGCACCCGAGCGGGACCGGTCGTCGTCGAACGGAATGACCTTGGCATCAGCCATCGTTGATGCGCTCCTCAGTTGGCGCTCTGCGTCGGGGGTTGGCCGCCGCCCAGGGCGGGCAGCGCGGCGAGCCGGTCGACGGCCCCCGCGAGGGCCTCCGGGGGCAGGAGTCCGGGACCCTGGCTGCGCGCGAAGTCCGCGAAGGTCTCCGCCGTCGTGTACTTCGGCCGGAACCCGAGCGTCTCGCGCATCTGGTCCGTCGCCACGACCCGGCCGTGGGTCAACAGCCGGATCTGCTCGGGCGAGAAGTCCGTCATGCCCAGCGTACGCACCAGCGATCCGGCCCAGGTGACCGCCGGCAGCAGCAACGGCACCGTCGGCCGCCCCAGCCGCCGCGAGCACTGGGACAGCAACAGGACGCCGTCCCCGGCGATGTTGAAGGTCCCGCTGTTGAGCGTGCCCCGCGCCGGCTCATGCGAGCCGATCCGCAGCACCTCGATCACGTCGTCCTCGTGCACGAACTGCAGCCGCGGGTCGTAACCGAACACCGTCGGCAGCACCGGCAACGAGAAGTACGAGGTCAGCGGGGTGTCCGAGGTCGGCCCGAGGATGTTGGCGAACCGCAGCACGCACACCGCCACATCCGGCCGCCGCCGCGCGAACCCGCGCACGTACCCCTCGACCTCCACCGTGTCCTTGGCGAAGCCGCCGCTGGGCAGCGACTTGGGCGGGGTCGTCTCGGTGAACACGGCCGGATCCCGGGGCGCCGACCCGTAGACGTTCGTACTGGACTTCACCACCAGCCGCTTCACCGTCGGCGACTTCTGACAGGCACCGAGCAGCTGCATCGTGCCGATGACGTTGGTCTCCTTGACCGTGGTCCGGCTGCCACTGCCCAGCGCCATCGCCGTCACATCGAGGTGTACGACGGTGTCGGCGCCCGTCTCGGCCAGGACCCGCGCGATGCCGGGCTGCCGTATGTCGGCCTGGATGAAGTCGGCGCCCCCGAGATGGTGCTCGGGCGGGACCGCGTCCACGGCGATGACCCGGTCCACCTGTGGGTCACGCTGGATCCGTCGTACGAACCGGCCCCCGAGCCTGCGGGCCACCCCGGTCACGAGCACGACCTTCCCCAAGATCAGCGCCTTCCTTCCAGCCGTCGACGAGCCCTGTCGGCTGCCGCGTTCCCCATGTCGGCCAACTTAGCGGGTCGGTGTTGCGCTGTGATGACCGCCCGCCGCCCGAAGTGGCGGTATCCAGACGGCATGACAAACGCCTGTGGCCCCCCACCGGATGCGGTGGGGGGCCACAGAAACACGCTCTACGGCGTCGCTTACTTCTTGTTGCGACGCTGAACGCGCGTGCGCTTGAGCAGCTTGCGGTGCTTCTTCTTAGCCATCCGCTTGCGCCGCTTCTTGATAACAGAGCCCACGACTACCCTCGCTCACTTCTCATCACTCGGTGCTGGGCGCCATGGGCCCATACGACCTACAAGGGGCCAGCCTACCCGCCCGAGCGCTGAGGTCGTAATTGAGGGTCTTCCGGGAGGTCCGGAAGCCGCCGTCAGGCTGTCTCCACCCCCACATAGCTCTCGCGGAGGTACTCGTGCACCGCTTGCTCCGGTACACGGAACGAACGTCCGACCCGGATCGCGGGCAGATGACCGCTGTGCACCAGCCGGTACACGGTCATCTTCGACACTCGCATCACCGAGGCGACTTCCGCCACGGTAAGGAACTGAACCTCGTTCAGAGGCCTCTCGCCAGCTGCAGCCATGACACACCTGAACCTTCCGCACTCGACGGTCACCGGCTTCCCCTTCCGGTGACTCTTCGTCGTTGCGTGCTCACTCCCCAATGTAGGGGCGTGTGATGCGAGTGGGGAAGAGGTGCACCCATCGGCGGCCTACTGTGACAGACACGCTCGATTGAGTACGTAGCGGGTAAGCGGCCGGTAGTAATCAGACCGCACAGCGTCATCAAGTGGAACGACGACGGACACGGACCCCTCTGCCTCTCCGACGAAGAGCGCGGGGTCGTCGGTATCCCCCAGCCCCATCGCCTCGAACCCCAGCTGACCTGCTCCGCAGACCCATCCGTGGTCCCCGACGACCAGCTCGGGAAGAGGGCCGCCGGCCTCCGCCGCCGCGGCCAGAACGGTCCGAACCGGGAGCGGTGAGTGCGTGTGTGCGCCGGTCGCACAACCGGGGCGAGTGGGGCCGGGTTCGCGGACGAGCGCGACTCCTCGTACGTAGTCAAGGTTGTACGTGCGTAGACCGAACCGGGTCGTTATGTCGACACAGCGACCATGCGCCGGTGTGAGAACGGTACATCCCGCCGCCGACAGCGCGTCCGCAAGCGCGGCGTAGAAGCCGAGGAGCCGATGGGGGTGGCCGGTGCCGAACAGCACGGGGGCGCCACGCTCAGCAGCCGCGCCCAGTCGTTCCGCGAAGGCATCCAGAGCGGTCAGAGTCCGCTCCGGATCAATCACATCATGGCCTGAGGTGTGCTGCGGATCGGCCGAAACCCCACACTTGTCCGCCATCAACTGGATCACGTCCCGCTGCCGCCAGGTCCGTTCAGGATCGATCCCGATCATCACCCGAGGGTCCCGCGCGGCGAAGAGCCGATAGCTGCGCAGGCTCTCCTCCCGCGAGGTGGCCACCGTCCCGGCCAGACGGGCGGCCAGCAGATGGGCGCGCAGGGCTCCGGTGCTCAACACGAGTGCGATGGTGACGGACGGGGGTGCGCGGCGCGGCGGGAACGGCGGGAACACCGCACGGTTGGCCTAGAGACCGGTGCCGTTCCCGGTGACAGAACGGTGACAGACGGCACCACAACCAACGCACGGGGCCCTGGGTCTCACTGTGCATGGACGGCAACGACCAACCGATCCATGCAAGTTGACCAAGCATCACCACAACCGGGGGAACACCATGAACACGAAGCTGTCCCGTCGCGTCACAACGGCCGCCGCACTCACCGTCCTGGCGGTCGGAGGCGCCATCGCCGGCACCTCGCCGGCCTCCGCGGCGACCGTGAAGCCGGTCGCCGCCAAGTCGGCGGCCGCGGCCTACAACGGCGTCTGCGGCACCGGGTACAAGGTCATCGACTCCACGCCGGTGGGCAACTCCGGCACGACCTACCTGACCTGGAACGAGGCCAAGGGCAAGAACTGCGCCGTGACCATCCGCAACACCGCGGGCGCCAAGCTCTACATGGAGGTCAGGCTGACGGCCCTGGAGAGCGAGGAAGGCGACGCCGTGGATGCCGGCCAGTACACGAGCTATGCCGGCCCGGTCTACGTCAACGGCCGCGGCTACTGCGTCTCGTGGATCGGCACCATCGGCAGCGCCACCTCCAGCGACTGGGGCCACTGCAGCTGACACCGCCAAGGGATGCCGCTGACACCCACCCAACTGCGGGCAGTCGTGCCGCTGGGGCGGCACGGGTGGGCGCAGCGGCACCCCGCAAGCGCGGGCAAGCGAAACCCCGCTACGCCGGCCGCGCCCACCTCAGCAACCCCAACGCCCCTTCGCGCCAACGCCCTTACGCCAACAACCCCCGCAACGGATAGACCGCCCGCCGAGTGGCCAACACAGCCTGATCCAACCGATCCGCAGGGTCGTATCCCGCGTCCCACTCGGCAAAGGCCACCGGCCACCGCCCATCGGTCATCCGCCCAGGCCCCAACTGCCGCGTCCGAGCGAACACTTCCTGCCGCCAACTCTCCGGCACAAGCGTCTCCGGCAAGATCTCCCGCCCCGCGGCAATGGCCACCAGATGCGTCCAGGACCGCGGCACCACCTCCACCACGGCGTACCCCCCGCCCCCCAACGCGACCCACTTCCCGTCGGCGTACGCATGCGCCAGCTCATGACACGCCACCTGGACAGCCCGCTGCGCGTCCAGCGAAACGGCCAGATGCGCCAGCGGATCCTCAAAATGCGTATCGGCCCCGTGCTGCGTCACCAACACCTGCGGCCGGAAGTCGGCAATCAACTCCGGCACGACAGCGTGAAACGCCCGCAACCACCCCGCATCCCCGGTCCCCGCAGGCAACGCGACATTCACAGCCGCCCCCTCCCCCGCCCCGGACCCCGTCTCCTCCGGCCACCCGGTCTGGGGAAACAGCGTCCGCGGATGCTCATGCAGGGAGATCGTCAAAACCCGCGGATCCTCCCAGAACGCGGCCTGCACCCCGTCCCCGTGATGCACGTCCACATCGATGTACGCGACCCGCTCGGCACCGAGCTCCAGCAGCCGCGCGATGGCAAGCGAGGCGTCGTTGTAGATGCAGAACCCCGACGCGCCCCCGGGCATCGCATGATGCAACCCACCCGCGAAGTTCACGGCGTGCATCGCGTCCCCGCCCCACACGGCCTCCGCGGCCCCCACCGACTGCCCGGCGATCAGCGCGGACACCTCGTGCATCCCCGCGAAGGCCGGATCATCGATCGTCCCGAGCCCGTACGCCCCATCCGCGGCCCCCGGATCCGCCGAAGCCGCCTTCACGGCCTCGACGTAGTCCTCCCGGTGCACCAACCGCAGCGTCGACTCCCCGGCCGGCTTCGCCGCGACCACGTCGACGTCCTTGTCGAGCCCGAAGGCGTCGACGAGTCGCCTGGTCAGGGCGAGCCGGATCGGGTCCATCGGATGGTCCCGACCGAAGTCATAGCCCGTTACTGCCTCGTCCCACATCAGCTGTGCGCGGCCGCTCATGCCCGCCACCGTATCGGTCCTGTTGAGGAGCGAACGACTTGGCGTACACCAGTGTCACCAGCACCAACACCATCGGCACGAGCATCGCCCCGCGATAGCTCCACGCGTCCCCCAACGCCCCCACGAGCGGCGAACCAATAAGAAATCCCACGTAGTTGAAGACATTGAGCCGCGCGATCGCCGCGTCCGACGCCCCCGGGAACATGCGCCCGGCCGCCGCGAACGTCTGCGGCACCAGCACACACAACCCCAGCCCCAGCAGCGTGAACCCGAGCATCCCGACCCACGGCCCCGGCGCCAGCGCCACCACGGCGAACCCACCCGCCGCCACCAACGCCCCCACCCGCACGACCACCACGGCCCCGAACCGCCGCACCCCGAAGTCCCCGAGCGCCCGCCCCAGCAGCGTGGTCACCATGTACACGTTGTACGGCACGGTCGCGAGCTGCTCCGAACTCCCCAGCACGTCCTGCAGATACTTCGCACTCCAGTTGGAGACGGTCGAGTCCCCGATATAGGCGAAGGTCATCACCAGACACAACGGCAGCAGCATCTTGAAGACGACACCACCACCGGCCCCCTTCGCCGCCGCGTCCGCCTCCGCCGCCGAGCCGCCACCCTCGCCGCCGTCCCCGTCGACGTACCACCGACTCCCCACCAGCGCGGCCGGCAACAGCACGGCCACGACCGGCAGATACGAGACCCACAGCGCGAGATGCCAGTGCGCCCCCACCCACGCCAGCGAGGCCCCCACGATCCCGCCCAGGCTGTACACGGCATGGAAACTGAGCATGATGCTGCGCCCGTACGCCCGCTGCAGACTCACCCCGAGCATGTTCATCGAGGCGTCCAGCGCACCCACGGCCAGCCCGAACGCGACGAGCGCGATGCCCAGTTCGACCTTGGAGTCCCCGGCCCCGACGCCGAGCAGCGCCAGCATCACCACGGGCTGGGACCACCGCAGCAGCAGACTGGGCGGGACCCGTTTCACCAACTGCTCCGTCGTCACACTCCCGACGCCGGCCAGGATCGGCACGGCGGCCAGGAAGGCGGGCAGCAGCGCGTCGGAAACCCCGTACCGGTCCTGAATGGCCGGGATCCGGGTCACGAGAAGGGCGAAGACGGCGCCCTGGGCGAAGAAGCTCAACGCCAAAGAGGCCCTACCGCGCCGCAGCACATCTGTCATGGCGGCGAGCGTAGGGCCCCAGGCTACCTGTGGGTAGATCCAGCCAAAGATGAATTTCCTTCAGCTTTACCCATGTGTCCTCTTACGAGCGTCAGGCGGCGACGGCGACCTCGACCGGGACCTGGAGGCCCACGTCCTGGCTCGCGGTGTCGGCCTCGGCTTCAAATGCAGATTCAGCTGCAGATTCAGCTTCAGGGGCAGATTCAGCGGCGACCATCTCCGCCATCGGCCCGGCGGCCAGCGCACCACTGACGAGGAAGGTCAGCACCATCACGCCGGCCATGACCACCGTCCCCAGCCACACCATGGTGTCCACCGGGATGGTGTACGCCCCCACGACCCGCGCCACACACTCGGCGAGCAGCGCCACGCCCCACACCACCGAGAACGTCCGCTCCTTGCGCAGGAAGTCCGCCGAGGCGGCCGCCCGACCGGACGCCAGCCGCTGCCAGGCAGCCTCCTTGGCCCGGTCGCCCTTGATCAGGAAGGGCTTCATACCGGCGGTCATCATCGGCCGGCCCAGGGCCACCGAGACCAGAATCCCGATCCCGATCGTGCTGCTGACCGCACTGTCCTTGGCGAGCATCAGCCGCGGGTCACCGGCGACGAAGCTCAGCACCAGGGAGACCACGTTGACGACGAGGATGAGCCCGGCCAGCCCGTTCGTCCGCCGCTCCCTCACCAGGCTCCAGACCGTCCGCAGGGCCGGAACCACACTGCTCCAGGCCAGCGCCGCGAAGGTGCTCATCCCGAAGGCGTCCTTGAACAGGTAGTACGAACCGAGAGGGACCGCCACATCCACGACCAGCGGACCGAAGGTGCTCTGCTTGCTCGTCTTCGTCGTCATGCCCTCAGCTTGGCCGCCGGGCGGGGTCCCCCAGTAGAAACGATCGTCCGGAGCTCGGCATGACAAATGTCAGTCCACCAACGGTCGGTCAGTCCAGCAGCTCGACCAACTCGCCCATGTCCGCGAAGAGTTTGCCGGCGCCCGCAAGCTTCTCCCCCGACGTCATGGCGGTGAACCCGAGCACATCCATCCCGGCCGCGACCCCCGCCTGCACCCCGAGCGGAGAGTCCTCGACGACCACACACCGCCCGGGCGAGACGCCCATCCGCTCCGCCGCATACAGAAACAGATCCGGATCGGGCTTCCCCCGCCCCACATCCTGAGCACTGAAGATCCGAGCCTCGTCGAACCACCGGTCCAGCCCGGTCGTCCGATGCCCCACCCGAATCCGCTCATGACTCCCCGAGGAGGCCACGCAGTACGGCACCCCGCCCTCAGCAAGCTTCGCGAGCACGCCCTCAACCCCAGGCACCGGCCGCAACTCCCGCTCGAACGCGGCGAACACCCGCGCATGAAAGACATCATCGAAGTCAGCCGGCAACGACTCCCCGGTCCGCTCCGCCACCAGTTCGTGGACCCGGTGCATGGCGGAGCCCATGTAGTCACGGAGCGAGTCCTCGTACGACGTCGGATACCCGAGCTCGGTCAGGTACGCGGCGAGAAGCCGGTTGGAGATGGGCTCACTGTCGACGAGGACGCCGTCGTTGTCGAAGATGACGAGGTCATAGCGCATGCAACCAACCCTAGATGTGGACCGTAAACGCAGAAAACCCCCGTACCGAATAAACGGTACGGGGGTTTCCTCAACAATTGTTCGGCGGTGTCCTACTCTCCCACAGGGTCCCCCCTGCAGTACCATCGGCGCTGTAAGGCTTAGCTTCCGGGTTCGGAATGTAACCGGGC